>NZ_CP082275.1:2505772-3758658 GCF_023746615.1 Grimontia kaedaensis | reverse complement strand
GTCTGACTCCACACTTATTTATTAATGAAAAGGGAACTAAGTTTATACTTGTACGAGGAGGATCGCTAGCGAAGAGATCCCTTTTGCAGTGAATAAGATCTAAGTTATACACACAGATCGCACATTTAGTTTGCAGATCGGCACAGCTAACACCCCACTTACTCACAGAATTATCCGATTTTGGCTTAAAAATCCGATGATCCGATCACAGTGTTGACTTCCCCACTCCACAAAACGTCACGGGTGATCGATGTTCTTTAAAAATTCATCCTGATCAAATTTACACACCCTATACTGGGTTATCCCTGACGATCGCACATGAAATGCACAAGTATACCCAAACGATCTGAAGATGCAGGATTCAGCGAGTTTGACTGGTGTTGTGATCGAGGCGTCCCTTTGCTGGTGTAGCCACCTCCATCAAAAAGGGACAACAAAGAGCACGACGCCAGTCAACTCGCCCGAAGGGAGGCCATTAATGCGCCCACTTCATCGTTAAATTTCACGGAAATAGAACGATTATTCCTCGTAAAATTTGCCTCGAATTGAACGCATTGATGACCTCTGAATACAAGCATCTTCAGGTCGTTTGGGTATATTAAGGTGGATAAGATCGGCAAAGGATCCTTGCGCTTGACAGGCGACCACGTATAATTGCGCGCCCTGAGAGATTCGGATTGAAACCACTTGTGGTTTTAACATTGACTATAAGTCAGTCAGTGATTACAATCCGCCCTCTTTGTTGAGAGGCGTCGGACTTTTGTCCCACGTCGGGTTAACAAACCTAAAAACTGATCAGTAATTAAGGTAGAAACCATGAAACGCACTTTTCAACCTTCAGTTCTAAAGCGTAAGCGCACTCACGGTTTCCGTGCGCGCATGGCAACTAAGAACGGTCGTAAGGTTATCGCCGCTCGCCGTGCGAAAGGCCGTAGCAAGCTTTCAAAATAATCCTTAGCGATTTGTGAATAAGCTAGCTTTTTCTCGGGAGTTACGTCTGTTAACTCCCGAACATTTCAACTTCGTCTTCCAGCAACCTCACCGCGCTGGCTCTCCACACTTAACCATTCTTGCTCGTAACAACAAACTTGGACGCCCGCGTCTAGGTCAAGCTGTTCCAAAAAAACAAATCAAACTTGCCGTTGACCGAAATCGCTTTAAACGTCTGGTACGTGAAAGTTTTCGTCTCAACCAGCACTCGCTGATGGCAAAAGATTATGTTGTGATAGCCAAGAAAAGTGCGAATGAGCTCAGTAACGAAGAACTGAGTCAGCTGCTCGATAAGTTATGGCAACGTTTGTCTCGACCGCCGCGAAAAAAATAGTCACTGGACTGTTTCGCGGGTATCAACTCTTCATCAGCCCACTTCTGGGGCCCAGATGTCGCTTCACGCCGACATGCTCCCAATACGCCATAGAAGCGGTCAACCGTCACGGTGTGATAAAAGGGTGTTGGTTCGCCAGCAAACGTTTATTAAAATGCCACCCTCTTAATCATGGTGGGTACGATCCTGTACCCCCGCGTCATCCTAAAAATCGAGACAATTAACAATGGATTCTCAACGCAATATCCTGTTGATTGCCCTAATGTTTGTATCCTTCATGTTGTATCTCAACTGGACGGAAGCAACCAACCCTCAACCACAGGGCCAGGGCGTAACACAGCAAGCACAACACAGTGGTGATGTACCTGCCAGCTCAGATGCGTCTCAGCCTCTGACGCAGGACGCAGTTTCAAATAAGCTGATCACCATTAAAAGTGACGTGCTGACTTTGACCGTTGACACACAAGGCGGTGACATTCTTCGCGCTGAACTGAACAACTACGACGCAGAGTTCGACTCTGTCGACAAGTTCGTGATGCTCAAAAACCAGCCTGATCATGTATTCGTTGCTCAAAGTGGCCTGATTGGCCCTGATGGTATCGATACCCTGGATGGCCGTGCACAGTTCTCTGCAAACGGCACCGACTTTGTGATGGCTGATGGCCAGGACGAGTTGCGTGTTCCACTGACGCTGGTGAAAGACGGCATTACCTTCACCAAAACCTTTGTACTGAAACGCGACAACTACGCGGTTGACGTCGACTACACGGTAGACAACCAAAGCGGCAAAGCAGCAACAGTACAAATGTATGCGCAGCTAAAACAAAACCTGCTGGATGACGGCGGCAGCCTGACCATGCCTACCTACCGTGGTGGAGTGTACTCGGCTGACGATGCGAAATACGAGAAATACAGCTTTGACGATATGAAGGACAGAAACCTGAACCTGACTATCGCCAATCAAGGCTGGGCAGGCATGATGCAACACTACTTTGTTGCCGCCTGGATCCCTCATTCAGAAGGTGAAGCGAACCTGTATACCCGCACCAGCAATGGCCAGGGCTTTATCGGTGTACGTTACCCAACCACCACAGTTGCAGCAGGTTCAACGGCACAACTGGACGCGACCCTATGGGTAGGTCCTAAGCTTCAGGACAAAATGGCTGAAGTAGCACCTAACCTGAACCTGACAGTCGACTACGGCTGGCTGTGGTTTATCGCAAGCCCACTGCACTGGTTGCTGTCAACCATTCACGGTTTCGTGGGTAACTGGGGTGTGGCAATCATCATCCTGACCTTTATCGTTCGTGGTGTGATGTACCCGCTGACCAAAGCGCAGTACACCTCGATGGCGAAAATGCGCATGCTGCAGCCAAAACTGGCAGAAATGCGTGAACGCATTGGTGATGACCGCCAGCGCATGAGCCAGGAAATGATGGAGCTGTATAAGAAAGAGAAAGTGAACCCGCTGGGCGGCTGTTTACCTCTGCTTCTACAAATGCCTATCTTCATCGCACTTTATTGGGCGTTGATGGAATCAGTAGAACTGCGCCACGCGCCGTTCATGCTGTGGATTCAAGACTTGTCAGCACCGGATCCATACTACGTGCTGCCACTGCTGATGGGTTTTTCTATGTTCCTCATCCAGAAGATGAGCCCAAGCACCATCACCGATCCAATGCAGCAGAAGATCATGAACTTCATGCCAGTGATGTTCACCGTGTTCTTCCTTTGGTTCCCGGCAGGTCTGGTACTGTACTGGTTGGTGTCGAACGTTGTGACCCTTATCCAGCAGACCATGATTTACCGTGCGCTGGAGAAAAAAGGCCTTCACAGCCGCACTTAATCGCACTGAATACTGACAAGGCGGCCAACTGGCCGCCTTTCTTCTTTCTGAAGACGCGACATGCGGTCAGGTAAAATTGGTATACACTAAGCAACGTTTTCAAACCGCAGGTAAAGTTTCATGATTCACTCAGACACCATTGTTGCTCAGGCGACACCACCGGGACGCGGCGGTGTGGGCATCATCCGCGTATCCGGCCCCAAAGCTAAAGAAGTTGCCCTGGCGGTCACCGGACGTGAACTTCCGGTGCGTCGCGCCGAATACCTGCCGTTTAACGATGAACAGGGCAACGCCCTCGATCAGGGAATTGCCTTGTACTTCCAGGCGCCGAATTCATTCACCGGTGAAGATGTGCTGGAACTTCAAGGTCATGGCGGCCCAGTCATCATGGATATGCTGATCAAGCGCATTGTGGATATCGATGGTGTTCGCACTGCCCGTCCGGGCGAGTTTTCCGAACGCGCCTTTTTGAATGACAAACTCGATCTGGCGCAAGCAGAAGCGATTGCCGACTTGATTGATGCCAGCTCAGAACAAGCGGCTAAAAGCGCACTCCAAAGCCTTCAGGGGGCGTTTTCGGGCAAGGTTAATACGCTGGTGGAATCGCTGATCCATCTGCGCATATACGTGGAAGCGGCGATAGATTTCCCGGATGAGGAAATCGATTTTCTCTCTGATGGTAAAGTCGCCGCCGATCTCGACAACATCATCAGCTCGCTGGATGACGTGCGTAAAGCAGCCAACCAAGGCGCTATCATGCGTGAAGGCATGAAAGTGGTGATCGCCGGCCGTCCGAATGCGGGTAAATCCAGCCTGCTCAATGCCCTTTCCGGCAAAGAAAGCGCCATTGTGACCGATATCGCCGGCACCACCCGTGATGTGCTCCGTGAGCATATCCACATTGATGGCATGCCGCTGCACATCATCGACACAGCAGGCTTACGTGATGCTTCCGACGAAGTGGAACGTATCGGCATTGAGCGTGCCTGGGATGAAATCTCTCAGGCGGACCGCGTGCTCTTTATGGTGGATGGCACCACTACTGATGCGACATCACCGGAAGAAATCTGGCCGGAGTTTATCGACCGCCTGCCAGAAAATATCGGAATGACGGTTATCCGCAACAAGGCAGACATGACAGGTGAAACCCTGGGGATTTGCCATGCCAGTCAGCCGACCCTTATCCGTTTAAGCGCGAAGACAGGAGCAGGTGTCGATGCCCTGCGTGAGCACCTGAAAGCCTGTATGGGCTTCTCTGGCGCGACAGAGGGTGGCTTTATGGCCCGTCGCCGTCACTTGGAAGCACTGGATGCAGCCGCCCGACACCTAGATATCGGGAAAGATCAGCTTGAGGGTTACATGGCCGGAGAGATCCTCGCTGAAGAGCTACGCATTGCTCTGCAGCACCTTTCTGAGATCACCGGTGAATTCAGCTCAGACGATCTTCTCGGTAGGATCTTCAGCTCTTTCTGTATCGGTAAATAGTCCCAACCAAGCCACCTTCGGGTGGCTTGCTACCTCCGAATTGTCCCGCTTTTGCTACACTTGATGTCAAACTCCATTTCTGTCAGCCAATGCAATGATCAACAGCCTCAACCCGATTTTGAATCTGGGGATAACACGCTGCGATAAACTACAGGTACATCACCTTCGCATGGTGAACCTGCTCACTTGCCTCTGTGCGGGCGGTACACTGCTATTCTCAGCGTTGTTCTGGTTTGCTTTTGGCAGCGCCACCGCAGCCCTGTTGAATGGCTTGTTTGCCATGCTGTACCTCATCTCTTTTGTACTGACCAGAGAGGGGATTCTATGGATGGCGAAGTACTGGATATTCGTGACTTTTTTCCTTCAGCAACTTTTCCTTCCCCTGTTTGTATTATCAGCTAATTTTGAAACCGAATTGCTGTTGCTGGTGGTTCCAACCGCAGTCGTACTTGTCTTCGACCCCAATGAGCGCCTCCCACGATATGGTTTATCGCTCATTGCCATCTTCCTGCTTTTCCTGGCTAAAACAGTCCCTTCAGCGGATCCGGTGCTTGCGTTGACTGACACCAATGCCCGTGCTGCTTATCTATGCGTTATTTTGATCCTGGTACTGGCTTCCGTTGCATTAACCGACTTCTATTTAGTGGATCTTCACAGCATTGATGAGTCCTCCAGAAAGCTGGTTCATGAGGATCTTCTGACAGAAACGGCAAACAGCCAGAGCCTATACAATCAGGCCGATGAACTTTTCTTTCAGGCTCAGCGTCGTGGGGAACCTTTATCTATCATCGTCATCAATCTTGATGACTTCAGGCAAATCAATGAAATGCATGGAAGACCCACTGGCGACCAAGTACTCGTACACATCGCTGATTTGTTGAAGGAGCAATTGCCTCCGGCCACCCCAATCGGACGTTTGTATGCGGATAACTTCGCTGTTCTGCTACGAAACACCCCGTCCAATGAGGCGATGCGCGTTGCCGAACAGCTAAAATTGGCAATAGGACGCAGCGTGGTTTTGCTTGATAACACCGCCGTAAAACGGACGGCAAGCCTTGGTGTCACCACCTCAAATGAAGGCTGTTTGGCAGGATTCCAATTAATTGATACTGCCATTCTTGCTGTCCAAAATGCCAAAAAACGCGGCAAGAACAAGATACAAACCCTGTCTCCCAAAGG
The DNA here is from genome assembly GCF_023746615.1 of Grimontia kaedaensis. Lineage (NCBI taxonomy): Bacteria > Pseudomonadati > Pseudomonadota > Gammaproteobacteria > Vibrionales > Vibrionaceae > Grimontia > Grimontia kaedaensis. Next base: position 3,752,824 of record NZ_CP082275.1, on the reverse strand, counting down.
AATCAATGCGCTATATCGCAACGAACACTACCAACCTAGCTGACTTGACGCGCGATACCCCATCACTCAATACTAACGGCCATCAATAATCCGTTAGAGAACAAGCTTATGTCTGAACTAACCCTGATCACAGGCAGCACCCTAGGCGGCGCCGAATATGTGGGCGATCATATTGCCGATCTTCTAGAGCAGGATGGCATCTCAGTGAAGGTGATCAATGAAGGCCAACTCAACGACATCACAGAAGCCTCACGTCTTTTACTGGTAACATCAACCCATGGCGCCGGGGATTACCCAGACAATCTCGCACCAATGATGGAGGCGCTAAAGAGCCAATCTCCGGATCTAAGTGCGCTCAAATACGCAGTGATCGCGATTGGGGATTCCAGTTATGACACATTTTGTGGTGCAGGCATTCAGGCTGATGAGCTATTAAAAAGCCTGGGAGCACAGGACTTAGCTCCCCGTTTAGAGATCGATATTCTTGAACAACCCCTTCCTGAAGAAGCCGCCGAAGTGTGGTTATCCCAGAACAAATCGGCATTTTGTGAATAAATCAGTGCAACGCGAACAAAAAATTTATTCAAAAATGTGACCTTCACTTTGTGGATAACTATAGATCTAATCGGTGATCAACCTATAGTTATCCCAATAACAACTTTACCTCACTTTCCGACCTGTTGATAAAGTGCCATTTTGATCCCAGAATGTACCAGACTAGATCCAAGCTAACACACAGAAAACGATCTTATTTAAACGCATGATCATGTTGATCATTTACCAGTTATCCACAAAGACCGTCTTCTCTAATAAGAGATCAAAATAAAGATCTATATAAAGATCTTTATATATTTTAAGAGAAGAGCCTTCGATCAAAGATCACACTTTTGGTTCTCTCCGTTTCTGAAAAGCTGTAGAATGATCCTCTTTTGCTAAACCAACCGATCAACACATTCCTATTGAGGTCACACCATGTTTTACCAGGATAACTTTGATGTCATCGTTGTCGGTGGTGGTCATGCTGGTACGGAAGCCGCATTGGCCGCTGCACGTATGGGTCAGCAAACCCTTCTGCTGACACACAACATCGATACATTGGGGCAAATGTCATGTAACCCGGCTATTGGCGGGATCGGAAAAGGACATCTGGTGAAAGAAGTCGATGCATTGGGCGGTTTGATGGCCCGTGCGATCGATAAGGGTGGTATTCAGTTCCGTACACTGAATGCATCTAAAGGTCCTGCGGTTCGTGCAACCCGTGCACAGGCTGACCGCGCGTTGTACAAAGCTGCTGTTCGCGAAGCATTGGAAAACCAGCCAAACCTCATGTTGTTTCAACAAGCCGTCAATGACCTGATTGTCGAACAAGATCAGGTGACAGGTGTTGTGACGGAAATGGGATTAAAATTCCGTGCTCGCTCGGTCGTACTGACGGTAGGAACATTCCTTGGTGGAAAAATCCATATCGGTCTTGAGAATTACTCCGGCGGCCGTGCTGGCGATCCCCCGTCGATCGCGTTGGCAGATCGCCTCCGTGAACTGCCATTCCGTGTTGACCGCCTGAAAACAGGCACACCACCACGCATTGATGCGCGCACGGTTGATTTCAGTGTGATGCAAACCCAGCACGGTGATGACCCACGTCCGGTGTTTTCTTTTATGGGCAATGTGTCTGAGCATCCGCGCCAGGTGCCTTGTTACATCACCTACACCAATGAAAAAACTCATGATGTGATCCGCAGTAATCTGGATCGCAGTCCGATGTATGCCGGTGTGATTGAAGGTATAGGCCCACGCTATTGCCCGTCTATTGAAGACAAGGTAATGCGCTTTGCGGACAAAGATAAACACCAGATTTTTGTTGAGCCAGAAGGTTTGACGACCAACGAGCTCTACCCAAATGGGATCTCCACCAGTCTGCCATTTGATGTGCAGATGGGGATCATCAGTTCGATCAAAGGGTTTGAAAACGCACGTGTGATACGTCCTGGTTATGCGATCGAGTATGATTTCTTCGATCCGCGCGATCTGAAACAAACCTTTGAAACCAAATTTATCAAAGGCCTGTTCTTCGCTGGTCAAATTAACGGCACCACAGGCTATGAAGAAGCGGCAGCACAAGGCTTGCTCGCAGGTACAAACGCCGCATTGTTTGCTCAGGACAAAGAGGGCTGGTGTCCTCGACGTGATCAGGCTTACATGGGCGTGCTTATCGACGATTTATCGACCATGGGCACCAAAGAACCCTACCGCATGTTCACTTCCCGTGCTGAATATCGCCTGTTGCTACGCGAAGACAACGCGGATATGCGCTTAACTGAGACTGGCCGAGAGCTCGGTTTGGTTGATGATGAACGCTGGGCCCGGTTCAACCAGAAACTGGAAAACATGGAGCAGGAAGCGCAGCGTCTTCGCAGTTCTTGGATTCATCCAGCCTCTGAGCATGCTGAAGCACTGAACGCGATCCTGAAAACGCCATTGTCCCGCGAGGCAAACGGTGAAGAGTTACTGCGTCGTCCGGAAGTGACTTACAACGATCTGGTGAAAATTCCAGCATTCTCGCCAGCGCATGAAGACATTCAAGCGTCTGAACAAGTAGAAATTCAGGTGAAATACGCAGGTTACATCGACCGCCAGAAAGACGAGATTGAAAAATCTATCCGTCACGAAAATACCCGCTTGCCGATGGATTTGGATTACTCCCAAATCAAAGGCTTGTCGAATGAGGTAGTGGCAAAACTGAAAGATAGCCGCCCAGAAACCATTGGTAAGGCGTCACGTATTTCCGGTATTACGCCAGCAGCAATATCTATCCTGCTGGTGCATCTGAAAAAACAAGGCATGCTGAAAAAAGGGGCCTGAGTTTCTGTGAAACAACGTCTAGCACAACTGATTGAACAGGCAGGGATGAATATCCCTGCTGAGCAACAAGCCCAACTAATTGGCTATGTTGAAATGCTCAACAAATGGAACAAAGCGTACAATCTGACTTCTGTGCGTGATCCAAACGAGATGATCGTCAAACACATCATGGACAGCATCGTGGTGAGTCAGCACCTTGATGGCCAAAGTTACATCGATGTGGGGACAGGTCCTGGATTGCCGGGGATCCCGCTTGCAATCATCAACCCGGAAAAATCCTTCACACTGCTCGATAGCTTGGGCAAGCGTATTCGCTTCATCCGTCAGGTGTTGCATGAGCTAAAAATTACCAATGTCACGCCCGTTCAAAGCCGCGTCGAAGATTTTCAGCCGGAACAGGGATTTGACGGTGTATTAAGCCGAGCGTTTGCGTCCATGAGCGACATGGTGAACTGGTGTCATCACCTCCCTTCGCCACAAGGTCAGTTCCTCGCTCTAAAGGGACAAGTGGATCAAGTCGAAATTGACGAACTTCCGGCCGGATGTTCTGTGACAGATATCAAACCTTTGACTGTTCCAGGATTGGAAGGTCAACGTCATCTAGTAATCTTGGCTAGATAGGATTATTAGGCGAGGTCGTCTTGTGGGAAAAGTCATTGCTGTTGCAAACCAAAAGGGAGGCGTTGGTAAAACAACGACCTGTATCAACTTGGCTGCGTCGCTGGCAGCGACTCAGCGTAAGGTGTTGGTGATTGACCTAGACCCGCAGGGCAACGCAACCATGGCCAGTGGTGTGGACAAATACGACGTTCATGCCACCGCCTATGATTTGCTAGTTGAAGAGACCCCGTTTAACGATGTGGTGGTGACAGAGACCACGGGCGGTTATCACCTGATAGCCGCCAATGGAGATGTCACCGCGGCAGAAATCAAACTCATGGAAGTGTTTGCCCGCGAAGTGAGGCTGCGCAACGCATTAGCCGACATTCGTGAAAACTATGATTTCATCTTCATTGATTGTCCCCCTTCTCTTAACCTTCTTACAATCAATGCCATGACGGCGGCAAATTCTGTACTGGTGCCGATGCAGTGTGAATACTTTGCATTGGAAGGCCTGACTGCATTGATGGATACCATCAGTAAGCTTGCAAGCGTAGTAAACGCTGACTTACATGTGGAAGGCTTACTAAGAACCATGTACGATCCGCGAAATCGTCTGGCGACAGAAGTGTCTGAACAGATCAAAAAACACTTTGGAGACAAGGTCTACCGTACTGTCATCCCTCGCAATGTGCGTTTGGCTGAAGCGCCGAGTCACGGCAAGCCAGCTATGTATTACGACAAATACTCCAGCGGTGCCAAGTCATACCTGGCATTAGCCGGTGAAATATTGCGACGGGAAGAGCAGGCCAGACAGGCCATTGCCAACGCGTCTTAAAGGAACGTGAATGAACGCTACCAAACGTGGGTTGGGTAAAGGACTCGATGCGCTACTGGCCACCAGTGCCAGGGCACAAGCGCGTGTCGATCTGAACAAAGATACCCAAGAAGCTGTAAACAACAGTGAGCTGCAGCATTTGCCATTAGCGGCATTGCGTCCAGGTGTTTATCAGCCGCGTCAGGATATGGCGCAGGAAGCACTGGAAGAGCTGGCAGAATCAATCCGCGCACAAGGCGTAATTCAACCGTTGGTCGTGCGTCATCTTGATGACAACCAGTACGAAATTATTGCCGGTGAACGTCGTTTCAGAGCGTCAAAAATCGCCGGATTGACCCATGTCCCTTGTCTTGTTCGTGAACTAAATGACAAAGCTGCGAGCGCCATCGCACTGATTGAGAACATCCAACGCGAAGATCTCAATGCGATGGAAGAGGCGGAAGCGCTGGATCGTCTCATCCACGACTTTTCTCTTACCCACCAACAATTGGCTGAAGCGCTGGGCAAATCCCGCACCACCATCAGTAATCTTTTGCGACTGAATGGCCTTCAAGTTGGCGTAAAGAAACTGTTGTCCGGACGCCAATTGGAAATGGGGCATGCGCGTGCTCTATTGGCATTGGAAGGTGACGCTCAGATAGAGGCAGCACTGGTCTCCGTCAACAAAAAACTCACAGTAAGACAGACCGAAGCCTTGGTGAAAAAACTCCTGACCCCGGCCGTTGAAAAAACGCCGGAACCAGTGTCATCAAAATTGGCTGCTGTGCAGGATAGGTTGACTGACAAGCTAGGCACATCTGTTAGCCTGTCTCAAGGCAAGAGTGGCAGTGGTAAGTTGGTCATCAGCTTTGATCAGAACGAAAAACTTATGCAAATTCTTGCAATTCTAGGCGAAGAAGTGTGACGTAACGCGTTGGGTTTTTGTTACATATTTTTGCTTACTGTGATCAGGTTACCCTGTTGTAAAATTTAGTCTCCCTTTTTGATGTGATGAGATTGCATTCAAAAGGGCGACCCGTATAATTTTCGCAGTTTTCCCAGCACGACAAGGTGCTAAGAGGAAAGGAATCGAGGAACGAATACATGGTATCGACGCTCACGCGACCAGGTCGCAAGCTTGCGAAAAGGTTGCTGCTGTTACAGGCGTGCGTCGTGTTAGCAACGGCAATCTTGATGGTCACCACCATCAATGTCGACTGGGGAATTTCCGCACTCATTGGCGGTGGCATTTTCGTAATCGCCAACGCAGCCTTTGCATTGTGTGCATTCCTTTTTAGTGGAGCAAGAGCAGCAAAGCTCGTTGTGGCATCCTTCTACAGCGGCGAAGTGCTCAAAATTCTGCTTACCGTCGCGCTGTTTTCCGTTGTTTACCTGTATGCCGAGGTGGAACTTGTTCCCCTCAAACTGACCTATTTGCTGGTACTTGGAATTAATATCCTCGCGCCAGTTTTATTCATTAACAACAACAAATAGGATGAGTTATGGCTGCGCCAGGTGAAGCGCTTACACCCTCCGGTTATATCTCCCACCACTTAACCAACCTGTCTTCGGACAAGCTTGGTCTGGTGGAGGAAGGTAGCTTCTGGTCGGTGCATATTGATAGCCTGTTTTTCTCTATTGCCATCGGTATCGGCTTTCTATGGCTGTTCCGTGCAGTGGCGAAAAAAGCTACAACAGGAGTTCCAGGCAAGCTTCAGTGTTTTGTGGAAATGTTGGTGGAGTTCGTTGATGAAAACGTTCGTGAAACCTTCCATGGAAAGAATCCACTGATCGCGCCTTTGGCTCTGACCATTTTCGTTTGGATATTCCTGATGAATACGATGGACCTGGTTCCTATCGATTTTATTCCTTATCCAGCGGAACAGCTTGGTATCCCTTATATGAAGGTCGTACCGACAGCTGACGTAAATATCACACTGGCAATGGCGCTGGGCGTGTTCTTCTTGATGATTTACTACAGCATCAAGATCAAAGGCCTAGGTGGCTTTGCAAAAGAGCTGGCTCTTCACCCGTTCAATCACCCTCTCATGATCCCGTTCAACCTGCTGCTTGAAGTGGTATCGCTGCTAGCGAAACCAATCTCACTCGGCATGCGTCTGTTCGGTAACATGTTCGCAGGTGAAGTGGTATTTATCCTTATTGCGGCTCTTCTGCCGTGGTGGGCGCAATGGTTGGGTTCATTACCGTGGGCAATCTTCCACATTCTGGTTATTACCATCCAAGCGTTCGTCTTTATGATGTTGACCATTGTGTACCTGTCTCAGGCACATGAAGACTCGCATTAATAAAAGATTTTTTAGTAAGCAACTTTGTTCGACCTTCCGGCATATAAGCCGACAACAAGAAACTGGAGATAGTGATGGAAACTTTATTGAGCTTTTCTGCAATTGCCGTTGGCATCATTGTAGGTCTTGCTTCCCTGGGTACAGCGATCGGCTTCGCACTGCTTGGCGGTAAATTCCTTGAAGGTGCGGCTCGTCAACCAGAAATGGCTCCAATGCTGCAAGTTAAGATGTTCATCATCGCTGGTCTGCTGGATGCGGTTCCAATGATCGGTATCGTAATCGCACTGCTGTTCACCTTTGCAAACCCATTCGTTGGTCAGCTGGGTTAAGTCGCCTGATTATACCTGTAGTTAACTATTGGGAGATGGAGAAGCAGTTATGAATATGAACGCTACTCTTATCGGCCAGGCGATCGCGTTTTCCATGTTTGTGTGGTTCTGCATGAAGTATGTATGGCCACCAATCATGCAAGCGATTGAAGAGCGTCAGAAGAAAATTGCTGACGGTCTTGCGGCGGCTGAGCGTGCCGCGAAAGACCTGGATTTGGCCCAGGCTAATGCTTCTGATCAATTGAAAGAAGCAAAGCGCGCTGCAACTGAGATCATCGATTCGGCGAATAAGCGTAAAGCACAAATTCTTGATGAAGCCCGCGAAGAAGCATCTTCTGAGCGTGAAAATATCCTTAACCAAGGAAAGGCTGAACTGGAAGCTGAGCGCAACCGTGCCCGCGATGAACTGCGCAAACAAGTTGCAACTCTGGCCGTAATCGGTGCTGAGAAAATCCTTGAGCGTTCAATCGACGAAAATGCTCATAAAGATATTCTCGATAAAATCACTGCAGAACTTTAAGAAGGAGGGGCAGCTATGTCTGAACTGACTACCATCGCACGCCCCTACGCTAAAGCAGCCTTCGATCTGGCAGTAGAAAAAGGCGAATTGGACCAATGGTCTGAAATGCTGGCTTTTGCTGCTGAAGTTGCCCGCAATGAAACCATCGCAGATTTTCTCGATGGCTCTTATTCAGCTGAAAAGTTGACTGAGATTTTTCTCTCAGTGTGCGGTGAGCAGCTCAATGAATTCGGCCAGAACCTGATTAAGGTGATGGCTGAAAACGGACGCCTAAAAGCGTTGCCGGAAGTAACTGTCCAGTTCATGGCACTTCGCCGTGAATTAGAAAAGCAAGTTGACGTTGAGGTCACCTCTGCTGTCGCGCTGGAACAAGCGCAGCTGGACGCTATTGAAAGCAAGCTGGAAGCCCGCCTTGAGCGAAAAGTGAAGCTGAACTGTAGTGTAGACGAGACCCTGGTTGCCGGGGTTGTGATTCGAGCTGGAGACTTGATCATCGATAACTCAGTTAGCGGCCGTATGCGCCGCCTGAGCGATGCATTGCAGTCTTGATTTGGGGAATTGGAGCATGCAACTTAATTCCACGGAAATTAGCGATCTGATCAAACAGCGTATTGAAAAATTCAACGTTGTTAGTGAAGCACGCAACGAAGGTACCATCGTGTCAGTCAGCGACGGTATCATTCGCATCCATGGCCTTGCAGATGCTATGCAAGGTGAAATGATTGAACTACCTGGCAACCGTTTCGCACTGGCGCTCAACCTTGAGCGTGATTCTGTAGGTGCGGTTGTTATGGGTCCTTATGCCGACCTTCAGGAAGGCATGAAAGTAACCGGTACTGGTCGTATTCTTGAAGTTCCAGTAGGTCCTGAGCTACTGGGCCGTGTGGTTAACACTCTGGGTGAGCCAATTGACGGTAAAGGTCCTATCAACGCAGCACTGACTTCTCCTGTAGAAGTGATTGCACCTGGCGTAATTGCACGTCAGTCGGTAGACCAGCCAGTACAGACCGGTTACAAAGCAGTTGATGCAATGATCCCAATCGGCCGTGGTCAGCGTGAGCTGGTTATCGGTGACCGTCAGACCGGTAAAACGGCGCTGGCAATCGATGCGATCATTAACCAGAAGAACTCTGGTATCTTCTCTATCTATGTTGCTATCGGCCAGAAAGCGTCAACCATTGCTAACGTGGTTCGCAAACTGGAAGAGCACGACGCACTGAAAAACACCATCGTTGTTGTTGCATCTGCTTCTGAAGCAGCGGCATTGCAATACCTTGCGCCTTACGCGGGTTGTGCGATGGGTGAGTACTTCCGTGACCGTGGTGAAGACGCGCTGATCGTATACGATGATCTGTCTAAGCAAGCTGTTGCTTACCGTCAGATTTCTCTGTTGCTGCGTCGTCCACCAGGCCGTGAAGCATTCCCAGGTGACGTTTTCTATCTCCACTCTCGTCTGCTGGAGCGTGCTGCACGTGTTAACGCTGACTACGTTGCTAAGTTCACCAATGGTGAAGTGACTGGTAAAACAGGTTCTTTGACCGCACTGCCAATCATCGAAACCCAAGCGGGTGACGTATCTGCGTTCGTACCAACCAACGTTATCTCGATCACTGACGGTCAGATCTTCCTGCAATCGGAACTGTTTAACGCAGGTATCCGTCCAGCAGTTGACCCAGGTATCTCAGTATCCCGTGTAGGTGGTTCAGCACAGACCAAGATCATCAAGAAGCTATCTGGTGGTATTCGTACCGCTCTGGCTCAGTACCGCGAACTGGCAGCATTTGCTCAGTTCTCTTCTGACCTGGACGATGCAACTAAGAAGCAGCTGGATCACGGTCAGAAAGTAACTGAACTGATGAAGCAGAAGCAATACGCACCAATGTCTGTGTTTGAGCAGGGATTGATGATTTTTGCTGCGGAAAAAGGCTACCTGTCAGACGTTGAGCTGACCAAACTGGCTGATTTCGAATCTGCTCTGCTTGCATACGCTAAAGGTACGTTTGCTGAGCTGGTTGCACAGATCGATGAGACTGGCGACTACAACGGCGACATTGAAGCGCAACTGGCTAAGCTGGTTGAAGACTTCAAAGCAACGCAAACCTGGTAATGCGTAGAAGGCCGCTCTGCGGCCTTCTAATAACGGAGAGTAACGATGGCCGGCGCAAAAGAAATTCGTAACAAGATCGGAAGTGTAAAAAGTACACAGAAGATCACCAAAGCGATGGAAATGGTTGCCGCTTCTAAAATGCGTCGTTCGCAAGACGCAATGGAAGCCTCCCGTCCATACGCGACTACTATGCGCAAAGTGATCGGTCATGTCGCACTTGGTAACCTTGAATACCGCCATCCATATCTGGAAGAGCGTGAAGCCAAGCGCGTCGGTTACATCATCGTATCTTCAGACCGTGGTCTGTGTGGTGGCCTGAACATTAACCTGTTCAAACGTGCTATCACAGATATGCAGGCTTACAGCCAAAAAGGTGTAGAAGTTGAAACTGCACTGATCGGCGCTAAAGCGACTGCATTCTTTAACAGCTACGGCGGCAACGTATCCGCGCAAGTTTCTGGTCTGGGTGACAGCCCATCACTGGAAGATTTGATCGGTACCGTCGGTGTGATGCTGAAGAAATATGATGAAGGCCAACTGGATCGTCTGTATCTGGTTTACAACAAGTTTGTGAACACCATGACGCAGGACCCAGTGATCGATCAATTGCTGCCTTTGCCTAAGTCGGAAGACGAAGAAATGCAGCGCAACCATGCTTGGGACTACATCTATGAGCCTGAGCCAAAACCACTGCTTGATACCCTGTTGGTTCGCTATGTTGAATCTCAGGTTTATCAAGGTGTGGTAGAAAACCTCGCCTGTGAACAAGCAGCGCGAATGGTTGCGATGAAGGCTGCAACAGACAATGCAGGGAATCTGATTGATGAACTGCAACTGGTGTATAACAAAGCCCGTCAGGCTGCAATTACCCAAGAGCTGTCGGAGATTGTCTCCGGTGCTGCTGCGGTGTAAGGCAAGGGCCAACGAACTATTTTAGAGGAATAACGATGGCTACAGGTAAGATCGTTCAGATCATCGGTGCGGTAGTCGACGTAGAGTTTCCACAGGAGTCTGTACCTCAGGTATATGACGCCCTGAACGTGAAACGTGAAGGCGAGCGTCTGGTGCTGGAAGTTCAGCAGCAGCTTGGTGGTGGTATCGTTCGTACCATCGCGATGGGTTCGTCTGATGGTCTGCGTCGTGGACTGGAAGTAGAAAATACTGGTAAGCCGATTGAAGTGCCAGTAGGCACTGAGACCCTAGGACGTATCATGAACGTACTGGGTGACTCAATCGACGAGCGTGGCGATATCGGTGAGAAAGAGCGTTACTCTATTCACCGTGAAGCGCCAAGCTACGAAGACCAATCAAATGCAACCGAACTGCTGGAAACCGGCGTTAAGGTTATCGACCTGGTTTGTCCATTCGCGAAGGGTGGTAAAATCGGTCTGTTCGGTGGTGCAGGTGTTGGTAAGACCGTCAACATGATGGAGCTTATCAACAACATCGCACTTCAGCATTCTGGTCTGTCTGTATTCGCAGGTGTTGGTGAGCGTACTCGTGAAGGTAACGACTTCTACTATGAGATGCAGGAAGCGGGCGTTGTAAACGTTGAGAATCCAGCAGAATCGAAAGTAGCGATGGTTTACGGTCAGATGAACGAGCCACCGGGTAACCGTCTGCGTGTTGCATTGACTGGCCTGACAATGGCTGAGAAGTTCCGTGATGAAGGCCGTGACGTACTGCTGTTCATCGATAACATCTATCGTTACACCCTTGCAGGTACCGAAGTATCGGCACTGTTGGGTCGTATGCCATCTGCAGTAGGTTATCAACCTACACTGGCAGAAGAGATGGGTGTTCTTCAGGAGCGTATCACCTCAACCAAGAGTGGTTCTATCACATCTGTACAGGCGGTATACGTACCTGCGGATGACTTGACTGACCCATCTCCAGCAACCACGTTCGCGCACTTGGATGCGACCGTTGTACTTTCGCGTAACATCGCTGCACTGGGTCTGTACCCAGCCATCGACCCACTGGATTCGACGTCACGTCAGCTGGATCCACTGGTTATCGGTCAAGAGCACTATGATGTTGCACGTGGTGTGCAGTCTGTACTGCAACGCTACAAAGAGCTGAAAGACATCATTGCCATTCTGGGTATGGATGAACTGTCTGAAGACGACAAACTGGCAGTAGCCCGTGCACGTAAGATTGAGCGTTTCCTGACTCAGCCTTACCACGTAGCAGAAGTCTTCACAGGTCAGCCAGGTGTTTATGTTTCGCTGAAAGAAACCATCACAGGCTTTAAAGGTCTGCTGAGCGGTGAGTACGACGATATCCCTGAGCAGGCATTCCTGTACTGTGGCGGTATCGAAGAAGTACTGGAAAAAGCGAAGAACCTGTAATAGCTGGTAGGAGGCGACATGGCAGCGATGACCTTTCACCTGGATGTAGTAAGCGCAGAGAAACAACTGTTTTCTGGCCGTGCTGAAGCAATTCAGGTAACGGGTAGCGAAGGTGAATTGGGTATTTACCCAAGCCACACCCCGCTGCTGACCGCTATCACGCCAGGCATGATCCGCATTACTAAGCAACATGGCCACGAAGAGGTAATTTACCTTTCTGGCGGTATGCTCGAAGTGCAACCAAGCGCAGTGACTGTGCTGGCAGATACCGCAATTCGCGGCGTCGATCTGGATCAGGCTAAGGCAGAAGAAGCGAAGCGCCGTGCAGAGGATCGTATCCTCAATAAACATGGCGATATGGACTTTGCTCAGGCGGCCAGTGATCTGGCCAAGGCGATTGCCCAGCTACGAGTTATCGAGCTGACCAAAAAGGCACGCTAAGTACCAGGTATCACCCAAAGCTAAAAAGGCGACCTAATTGGTCGCCTTTTTTTACGTTTGTCGCTGGATTAACCATTTTAATAATGTGTTATCTATTAGGCATGGCTTCAAGACATTTTCTTTCGTTTATTTTCTATTTCTATCAGTAATTTACTTGTTTATTTACGTCATTCTCTTGGCGTTGCTATATGCGAGCTATCGCCTGAAGCTTTTTACAAGGTGACGGAAATTTATGAATTTCTTATAGGTTTGAATCCCGTTTTACAAAGCGAACCGTTACAATAAGCGCCATTATTTGAAGTAGACCCTCAACACCAAGGACAACTCTCCATGAATTTCAGTGCTGTGATTCTGGCTGCGGGTAAGGGAACCCGTATGTACTCTAACCTGCCAAAGGTACTGCATACCCTTGCTGGAAAACCTATGGCTAAGCACGTTATCGATACCTGCTCTTCACTAGGTGCCAAAAACGTTCACCTTGTTTATGGTCACGGTGGGGATGCCATGAAAGCAGCACTGGCAGAAGAGCCGGTAAACTGGGTCCTTCAAGCAGAACAGTTAGGTACCGGACACGCGGTTAATCAGGCTGCCCCAGAATTTGCTGATGATGAACAGGTTTTGATTCTATATGGCGATGTACCGCTGATTTCAGAACAAACCATTGAAAACCTGTTGGATGCGCAGCCAGATGGCGGCATTGCATTGCTGACTGTGGTACTGGATAAACCATCGGGCTACGGACGTATCATTCGCCGTAACGGACCTGTGGTGGCGATCGTGGAAGATAAAGATGCCACTCAAGAGCAAAAGCTGATCAAAGAAATTAACACTGGTGTGATGGTCGCAACCGGACGTGATCTGCGCCGTTGGCTTAACGAAGTGAAAAGCGACAACGCACAGGGTGAATACTACCTGACTGACGTGATTGCAATTGCCCATGATGAAGGTCGCGCTGTTGAAGCGGTTCACCCGGAAAGTGCCATTGAAGTGGAAGGTGTTAACAACCGCATTCAGTTGGCACGTCTGGAGCGCGCTTACCAAGCCGCTCAAGCAGAGAAGCTGCTGGAAAGTGGTGTGATGCTTCGCGACCCTGCGCGTTTTGACCTGCGTGGTCAGCTACAGTGTGGCACTGATGTCGAAATTGACGTCAATGTGGTGATTGAAGGTTCAGTCACTTTAGGCGACAACGTGGTCATTGGTGCCGGCTGTGTACTGAAAGACTGTGAAATCGATGACAACACCGTCGTTCGCCCATACAGCGTGATTGAAGGTGCTTCTGTTGGTGAGGACTGTACCGTCGGTCCGTTTGCTCGTCTGCGCCCGGGTGCTGAGCTGGTGGAAGATGCACATGTGGGTAACTTTGTTGAAGTGAAAAATGCACGTGTCGGTAAAGGCTCTAAGGCAAACCATCTGACTTACCTTGGTGATGCGGAAATCGGTGAGCGTGTGAATATCGGTGCAGGTACTATCACCTGTAATTACGACGGCGCGAATAAATACAAGACAGTGATTGAAGATGATGTATTTGTTGGCTCTGACAGCCAGCTGGTGGCGCCCGTGACCATCAAAAAAGGGGCGACCATTGGTGCAGGTACGACATTGACCAGTAATGTGGAAGAGGGCCAACTCGTTATTACCCGCGCAAAAGCGCGTGCAATTGATGGTTGGAAGAGACCGGTTAAGCAGAAATAACACCTGTTATGCATAAAAAAACGCCGCAAAAGCGGTGTTTTTTTATTGAAGCGATTAAATCGTCATCAAACGAAAAATAGGGGGTTGACGCTCCTCTGAATCCGCAATATCATACGCGCCTCTGTTGGGGTATCGCCAAGCGGTAAGGCAGCGGCTTTTGATGCCGCCATTCCCTGGTTCGAATCCAGGTACCCCAGCCAACAACGCGTCCGTAGCTCAGCTGGATAGAGTACCTGGCTACGAACCAGGCGGTCGGAGGTTCGAATCCTCCCGGACGCGCCATCTCTTCCTTTCCAGAGGTGAGATGAACAATTAGGTATGCGGAAGTGGCGAAATTGGTAGACGCACCAGATTTAGGTTCTGGCGCCGCAAGGTGTGAGAGTTCAAGTCTCTCCTTCCGCACCATTATTTAAGATCATGCTTTCGAGCGTGGTTGCTGTTGGGGTATCGCCAAGCGGTAAGGCAGCGGCTTTTGATGCCGCCATTCCCTGGTTCGAATCCAGGTACCCCAGCCATATTTCAGGTTGGCTACGTAGCTCAGTTGGTTAGAGCACATCACTCATAATGATGGGGTCACAGGTTCGAATCCCGTCGTAGCCACCACTTATTTCGAAAGTCTCTGACTTTCTGCCAGATAAGACACACTACCAGTGTCTACGGGTTATAAACTCAATATCAGGCAAAAAAATTGCGATGGTGGCGGAATTGGTAGACGCGCTAGCTTCAGGTGTTAGTGTCCTTACGGACGTGAGAGTTCAAGTCTCTCCCTTCGCACCAAACATCACTTAAGCCTTCAATAAGAAGGATTAGGTACAACAATTTGCGGAAGTGGCGAAATTGGTAGACGCACCAGATTTAGGTTCTGGCGCCGCAAGGTGTGAGAGTTCAAGTCTCTCCTTCCGCACCATGATTGAAAGCAGGCTTTTTAGCCTGCTTTTTTTCTATCTGCAGTTTACAAACGACTCTCTTACCTTCTTTTCTCGCGCTCTCTGCGCCTAACTCTCTGTATAATTCTCAATCTGTGCTGTAGATCATGCCCGAAGTGATGTGTATCGCATTTCATCCTTGATCTTTGATTTAAAGTTTATATTATCTTTCGAAACGAAAGTTTGGTGGTTACATGTCGAAACGTAATACTCAACAACGTCGCCATGCGATTGTTGCCATGCTGACTGAAAAGGGTGAAGTCAGCGTAGATATGCTTTCAACGCTGTTTGAAACATCAGAGGTAACGATCCGTAAAGACCTTGCTGAGCTTGAGAAAAATGGACTTCTGCTGCGTCGTTATGGTGGGGCAGTTCCGGTTCCTCATGAAATGGTTTCGGAAAGCGCAGTAAAAGTTTCGGAACAAAAGTTATCAATCGCAAAAATGGCGGCAACCCGGATCCGCGACCATAATCGAATTGTGGTGGACAGTGGTTCAACGACGGCAGCTTTGATCCCACTTCTCAATCAAAAGCGTGGTCTGGTAGTGATGACCAACTCCTTGAATGTGGCACAGGCCATTAAGGAGTTGGAAAACGAGCCGACGCTCCTGATGACAGGCGGCACATGGGACCCGCATTCTGAAGCATTTCAGGGTCAGGTTGCAGAGCAAGCATTGCGTGCATATGACTTTGACCAACTGTTTATTGGCGCTGATGGCATCGATGTTAATCGCGGTACGACAACGTTTAATGAAATTGTCGGCCTGAGCCGGGTCATGTCGGAGGTGTCCCGGGAAGTCGTGGTTTTGATTGAGTCCGACAAAATCGGCCGCAAGATCCCTAATCTTGAACTTCCCTGGGAAGTGATCACCACGGTGATCACCGACAGTAAGCTTGATGCTACTACCAAACTTGCCATTGAAAATACGGGCACAGAGGTCATCTGCGCCCCAGATTAAAAACGGGGAAAGATATGTGTGGAATTGTTGGCGCGGTTGCGCAAAGGGACGTTGCTGAAATCTTACTGGAAGGTTTACGTAGACTTGAATACCGCGGCTATGACTCTGCGGGTCTAGCGGTGACTGATAGCGAACAACAACTGCGTCGGTTGCGCCGATTGGGCAAAGTACAGAATCTGGCGGAAGCTCTAGACGAAACACCAGTCCTTGGTGGTACCGGTATTGCTCACACCCGTTGGGCAACCCACGGTGAACCAAGTGAAGCCAATGCACACCCACACATGTCAGGCGATAACATTGCCATCGTCCACAACGGCATCATTGAAAACCATGAACTGCTCCGAGAGCTGCTCAAAGGCCGCGGTTACGTTTTTACATCCCAAACTGACACTGAGGTCATTGCTCATCTTGTGGATTGGGAACTGGGCCAGGGAGGCGGCCTTATGGAAGCCTTCCAACGCACGGTCAAACAGCTAGAAGGCGCTTACGGAACCGTGGTGATGGATAGACGGGATCCCGAGCGACTTATTGCTGCACGTTCTGGCAGTCCGCTGGTGATTGGTCTTGGCATCGGCGAAAACTTCCTGGCATCTGATCAGTTGGCGTTGCTCAATGTCACCCGCCGTTTTATTTTCCTCGAAGAAGGCGATGTCGCAGAAATTACGCGTCGGAGCGTCAATATCGTCGACGTCCAAGGTGAAATCGTTGAGCGCAAGACTCATGAGTCATCCATTGAACATGATGCTGCTGACAAAGGCCCATACCGCCACTATATGCAAAAAGAAATCTTTGAGCAGCCTTCAGCACTTATCAACACCCTGGAAGGACGCATTGATGGCAACAGCGTGCTGGTGGATAGTATCGGCCACGGTGCGGCGGAGATTCTGACTAAAGCCGAGCACATTCAGATTGTAGCTTGTGGTACTTCTTATAACGCAGGCATGGTGGCACGTTACTGGTTCGAAGATATTGCAGGCGTGAGCTGTGACGTGGAGATCGCTTCGGAATTCCGCTATCGCAACTTCGTCACCCGCCCTAACAGCCTGTTGATCACCCTATCCCAGTCTGGTGAGACCGCAGATACATTGGCGGCACTGCGCAAAGCCAAAGAGCGTGGCTTTATGGGGGCGATGACAATTTGTAACGTAGCGGGCTCTTCACTGGTTCGAGAATCCGATTTGGCGTTCATGACCCGCGCAGGAGCCGAGATAGGTGTGGCGTCGACCAAAGCGTTTACCACCCAGTTGGCGACACTGTTGATGCTGGTAACTGCTGTGGGTAAACGAAAAGGCAACGTGGACGCAGGAAAAGAAAAAGCCATTGTTGAAGCGCTGAATCGTTTGCCAGCGACTATGGAGCAAGCACTGGCGTTCGATAAAGAGATTGAACAGCTGGCAGAAGATTTTGCAGACAAACACCATGCACTGTTCCTGGGGCGTGGAGAGTACTATCCGATTGCCATGGAAGCTTCGTTGAAGTTGAAGGAAATCTCTTATATTCATGCTGAAGCTTATGCTGCTGGTGAGCTTAAACATGGTCCATTGGCGCTGATTGATGCGGACATGCCCGTTATTGTTGTTGCTCCAAATAATGAACTGCTTGAAAAGCTTAAGTCCAACATTGAGGAAGTGCGTGCCCGTGGCGGACAGCTTTATGTGTTTGCAGACAAAGACGCCGGCTTTGAAGCCAGTGAAGGCATGACTATTGTGGCCATGCCGCATGTTGACGAAGTCTGTGCACCAATCTTCTACACCTTGCCAATGCAGTTATTGTCTTATCATGTAGCGCTAATTAAAGGCACAGATGTCGATCAGCCACGCAACCTAGCCAAGGCTGTCACAGTAGAATAATACTGCTTATTAATGAGATGGCTAAATCGAAAGGGAGCCGTATGGCTCCTTTTTATGTCTTGTATACAGTACAGAGTCTGTCTGATTTGCTTTTTGCAATTGGCGATGTCCTCTTGTTATTTGCATTTTGCAAATCATTTCGCAGTCATAATAAGACACTGAGCCCAGAAAGATTAACATTGCTATTTTGATGAACAATAAAGTATTGATATTAAACATTTTATTTAATGTCTAAATAGTTGGCCTGCATTGTGCATATTGTCGATAAACAGCACAACTACATAACAGATAGCTGTAAGTCGTAGGGAGTGAAGTATGATCGACTCGAAAGCACAAGTAGCAAAACGTATTAAAGAAGCACGTGAGTGGAAAGGGATCACTCAGGTGAAAATGGCCAAACTACTCGAAGTAGCGCGCCAAACATATCTGGACATCGAAACGGGTAAAACTGAGCCTCGCGTTCGCATGTTGTCGGAAATTGCAGAAATCACCGAGCGCCCACTGGTGTGGTTCGTTTATGGTGATGCTGATGTTGAACTGCACGACGTGCAGTACAAACAGGATGTAAACCGCTTGTTGGAACATTTCTCCAAGCTGCCTCATGAGGCACGCACAGCAATCCTGAATCAGAGCGTAAACATGGCATCGTTCCTGGTAAATTACTCGAAATCAGCGCAACGAGGTTAAGCACTTACTTACTTGGCAAGCTCGGTATAGCCTTGCCTGCCAAAATAGGTATTGCGTATTTTCGTTGTCATCTGGCTTAGGCAACAGCAGCCCTGATTCACACTTCAACAACACTTTACATGTGTAGAAAACAACCCTGTGCATAATGCAGGATCTAGCAGTAAAGTGCGTCACTGTGAACAGCGCTAATCAGTCTGTTCCTTGGCGCCGAGTTGTGGGGCAAGCGATGTTTATTGTCAAAGCTCATGTTGCGCAGCGCATCAGGGAAGCGCGGGAGTATCGGGATATCACACAGGTGGAGATGGCGCAGCACTTAGACGTTGCCCGTCAAACCTATTTAGATATTGAGTCTGGTAAAACAGAGCCCAAAGTGTCTTCCCTGGCAATCATCGCTGATGTAACTGGCCGTCCATTAAACTGGTTTTTGTACGGCGAAAGCACGCGAAGCGACATCGCGTTTACGCACAGGGATGATCTCAATACCCTGTTGGCGCTATTCAGTCAGTTACCCGAGTCAGCGCGTAACCTTGTGATGGATCAGGCGTTGCTGCTGGCACAGTACATGATAAACATGACGTCGCCGGAAAGAGACCAATAAGTAGAAGAACAAAAAGCCCAGCATTGCTGGGCTTTTTTGTCTTTCTTGTATTACTGAGTTACTGAGATTTAGCAAGGAAAAACTTGTAGGAAGGGTTATCAGTTTCATCCTTCCACGCATATCCCAGCTCGCGTAGGTGGGAGGTAAACGACAAGATGTCTTTGTCATCCAGTTCAAAACCACACAATACGCGACCATAATCAGAACCGTGATTGCGGTAATTGAAGATGCTGATATTCCAATGCGTTCCCAGCGTGTTGAGAAAGCGCAGCAGCGCTCCCGGGTATTCCGGAAACTCAAAGCTGTAAAGGCGCTCTTTCATCGCTTTGGTTGGTCGCCCGCCAATCATATAGCGGATGTGAACCTTCGCCATTTCATCATCAGACAAGTCCTGTACCGGATATCCACCTTTACGCAAATCGGCAATGATGCCATCGAGCTCTTCCTGTCCATTTTGCAAACGCACACCTACGAAGATATTCGCCAATGTGTCATCGCTATGACGATAGTTAAACTCGGTCACGGCACGGCCTCCGAGAATTTTGCAAAACTCGAGGAAAGCACCGGTGCGTTCTGGAATGGTAACGGCGAGCAGGCCTTCACGTTTCTCACCCAGCTCAGCGCGCTCAGAGACATATCTCAGGCTATGGAAATTGGTGTTCGCACCTGAAAGAACGGCTGCCATCTTCTTGCCTTTCAGCTGATGCTGCTCGGTGTATTTCTTGAGGCCCGCCAGCGATAAAGCGCCAGCAGGCTCTGAAATCGCACGGGTATCTTCGAAAATATCTTTCACGGCCGCGCAGATTTCATCACTCGATACCGTGATGATGTCATCAAGGTGTTCCTGGCATAGACGGAAGCTTTCATCACCAATGCGTTTTACTGCCACGCCATCAGCGAACGTGCCGACATTGTCCAAGGTGACTGGCTCTCCAGCATCCAGTGCGGCTTTCAAACAGGCCGAGTCTTCTGCTTCAACCGCGACGAGTTTGACCTGCGGCATCAGCTGTTTGACGATGACGGCCACGCCCGCTGCAATACCACCTCCGCCCACAGGCAGGAAGATATACTCCAGGTGACCATTCTGTTGCAGCATTTCCATGCCCATGGTGCCCTGACCTGCAATCACCAACGGGTGATCAAAAGGGGGAACAAAGGTGTAACCATGTTCTTCTGATAGCTCTACCGCTCTGGCTTTAGCTTCATCGAAGTTGTTGCCATGCAAAACCACGTTACCGCCAAAACCGCGCACAGACGCCACTTTGATGTCTGGCGTTGTGCGTGGCATAACGATGGTGGCCTTGATGCCCAGTTTATGCCCAGACATTGCAACGCCTTGCGCATGGTTACCTGCAGACGCGGCAATAACACCGGCTTTTTGCTGAGCTTCAGTGAGCTGCGACATCATGTTGTAGGCGCCGCGCAACTTGAATGAATGCACCGGCTGGCGATCTTCACGCTTCAGCTGGATGGTATTGCCCAAACGCTGCGAAATTCGCGGCATATCCTGCAACGGGCTGACAATCGCTGCCTCATACACAGGTGCGCGCAAAATATCACGCAGGTAATCGGCATTACTAAGCGGTGCAGGGTCACTGTGTTGTTGGCGTGCCTGACTCATGACTACCCCTCCAGCTTACTTTTATCGCGCACAGCACCTTTATCGGCACTGGTTGCCATGCTGGCATACGCTTTCAGTGCAAATGACACTTCACGTACTCGGGACTCAGGCTTCCAGCCTTTCGCATCTTGCTCGGTGCGACGGGCAGAGAGCTCTGCATCATCAACTTCCAGCACGATTGAGCGGTTTGGAATGTCGATGGCGATGATATCACCTTGCTTGACCAAGCCGATGGTGCCGCCATTTGCTGCTTCTGGAGAGATATGACCAATTGACAGACCACTGGTACCGCCGGAGAAGCGGCCATCAGTGATCAGAGCACACTCTTTACCAAGACCCATAGATTTAAGATACGTGGTTGGGTACAGCATTTCCTGCATACCTGGACCACCTTTTGGACCTTCATAGCGGATAACTACCACTTCACCGGCTTTCACTGCACCACCAAGAATGCCGTTGACCGCATCTTCCTGACTTTCAAATACATGGGCAGGACCACGGAAGGTGAGGTTTTCCTCTGCGACACCGGCGGTTTTCACGATACAGCCGTCGATAGCAATGTTACCGCTCAGTACGGCAAGACCGCCGTCCTGGCTATAAGCATTTTCTTTGGTACGGATACAGCCTTCAGTGCGATCGTCATCGAGTGTGTCCCAACGGCAATCCTGAGAGAAGGCTTTGGTAGTACGGATACCTGCTGGGCCTGCGCGGTAGAAGGTTTTCACATCTTCATTGTCTGTGACCGCAATGTCGTACTTCGCCAGCGTGTCAGCCAGAGTCTCACCCAAGACGTTTGGCACGTCGGTTTTCAGAAGACCAGCGCGATCAAGTTCACCCAGGATACCCATTACGCCACCCGCGCGGTGAACGTCTTCCATATGGTATTTCTGGGTGGAAGGGGCCACCTTACACAGATGCGGCACCTGACGGGACAGACGGTCGATGTCTGACATGTCGAAATCGATTTCACCTTCCTGTGCGGCTGCAAGCAGGTGAAGAATGGTGTTGGTCGAGCCACCCATGGCGATATCCAATGCCATGGCATTTTCCAGCGCAGTTTTGCTGGCAATGTTGCGAGGCAGAGCGGACTCGTCATCTTGCTCATAGTAACGCTTGGTCAATTCAACAATGCGCTGACCTGCGGTGACGAACAGTTGCTCACGGTCGGCATGGGTCGCCAGCATAGAACCGTTACCCGGCTGGCTGAGGCCCAGTGCTTCGGTTAGACAGTTCATGGAGTTGGCGGTGAACATGCCAGAGCAAGAGCCACAGGTAGGACACGCTGAGCGTTCGATCTGCTCGCTTTGTTCGTCGGACACGTTTGGATCGGCGCCCTGGATCATGGCATCTACCAGATCCAGTTTCAGGATCTGATCGGAAAGCTTGGTTTTACCTGCTTCCATTGGACCACCAGAGACAAAGATCGCTGGGACATTCAAGCGCATTGCCGCCATCAGCATTCCCGGGGTGATCTTGTCACAGTTGGAGATACATACCATGGCGTCGGCACAGTGCGCGTTCACCATGTACTCCACAGAGTCTGCGATGATTTCACGTGATGGCAGGCTGTAAAGCATACCACCGTGACCCATTGCGATACCGTCATCCACGGCGATGGTGTTAAATTCTTTGGCGATGCCACCAGCGGCTTCAATTTCTTTCGCCACCAGTTGGCCGAGATCTTTCAGGTGCACGTGACCTGGTACAAACTGCGTGAAAGAGTTCACCACGGCGATGATAGGCTTACCAAAATCCTCATCTTTTACGCCGGTTGCACGCCAAAGGGCGCGGGCACCGGCCATATTGCGGCCGTGGGTGGTGGTGGCTGAACGATACTTAGGCATTTCCTTATTCCTCTAAAACTACTTATTTGGCGTCCGGAGAGACCGGATCCAGCCATCCCCATTTGTCTTCTGTTTGACCGTTGAATAGGCCAAAGAAGGCGGTTTGTACTCTCTCTGTGACTGGGCCGCGTTTGCCTTCACCCACAGTAATTTGGTCAACACTGCGAACCGGTACGATTTCCGCCGCTGTACCCGTCATGAAGACTTCATCTGCCAGATAGAGGGCTTCACGCGCGATGTTCTCTTCACGCACCTCGTAACCCATGTCTTTGGCGATGGTCATGATGGAATCGCGGGTGATGCCCGGCAGTATGGCGCTGGTCGCAGGAGGTGTTGAAATCACGCCATTTTTTATCACGAACAGGTTCTCACCAGCACCTTCTGACAGGTAACCATCTACACTCAAGGCGATACCTTCAGCGTAGCCATGACGACGGGCTTCGCCACCGACTAACAGACTCGACAGGTAGTTACCCCCTGCTTTAGCTGCGGTTGGGATAGTGTTTGGTGCTGCACGATTCCAGCTTGAAATCATGGCATCGACACCATTTGCCAGGGCATCTTCGCCGAGGTAAGTGCCCCAGCTGAAGGCAGCAATGATAAGGTCCATTTTGGTGTCTGGCGGCGGACAAACGCCCAGACCAACGTTACCGACAAAACCCAGTGGGCGGATGTACGCAGAATTCAGGTTATTGGCGCGCAGTGTTTCGCGGCACGCTTCCATCAATTCCTCGACTGAGTACGGGATAGGGAAGCGGTAGATTTTTGCGCTGTCTTTCAGACGTTGCATGTGTTCGCGATGACGGAAGACGACCGGGCCATTCGGGGTGTCGTAGCAACGAATCCCTTCAAAAACCGAGGTGCCATAATGCATGGCGTGGGTCAGTACGTGAACCGTGGCGTCTTGCCATGGGATCAGTTCGCCGTTTGACCAAATATAATCCGCTGTGTTTGCCATTCTTATTAATCCTTATAACGCATTACTGTTGTTCTAGCGGGAGCAGACGTACGCGTGAGACATCCCATAATTTGTCTAACTGGCTCTGAAGATTGGCGATAGGACGATCGCTCTTCACTTGCAGGGTAATTTCAACCGCATTGGTGTCATCGGTATGATGCATATCTAGGCTCGTCAGGCGGAATCCACGGTGACGGACAATGCGCAGCAGACGTTCCAGCAATTCTGGTTGGTCTTCTGCATTGATTAACAGGGTGTGTGATTGGCTCATGTGCGCTCCAACATATCCTGGTTAGCGGCACCGGGTGGAACCAGTGGCCATACATTCTCTTCCTCTGAGATAGCAACATGCAGCAGGTAGGCTGTGTCACTTGCCAGTAACTCCTGCAGAGCAGGGATGACTTCGTCTTTACGGGTAATGGTTTTCCCTGGGATATTAAAGGCTGAAGCCAGTGTGACGAAGTCAGGGTTATCCGATAAGTTGGTTTCGCTGTAGCGCTCTTCAAAGAAAAGCTGTTGCCATTGACGCACCATACCTAATCGCTGGTTATCCAGCAGCACCATCTTAACCGGAATATTACGGCGTTTCAGGGTACCAAGCTCCTGAATGTTCATCATAAATGAACCATCTCCAGAAACTAATACAACTTCATCATCAGGGCGGGCCATTTTGGCGCCCATAGCGGCAGGTAAACCAAAGCCCATGGTGCCAAGACCTGCGGAGGTTAACAGGTTTTCCGGGCGACGCGGCTCAACGTGCTGCGCCACCCACATTTGGTGTTGGCCAACATCGGTCGCGACGACGGTGGAGTCCGGCATCATGTCAGAGAGCTGTTTAAGGAGCAGGGGCGCGAAAATCAGATCACCCGGGTGGTCATAACGCCAGCCGAAGTCCTTTTTCATGGTCAGCACGCTGTCTTGCCACGCTTGGATATCTGAAGGTTCGCCCAACTGCGGCAACACAGTATTTAGCTCACCGCGAAGTGCCACATTGGCGCGGCGCAGTTTGTCGAATTCAGCGGCGTCGATATCGATGTGAACGACTTTGGCGTTGGGCGCGAAGGTATCCAGCTTGCCTGTAACGCGATCGTCAAAACGCGCACCAATGGCAATCAATAAATCAGACTTCTGCACCGCGAGGTTAGCTGCTTTGGTGCCATGCATACCGAGCATGCCGAGATAGTAGGGATAATCTTTGTCGACCGAGCCAAGCCCTTTCAAGGTGCTGGTGGCTGGAATTTGACTGTGGTTTAAAAACTGACGAAGGGTGTCTGTCGCATGGGCCAGCTGCACGCCGCCACCTACATACACCATTGGTTGCTTGGCTTCTGCGATCAGAGCATTGGCTTCCTGCAGCGAGGCTTCAGATACTTGTGGCGACGCTGGCTGATGCACGATAGCCGCAAACGCCTCTTCGATTAGGGCAAGCTGCACGTCTTTAGCGATATCCACCAACACAGGGCCGGGGCGGCCTTCTTTCGCCACCACGAAGGCTTCTGCCAGTGTAGAAACGAGTTTAGATGTGTCGGTCACCAGAAAACTGTGTTTGGTGCAGGCAAGGGAAAGACCGAGAACATCAACTTCCTGAAAGGCATCGGTGCCGATAAGTGGGCTGGCAACCTGACCTGTGATAGCGACGACGGGTACAGAGTCCATCATGGCATCCGCGAGACCCGTAATAAGGTTGGTGGCACCAGGACCAGACGTGGCAAGACACACACCAACACCGCCCGTTGATCTCGCATAACCGATAGCGGCCATGGCTGCGCCTTGCTCGTGACGACAAAGGACGTGATCGACGCCGCCGTCATAAAGAGCATCATACACGGGCATGATTGCACCGCCCGGATAACCAAAGAGCGTTGTTACGCCTTGTTTCCGCAAGGCTTCAACAACCAGTTGTGCACCTGTCATTGTGGCCTCCCGTTAAATCCCGTGAGGGAGGTTGTTTGCTCTGCTTCCTGATATGGTCCCATACCGCGTTTTCCTTTTTGCGTCTTGCAACCGCACGTCCAAATGTGAAAAAAGCCCCCGGACCTTTCGATGCGGGGGCTGTTGCGATGTCTGTTTGCTATGTTCTAGCCGTCGCTGCCCCTCGCGGTAGTACCACCACGATAATTGAAATAATAATGACTAGGGCGCGAGATAGATGATTCATTTTGTCTCTTTAAGCACCGTTTGAGTCGGTGCTGTATGTTTATGTCAACGTTTGTTTGCACAGATGTTGTCTGCTCATAGTGGTATCACAGACTTCTGTCGCATGACAAGCAAAAAGTGGCCGGAATTTCTAATTTCTGCTTCGTAATGCAGTAATACTAATGGTTTATGCAAATAACCTATTGATAGTTAAATAGTTACTGATTATATCCTATGAATCTTGCCATTATTCAAAGTCGCGCCTGTGTCGGCGTCGAAGCGCCACAGGTGACCGTCGAAGTTCATATCAGCAACGGATTACCCGCCTTCACCTTAGTTGGCCTTGCCGAAACCACAGTCAAGGAAGCCCGCGACAGGGTGCGAAGCGCCATTGTGAACTCGGGCTTTGAGTTTCCGGCAAGACGCATCACAGTCAACCTAGCCCCTGCGGATTTACCCAAAGAAGGGGGGCGCTTTGATCTACCCATCGCTCTCGGTATTTTGGCGGCTTCTGGGCAAATTCCGATGACCAAGCTCGATAGCCATGAATTTGCGGGAGAACTGGCTCTTTCCGGCCAGCTACGCGCAGTAAAAGGCACTTTGCCTGCTGCCGTTGCATGTCGAGAAGCGAAGAGAAGTTTGGTGGTGCCAGATGAAAATGGTGGTCAGGTGGCGCTGGTGGGTCGGGATATTCATGTGTCTGCGCCTGATCTGATTTCCGTTTGTCGTCACTTAAGCGGACAGGGCAGCCTGATGCTGAAAGAACCTGAAGATAATGAAGTAACGCCAAATACCGCTGGACGTTGTATGCAGGATATTATCGGCCAGCAGCAGGGAAAACGGGCGCTGGAGATTGCAGCTGCAGGTTCGCACAATTTACTTTTTCTCGGCCCGCCTGGAACCGGAAAAACCATGCTGGCATCACGTATGGCAGATCTGTTACCGCCAATGAGTGACAAAGAAGCGCTCGAAACCGCGGCGATCACTTCTCTGACAGAAAAGCCCTTGCACGAAGGTAACTGGCGTAAGCGACCTTTTCGCACGCCGCACCACTCCAGCTCAATGGCGGCATTGGTGGGCGGTGGTAGCATCCCGAAACCGGGTGAAATATCGCTGGCACACAATGGCTTACTTTTTCTCGATGAAATGCCTGAATTTGAAAGGAAGGTGTTGGATTCACTGCGTGAACCTCTTGAATCTGGTGAGGTGGTTATTTCCCGTGCCAACGGTAAAACCTGCTTTCCTGCCCGCTTCCAGCTTATTGGTGCCCTGAACCCCAGTCCGACTGGACATTATGAAGGCCAGTTGGCGCGATCCAATCCACAGGCGACGCTTCGTTATCTAAATCGTTTATCTGGTCCGTTTCTAGACAGATTTGATCTTTCGATTGAAATCCCCGCACTGCCGCGAGGCACGTTAACGGAAGGCGGTGATCGCGGAGAACCAACCGAAGTGATCAAAGCGCGGGTAGAAAGAGCAAGAGCGGTGATGCTCGAACGGTCGGGCAAGGTGAACAGCCTGCTGTCGAGCCGGGAGATTGAAACTTACTGTCCGCTCGATAAAGCCGATGCGGATTTTCTGGAAACGGCGCTGCATCGATTAGGGCTGTCTATCCGCGCATATCATCGGATTATTAAAGTGGCACGTACCATTGCGGATTTGTCCGGTGAGGCGAATATCCAGCGCGGTCATCTGGCTGAAGCCTTGGGGTATCGCTCGATGGATAGGCTTCTTAAACAACTGACGGCATTGGCAAGTTAGTGTGTTCAAGGTAGGCGCAGACTGATGTGACCACTTGTAACTGAATGGTGTTTTTTATTTCTGCGTCGTATTATGACCTTTGGATGACAACTCAGTGAATATACCGCGAGATTGAGACATTGTTACTTTATCTGAACTCATTTCTGGTCTGCTTGAATACTGCGTTTTGGTCAGTGCTGATCTGCTGTTTTGCCCTGATCAAAATGTTGTTACCCATTCCGGTTTTGCAAAGTGGGGTTACACGCCTTTGCAATGGGATGATGTGGGCATGGGCAACCGTAAACCAGAAGCTTCTGAACCTGACCTCTAACGTAGAATGGGATATTCAGGGGGGTGAGAATCTGAGAAAAGACGGTTGGTATCTGCTTATCTGTAACCACCTCAGTTGGACTGACATTGTTGTGATTTTTTCGGTATTCCGAAACCGCATTCCGATGGCGAAGTTCTTCTTAAAGCAGCAACTTTTATACGTCCCGTTTCTTGGCATGGCTTGCTGGGCAGTGGATATGCCATTCATGAAACGCTATTCGCGCCAGTACCTGTTAAAACATCCAGAGAAGCGTGGCAGCGATCTGGACACTACACGAAAATCTTGCGAGCGTTTTCGCCACACCCCTACCACTGTGGTCAACTTTGTTGAAGGTACCCGCTTCACCAATGAAAAGAAGCGTCAGACGCGATCGCCGTATAACAACCTACTGCCCCCTAAAACTGGCGGCATTGCTTACACCTTGGGCGCAATGGGCGATCAATTTGATGCCATCATTAATGTCACGGTGGCGTATCCGGATAACCACCATTTGCCCTTTAGAGATTTGCTCAGCGGGAAGATGAAAAAGATTGTGGTGCGCATCGATACGCTTCCAGTGGATGAAAACGTCAAAGGCGATTACTTCAACGACAAAGCGTTCAAGCGCCGCTTCCATCAGTGGCTCAATGATGTTTGGGAAGAGAAAGATGTCAGACTTGATGGAATCTATGGGAATGAGCAGCCTGAAGTCGATATTACGGAGCGACGGAAAACCGCAGTTTAGAAAGCTAAGGCTGAAAAAGTCATAGATAACAAAAAAGGGCCTGATGGCCCTTTTTTCATGTTGCTAGGTTCTCTTACTGGGTCAGCAGGAAGTTAACCAGCGCGAAGTAATCTTCTTTGGTCTTCACGGTTTTTGGTGTCACGTGGTATTTGCCGTTCACAATCAGTGCTGGCACGCCACGAAGGCCCGAATCCTGGAAGGCTTTATCGAAACGGTTTGCCATGCCATTTGCAGCGAAGCTGTTGAAGGTACCGTCAAACTTGTCTGCTTCTACGCCTTCATCGATAAACATCTGGCGCAGTTCTTCTTCATTGCGTGGTGGCTTTTGCATCAGATGGATACGGTTAAAAATCACCGGCACCATCTTGTCTTCTACATCTAGCATCACAGCCGTCGCATAGGCTTTGCTCAGTGCTTTACCCATGTTGCCGCCCATAAAGGACACATGGTTTTTAGTGAAGCTGGCATTGTCCGGGATATTCTTCTTCAGCTCCTGCATCAGCGGTTCGCTTTTAAAGCAGTGTGGGCAATAGAACGAGAAAAACTCAACCACACTCGGTGTGTCGCTCTTTGGCAGGTCGAGTACCTGATAGTCTTCCCCTGCGTTGAAGCGCGCTGCCTGCGCCGAAAAGGCCAGCATTGCCGCTGCAGCTACAGCCAACATTTTTTTCAACATAACGTCTTTTCTCCCTGAGTGTTATTCATGGCTGCTTACCATTGAGGAGCCAGTGTTAGTGGTGGTTCTTCAAGGGCGGCCAATTGTTCTTTAAAGGCGAGTACCTGATTTTCCCAGTATTTTGCCTCAGCAAACCATGGGAATGCACGCGGAAATGCCGGATCTTCCCAGCGTTTTGCCAGCCATGCCATGTAATGCACCATTCTCAGACCGCGCAATGGTTCAATAAGTTGCAACTCATTGGTGGGAAAATCGTGAAATTCTGAATATGCCTCGGAAATCGTATCCAGCTGTGCGAGCTGGTCGTGTCGGTCACCGTTGAGCAGCATCCAGATATCCTGAATGGCGGGGCCGTTCCTTGCATCATCCAAGTCCACAAACATAGGGCCATCGCGCCAGAGAATGTTGCTGGGGTGACAGTCACCATGCAAACGCAGGGTGTTCACGTTGTGGTTCCAGCGCTCCTTTAATACGCTGATTAGACGGTCAAGATCAGCAAAGAAGGCATTTTCGAGATGCATTGGGATGAAGCTTGAATTTTCCAGCGCTTTGCGTGGTGCAAAAAGGTATTCATCCAGACCAATGGTCGGGCGGTGCACAAAAGGTTTACTGGCGCCGACCTTATGGATACGACCTAAAAAGCGGCCCACCATTTCAAGCTGATCCCAGTTGTCCACTTCGAACGTTCGGCCGCCGACACTTGGGAAAACCGCAAACTGGTAGCCTTCGAAGTTGAACAGAGTTTCTCCGTCGATTTTCATTGGTGCGGCGACTGGAATTTCAGCCTGCTCGAGATCATCGGCAAAGGCGTGCTCTTCGAGGATTTGCTCTCGGCTCCAGCGCTGTGGTCGGTAAAACTTAGTCACCAATCGACGGCGTTCTTCATCCTGAAACTGATAGACCCGGTTTTCGTAGCTGTTCAATGCCAGCAGGCCTGACTCCGGGCGAATGCCAACCGACTCCAATGCATTGAGCAAGGTGTCTGGCGTGAGATGTTCATAGCTAAATTGGGCGTCGCTCATAGGGTTGGCTAGGTTAAGGTGTGTGGGTTGTGATGGTAGCAGAGTTTACCGTCGAAGATAAAAAACGGACGCTCAGCTGGCGTCCGTTTTTTCGGGAAAGTGCGCTACATCTTACTGATAAAGCGGCTTTCTGTTTCGATGATTTTCTTATCGTCCCCCGATTGGCGCTCCAACACGAAGGTGATATTGGCCACTGGCGCGCTCAGCTCATAAGGGTCAACCCCCAGACTGATTGGCAGGGTAAAGATCTCTCCGGCGGTCAGGGTCACTTCCTGCTTGCCGTACCATTCCACACCATCCAGCCCTTTCACGGAGAGTGAATAGGTTTCCGGTGATTGGGTCTTGTTGAGAATTTTCAGGGTGTAGGTATTTTCAATCAGGCCATCACTGTTGGTTTTGAACAGCTGTGTGCGGTCACGGATAACGTCCAATCCCATTGGTTGCACCGCGGAAAAAAGCATCACAAACAGCCCCAGCATAGCCACCATCACAATCCCATAGCCAATCAGCTTAGGTCTGACGATATCGACTTTATGGCCTTCGAGTTTGTGCTCGGTGGTGTAGCTGATGAGGCCTTTGGCGTAGTTCATTTTGCTCATGGTCTCATCACAGGCATCAATACAGGCACCGCAGTTGATGCACTCATATTGCAGGCCATCACGGATATCGATACCTGTCGGACACACCTGCACGCAAAGGTTGCAATCGATACAATCACCAAGGCCTAACTCTTTAGGATCTTTTTTCCGTGGTCTTGGGCCCCGCGCTTCTCCGCGTTTTTGGTCGTAACCCACGATAAAGGTGTCTTTGTCGAACATAGCGGACTGGAAGCGTGCATAAGGACACATGTGAATACACATTATAGAGCGCATCCAGCCAGCGTTTCCGTAAGTACAGACACTGAAAAACAGCACCCAGAAAGCGACCCAGAAACTGCTGTTGAAGGTAAAGAAATCAATGAAGAGCTCTTTGACCGGCACAAAGTAGCCAACGAATGTGAGACCGGTGAGGAGTGCGACGGCAAACCAGCAGATATGTTTAGCCGTTTTTCGAAGGAATAACTCTTTCGTGATTGGCAGCGAGTCCTGCTTCTTTCGTTTGTTGGCCGTACCTTCGAGCTTTTCTTCGAACCAGATGTAGATAAACGTCCAGACTGTTTGCGGGCAGAGATACCCACACCAGACCCGCCCTAAAAAGGTGGTAATAAAGAAAAGACCAAAGGCGGCGATCATAAACAGGGTGGCAAGCAGGGTCAGATCCTGAGGCCAAAGGGTGGTGCCGAAGAAGTTGAATTGCTGTTTGCCGATATCAATCAGGATCGCCTGGCGGTCGCCATATGGGATCCATGGGGTCAGCACAAACAGCAGCATAAAGAACCAGCCCATTTTCTGTCGAAGCTTTTGGAACACCCCAGTCATTGCCCGCACATAGATGCGGTTGCCTGGGTTGAAACGATCGCCACTGTTTTTATGGGTTTTAGGGTTGAACTCTTTGGGGGTAACGTCTTTGACGTCAATTTTATCCTTGCTCATGACACCTGCATTCCTTGGGTCAATCGGGATTACCCGAACATTGCCGACACTGATACGTTGTCAGTGTCTTTCATCGATTAACACTCTGATAGATATCTATCACTCAATTAAATGATAGACGCCAGATTATATCTGAGGAGGAAAGAGAAATTCTGTGCGTATGGTGGGAAAATAACCGGACAATCACACGGCTAATGTGTAACAGCCTTTTGTTTTAAAAATAAAAAAGCGAAGCCAGAGGCTTCGCCTTTATACCCAAATAACCTGAATACGAGCATCGCTAGGTCTTTTGGGTATATGTTTGGTTTATTGCGCAGCTGTTAGCTGATAATACCGCGCGCGCGCAAAATGGCAGTTTTGAAGTCGTTTTCACAGTCTTTTGCCAAGCCTGGGATCATTTCATCTTTTTGGCTGTTACTCATTTTCAGATGATAAATCAACACGTCATCGGTCAGATCTTCAAGCTTACCTTCGTATCCAGCTTCTTCTGCCAATTTACTGATCATTTGAAGCAAGTTCAGTTCTGGCTCTTTCTGCCACTCAGGATGAAGCAGTTCGATAAGTTCATTAACTCGATGACATTTCATTTTTGAAGACTCCAACTGGCCGAATTTTGGCCTTACTTTTTATGTGACTTATCTGCTTAAAGTACCAGATTCAGACGGGCAGACCAATCAAAGCAAGGGTCAATTAAGCCGCTTCACCTTCTGGCATTTCAACCACGACAGGTGTTGGACGCACCAGAGTCAGATCTGGAGTGCCATTCATATTCGTGTTGGTTTTGCTTTTGAATACTGGCGCAAAAAAATGTGCACGCATGCGTGATGGAGTGCGGTTAACACGTACAGGTCGAACAGTAGCAGGGCGCATTTAAGGTTCTCATTGGTTGCGCATCCATGACGGGGTTCTCTTACAGAGTGACGTTAGGAATTCCAATGGCTGCTAGCCTTACCGCGTGCTCACTCTGGGGTTCGCGAATTGCGAAATCGGGCGGATAATAACAGGAAAAAATTGCCGAAAAAAGCAGCAGTGATAAAAATAATTCGCGTAGAAAAAAAGGCGGAGTAAATCCGCCTTTACAGTGAGTGTCTCGCTCTTATGTCACGGGCATAACACGGTTTCTACCCAAGTTTTTGGCCTCATATAACTGAGCATCGGCACGGCTGATGAGGTTACGGATACTTTCTCCCTTTTCATATTCCGCAACGCCAATTGAGACCGAGATGTTATCGAGCTTCTTGCCGGTTTTCTTGTCCTTGATTGCCAGCTTGTCGATGGTAGCGCGGATGGTTTCCGCGACTCTACAGCCTCCACTTAGCGCGCGATTTGGCACCAGCAGGGCGAACTCTTCCCCACCATAACGGTAAGCATTGATGCCGTCGCGGCAGTAATCAGACAAACGCTTGGCGGTGAGCTTCAACACTTGGTCGCCCATCAAGTGACCATAGGTGTCATTGAAACTCTTAAAGTGATCCAAATCGCACAGTAAAAGGGTGAAACCTTTCGATGGTGGTTTGGCTGCCAACGTTTCCAACTCAGAGTCAAAGGCGCGGCGGTTGTATATGCCTGTCAGTGCATCGTGCAAAGCATCATCATTAGCCTGCTGTAGTGTTTCTTTAAGTCGGGATATTTCTTTTTGTGCATCGGCTAGCTGGCTTTTGAAGAAGTTGGTTGACTGACGCAGTTCATTGGAACCTTTTACGGCTTTTTTGACCATGGCGACGGTTTCTTCCATCGACAGGGTTTCTTCTCCGACGCGGGCAAGTTGTGAGAAGGTTTTGTCCAATGTATTTTGGAAAGTCGCGGTGTCTTTTAACGTGTCTTCCATGGTGTTACTCATTTCCAGGGCCAGCGCTTGAAGCCCGCGTTGAAATTCATCACCGTCTTTGACCTTTTCATCCGCGACATGGCTGCTGTAGAGCTCTTCGCAGAGCGTTGGACTGAGTGTTCCTGTCTCTTTGATCGACTCATCAATTCTCTTGGCGAGCTCAGCATCAGCATTTGCCACATAGGTATACCAAAGGGCGTAATTCGGTGGTGTTGCAGGGACTTGGTACTTCATCAGAAGGGGTACAACTTTCTTCAAATATCCAGAACTTAGCGCAAAATTCTCTTTTGACATGGCTGGCTTATTCTCCGTAATTTTCCGAGGCAAAAACGCCATCGATTACCAGTCTTTTAATTTTAGACTGAATTTGGCGCGTTGCTGTGACAGCATAGTAGTTGTTTTATGTCTAGTATCCGAAAGCAACCTATCACGCGTAACTGAAAGGACTGAAAAACATGGGATGGTTGAAAAAAACGTTGGCGAAAGTGGGGTTTGGCAGCGCAGAAGTCAGCGTCGAATTGGGCTCCACAACCTTGATACAGGGTGAACAAACCAAGGTGTTGGTGACCGTCAGTGGCGGTGATGTTGTCCAACCAGTCGATGCGATTGAACTGTCGGTTTGCTGCGACTACATGGGATGGGAAGAGCTAAGAACCCAAGGCGAACAAGGCAGAAAGAAGCAACGTCGTCGTAAAACTCATGTTTTGGCGAAATGGTCTCTCCCGGATGCATTTACCACTGAGCCGGGTAAATCTGTGCATTTCGAATCAGCAATGACCCTTCCGCTGAATACACCCTTGTCGATGGGAGATGGCAAAATTTGGCTTGAAGCGAACCTCGATATTCCGATGGGTAAAGATACCTCATCAAAAACCGAGTTGACGGTGAAACCAGATAACCAACTGGATGCGTCTTTCTCCGCGTTTGAGGAATCAGGCTTTCGCATCGAAAAGGTGAAAAACGAAGAGGTCGAGCGACAGCCCTTACCATTTGAGCAGCAGTTCGAGTGGACAGCTGTTTCAGAGCCTTACCAATCTGTGTTCAGGGAAATGACACTGGTGGCAACGAGACCGAAAGATGGGCTTCATCTTGCGATAACATTTTGCCGGCAAGGTGAAGGTATTGGGGCAGCAGTGGGTCGCTTGGTGGGCGCTAACAAGCTTTCCCGTGAATTAACCCTGTCAGGCGGGCCAGAAGAAGTAGCATCTGAAGTCAAAACATTGCTAGCTCAAATCTCCCAATAATTTAAGCTTACACGTGTAAGCTTAAATGTGTCATACTCGCTGCTGAACTCATCAAATGCGTTATCAATAAGGATACTGTCGCATGACAACAGCGGCTCCATATTCGGTAAAAGAAGAGATCGCCAGCAGTGTCAGCCATGGCCTGGGTGTGATTTTTGGCATCGTGGCTTTAGTGCTGCTGTTGGTGAAAGCTTTTGGTGAACATGCCGATGCGCTCAGTATTGCCAGCTACAGCGTATATGGTGGCAGTATCATCCTGCTTTATCTGGCATCCACCCTTTACCATGCTATCCCGTTTGCTGGCGCGAAACGTGCACTCAAAACGTTCGATCATTGCGCCATCTATCTGCTCATCGCAGGCACCTATACCCCGTTTATGCTGATATGCCTCAGAACGCCGCTGGCAAACTGGGTGATGGCTTTGATTTGGGGGATTGCGCTGGTCGGGGTTGTCCTGAAAATTGCCTTTGTCTACCGGTTTAAATCGCTGTCGCTGGCGACCTACCTGGCGATGGGGTGGTTGTCTTTGGTGGTGGTGTATCAGCTGGCTCAGGTGATGCCGACAGCTGGCATGGTATTGCTGGGCTTAGGCGGTTTGGTGTATTCGCTGGGCGTGATTTTCTACGTGAAACAGAGTATTCCCTACAACCATGCTATCTGGCACTTGTTTGTGCTGGGCGGCACGGTACTGCACTTTCTCGCCATTTACTGGTACGTACAGCCCGTGTGATTTGGTTGGCGCGCTTAGTCGCGCCAGAAAATTGGAAACAGTAAAACCAAAACCGTCAGGATCTCCAATCGTCCCATCAACATGCCGATACTGAGTGCCCACTTAGCGGTATCAGATAATCCGGCGAAATTCCCTGTTGGCCCAATCATGGTACCCATACCTGGTCCCACGTTAGCAACTGCAGTCATTGCCCCTGTTAGACTGGTGATACCATCGAGCCCGGTGGCGGCCAGCACCATCGCAACCACCAGTATGGTCATAATGTAGGTAATGGCGAATGCCACCACAGAGCGCACGATGTCTTCGTTGACCGGGCGTCCGTTGTAGCGCTGGATGAAGACGCCCGAAGGGTGCACCAGTTGCTGAATCTGTTTTTTCAGCAAAGCCAACGCAATTTGAAAACGGAAAATTTTCGCACCGCCTGCGGTAGAACCTGAGCATCCTCCCACCAGCAACATAAAAGCAAAAATCACTGATGCGAAAGGCCCCCAGGCGGTGAAATCATCCAATCCAAAGCCGGTGGTTGTCACCACTGAGATGATGTTAAACAGCGATACTCGGATGGCATCCATCACCACATAGTCTTTGGTGAGCACGAGCCAGAGTGACACCATCAGCGCCGTTGCCAGCACTAGGTAAGTAAACCCTCGAACCTGCGCATCGTTCACCAACATGCTCGGCTTGCGCCGGCGCAGCGCGTTAATCATCAAAAGAAACGGCAGGCCGCCGGCGAACATAAACAAGGTGGCGACCCAATGCGCGGCATGACTGAAGTGGTTCATTGAACTATCTGACGTGGAATAACCACCTGTCGATAGCGTCGTCATGGCGTGGTTCACTGCTTCAAATGCTGTCATGCCCGTTAGCCAGTAGGCGACAAAACATAGTGCGGAAAGCGAGACATAAACCTTCATGATACTGATAGCGACGTTCTTGGTGCGTGGACTGGATTTCGCTGACCAGTCGGAAGACTCGGTCTGGAACAGACGCATACCACCGACATTCAAAAAAGGCAGGATGGCCACGCCCATCACGATAAACCCGACGCCACCGAGCCATTGCAAGATAGAGCGCCAAAGCAGAATCGACGGCGCCATATTATCTAGACCACTCAGTACCGTAGAGCCCGTAGTGGTGATACCGGACATGGTCTCAAAGTAGGCGTCAGTAAAACTGATGTGGTTAATGAAGACAAACGGCAGGGCAGCGAAAGCACTGGCAATCAGCCATACCATGGTGGTGATAACAAACATGTCGCGTGCATTGAGACGGAAATCTTCGGTTTTACCGAGTGTCAGACAAGCAAATGCGGCGACGTGGGTGATGATGACCGCAAGGCCAAAGTCGAGAAAACCGGCGGTACCGGTGAAAAAGGCAGTAAGGGTGGGTACATACATAAATAGGGCGATCTTGGATAAGACCAGCCCTATGACGAACAGTACCGGTTTGAAGTTAACCATACACTGTGATGCGTTTTGTCTTTAGAGGAAGAATGGACTTGGCTGGAACAGCCTTTCCACGTCAGGGATGTATTTCTTATCCACCAAGAACATCACTACGTGATCATCCTGCTGAATAACGGTTTTATCGTGTGCGATCAGGACTTCCTCCTCCCTTACGATCGCTCCAATGGTGGTACCCGGCGGCAGTTTGATGTCGCCAATAGCACGTCCCACCACTTTCGAGGTATTGGAATCGCCGTGGGCAATGGCTTCAATCGCTTCTGCTGCGCCGCGGCGTAGCGATGACACGTTCACTATGTCGGCTTTGCGCACGTGGGTCAGCAGCGCTGAAATGGTGGCTTGCTGCGGCGATATGGCCACATCAATAGCACCACCCTGCACCAAGTCCACGTATGCACCGCGCTGAATCAACACCATCACTTTTTTGGCGCCAAGGCGCTTGGCCAGCATGGCTGACATGATGTTGGATTCGTCTTCGTTGGTGACTGCAATGAACACGTCAATCTGGTCGATATGCTCTTCGCTCAGAAGTTCCTGATCTGCAGCATCACCACAGAAGACGATGGTGTTCTCGAGAATTTCCGAAAGCTGCTCTGCGCGTCGCGGGTTGCGTTCAATCAGCTTCACGCTGTAGGAGCGCTCAAGGCTTCGCGCGAGGCCTGCACCGATGTTACCACCACCGACAATCATGATACGCTTGTAAGGCTTTTCAAGGCGCTGAAGCTCACTCATCACCGAGCGGATGTGGTTACTTGCTGCCACGAAAAAGACTTCATCGTCCGCTTCGATAATGGTTGTGCCTTGCGGACGGATAGGGCGGTCGCGACGGAAAATAGCAGCTACACGGGTATCTACATGCGGCATATGCTCGCGAAGTGCAGACAGCGCATTACCTACCAGTGGACCACCGTAATACGCTTTTACGGCAACCAGACCGACTCTGTTATCGGCAAAGTTCACCACCTGCAGCGCACCTGGATATTCAATCAGACGCTGAATGTACTGGGTCACCAGCTCTTCCGGCGCAATCAGATATTCAACCGGGCAAGCGTCGGTCTGAAACAGTTGGTCTTTAGTGGCGAGGTATTCCGGGCTTCGGATACGGGCTACACGGTTGGGCGTGTTGTAGAGTGTAAAAGCAACCTGACAGGCGATCATGTTGGTTTCGTCGGAGTTGGTCACCGCGACCAGCATGTCGGCATCCTGTGCGCCGGCTTCCAGTAGTGTGGTGGGATGGCTGGCGTAGCCTTGCACCACACGAAGATCATATTTGTCCTGCAGCTCTCTGAGTCGCTCGGGGTCTTTATCGACGATGGTGATGTCGTTGTTTTCGCCCACTAGGTTTTCAGCCAGTGTGCCACCGACTTGTCCAGCCCCCAAGATGATGATTTTCATAACGTCTGCGTGAACCTCGGTTCAATTTTTTATTGTTATCGCGGGCCGTGGTTGCTGCCCGCGCTGACTCCATTACGCTTTTTTGAGGACAGCGTAATAGAATCCATCCATGTTTTCCTGACCGGGCAGGATTTGTCTGCCCGGTTGCTCAGGTGTGCCGGTTTCCAATGTCGCATCTGACGCGCGGGCGAGGAAAGCTTTCACCTGTTCTGCGTTTTCTTGCGGGGTGACCGAGCACGTCGCATAGACCAGCGTACCACCAGATTTCAGCTGCGCCCACATTGCATCAAGAATTTCAGACTGCAGCGACACTAACTGGTCGATATCGTCGGCGCGGCGAAGCCACTTGATGTCCGGATGGCGGCGAATAACACCCGTTGCCGAACAAGGTGCGTCGAGCAGAATACGATCAAACTGCTCACCCTGCCACCATTCGCCGGGAGTGCGGGCATCGCCACAAATCACCTGTGCGTCGAGCTTCAGGCGTTTGAGGTTTTCTTCCACACGGGTAAGGCGGGTTGCGTCCACATCCATTGCAACAACCTTTGCCGTTGGCTCGTGCTCAAGGATGTGGCAAGTTTTTCCGCCTGGTGCGGCGCAGCAATCAAGTATGAGCTCACCTGCCTGAGGTTTAAGGTAGTCGACCGACAGCTGCGCAGCAGCGTCCTGCACTGAGACCCAGCCTTCTGAAAAGCCAGGAAGGGCGGTGACATCACAAGGTGTCGCCAGTTTCAGTGCATCTTCCGCTTCAGGATGGATTGCGGTCTCAATGCCTGCTTCATCCAAAAGGGCTTTGTAAGCATCGCGGGTGTGATGGGTGCGGTTTACACGCAGCCACATTGGTGCCTTTTCATGGTTGGCTTCAACCACCTGCTCCCACTCACTTGGATAAGCTTTTTGTAGCAGTTTCAACAACCAGCCAGGATGACCATATTTACCCGCGTCGTGCGCGACAGCGGCGGCATCTAAAGCTTCCTGATTGCGTTGGTAATTACGTAGCACGGCATTGATAAGGCCGCGGAGTTGAGGCTTTTTCAGTACCTTGGTGGCATTCACGGTTTCAGCAACCGCCGCGTGGGCTGGAATACGCATATAGCTGAGCTGGTAAAGACCGACCAAAATCAAATGATGGAAAACGCGTTGCTTGCCTTTAAGTGGCTTGTCCATCAGAGATTGAGTGATGGATTCGAGACGCGGCAACCAGCGCAGCACGCCGTAGCAGATCTCCTGCAGCAGGGCGCCATCGCGCGGAGCCACTTTTTGTTGGGCAGGCGGCAGGGCGGCTGACAGGGATTGTCCTTGGTCGACAACCTGATAAATAACCTGTGCAGCGACAGCTCTAACGTTCATGAATATACCTCAGTGTTTGCTCACGTGAATGCGAGCCACTAAAAAAGGCCAGCAAGCTGGCCTTCTCAATTACAGTTGGGTGCCAGGTTCAAACCAGTCGCGGCGGGAGTTCAGAATGTCTGCCGCGCTCATGGCTTTTTTGCCCGGTGGCTGGATGGATGTCAGGCGCAAAACGCCTTCTCCGGTTGCCACTCGGATACCTTTCTTGTCGGCGGACAAAATGGTGCCCGGTGCCTTGCCGCTGTCTTCTGATTCGACTTCGGCATCCCAGACTTTGATGTTGTTGTTCGCCACAGAGAAGTGACTCATCGGCCACGGATTAAAGGCACGGATACAACGCTCAATCGCGTCGGCGCTCATGGCCCAGTCGATTTGTGCTTCTTCTTTGCTGAGCTTTTTCGCGTAGTTGGCAAGCTCATCGTCCTGCTTTTCAGCAACGGCTTTGCCAGAAGCGATATCACCCAGACATTCCACCAAGGCTTCAGGGCCCATTTCCGCCAATCTTTTATAAAGCGTGGCACTGGTTTCTTTGGTGTCGATGTTCAGGGGTGCGATTTTCAGCATATCGCCAGTATCCAGACCTTCATCCATCTGCATGATGGTGACACCCGTCTCTGCATCGCCCGCCCAGATTGAACGTTGGATAGGTGCAGCGCCACGCCAGCGCGGCAGGATAGAGCCGTGAACATTGATACAGCCAAGGCGAGGTGTGTCTAGCACCACTTTAGGGAGCAGCAGGCCATAAGCCACTACGACCATGATGTCTGCACCAATGGCAGCTAGCTCTTGTTGCGCGTCTTCGGCTTTCAGACTCTCTGGCTGATAAACAGGAATGTTGTGTTCCTGCGCTAGCAGCTTTACTGGGCTGGCAGTCAATTTCTTACCGCGGCCCGCCGGGCGGTCAGGCTGGGTATAAACCGCTACCACCTCGTGGTGTGAAGACAACAACGCCGCCAGATGACGGGCGGCGAAATCCGGCGTACCGGCAAATACGATTTTCAATGAGTCGCTCAAGGAAACCTCAGCTGGCTTTTTGGTTAGCGCGTTTGATTTTTTCCAGCTTCTGTTTGATGCGCTGTTGCTTCAGGGGCGACAGGTAATCGACAAACAGTTTGCCTTCAAGGTGGTCCAGTTCGTGCTGAACACAGATAGCCAGTAGGTCATCCGCTTCGAACTGGTATTCGTTGCCGTCGCGATCCAGTGCTTTAACCGTCACTTCCGATGCGCGTGATACTAGTGCGCGAGCGCCAGGAACAGACAGACAGCCTTCTTCGATGCCGTCTTCGCCACGCTTCTCAATAATTTCCGGATTGATCAGCACCATAGGCTCATCGCGGGTTTCTGAAATATCAATCACAACGATGCGCTGGTGGATGTCCACCTGGGTCGCAGCAAGGCCAATACCTTCTTCGTCGTACATGGTTTCCAGCATGTCATCAACAATGGTCTGGATCTCTGGTGTGACGCTCTCTACCGGTTTCGCCACCGTGCGTAGGCGATCGTCCGGGAAGGTCAAAACCTGTAATACACTCATAAACGTCTCTTAAATATGTTGAACTGCGCCGTATCCGGCTTCTGTAATTGGGCTAATTCTAGACATTTTGCAATTCAAATGACAGCATCCAAATCGAAAGTACGCTTTTGGAGACAAGGGATGTTTAAAAAGCTTATCATTTTTTGTCTGGCACTGGGGCTGCCAGGCGTGATAGCTGCGTCGGAAGTACGTTTGAGTGCTGATGCTCCTGAAAATTATACGGTGAAAAAAGGCGATACCCTTTGGGATATTTCGGGCCTTTATCTGGAAAAACCTTGGCACTGGCCGACGCTTTGGCAACACAATCCGGCAATCAAAAACCCTCACCTTATCTATCCGGGCGACAAACTGGGCCTGAGCTGGCTTGATGGCAAACCTGTGCTCTCTTATACGGCAGGCGCTAACCGTACTGACTCAACACCTATCAACAGCACCTCGCCATCGGTTCTGCGCCAGTTCTTAACCTATGACACCCTCATTCATGAACGTGAATATTTGCTTGCACCGAGAGTATTGGGCGCGCAGGAAGGATGGAGTTATATCTCTAAACGCACGCCGTTTTTTGTTGATAAGTCTTTAGGCAGCGAAGAGTGGTTTATCTATCGTACCGTGACGGACTTTGAGCGGGAGAAAGGTGATGCCATGGTTCGCATGATAAGCCTCAAGAAAGTCGGTGAAGCTAAGCTGGTGCGCTCGATTGATGGCATTGCTGAAATGACGCTGACCCGCCAAAACCAGGAAATTAAACCTAACGATATCCTGTTACCTGCACTTGGTGCGAAAACCGGAGAGATTTTCCACCCTAAACCCGCGCCGGATGGTGTTGAAGGCAGAATGGTCGGACACCTTTACGGCAGCAACTATGTCGGACATCGTCAAATTGTGGTGGTTGATCTGGGTGAACAGGACGGCCTCAATACGGGACATACCTTGTCGGTGGTGGTGCCAGGTGTCGCCATGAAAGGCTCTAAGGGTGAGATGCGCTATGACAGCGATATCGACAATAGTGGCGGCGATGTGGTGAAAGTATTGCCATCAACATCAGCAGGCACCTTGTTGGTTATCCACAGTTATCCTTTCTTCAGTCTTGCCATGGTGGTGGAAGCCGATAAGCCACTGAAAGCGGATATGCCGGTCATCGCAGCGGGAGGATAAGATGTCTCGCGAGCTTGAGTGGTGGCTTAGGCTCGCCGCCGTTCCCCGCCTCGGCAGTCAGGCGGTCACTAAGGTTATCAGCAGATACCCACCCCACAAACTGGACGCGCTGGAGGATATCGAGCTCGCGGCACTTGGCTTCAAGCCTGCTCAGATTCAGGCGTTGCGACAACCTGACTTTTCCATTATAGACAAATGCCTGACCTGGGCATCAGCACCTGGCAGGCACATCATTTCCTTGACCGACTCGCGTTATCCTTATCTGTTAAAACAAATCAGTGGTGCTCCCCCTCTTTTATTTGTCGACGGCGATCCCCATATACTGTCACTGCCGCAACTTGCGATGGTTGGCAGCCGCCATGCATCTAACGATGGCTTGTCACTGGCTCACGCGTTTGCCAAAGAGCTTGCCGCTCACGATGTCGTCGTGACCAGCGGTTTGGCACTGGGTATTGATGGCAGGGCGCACCGTGGGGCACTCGATGGCAAAGGGAAAACCATTGCCGTGTTGGGCTCGGGGCTTGAGAAAATTTATCCAGCCAGACACCGCCAACTGTCTGACGATATCAAGGATAATGGCGTACTGGTGTCAGAGCTTTGGCCCTGGTCGCCGCCAAAACCTGCATTTTTCCCGAGACGAAATCGCATTATCAGCGGTCTATCTACAGGAGTGCTGGTGGTGGAAGCGGCAATGAAGAGTGGTTCGCTGATCACCGCCAGATTGGCGCTTGAACAAGG
This sequence comes from Grimontia kaedaensis, assembly GCF_023746615.1. NCBI lineage: Bacteria > Pseudomonadati > Pseudomonadota > Gammaproteobacteria > Vibrionales > Vibrionaceae > Grimontia > Grimontia kaedaensis. The sequence goes on along the minus strand of NZ_CP082275.1, from coordinate 3,709,758 downwards.
GCGGGATGTCTTTGCTCTACCGGGCTCTATCCATAACCCGCATGCGAAAGGCAGTAACGGCTTGATAAAGCAGGGTGCTTTTCTGGTGGAGTCGGTGGACGAAATTTTAGAGCAGGTTGGCGCATTGGCCGGCTGTGCAATAAACCACCAGTTGGAGGTCGCTCAGGCCCAAGTTTTGCAAGAAGAATTGCCATTTCCTGAACTGTTGGCTAACGTAGGAAATGAAGCAAGGTGTGTCGATGTGCTTGCAGAAATCTGCGATGAACCCGTTCACGAAATCATGATGCAGTTGTTAGAACTTGAGCTACAGGGGCTGGTAACAGCGGTACCCGGTGGTTATGTCAGAACGAGGAGGGGATAGCCATGATGGACATCTTAATGTACCTGTTTGAAACCTATATCCACAGCGATGTTGAGTTGATGGTGGATCAGGACGAACTGGCTGATGAACTCTCCAGAGCTGGATTTCATCAAGACGATATATACAAAGCGCTGAACTGGCTTGAAAAGCTGGCGCTACTTCAAGACGCCGACAAAACCCCATACCTTACTGGCGGTGCGCTCACTTCTGTTCGTATCTATACCCCAAAAGAGATGGATCGACTGGATACCGAGAGCCGAGGTTTTCTGACTTTCCTTGAGCAAATCAGTGTACTGAGCCCTGAAACCCGTGAGATGGTGATTGACCGTGTTATGGAGCTCGATACGCAGGAATTTGTGCTGGAAGATCTGAAATGGGTGATCCTGATGGTGCTGTTTAACGTGCCCGGCAACGAGCGCGCGTACGATCAAATGGAAGAGTTACTCTACAGCACAGCGGAAGATGAATACCTTCACTGATTTGAGGCTGGTCTGTTTTGGCTGGAAAAATTGACGATTCCCTATTCAGCGCCCATGAACATGCGCTGGAAAATGAAGAGCGCTGCCCTAAATGTGGCAGCGCTCTTGTTATCAAGCACAGTAAACGCGGCCCTTTCAAAGCGTGTACTGGCTACCCGGCTTGTGATTTCATCGAGTCACTTAACCACAATGATGGGCACATAGTGAAAGAGCTTGGCATGCCGTGCCCGGAATGTGGCAACGAGTTGGTGCTCCGCCAAGGACGTTTCGGCATGTTCATCGGCTGTTCGGCGTATCCGGAATGCCAACATATCGAAAAGCGCGATCAGGAACCTGAAGCGGAAACCATGGACATCAACTGTCCTGAGTGCCGCAAAGGAAAACTGCACGAGAAGAAATCGCGTTTTGGTAAAGCCTTCTATGCGTGTGACGCTTACCCGAAATGCAAATTCGCCGTGAACCTTAAGCCTATCAAGGGCAACTGTGAGGTTTGCGGATATCCGCTGCTGCTTGAGAAAAAGCTGGCGGCGGGCATTGTGAAAGTCTGTGCGGATAAAAAGTGTCAACACAAACAGGGGCTATGACCCAAATTCGCCGTGTTTGGTATTAGAAAAAAAAGCCGCTAGCAGCGGCTTTTCTCGTTTTGGGCTTGGCTCATTCAGCTTAATGTTTCTGCGGCACTTTGAAGGGCGGGAAACTCAGTGTCGTCCAAGTGTTTTGCGACTTCCTGAAGTGCTTCACCCAACGCCTTTGCATTGTCTGCGCAAAGGTTGATGTGGCCAATCTTGCGGCCCGGTCGCGGCGCTTTGTCGTACCAATGCACATGCGCCAGTCCCATGACATCCGTCGGGACAGTTACTTCACCGACGATGTTGATCATCGCAGTCGGACGGATGCGTTTGGCACTGCCAAGCGGTAAGCCACAGACAGCGCGAAGATGGTTCTCAAACTGACAGACCTCAGCACCTTGCTGTGTCCAGTGACCGGAGTTGTGTACGCGCGGCGCTATCTCGTTCACTTTGAGGTTGCCGCCGACATCAAAAAACTCAATCGCCAGTACGCCGACATAATCCAGTGTGTCTGCCACTGCTTTAAACATGGCTTCAGCCTGAGCCTGTACTGCATCATTGTCACCGGCTGCCACCGACACGCTCAAGATACCGTTGGTGTGGATATTCTCGGTCAGTGGGTAAATTTCCAAATCACCTTTGGCATTGCGCGCACCGATTAATGACACTTCGCGGTCAAACGGCACAAATTCTTCGGCAATCACACACTGACGCGCACCTTGTGGAGAGGTTTTGAGGAACTGGTCGATATCCTGCCACACTGATTCAATATCTGAATCTGGCTTCAGGCGCCACTGGCCTTTGCCGTCATAGCCATCAAGGGCGCTTTTCAGGATGAGAGGCAGGCCGATGTTGGCGATTGCTGAATCGTAATCTTCTCGCGATTCAATCACCTGATAACGGGCATTGGCTACACCAGCTTTATCCAGCAAAGCTTTTTCCAGACGACGGTCACCGCCGGTCAGGATGGCGGTTTCACCAGGGTAGAATTTACCGCTGGCCTGACAGACGTCCAGTACGTCCGGCGCGATGTGTTCAAACTCGGCAGTAATTGCGTCGGCATCGGCAATCCCGTTTTCCAGACCTTGCCCAAGTACTTCCAGCGTGACTGGGTGTACAAGGTTGCCGCTTCGCACATCGTACGCGCTAATCTTAAGGTTTAGGGGGGCACCTGCCAGCGCCATCATACGTGCCAGCTGTCCGGCACCGAGAACCAGCACATTCATGATTAATCTACCGATGGGTCAGGGTTAGCGAGAACGGTGTCTGTTTGGTTCTGACGGAAAGCGTCGACTTTTGCCATCAGCTCTGCATCATTGGTCGCCAAGATTTGCGCTGCAAGCAGGCCGGCATTCGCGGCACCTGCATCACCAATTGCCAGCGTTCCTACTGCCACCCCTTTTGGCATTTGGACGATAGAAAGTAGCGAATCCATCCCTTTCAGTGCTTTTGACTGAACCGGTACACCCAGTACAGGAAGGCTGGTAAACGCGGCGGTCATCCCAGGTAGGTGAGCAGCGCCACCTGCGCCGGCAATAATCACTTTCAGGCCACGTGAAGCAGCTTCGCTGGCATAATCTGCGAGCAGGCCAGGAGTGCGGTGGGCGGAAACCACTTTGGTTTCGTAGTCAACGCCGAAGTGATCCAGCATATCTGCTGCGTTTTTCATGGTTGGCCAATCTGACTTAGAACCCATGATGATGCCGACTTTCATAGTAACTCCTGTAAATGCTCGTTAACCGCTGAAACATGGAAAGTGGGCGCATTATATCGGCAAAAAGCAGCAAGGAAAACGTTTGCGTCAGTCTGTTTGCTGCTGTTTGGATACCTGTTATAAACGGGGCTGATAGAAAGTCTGTTTCGATTTGTGACAAAAGTGTTGAGAACGTCGGGTAAAGTTGGTCATAGTAAGCCGAATTTTTCGGGTAGAGGCAGGAGAAGAGCATTGGCGAATGTTAAGCAATGCGTTGCAGCGTTGGCGCGCGGGGAAGTTATCGCGTACCCCACAGAAGGGGTATTTGGTGTGGGTTGTGACCCGGACAGCCCAGCCGCTGTGCAGGCGCTTTTAGATGTAAAAGAGCGTGATAAGGCCAAAGGCCTTATTCTGATCGCGGCAGAGCTTTCCCAGTTGGACGGATACATTGATTTCGATAGCCTGAGTGAAGAGGTGAAAGCCGAGGTTTTAGCAACCTGGCCGGGCCCTGTTACCTGGGTCATGCCCGCAGGCAAAAAGATCACTGATTGGGTGACTGGGCAGTTCGATACTGTCGCTGTGCGCGTTTCCGATCATCCAGATGTCCGCGAACTGTGTCTTTCTTATGGCAAACCCATCACATCAACCAGTGCCAACCTTAGCGGTGAAGAGCCGTGTCGCAGTGTGGCGGAAGTGGTAGAGCAATTGGGTAGCCGTGTGCCGAGTGTTTTAGAAGGAAAAATTGGCGGACGTGACAAGCCCACCGAGATCCGAGATGCGCGTTCTGGTAAGGTGCTTCGTCAGGGCTAAATAAAAGTACAAGGAAATCACGTGGAGAATCAGAACCTTCCTCAGCAGGTTGATAAAGAGGCGGTTAAGCGCTTTTTACTGTCGTTGCAGGACATGATATGTGCGGCGCTGGAAAAAGAAGACGGCGGTGCGACATTTGAGGAAGATGCCTGGGAGAGAACTGCGGGCGGCGGTGGTAAAAGCCGGGTGCTTCGCGATGGCAATGTATTTGAGCAGGCTGGCGTGAATTTCTCCCATGTGTTTGGGGACAAAATGCCGGGCTCGGCGACGGCGCACCGTCCTGAACTGGCAGGCAGAGGCTTTGAAGCCATGGGTGTGTCTTTGGTGGTGCATCCTAAAAACCCGAATGTTCCGACTTCCCACGCCAATGTCCGTTTCTTCATTGCCGAAAAAGAAGGGGAAGCCCCGGTTTGGTGGTTTGGTGGTGGCTTCGATCTCACGCCTTTCTATCCAGTAGAAGAAGATTGTGTTCATTGGCACCAAACGGCGAAGTCTATTTGTGCACCCTTTGGCGCTGATGTATATGCTGAGCACAAAGCCTGGTGTGATCGTTATTTCTTCTTGCCTCACCGTAACGAAACCCGTGGTGTCGGCGGTCTTTTCTTTGATGATTTGAACCAGTGGGGATTCGACGCGTCTTTCGATTATATAAAAGCCGTGGGTGAGGGTTACCTCGATGCTTACCTCCCGATCGTGCAGAAACGCAAAGACGCCGCTTACGGTGAACATGAGCGTGAATTCCAACTTTATCGCCGCGGGCGTTATGTTGAGTTTAATCTTGTCTACGATCGTGGCACTCTGTTTGGTCTGCAAAGCGGCGGACGAACAGAATCAATCCTGATGTCTATGCCACCACTGGTGCGCTGGGAGTATGGATTCGAGCCTGAGCCAGGGTCTGCTGAAGAGAAGCTCTACAAAGAGTTTTTGAAACCAAGGGAATGGTAATTCAAGGAAAACAAAGTCGTGGATAAATATGTCGTTGTCGGCAACCCGATCTCACACAGTAAGTCTCCTTTTATACACACCTTGTTTGCGCGCCATACTGCGCAGGCAATGGATTATGAAACGCTCGAAGCGCCAATCGGTGGTTTTGAGGAAGCGGTAACTGCCTTTTTTAATAGTGGCGGCAAAGGATGTAATGTCACTGTGCCCTTTAAAGAAGAGGCGTTTAAGTTGGCGACCATGCTGACCGAGCGGGCTAAGCTCGCTGGGGCGGTGAACACACTGAAAAAGCTCGATGATGGCGGCATACTCGGCGATAACACGGACGGGGAAGGGCTGGTGCAAGATCTGCTGAGTCACCATGTCCAACTCGAAGGCGCTAAAATTTTATTGCTTGGTGCAGGTGGCGCAGCGAGGGGAGTGATTCTTCCCTTACTGGCTCACGAGCCTGCACAATTGGTGATTGCTAACCGCACTGCAAGTAAAGCCGAGATGCTGGCATCACTATTTGCGGATAATGGCAGTGTGTCGGCAACCAGCTTTGAATCGCTGGAAGGAGAGTTTGATGTGGTGGTGAATTCTACATCTGCCAGCCTTTCAGGAGAACACCCACAAATCTCAGCGACTGTGTTTGGCAGTCAAACCGTAGTTTATGACATGGTATATGGTTCAGGCGTGACCAGCAGTAACCGGTGGGCTCTGGATAACGGTGCCGCTCGTGTGATTGATGGATTGGGTATGCTGGTGGGACAAGCGGCGGAGAGTTTTACGATTTGGCGTGGTATCAGGCCGGGAACTGGACAGGTGCTGAGAGAGCTTCGCAGTAATCTTGCTGAATAGATGAAGTGCAGATGAACCAGAACATCCTTTTCCCTGACCTCCAAGAGGTCGATACTGAAAAATGCGCTGTCCGCTTTGATGCGCAGCAAGCAGGCTCCTTGATTGCCTGCTTTATCTCGATTGTTGATCTGGAAAAGAGAGAGCGAGTAGCTTTGAATACAGAAGAAGCGATTCTGGCAGCGTTTGCCGGGAATCGCTTCGATCTGGAAGAGTTAGCAGAAGAAGCCATTGAAGAGGAAGACTTCAATGCGTCCGGTGAGATCTGGGTGCGTTAACCTTCGAGCTCTGCGATGTACTCATTTTTCGTGACAACATAGTTATTAGACGATTTCTGCAAAAAAGCGCGTTCTGCTTCTTTCAAAGGGCGCGCTTGTTTTACCGGACTGCCCACATAGAGAAAACCAGACTCTAAACGTTTACCAGGCGGAACCAAACTGCCCGCACCCACCATGACTTCATCTTCTATTACAGCACCATCGAGAACAATCGCGCCCATGCCGACAAGCACTTTATTACCGATAGTGCAGCCATGCAGCATGACTTTGTGTCCGACAGTCACGTCATCACCGATGATCAGCGGATAGCCTCCTGGGTTCTCTTTGTTCTTGTGGGTGACATGAAGAACAGAGCCATCCTGAATGTTAGACCGCTGGCCGATACGGATATGGTTAACGTCACCGCGGGCAGCAACCAAAGGCCAAATGCTTGCGTCATCACCAAGGGTAATATCGCCAACCAATACAGAAGAAGGGTCGAGGTAAACGCGTTCACCGACTGTTGGAAAGATACCTTTATAACTGCGAAGTACAGAAGACATAGAGAATTCCAAATAAGGATGATTGAAAACAGACTATCTTGATGCGGAAAAGAGTGCAATTCTTGTTCGTTTTAATGCACTTTAATACCGTTTTGGGCGAAAAATAATCGAACGCACCGTTTTTCATAAAAAACCTCAAAAAAGGCCTTGCCAGAATTTCAGACCTCCCTATAATGCCGCCTCACCGACACGGAGAGCGGCTCCCACCGCGGAAACGCCCCCTCAAATCGGTACGGCGAAGGCCTCAAAAATTGAGTTGAAATAAACGCTTGACGCGCTGTTTCGAATCAGTAGAATGGCCGCCCGCTTCGAAGGGAAATTCACCCCGAGAGGCAAGTCAACAAGGTGTTTTGAGGGTTGCGAAAGCAAGGCTGAAAAATCTCAAAATTTCTTCTTGACTTCATCGCCCGGCAGCGTAAAATTCGCAGCCCTGACGGTGAGAAGCAGCGCTTCTTCAAGTCAACGTTCTTTAACAATTTGACCTATGCAATCTGTGTGGGCACTCGTGATTGATAGACAAAAGATTTATCGATGTTTACTGAGTGACCAAACGAAAACTCTACGGAGTTATCGGCACAGTCAATTCGTTCTGCTCTTTCTTTACTTTGTAGAGAGGGGTTAGAACACAACAGTATTTCATCGAGCCAAAAACTTTAATTGAAGAGTTTGATCATGGCTCAGATTGAACGCTGGCGGCAGGCCTAACACATGCAAGTCGAGCGGCAGCGACAATAAAGATTCTTCGGATGATTTATTGGGCGGCGAGCGGCGGACGGGTGAGTAATGGCTGGGAACCTGCCTGGTAGAGGGGGATAACCACTGGAAACGGTGGCTAATACCGCATGATGTCTTTGGACCAAAGAGGGGGACCTTCGGGCCTCTCGCTACCGGATGGGCCCAGTTGGGATTAGCTAGTTGGTGGGGTAAAGGCTCACCAAGGCGACGATCCCTAGCTGGTTTGAGAGGATGATCAGCCACACTGGAACTGAGACACGGTCCAGACTCCTACGGGAGGCAGCAGTGGGGAATATTGCACAATGGGCGCAAGCCTGATGCAGCCATGCCGCGTGTGTGAAGAAGGCCTTCGGGTTGTAAAGCACTTTCAGCCGTGAGGAAGGCATTGTACTTAATACGTGCAGTGTTTGACGTTAGCGGCAGAAGAAGCACCGGCTAACTCCGTGCCAGCAGCCGCGGTAATACGGAGGGTGCGAGCGTTAATCGGAATTACTGGGCGTAAAGCGCATGCAGGCGGTCTGTTAAGCAAGATGTGAAAGCCCCGGGCTTAACCTGGGAACCGCATTTTGAACTGGCAGGCTAGAGTCTTGTAGAGGGGGGTAGAATTTCAGGTGTAGCGGTGAAATGCGTAGAGATCTGAAGGAATACCGGTGGCGAAGGCGGCCCCCTGGACAAAGACTGACGCTCAGATGCGAAAGCGTGGGGAGCAAACAGGATTAGATACCCTGGTAGTCCACGCCGTAAACGATGTCTACTTGGAGGCTGTAGTCTAGAACTGTGGCTTTCGGAGCTAACGCGTTAAGTAGACCGCCTGGGGAGTACGGTCGCAAGATTAAAACTCAAATGAATTGACGGGGGCCCGCACAAGCGGTGGAGCATGTGGTTTAATTCGATGCAACGCGAAGAACCTTACCTACTCTTGACATCCAGAGAACTTTCCAGAGATGGATTGGTGCCTTCGGGAGCTCTGAGACAGGTGCTGCATGGCTGTCGTCAGCTCGTGTTGTGAAATGTTGGGTTAAGTCCCGCAACGAGCGCAACCCTTATCCTTGTTTGCCAGCGAGTAATGTCGGGAACTCCAGGGAGACTGCCGGTGATAAACCGGAGGAAGGTGGGGACGACGTCAAGTCATCATGGCCCTTACGAGTAGGGCTACACACGTGCTACAATGGCATATACAGAGGGCAGCGAGACAGCGATGTGAAGCGAATCCCAGAAAGTATGTCGTAGTCCGGATTGGAGTCTGCAACTCGACTCCATGAAGTCGGAATCGCTAGTAATCGTGGATCAGAATGCCACGGTGAATACGTTCCCGGGCCTTGTACACACCGCCCGTCACACCATGGGAGTGGGCTGCACCAGAAGTAGATAGCTTAACCTTCGGGAGGGCGTTTACCACGGTGTGGTTCATGACTGGGGTGAAGTCGTAACAAGGTAGCCCTAGGGGAACCTGGGGCTGGATCACCTCCTTAACGATACTATTAATGCTAGTGTCCACACAGATTGCTACGGTCAAAAAGATAAAGAACATACTTAGATGGGTCTGTAGCTCAGGTGGTTAGAGCGCACCCCTGATAAGGGTGAGGTCGGTGGTTCAAGTCCACTCAGACCCACCAATCAATTCGGTTGGTGGCACTAAGTATCGATGTGGGGCTATAGCTCAGCTGGGAGAGCGCTTGATTTGCATTCAAGAGGTCTGCGGTTCGATCCCGCATAGCTCCACCACTCTTTAAGCACACTTCTCTTCGAACAGAGAATGATGAGTGTTCTTAAAAAGTGGTTGTTCACTAGAACACATCACATGCTCTTTAAAAATCTGGAAAGCTGACTAAACAAACTGATTCAGTTTGTTTGTAAAAGTTCTCAAATGTTGATTCTTCGGAATTAACACCAAACACATTCAAGTGTTCTTGGTTTCATCACTTCTTCGGAAGTGATGAACAATATTTGAGTCCGGCGAAATCGTTCATCACTTTATGTTTCCGCTTTTTAAGAAAAAGCAGAGGCAAAAAGGGTGAACATGTTCTTATTAGAACACCTTGGTTGTTTAAACATACGAAACCTCTTGGGGTTGTATGGTTAAGTGACTAAGCGTACACGGTGGATGCCTTGGCAGTCAGAGGCGATGAAGGACGTAGTAACTTGCGATAAGCCCAGATTAGGTAGTAACAACCGCTTGAGTCTGGGATTTCCGAATGGGGAAACCCACTGGCATCAGCCAGTATCCCACACTGAATACATAGGTGTGTGGAGGCGAACTCGGGGAACTGAAACATCTAAGTACCCGAAGGAAAAGAAATCAATTGAGATTCCGGCAGTAGCGGCGAGCGACCCCGGATTAGCCCTTAAGCGTTTTATGAGTTAGTGGAAGCCTCTGGAAAGTGGCGCGATACAGGGTGATAGCCCCGTACACGACGGCTTATTTAACGTGAAAACGAGTAGGACGGGACACGTGTTATCTTGTCTGAAGATGGGGGGACCATCCTCCAAGGCTAAATACTCCTGACTGACCGATAGTGAACCAGTACCGTGAGGGAAAGGCGAAAAGAACCCCTGTGAGGGGAGTGAAATAGAACCTGAAACCGTGTACGTACAAGCAGTGGGAGCCTACTTGTTAGGTGACTGCGTACCTTTTGTATAATGGGTCAGCGACTTACGTTATGTAGCAAGGTTAACCGCATAGGGGAGCCGTAGGGAAACCGAGTCTTAACTGGGCGAATGAGTTGCATGACGTAGACCCGAAACCGAGTGATCTAGCCATGGGCAGGTTGAAGATTGAGTAACATCAATTGGAGGACCGAACCGACTAATGTTGAAAAATTAGCGGATGACTTGTGGCTAGGGGTGAAAGGCCAATCAAACTCGGAGATAGCTGGTTCTCCCCGAAAGCTATTTAGGTAGCGCCTCGGACGAATACTACTGGGGGTAGAGCACTGTTAAGGCTAGGGGGTCATCCCGACTTACCAACCCTTTGCAAACTCCGAATACCAGTAAGTACTATCCGGGAGACACACGGCGGGTGCTAACGTCCGTCGTGGAGAGGGAAACAACCCAGACCGCCAGCTAAGGTCCCAAAGTTATCGCTAAGTGGGAAACGATGTGGGAAGGCTCAGACAGCCAGGATGTTGGCTTAGAAGCAGCCATCATTTAAAGAAAGCGTAATAGCTCACTGGTCGAGTCGGCCTGCGCGGAAGATGTAACGGGGCTAAGCGATACACCGAAGCTGCGGCAGATATTTATATCTGGGTAGGGGAGCGTTCTGTAAGCCGTTGAAGGTGGTCTGTAAGGGCTGCTGGAGGTATCAGAAGTGCGAATGCTGACATGAGTAACGACAAAGGGGGTGAAAAACCTCCTCGCCGGAAGACCAAGGGTTCCTGTCCAACGTTAATCGGGGCAGGGTAAGTCGGCCCCTAAGGCGAGGCCGAAAGGCGTAGTCGATGGGAAACGGGTTAATATTCCCGTACTGCTGATAACTGCGATGGGGGGACGGAGAAGGCTAGGTGGGCCTCGCGACGGTTGTCGAGGTTCAAGTGCGTAGGTGGGTGTCTTAGGTAAATCCGGGACGCTATACACTGAGACACGATGTCGAGCTACTACGGTAGTGAAGTCATTGATGCCATGCTTCCGGGAAAAGCCTCTAAGCTTCAGGTTATCAGGAACCGTACCCCAAACCGACACAGGTGGTCGGGTAGAGAATACCAAGGCGCTTGAGAGAACTCGGGTGAAGGAACTAGGCAAAATGGTACCGTAACTTCGGGAGAAGGTACGCTCTCGACGGTGAAGTCCCTTGCGGATGGAGCTATTGAGAGTCGCAGATACCAGGTGGCTGCAACTGTTTATTAAAAACATAGCACTGTGCAAAATCGAAAGATGACGTATACGGTGTGACGCCTGCCCGGTGCCGGAAGGTTAATTGATGGGGTTAGACTTCGGTCGAAGCTCTTGATCGAAGCCCCGGTAAACGGCGGCCGTAACTATAACGGTCCTAAGGTAGCGAAATTCCTTGTCGGGTAAGTTCCGACCTGCACGAATGGCGTAATGATGGCCACGCTGTCTCCACCCGAGACTCAGTGAAATTGAAATCGCAGTGAAGATGCTGTGTACCCGCGGCTAGACGGAAAGACCCCGTGAACCTTTACTACAGCTTGGCACTGAACATTGAGCCTACATGTGTAGGATAGGTGGGAGGCTTTGAAACACAGACGCCAGTTTGTGTGGAGCCGACCTTGAAATACCACCCTTGTATGTTTGATGTTCTAACTTAGGCCCCTTATCGGGGTTGAGGACAGTGCCTGGTGGGTAGTTTGACTGGGGCGGTCTCCTCCCAAAGCGTAACGGAGGAGCACGAAGGTGGGCTAATCACGGTCGGACATCGTGAGGTTAGTGCAATGGCATAAGCCCGCTTGACTGCGAGAATGACGGTTCGAGCAGGTGCGAAAGCAGGTCATAGTGATCCGGTGGTTCTGAATGGAAGGGCCATCGCTCAACGGATAAAAGGTACTCCGGGGATAACAGGCTGATACCGCCCAAGAGTTCATATCGACGGCGGTGTTTGGCACCTCGATGTCGGCTCATCACATCCTGGGGCTGAAGTCGGTCCCAAGGGTATGGCTGTTCGCCATTTAAAGTGGTACGCGAGCTGGGTTTAGAACGTCGTGAGACAGTTCGGTCCCTATCTGCCGTGGGCGTTGGATGATTGAGAGGGGCTGCTCCTAGTACGAGAGGACCGGAGTGGACGAACCTCTGGTGTTCGGGTTGTCACGCCAGTGGCATTGCCCGGTAGCTAAGTTCGGAATCGATAACCGCTGAAAGCATCTAAGCGGGAAGCGAGCCTCAAGATGAGTCATCCCTAGGGCTTTAAGTCCTCTAAAGGGTTGTTGGAGACGACGACGTAGATAGGTCAGGTGTGTAAGCGCTGCGAGGCGTTGAGCTAACTGATACTAATTGCCCGTGAGGCTTAACCATACAACACCCAAGGGGTTTTGACGGACTCGAATAAGAACGTTGAATGTGTAAGAACGAGAACAAAGACAGTCACTTTCCAAGATTTTGGTTTTTACCTTTTTTAAAAAGGTGAAGACTTAGCAGAATTTGCTTGGCGACCATAGCGTTATGGACCCACCTGACTCCATGCCGAACTCAGTAGTGAAACGTAACAGCGCCGATGGTAGTGTGGGGTCTCCCCATGTGAGAGTAGGACATCGCCAGGCTTCCAATTTAAGTGTGGAGCGGTAGTTCAGTTGGTTAGAATACCGGCCTGTCACGCCGGGGGTCGCGGGTTCGAGTCCCGTCCGCTCCGCCACTTCTTAAAGAAACCTCAGTCGAAAGGCTGAGGTTTTTTGCTATCCGTCATACCACCAAACTTCTCACTCTATTGCTGTCTTGAAGTTAAAACATAAGACTGACCACACTTTATGAATAGGTAAACGCCAATAATTTGATTTGTCTGGAAACTACATCTACATCTGATGTATTGAAATGCATACATTTAGTGATCGTCATACACTTCTCTCATTTTTATTTATGCAACTGTTAGAGTTACTCTCTTTGGTTCTTATCATTGAGACGTATTTTGTATACCATCACGGTATGATCGGCTTATCTAAAAAGGATAAAGGAATCATCAGATGAATGATTTGTCAGCTTTACTTCAAATGACTCTGCTTTGTAGCGCTATTGCAGCTTTAGTCGCAGGGCCTGCAGTGATCGCATTGTTGGTATTTAATAAGTATAAGCAGAAGAATCATAACCTTGTATGAAATCTGTCCACTTGATTTGGCTTTCCCCAATCAATACTGGCTATTTGACAGAGAACCATTAAAATAGCCTGCGTATAGGGGTGTAGCTCCAATTGGCAGAGCAGCGGATTCCAAATCCGCGTGTTGGGGGTTCGAATCCCTCCACCCCTGCCAAATTCAAAGCCTCAGCAGAAATGCTGAGGCTTTTTCGTATCTACTGTTCTTTCAATCAGTTCAACATTTGAATTGGCTAAGAGATCGCCTTAGCGAATACGCATTTTAAGGCGTATCATGTCAGCTTGGTTTCTGGACAACATGGACCTAAACACCATGAATCAAGCAGTTCTACTTTTTTATATAGCCATTGGTGGAGCATTTGGTGCTTGCTCTCGTTACCTGATTTCTGAGCTCTGTGTTGTGTTACTAGGGCGTGGTTTTCCTTATGGTACTTTAACGGTTAATGTCGTTGGCTCGTTTATCATGGGACTATTAGTTGCAGCCTTAGAGCAGGAAGTCTTTTCTCCAGGTCCTTGGCGCCATCTTATCGGACTTGGCTTCCTTGGGGCGCTCACTACGTTTTCTACGTTTTCTATGGATAACGTTTTGCTCCTTCAGCAGGGTGAGTGGTTCAAAATGGGACTGAATGTTGTGCTTAATGTCGTTATCTGTATTTTTGCAGCTTGGGCAGGCTTTCAGTTGTTAATGCGCGGTTAATCACTTTGAGTGGTTGAGATAACGGAAAGCATTCCCTATACTCGTTCGCTGATACTTGTCGGAGTGCCATTTGGCTGAGACTGCGAAAGCAGGATCCGTTGAACCTGATCAGGCTAATACCTGCGAAGGGAACAAGAGAACAACAATTGTGGTGTTCTGGGATATTGATATCTATAAGTTTCACCACACCTCTTGCTCAGCAAATCCGGCAAGCATTTATTCCCAAAAATATATTGGAGTAATGCTATGTCGAACCGTAAACAAGCCAGAAACGAAGCAAAAGCCTTTATCGATAACCTGTCGGTACAACCCTTTCCTAATTCTCTTAAAGTTCATTTAGAGGGCTCCCGTCCAGATATTCGGGTGGGCATGCGTGAAATCTCCCTAGCACCAAGCCTCATCGGTGGCACTAAAGATAATCCCCAGTTTGAAGAAAATGAGCCGGTTCGTGTTTACGACACATCTGGTGTGTATACCGATCCAGACTACGAAATTGACATATATGCGGGTCTGCCAAAGCTACGAGAGCGCTGGATAGAAGAGCGCAGTGATACTGAACTCCTTGATGGAGTGACGTCAGACTTTGCCAAGACACGTTTGGATGATGACACACTGGATGAGCTTCGCTTTGGTAATCTGCCGTCCGTGCGTCGAGCCCAAAATGGGCAGTGTGTTACCCAGCTACACTATGCACGTCGGGGCATCATTACTCCTGAAATGGAGTACATCGCGATTCGTGAAAACATGGGTCGCCAGCAATATGCAGATGAGCAACTGAACCGTCAGCATTCGGGTCAGAACTTTGGTGCTAACCTTCCAAAAGAAATTACGCCGGAATTTGTTCGTAAAGAAGTGGCGGAAGGCCGCGCGATCATTCCTTCCAATATTAACCACCCTGAATCTGAGCCAATGATCATTGGCCGCAATTTCTTGGTGAAAGTGAACGCGAATATTGGTAACTCATCAGTCACCTCATCGATTGAAGAGGAAACCGAGAAGTTGGTGTGGTCTACCCGCTGGGGCGCAGATACGGTCATGGATTTATCGACCGGTCGAAACATCCATGAAACTCGCGAGTGGATCTTGAGAAATAGCCCTGTGCCAATCGGTACTGTTCCTATGTATCAGGCACTTGAGAAAGTAAATGGTATCGCTGAAAACCTGACGTGGGAAGTGATGCGTGACACCCTTATTGAACAGGCAGAGCAGGGTGTTGATTACTTCACTATCCACGCTGGTGTGCTGCTGCGCTACGTACCAATGACAGCTAAACGTGTTACCGGCATTGTCTCCCGTGGCGGCTCTATCATCGCCAAGTGGTGTTTAGCACACCATCAGGAAAGTTTCCTCTACACCCACTTCCGTGAGATTTGTGAAATCTGTGCGAAGTATGACGTGGCATTGTCGTTGGGCGATGGTCTGCGTCCGGGATCTATTGCCGATGCTAACGACGAAGCCCAGTTCTCAGAACTTCGTACTCTTGGTGAGTTGACCAAGGTAGCTTGGGAGTACGACGTTCAGGTAATGATTGAAGGCCCTGGCCACGTGCCAATGCACATGATCAAAGAAAATATGGAAGAGCAGTTAGAGCATTGCCACGAAGCACCTTTCTATACTCTTGGACCTTTGACGACAGACGTTGCTCCGGGCTATGACCACATCACTTCAGGTATTGGTGCGGCGATGATCGGCTGGTTTGGCTGTGCCATGCTTTGCTACGTGACACCGAAAGAACATTTAGGGCTTCCGAATAAAGATGATGTGAAAGTCGGCCTGATTACCTACAAGCTCTGTGCTCACGCGGCTGATTTGGCGAAAGGACATCCTGGTGCTCAGGTACGTGACAATGCCCTGTCTAAAGCGCGCTTCGAATTCCGTTGGGAAGATCAGTTTAACCTGGCGCTCGACCCAGATACTGCACGCGCTTACCACGATGAAACTCTCCCGCAGGAGTCGGGCAAAGTGGCGCACTTCTGCTCCATGTGTGGCCCTAAATTCTGCTCAATGAAAATCAGTCATGAAGTTCGTGATTATGCAAAAGGCCTTGAGCTAGGCGAAGGCATTGAAGTGAAAATGCTGGAAGATCCACTTGAAGGCATGAAACAAAAATCGGCGGAATTTCTCGCCAAAGGCAGCGAACTCTATCATCAAAAAGCGTAGGAGGTGCTATGAACACCTCTCCCGTGTTTCCAAGGATGGACGGGGGCATTGGCCCTCTCTATCCGGTGGTTGATGATATTGCCCTGTTGAAGCGTTTGCTGGCGTTTGGTGTGCGTACGGTTCAGCTTAGGGTTAAAGACGCTAACCATCCTAACCTTGATGCCATGATCAAAGAGGCTGTTGCTTGCGGCCGTCTTTGTCAGGCTCAGGTATTTATCAACGATCACTGGGAAAAGGCTCTCGATGCAGGCGCATATGGGGTTCACCTCGGTCAGGACGATTTGAAATCGGCTGACCTAGATGCGATAGCTACTGCTGGCATTCGCCTTGGTGTGTCCACCCGAACATCTGATGAGCTGAAATTAGCCTTATCTCTTAACCCAAGCTATTTAGCTATCGGCCATATTTTCCCAACACCCACCAAACAGATGCCTACGCCTCCCCAAGGTGTGGCGCAGTTGTCGAAGCATTTAGCGACAGTAGCAGGGAAAGTACCGACAGTGGCTATTGGTGGTATTGATCTCGCTAAAGCCCCAGAAGTCTGGCAAAGCGGTGTGGATGCGATCGCCGTTGTGCGGGCAGTCACCCAGTCTTGTGACTTGGCGGCAACGCTTCAATCATTCTCTGAGGTGCTGACAGAGGAGGCGAGAAATGAGCGTATCGTCGTCGAACAAAGCTAGTCTGTCAGACTGTGAGTTTGACCGTTACAGTCGCCAAATCATGTTGGATAACTGGGGCGAAGAGGCGCAACTGAAACTTTCCCAAGCCAAAGTACTGATAGTGGGATGTGGTGGTCTTGGAACTGCGGCTTCGCAGTATTTGGCTGGGGCAGGAGTCGGACAGTTAGTGCTGGCTGATGGCGATGTGCTGGAGCGTTCAAACTTGCCGAGGCAAATTGCTTATCGTGAAAAGGACTTGAGCAAAGGTAAGGCGAAAGCGCTGAGTGAACAACTCAACGCGTTGAATAGCCTCATCCAATGTCGTCCCGTCACTCGTCAGTTAGATGGAATGGCGCTGGAGCTTGAAGTCTCCCTTGCCGATATCGTGCTTGATTGCAGCGACAACATGGCAACCAGGCAGGCGGTGAATGCCACCTGTGTGAAACTGGGCAAGCCATTGATTACCGGTGCTGCTATTGGTTGGCAAGGTCAGCTGATGACTTTCGATTTCAGAGCCTCTTCTTCGCCTTGTTATCACTGCCTATTTCCCTCCCATCAGGACCCTCATTTGAGGAGTTGTCAGAGTGCAGGTGTCGTGGGGCCGGTAGTAGGCGTCATTGGCAACTTTCAGGCTTTAGAAGCGCTGAAGTTGCTGATGGGTGAATCTCTACCTGCGAACTTTTATCAGCTTGATGGACAGTCACTATCGCTCAAAAAGATGCTGGTTGCTCGCGATCCTGAATGTGCCATTTGTCAGCCTCGCGCACTTCCAAATAAGGAGATCTCACATGCAGATCTGGCTTAATGATGAAGCCTACTCGCCAAAAACTTCCAGCGATTTGCTGGCATTGGTGAGTGAATTATCTCTGCCTGAACAGTCGGTGGCGATCGCTCTGAACGGTGAAATTATCCCACGTAGCCAGTGGCAATCTACACCACTGACTGAGGGTGTTCAGGTCGCTATGTTTCAGGCCATTGCCGGAGGTTAACCATGTTGAAAATTGCAGATAAAACATTTTCCTCTCGCCTGTTTACCGGAACAGGAAAGTTCTCAAGCACCCAGATGATGGCAGAGAGCATCGCCGAAAGTGGCTCCGAGTTAGTTACCATGGCGCTAAAACGTGTCGATATCCAAAAGCGTGATGATGACATTCTGGCACCGCTGATTGCGTCGGGCGTGAATCTGTTACCTAACACGTCGGGTGCAAAAACAGCGAAGGAAGCCATTTTTGCCGCAAGACTTGCCCGTGAGGCGTTGGGAACTAACTGGCTGAAGCTCGAAATTCATCCTGATCCTAAATACCTGATGCCTGACCCAATTGAAACTTTGAAAGCGGCTGAAGCACTGGTCAAAGAAGGCTTTGTGGTGCTGCCATATTGCCACGCCGATCCTGTGCTTTGTAAGCATCTGGAAGAAGCTGGTTGTGCTGCAGTGATGCCGCTCGGTGCGCCTATTGGCAGCAATAAGGGTCTGGCATCAAGGGATTTTCTCGACATCATCATCGATCAGGCCAAAGTGCCAGTGGTGGTAGATGCTGGGATAGGCGCCCCTTCCCATGCAGCTGAAGCGATGGAAAAAGGTGCAGATGCGGTGCTGGTGAATACAGCCATTGCTGCGGCAGCCGACCCTGTCGCGATGGCTAAGGCCTTCAAGTTAGCCATAGAAGCAGGACGCATTGCGCATGAGTCAGGCTTAGCAGGTCAGGTAAAACAAGCTGTCGCCTCCAGCCCACTCACTGCTTTTCTTGATGAGCTGGCGTGACGGGAGGAGATATGGCTTTTTCTGATCATTGGCAGACGCTCAATTGGGATGATATCCGTCTCTCGATTTACAGCAAAACGGAAGCGGATGTTCAGCGGGCATTGGCTAAGCCAAAGCGTAACTTGGAAGACTTCAAGGCGCTGATCTCGCCCGCTGCGGAGCCCTTCCTTGAAGCGATGGCGCAGCAAGCTGCAGCGCTGACCAGACGTCGATTCGGCTATACGGTCAATTTCTACGTGCCGCTTTATCTGTCGAACCTTTGCGCCAATGCTTGTACCTACTGCGGCTTTTCAATGGAAAACCGTATCAAGCGTCGTACCCTATCGCTGGATGACATTGAGCGCGAGTGCGAAGCGATTAAAGCAATGAACTTTGACAGCATTCTCTTGGTAACTGGTGAGCATCAAACCAAAGTGGGGATGGACTACTTTCGAACCTCAGTGCCTGCCATTAAGCAGCATTTCAGCTATCTCGCTATGGAAGTCCAGCCGATGGAAACGGCGGACTATGCTGAGCTTAAAGGTCTGGGTTTAGACGCAGTGATGGTCTATCAGGAAACCTATAATCGCTCGACCTATGCCGAACATCATCTGCGTGGCAACAAGACGGATTTTGCTTTCCGTCTTGATACGCCGGATAGACTTGCTCGGGCTGGTATCGACAAGATTGGCATTGGTGCTCTGATTGGACTGGATGAGTGGCGAACGGATTGCTTCTTTGTCGCCAGTCACCTTGAGTACATGGAACGCACCTACTGGCGAAGCCGCTACTCGATTTCCTTTCCAAGGCTCCGTCCTTGTGAGGGGGCGGTACAGCCAAAGTCGGTGATGACGGACCGACAACTGGTTCAGCTTATCTGTGCCTATAGGTTGCTCAACTCAGAAGTGGAGCTTTCTCTATCGACCCGAGAGTCGCCTGAATTTCGGGATAAAGTATTGCCGCTTGGGATCACTTCGATGTCAGCAGCCTCTAAAACCCAGCCTGGAGGTTACGCCGATGATGAACCTGAGCTGGAGCAGTTTTCCGTCTCTGACGAGCGCAGTGCGAGTGCCGTTGCAACTGCAGTGAAGGCGGCAGGTTTTGAGGTGGTTTGGAAGGATTGGGAGCAGGGATATTCTGGATAATAAACAGTGTTATTGTATAAACAAAGAGCGCCAATCGGCGCTCTTTTCTTTGGTGTTTAACCATCTAGCGTGAAAGTGCTGCAGTTGCTTGTTCAAGCCACGCCAAGTCATCACCTTCCAGTGCTGGGCTAACGTCCTGCCACACTTTCTGGTGGTAATCGTTCCACCATGCAATCTCGCTGTCAGTCAATAAAGACACATCCACCAAGCGGCGATCAATTGGAGCGCGGGTTAATGACTCGAAACCAAGCACAGTCATGTCGCCCTGGGTTGGCACTTCTACCACCAACTCCAGGTTTTCGATACGAATACCAAAGGCATCTGCGCGGTAATAACCTGGCTCGTTCGACAGCACCATGCCCGGCAGTAGTGCGACTGTGCTAGGGGCTTTGGAAATACGCTGCGGGCCCTCATGGACGCTTAGGAAGTGACCTACGCCGTGGCCTGTGCCATGGTCGAAGTCAAAGCCGTTAGCCCACAGGTGCTGACGCGCTAGGGCATCCAGTTGGCTACCAGCGGTACCTTTCGGAAAACGTGCAGTTGCCAGAGAGATATGGCCTTTCAGTACCAGAGTGAAAGCTTGCTTCACTTCATCAGCACACTCACCAATCGCAACCGTGCGGGTGATATCTGTCGTGCCATCCGGATACTGACCACCTGAGTCCACCAGATACACATTGTTCAGTTCAAGCTCGCCCGGCTCTGGCTGATTCAGGTGGTTGTAGTGGCACATAGCTGCATTGCCACCTGCTGCTGAAATAGTATCGAAGCTCAAATCAGCGAGTGTTTCATCCAGTTTGCGGAAGCTGTAGAGCTTGTCAGAAAGCTCGGCTTCGTTTGGCAGATTGCCCGCAGCGACTTCTTTATCCAGCCAAGCAAGGAAACGGCTGACTGCCACGCCATCGCGGATATGGCTTGCTTTCATGCCATCAACCTCGACCGCGTTTTTGGCTGCTTTTGGCAGCATGCATGGGTCTGCAGCGTGAACGATAATGGCACCGTTTTGACTCAGTACCTGACTTGCCCAGGCATTGCTGGTTTGCGGGTCGACTAACACAGATTGGCCCGAGAGTGCCGCCAGAGCCGATTCCAGTGCTTCTGGGGCTTTGACCGATACGCCTTCGCCCACATGTGATGAGAAACCTTCTGCCAGGCGCGCAGGGTCGATAAACAGGGTGACTTCGCCTTTGGCATTGACGATAGCGCTGGCTAGCACCACAGGCAGACGTGATACATCACCACCACGGATATTCAGGAGCCAACAGATGCTATCGAGCTGACTTAAAAGCGCTGCATCAGCGCCGGATTTAGCAATCGCAGTACCGATTACACGGCGTTTATCTTCGCTGTTTTGACCCACAATGTTGGTACCCATCAGCCTTGCATCGGTCAGCAGGGGTGCAGGACGATCGTGCCATGCAGTATCGACCGGGTTGGTATCTACACACACCAAGTCCAGCTTACCCTCGACCAGTTTCTCGGCAGATGCCAGCCAGTTCGCGCTGTGAAGGCGCGGGTCAACGGCCACTTTGCTGCCTTTAGGCAGATTGTCTTGCAGCCATTGCAGGGCAGGCTCTTCAATCAGATGACGGTATTCGAAAATGTCACCAGGCACTTGCTTGCGTACCTGTACCGTGTAGCGGCCATCAACAAACATCGCGGCTTTATCTCGCGCGATAACAGCCGCGCCCGCTGAGCCAGTAAAACCTGTCGCCCAGTGGAGGCGCTCATTGTGCTCGGGGATGTATTCGCCGAGAAATTCGTCTTCATGAGGAATGATCAGAGCGTCCAGTGCCTGTTCTTCCAGCCAGCGTCTCAATGCATCGACGCGCTGCGCAATAATGGCGTGCATTCTTCGTCCTTATTTGGGTGATCGTATAGGGGTCTTTGGTTGTCTAAGCTATCTGTTTTCATCTGCCGCTGCAATTTCTGTCATATGTCGACAACGTGAAATAATCAGCTGCCGTAACCAGCTATGACCAGGATCGGATTGCTGACTTTGATGCCAGAACAGGGTATATGCCATGGGTGGTAAAGGTGTTGGCAATGACAACACGTGTAAATTGAGTTGCTTAGCGACGGCTGCTGCAAAATGCGCCGGCGCGGTAAACACCAAGTCGGTATGGGTGCAAAGGCTCGCAGCGCTGTTGAAATCCGGTACATACATCGCGATGTCGCGCTCAATGCCCCGCTCTGCAAGTTTATAGTCAAGCAGCCAGCGATCGCTGCCATCACACCTGACCTGAACATGTCGCTGTTTCAGGTAGGTATCCAAATCCCATCTTGCTTCATTTAGCACGGGGTGATCTTTTCTCACAATCACCCGTTGCTCATCCTGATAAAGCTCCTCATAGATGATGCCTTTCGGCGGCATCATCGTCAGCATGGCGTCAGCAGGGTTAAGGTCTTTTCCCGTAATGCCAAAATCTACCTCACCACGTGCCATGGCGTCGAAAGTTTGCCCGCTCCATGCCTGAGTATCCAGCGTGATTGAGGGAGCTGCGTCGAGGATTTCACCTAAAAATCGGGGAAGAAGCAGGGGATAGGCACTTTCGACCAGTGAGAAGTGAAAACGGCGATCGCTCGTTGCCGGGTTGAATTCATCCGAGACTGTCAGCCCTTCAATGTGCCCAAGTAGGCTTTTCAGTCCCGGTTTTAAGGACAAGGCTTTCGGCGTTGGGTAAAGGCCTCGGGAAGTGCGGTTAAACAAGGGGTCATCAAACTGTTCGCGAAGCTTGGCGAGGTTTTTACTGACGGCCGATTGACTGAGATGAAGACGCTGCGCAGCGCGGGTGACGTTGCTCTCTTCCAGTAACACATGAAGACAGATCAGCAGGCTGAGATCGTAACGCAGCAGTTGGTTAAGATTCATTAAGCATTATTCCTAATGGGAATGTCTGACCTGAATATAAACCATTTTTGTTCATATCAAAATCCCACTACACTCCGCCTTAAATCATCAGGAGTTCTTTATGTCTACCCCTTCTTCCAAGCCTGATAGCCGACTTGTGGCGCTCATGGTCCTGCTGGTGCTGTTTAGCCCACTGGCAATCGATATTTACTTGCCTGCGATGCCACTGATGGCGGCAGAGTTTGATGTGGCCTCTACCCGAATTCAGGACACTATTTCCTGGTTTATGGTGAGTCTGGGTCTTGGCCAGCTTCTAGCAGGACCTTTGGCAGACCGCTATGGTCGCCGGCCAGTCGCGATAGCTGGTATCGTGATTTACAGCTTGAGCTCGGGCTTTGCCTGGGTTGCAAGCTCGCTGGATGCGCTGCTTTTTGCCCGTCTGATGCAAGGTGCAGGCGCTTGTGCAACTTCTGTGTGTGCATTCGCTGCCGTGCGTGACAGTTTTGGCGGTAAACGAAGCGGGCAGATGATCAGCTACCTTAACGGCGCTATCTGTTTCATTCCTGCGCTGGCGCCGCTTTTGGGCGCATGGTTGACGGCGCAGTTTGGCTGGCGTTCAAATTTCAGCTTTATGATGGCGTATGCGCTGGTGGCCTTGGTACTTGTATTGACTCTGTTCCGTGAAACCCGTCCGGCAGACACGGACAGCAGTGGCAAACTGCTGAGCCCTTCTCGTTATTGGCAGGTTTTGAAAGAGCCAGTGTTTGTGTATCACGCTGTGCTTTGCATGTTGGCGATGTCAGTTATTTTGGCTTACGTCACCTCAGCGCCGGTTCGCCTGATTAATGGTCTTGGTCTTACCATGGAGCAATTCACCCTGTGGTTTGGTGTCAATGCGGTGCTGAACATTACGGCATCCATGTCGGCACCTAAAGTGATGGACAAATTTGGCAGCCGTAAAACCCTGAATGCGGGCATGCTGCTATTGGTGTTTGCAGGTGGCCTGATGGCAGTACTCAGTACCACACAAGCGGCTTGGGCATTTATGGTACCTGTCTTCCTGTCATCATTTGGTTTCGCCTGGATTCTGGGCTCAGCGGCGGGTAAAGCGCTGGAGCCGTTTGGTCAACGCGCGGGCACGGCAGCCGCACTGCTAGGTCTTTTCCAGATGAGTGGTGCAGGTGTGTTGGTCAGCCTGACACAACGCGCAGGTCTCTCTGAGCCACACCTTCTGGTCTTTCACATGTTGCTGCTGGCACCAGGCCTTTTACTGCTGTGGTCGTCGAAAGGTAAACGCTGGCATACCGCAGAAGCGTAAAACTTAGCGAATTCACTAATAAGACGCGAAAAGCGCGACGGTCTCGACAACCGTTATTCCACCATTTACCCGCTAATTGCTCATTAGCGGGTATTTTTTTGTTGCTTATTTGGCTTGGGAAGTATATTTAGTGTGCGAATTTCTCAGATCTTCCCGATTTCGGGGTGCCAGCCAAATCAAAGGCTGTTCGCACACTCCTTCGTAAATACATACACAGGCAGTTGAATATTATGTCGATGTCGACAATTGAATTAGCTCGTCATCTGGAGATGCTAGAAGAATCTCCGGAAAAAATGATGTTCGGTAAATTGCTCACTGAATTGAGCGGCATGAGTGAAGAGCGCGTAAAAAGCGCCGCGCGTCAGGTGCCAATCAGTGGTCTTCGCGAGCTGGTACACCAGTTCAATAAAGTGATTGATGAGCGCAAAGGTGAGCGTGTGCTGGAATTGGCGCAAGAGCTGGCAAACGACGGTATTTCTGTCGATGAGCTGCGCGACTATCTCGCGCAGCGCAGCGCCTGATTATTTCGCTTTCCCTTTTCGCTGCTGAATCAGCAAACCGACAACAATCATCACCAGACCGATTAAGGTTGTTTGATGAATTTGTTCTCCAATAATTTGCGACAGCAAAATCAGCGAAATAAAAGGCGAAATAAAGATCAGGTTACTGATCTTGGCGGTATTGGTGGCAAGCTTCATGGCATTCAGCCAAAGCACAAAAGTAATGCCCATCTCAAACAGACCGACATAGGTCACTGCCGCCCAGCCTTGCCATGGAATGCCACTCCAGTCGCTGGTGTAAAGGCTAAGTCCAATCGAAAACGGCAAAGAAAGTAAGAAACCAAGCAGCAACCCAATCACTGGGTCGGCTTGGTTTTTTGCATTCAAAATCCAGTAACCCGCCCACAAAACCGTGGAAAGCAGCGCCAACCCGACACCCAATGGGCTGTCGAATTGCAGGCCGAAGATATCCCCTTTGGTGGCAATGACCACCACACCGGCATAACCCAGCGCTGCCGCAATCCAATCCTGTTTACGAATTTTCTGGCCTAAGAATACCGCTGCCATAAGAGTCAGGGTGATCGCCCAGCTGTAGTTCAATGGCTGGGCGAGGGAAGCGGGCAACAAATCATAGGCTTTGAACAGCACCAGATAATAAATCAGTGGGTTGATAAGCCCGAGCAGCAGATAATACAGCGGTCGTTTGGCAAAGGTAGACGTCAGAAGGTGTAACTTGCCCTGAAAGCCTGCCACTGCAGCCAGAGAAATTGCCGACACCACACTGGCGGCAGCCAGCATCTGAATCGGAGTCATGTAGCTTAAGGTGATTTTAAAAGCCGTCGCGACGGTCGACCAAAGGAGCACCGCAGCCAATCCGTAGCCAATCGCAAGGCGGTCGTTCATAGGAGAATCACTTATAAAAAATGAAGGAGAGAATGCGGCAGTCTAGAGTAAGATCTGCTCAATAGAAAAGCTGGACATTTATCCAGTGTCTGATTAGCCTTCAATACAGTTAGCGTATTGGAAATAAAAGGGTATCGGCATGCAGCTTGAAGCGCTGTTTTCAGACAGTCTGGTATGGATGGCAGCAGGGGCTAGCGCAGGTCTCACAGCGTTATTGGCAGCGCTTTACCATCGTATGGCAAAACAAAATCTGCAGGCCTTGCATGAGCAATTGCGGGAAGCTGACGAAAAGCACAGCCAGTCTGAGATTGGTCGGCTGAAAGGCGAAAACCAGACCTTGCAGGATGAGCTTGATGGCATGGATCTGGAACGTGATCGCTTAAGCTCCGAGCTTCGCACTCAATATGGCAAGCTCGCAGCAGCGGCAGAAAAGCTGCGCCAGATGGAAACCCTGCGCGCCGAAAAAGCCCAACTGGCCGATACCGTTGATAACCTCCGTGATACCAAGGCCGCACTGGAGCTGACCCTTCGCGAGCAGCAAACCCGTACCGAAGAGCAGCTCGAAGCCGCAGAAGAGAAAATCAAACTGCTGGAAGGGGCAGAAGAGCGTCTTCGTGTTCAGTTTGAAGCCCTTGCCAACAAAGTCTTCGACCACAAAACCCGCACCGTGGATGAGCAAAACCGTCAGAGTCTCAAATCTCTCCTTAGCCCTTTGAAAAACGAGCTGGAAGGTTTCCGTAAGCAAGTCAGCGACAGTTTTGGCGAGCAAGCCAAAGAGCGTCACACCCTGGTGCATGAAATCAAAAACCTCCAGCAGCTTAATGAGGCCATGACCCGTGAAGCGGTGAACCTGACTCAGGCGCTCAAAGGCGACAACAAGCAGCAGGGCAACTGGGGGGAAGTGGTTCTGGCCCGCGTGCTGGAAGAGTCCGGACTTCGTGAAGGGTATGAATACGAAACTCAGGTCAGCCTTGAGAACGAGCAGGGTAAACGCTACCAGCCAGACGTCATCGTACGCTTGCCGCAAGGGAAGGATGTGGTGATTGATGCCAAGATGGCCTTGGTGGCGTATGAACGTTATTACCACGCTGAATCGTTGGTGGATAAAGACAGCGCACTACGTGAGCACATTGCCGCCATTCGCGGTCATATCCGTGGTCTTGGCCGTAAGGATTACCATCAGCTTCATGGCATTCAAAGCCTCGATTATGTGCTGATGTTTATTCCTGTTGAACCTGCATTCCAGATTGCCATCGAGGCTGAGCCCTCCCTTATCCGAGAAGCGCTGGACCACAACATCATGTTGGTGAGCCCAACCACTTTGCTGGTGGCGCTCCGTACCATCAATAATTTGTGGCGCTTTGAGCATCAGAACCAGAATGCCCGCGTGATTGCAGAAAAAGCCGGCAAGCTTTACGACAAAATTCGTCTGTTTGTGTCGGACATGGAAGCCATGGGCTCGGCACTCGATAAAGCGTCAGACAGCTATCAAAACGCGGTGAACAAGCTTTCCAGTGGGCGTGGCAATATTCTGCGTCAGGCGGAGAGCTTTAAAACGCTGGGTGTGGAAGTGAAGCGCGATATCAGCCCGGCTATGCTGAAAAGAGATACGACAGAAGAGAATGATGATGTTGTGACCTTACCCGTCTCAAAGGATTAAACGGACAGTCACTTGGCGCACTAAGCGCTTTGAGCATGCTCTGCGTATAAAGTACACTAAGCGCAAAAATATCGGGCGTTTTCTTCTTTTCCGGCCCGGTGTTACTCAGGGGTTAATAATGACAGATATGACACAGGGCGTGACGCAAGACGCGGAACAGAATACCACCCACTTTGGCTTCAAGACCGTCGCTAAAGATGAGAAAGCCGGTATGGTTGCCAACGTCTTCCACAATGTGGCGGCAAAGTACGACATCATGAACGATGTGATGTCCATGGGTATTCACCGTATCTGGAAACGCTTTACCATTGACTGCAGCGGCGTACGTCCGGGTCATCGTGTCCTCGACCTGGCTGGCGGTACTGGCGATCTGACAGCTAAATTCTCCCGCATCGTGGGTGAGAAAGGTCAGGTGGTGTTGGCAGACATCAACAACTCCATGTTGAATGTCGGTCGCGACAAACTGCGCGATCTGGGTATCGTTGGCAACGTGAATTACGTGCAGGCGAACGCGGAAGAGCTGCCATTCCCCGATAACCACTTTGATTGCATCACCATCGGCTTTGGTCTTCGTAACGTCACTGACAAAGACAAAGCACTGCGTTCCATGTACCGCGTACTGAAGCCGGGTGGCCGTCTGCTGGTACTGGAATTCTCCAAGCCAATCGTTGAGCCGCTGTCAAAAGTCTATGATGCTTACTCTTTCCACCTGCTGCCGAAAATGGGCGAAATTATCGCCAATGACGGCGAAAGCTATCGTTATTTAGCAGAGTCTATTCGCATGCATCCCGATCAAGACACCCTGAAGGGGATGATGGAAGACGCAGGTTTCGAGCAAACCAAATACTTCAACCTGACAGG
Source organism: Grimontia kaedaensis (assembly GCF_023746615.1). Taxonomy (NCBI): domain Bacteria; kingdom Pseudomonadati; phylum Pseudomonadota; class Gammaproteobacteria; order Vibrionales; family Vibrionaceae; genus Grimontia; species Grimontia kaedaensis. Next base: position 3,682,262 of record NZ_CP082275.1, on the reverse strand, counting down.
TGGTATTGTTGCTCTGCACCGCGGCTACAAATTCTAAGGGGTTGGGAATGCCATTAGACTCATTAGTCACCGCCGTTGTTGAGACCAGCTTAAACACTCTGCTCAAGCAGGATGTAGAGAGCCAACGCCGACTGGCGAGACTTAAAGGCAAAGTGCTGCGTGTGCGCCTGACAGACATCAACAAGCAGTTGGTGTTTGTGTTCAGTCAGCAAATCGATGTGCTGGCGGGTTTTGAAGGTGACGCAGACTGCGACTTGGCACTGGCCATTTCCGTTGCGCCGCAGCTTAAAGACAAAGCCAACCTGACCAAACTCATCAAAGAAGACAAATTGCATCTGGACGGTGATATTGATGTCGCCCAGCAATTTTCCAATCTTCTGAATGGCCTTAACCCGGATATCGCAGAGTGGCTCTCGCACTACACCGGTGATGTGGTCGCACACACCTTAGTTCGAGGTGCTCAGCAAGGGTTGGCATTTCTCAAGCAGATGACCGAGCGTAACCAACGTTATGTGGGTGAGCTGGTGGTCGAAGAGTGGCGACTGGCCCCAGGTGCGCTGGAAGTCGCCTATTTTGCCGATCAAGTCGATGATGTTCAGAGTCAGGCTTCCCGCCTGTCAGCCCGACTTGAAGCGTTTGAAAAGAAATGGGCAGAGGTGGAGAGCGCATGACACCCAGCGAAATTCGCCGCCTCTACAAAATTACTCAGGTCCAGCTCAGTTACGGACTGGATGAACTGTTGCCGGACCAGCCGATAACCCGTGGCCCGCAATTGATGCGCAAATTACTGTTCTGGATGAAGAATGAACATCCGGAAAAGCAACTCGGTGAGCGCCTGCGTTTGGCGCTTCAAGAGTTGGGTCCTGTGTGGATCAAGTTCGGTCAGATGATGTCGACCCGCCGTGACCTTTTTCCGCCTGCGATTGCTGACCAGCTTGCTTTGCTGCAAGACCAGGTAGAGCCGTTTGATGGCAAGCTTGCCAAAGCGCAAATGGAAAAAGCCCTTGGTGGTCAGCTGGAAAACTGGTTTGACGATTTCAGCGAAACCCCGCTGGCATCGGCCTCGATTGCACAGGTTCATACCGCGACCTTAAAGGAAAACGGTCGCGAAGTCGTGCTGAAGGTAATCCGCCCTGACATCCTCCCTGTCATTCAGGCTGACATCAAACTCATGTACCGCATGGCGCGTTTGGTGGCGCGCTTCCTGCCGGAAGCAAGACGCTTAAAGCCGGTGGAGGTGGTGCGTGAGTACGAAAAGACCTTGCTCGACGAGCTGGATTTGATGCGTGAAGCGGCCAATGCGATTCAGCTTCGCCGCAACTTTGAGAACGACCATATTCTCTATGTGCCGGAAGTGTTCAGCGATTACTGCCGCTCGAGCCTGATGGTGTCTGAGCGCATCTATGGCATTCAGGTGTCTGATATCGAAGGGCTGAAAGCCAACGGTACCGATCTCAAGCTTCTGGCTGAGCGCGGCGTGCAGGTATTCTTCACCCAGGTGTTCCGAGACAGTTTCTTCCATGCAGACATGCACCCGGGCAATGTGTTCGTTTCCTATGAGCACCCGGAAGACCCGCAGTGGATTGGTCTTGATTGCGGCATTGTTGGCACGCTGAACCGTGAAGATAAGCGTTATCTGGCGGAAAACTTCCTCGCCTTCTTCAACCGTGACTACCGCAAAGTGGCAGAACTGCACGTCGATTCAGGCTGGGTGCCGCACGATACCAATGTCGATGAGTTCGAATTTGCTATCCGTACCGTGTGTGAGCCAATTTTCGAAAAGCCATTGTGCGATATTTCATTTGGGCATGTGCTGCTGAACCTGTTTAACACTGCGCGCCGCTTCAACATGGAAGTGCAACCTCAGTTGGTTTTGCTGCAAAAAACACTGCTTTATGTGGAAGGGTTGGGTCGCCAACTTTATCCGCAACTGGATTTGTGGGATACCGCCAAGCCGTTCTTGGAAGATTGGATGTCACGTCAGGTCGGCCCTCAGGCTGTGATCAACGCCATCAAAGAAAGAGCGCCGTTCTGGGCGGAGAAACTGCCCGAGTTGCCAGAGCTGGTTTACGACAGCCTCAAGCAAGGCCGTCAGGTTAATCAGCGAATGGATGCCATGTACCGCGAATTTATGCTGGCGCGTAAGCAGCAAAACCGAGCCCGATTCCTGATGGGTGTTGGCGCTACGCTGCTGGTGACTTCTGCCATACTGTATAGCAATCAGGTAGAACTTTTACCTCAGTTGACTGGTGGCACCGCGCTGTTTAGCTGGTTATTAGCATGGCGCGCATTTAATAAGTGAAATTAAAGAAATAAGTTGTAACATTGAGGGGATAAACTCCGGTTACTTTTTTATTCACCACATAACGCAGAGGTAACACTAGCATGGGTGGTATTAGTATTTGGCAACTGCTGATCGTAGCAGTCATCGTTATTCTTCTGTTCGGAACTAAAAAGCTGCGTAACATCGGTGGCGACTTGGGTTCGGCGGTAAAAGGCTTCAAGAAAGCCATGTCTGACGAAGACAAAAAAGATGCTGATTTCGGCCAGGAAAAACTGGAAGAAAAAGGCAACAACACAGCTCAAAAAAGCGAAGCGAAAGACAAAGAGCAGGCATAATCCGTGTTTGATATCGGTTTTTGGGAGCTGATCCTGATCGCCGTTGTCGGTCTGGTGGTGCTTGGCCCCGAACGTTTACCTGTGGCTATCCGCAATGTGTCCCGATGGGTGGGTGCGGCGCGAAGAATGGCAGGCTCCGTGAGAGATGAGCTCGAACAAGAGCTGAAAATCCAGGAGCTTCAGGAGAACCTGAAAAAAGCCGAGCAGATGGGTATGCAAAACCTGTCACCAGATCTGCAACAGTCTGTAGATGAGCTAAAAAAAGCAGCGGAAGATGTTCAGCGCCCTTACGCCCCGAAAAGCGAAAGTGAGCCTGCTGCAGACGCTGCCAATGCTTCCAGCCCAACCAAGGATAAAACCGAGTAAGGTTTTATCCGGGCTTCAGTTTTTGTCGAGAAACTATGTCATCTGTTGAAGATACCCAACCGCTCATCAGCCATCTTACCGAGCTGAGAGATCGTCTGCTGCGCGCATTGCTGGCGGTGCTGGTGGTGTTTCTGGCGCTGGTTTACTTTGCCAACGACATTTACACCTTCATTTCCGAGCCACTGGTTTCCCAGTTGCCGGAAGGTACTAGCATGATTGCGACGGATGTGGCCTCGCCCTTCTTCACGCCCATCAAGCTGACTTTGGTGGTGTCGGTGTTTGTTGCGGTGCCGATGATCCTCTATCAGGTTTGGGCATTTATTGCCCCGGGTCTGTACAAACATGAAAAGCGCCTGATATTCCCGCTGTTAGCCTCCAGTTCACTGTTGTTCTATTGCGGTGTGGCATTTGCTTATTTCGTGGTTTTCCCGCTGGTATTTGGCTTTTTTACCTCGATTGCCCCGGTAGATGTTCAGATAGCCACAGACATTGCCAGCTATCTGGATTTCATTCTGGCGCTATTTATGGCCTTTGGTCTGGCGTTTGAGATCCCGGTAGCGATTTTGCTGCTGACTTGGACGGGTGCGGTAGAGCCTGATGATCTGCGCAAGAAGCGCCCATACATCGTCGTCGCGGCGTTTGTAGTCGGTATGCTGCTGACACCACCAGACATCATTTCACAGACGCTTCTGGCGATCCCTATGTGTCTGCTGTTTGAAGTCGGCCTTTTCTTCTCCCGCTTCTACAAACCGCGCGGCGAAGAAAATGAAGAGAATGAAGAGCAAAGCCAGGGTTAATCTGAGCGAGTGCTGAACCAGAAAGCCAGTGATACACTGGCTTTTTTCTTATTCAGATCAAATGAAAAGGATTGAGCGTGATTGATATTGGGGTGAACCTCACCAGCAGCCAGTTCGACAAAGACAGAGAAGATGTTGTGTCGCGCGCTAAAGAAGCTGGTATCAGTGCCATGGTGCTGACAGGGACGGATCTGGAATCCAGCCCAGAGGCTGCCGCTATGGCCGCATCTATGCCGGGTTTTGCGTTTTCCACTGCCGGTGTTCATCCCCACGATGCCAAAACCGTGGACGATTTGACGCTTCCGTCTATCCGCGCTTTAGCCAACCAGCCTCAGGTGGTAGCCATTGGTGAGTGCGGGCTCGACTTTAACCGCGACTTTTCACCAAGACCGCAGCAAGAGGCGGTGTTTGAAGCGCATCTTAAACTCGCCGTTGAGCTCAACATGCCCGTGTTTCTTCATTGCCGTGACGCCCATGAGCGCTTTATGGCCATTTTGATGCCTTATCTTGATAAATTGCCGGGGGCTGTGCTGCACTGCTTTACGGGCTCGGAGGATGAGCTGAAAGCATGCTTGGAAGCTGGGCTTTATATCGGCATTACCGGCTGGGTGTGTGATGAAAGGCGCGGTGAAGCCTTGCGTGCCATTGTACCACTCATCCCGGATCACAAGTTGATGATTGAAACCGATGCACCGTATCTTTTGCCGCGGGATCTCAAGCCAAAACCCAAATCACGTCGCAATGAACCCTGCTATTTGCCTCATATAGCATCAGAAATTGCTGCATTACGTCAGCAGGACACTGAGCAGTTGATCACACAAACCACGCTCAACACCCGTCGATTCTTTGGACTGTAACCGCTATGATGCTGTCAAAGCTCAAGCACTTGGATTAAGGAGGATACCGTGACCGTATCCATTCAGGGCGCGTTTCCGGCCCGTCGTATGCGCCGTCTACGCAAACATGATTTCAGCCGCCGCCTGATGGCGGAAAACCAGCTTTCCGCCAGCGATCTGATTTACCCGATGTTCATTCTGATGGGGAAAAACCGTCGTGAAGCGATAGAGTCGATGCCTGGCATTGAGCGTTTGTCCATCGATCTCATGCTGTACGAAGCAGAATATCTGGCAAAACTGGGCGTACCTGCGATTGCCTTGTTCCCTGTTGTACCGAAAGAATTCAAATCAGCCACTGCTGACGAGGCGCATAACCCGGAAGGTTTGGTGCAGCGTGCCGTGCGTTTGCTGAAAGAGCACGTACCACAAATGGGCGTGATCACTGATGTCGCACTCGACCCATACACCTTGTCGGGTCAAGACGGCTTGACCGACGAAGACGGTTATGTGCTGAATGATGAAACCACCCAGGTGCTTATTCAGCAGGCCTTGTCCCATGCGGAAGCTGGCGCAGATATCGTGGCACCGTCAGACATGATGGACGGCCGCATCGGTGCTATCCGTGGAGCGCTGGAAGAGGCGGGTTACATTCACACCCAAATCATGGCGTACTCGGCGAAGTATGCGTCAGCTTACTATGGCCCATTCCGCGATGCGGTCGGCTCGGCGGCCAACCTCAAAGGCGGCGACAAGAAAACCTATCAGATGGATCCGGCCAACAGTGATGAAGCCATCCATGAAGTGGCAATGGACGTTAATGAAGGCGCGGACATGGTGATGGTCAAACCGGGTATGCCTTACCTTGACGTGGTTCGCCGCGTGAAGGCGGAGCTTAAGGTGCCGACCTTTGCTTATCAGGTTTCCGGTGAGTACGCGATGCACAAAGCGGCTTCGATGAATGGTTGGCTTGATGAGCGTAAAACCGTGATCGAATCCCTGATGTGCTTCAAGCGTGCTGGCGCAGACGGTATCCTTACGTACTTTGCCAAAGACGTGGCGCGTTGGCTGGCCGAAGAGCAGCAGATGGATATCCCTGACCTGCCGAATCAAGAAGGCGCAGAATAACCCTAACCCCAATGAAAAATGCCAGCGACTCGCTGGCATTTTTGTCTCCATACGCCGGAGTCTTTTAATTAAGGCGCGACATTTCGCTTAATGGGGTTTTGCAGGGAAATCAGGGTTTCCGTCGATTGTACTTCGTCGATAGCCTGGAGCTTATCAATCAACACGTATTGCAACTCTTCAATCGAGCGGCACATCAGTTTGACGAAGATGTTATAGGCGCCCGTGGTGTAATAGGCTTCCACCACTTCATCAAGTTGTTGAAGCTTTTCCAGCGCCGAGTGGTAGTCCCGTGCTGCATAGAGGTTGATGCCGATAAAACAGCACACGTCGTAGCCTAATGCTTTGGTATTCACCAAGACTTCGGTGCCAGTGATGATGCCCGCCGATTTCATCTTTTCAACCCGCACATGCACTGTGGCTGGGCTGACAGAAAAACGTTTTCCCATTTCCGCATAGGGCACTTTGGCATCCGCCATCAGGGTTCGTAGAATTTGGCGATCTAAATCATCTAATTTTGCAATTTCATTCATAGCGATTCACTAAACTCCATGTTACCCGCAGTTTCCGTGCATAAAACTTGACCAATTGATAGCCTTCCCAATACCGTGTGGTACAACTGATACAGAATTAAGACAAACCTACTTCATTCTATGCGCCAAATATTTAAGTGGCTTTTTGTTACTGTTCTCTTTCTTCAAAGCGGCGCAGCACTAGCAGCCTATCAGGTTCTCGCCATTCATTCCTACCATCCGGACTTTTTCTGGACGGAGTCCATTGTGCGCGGAATTGAAAAAGGTGTCGAAGGGCAGGACATTGTTGTTGAGCATACTTATCTTGATACCAAGAGAATCCAATCCCCTGATTATCATGAAGAGCTGAAACGTCTCTATCTTACCCGCCTTGAAGAGCATCGATATGATGCCGTGCTGACTACAGACAATGCCGCGCTCTGGCTGGTCAACGAACTTGCTGAAGAAATTGGCAATGTGCCAGTGGTGTTTTCCGGTTTGAACAGTGCCAGTCTTGAGCCGTATCAGAACATTAATATGCTCGGTGGTGTTGAAGAACTGATCAATGTACCCGCCAATGTCGCCCTGATTAAAGCTCTACACCCAGATACCCAGCGAGTCTGGCTTGCACTTGATGATGCTTACTCCAGCCGCCAGTATTGGCAGGCGATTTCACGTCAGTTGGATAACAGCATGGACGAGTTAGGTGTGGATATCCGCCGCATGCACAAAGTGAGCTTTGAGCAGCTGGTTGAGCAGAGCGCCGGGCTGGAAGAGGGCGATGTGATTCTGTTTGTCTCTTTCTTCAAAGATGCCAATGGCGACTTTATGGAGCATGGCGATTTGCTCACCAAGGTCACGCAAGCGACTACGGTGCCGGTTTACGGCGCGAACAGCTTTATGCTGCCTTATGGTATTGTCGGCGGCATCATGGTCGATGGCGAACACCATGGAAAGGTACAGGCAGGCTTGCTGATTGAAGCGCTGAACAATGATGAAATGCCAAAGATTATTTCTGACGCCAATCAGCTTATCTTTGAATACGATGTCGCTAAAAAGCGTCAAATCGACATAAGACAGTTCCCTCAAGCCACCATCAATAACCAGCCCCCTCCCTTCTGGCAAGCCAACCGTGATGCTTTGTTGAGCAGCCTCGCCATCATGTTTGTCGCCATGGTGATCATTGGTATTCTCACCAAGCACATGAACCGCCAGAAGCAGGGTGAGCGGGCGCTGGCACAAAGCCGGGCGCTGTTCAAAGGTGTCTTTGACCAAAGCCATCAATACATTGCTTTGCTGGATTATCAAGGGCGTGTGATTTCGGCCAACGGCGCCTTCCAGCGTTTGTTTCCCGAGTTTGGCAACCGCGGTTTCCTGCCATTATGGCGTTGGTCAGAATGGCTCAGTGCTGACAGGTTAAAACTTCACCTTGAATCCTTGATTGAGGGGCAGGCGAGTCGTTTTGAAGTTTGTCTTTTGTCCGAGCAGCAAAACGAAGTGATTCTGGACGTGGCGCTCAAAGCCTTGCCAGATCACAGTCATGCCGACGCGCAAATTCTGTTTGAAGCCCGCGATATCAGCCAGCGAAAACTGGCAGAGCAAAAGCTTCAGCGCAGCGAGGTTGAATACCGTATGCTCTATGAGCAGCAACCTGTGATGCTGCTGACTATCGACCAACAGTCGCGAATCCAGTCCGTCAACCAGTGCACTACCGAATGGTTAGGCTTTTCTAAGCGCCATATGCTCGGACATAAAGTGACAGACTTTTATGCTGACGGCAGCCTGCCGCCGAGAAGCCTTTTGAATAGTAAGGATCGGGAGCGGTTCGGGATCCGTCGCCGTGAGATCCGCTACCGCACCAGTGATGGCAAAGAGCGCTGGATCCGAGAAAGCATCCGTTCGACTCAAGTGCAATCACAACTGTTACTGGTTGGCGAAGACATCACAGAAAACCGCCGAATGGAGCAACAGCTCCGTTATCAGGCGCAACATGATTTCCTGACAGGTTTGCTGAACCGTAACTACTTTGAAGCCAGATTGGTTGATGTACTGGGCACCTTGACTGAAAACGGCGCGGTACACGCCATGTTCTATATCGATCTGGACCAGTTTCGCGTGATTAACGACACTGTGGGTCATGAAGCGGGTGATGAGGCGCTCAAACAAACGGCGCAGGTTCTGCGTGAGTTGCTGCCTATTGGTGCCACACTGGCGCGTCTTGGCGGTGACGAGTTTGCAGTGATTTGCTATGACTGCAATGAGCAGGATGCGCTGGATCAGGGCAGAAAAATTCTCGATACCCTAAGTGAACTCGACTTTTACTGGAAGAATACCCGCCTTGCGTTGGGGTGCTCTGTTGGTATTCGGATGTTGGATAAAACCGCGGGCACGCCGCAGCAGGTGCATGCTCAAGCTGATACAGCTTGTTATGCCGCCAAGCATGATGGCCGCAGTCGGGTTCACCTCTACCGCCCAGATGATCAGGAACTTCGCCGCCATGAGCGTGAAATGTCCTTTGTCAGCAAAATCCATGATGCATTGGCAGAAGATCGTTTTGAGGTTTATGCCCAGCCTATTGTCAGCGTTACTTCCCGTTTGAAAGAGAAGCTCTATTTCGAAGTCTTGGTGCGGATGCGTGACACTCAAGGTGACAATGTGGCTCCGGGACAGTTTATACCTGCTGCCGAGCGCTACAACATGGCGCATTTGATTGATAAGCGGGTGATTGAGAAAACCTTGGGTTGGTTTGAGCGTTATCCAGAATATGTCGATTCTGTGGGTATGGTCTCGATTAACCTTTCCGGCCGCTCCATGAGCGATGAAGGTTTTATCCAGTTCCTGATTGAAGCACTGAAAACCAGTACCATTCCAAGTACGTCTATCAGCCTCGAAATCACGGAAACGGCAGCGATTGGTAACCTTAGTGATGCGATTGAACTATTCAAAAAGCTTAAACAACTGGGTTGCACCATCGCGCTGGATGATTTTGGCTCTGGGCTCTCATCATTTGGCTACCTCAAGCGCCTTCCAGTAGACATCATCAAGATTGACGGCCAATTCGTGCGAGATATCGCAGAGGATGAAACCGACTATGTAATGGTTCGGGCGATTCACCAACTGGCGACCCAGATGGGAAAGAAAACCGTGGCAGAGTTTGTGGAAAATGATGCCATCTTGATGCGCTTACGCTCACTTGGTGTCGATTATGCGCAAGGCTATTTCTTCAGCGTACCGAAACCGATGGAGCAGTTGATTCTCGAAACGGCAGCCAGTGAAAAAGAAGCGGTGCTCTAACAGGGTGCCCCAGCCAATTTTCTATTTCTCCTAGAACCTTATCCTTTCACTATCTACCCAAACGACCCGAATTCTGCATCTTCAGGTCGTTTGGGTATATACTCTCGGCGAATATTACGCCGGAGAACCCAGGTGCAGATAGCTTTAACCTGCGAAGCGCCAGAGCGCGCTGACATCCTCAACGAGATTGCCAACCGTTGGGGGCTTATCCACAATGAGAACGCCCTGTTTGCGTTGGTACTGACCGAAAACCAATTGGAGCTTAGAAAGCTGGACGAGCCAAAGCTCGGCGCGGTTTTCGTCGATTTGGTCGGCGGGGCTGTTGGTCATCGTCGTAAATTCGGGGGTGGTAAAGGGCAGTCGATTGCCAAAGCAGTCGGACTCAATAAAGGCGCGACGCCAACGGTGCTAGATGCCACAGCAGGGTTAGGGCGTGATGCTTTTGTGCTGGCATCTCTTGGCTGTAAGGTACAGATGGTTGAACGTCATCCAGTAGTTGCTGCCTTGCTGGATGATGGCCTTGCTCGTGCCAAAGTGGATCCGGAAATTGGCGGTTGGGTGAGCGAGCGTATATCGCTTCTGCATGCTTCAAGTCATGACGCTCTGGTGAAGCTCGTTAATGACGGAAACTTGGAACGCCCGGATGTGGTGTACCTCGACCCCATGTACCCGCACAAGAAAAAGTCAGCATTGGTGAAAAAAGAGATGCGTGTATTCCAGTCGCTGGTGGGCGCGGATGATGACGCGGATGAACTGTATGGCCCTGCTTATACACTGGCGACCAAACGTGTGGTGGTCAAGCGTCCGGATTATGCCGAGTTTCTGGCCGGTAAAACGCCGTCTACTCAAATTGAAACCAAGAAGAACCGCTTTGATGTCTATGTCAAAGCGGCAATGCGATAGTCCTCATCACCAAAGGTCAACAGACCCTAGATTCCTCTCCTCCAGAAACCAAAACGCCTCCGAAGCGGAGGCGTGGGGTGCAAAGGGTCGGATTACTCCATACCTTTAACCAGCAGAACTGTCAGCAGACCAGTAACAACTGAAACCAACAGGCCTGACACCAGGATCCAAGGTAACATATCCATGATGGATGGGCTCACTTTCAAAAGGGATTGGCAAAGCCGACGCCATTTGTTGCTCATGCTGACTGATAAAAGCCTGCGAATTGATTAACAACTGAAACCGGCAAATTATAATTTGTTACGCCCCTATTTGATAACAGCTACTTTGTCTTAACAATGGCTGGTAAATAGCAGTTAATCATTATTAACAGGCTGAAACAACTTGGGTTGTTTTTAGGTCTAACCGTGTTAATCGTGAATAAAAAAACGCCCTTTCGGGCGTTTTTTGTTCGTGAAATGTTTCACTCTTTGTGAGGTAGTGCAAGCTTGAGTGCTTCGCGTGAAAGACTGTTGGCGGCGCCGGACTCGTTAAGCTTTTCTAACGTATCCACCAGCCAAGCGTAATCGGTCACGTCAGGCCGGATTTCCAGCGCTTTTTCAAAGTGAGTGCGCGCCTCTGCCCATTTTCCTTCACGGAAGTAAAGCTGACCTAATGCGCTGTGTGTTACGGGGTTATTCTCGTTGTAGCGCAGCAGTTCCTGAAGTTTGAGAATAGCCGGATGGTAATCAGGCAGTTTCAGTTCAGGTACCAGAGAGATCAGAGTTTCATCAGGATGCTTTTTCAGGTTCTCACGGAGAATGATGTAAGCCTCTGAATCAGCATGACGTGAAATCAGCTGTTTGACCAAACAAGCAATAAGCTTAGGTTGCTGGCGGGCTGCGCGGCTTAGGCTATTCCAGTGAGCCAGAAGGCCATCGCTGCCTTTCTGTGTTGCGATATGAGCCATCAGGCCACATTCGGCTTTCTGTTCCAGCTTTTCTGCTTCCGTTTCAGTGACGGCTTTCACGCGTTTCAGTGATGGCATCAAACGCAGCAGCGCCTGCCAGTCCTGAAGCTGCAGGTAAGTATCTTTCAGTAAGTTCAACAAAATCGAGTTGCGCGGATTGGCATCGACCAGTCCTTGAAGGCTCGCGAGCGCTTCTTCATATTGGCCTTGGCGGAATTGTAGCTTGGCGCGTGTCAGTGAGGTTGCCAGACGATCAGTCCCAAAGTCCGATGCTTGTTGCAAGTATCGGTCACGGCTGTCTACGTCGCCACGGCCTTGCGCTGCTTCTGCTGCCGCCAGGTAGTTCAGTAAAGGGGCATCGCTGTGAGCTGCACCTTTCATCACCAGCTTTTCAGATAGCTTCCAGTCACCTTCCAGTAGTTTCAGCAAGCCATCGTTGGTCAGCGCGCGTGCTTTCTTACTCTTACGGCCGGAAAACCAGCCACGGGTGGAGCTTGATAGCGAGAACACTTTGCGAATGAGCCATTCAAAGATGAACAGTGCAGCAAAAGCGAACACCACCAGAATGATGAGCGTGGATACACTCATCTCGATGGTTTGGTTGGCCGCGGAAATCAGAACATAACCCTGATTACCCGCCAGATCCGGCCCAACAATAAGGCCTGCAATCAGTGCGATAACCAGCAGGAGAATTTTAATCATTAGTTATTCTCCCCGGTTTGCAGTGGCGCTAAATCGCGTCGCAGGCGGTCAGCTAGCATGTCACTAATCAGCGCTTGGCTTTCCAGGGCCTCAGGGTAGCTCACCTCGATGGTTTGCTGGCTGAGGTTGGTCAGAGTCGCAACGAAGCTCTTAGTGATGTCGGCGTCTTGGTTGTAAAAGCGCTCAGCCCACGCTTTAGCGGTTTTCAGTGACTCGGCATACAGGCGGCCATTCTCGCGATATACCGACGTCACGGCCTGATCCAGCTTCGCCTTGAGGTTTTCCTGCAGGTAGAAAGTTTGCGCCGGTGTCAGCAGTGGTACCACATCGCCTTCACGCTTTCGGTAGGTGATGAACTGACCGACGAAATCACTGAAAGATGCTTTCAGGTTTTGCTGCCAGTCGTCGACATTGCCAGAGACCTGCTGCGTAGCGACTTCTTCTGCTTCTGGCATGATGGCATTGGCAAGCGGCAGTTTGTCGACTTCCTGTTGTAGTGAGTTCAGGCGAAGCACAATACCGTCGCGATCAATGCGTTTCACGGCTTTTAGCTGTTGGATGTCTTTTGCCATCGCCTGACGGATAGGCGTCAGCGACGGGTCATTAAGCTCAGCAATGCGCTGATCAGCATTTTGCATCAGGGTGGTGGCTGTCAGTACATCGTGTTCCAGCCAAAGCTTACGTGCGGCCTGATTCACCAGGTAATCCGCTTCTGCTAACAGCCAGTCATTCGGACGACGGCCTTTTACATCAGCCAGCGCTGATTGCAGGCTCTGGATAGTGGTGTCCTGCTGTTCAATCAGCACCTGAGTATCTTGCACGGCTTTTTTTACCGCTTCCTGACTTTGCTTTTCGCTATTAGCCAGCGCCGACTTCAGTGAGCTGACTTCATCAGTTAGGGCAGAGATATTGGCTGTAAGCTGTTGGCTTTGCTGATGGCCATGGTAATAAAGACCACCACCGAGTGTTATCACCAAAATAATGGCGACAATAGAGAGTTTGTTACCCCCTTTTTTCTCTTTTGCCTGAGGAGGCGGAGTTGCTGTATTTTTGTCACTGGCTGGCGTATCAGTAGGCGTGGACTTGGCAGCGGATTTGTCGATCGCAGAAGGCTTACCGCTTTGCTTGGAAGACGATGGCGTTTCCTTGCCGGTAGGGGATGCTGGCGCCGACGTGTCTTTATCCGTGCCTGAAGTCTTATTGTTGTCTGTCATCCGAATGTCCCGAGTTAATCATCTCGTTTAACGCGTGAAACAGGGCGTGATTGGAGGCGCTGTTTACGCAGCTGATTGCATTAAAACCAAGGCCAATTGCTTGATTGTAAATCCGTTTGCTTGGCACCAGTATATGGCATTCTCGTAACCATTGCTGGTCACACTCTGAGATTGTCTGGCACAAAAGCGAAAGTTGTTCACCACTGGTGATGACCAAGGTGTCGACATTTTCCGCCCGCCATTGCTTTGCCAGTGATGATAGAGATTCACTGGTCCAATGTCGTTGATAGGCTTCAAAATAGCGCACCTTGGCACCGTGATTTGTCAGGGTGTCGCCCAAAAATGCCCGTCCGCCGTTGCCACGCAAGATCACGACCTGAAGACTTTGCGGCTTTTCGAAAACAGACAAGGACACCATGCCTTCGCTGTCTTCTGTCGTTGGCTGAATCGCATTCACACCGCTTTTGGTTTTCCAGACCTGCGCTGTTTTTTCTCCGACTGCCACATAATGCAGATCGTCACGCCAGCTGGCGTTTTCGTCTTGAAGTTGTTGATGGGCGTATTCAATCGCGCGGGGACTCACTGCCACGACCACGCTGTGTGGTGGGAGTGTATTAAAGCATTGAGTCAGAGAGGGAAGGTCGATTCCGGCAGAAAAAGACAATAAAGGCGCGGGAAGCGCCTTTATTCCTGATTGGTTCAGCGTTTCGGCAAGTTCATAGCAGGCAGGTGCAGGGCGCACCACCAGTACGGTCATACTTCGTCCTGATAAAGTTTTTCCAGAATCACACGCGCTCCGTCTTCAAGCAGCTGTTCAGCAAGACCAGTGCCCAGCTCTTCGGCTTTTTCAAGCGGGCCTGTCACTTCACCACTGACGATTTTGCTGCCATCCGGCTCGCCTACCAGTGCGCGCAGATGGATTTGGTCACCGTGGATTTCTGAGTAGCTACCAATGGGCACCTGACATCCGCCCATCAGACGGTTGTTCATTGCACGCTCACACAGCACGCGGTAAGTGGTGTTGGCATCGGCCAATGGTTCCAGCAGCGCACGGACGCGTTCATCATCCAGACGGCACTCAATGCCGACAGCACCTTGGCCAACTGCTGGCAGAATTTCTTCCGGTTCAATTTCATTGCGGATACGGTCATGAAGATTCAGACGTTTCAGACCTGCCGATGCAAGAATGATGGCGTCGTATTCGCCATTATCCAGTTTGCCCAAGCGGGTGCCGACGTTGCCGCGCAGATCTTTCACCACCAAATCAGGGCGCATGGCACGAACCTGACACTGGCGGCGAAGGCTTGATGTGCCGACAACTGCACCTTCAGGCAGTGCATTGATGCTTTCATAATTGTTGGAAACAAAGGCGTCACGTGGGTCTTCACGCTCACAGATAGTGACCAACCCCAGCCCTTCAGGGAACTCTACCGGTACGTCTTTCATGGAATGGACCGCAATGTCTGCTCGGCCATCCAGCATTGCCTGCTCCAGCTCTTTCACAAACAATCCTTTACCGCCAACTTTGGCCAGTGGAGTGTCGAGAATAATGTCGCCTTTGGTCACCATAGGAACCAGCTCCACGGTCAAACCCGGATGGGTTTCTTCCAGAGCAGCTTTAACAAATTCAGCCTGCCACAGGGCAAGTGGGCTCTGGCGGGTGGCGATACGAACGGGTGTTGAAGTCATAATTACGTCCATTTGATTTGCTTAGGCTAATCGTACCACCCCTTGTTATTCCTTGAGAACTTAAGGTGATAGCGGCGATAAAAAGGTGCGAATCCATGCGGCTTCGGCTATGATGATGTGATATTGATCATGTTTTCGGGGCGGTTCACAGGGGTAAAACCCAACGTGGTTCACCTTATTTCGAATCAAATTTGAGATAAAGCGTTGTCTCTCTCACAGTTTTGTTCATATAGTGAACAAAGTGAAGCAGAAATGATGAGTCATTGCTCGCTTTACGCTCCAAAGAAAAACTGTTAAATTGATCACGTTTTTATCCATGGGCGCCGGAGTCTTTTAGACTTAGCTCCCGTTTCGTTGACTAGGATGTCGGCAACTTTGGATGTTTATCTTGCAAAACTATGTTGATCAGCAATTAGAGCGTCTTAATGCCTTCAACCACGTTAGGTTGGAGCGCGCCCGAAGCGCTATGCACTCTCAGGCCGTTAATGTTTTTAACGTATTGCCTGCCTTGCTGCACTTTAATCATCCTGCTGTTCCTGGTTACCTCGAGCGTAGCGTCGTTCATGGTATCTGCAATTTCTCTCTTTCTGATGTCCAGCAAGACTTTGTAAACGATTGTGCTCTCGCACTGAATACCCCCTCTCCTGTTAAGCCGTTCTCCCAAGAGCACCCAATCAAGGGCCTATTCTCGATGGGTAGTACCGCGTCAATGGGCCAAAGCCTTTCTAGTGATTTGGATATTTGGGTCTGTGTGCAGGATTGGGTCGCGCATGATGAACGTGACATGCTGGACGCCAAATGTTCACTGATCTCCGACTGGGCAATGTCTCAGGGTGTGGAAGTGAACTTCTTTGTGATTTGCGAGCAGCGTTTCCGCCAGAACATGGCGCAGGCGATGACCACAGAAAACTGTGGCTCAACCCAACATTACCTGCTGCTCGATGAATTCTACCGCTCCGCCGTGCATCTCGCTGGCCAACATCTTCTTTGGTATCTGGTACCGCCGGAGATGGAAGGTTGCTACGAAGATTATGTCGGAGAGATGATTGCCAGTGGTGCTATTAAGCGCGACGACTGGGTGGACTTTGGCGGTTTGCCATCGATCCCGGCGGAAGAGTACTTCGGCTCTAGCCTCTGGCAACTGTATAAAAGTATTGATTCACCCTATAAGTCGGTACTCAAAGCAATTCTGCTTGAAGCTTATTCTTGGGAGTACCCAGGCACCCAGCTTCTGAGCGTTGACGGCAAACGCCGTTTCTTCTCTGGCATGTTGGACGTTTACCAGTCTGACGCTTATTACCTGATGCTGGAGAAAGTCACCCGCTATCTTGAGCGCATCGATGACCACCGCCGTCTTGATCTGGTGCGTCGCTGCTTTTACCTCAAAACCCACGAGAAGCTGACCCGTGAACCTGGCCCTGGCTCAGTGCCATGGCGCCGTGAAGTGCTCTGTATTCTGACCCGTGAATGGGGCTGGACACAGGAAGACATCGCGCGTCTGGACAATCGCCGTAACTGGAAAGTGGAAGAGGTTAAAGAAGCGCACAACGAACTGCTTGAAGCCTTGATGTTGAGCTACCGAAACCTTATCCGGTTCGCGCGTCGCAATGACATCACCTCTGCAATTAGCCCTGAAGACATCAGCATTCTGGCACGTAAGCTTTATGCTGCGTTTGAGGTGTTGCCGGGCAAAGTGACCTTGCTTAACCCGCAACTGTCACCAGATTTGCATGAAGCGGACCTTAGCTTTATTCAGGTGCAAGAAGGGCGCAGTAACCCACCGGGTTGGTATCTCTATAAGCAATCATTGAAGCCTGTTGAAATCATCGGCCGCTCGCCGCTCGAACATAACCGCTACCTGTCCAAGCTGGTGGCATGGGCGTATTTCAATGGTCTGTTGACCGAATCAAGCCGCCTCCATTCAGTGGCACGTAACAGCAATGTCGACATCGATAAGCTTTACCAACTGGTCAGTGACCTACGCAACACCTTCTCGGTGCGTCGTCCGCAGCCTTCTCTGCAGGCGCTGTCGAGCCCTTGTGAAGTGCGTAAACTGGCGCTGTTCATCAACCTTGAAAACGACCCGACCACAGAGCTTAAGCAGCCTGCGGTGCGTTTCGATTTCAAAAACACGGACATTTTCAGCTACGGTGCTGAGCAGCAGTGTTTGGTTGGCAGTGTTGATTTGGTTTACCGCAACAGCTGGAACGAAGTGCGTACCCTGAACTTTAAGGGCGAGAACGCCATTCTCGATGTGTTGAAAACTCTGCTGGGTAAAATGCACCAGGATGCTATTCCACCTGAGTCAGTGGATGTATTCTGTTATGCGGGCAAGATGCGTGGTTTGATTCGTAACCTGGTTTATCAACTGGTGGCAGAGTGTATCGATATGCGCTTGAAACCGGTCGATCAGGAAAAACGCCGCCGCTTTAAAGCGATTCGTGTAGCAGACCAAACCTTCGGTCTATTCTTTGAGCGCCGCGGTGTGTCAGTGCAGAAACTAGAAAACTCCGTCGAGTTCTACCGTTCGATTTCAACCAATAAGGTTCATGGTTCACCGGTCATGGTATTGGACAAAGATGCCGATATCCATCCGCCGGAAGTGGTCGATGCTTACGCCAGTGAAGGTCTTATCCAGTTTTTCTTTGAAGATTGCGATGATGGGTTCCACATCTATGTACTGGATGAAAACAATCGCGTGGAAGTGTACCGCCAGTGCAGCGGTGACAAAGAAGAGATGGTACAGGGCGTAAACCGCTTCTATACTTCTCCGCAGGAAACCACTAACTTTGCTGGTAAAGGCGTGAATTTCAACCTGCCACAGTTCTACGACATCATCCATCAAGCCGATGGTCGAGCGCAGGTCATCCCCTACAAGAGTGAGCGTCAGTGGCAACGTGCAGATGCGAATACTGACGCAGCCCAATACGCGTCCCGCTGAATCAATCCCGATTTCAGAAAAAAGGCTGACAACACATGTTGTCAGCCTTTATTAATACACTTTAAATCAAGCAGCTTGTTACCAGTCCACACTCTCGCCAGCGTGTTTGGAACATTCTTGCTTCACCATATCCATAAATTCCATGCCACTCTTGCTGCACAGCCATTGGCCGTCCTGGTAGCTGAAGTGGAATCCGCCTGAGCGCGATGCCAACCAGATTTCTTTCATCGGTTCCTGACGGTTGATGATGATCTGGCTGCGGTCTTCAAAATCCAGTGTCAGAACATTACCATTCGTTTCGTAATCGATATCCGCGCCACTCTCGTCGATGCCGTCTTCAATCGCCATCCATTGCTCGTCAACCAGTTCATGGTATTGGCTTGTGTTCATTCTCAGTCGTCCTATTGCTTTTCAGTGCGTTGATGCGATTATAGAGGGCATTAACTTTTAGATCACTGGCAGAAATGATGCGATTAACCCTGAAACTTGCCGCACTGGCAACAGTAGCCCTGATTTCGGCATGCGGTCAGCAAGGACCTCTCTACTTTCCAGAAGATGCACCCGCGCAAAATGAGCAGGTAAATTCGGAAACGCCGCAGGATACTCAGGAATCTACTCAGCCATAACACTTTGGACAGGGAAGGACAACGTTGGACTACTTCAATTATCAGGATGACGGGCAACTGTGGGCAGAAGATCTGCCATTGGCGCAGCTTGCAGAGCAATACGGCACACCGCTTTACGTATATTCGCGTGCGACGCTGGAGCGTCATTGGCATGCGTTTGATAAAGCCGTGGGTGACCATCCGCACCTGATTTGTTACGCCGTGAAGGCGAACAGTAACCTTGGCGTACTAAATGTATTGGCGCGTCTGGGCTCAGGTTTTGATATCGTTTCACAGGGTGAACTGGAGCGCGTATTAGCGGCTGGCGGCGATCCGAAGAAAGTGGTGTTCTCTGGCGTGGGTAAAACCGAACCGGAAATGGCGCGTGCGCTGGAGCTGGGCATTAAATGCTTTAACGTCGAATCAGAAGCCGAGCTGGATCGCTTGAACAAAGTGGCGGGCGAGCTGGGTAAAGTGGCGCCAATCAGCCTGCGTATCAACCCGGACGTGGATGCCAAAACCCACCCGTATATTTCTACCGGTCTGAAAGAAAACAAATTCGGCATCGCGTTTGATAGAGCCCGTGAGGTTTACCAATACGCGAATAGCCTGCCACACCTTTCTGTGCATGGTATCGACTGCCATATCGGTTCACAGCTGACAGAGTTGGCGCCGTTTATCGAGTCGACCGATCGCCTGCTGGGGTTGATTGATGCGCTGGGTCAGGATGGCATCTCTATCGATCACCTTGATGTGGGTGGTGGTTTGGGTGTGACTTACAGCGATGAGAAGCCGCCAGAGCCGTCTGACTATGCGAAAGCCTTGCTTGACCGTTTGTCGAACCATCAGGATATCGAGCTGGTGTTTGAGCCAGGTCGTGCCATCGCCGCTAATGCCGGTGTGCTGCTGACCCAGGTTGAGTTCCTCAAGCACAACGAAGAAAAGAATTTCGCCATCATTGATGCGGCAATGAACGACTTACTGCGTCCAGCGCTTTATCAGGCTTGGCAGGATATTGTTCCTGTGCAGCCACGTCAGGGTGAAGCCAAAACGTATGATTTGGTTGGTCCTGTGTGCGAAACCGGCGATTACCTCGGTAAAGACCGTGCGCTGGTGCTTGAAGCGGGCGACCTGCTGGCGGTGCGTTCATCAGGTGCTTATGGCTTTGTGATGTCGTCTAACTACAACACCCGCTGCCGTGCGGCAGAAGTGATGGTAGATGGCGACCAATCCCACTTGGTGCGCCAGCGTGAGCCGCTGGCATCACTGTGGGAGTTAGAACAGGTACTGCCTGAGTAAAAGGATCCGGATGCAGATACAATTTTCCAAAATGCATGGTCTCGGCAACGACTTTATGGTCGTTGATTGCGTGACGCAAAATGCATACTTCTCTCCGGACATGATCCGCCGTCTGGCGGACAGAAATACCGGAGTGGGGTTTGATCAGCTGTTGGTGGTTGAGCCACCTTATGATCCGGAAAGTGATTTCCATTACCGGATATTTAATGCTGACAGCAGCGAAGTGGAGCAGTGCGGCAATGGTGCGCGCTGCTTTGCCCGTTTTGTGCGGATGAAAGGGCTGACCAACAAAAACCAAATTCAGGTCAGTACCAAAGGCGGCAAGATGATACTCAAGATGGACAGTGACGAACTGGTTACTGCCAATATGGGTGAACCTATCTGGGCGCCGTCTAAAATCCCCTTCCGCGCAAACGCTGAAGAAAAAACCTATATTTTACGTGTAGAAGATAAAACCCTGTTTGTGGGCGCGGTCAGTATGGGCAATCCACATTGCGTCACTGTGGTCGATGACGTCGATACCTATGACGTGGAAGGCCTGGGTCCGCTGGTGGAATCCCACGAGCGTTTCCCTGAGCGTGTTAACGCTGGCTTTATGCAGGTGGTGTCGCGCAATGAAATCCGTCTTCGCGTTTACGAGCGCGGTGCGGGGGAAACTCAGGCGTGTGGCAGTGGTGCTTGTGCTGCAGTCGCTGTAGGTATTTTGCAGGGTTTGCTTGATGAATCGGTGAAAGTCCACCTGCCAGGCGGCGATCTGAAAATCCGTTGGAAAGGCGTAGGGCATCCGCTTTACATGACGGGTCCGGCTTCACACGTATATGATGGACAGATAACAGTATGACGGAGCTTTCCAAGCTCGAAGGGCCACTGGCTGAGGCATTGACCGAAGAAGCCGTGGCCGCTTTTTTGAAAGACAATCCAGACTTCTTCCACCGCCAACCTCAACTGGCGGCGCAATTGAGAGTGCCTCATGCTGAACGTGGTGCGGTATCTCTCGTCGAAATCCAACTTGGCCGTTTGCGTGAGCGTGTGGCCGAGCTTGAAGAAGATATTACCCAACTGATGAGTATCGCGGCGGGTAATGAAAACCTGTTTCGCGCTTTCTCCCACGCGCACAAGGCGTTGTTTGCGGCAGAAAGTGAAGACGATATTCATAAAGCCTTGTTGGAACTTGCCAACTCACTGCACTTGGTTGTGAGCCTTCGTCTCTATGACGGTGGCCACCATCAATTAAACCGCAAGAGTGTGGATGCGGTGAAAGCGGCACATTTCTGTGGCCAGCGAATCTATCTGGGCAGATTGCGCAAAGTCGATGGCGACCAGTTCGTCACTCAGGCACCTGAGCTTGGCTCCTATGCGCTGGTCCCTGTGTTTAAAGGCAAAGAACTGGGTTTCCTGACCTTTGCCAGCCAAGATGGCGGTCACTTTCAGCCCAGCATGGATACCCTGTTCGTCGAGCAGATCGCCGAGCACATCGCCATTCTCCTCACCAAGTGGCAGGCGAACGAATGAGTTTGCCTGCCAGCATCGAAAAACCGCTGGCGCGATTCTTTGATTACATGATCCGCGAGCGGGGCTTAAGCCGCCACACCGAAAACAATTACCGCCAACAACTGACCGCCAGTGCTGAGTTTCTGGTGGGTGCTGGTGTGACCAAATGGCAGGATGTTGATGCCGCATGGGTGCGCCAGATTGCAGCCCAAGCCAAGCGCGAACGTCTGAAAGCGGGCAGTATTGCGCTTCGCCTATCTGCCCTTCGCAGTTTTTTTGACTTTATGGTGTCAGACGGCGCACTGGCGGCGAATCCCGCGAAAGGCGTCGCAGCGCCCAAGCAAGGTCGCACGCTGCCAAAGAACCTTGATGTCGATGAAGTGAATCAGTTGCTGTCGGTGGATGCAGACGATCCATTAGCCGTGCGTGATCGCGCCATGATGGAGCTGATGTACGGCGCAGGACTTCGTCTGTCTGAGCTTATTGGCCTTAACGTTCGTGATGTGGCGATGCGAAAGGGCGATTTGCGTGTAATCGGTAAAGGTGACAAAGAGCGCGTTGTGCCTTTTACCGGTATGGCGAAAGAATGGCTGTTCAACTGGCTGAAAGTGCGTAACCAACTGCTTAAAGGGCCGGAAGATGCCCTTTTCCTGTCGAAGCTGGGAAACCGTATCTCTCCGCGCAGCGTACAAAAACGTATGGCGGAATGGGGACAGAAACAGGCGGTTAGCAGCCATATCAATCCCCACAAATTGCGTCATAGTTTTGCTACCCACATGCTGGAATCTTCTGGTGACTTGAGGGCGGTGCAGGAGCTTCTGGGCCATGCTGACCTCTCCACCACCCAAGTCTATACCCACCTCGACTTCCAGCATCTGGCCAAAGTGTACGACGCCGCGCACCCCAGAGCGCGTAAGCGTAAAAACGACGACTAACCGCACTACTTCAAGGAGCGCGCATGAAGTTCTATCGCCGCTGGCAGCCTATCTCTGCCATGACGTTTGATTTGGATGACACCCTGTATGACAACCGGGTGGTGATTATCCGTGCAGAGCAAATGTTACTGGACTGGCTGGAAGCGCGATGCCCGGCGATGACTAATTTTGACTGGCCGCAGTGGCAGGTGATGCGTGCAGAAGTGATTGCAGCGGATGCGTCGCTGGTGGGGTTTGTCACCGAAATTCGCCGCGCTCAGCTTACCTTGGCGGCTTTACGTTGCGGCCTGAGTGATGCTGATGCCAAATCTCTCGCCGATGATGGCGTGGCATTTTTCCTTCATGAGCGCAGTAATTTTATTGTTCCGGAAGAAGCGATGCAGATCATGGGTGAACTGGCTGTCCGTTATCCGCTGGTGGCGATCACCAACGGGAATGTCGATTGTGACAAGCTGGGCCTGACGCCACTGTTCAAAAAAGTGCTTCAGGCAGGCCCTGATGGTGCTGCGAAACCTGACGGTGCACTGTTTACCAAGGCGCAATCCATTCTGAATATTCCCGCAGACACCATTCTCCATGTTGGCGACCACCTTAAAGCCGATGTATGCGGGGCGAAACTGGCTGGCTTTAAAGCGTGTTGGTTTAACGACACAAAAACGCCGCTGACATTGCAGCGGCGCGCTTCGTTACTGCCGGACGTGGAAGTTTCCAACCTTTCCGAGTTGCTCGCACTCAGTTAGTTACGGTTCTTCAACCAGTTATCGACTGCTGCCATACCTGGTCCCCAAATCATGGTGACGAGAAGCATCACGCCCCACATCTGGTGGTCGAAAAAGCCTTTTGGCCACAGCGCGGGATAAGACACCACCGCGACAATGTTAAACGCAAACAGGGCAAAAGCCGCTGGGCGGGTTAAAAGGCCGAGTGCCAGGAAGATAGGTAAAATGAGTTCCGCCGCTGTGCCGAGGTAGGCAGCCATTTCCCAAGGAATAAACGGTACCTGATATTCGTATTCGAACAGGAACAGTGTACTGTCCCAACTGGCGATTTTGGTCTGGCCGGATTTGAAAAATACCCAAGCTACCCAAAGGCGGCTAACCAGCAGAAGAACCGGAACCAAAGGCTTAAGCGCAGATTCCATCAAGTCGTCGATTTTATTGATCACAGCGAACATGTGCGATTTCCTTTTTCTTGTTAATCACCGGCCAGTGCAAAGCTGCTGAATACACCGCGTTGCATGGCGCCGGAAATGTGTGGCAAAAGCTCGGGGTCAATCTCCCCAAACGCGAAATCTTTGCAAGCGAGGATCAGCGAGGCTTCTTCATCGCTGATAGTGGTGACACTGATCCCTTCGTCATCTTTCTGCACCAACAGGGCTTCTGGACGCATCAAATCCAGCTGATTCAAGGCTTCCTCATCCTGATTGCTGACCGCTTGCCAAAGTGTGGCGATAGCGAAGTCACTTTTCATCACAGCGGATGCCGGAGAAACCGTGAGCTGAATACGCGGAAAATCTTCCGGTGGTATTTCTGACAAGGCCTCGACCGGAAAAGCCTCAGGCAATGGCGCTCTGTTCACGCATTGGATATGCCATTCAATCTCAGCGATATCTGCCAGATACGGCACGGCTTCGATGATGTTGGGCAGCGCGCGAATGGTGTCAGCAAACCCGGCGCCATAGCGATCGGCGCAGGCGTTATCCATGGTGGTGCCAAGTACGTGGTGACGGGCAATGGCCTGAAAGCACTCTTCACCCACCAGAGCATTGGCGACGGGGTAAATGTTCTCGAGGCATTCAGTCAGGGTCATCACAAAGTTGTTGCGGTAAACCTGTATCAGCGCTTCAGGCTCTGTCACGCCTTCTGCAACAGGTAAATCGTGTGACTCATAATGCAGGGCATCGCGAAATTGATGCTGCAGCGAAGCAAGGCTAGGTGCGCTCATGATGCCTCCTTCACGGATGGCGAGAGGGCTTTGACGATGCGATCGGCTTTTGCTGCTTCACCGAGTAAAACGTCCGGCGTGGGGATATCGCGATCCCATTCAATCAAGGTATGGCGCGCGCCGTGCTCGGCAATCCATTTTTCATAAAGCGACCACACAGGCTCAGACACGGGTTGGCTGTGGGTATCAATCCAGATTTCCCCTTCGTCTAACTGCTTCACGGTAAAGCCGGCCAGATGAATTTCCTGTACCCACTCAGGATTAATTGCCGCGAGGTAAGTGTCGGTATCAAAGCCATGATTGAAGGCGCTGACATGAATGTTATTCAGATCGAGTAATAAACCACAGCCAGTACGCCTCGCCACTTCGGCGAGGAACTCCCACTCAGGAATGGTGGAGTGACTGAAACTTAAGTAGCTCGATGGGTTTTCGACCAGTATCTGGCGGCTCAGATGGTCTTGCGTCGCGTCGACATTGCGGCAAAACACCTCCAGCGCTTCTTCTGTATACGGCAGAGGCAGCAGGTCATTGAAGTATTCGCCGTCGACCGAACTCCAGCTTAAATGGTCGGAAACAAAGAGGGGGTCGATGGAGTCGACCAGATGTTTCAGCTTGCCAAGATGGTGTTTATTCACAGGATCGACCGATCCCAGTGACAAACCCACACCGTGGCAACTGATGTCATAGTGGCGCCGCAGCGTATGCAGCGCCTCAAAGGCCTTTGAGTGCGGCAGGAAAAAGTTCTCACTGTGTACTTCTAACCATCCGATATCCGGGGAATGATTAAGAAAGTGAGCGTGGTGTGGCTGTCTCAGTCCAACGCCCACCCAAGGAGATACCTTTTCCATACCGGGACCCTTCAATGCCAATTAAGACGAAGTGGTTGAACCGCCAACCAGACGCTCACACAGACCTTTTGGTACGACAACGAATGCGTCAGTTTGTGAGTCTTTGGTAGATGTACCCGCACAAGAGCTGTTGTTCGTTGCACAGTCGTTTTTACCGGCTTTCACCACGCCATAGCATTTTTCTTTCTCTGCTGCTTGAGCGGGAGCAGCTGTCAGGGTAGTTGCACCTACAGCAAGAAGACTAGTAACAGCAGCAGCGACAGCAAAATTGGTCTTTTTCATGATGGTTCCTCTCTTTACAGACTTTTGTCATCAAGATAATCAATACGTTATTCAGGGAGCCCCTGATGGCACTGTTGGTTATTCAGTGCTCTTCCAAAAGGATAGGTCTCTGGCATAAAAACTTTCGTTATTACGGTTTTTTTTAAGCTTATTTTTCTTTAAATAGGTAAAGATGTACTTATGAATCTGATTTTATTGGTTTTAATTTTTGGGTGTTTTTTGTCTTGAAACGGCAGACGTGAAAGCTATTCATGAAGTGAGAAAGAGGCAGAAGCCGTTACAGATTCAAAAACAAGCGCAGTGCGATAAGCAGATCTGCAACTCACGACGGTTTATGGGTATAATCGTCAACCAGTGTATAAATAACCAGTGAATGAACGATGGACGTATCCCACCTGATTGACGGTCTGAATGACAAACAACGCGAGGCAGTGGCTGCTCAGCTTGGCAACTATCTTGTTCTGGCGGGCGCAGGCAGTGGTAAAACACGTGTGCTGGTTCATCGTATTGCCTGGTTAATGCAGGTTGAATATGCTTCGCCGTTTTCGGTGATGGCGGTAACTTTTACCAACAAAGCCGCTGCAGAAATGCGCGGGCGTATTGAGCAGTTGATGCAGGGCACGGCTTCCGGTCTTTGGTGCGGCACTTTCCACGGTTTGTGTCACCGTATTCTCCGTGCCCACCATCTGGATGCAAACCTGCCGCAGGACTTTCAGATCCTGGACTCAGACGATCAACAGCGTCTGCTTCGCCGCCTGATCAAAGCGCAGAATCTGGATGAAAAACATTGGCCTGCGCGTCAGGCGTCTTGGTACATCAACGCCAAGAAAGACGAGGGCCTGCGCCCGCATCACATCGATGCCCAGTTTGATCCGGTAGAGAAAACCTGGCTGCGTGTTTACGCTGCTTATCAGGAAGCCTGTGACCGTGCAGGTTTGGTGGATTTTGCGGAATTGCTGCTGCGTTGCCACGAGCTGCTGCGTGATAAAGAACATATCCGTGAGCACTATCAAGCGCGTTTCCAGCACATTCTGGTGGATGAGTTCCAGGATACCAACAACATCCAATATGCTTGGCTGCGTATGATGGCGGGCAACAGTGCCAAAGTGATGATCGTAGGTGATGACGACCAGTCCATCTATGGTTGGCGCGGTGCGAAAATCGAGAACATCTCTCGCTTCCTGCAGGACTTCCCTGGCGCTGAAACCATCCGTCTTGAGCAGAATTACCGCTCGACCGGCAACATCCTGAAAGCGTCTAACCACCTGATTGAAAACAATGCCGAGCGCATGGGAAAGAGCCTGTGGACGGAAGGTCAGGAAGGTGAATTAATTTCTGTATACAGTGCGTTTAACGAGTTAGATGAAGCCCGCTTCGTAGTGGGCAAAATCAAAGCCTGGCAAGACGAAGGCGGCGCGCTGAATGACACTGCGATTTTATACCGAAACAACGCCCAATCCCGTGTGCTTGAAGAGGCCTTGATTCAGGCAGGTCTGCCGTACCGCATTTACGGTGGTATGCGATTCTTCGAACGTCAGGAAATCAAAGATGCGCTGGCGTACCTTCGCATGATTGGTAACCGTTTTGATGATGCGGCTTTCGAACGCGTGGTGAATACGCCAGCACGTGGTCTTGGCGATCGCACCCTCGAAACCATCCGTCTTGCTGCGCGTGATCGCGGAGCAACCATGTGGGAAGCGAGTAACCAGCTGCTTGAAGAGCAGGTGCTGGCAGGCCGCGCTGCAAACTCTTTGCGCCGTTTTGTCGAGCTGGTGAATGCGCTGGAAGATGACACCCGCGAAATGGCGCTTTTCCAGCAAACGGACTACGTGATCCAGCACTCCGGCCTTCGCGCTATGTACGAAGCAGAGAAAGGTGAAAAAGCGCAAGCGCGCATTGATAACCTTGAAGAACTGGTCACAGCTACCCGTCAGTTTGAAGTGCCGGAAGAGGTGCAGGAAGAAATGTCGCCACTGTCGGCGTTCCTCTCTCATGCCGCGCTTGAAGCTGGTGAAGGTCAGGCTGATGAGTTTGACGATGCGGCACAGCTAATGACATTGCACAGTGCCAAAGGCCTTGAGTTTCCCATGGTGTTCATGGTGGGTGTTGAAGAAGGCATGTTCCCAAGCCAGATGTCGGCGGAAGAAGCCGGACGTTTGGAAGAAGAGCGTCGCCTTTGTTATGTCGGCATGACCCGTGCGATGAAAAAGCTCTACATCACCCACGCGGAAATGCGCCGTGTTTACGGCAAAGACATGTTCCATAAGGCGTCGCGATTTATCCGCGAACTGCCTGAAGATTGCCTGGAAGAAGTGCGAATGCGCGCGAAAGTGTCGCGTCCAGCCGCAGCATCCGGGCGTTTCTCGCAAACCCAGACCCAAGAGAACTTTAACCAGACCGGGTTCTCGCTTGGCCAGCGAGTGCAGCACCCGAAATTCGGTGAAGGCACCATCATCAACTTTGAAGGTAGTGGTCAGCAGAGTCGTGTACAGGTGGCGTTTAACGGGGAGGGTATCAAATGGTTGGTTACCCAATACGCCAAGCTTGAAGCGATGTGATTCGGTTTTTTAAAAAAGAAAGGGTGGCATGGAGCCACCCTTTCTTTTTTGGCATGTCGATATATTGGATTAAGCGGGTGTACCCCAGGCACTTGCCAGATCGCTGATGAGTGATTCACTCGCGCCAGCGCCTGTCAGGTGCTTTAAAATGACAGGTGCGAATTTCTGCACCATACCTGAGTCCATTCCCAACATGTTGAACACTTTGTCTACTGACTCCATATTCGACAGGTTGCTGCCCAAATCACCAGGGATCATGCTGGTCAGTGAATCCATACCCGGTACCATTTTCAGAAGTTCACTGCTTTGGCTTTCACCCAGTGTCTCGTAAGCCATTGCCAGCAGTGCACCAGCACCGCCTGCAGCTTGCTTGTCGTCAACACCCAGATCAGTGGAAAGCAGCTCAGTCAGCGGGTTGCTGGCTGTTTCGCTGCTCACGCCTTCCAACAGGTTCGACGCTTCTTTCTCGGCACTGCCAAGCAGGCTACCCAAGTCGGTCGCCTGTGCTGGGATACTCGCTGTGCCCATAAGGGTACACAGCGCAATCATATTCACTCTACGCAACATTCTTTTGCTCCTGACGTTATTCCGCCACAACTAAACCTTCGCGCCTTGGGTCAGCTCCGCCTACCAAGGTGCTGCTATCGATAACAATACCGTGTATACCCGAGGTTAAGTCACGAATATTGACTTCATATCCCATTGCTTCAAGCGCGGGCTTGAAACTTTCTGCGTCCGTCCCGGCTTCAAGATCATAGGTGCCGAAACGGTTTACAAGGTGAGGCAGGTCGATGGCTGACTGAATGTCGAGTCCCCAATCGAGGTGCGCGACAAGGGTTTTTGCTACATAACCGATAATGCGGCTACCGCCAGGTGAACCAACTGCCATGTATGGTTTGCCATCGCGCATCACGATAGTTGGCGACATGGATGAGCGGGGACGTTTGCCCGGCTCAACACGGTTGGCAATCGGATACCCGTTAGCGTGGGTTTTGAACGAGAAGTCTGTGAGCTCGTTGTTGAGCAAGAAGCCTCGTGTCATCAGGCGTGAGCCAAAGCCGTTCTCGATGGTGGTGGTGATGGAAACGATGTTGCCATCTTTATCCACAATTGAGAAATGGCTGGTGGAAGGCAACTCAATAGACTCGTCATCGGCAAGTTTTGGTGCAACGCTAGCGTGGCTGAACTTGGGCTCACCCGGGCTAACTTCTTTCATTGCACCTTCCGCTGGGATTATTTCCGCGCGGGCTTTGAGGTATTCCGGAGCCAGCAGGCCTTCTGTTGGAACCGGCACAAAATCGCTGTCGGCAATGTAGCGGCCACGGTCTGCAAACGCCATCCGTGAGGCATCACCAATCAAGCGCCAGCTTTCAGGATTATCTTTACCCAGTGACTTCATAGGAAAATGGCTCAGAACCCCCAGAATTTGTCCTACCGTGATACCACCTGAAGTTGGCGGCCCCATGCCACAAATACGGTACTGGTGGTAAGGCGCGCAGACAGGTTTACGCTCCACAATGCGGTAATCTTTCAGATCGTCTTTGCTCAGAATGCCTGGATTGCCTGCGGCATTTTGCACTGTCGCCACGATGTCGGCGGCAATCTCACCTTCGTAGAAGTTATCAATGTCTTCAGCAACCAGTTTTAATGTATTGGCATATTCCTGATTCACCAGACGGTGACCGACAGTAAGCGGATTACCATTGTCGTCAAAGAAATACTGGTAGGTGTATGGGTAACGGCGCAGTCGATCGGTATCGCGCTCAATCAGACCCGCTAAACGGGGTGAGACTTCAAAGCCACTTTCTGCCAGTTCAATGGCCGGCGTCAGTACTGTGCGCCATGAAAGATTTCCGAATTTGGCGTGAGTATCGTGCATCAGGCGTAGGGTGCCCGGCGTGCCCACAGAGCGCCCACCGACCACAGCATCATAGAACTTCAGCGGCTCGCCATTTTTATTTTGGAACAGGGTCGGAGTGGCGTCTTTTGGTGCGGTTTCGCGTCCATCAAACGTGGTGAGTGCCTGTGCATCACTATCCCAATACACCAGCAGTGCGCCGCCTCCAATGCCTGAGCTTTGCGGCTCGACCAACCCCAAAACCGTTTGGACTGCGACCATGGCGTCAATGGCATTACCGCCCGCACGCAGCATGGCTTCACCGGCTTTACTGGCATGGGGGTTGGCAGAGGCCACCATCCACTCTTTACCTTTTACGGCTTTACGCATCACGCTACCGGTCGCAAGCTCCGGTGCAACGGCGTCAGCGGCTTCACCCTTGGTGGTGGCGGACACAGGAAAAGCGAGTGCAAGGCTGAGTGCCAGCGCGGAAATAAAAGGGGTAGGGTGTTGTTTCATTGTAATTCCTTTTAACGCCCAAAAGTTGGACTTTGAGTATAGTCCGCAAAAGGAAGAGAAGAGTGTCGGATTATCGAGGCAGTTAGCCTGATTTTTCCCGCAATAGCAGCAAGATAGCGTGAGGTTTTTGAGGAAGAAAAAACGGCACCCCAAGGTGCCATTTTTAGTGTTTAGCGACTCGCTCGCTGCTTGTTACGTTTTCTGACAGCATCGAAAGTAAAGATCGCCAAAGCGGTCCAGATAAAAGCAAAAGTGGTTGCTTTATCTGCCGTGAAAGGTTCGTTGTAGAGACCAACGGCCAGCATAAACATGATGGTTGGGCCTATGTACTGGAAAAAGCCCAGCGTCGAGAGACGTAATTTCGTCGCCGCGCCGTTAAAGCAAAGCAGTGGCAGTGTTGTCACCACACCGGCAGCGATCAGGAGGAGGTTCAATCCCCAACTGTTTTGCATCATGTCCGAGGTGCTACTGCTGGCGATAAACAAAATATAAATCAGCGACATTGGCATCAGCACCAGAGTTTCTATGAAAAGCCCGGTAGCAGCATCAACGTTAATCTTCTTACGCAGCAGACCGTAACAGCCAAAGCTGCATGCCAGCACCAGTGCGACCCAAGGCAGTGAGCCAAAGGTGATGACTTGAATAGCCACACCGAGAAATGCCAAGATTACGGCAACCCATTGTAGCTTTCTGAAACGCTCACCAAGGAAGACCATACCAAGCACCACATTGATAAGCGGGTTGATGTAGTAGCCAAGACTGGCATCGAGCATCAGGTCGTTTTTGACCGCCCAGATAAAAATCAGCCAGTTAGCAGCGATCACTATGGCGGTAATGGTCAGAACGCCAAGACGCTTTTTGTCTTTCAACAGCAATTTGACGCGCGCAAGGCCACCGCTGGCATGAAGGATGAGAGCTAGGAAGAAGAAAGACCAAATCACGCGGTGCACCAACACTTCCATCGGTGGCACATCGGTTAGAGCCTTAAAGTAAAGCGGAGCGACGCCCCACATGGTGTAAGCGCCCAGCGCCAGCATCACGCCGCGGCGGGTTTGTTGCGCATCATTCACTGCGAAATCTCTACATCTAAAAACGCTAAAGAGCAAAAACCGCCTGATGGCGGTGCATGCAGCGAAAAATAATGAGTTAAAGGGTAACAGACTGAAAGAAAGCCTGATGACGCTTCTTTTGTAAAAGTTTTTGCTGCTTTGGCCAGTATATGGACTTCCCTTTTTGAAGCACACCTTTTCTGTTGAGAAAAATTGAACTGACAGTTCGTCGTCGTTGACCTTTTATCCATGCTCCGCTGCGTTTAGAATGAGCGGCTATTAAATGATGAGAGGCTCTATGACCGTTACCGATTCGGCCGAAATGACACCACCACTGGCGCACGACGAAACTGTTCTGCAGGAAGTGTTCGGCTATCACAGTTACCGCGACGGTCAGAAAGAAATTATCGATGCCGCAGTTGGTGGACGTGACTCATTGGTGATCATGCCAACAGGCGGTGGCAAGAGTCTCTGTTATCAAATCCCTGCCTTGGTGCGTGATGGCCTCACCATCGTGATCTCACCGCTGATCTCCTTGATGAAAGATCAGGTTGACCAATTGCTGGCAAACGGCGTGCAAGCAGCATGTCTTAATTCTTCGATGAATCCAGATGAGCAATCGGCCACGTGGCAATCGCTGCGCAATGGCTCGCTCAAGCTGTTGTATGTATCACCAGAGCGCATTCTGATGCGTGATTTCATCGAGCGCCTGCAGTCTGTAAACCTTGGCCTGATTGCGGTCGATGAAGCACACTGTATTAGTCAGTGGGGACACGACTTTCGCCCTGAGTACGCCCAACTTGGCAGCCTGAAGCAGCATTTCCTTGATGTTCCTGTGATGGCGCTGACCGCAACGGCAGATGACACCACGCGTCAGGATATCTGCCAGCGTCTGGCCCTCAATGACCCGCACATTTATCTTGGCAGTTTTGACCGCCCGAATATCCGCTACACCTTAGTGGAAAAGCACAAGCCTCTGGCGCAATTGACCCAGTTTCTGGCAACCCAGTCCGGTCAGGGCGGCATTGTTTACTGCAACAGCCGTAAACGTGTCGAGCAGGTGGCAGAAAAGCTGATTGGCAGTAATATCCGCGCTGCGGCTTACCATGCTGGCATGACGAACGAGCAACGTGCCTGGGTACAGGAAGCGTTCCAGCGTGATGATGTGCAGATAGTCGTCGCGACAGTGGCTTTCGGCATGGGCATCAACAAACCCAATGTGCGTTTTGTGGTGCACTACGATATACCGCGCAATATCGAATCCTACTATCAGGAGACCGGCCGCGCCGGACGTGATGGCCTGCCTGCAGAAGCAGTGATGTTTTATGACCCGTCAGACATTGGCTGGCTGCACCGCTGCCTTGAAGAAAAACCGGATGGTCCGCAAAAGCTGGTGGAAAGCCACAAGCTCAATGCCATGGGCGCATTTGCCGAAGCGCTGACATGTCGCCGTCTGGTGCTGCTGAACTACTTTGGTGAGTATCGCGAGAAACCTTGCGGCAACTGCGATGTCTGCCTTGACCCGCCGACGCTGTTTGATGGTACTGAACAAGCGCAAAAGGCGCTGTCCTGCGTGTACCGCGTGAACCAGAATTTCGGTGTGGGCTACACAGTCGAAGTGCTGCGTGGGATGCAGAGTCAGCGTATCAAGGAATATGGACACGATAAGCTCAGCACCTATGGTCTGGGGAAAGAGTTCAGCCATGAATACTGGGTCAGCATTTTCCGTCAGCTTATCCACCGTGGTTATCTGGTGCAGAATATCGCCCGAAGCTCTGTGCTGCAATTGACCGAAGAGGCGCGTCCGTTGCTTCGCGGGGAAATTGCGCTAGAACTTGCAGTGCCGAGATTAGGTCTGTCGCCACGTAGCAAAGCTGACAAGCTTGGTAAGCGTAACTACGACAAGAAGCTGTTTGCCAAGCTCCGTAAGCTCCGTAAAGCGATTGCGGATGAAGAAGACATTCCACCATACGTGGTCTTCAACGATGCCACCTTGATTGAGATGGCAGAGATGATCCCAACCTCGCAAGGTGAGCTGTTAGCAGTGAATGGTGTCGGTCAGCGCAAGCTCGAAAAATACGGCAACGTATTCCTCGATGTGATTGAAGACCATATCACCCTTAATGACGACGAGCCGAGTTATGGATAACCCTACTTTCCGTCTTTCCCACCATGACAGCGAAGCAGGTCGGCTGGTGCTGGCTACAGATGCGCTGGATTTTGATAATGCCGAGCAACATCTGATCGCGTTTTGCCAACTGATTGACGCTAAGGTCACGGAAAAACAAACCGACGCGGATTTACTGAGCTGGCTTATCGACTTTGAAGGTGTGCCATTTATGCTACGAGCCGAGCATTACAGCGCCAGTGTTTGGCTGGAAAGGCTGGGCGCAGAGGGTGATGAAGAGCTTGCCTTTCTGAATACCTGGCTGTCGAAACAGCTTGGCTAAGTCGCATTAGAAATTGACCAATTTGCAGCAGTTGGCATTCGCCTGAATTGATGTATAATTCGCCACCTTCTTAGGAGCCAGATCACAGAATCTGGTGAGTTTTTAATTTGGGTTCCCTCACCCCCAATGACAAAAAGGTTCACAATGAGCACTTTTACGCCCGCGCAACAGCGCAAAGCCCTTTCCTTCCTGGTGGTTTTCCACCTGGTTATCATTGCATCCAGTAATTACCTGGTTCAGCTGCCATTTACCGTTTTCGGGTTTCACACCACTTGGGGTGCGTTTACTTTCCCGTTCATTTTTCTGGCAACTGATCTAACTGTTCGCATCTTTGGTGCAGGCCTTGCACGCAGGATCATATTCGCGGTCATGGTACCGTCGTTGTTGATCTCCTATGTGCTGTCGGTTCTTTTCTACCAAGGCGAATATCAGGGACTGGGTCATCTGACTGAGTTTAATCTTTTCGTTGCGCGTATCGCTGCAGCAAGCTTTATGGCTTACCTGTTGGGACAAATCCTCGATATCCATGTGTTCAACCGTCTGCGCAAAACCAAGCAATGGTGGGTGGCACCAAGCTGTTCAACGCTGTTTGGTAATGCGATTGATACCTTGGCGTTCTTTGCGATTGCTTTCTACAACAGTCCGGATGCCTTTATGGCGGAGAACTGGGTGGAAATCGCGCTGGTCGATTATGCATTTAAACTGGTGATCAGCCTCGGCTTGTTCGTTCCTATGTATGGTGTGCTGCTGAACTATATTGTCAGCCGCATTACCCGGGTGAATGAAGCGGCTGAAACCAAACTGGTTTAACAGAGAAATCAACGCAGAATATTGAGGGAAAGAGAGCCGGTCGAAAGACCGGCTTTTTTATGTCCTATCTTCAAGCGCTATAATCGAATCACGAGCGTCTTGGCGCTGACTATTTCAAGGAATCCCTCATGATCATTCGAGAAGGCACGTTGGCGGAAGCTGTGAACGTGCTCAGCCAAATTGATGAATTTGCCCATCAGGAAACTCTCGCGTCGCTAAAAAAACGTATTGGTGATAAACCATCATTGGTATTGGTTGCTGATATCGACGGCGAACTTTGTGGCATCAAAATTGGCTACCAGTTAGATAACGAGTGTTTTTATAGTTGGCTGGGTGGTGTCACGAAGGCTGGTCGTCGTCGCGGTATTGCACAGGCATTGCTGCATGCACAGGAGCGTTGGGTGAAAAAACATGGCTATACCAGTCTCAGGATAAAGTCTCGTAATTGCTTTGCAGGCATGCTGTGTTTGCTGCTTAACAACCACTACCAGATTGAGCATCTGGAGAAAAAAGATGTATTGGAGCAATATCGCCTTCATTTTGTGAAGAAAATCACACCTATGGAATGAAGGTAAAAAACAATCAAAATACTGCTTGCTAAATAGTAATGAGAATGATTATTATTTGTCTTGTTCGAGGGCAAGTGGGAAACTTACTTTCGGACACACGACATTGCTCACATTGCTTCCAGTATATGTTTTTGCATGAAACTGCTTATGTTGTGCAGTTGACCCTGATGCAGGCGACGCTTTTGCTCAAAAGCGTCGCTTTTTTCTTTTCTATCTTTCCGGTCTTTCGAAACGCTTACGCCAGTTCAACCAGCTTACTGACCAGCTTAGCGATCCCCGCATTTGCCTGACTGACAGAGGTGGCGAGCATGTATGCTGGCGTTGAGAGTAGGCGACGGCTTTGATCCAGCACGAAGTCATCCACCGGACAATCAATGTGTTCACCGCCCATGGCATTGAAAGCGGCGGCTGTTTGTGGGTCGTTGCCAATCGTACCTTTTGCTCCCGGGCCGTATACTTTCGGGATCAGTACCGGAGATATACAAACATAACCAGCTGGCTTTTCCGCGGTGGCAAACGCCTTACACACGCGAAGCACTTCTTTCTCGATCTCCATTTCCTCATCGCCGGTGGCAAAGGTGCTCAGGTTCTTAGCCACGCCAAATCCGCCAGGTAGCAGAAGGGCATCAAACTCATTCACATTGAGTTCACTAAGTGGCTTTACATCACCACGGGCAATGCGTGCCGCCTCTACCAGAACATTGCGTGTTTCACCGGACTCTTCACCGGCGGCGTGATTAATCACATGGTGTTGGTCAACATCCGGCGCGAAACAATGCCAGGAAGCCCCCGCCTGCTCAATTGCTAGCAGGGATAAAACGGACTCATGGATCTCTGCGCCGTCGTAAACACCACAACCAGCCAGAATGACTGCCACTTTCTTCATAAATGCGTCCTCATCATAAATTCGGGACAGGCAATCACCGCTTATTCCTAGCCTGTCAGCTCATCAATGCTAGGCTAGTTTATGAGCAAACTGGTAGGGATTTGAATCTAACCGGATCACATCCTTACAGATCTATAAAAGAAAATTTTTCTGGATAACTCGATCATGGCACTAATTTCTTTTTCCACAGTCGATGATCGGCGATCGATCCTGATCACGATCAATAACTTAAGGTTAAGTATCAGAAAAATAAAAGGTAAAAATCTTTTCTCCGTGATATTTTTAATCTGATCTAAAGACCTTAAAATAAATACCAACAAACTTATCCACAGATAATTTCAGTGAGTGAGTTGTGTATAAGGCTCATACACAGGGTAGGTGGGGTCGATTAAACAGCAAGGAATAATGGTGTAAATCCAAAGCGATCACCTTGGCATTCCTGAGCCGAAGAGCGAAATCTCGGGTTAACAGACTCCGGAACTCGTGGCATCCTTACCCATCAATCATTTTCCGGTTAGCTTATAACGTTATGGCGACGACTTCTGATAACCCGTTGATCCTGGTCGACGGCTCTTCTTATCTCTACCGCGCGTACCACGCTTCTCCCAACCTGACCAATGCCAATGGCGAGCCAACAGGTGCCGTTTATGGCGTGGTGAATATGCTGCGCAGCTTGGTGAAACAGTATCCGCAATCTCATGTGGCGGTGATTTTCGACGCCAAAGGCAAAACCTTCCGTGACGACATGTATACGGAATACAAAGCGCACCGGCCGCCAATGCCGGATGATCTGCGCAGCCAAATTGCCCCGCTGCATCAAATCATCGAAGCCATGGGCTTCCCGATGCTTGTGATTGAAGGCGTTGAAGCGGATGACGTTATCGGCACATTAGCGGTGCAAGGTTCCAAAGCAGGGATGCCAATTCTTATCAGTACCGGTGATAAAGACATGGCGCAGTTGGTGGATGAAAACGTCACCCTGATCAACACCATGACCAACGTGATCATGACGCCACAGGGCGTGCATGACAAATACGGCTTTGGCCCAGAGCACATCATCGACTATCTCGCTCTGATGGGCGATAAAGTGGATAACATCCCGGGTGTACCGGGTGTGGGTGAGAAAACCGCTACTGCGCTTATCGCTGGTATCGGCGGCATCGATGCGCTGTATGACAACCTTGATAAGATCGCAGACCTTAGCTTTCGTGGCTCAAAAACCATGGCGAAGAAGCTGGAAGATAATAAAGAGAATGCTTACCTCTCTTATCAGCTTGCGACTATCAAGCTTGATTGTGAGTTGCCGTTTAAGCCGGAAGAGCTGATCAACCGCGCGGCAGATAACGAAAAGCTGGTTGAGCTTTTCACTGAACTGAACTTCAAGCGCTGGCTGGCAGAAGCCCAAAGTGGCATCGCAGGTGTCGATGCTGTTGCAGAGCGCGCAGCTTCTGGCGCTTCATCAGCGAAATCGTCTGCCAAAGCAGAAGCGACATTCGAGGCCGCTGCGATTGATCGCGGCCAATACGAAACCATCCTGACAGAAGAAGACTTCCAGCGCTGGATGGAGAAGCTGAAGAAAACCAATGTCGTGGCTTTCGATACCGAAACCGATAGCCTAGACTACATGGAAGCCAATCTGGTGGGGATTTCCTTTGCCGTTGCTGAAGGCGAAGCGGCTTACCTGCCGCTGACTCACGACTATCTGGATGCGCCGAAGCAGCTCGACCGAGACTGGGTGCTGGAAGAAATGAAAGCCTGGCTCGAAAACGCTGGTGCCCTGAAAGTCGGCCAGAACCTGAAATACGATGCGAGCG
The DNA here is from genome assembly GCF_023746615.1 of Grimontia kaedaensis. NCBI lineage: Bacteria > Pseudomonadati > Pseudomonadota > Gammaproteobacteria > Vibrionales > Vibrionaceae > Grimontia > Grimontia kaedaensis. The sequence continues at coordinate 3,644,422 of NZ_CP082275.1, read as the reverse complement.
TGCTTGCTCGTTACGATATCGCGATGCGCGGCATTGCTTACGACACCATGTTGGAATCTTACGTGTTCAACAGCGTGGCAGGTAAGCATGACATGGACAGTCTGGCACTTCGCTACCTGCAGCATAAGTGCATCAGCTTTGAAGAGATTGCCGGTAAGGGCAAGAAGCAGCTGACGTTCAATCAGATTGAAATGGATCAGGCGTCTCCTTACGCAGCAGAAGACGCTGATGTCACCCTGCGTTTGCACAATGCCCTGATGGCACAGCTCAACAATGACGAGAAACTGAAAGTTATTTTCGAGCAGTACGAAATGCCGCTGGTGCCAGTTCTTTCGCGTATTGAGCGCCATGGTGTGTTGATCAGTGCGGAAATGCTGGCGAAGCAATCTCAGGAAATTGCGATTCGCTTGGATGAGCTCGAAAAGGAAACTTATGAGATTGCTGGCGAAGAATTTAACCTGAGTTCACCCAAGCAGCTTCAGGCGATCCTGTTCGAGAAAATGGGTCTGCCAGTGTTGAAGAAGACACCATCAGGCACCCCTTCTACCAATGAAGAAGTGCTTCAGGAGCTGGCGCTGGATTACCCGCTGCCAAAACGCATTCTGGAATACCGCGGACTGGCGAAGCTGAAATCCACTTATACCGACAAACTGCCGAAGATGGTTAAGCCGGCTACTGGCCGTGTGCACACTTCTTATCATCAGGCAGTCACGGCAACGGGTCGTTTGTCATCAACCGATCCGAACCTTCAGAACATTCCAATCCGTAATGAAGAAGGGCGTCGTATCCGTCAGGCGTTTATCGCACCGGCAGGTAAGACCATCCTGGCAGTCGACTACTCGCAAATCGAACTTCGTATCATGGCGCATCTGTCGGGTGATGAAGCCCTGATTGACGCTTTCCGTCACGGCAAAGACATTCATGCGGCGACTGCTGCAGAGGTGATGGGGATTGATATCAGTGACGTCACCTCTGAAATGCGTCGCCGTGCAAAAGCGATTAACTTCGGCCTTATCTATGGCATGAGTGCGTTTGGTCTGGCAAAACAGCTGGGTATTCCTCGTGGCGAAGCGCAGCAATACATGGAACGCTACTTCGAGCGCTACCCAGGTGTGCGCCAATACATGGAAACCACCCGATTGCAGGCGGCGGAGCAGGGCTATGTAGAAACAATCTTTGGCCGCCGTCTTCACCTGCCGGAAATAAAATCCAGTAATGCCATGCGCCGTAAAGGGGCAGAGCGCGCTGCAATCAACGCCCCGATGCAAGGAACCGCGGCTGACATTATCAAACGTGCGATGATTTTGGTGGATGCGTGGATTCAAACCCAACCTGAGGGGCGTGTGGCGCTCATCATGCAGGTTCACGATGAATTGGTGCTGGAAGTAGATACCGAACACCTTTCTGACATTGAGCAACAGGTTTGTAAGTTAATGGAATCTGCTGCGCTGCTGGAAGTTCCGCTGGTCGCTGAGTCTGGTAGCGGCGAAAACTGGGATCAGGCGCATTAAATCAGGCGATTGATTCCGACCTGACTCGCACAAATACTTAAAATTTAACGCGAAAAAAGCCCGCTACTGCGGGCTTTTTTATTCCTTGAATGAAACAATATGAATACATCAGGTGTCCATTTTTATAATTTTATGAAAAAAAACTACGTAAAGGGTTTTCTTAATCGGCCATTTGATATACAGTAAGAGGCGTAGGGTACAGAGGTAAGATGTTCTATCTTTCAGACCTTTTGTTTCACGTTATTGGATTTAGCTGATTCAGCAGCCCCGGTTGACAAATGTCAGCCGGGGCATTTTTTATTGTACTTTCCCTATCTTTTCTCGTCTCTGTGATAACTTCATTATTTACTTTAAATACAGTTATTTATATCTTTATCTTTTTGGTCTGTATGTATTTTCTTACCACTCATTAGAGTAATTGCTTTAATTTGAATGCATTGGCGCTATAATGACCACTGCTTCTTGTTCTTGATGTGTCAGAGTGGTCTGCAATCCAACTTACGATAGGCGACTCACACGTTATTTCTGACCGAATTGAGCGATCGATTCGGTTTTTTTTATCCAATCAATCCTGTAATTCACTTCCAAGATCTTATCGATTGTCATCCATGCGATATAGATGATTTTTTTTATTAAAAAATAAGTTTTGAGAATAACAATAAAGTGAATAGAAATCATTAGGTTGAAATATGGTAGCTATAAAATGACTGCGCTTTGAGGCAAATATGGTAATAGTTTGGGCGGGGCGAACTTGCGGGGTTGGGGAAAATCACTGACACTAGACTTATAACGACTAAAAAAACCTCCTATTTCTCTCCCGTTACCCCACCTACATGGTGGGGTCTTTATTTTCAGCGTCCTGACAGATTAAGCGTCGTCGTTTTCAGTATCTTGCAGGTCTGGTTCTTGCGCGATTTCAAGGGCCGGAGCGTACCAACCATCCAGCTTTTTACGTAGTTTATCGACACCAATACCCTTTAAAGACGAGTAAAGCTCAACTTCTACATCCCCGCCAAAGTCTTTGGCCGCTTCACGCACTTTCAAAAGTTCTGCTTTGCGTGCGCCACTTTTCAGCTTGTCACACTTGGTCAACAGCGCCAGCACCGGCAAGTTGCTGTCTACCGCCCAGAAAATCAAATCCTGATCCAGCTCTTTCAGCGGATGGCGGATGTCCATCAACACCACTAGCCCTTTTAGCTGGTTACGCTTTTGCAGGTATTCGCCCAGAGATTTCTGCCATTTGAGCTTCATTTCCAACGGAACTTGCGCGTAGCCGTAACCCGGCAAGTCAACAATGTGGCATCCCTCATCAACTTTAAACAGGTTGATTAATTGTGTGCGACCCGGCGTTTTACTGGTTTTCACCAAGCTTTTTTGATCACAAAGCCTGTTTATTGAGCTAGATTTACCAGCATTGGAACGACCTGCGAACGCGATCTCGATGCCAGTATCATGAGGTAAAGCCCTGATATCTGGTGCACTGGTAATAAAGTGGGTGTTTCGATAGTTGAGTGAAGGATTCACTGTTAACTCCGTCTCGACTTTATGTAGTCGACTGATTACTTTTATGTGAAATTGTGTAAAATAACCGTGCTCGGTTTTTGCTCGATGATTGTATCATGATGGCGTGGGCATCGTGGTATTGGAAGCTTGATAATTATAAATGGAATGTCATGAAGAGATTAGCGCTACTACTCACTTTATTCGCGAGCTTTACCGCCTTTGCACAAGGCGATGCGGAAGCAGGTAAAGCAAAATCAGCCACTTGCGCCGCTTGTCACGGTGCGGATGGTAACAGCGTCATTCCCGCCAACCCTAGCCTTGCAGGTCAGCACGAAAAATACCTTCTTAAACAGCTCAAAGAGTTCAAGCTGGGTATGACGACTGGTGGTGTACAAGGTCGTAACAATGCCGTAATGGCTGGCATGGTGGCTGCACTGTCTGAGCAAGACATGGCAGATTTGGCGGCATACTACGCATCACAAACAGCTAAGCCGGGTTCGACGCCGGAATCGTCTATCGAAATTGGTAGGGAGCTTTATATGGCAGGTGATCAAGAACGTGGTATCGCAGCATGTATCGCGTGTCACGGCCCTCGAGGTAATGGCACCGCGCTTTCAGGCTTCCCGAAAATTTCCGGCCAGAATGCTGATTACATGAAAGCACAGCTGATGGCATTCCGTGACGGTAAGCGTAACAACGACCTCAACGGCATGATGCGTATTGTGGCGCAGAAGCTGTCAGACAAAGAGATCGAAGCCATTTCTAATTATGTTGGTGGTCTGCACTAACAGATTGTGCAATAGCGAGATTGCGCAATAACACGTCGAAAAGGCAGCATTCGCTGCCTTTTTTCGTTTTAGTTTCTATTCTTTCCCATGATCTTGTAAGCGATTGACCATTATTTATAGAGACAGGTGCTTAAATATTTGCTGGTTTTTGTTTTTTTCTTCTATATTTCATAAAGATACTTTTTGGGTGAATTTGGTGGTTGTTTGAATTGAGAGTTATTGCCTGTTTTGATAAGTGAGAAAGCGTAGACTTATTCATGTCGACAGGAGCACGACACGGAAAGGACAATCAGGACGATTTCGCAGGGCTGCGGCAAGGATTCAAACGGACTTTGGCTAAGGAAAGCCTCAGGAACACCAGGACGTTATGTTGTCAGGAAGGCATTCAAAAGTGTGAAGGATTCACACTCAGCATGGACCACCTTCAGGAAGAAAGGTTAGGACACACACTAGGACGGTGATGACGACAGGACGTTGCGAGTAATAACTCAAATAAAAACGGCAGGACGCCCGCGTTTAGAAGGACCCTTATTCACTGGGATGTGGTGTTACTGTTAGGGATAAAAACGGTAAATCCGTTCATTAGAACGCTATAGAGCGACAGGTCTTGCCTGTCGCTTTTTTCTTATTCAACTTTCTGCTACATTTCCCGCCATTCAATTTGGTGCAGAAATCCCCATGTCCCTTGAATGCCCTCTATGTAAATCTGCTGATATAGCCGATTTCGAGCAGGATAGACGTCGCCGTTACTTCCGTTGTCAGGAATGCTACCTGGTCTTTGCTGACCCTGAGTGCCTGTTGTCACCGGAAGAAGAAAAAGCCGTTTACGACAAACACGAAAATGTCGTGGAAGATGAAGGCTATCGACGTTTCCTAAGCCGTCTCGCGACACCGCTTATGGAAAAAATGGGTGAGGGTGCCAAGCAAGGCTTAGACTTTGGATGTGGTCCCGGTCCGGCTTTAGCCGCAATGCTGGAAGAAGCCGGACATCAAATGGCTGTTTACGATCCGTATTTTGCGCCTAACCTCATTGCGTTGGACGCCACGTATGATTTCGTGACCTGTACAGAAGCTATTGAACACTTTTATATGCCTCACAGGGAATGGAGACAATTGCTGAACTTGGTCAAGCCGGGAGGCTGGTTAGCCATTATGACCAAGCTCGTTATTGATGCTCCAGCTTTCAAAAGCTGGCATTACAAAAATGACCCAACCCACGTGAGTTTTTTCAGTCGCGAAACGTTCCGCTTTTTGGCCGAGCGTGATGGTCTTGACGTGGACTTTGTTGGTAACGACGTAATTTTACTGAGGAAGAAAAACGAATGACCCGCAAGAAAAAAGCCCGCAAAGTTGGCTCTGAAGGTCCTGCGCAATACAGCGATAAGTCGCTGACTAAAGAAGACATTGCTGCGCTGGCACGCAAGCGTAAGAGTAAGCGTAAAGGTCTGAAGTCTGGCTCACGCCATTCGGAAGGCAAAACCGCACAACAGCGTCAGGCGCAAGCGCAGCGCGATCCACGTCTGGGCAGCAAAAAGCCTATCCAGTTGGAGGTAGAAGCCAAACCACATCCAAAATCTGCAGAAGCGAAGAAGGCCCGTCGCCTGAGCGCTGAGCAGGAATTGGAAATGTTGGAAAATGATGCGCAACTAAATGTGCTTCTCGACCGTATTGAAAACGGTGACAGTTTGGGCGAAGGCCTTCAGCAATATGTTGATGAGAAGCTGGATCGCATTGAGGTGCTAATGAAGCAATTGGGTCTGTTCGAAGAGGACGAGCCTGAAGTGGAAGAAGCACCGAAGAAAAACAAACGCCGCGGCGACGACGATTTGCTGGCGGAGTTTGAAAACTTCAAATTTGACCAGGAGTAAGTGTTGGAAACTCTTCCTATAGGTGTTGTGGCACTTGGTGGTGCCATCATTCTCGGTTTGGCTGTTTATGCAGGCTGGTTGTTGTCGAAACTTCGCCATCAAACCAAAATGCAGGAAAAGGCGATGAACGCCGCGATTAAACAACGCAACGAGAAAATCATTGAGAGTGTGGATGTGATTGCCATGGCGACACTGCAAGAGCAGTGCGACCTGTCAGAAGCGGCTATCCGCCTTTACATGATCATGGACCACCTGCAGGGAGAGAAGCGTGTGGAGTTCCCAGAGCGCTTCCCAGCACTTTACGAGCTGTATGATGTGGTCAAAGACATGCCACGCGGCGATGCGCGTAAGAAGATCGAAAAGCGTGAACGTATGCGCCATGACATGGAGCGCATGAAGGCGGAATCCCGTCTGCAGCAGGCCATTCATACTGAACTTGAAGAAATCCTTGCATTCACTGGTGCGAAAATGACGCCAGTGCGTACTTTGGCGAGTTAACGACTCACCCTTAAAGGTACGATCTGACCAACAATTTTCCCGTTCCTTGTGCGGGAACAATTCTTAGCAGCCGGAGAGTGTGGCAGAATTAGCCAACTTACACTTTCCGGTTGCTCATTTTGGCGGGAACATACATGTCTAAGCAGCAAATTATCTGGGATCAGGCACTGATCGAGAAGTATAACTACTCAGGGCCGCGTTACACCTCTTACCCAACTGCACTGGAATTCCATGAGGTTTTCACGGCGGCTGAGTTTGATATGGCGTGTACCCAATACCCGGATCGCAATCTGTCGTTGTACGTGCATATCCCGTTCTGCCACACCCTTTGCTACTACTGTGGCTGTAACAAGGTGATCACCCGTCATGCACACAAAGCGGATCAGTATCTAGATGCGCTGGAACTGGAAATCCGTCAACGTGCATACCTGCTTCGCGACCGCAACGTGACTCAACTGCACTGGGGCGGCGGCACGCCTACTTTCCTGACCAAGGAACAGATTTCCCGTCTGATGTCCCTGTTGCGTGAAGAGTTTCGCCTCAATGCCGATGCAGAAATCAGTATCGAAGTGGATCCGCGTGAGATTGAACTCGACATGCTCGACCACCTGCGCTCTGAAGGCTTCAATCGCCTGAGTATTGGTGTACAGGATTTCGATAAGACAGTTCAGAAAGCGGTGAACCGTGAGCAAGATGAAGACTTTATCAAAGCCATGGTGGTGCGTGCCAAAGAGTTGGGCTTCCGCTCGACCAATTTGGATCTGATTTATGGCCTTCCGCACCAAAATGGTGCGACGTTTGCTAAGACGTTGGAGCAGGTTCTGACGATGCAGCCGGGCCGCCTGTCGGTCTTTAACTATGCGCACCTGCCACAACTTTTCGCGGCGCAGCGAAAAATCAAAGAAGACGACTTGCCATCGCCTCAGGAAAAATTGGCGATGCTGGAGCAAACCATCAGCACCCTGACTGGTGCAGGCTACCAGTTTATCGGTATGGACCACTTTGCCTTACCGGATGATGAACTGGCGGTAGCGCAGCGTGAAGGTGTCCTCCACAGAAACTTCCAGGGTTATACCACTCAAGGCGATTGCGATCTGCTGGGCTTGGGTGTGTCAGCGATTTCCATGATTGGTGATTGCTATGCACAGAATCAGAAAGAACTGAAGAAATATTACGGTCAGGTCGACGAGCAACGCCATGCGCTGTGGAAAGGCGTGATGTTGGATGGTGATGACTTGCTTCGCCGCGAAGTCATCAAATCGCTTATCTGCAACTTCACCCTCGACAAACGTGCGATTGAACGAGAGTTCGATGTTTCCTTCGACACCCACTTTGCGGAAGATTTGGAATTGCTGCAGTGCTTTGTCGATGACGAGCTGGTGAGCGTTGATGCAGATACCATCAAAGTAACGCTGAAAGGGCGCCTGCTGATTCGCAACATCTGCATGTGCTTCGACACTTACTTGCGTGACAGAGCGCGTCAGCAGCAGTTTTCCCGTGTGATTTAGTACTGTCTCACGCCACAAGAATCGAAAAAAGCCGCTGATAGCGGCTTTTTTGTTGGCTGTTGATGGGGCGTTATATGCCGCTGCTGATGCTGAAAATAGCCAGCACCACAGCCAGAGCTGCCGCTGCCAGTTGACCTGGGCCAGCAGCAACAATTTCATTTGCGGTAAACAGTGCGTCGAACATGATACTTCTCATCCGGCGTAAATATGGGTTTTCAACCAAGGGGATTATCAAAGCAAAGGCTTTGCATTGACCTTGGTTGCTTAAAATTCGGCGGCATTCTACTTGAGTTTTGAACAAAAAAACACCGGATTTTGCCGGTGTTTTCAGGATATTTTTATTCGTCGTCGCTTAGCTACGGGATACCGCTTTGGCTTTCAGTTCCGCTTTTTCGCTATCAGACAGGAACGCGATTTCCATGCCGTTCGCTTGAAGCTGAGTGATTTGCGCTTGGCTCAGACCAGCCTGTGGTGCGGCCACTTCGTACTCGTACGGTAGCTCAATACCTGATACCGCAGGGTCATCGGTGTTCAGCGTCGCCAGAATGCCTTGTGCCAGGAATTGTTTCACTGGGTGTGCTTCCAATGAAGCCACGGTGCTGGTTTGCATGTTAGAGGTCAGGCAAGACTCAATGCCGATACGGTTCTTCGCCAGAAACTCCATCAAAGATGGGTCTTCGATGGCTTTCACACCATGGCCGATACGGGTAGCCCCGAGCTCATTGATTGCCTGCCACATGCTTTCTGCACCAGCCGCTTCGCCAGCGTGCACAGTCACATTCAGGCTAGCTTTGCGCACTTTGGCAAAGTGGTCGTTGAACTGGTGACCTGGTTGGCCCAGCTCGTCACCGGCCAAATCGATAGCAACCAGGTGTTCTTTCAGTGCCAACAGCGCATCCAGCTCCTGCATGCAGGCTTCCACACCAAAAGTACGGCTCATGATACCAATCAGGTTGGTTTTCACGCCGAAGTCACGGCTACCAGCCTGAACGCCATCAATAACAGCCTCCACCACACCTTGAACTGGCAGTTGGTGCTTCATCGCCATGTAGTAAGGCGAGAAGCGCAGCTCTGCATAGTCAATGCGCGCATTCAGGGCATCTTTGACGTTTTCATAGGCAACACGGCGGACCGCATCCAGATCGCCCAGTACAGCGACACCCCAATCCAGCTTGGACAGGAAACCAACCAAATCCGGCTCGTTAGACATAACCTGAACATGTGGGCGGAGAGCGTCGATAGTGTCAGCAGGAAGCGTCATGCCGAACTTCTGACCCAGTTCCAGAATAGTATTAATACGAATATTGCCATCAAGGTGACGGTGCAGATCCGTTAAAGGAAGGTGGGTTGCGATCATGTGAATATCCTTAAATCAACTTTTGGCAAGTATAAGGACTAAATACAAGGCCGTCAGTAGGACAGGAAAAGGAAACCGCCGAAAAAGGCGGTTTTGAAATAATTATTTACCAAATTTGTTTAAATGGTGAGCTATTTCTAGACTTTAAGGCATTTGAAGCTCTTTCAGCTTACGGGTCAGGGTGTTACGTCCCCAACCAAGCAGTTTTGCTGCTTCCTGCTTGTGCCCCCGGGTGTGGCTGAGTGCTTCACGCAGCAAGATACGTTCAAATTCAGGCAAGGCTTCACGGAGCAGGTTGTCATCACCGTTATCCAGCGACAGACGAGCCCATTGGGATAGCGCTGCCTGCCAGCTGTCGCCTTCGCCGGTATTTTCCATTGATTCAGGCTGCATCAGTTCTGGCGGTAAGTCTTCGGGCAAAATTTCTTTACCGCTCGCCATCACTGTTAGCCAGCGACAGGTATTTTCAAGCTGGCGTACGTTACCGGGCCAGGAAAGACCTGACATTAAATCCAGCGTGGTTGGGTGCAGTGATTTGACTTCGATATCGAGCTCATCAGAAGCACGTTTGAGAAAGTGTTTGGCGAGTTGACCGATGTCCTGACGACGCTCACGAAGCGGTGGCAGGTGAACACGAATCACGTTCAGGCGGTGGAACAAGTCTTCACGAAAACTGCCTTCGGCTACCAACCTTTCAAGGTTCTGGTGGGTTGCTGCAATGATGCGGACATCCACATTAATGGCCTGATGGCCACCGACACGATAAAACTGCCCATCGGCCAGCACGCGCAGCAAACGGGTTTGGATATCCAGCGGCATATCACCGATTTCATCCAGAAAAAGGGTGCCGCCATTGGCCTGCTCAAAGCGACCCTGACGGACATTGTTGGCACCGGTAAAGGCCCCTTTCTCGTGACCAAACAGTTCTGATTCAATCAAGTCTTTAGGGATTGCCGCCATGTTAAGCGCGATAAAAGAGTTTGACGCGCGTGGGCTGTGGCGGTGAAGAGCATGGGCAACCAATTCTTTACCCGTACCTGACTCACCGTTGATCAATACGGAAATTGATGAACGGGAAAGGCGACCGATGGCGCGGAAAACTTCCTGCATAGACGGCGCTTCACCAATGATTTCCGGCGCAGCTTCCATCGTTTCCTTGGGGGAGCGCTGGCGCTTCTGTTCTTGACTGTGGGAGACGGCGCGCTCAACCAACGCAACGGCTTCATCAATATCAAACGGCTTTGGCAGGTATTCAAATGCCCCTTTCTGATAGGCGCTCACCGCAGCATCCAGATCCGAGTGGGCCGTCATGATGATGACGGGTAATGTCGGGTATTCAGATTGCAGACGGTTTAGCAGGGTGAAGCCGTCGGTGCCAGGCATGCGGATATCAGAGACAAGAACATCCGGGACTTCCCGGTTTAATGCATCCAGCACGCTGTCAGCGTCGGCGAAAGTTTCACAAGCAAGCCCGGCTGCGCTCAGGGTGCGTTCCAGTACCCAGCGGATTGAGCTGTCGTCATCGACGACCCAGATTAGTCCTTTGCTCATATTCTCCCCTTAGCGACGAATTGGTAACAAAATGGTGAAAGTGGTGTGTCCCGGCCAGCTATTAACGTAAATCTTGCCTTTATGCTGATCTATGAGGTTTCGGGTAATGGAAAGTCCAAGCCCTGTGCCTCCGGGGCGCCCTGACACCATGGGATAAAACAAGGTGTCCTGGAGCTCAGGGGCGATGCCAGGACCATTGTCAGAAATATCTATACGTGCAGCCAAACGGTGGCGCTTCCCGCCAATCACGACTTGATGTTCAGTGCGGGTGCGGAGGGTGATTTCGGCATTTGGGCTGTCTCCCATAATTTGCGCCGCATTGTTCACCACGTTGAGAATGGCCTGCTCCATCTGTTCAGGGTCCATTTCTATATCGGGTAAGCTCGGGTCATAGTCACGCTCAAGATTGATCTTGCCTGCACTGAGCTCGACCAGTTGGCGGACTTTCTCAAGCACCACGTGAATGTTCTCTTGCTGGTGGTGACCGGGCTTTTGGGGCCCCAGTAACCTGTCCACCAAATTCCGAAGTCTATCGGCCTGCTCGATAATGATGCGGGTATATTCCCCAAGGCTTGGATCAGGCAGCATTTTCTCCAAAAGCTGCGCCGCACCTCGAAGGCCACCGAGCGGGTTTTTAATTTCATGAGCTAGGCCACGCACCAACTCTTTAGCTGCCTGTTGTTGTGCCTGCTGCTGCAACTCTTTACTGATTTGCTGTTGATGGCCAATGGCTTTGATTTCAATCAGCATGGATGGACTGCGTGCCCACATCAAAGGGCTGGCACTCAGTTCTACTTTCCGCTGATGGCCATCTACGACGATGGTGACATCGCTGTCGGTGAGTCCTTGACCGCCAGAAAGCGTTTCCTTGACCAGGCTGAGGTCGATTGAACAGTGTTGCAATAGTTCGGGAAGGGGATGCTCCAGTAAACGACGTGCACTCAGGCAGAGCAGTTGCTCGGCTGCAGGGTTGGCATAGGTGACAACAAGATCATTATCAAGCACCAACACCGCAGTGATCAGGTTATCCATAACAGTTTCGGTCAGCGTGGCCACATTACCTTCCTTTTGATTGCACTAATATGGTGCAATCCAGTTTACTCGATAGTGCGATGTTGTGCAGCGAAGAAAATCCACTTTCTACAGCAGCGCTGCCAAATAGCGTCTCAGCCTGTGTTATCTGGGGCTTGGCTTGCCCGGAGGCAGTGCTTTCTTCTTGGTTGCCCGATGCAGATACACAGTAACTGAATGGGATGCTGCAATTACCTTGCCATCTTGTAGTAATTGCACCTTTATGGTGTGGGTGCCCCGATCAACGTTGGTTAGGGTTAAAGATGCACCTTTTGAGGCGGGCTGTTTCTTTCCATCAATCACGGCGCGAACAGATTGATTTTTCCCTAGTGGCAGATCGGTAGAAATGTTGAGGGTGATACTGCCTTCATTACTGCGAATGGTGGCCTCATCGCCAGGAGAGAGCAGGGAAATTGAGCTGGCCAGCGGCGGCGCTTCGGGGGCATCAGGTATGGGCGGCGCTTTCGGCGTGGCAGGTGAAGCAACATTGGATGCCCCCTGAGCGGGTAGAGGAATCGTACCTAACTCCACCTCGAGCTCCAAACTCGCGGAAGGTGGCGAATCGCTGAAATGCAGAGTGCCATTTTCATCAACCCAGCGGTAATACTCCCCCGCGCTGGCGGACACAGACAGTGCACCAAAAAGGAGCATGCCGATTTTGCGCATCATGAATTCCTTGAGTTTCTGGCGGGATGCCAACAAACCTATTTTCCGTGGGGGAGAAATCCAGACAATAGAAAAAGGGCCCGCCTGTGAGCGAGCCCTTTGATTTGGTATAAAACCCGTTGAATTATACTGAGTAGTACAGTTCGAATTCCAGTGGGTGAGTGGTCATGTTCACCTTCTCAACGTCCTGAGATTTCAGTGCGATGTAAGAATCGATGAAGTCATCAGAGAATACGCCGCCTGAAGTCAGGAACTCACGATCGTCGCTCAGTGCTTGCAGAGCTTGCTGCAGAGACTCAGCAACAGTTGGGATTTCTGCAGCTTCTTCTGCTGGCAGGTCGTACAGGTCTTTATCCATTGCATCGCCAGGGTGGATCTTGTTCTTAATACCGTCAAGACCAGCCATCAGCATTGCTGCGAACGCCAGGTATGGGTTAGCCGATGGATCGCCGAAGCGAACTTCGATACGACGTGCTTTCGGGCTTGGTACCACTGGGATACGGATAGAAGCAGAACGGTTACGTGCAGAGTATGCCAGCATAACAGGAGCTTCGAAGCCTGGAACCAGACGCTTGTATGAGTTGGTAGACGCGTTCGCGAATGCGTTGATTGCGCGAGCGTGCTTGATGATACCACCGATGTAGTACAGAGCAGTTTCAGACAGGCCGCCGTACTTGTCGCCAGCGAACAGGTTTTGACCGTCTTTCGCCAGAGATTGGTGAACGTGCATACCTGAACCGTTATCGCCAACCAGTGGCTTAGGCATGAAGGTCGCAGTCTTACCAAATGCGTGCGCTACGTTGTGAACAACGTACTTGTAGATTTGGATTTCATCCGCTTTGCTGGTCAGGGTATTGAAACGCGTTGCGATTTCGTTCTGACCTGCAGTTGCTACTTCGTGGTGGTGTGCTTCAACAACCAGACCCATCTCTTCCATTACCAGACACATTGCTGAACGGATGTCTTGAGATGAATCAACTGGTGCTACTGGGAAGTAACCACCTTTAACGCCAGGACGGTGACCTTTGTTACCGCCTTCGAAATCAGAACCTGTGTTCCATGCTGCTTCTACGTCGTCAATCTTGAAGAAAGAACCTGACATGTCAGTCGCGAATTTCACATCGTCAAACAGGAAGAACTCTGGCTCAGGACCGATCAGAACAGTGTCTGCGATACCGGTAGAGCGCATGTAGTCTTCAGCGCGTTTTGCGATAGAACGTGGGTCACGGTCGTAGCCTTGCATAGTTGCTGGCTCAAGAATGTCACAACGTACGTTCAGCGTTGCATCTTCCGTGAATGGGTCAAGTACTGCTGAAGACGCGTCAGGCATCATCACCATGTCTGACTCGTTAATGCCTTTCCAACCTGCAACAGATGAACCGTCGAACATTTTACCTTCTTCGAAGAAGTCCGCGTCGATCTGGTGTGCTGGGATTGAGATGTGTTGCTCTTTACCTTTGGTATCGGTGAAGCGCAGGTCAACAAACTTAACTTCGTGCTCTTGGATTAAGGCGAGTACGTTTTCTACTGACATGTGAATAAACCTCCGGTGTCATTGTTCTCTAACTTGGTGAAGTTGCTTCTATGCGCTCCACCAAAAAGTTGGTCTGGCTCCACTAAAGCGAAAAGTGTGCCAAGTTTCTAATCCCTGTCATTACCAGTAGTTACACGATAATGACTTAAAAAAGTGCGTTGCAGTGTTCAATCTTGGTGCGCGTCCGCACCAATGTGGTGCAATTGGGAAGGATTGCGTGCCAACCAACTCATTCAGCAGCGGTTCGTTATGGTTGTCAACGACTGAGCGGACGTAAAGAAAAGACAATGTTGGAGCTGTGATGTGGATCGAAAGTTGGCCTATTGTGGCGCAATAAAAAGCGCAAGAAGTCTACCCGTGATAAGGGAGAAAAATGTTGCCCAAATGTAGCGCACTGTTCGCCCGCAGGCAGTATTGGATAAGGGATGGAGACAGACTTCCACAGTAGGCGTTTTGTGTCGGTAACAAGGCAGAACGAATATAAATTGATCCTAAGTCACATATTTCGTGGGTTTTCAATAAAAATCTGGTAAATTACGGCCGGATTTTTAATCAGTGGCGGTGAGCGCTTTCGGCAAAGCCGGAGCTTTTGGCGGCACATCTTTTTTGAGTGAAAGAGAACCCATGTCTACTTTACAGATAGATAAACTGAGAAACATCGCGATCATCGCGCACGTTGACCACGGTAAAACCACCCTGGTTGACAAACTGCTTCAGCAGTCTGGCACCCTGGAAACCCGTGGCGAGCACGAAGAACGCGTCATGGACTCGAACGACATCGAGAAAGAGCGTGGCATTACCATTCTGGCGAAGAACACCGCGATTAACTGGAATGATTACCGCATCAACATCGTAGATACCCCAGGACACGCTGACTTCGGTGGCGAAGTGGAACGTATCATGTCGATGGTTGACTCTGTACTTCTGATCGTTGACGCAGTTGATGGCCCAATGCCACAAACTCGCTTCGTAACGCAAAAAGCGTTCGCACACGGTCTGAAGCCAATCGTTGTTATCAACAAAATCGACCGTCCTGGCGCACGTCCTGACTGGGTAATGGATCAGGTATTTGACCTGTTCGACAACCTGGGTGCTACTGACGAGCAGCTGGACTTCCAAGTGGTTTACGCATCAGCACTGAACGGTTGGGCGACGCTGGAAGAAGGCGAAACCGGCGAGAACATGGAACCACTGTTCCAGGCTATCGTTGACAATGTATCAGCACCAGAAGTTGATACTGACGGCTCTCTGCAAATGCAGATCTCTCAGCTGGACTACAGCTCTTACGTTGGTGTTATCGGTGTTGGCCGTGTGACCCGTGGTTCTGTAAAACCTAACCAGCAAGTGACCATCGTAGGTGCTGACGGTAAGACCCGTAATGGTAAAGTCGGTACTGTACTGGGTTATCTGGGCCTTGAGCGTCATGACGTTGCATCTGCAGCAGCTGGTGACATCATCGCAATCACAGGTCTGGGTGAGCTGAAAATCTCTGACACCATCTGTGACGTGAACGCGGTTGAAGCGCTGCCAGCGCTGTCTGTTGACGAACCAACTGTGACCATGACTTTCCAGGTGAACACCTCTCCTTTCGCAGGTAAAGAAGGTAAGTTCGTGACTTCACGTAACATCCTTGAGCGTCTGCAGAAAGAACTGGTTCACAACGTTGCACTGCGCGTTGAAGAAACAGAAGACCCGGATAAATTCCGCGTTTCAGGTCGTGGTGAACTGCACCTGTCTATCCTGATCGAAAACATGCGTCGTGAAGGCTTCGAGCTTGCTGTATCGCGTCCAGAAGTTATTCTGAAAGAAGAAGATGGCCAGCTGATGGAACCGTTTGAGACCGTGACCATTGACGTTCAGGAAGAGCACCAGGGCGGCATCATGGAGAAAATCGGCCTGCGTAAAGGCGAGCTGAAAGACATGTCTCCAGACGGTAAAGGCCGTGTTCGTATGGACTTCATCATGCCATCTCGTGGCCTGATTGGCTTCCAGACTGAGTTCCTGACCCTGACTTCTGGTTCAGGTTTGATGTACCACACCTACGACCACTACGGTCCTCACAAAGGCGGTAACATTGGCCAGCGTAACAATGGCGTACTGATTGCGAACGCAGCAGGTAAAGCCCTGACTAATGCCCTGTTTAACCTGCAGGAGCGTGGTCGTCTGTTCATCGGTCACGGTGTTGAAGTTTACGAAGGTATGGTTATCGGTATTCACAGCCGTGACAACGATCTGACAGTCAACGCCCTGAAAGGTAAGCAGCTGACTAACGTACGCGCATCAGGTACTGATGACGCACAGGTGCTGACTTCACCAATCAAGTACACGCTTGAGCAGGCACTGGAGTTCATCGATGACGACGAACTGGTAGAAGTGACTCCTGAAAGCATCCGTATCCGTAAGAAACTGCTGACAGAAACTGACCGTAAGCGCGCAAGCCGCGGCAGCAAGTAAGCCTTCTTAGGAACGTAAAAAAGCCTCCCGGTTGGGAGGCTTTTTTGTCTCTATCGCTCTTGTTTTTCTTCGTTATTTGAGGAACTTGTTATAAACAAACAGCAAGATAAGTGCGCCCACTGTTGCCATCACGATACCGCCAATGCTCAGACCGGTTGTGGTGCCAATGCCCAGCAGTGTGCTGACCCAGCCACCCACCACGGCGCCTGCAATACCCAGCAGGGTGGTGATGATGAAACCGCCACCGTCTTTTCCTGGCATGATCCACTTCGCGAGAATACCTGCGAGTAAGCCAAGAATGATCCAAGAAATAATGCTCATGTGTTCTCCTCCAAGTTGAGAGACGGTAAATACTTATGGATTTACCAATACCGTTGAATGCAGGCAGTAAATTGCCTGGGCACACATTACGGCAGTTTGTCTCACATCGTCTGTTTCAACCTCGAGAAAGTCATTGAGACAGTTAGAGTGTTAAATCTAGTTCTTTAGTGTGGCTAAGAAGCGTTCCGACTCTGCAATAGCGGTTTGCATGTCCTTGATTGCACGGTTAATTTCTTGCTCCAACCCCGCGAACTCACCTTTCAAAGCACCAATTGCAGCAGCATTGAGGTTGTGCTTTAGGTAAAGAGTGTTATCACGAAGTGTGTCGAGAACGGGTTCCATTTTGCTCTCTGCCTTTTTCATCGCAGACAGCATTTGACCATAGCTGCGCTCAGTGTCCTTGAGTTTACGCTCACTGTCGCGACGGAGTGCAGCGCTGGAATAGAGGGAAAGCTCTTCACGCCATTCATCGAACAAAGCATCAGACACATCTTCAACGGCTTCGATGCGCTCGCGTACATTTTCTACGGCTGCATCACTGTCTTCGTACTGGTCGTTAATAGTATCGTACATTGTTTGTAACTCTCCGCCATCGAAGTTGGTCAGAGTGGTGAGTGCATCAAGCGCACTGGTAAACTGCTCGCTGGCTTCCTGCTGAGCATCAGAAGCAGCCTCAACGCGATCGGCCATGATGTCACGCTTGTGCACACCGACCTTTTCCATGGTGGCGTAGTAAGCCGACTGACAGCCGGCCAGTGTAAAGAGCAAAAGCAGGGTGGAGATGAGGCGCACGGTACACTCCTTCGTGTATGATTAATTTTCTCAATAAAGACTATGGTTGAAGCATTGGAACGACTCAAGCATTCATTGCCCAGGGCTGGGCAAATTCTGTTCGCCTTCGCAAGGCATCTTATCCGTCGTGTTATTCATGACCGCCTGACAGTGACTGCCGGTTATATGGCTTATGTCACTTTACTCTCACTGGTACCACTGATCACTGTGGTGCTGTCAGCATTATCGCTAATCCCTGGGTTCGCTGAGGCCGGTGACCAAATCCGCACTTTTGTGTTGCATAACTTTGTGCCTGCCTCCGGTGATGCTCTTGAGCAATACCTTAATGAGTTTGTTGCCAACGCGGGCAAGATGACCGCTGTCGGGGTGGCATTCCTGTTTGTGGTGGCTCTGATGCTGATCTCGGCTATCGATAAGAGTTTGAATTACATCTGGCGAATCAAACACAAGCGCGCGCCTGTGGTGTCTTTTTCTATCTACTGGATGGTGCTGACACTGGGTCCGGTGCTGGTGGGCAGTAGTTTGGGTGTCAGCTCCTACCTTGGCTCGCTGAATCTGTTGGAGCTGGATGGTGCAGATGTTTGGGCACCAACACTGTTGAAGTGGTTACCATTTCTGCTGACTGCACTGGCCTTTCTGGGACTTTATACCTTGGTCCCAAATTGCCGGGTGCGTCTCGCCCATGCCGCGGCGGGAGCGGTATCGGCGGCGCTGCTGTTTGAGTTCAGCAAAAAGGGCTTTGCTTTCTATGCTACGAATTTCCCATCTTATGAGTTGATATATGGCGCTCTGGCTGTGGTACCTTTGCTTTTTGTTTGGGTCTACCTCAGCTGGTGTATCGTGTTGATTGGTGCAGAAATTACCGCATCGCTCGGTGAGCGTCAGGTGTGGGATGTTCCGCCAGTGACAGAGCCTGAACAACTTATTGATAATTAAGATGATAAGAAAGGAGCTGTTATGATTGCGCTTATTCAGCGAGTCAGCGAAGCCAGTGTGGTGGTTGACGGTCGGACTGTCGGCGCGATTGGCAAAGGGCTGTTGGTGCTGCTGGGTGTAGAAAAAGGCGATGACGATAAGAAAGCGCACCGCCTGCATGAGAAGGTTCTGGGTTACCGCGTGTTCAGTGACGAAAACGACAAGATGAACCTGAACGTGCAACAGGCTGGCGGAGAGGTACTGGTGGTTTCCCAGTTCACGCTGACAGCTCTCACTAACAAAGGGATGCGTCCCAGTTTTAACGGCGCGCCTCCAACGGAAGCCGATCGTCTTTATCAGCTGTTTTCGCAATATTGTCGCGAAAGCGGTGTCAAAACAGAAAATGGTGTATTTGCAGCAGACATGAAAGTCAGCCTGGTGAATGACGGCCCGGTGACTTTCTGGCTGCAGGTTTAATTACTCAATTGGGTTCACGAGGAGAGAAACGGGATGTTTCGGCTAATCACCCCTACCAAGGATGATGAACTTCAGGCGTACTTTTATTTTCGCTGGAAGATGCTTCGTGAGCCATGGCGTCAGCCGGAAGGCTCTGAGCGCGACGCTTATGATGTTGGCTCTCATCACCGCATGATTGTTGACGCCAAAGGTGAGCCGATTGCCATCGGCCGCCTCTATCTTACCCCCGACAACGACGGCCAAATTCGCTATATGGCCGTGGCTCCCCAGTATCGCCAGCGTGGTTTGGGCGCACTCATTCTCATGACGTTGGAATCGCTCGCGCGCCAGGAGGGGGCGAAGCGGTTGGTCTGTAATGCTCGTGAAGACGCCATTGGTTTTTATAGTCAGCACGGTTTTGTCAATCAGGGTGAACTGAGTGAAGAGCGAGGCCCTGTCCGCCATCAGCAAATGCTGAAAACCCTCGATATGATGTCCGATGTGGTACGTCGTCCTGAATGGTGTCATGAGCTTCAGCAGCGCTGGCAACAGCAAATTCCAATCAGCGACAAAATGGGCATTCGCATCAGCCAGTTTACCGGTTACCGCTTTGAAATTTGTGCGCTTTTGAATGCCAACCTCAACCCTCATGATTCCATGTTTGCCGGCAGTGTGTTCAGCATGGCCACCCTGGCGGGCTGGGGCATGGTGTGGCTACTAATGAAGGAACGCCAGCTCTCTGCGAGCATTGTGCTGGCAGACAGTCATATTCGTTATCGCCAGCCTATTATGGAGCGTCCGCGGGCCGTTGTATCACTGGATGGACTTAGTGGTGACCTCGATCGCCTTGAAAATGGCCGTAAAGCACGTGTGAAACTGGAAGTGACCTTCTACAGTGGCGATGATGTGGCAGGAACCTTCACGGGCACTTACATGCTGGTGCCGGAGCAGGAGCAGGCTGCTGACACTATTGAGAGCCAGACATTGCTGTTTGGCTGATTCCGAGTTTTCTCATTGACTGGTGTGGGAGAGATTGCCTCCACCGGTGACTAAGTCCCACTGTCCAGACAAGGTTGAACGTTTTTCTTCCTGCACCAGACTGAGCGGAGCCAAGCTGATCCGGCCGCGGTCTGCAGTAATATTCACTTCTCCGACACTGATAGGGAGAGGGTTGCGTTCTGCGTCTCCACGCGTATCTGAAAACAGCATCATCAAAGACTGACTGAAGGATTCGTCTTCCCTTACTTGCATGACAGTGCGGTGCGGCGTGGCTTTAAGAGCACCTGTTAGGCTGTAAGCCAGACTGTCTTCGTCACCGCCAAGCGCTGAGACTTGCACGTCGAGATCGTGTTCACCGTCAAGGGGCAAGTTCAGACCCAGCCAACGTGAGTAAATAGACATTGGAAGGCTGAGCCCTGTCCCTTCCAGCGTCCAGGGTCGACTTGGGTTATTTAGGTTGGCTGTCGCTTTTGCGGCTAGCTGCCCTTGCTTGAAAGTGAGGCTGAGAGGGTCGAGCTGCCACATTCCCTCTTCAACTTTCATTGCAGCGTAAGGTGAGGAAACCGGAATGCGGTTAATGCTGGCTGCCTTCGCACTGCCAGTCAGTTGCCCCAGCCACATGCCATCATGACTTGCATGCCTAAGTAGTAAATCCTTACCTTTAAGATTCAATCCAATGACTTGAAGCGGAAATGTAGGGTCAGGCATAGTCACATTGGTGTGTTTGACAGACAGGCTGCCGACGCGAATATTATCGAAGCGTTTCCAATGTGAGGAAAGCGTCTTTGAAAGCTCACCTTCTACTTCCAGTGTCAGACCATTAAGCACCAGTGACCGCAACGACAACGAAGCGGGCGTTATGTCTCCGGCAAATGAAATGTAGCCTTCGTCATCAATCTTGGAAGAGAAAGCGCCAACCTCGATGCGCGCTGGGGAAAGCGACATCTCTGCCAGCACATCGGTCAGCAGCCACGTATCGTAGTTGATAAGGTTGGCATTGAATGACAAGAGTGAAGAGGCATCGTTGGCCGCCCATACCAGCTCGCCATTGCGAAGATTTACTGACTGTGCAGAAAGGTTAAGGTGTTCGAGTGTGAAGTCATCCACTGATGCGCTCACATCTAATAAATCGAGGCGGTTGATAGCAATGTCGTAATCTTCGCTTAATGAACCCCACATCGCAGTGAGATTGGCAAGGTTGCTAGAGCGTTCGATACGGGCATCACTCAATGTGAGCTGGTGGAGCAACACTTCTTTGTTTTCAACTGTGGCGCTGCCAGTCACGTTACCAAACTCACTGTTGAATGATAGTCCCCAAATTTCCCACTTTTCGTCAGTCAGTTCGCTATCGAGCAAGAGGTTGGAAAGCGTTTGACCATCTATTGAAAGTGAAGGCGTAGAAAACTGGAACTGTCCTTGCCAACTTCCCCATTTGTCTTCTGTGTTGCGCCAATTGGAAACCTGAATATCGGCGTGGTCGAAAGCAAAGCTATTGCTTTGGTAAGCCACATCGTCCAATGCCAGATGTTTGATAGAAAGTGATGTCGGTAAGGTGGCTTTGTCAGCCAGGTCAATGTTGGCTCTGCGTACCACCACGCTTTGCAAGGCAAGTGCACCATTAAGTGAATCCCACACTGACAATGTGACTGAGGCATATCCGGCTCGATAAATGCTGGTCTCGGTCTCTTGCTCAATCAGCTTTGGCTCTTTTAAGGCCAGTGAAAGAGGCGTTAGAAGCTCGTAATCCAGAGATTCTGCGCGCAGAGAGTAGGGAGTAAAAGTGCTGACCGCTTTTTGTACCAAAGGCAGGCCGTAATTGGTGCTGAGCACGATGAGAAGCGCACCCAATGCGACAATGATAATAATGACAAGCGAGGCGAGCAGCTTGGCAAGGAAACGCATTTGGCGATCTTCTCTCTTCAGTTATCTGATGCGGAAAAGGCAGCGTATTACGCCGCGATTCTGTTGAGGTTGGCGTAAAAATCAACGTTATTCAAGCAGTAATCCGTTTAAGCGCCAAGGCAGTAAAGGAATTTAGAGATTGTCCTGCAAACCGAAAAACTAAAAGCCCCCAAAATTGGGGGCTTTGCTTCTTGGTGTCTATGGTTTAGCCAAGCTGAGGGCCGGCTTTCACCAATGCTTCACCTTCTGGCGTGTCGGTGTATTTCGCAAAGTTGTCGACAAAGCGTTTCGCTAAGCCTTCTGCTTTGCTTTCCCACTGAAGAGGGTCAATGTAAGTATCACGTGGATCTAGAATATCCGGATCAACATCGTGCAGTTTGACAGGCACTTCCAGATTGAAGATTGGAACCACTTTGGTTTCCGCTTTTTCAATCGAACCATCCAGAATCGCATCGATGATCGCGCGGGTGTCTTTGATGGAAATGCGCTTACCGGAGCCGTTCCAGCCAGTGTTGACCAGATACGCTTCCGCACCTGCCGCTTCCATGCGTTTTACCAGCACTTCAGCGTACTTGGTTGGGTGCAGCGTCAGAAACGCGTTACCGAAGCAAGCAGAGAAGGTTGGGGTTGGTTCAGTGATACCGCGTTCAGTACCCGCCAGTTTGGCGGTAAAGCCAGACAGGAAGTGGTACTTAGTTTGCTCCGGTGTCAGCTTGGATACCGGAGGAAGTACACCGAACGCATCCGCAGACAGGAAAATTACTTTGTTAGCATGGCCGCCTTTCGATATCGGCTTCACAATGTTTTCAATGTGGTAAAGCGGGTAAGAAACACGGGTATTCTCTGTTTTAGAACCGTCGTCGAAATCAATGGAGCCGTCGTTGCGAACGGTGACATTTTCCAGCAGTGCATCGCGGCGAATCGCGTTGTAAATATCCGGCTCGGCCTCTTTAGACAGCTTGATGGTTTTCGCGTAACAGCCGCCTTCAAAGTTGAAAACGCCGTTATCATCCCATCCATGCTCATCATCGCCGATAAGTGCGCGTTTCGGGTCGGTAGACAAGGTGGTTTTACCTGTGCCAGACAGGCCAAAGAAAACCGCCACTTCACCATCTTTGTTCATATTGGCGGAACAGTGCATAGATGCAATGTCTTGGAGCGGCAGGAAGTAGTTCATCATGGCGAACATACCTTTTTTCATTTCACCGCCATACCAGGTACCGCCGATGAGCTGCATACGCTCAGTTAGGTTGAAGACTGTGAAGTTTTCGGAGTTCAGACCATGCTCCTGCCACTTTTCATTGACGCACTTTGCTCCGTTCATGACCACGAAATCAGGCTCAAAGTTTTCCAGCTCTTCTTCTGTTGGGCGGATAAACATGTTTTTCACGAAGTGCGCCTGCCAAGCCACTTCGGTGATAACGCGGATGCTCAGGCGGGTATCAGGGTTGGCACCACAGTAACCATCAATCACAAACACGCGTTTGCCCGACAGTTGATGGGTAACGAGGGCTTTTAGGTCATCCCAGACATGTTGGTCGATAGGTTTATTATCGTTAGTCCCTTGATCTGACCACCATATGGTGTCTTGGGTTGTATTGTCGCGCACAATGTATTTGTCTTTGGGAGAACGACCGGTAAAAATTCCGGTATCAACAGCCACTGCACCCAGCTCCGTGACAGTGCCTCTCTCAAATCCTTCCAGCTCCGGCTTGGTCTCCTCGACGAAAAGTTGTTCGTAGGTAGGGTTACGAATAATCTCTTTAACATCGTGTAAGCCGTGTTTTGACAAATCGATATTATTTGCAACCTTTTTTTCGACGTTCATGACAGTCATAGGTGCTCCTTGGGTAAGATGTAATGTAACTGTCGTCCATGCTAGCAACCTGAATTAGCCAATTCAGAGAGTTAACTCAAAATATAACCACAAACAAATTAAGGGATTTTAATAGTCTTAACTAGTTTGTACCTATAATATTACCGCCATGTTGCGCGTATGTGCCACACGGAAGTGATTATTATTTGTACAAAATTAAGCAGTTAGAGTGTGGCGTATTTTTTTTGGGAAAAGGGAGATAATTGACAAAAAAACCGGCTTAAAGGCCGGTTTTTGATGGATTTTTAACCATTAATTATTTAAGAAAATTATTAATGTATGGCTTCTGATGAAGGGCCGCTTTGGTCAAAAATTGCTGAAATATCAACGGAATCAAATTCATAGTCAGCGCCGCAATAGTCGCAGTGAAGTTTGATATTTCCGGTCTCTGCGACCATTTTTTCAACTTCCTGACGTTCAATCGCAGCAATCGCAGAAGCGCTGCGCTCACGCGAGCATGAACAGTTGAATGTCACATTTTTCGGTTCGTAGACTTTCACATTTTCCTGATGGTAAAGACGGTATAACACTTCTTCTGCTTCAAGATTGAAGAGCTCTTCATCTTTAACTGTTTCGGTCAACTTCGCTAAATGGTCGAAATCGTCCTCATTACCGATGTCATCTGGTAGGATTTGCAGCAGCATACCAGCCGCCTTCGATTCGCCGTCTACTTTTCCAGCACGCAGCCACAGGCGGGTCTTCAATTGCTCAGAACGTGCGAAGTAGTCTTCCAGACATTCCTGCAACGTATCACCTTCCAGACCAACGATGCCCTGGTAGCGCTCGCCTTGGTCTGGCTCGATAGTGATCACGATGTGACCTTTGCCCATCAGCTCTGGCAAAGTTGCTGCTTCTGGCAGATCGCCATTCCAGCGCGCAGTGCCACGCAGTACCTGATCGTGATTGCCGTTGATAACGATAAGTGACACAGGGCCATCACCTTGGATTTGTACCGTAATACTGCCTTCAAACTTCAGCGTTGCTGTCAGTAGGCTGGTTGCAACCATCAGCTCGCCCAGCAGATCTTTAACTACCGCCGGGTAGTCTTTGCTGCCGGTCAGCTGTTGGAATGAATCAGAAAGTTGAACCAGTTCGCCGCGTACAGAGACGCCATCGAACAAATAACGGTGCAGACTGTCTTGTGCCATGGGATAACTTCTCCGGCGTTAATCGTTACTGTTTCTAAATTTGATAATATCGCGTCGCTGCTTTTTGTCAGGACGACGATCTGGACTTGGATTGTGTGCATTCATCTGACGTTCAAGGCTTCGTTGTTCCCTACGCGACAGACTCTCATCAGTTTCCCGGTAAAGGGCCTGAGCTTCGGGCGCACCGCGGCGCCGCTCGCTAAGCTGTTCGACGATGATGATTTTCTCATCAAAGCCCTGTCTCAGTTTGATCTCGGCACCAATTTCCACCAGTTTGCTCGGTTTTGAGCGCTGACCATTGTAGTGAACCTTGCCACCATCAATCATGTTTCTCGCCGTAGTACGCGTTTTATAGAAACGCGCAGCCCAAAGCCATTTATCCAGCCTTACCTGCAAATCTTGATCAAAATCGTTGTGTTTCGAGCCCACTAGACACTCCTTTACATTCGGGGGGCTAAACTTATCACGTTTGCTGAATACGATCAGCATCACAATTAGAGCTCTTATATGGTGTCCATTCGTCTAACTTTCAAGCCGCAATGGAATCATTCAGACAAAAATCGGTTCTCACTTATCGGCAAGGGAAAAGAAAACAGGTAAATTGGACAGTCAATTTCATATTCTTATATAAAGGTGCCATCAGGTACCAAATGCGGCAATTGACTGAATGGCAATGAAATGCCGATGTTTGTAACAGGAAAAGCATGTCTGCGAATTTTGGGATAAAGCGCTTACCCGTTTGGGCGCAACCGCAACTTGGAAAAGCGTTTCCGGCCACTCTTGCGAAGTGGGTGACGCTTTTACTGGTTCTTATACTGGCTTGGACGCTGGGAAGACTGGTGTGGGTTTGGGTACCAAACGCCACACCTGAGGCTGTTTCTGAGACCCCCGCAGCGGTGGCTAGTGTCAGTGCACAGGGTCCCGCCTACCAACTCGATAAATTGGTTAATCGTCATTTCTTTGGCCGATACAGTGCCAAAGCTGCACCTGTTGAGAAGAAGCCTGAACCGGTTGTTGATGCTCCCCGCACACGTTTGAACCTGACTTTGGTGGGGCTGGTCGCGAGCTCTGAACCTGATCGCGGATTAGCTGTTATTGCCAACCGTGGCTCGCAAAAAACCTACGGCATTGGTGAAGCGATAGAGGGAACGCGCGTTATCCTCAGACAGGTACTCAATGATCGCGTTATCCTCAGAAATAACGGCCGTGATGAAGCTTTGATGCTGGCGGGTGTGGATTATAACAAGTCCAACTCCGCCCCTGCGCCGACCCGAGCGCAAACCAAGCCGAATATTCCCCGTAACACAGGACAGGCAGATTTGAGCAATGTGAAAGCGGAAATCCTGAATAACCCGCAATCGCTGCTGAAATACATCACCCTGTCGCAGGAAAGAAATGAAGAAGGGCTAGTGGGTTACCGCTTGGGCCCTGGCGGAGACAGTCGACTGTTTGAACAGGCGGGTCTTCAGTCCGGTGATATTGCTGTAGGGATTAATGGGGCAGATTTGACCAACCCAGCAGAAATGAACCGTATCTGGCAAAGTTTGTCTGATGCCTCTGAGATCAGCCTTACCGTCCAGCGTGGCGGTCAGTTGCACGAAATTTATATCGGTCTATAACTGGACTGGAAACGGAGAACGAAGTGAATACGTGGAAAAAACGTAAAACAACCTGGTTAGTTGCAGGTGTGCTTGCCATGCAGAGCATGGGAGCTTGGGCTGCCGAGTTCAGTGCCAGTTTTAAGGGAACAGATATCCAGGAATTTATCGAGATTGTAGGACGCAACCTCGAGAAGACCATCATTGTTGACCCAGCAGTGCGCGGTAAAGTGAACGTGCGCAGCTACGACGTTCTGAATGAAGATCAGTACTACCAGTTTTTCCTCAACGTACTGTCAGTTTATGGCTTTGCTGTGGTTGAAATGGAAAATGGCGTGCTGAAAGTATTACGTGACAAAGACGCCAAGCAATCGGCGATTCCGGTCGTGGGCGACAATGACAACATTCAGGGCGATGCGGTTGTCACCCGCGTTGTCTCAGTGAAAAACGTTTCTGTGCGTGAACTGTCTCCGTTGCTGCGTCAGCTGATTGATAACGCAGGTGCCGGTAACGTGGTTCACTATGACCCAGCCAACGTCATCATGATCACGGGCCGTGCAGCGGTGGTAAATCGTTTGGCAAACATCATTGAGCGCGTTGACCAAGCGGGTAACAAAGAAGTTGAGGTCGTTAACCTCAAGCATGCTTCGGCGTCAGAAATGGTGCGTATTGTTGAAAGCCTGAATAAGCAAGGCGACGGCAAGAACACCCCAGCGCTATTGCAGCCGAGTTTTGTTGCAGATGAGCGTACCAATTCCGTACTGATCTCCGGTGAGCCTCAAGTGCGCGATCGCATCCGCCGTCTGATTTCCCAGCTTGACCGTGAAATGGCAACCGTTGGTAACAACCGCGTTATTTATCTGCGTTACGCCAAGGCCGAAGACGTGGTTGATGTGCTTCAGGGCGTATCTGAAAACTTGATTGCTGAGAAACAGGGCGGTCAGAAGGCTGCTACCAGCGTGGGTGGCGACGTAAAGATTTCTGCGCATAAAGGCACAAACTCATTGGTTATCACTGCGCCACCAGACATTATGCGTGCGTTGGAAGGTGTGATTTCGCAGCTGGATATTCGCCGTGCCCAAGTTCTGATTGAAGCCATGATCGTCGAAATGTCAGAAAGCGACGGTGCAAATCTCGGTATTCAGTGGGGGTCACTGGACGGTGGTGGTATCCAGTTTGGTAATACCGGCGTACCCATCACTAACTACTTGGCTGCGCAGGAAGAAGCGAAAGACACCACGACCACAGAATCGCGCTTTGACAACAACAACAATCTGGTGGAAGTGCCAATCACAGAATCCGGCGACCCTACGGCGATTGCTGAAGTGCTGGGCGGTGTAAGTGGCTTGGCTGCTGGTGTGGTGTTTGGTGACTGGACTGCTTTGGTGACTGCAGTATCAACCAACAGTGATTCCAACATCCTCTCTTCGCCAAGCCTGATGGTATTGGATAACGAAGAAGCCTCGTTCATCGTGGGTGAGGAAGTACCGGTTGTGACTGGCTCTGCCACAGGTTCCAACAACGACAACCCATTCCAGACGGTTGAGCGTAAAGATGTCGGTGTGAAACTCAAGATCACCCCGCAAATCAACGAAGGTGATTCCGTACAGCTCAACATCGAACAGGAAATCTCGAACGTATTGGGTGCAAGCGGCGCCGTCGATATCCGCTTTGGTAAGCGTCAAATCAATACCTCGGTATTGGCTGCTGATCAGCAGATGATTGTACTGAGTGGTCTGATTGACGAGCAAACCAACGAGAGCGAGCAGAAGGTACCTTTGCTGGGTGATATCCCAATTCTTGGCCACCTGTTCAAATCTACATCGTCAGGAAAAACCAAGCGTAACCTGATGCTATTTATCAAGCCGACTATCATCCGCACCGGTCTGACCGCAGATGGCATCACGCAACGCAAATACAACTACATCCGTGCAGAGCAGATTTTCCGTGCGCAGGAAGAGGTGAAGTTGATGCCGGGCGTGACAACGCCAGTATTACCGGAGTTTGGCTCTGATTTGACCATGCCTGCGGAAGTGCGCGCCATCATGGCTGAGCTGAGGTAAGGCCATGGAAATGCTGTCTCAGGAAACGGAAGCAGAACTGGTTCAGGACCTTGATGTCCC
This sequence comes from Grimontia kaedaensis, assembly GCF_023746615.1. NCBI lineage: Bacteria > Pseudomonadati > Pseudomonadota > Gammaproteobacteria > Vibrionales > Vibrionaceae > Grimontia > Grimontia kaedaensis. The sequence goes on along the minus strand of NZ_CP082275.1, from coordinate 3,615,983 downwards.
AATGGCAGTCACACGGCTGCCGTTTGGCTTTGCCAAGCGCCATGGCGTCGTGGTGGAGCGAACAGAGAACGGTTTTCTACTCTACTACCGCGATCAGCCAAAGCCTGCTGTGCTCAATGAAGTGCGTCGGGTTTTGGGTCATGGCTTCACGCCAGTTCAACTGCGTTCGGAAGACTTTGAGCCAAAGCTGACCCAGCTTTACCAGCGTGATTCATCAGAAGCTCAACAGCTGATGGAAGACATCGGTGCAGACAGTGACGACTTCTTTGCGCTGGCAGAAGAGCTGCCACAGAGTGAGGACTTGCTGGAGTCAGAAGACGATGCGCCGATCATCAAACTTATTAACGCCATGCTCGGTGAGGCGATCAAAGAAACAGCCTCGGATATCCATATTGAAACCTTCGAGAAGAGTCTGTCTATCCGCTTCCGCGTGGATGGTGTGCTGCGTGAGGTATTGAGCCCTAGTCGCAAACTGGCTCCGCTTTTGGTATCACGTATCAAGGTCATGGCGCGACTGGATATTGCGGAAAAACGCGTGCCTCAGGATGGTCGTATTTCGCTGCGCATTGGTGGCCGTGCTGTTGATGTGCGTGTATCGACTATGCCGTCATCCCACGGCGAGCGCGTGGTACTGCGTCTTCTCGATAAAAACGCAACCCAGCTTGATCTAGAAAGCTTGGGCATGACCCCAGCGGTGCATGACAACTTCCAGCATCTTATCAAGCGTCCGCACGGTATCTTGCTGGTGACCGGTCCGACTGGTTCGGGTAAATCGACCACGCTTTATGCTGGCCTGACCGAGCTTAACAGTGCGGAGCGAAACATTCTGACGGTCGAAGACCCTATCGAATTTGATATCGATGGCATCGGCCAGACACAGGTGAATACCAAAGTTGATATGACCTTTGCCCGTGGCCTTCGTGCTATCTTGCGTCAGGACCCGGACGTGGTGATGGTTGGTGAGATCCGTGACCTTGAAACTGCGCAAATTGCGGTGCAGGCATCGTTGACGGGTCACCTTGTGATGTCGACGCTTCACACCAATACCGCAGTCGGTGCCGTGACCCGTCTTCGTGACATGGGCATTGAGCCGTTCCTAGTATCCTCTTCACTTCTTGGCGTGCTGGCGCAGCGATTGGTTCGTACCTTGTGCCCAGACTGCAAAGAACCTTATGAAGCGGATGCCCAGAGCAAAGCCTGGTTTGAAATGCCGGAAAGTGAATCGCTGACACTTTATAAAGCTAAAGGCTGTAAGAAGTGCAACCACAAAGGGTATCGCGGTCGTACCGGTATCCACGAACTTCTTGTGGTTGATACTCAAGTGCAAGAGCTTATCCATAACGAAGCGGGTGAGCAGGCGATTGAGCGTTATGTTCGCGAGTCTACCCCAAGCATCCGCGCTGATGGCTTGATGAAAGTGCGTCGGGGTGAGACCACGCTCGAAGAAGTCCTGCGTGTGACCAGGGAGGGCTGATGGCAGCGTTTGAATACAAAGCGTTAAATGCCAAAGGCCGCACCGTTAAAGGCGTTATTGAAGCTGACACAGCCCGTCAGGCGCGTCAGATGCTTCGTGAAAAATCGCTGGTGCCAATGGAAGTGGCTCAGACGCATGAAAAAGAGCAGCAAAAGCAATCCGCTTCTGTTGGCTTTAAGCGCGGCATCAGCACCAATGAACTGGCGCTATTGACCCGCCAGCTCGCGACGCTGGTTCAAGCGGGTATGCCACTGGAAGAGTGTATCAAGGCTGTTGCTGAGCAATCAGAAAAGCAGCGCTTGAAGAACATGCTCACTGGTGTACGCGCTCGGGTCGTAGAAGGCTACACCCTTTCCGATAGCCTTGGTGATTATCCCCATGTGTTTGATCAGCTGTTCCGCGCCATGGTTGCTGCCGGTGAGAAATCCGGTCACTTAGGCCCTGTGCTGGAACGTCTTGCTGATTACGTAGAAAATCGCCAGCAGGTCAAAAATAAGCTTATCCAGGCCATGGTGTATCCCATGGTGCTGACTGTCGCGGCTATTGGCATCGTAGCCTTTTTGCTCGCGACCGTTGTGCCGGACATTGTGGGCCAATTCCTACAAACCGGTGCGGAGCTGCCAAACATTACCAAAGTACTGTTGGCAGCCAGTGATTTCGTCACCAATTGGGGACTGTTGGTTTTGGGTGTCAGCCTTGCGTTGTTTGTGCTTTTCCGGGCGCTGCTTCGGAACGAAAGCCGGCGCCTTGGCTGGGACAGAAGTGTATTAAATATGCCGGTGGTTGGACGGGTTGCCCGGGGGCTAAATACCTCGCGCTTTGCCCGCACACTGTCGATTTGTACTTCCAGTGCTATCCCTCTGCTCGATGGCATGAAGGTCGCGGCAGATGTGATGACCAACACCTGGGTAAAGAGCAAAGTACTGGAAGCGTCGGATCGCGTCCGTGAAGGGGCGAGTCTCAGGGTATCGTTGGAAAAATCGAAACTTTTTCCACCAATGATGCTGCACATGATTGCTAGTGGTGAGCGAAGTGGTGAGCTCGAACAGATGCTGACCCGCGCCGCAGACAATCAGGACCGTGATTTTGAATCCCAGGTCAACATCGCACTGGGTATTTTCGGTCCTGCCCTCATCATCGCGATGGCCGGTATCGTACTGTTTATTGTCGTGGCAACCTTAATGCCAATTATCCAGCTCAACAATATTGTGGGCGTATAACCCCAACTAGCTGCTAAGCAGCGTTTTTTCAGGAGAGATAGAAAATGCAACGTCGTCAACAGGGCTTCACCCTGCTGGAAATCATGGTTGTTATCGTCATTTTGGGTGTACTGGCAAGTTTGGTGGTTCCAAACCTGTTGGGGAACAAAGACAAAGCCGATCAGCAAAAAGCGGTGACGGATATCAGTGCATTGGAAGGCGCACTGGACATGTACCGTCTGGACAACAGCGTATACCCAACTACCGATCAGGGTTTGGACGCGCTGGTGAAAAAGCCAAGTTCTTCTCCAGAACCACGTAATTACCGTGAAGATGGTTACATCAAACGTCTGCCACAGGATCCTTGGGGTAACGAGTACCAATACCTGAATCCAGGTGAGCATGGCACTGTGGATATCTTTACCTTGGGTGCAGATGGCCAGGAAGGTGGTGAGGGTGTGAACCAGGATATCGGCAACTGGAACATGCTGGACATCAAGTAATCGATGAGAAGAGGGCGCCCGTCCGGGTTTACATTGCTGGAAATCCTGCTGGTGTTAGTGCTGCTGTCTATCAGCGCAGTGATCGTGGTGCCCAACCTTCCGCAGAACAAAAATGATGATGCCAAGGAAGAAGCTCAGCGCTTCTTTCAGCTCATTCAGCTTTGGACTGAGCAGTCTTTGCTGACAGGTCAAACCTTTGGGCTCAATGTCGATAAAGATGGCTATCAGCTCCTCCGTCTGACCCGTGACGATTGGGTGCCTGCGGAGAAAGAGCGCAACATCACCTCAGTGACATTGCCGGAAGGATTAGAGCTCGATTTGGAAGTCAGTGGCTTTGTGGCGGAAGAGGATCGCTTGTTTGACAGAGAAAGCCTGTTTGATGAAGAGATGTTTGCTGAAGAGGAAAATAAGCCGCCTCAACCGCAAGTTGTGCTCATGGGGAACGGTGAAATCATTCCTTTTACCCTGACTATTGTGGCGGATGACAAGCGCCTGTGGCAGGTCAAAGGCAATGATGTGGCAACATTTGAAGTTAAGAACTTGAATGAGGGTAAAGAGTGAGAAAGCATCGCGGCTTTACCCTGATTGAAGTCTTGGTGGCAATGGCTGTGTTTGCTGTGGCGGCCATGGCGGTGCTCAATGCGACCGGCCAGCACGTAAATTCGCTAGGTGCGCTGGAAGAAAAAACTTTCGCATCCATGGTGGCGGATAACCAATTGGCGTTGTTTGTGTTGGAAGACAAACCGCTTTCATCGGCGAAAAACGGCAAATCAGAAATGGCAGGACGGGAGTGGTTTTGGACGGTCAAACCCATTGCAACCTCGGACAACCTGCTGCGCGCAGTTGATGTCATTGTCTGGCGAGATGAACGTAGACAAAGCTCTCTGGTGACGGTGAGGACCTATGTACCAGCGAACTAAAAAAACCAAGGGCTTTACCCTGATTGAAGTACTATTGGCCCTGATGATTTTTGCCACCCTTAGTGTGGCGGCAAACCAAATTTTCCGTAATGTTATCAATAGCAATATACAGACAGAAGAAGTGGGCAATGCGCTGAAAAGCCTGCAACGAACACTTCTCATCATGGACAGTGATTTTCGCCAGATGCTGGCACGTCAGTACCGAAATGGTGGTGACGAAGCGAAAGAAACCTTGCTGGAATTCGGTGATGATTTTTTAGACTCCGAATCTCAGGGAATCCGCTTTGTCCGTGGTGGCTGGATTAACCCTCAACAGCTTTTTCCCCGAGGGGAAGTGGTGAAAGTGGGTTACCGCATTAAGGATGAGACTCTAGAGCGCATCCGCTGGATGTACCCAGACGACAGCTCAGCAGCCGAGCCTGCATCGATGCCCCTGATGGAAGGGGTCACAGGTATCCGCTTTGAAGTGCAAGGCAGTGATGGTTGGAAAAAGGATTGGGACACACCGCTTGAAATGCCAAAAGCGATTCGGGTGGTGATGGAAACAGAACGTTATGGTGAACTGACCCGTGTGTATTTGCTGCCGGGACAGACCATCGCACCGCCTGTGGTGAACACGCCATGATGCGTCGTCAATCTCAGCGCGGTGTGGCGCTTCTGGTGGTGCTGCTCATCATGGCATTGATGACGACGGTTGCGGTCAGCATGTCAGGTCGCATGTTTGTGAACTTTAACCGTGCAGAAAGTCAGGTGCGTTACCAGCAGGCTTACTGGTTTGCACAGTCGGTCGAATCACTGGCACGCTTCGGTATTGAAGAAAGTTTCGACAGCGAAGACACAGTGACATTGAGCCAACCCTGGGCAGTGCGCGGTCAGGTTTATCCGCTTGAAGGCGGACAGGCGACAGGTAACGTTTTCGACCAACAGGCGTGTTTTAACGTTAATGGACTCCGCAGTGTTAAACCGACGGAAAACGGCACCAATCCGAAACTGGTGGTGTCTTTTCAGCAATTGATTGAATCGCAGGGCATCGATAGCTTCGAAGCAGAAACGGCAGCTGCAGCAACCTGGGAGTTTATCGACACCGACACCAATGTGCAGTCGCCTCTTGGTGTGGAAGACAGTGAATATGAAGCGCGACCGCAGCCGCATGTGGCGCCCAACAGTTTTATTGCGGACATTTCCGAGTGGCGTGCGATCAATGGTGTGACACAGGAAATATTCGATAAAGTCAGCCCTCTGCTTTGTGCTGTTCCCAACGACAAACTGGTGGTGAACGTCAACACGCTGACTGAGGAAGATGCTCCTATCTTGAGCGCTATCTTCCACCCGAACCTTTCTGAGGATCAGGCAAAAGAGTTGATCAACGGAAGAAATGCAGTTGATGGTTGGCCAGATGTGGCCAGCTTTTTGGCCGAGCCAATACTGGCGGGTATTGAACAAGAAGAAAGGGAGCGATTGCAGCCATATCTGGATGTGCGCAGCCGCTACTTTGAATTAGACACAGAAATTACCCTCGACAGCGTAACGCTAAGACTGCGTTCTTTGCTGCAGAGGGATGATAACGGCGCGGTAACTGTTATCCGTCGTCGCTTTGGAGGAATGAGTGAGCGAGATCCTGACAATCAGGCTTAACAGTGATCCGCAGGAGCCGATCCCTTGGCTGGTCTGGTCACCAGCACAGCAGGAAGTGATTGCTTCCGGCGAAGCCGAAAGCTTGTCACAGCTGACAGATTATGGGGCTGACCGGGACGTAGTTGCATTGGCTGACAGTGCTGCAATGACGCTGACCACGGCGATGATCCCAGCCGGTAGCGAGCGCCAGCTCGACACGGTTTTACCTTTCCTTTTAGAAGATGATTTGGCACAGGATGTCGATCAGGTTCATATCACTTTACTGGGTAAAAGCGGTGAACTTGCCAATGTGGCAGTGATTGAGCATAAGTTGCTGGAACGTTGGCTGGACGACTTGGCTGATGCCGGCCTGCATGTTCGCAAACTGGTGCCGGATTGTTTGTGCCTGCCTCTGCATGATGACGGCTACAGTGCGGCAAAGCTCAATCATCGCTGGCTGGTGCGCACCGATGAACTTGAGGGTAGTTCAGCGGAAGAAGGTTGGTTGCCTGTTTGGTTGCAAAGCCTGAATAGTGCACAGGAAGAAGACGATATTAAAACGGTTTATAGCTATTCGAATATACCTGAAGATATGGGTGATAATTGGAAAGCTGAGCCTTGCGAACTGGTGATGTTGTTGCTGGCGCAGCAGGCGATGCAAAGCCGTCACAACCTTCTGGCAGGGCGTTACAAACCGCAAAACCAAATCTACAAGCACCTTAAACCTTGGCGTGGTGCCGCGATTGCCGCTGCGGTATTGCTAGCAGTGTTGGGGGGTGAAAAGGTCGCAGATATCTATCAGATGGAAGCGCAAGCCGCACAATATCGCGAACAAAGTGAAGCCAAAGTACGTAAGCTTTTGCCGCAAAACCAGCGTATTCCGACCACAAGTTACATGCGCCGTATCATAGAAGGGGAATTGAGCAGACTCTCCGGTGGTGGCAATCAATCGGGTGTGATGGTGTGGATGTCAGAACTAGGCCCGCTCTTAGAATCAGCGCCAGGTATCCAGCTTGATGCACTGAGATTCGATCAGGATCGGGGTGAGCTTCGCCTGAATGCGCGTGGCAAAGACTTTGGGGATTTTGAGAAGTTGCGTGAAGCTTTGTCGACCAAATACAACACAGAGCTCGGGCAGTTAAGCCGTGACCAGCAAACCGTGACCGGCGCTTTTGTGTTGCGTAAGGAGCAATCATGAAAGCATTGATAGCTTATTGGAAAGGACTGTCTCGTCGCGAACAGCGCTTGCTAAGTGTAGCAACTGCGGTATTGGTTTTGGGTGCCCTTTACTGGGGTGTCGTGAGTCCGCTCCAGGTTCGCGCGGAGCAGGCGCAACAACGTTTAGTTAGTGAACGTAATCTGTTGACTTGGGTGAATGGCAAAGCAGCCGAAATCCAAGCGTTGCGCCGCGCAGCTGGAAACAGCGGTCAGGTGAGCGCCCTACCACTTAACCAGTCCGTGACGACAACGGTGAAGCGCTACAACTTGGAAATCGTTCGCTTACAGCCACAACGAGAAGAAATTCAGGTTTGGCTGAAACCGATGCCTTTCAATTCACTCATCAGCTGGCTCGATTTCCTTTCCACCAATCACGGTGTGGAAGTGAAATTTATTGATGTTGGCAAAACCGACACCCAGGGTGTTGTTGAAGTAAAACGACTGCAGTTGGGAAGAGGGTAAAATGAAACGAGTGATCCTTTGGAGCTTTCTTTTCCTTGTGGTTCTGGTAGGTAGTGCGGTTGTTCATATTCCTGCCAACCTGGTCTTACGCCAGCTTCCACCGATTCAGGGGCTGGAGCTCAGTGGTGTTTCCGGCACATTATGGAATGGCTCTGCCGCGAAGTTTTCCTGGCAAGGTCAACCGATGGGCACGCTAAAGTGGCAGTTCAATCCACTGAAACTCTTCACCGGTAAGGCGGATGTCGATCTGCGTCTTTCGGGGACGCCGGGGTTATCTGCCCGTGGAAACGTGGGTTACAGCTTGGGTGGTATCTACGCCAATAACCTGCTTTTATCCGCATCAGCCAATATCGTGCAGTCGTTTATTCCATATCCATTGCCTGTTAGTCTGTCGGGACAGTTTGATTTAACCGTACGGGATTACCTGTTTGCCCAGCAGCCTTTCTGCGAAGTGCTCGCGGGCAACCTAGCATGGTCTCAGGGCAATGTTGCTTCACCCATCGGTACGATTGAGCCGGGATTGGTGGTAGCGCAGCTGTCTTGTAATGAAGGACAGCTGGTGCTGGATGGTGACAGTGCGTCTGATGCGATTGAAACCGAATTCAATATCTCGTTGTCACCGGATCAACGCTACAGCCTTAATGGCTGGTTTGCCCCGGGCGACGATTTTCCGGAAGGCATGCGTGGCCAACTTGGCTTTTTGGGCAATCCGGACAGTGAAGGCCGTTATCGCCTCAGTTTTAGCGGTTAACGCCTTTTCGGGAGAGTAAGCATGAAAAAGCACATTCCACCTGAAATCCTTGACGCCAAGGTCGTTGCCAAGTCGCGTCTGTTTCAGATTGAAGCTCTGGATTTAAGGTTCAGTAACGGTGAAGAGCGCACTTACGAGCGAATGAAGCCAAGCGGCCGCAATGCGGTGATGGTGGTGCCGGTAACAGAAAACGGCGATTTACTGCTGGTACGCGAATACGCTGCCGGAACTGAACGTTATGAACTAGGCTTTCCAAAGGGGCTGATTGATCCGGGTGAGACCGCCTTAGAAGCGGCAAACCGAGAACTCAAAGAAGAAATTGGTTTCGGTGCCCATCAATTGTACCCGCTGAAAGAAGTGGTGCTCGCACCGTCTTACTTTTCCAGCAAAATGACCCTGTTGCTGGCGCAGGACCTTTATCCAGAGAAGCTCGAGGGCGATGAACCTGAGCCGTTGGAATTGGTCCGTTGGCCCGTTGCACAGGCAGAAGAATTGTTATCTCACGTCGATTTTGGGGAAGCGCGCAGTATTACCGCATTACTGTTGGCCTTGAGAGAGCTTTCCGGCCGTTGATCACTTCGTGACCAAAGACCATTGGACAAAGTCGTAGTGTGAGAGCCCAAGAGGAGTGTTACATGGAGCTGTCACAACTGCTTCAACCCGTGATAGAGATTGCCCGGGCTTCCGGTCAGGTGATCCTGGATATCTATCAGCGTGGTGAATTTGAAAAGAACATCAAAAGCGATGACACACCGGTGACCAGTGCCGATCTCGCGGCGCATAAGCTGGTGACTGAGCGCCTGAGTGCGCTAACCCCTGATATTCCTGTGTTGTCAGAAGAAGACGCGTCGATTCCCTTTGCTGAACGAGGTAATTGGGAGCGCTACTGGCTGGTGGATCCACTGGATGGCACCCAGGAATTCATTGCTGGAAGTGGTGACTTCGCCACCATTATTGCACTGGTGGAAAACAACCAGCCGGTGATGGGCGTGGTGTATGGTCCTGTATCAGGGGTCTCTTACTACGCAGCTAAAGGTCATGGTGCCTGGAAGGTGATGCCTGATGGTGAAAAACACCGTCTGTCTATCCTCAAGCATGAAGACGAATTGGCTTCCCTATCGATTGCGATCAGCCGCCGCCAGGACATCAAAGCTATCACTGACCGCCTTGAGCCAAGCCGCAACTATGACTTGGTACCTTTAGGCTCTGCAGCGCTCAAGTCTTGTTTAGTCGCAGAAGGGGCGGTGGATTGTTATCTTCGCCTTGGTCCAACCGGCGAATGGGACACGGCGGCAACCCAATGCATCGTGGAAGAAGCGGGCGGGCGTATTCTGGATATGACGCTTTCACCGCTGTCCTACAACGAGCGGGATTCACTGGAAAACCCGAATTTCATTGTACTGGGTGATACCGAACTGCCTTGGCGACAGATTGTGAGACTGGAAGGTTAACACAACCGGTTTTCGCCATCGTCCAGAGACAAAAAACGGAGCAGAAGCTCCGTTTTTTATTGCCTGTTAGCAAATCAGAATAGACGGTTAAGGCCGTTCAATGCTGCTACGCGGTAGGCTTCTGCCATGGTCGGGTAGTTGAAGGTGGTATTGATAAAGTAATCCAACGTATTCCCTTCGCCTTTTTGCTCAAAGATCGCCTGGCCGATGTGGATGATCTCCGCCGCACGTTCACCAAAACAGTGGATCCCCAAGATCTCTTTGGTTTCGCGGTGGAACAGGATTTTCAGGCTTCCCACATCCATGCCAGCAATCTGTGCACGCGCCAAATGCTTAAACTGTGCGCGTCCCACCTCATAAGGCACTTTTGCCGCGGTCAGCTCCTGCTCGGTTTTACCCACTGAGCTGATTTCTGGAATGGTGTAAATCCCGGTTGGGATATGGTCAATAAGGCGGCCTTTGGCCTGACCTTCCACCATTGCCTGAGCAACGATTCGACCCTGATCGTAAGCTGCACTCGCAAGGCTTGGATAACCAATCACATCACCAACAGCATAAACGTGCTCTACTTCGGTACCGTAGTTATCGTTCACTTTCAGCTGGCCACGTGAATCTGCCTTCAAACCGACGGCTTTCAGGTTCAGCGCATCAGTATTACCGGTACGGCCATTGGCAAACAAAATACAGTCAGCTTTCATCTTCTTGCCGGACTGCAGATGAAGGATAACGCCGTCTTTGGTGCCTTCGATTTTCTCGTAGGTCTCATCATTACGTATCAGAACGCCGCTGTTCCAGAAGTGGTAGGAAAGCGAGTCTGACATTTCGTTATCAAGGAAGGAAAGCAAGCGGTCACGGGTATTGATCAAATCCACTTTGATACCAAGACCACGGAAGATAGACGCATATTCGCTGCCGATAACGCCCGCTCCGTAGATGATGACGTGGCGAGGGTCGTGCTGCAGCGAGAGGATTGAGTCACTGTCGTAGATTCGTGGATGTCTGAAATCGACATCTTTTGGACGGTATGGGCGTGAACCGGTTGCGATCACGAATTTGTCGGCCGTGTATTTGTCGACGCTGCCGTCTGCCGCTTTCACTTCAATTTCGTGCGTGCCACTGAACTTGGCGCTGCCGTGAATGATGCTGCAGAGGTTTCTATCGTAAAAGCCCTGACGCATGCGGGTCTGTTTGCCAATAACCGATTGGGCATGGCCAAGAATGGCAGAAAAGGTACTGTGTACCTGCTTGTTGTCGCCGGTATAAATCGGGCTCTGGTTGAACTCGATAATACGGCTGACAGTGTGTCTCAACGCTTTGGATGGAATGGTGCCCCAGTGGGTACACCCGCCGCCAACGGTACCTTCTTTTTCAATCACCGCGACGCGTAAGCCCGCCTTGGTGAGGCCCATGGCAGCACCTTCGCCGCCGGGTCCACTACCTATTACGATGACATCAAAATGGTTAGACGATGTAGGGGTCGCTTTGCTCATGTCCGTATGGCCTTTTGTTTTCATTATGTTAAGGATTGCGGGCTAAGTGTAGCGCTCACAGGGCGTGGCGAGAATCAACTCACCTCTATTCAGCGTAGGTGATCACGCTACTTAACGTAAAAACAGGCCGTTTATGATGCTAATTGCACGAAACACAGGTGATCTGATATCGCTTTTCGGAAAGTGGAGTATAAGCACTGAACTCGCTATAAAAACCGAGTATAGTCTGCGGTTAGATTTCATGAGGTAAAACACTGACGATGGGAATTAGAGCTCAACAGAAAGAAAAAACCCGGCGAACGCTGATTGATGCGGCTTTTAGCCAACTCAGCGCAGACCGAAGCTTTTCCAGTCTCAGCTTACGCGAAGTGGCACGTGAAGCCGGTATTGCACCGACGTCGTTTTACCGCCACTTCAAAGATATGGACGAACTTGGCCTGACCATGGTGGATGAGGGAGGCTTGTTGTTGCGTCAATTGATGAGACAGGCTCGCCAACGTATCGCCACCGAGGGTAGCGTTGTCAGAACGTCAGTCGAAACCTTTATGGAATTTATCGAAAGCAGCCCCAACGTATTCAGGCTGCTATTGCGTGAACGTTCCGGTACCTCTACGGCTTTTCGTGCAGCAGTCGCACGTGAAATTCAACACTTTATCGCTGAGCTAACGGAATATTTCCAGGCGACAGGCGGATCGACCCGAGATGAAGCCTATAATCAGGCAGAGGCATGTGTGACTTTGGTATTCAGCTCCGGTGCAGAAGCATTGGATTTGGACAAACGCGCACGTGCTGAACTCGCGGAACGTCTGGTGACCCAACTGCGCATTATCGCGAAAGGCGCATATTGGTACCGCAAAGAACGCGAACGCAATGCTCTCAAGGATAAGTTGTCTTCAGGCAGGTAAGTAATATGGAACAGAATCACCAATCAGAGCGTAAATTTCTCCTTCTCGCAGTGATCGCAGGTTTATGTGGTAGCGCATCACTGGCAACGCTTTTCATCGACAGCGTTGCATTCTCCGTTTTCCCCATCATCGCCTTCATTCTGGCTGTGTACTGCTTCTATCAGCAGCATGTCACTCAACCGCTGACCGACGGCACACCGCTCATCGCGTTTGCCTGTTTCCTGGTGGGCGCGTTTGGTTACTCGGCGTTTGTGCGCATGCAGGTACCAGAACTGGGTGGTAACTTCTTCTCCATCATCGTGACCATGTTGTTGATATTCTGGGTGGCGTTCAAGATGGGCTGGCTGAGTGTTGGCAGCAAGAAAGAAGAAACGCCAGTCGAAGAGTAGTACTGGAAACAAAAACAAAAAAAGGCGCCTTAGGCGCCTTTTCTTTTCTCAGCGTTTTATTTGCGCTCGAGTAGAACACCCGCTTCCATGTGGTGGGTGTAAGGGAACTGGTCAAACAGCGCAAAACGTGTGATGCGGTGTGTTTCTGACAGAATATCCAGGTTCTCTTTCAGTGTATCCGGATTACAGGAGATATACAGAATGCGGTCATATGCCTGCACCATGCGGCACGTACCTTCGTCCATACCGGAACGCGGCGGATCGACAAAGATAGTGTTGCAGTTGTAGCTTTTCAGAACCACGCCAGCTTGCTGCAAGCGGCGGAACTCGCGTTTACCTTCCATCGCTTCCGTGAATTCTTCCGCAGACATACGAATGATTTGGACATTGTCGATTTTGTTCACTGCAATGTTCCACTGCGCAGATTCAACAGAAGGCTTAGCCAGTTCTGTTGCCAGCACGCGATCGAAGTTGTCCGCCAGTGCCAACGAAAAATTACCGTTACCGCAGTAGAGCTCCAACAGATCGCCAGTGCTGTCATGTGTGCAATCCACTGCCCACTCAAGCATCTTCTCTGCCACTTTCCCATTTGGCTGGGTGAAGCTGTTTTCAATTTGCTGGTAAGTTAGGGTACGGTAATTAATGCTTAGCTTTTCTACCACGTAATCGCGGTCAATCACGATCTTTTGCTTACGCGCGCGGCCAATCAGGTTCAGGTTGAAGCCCTCATCATTCAGACGTTGCTTCAACATGCGCGCATTCGCTTCCCACTCTTCGTCAAGCTGACGGTGGTAAAGCATCGAAACCAACACTTCACCGCTCAGGGTGGACAGGAAGTCCACCTGGAACAGTTTGCGACGCAGACTTTCAATCGGACGGATAGCGTCAACCAGCAGTGGCATCAGATCGTTGATTATACGGCTTGCCTGCGGGAACTGATCCACACGGTACTTCTGCTTGGTCTCTTGATTGAACATGATGTAATAGAGGTCATCCCCTTCATGCCAGACACGGAATTCCGCACGCATGCGGTAATGTTTGTCTGGAGACGGAAACACTTCCAGCTCAGGGGCATTGAACTCGGCAAACGCGCCTTGCATACGCGCGATTTTCTCGTCCAACTGCGCCTGATATTGGGTGGTGTCAATCAGGGTATTGCTCATATTACCTAACCTGCATAACTAAAAATGAGCGCAAATTGTAAGTAGCGGAACCATATTGTCCAGCCTTTTCGCTGACTTTTTCGCCAGTAGAAGCGTAAACCAGAGTCTTGGGATAATATTGGCACACTTTAATCATACCGAGCCTTGTCATGAGCTTTCGAAAACCAAAGAACCGCAAAGAGATTTGTTATCCGTTTATCTATGAATCGGCATTGACCTGCGACTATGAAATCCACACTGACGAGCTTTGCAGTCTGGTGGGAATGGCACTGGCAACTTTGCCGGAAGGCTTTGATGATGTGCGGGAAGATCTGGAAACTCTGCATCCAAAAATTTATCACCTCAATGGTTCAGTGCGTGGGAAGACAGCCATCTTTGATGAAGACTTGGAATGGCTGCATGCCAGATATGATTACTACAACGAACTGAGCCGTGGCCGTATTAACCGCTTTGTGCTGCCAAGAGGTCCGGTTGGTGTAATGGCGCTGCATCAGTGCCGCACGGGCTCAAAGAAAACCGTGCGCTTACTTCACCGCTTAGATGAATCAGGCGTAACCTTTGAGCCAGAGCTTCCACGCTTTGCTAACCTGCTTGCTAACTTCTTCTTTGTACTGACGGTGTACATCAAGATGAAGTTAGATGTGGAAGAAGTGGAGTTTGTCAGCCTCAGTTACTGAATGTGCTGTCAAGCACAATTCACCCATTTCCCAGACGAATGAAATTAAGTTCTCAATATCTATGTATCAATAGCGCGCTGATTTCTCTATAATCTGCGCGCTTTCACTCCAGCTGGGAATCCGGTGAGAATCCGGAACTGGCGCGCAGCGGTAAAGAGAAACGAAAGTGACATGGCGAAGGCCAGACACTGCATTTAAATGTGGGAAGTCGTCACTGTAGGCCGTCTCTAAGTCCGAATATCAGCTGGGTCACAATATGGTTTCAGGATCTCCTGACATCATTGGATACACGCGATATTTGGATCTGATATGTCTAAAAAGCTACTTGCAGCAGGTATGCTGCCATGGGCTGCGTTTGCGCACGCCGAATCTACTACTTCCTCTGTTGACGACACTATGGTCGTTACTGCTTCCCGATTTGAACAAAGTACGCAATCGCTGACTGCCCAAGTAGAGATTGTTACTCGTCAAGATATCGATCGCATGCAGGCGAAAACGCTTACAGATGTTTTCCGCCGAATGACTGGGATTCAAGTTTCTCAGTATGGTGGCCGAGGCCAACTAGCCACTCTTATGGTTCGTGGCGCTAACTCTGACCAAGTACTTGTGTTGATTGATGGCATTCGTTTTACAAGAGCTGTTAAGGGTACTGTCGACTTTAGCCAATTGCCGCTGACTTTTGTTGAGCGCATAGAATACGTGCGTGGTGCAAGAGCTTCTGTTTACGGCTCTGAGGCTATTGGCGGCGTTATCAATATCATCACACGTGCAAACAACGACACTGATCGAGCTACTCGTTTAACTGCAGGGGTTGGAAGCAGAGATTATGTTGAAGCCTCAGGCTCGAGTGGATTCAAAGTAGGTGAGAATGGCCAACTGAATGTGGCTTTAGGATACGAAAGTGACGACGGCTATAACGTTCATCCTATCCAAGGGTTGAATGATGATGACAAGCATGGGTTTGAAACTAAAAATGGCCTTATTGGATATGTTTCAAAACTAAACCAAGACTGGACAGTCTTTGCCAACGCTCGCGCTTTTGAAAATGTTTACCAGTACGATGGTTCTTGGAATACAACTTATTCGTATAAAGAGTCAACAGTTGAAAATTACTCCTTCGCTGGTGGTGTCAACTATGAATCCGAATTGTTGTCTAGTCAGATTCAGGTTAGCTGGCAAGATCAATCTGACTATGACTATGAGAAAAAGGATGGCAAGGGGTCTACGCAACCTGAGGATTTGGAGCAGCTTAATCTTCAGTGGAACAATCAATACGAACTCAGTGAAGTTGTTACAATTGGAGGCGGTGCGGACTATCGAAAAGAAACATTCATAGTCAACGCTTCAAATTCTGACTACGATCGCGACAACTTAGCGTTCTATGGTATTGCACTTGTTGACTTTGAAAATGTATTTGGCGAGCTGGGCGCCCGCTTAGACGACAACGAGCAGTTTGGTTCAGAAACGACTTACAACTTTGGAGCCGGTTTCCGACTGACGGAAGAGTTGGTTCTTAAGATGTCATATGGCACAGCGTTTAAAGCGCCTAATTTGTATCAATTATATAGCTCAATAGGTAACGCGAAATTAAAGCCTGAATCTGCGAAATCAGCTGAGTTATCTTTGAATGGTGCAGTGCAAGGCATCTACTGGTCTGTGACAGGTTATAACACTAAGATTGATGACCTGATCGAATACGATTTTAGCACATTTACTTATCATAACTTGGATGGTGAGAGCACACTGAAAGGTGTTGAATTGACCGCTGAATTTGATACCGGATTCTTGTCTCATCAGCTAAGTGCTGACTTTAAAGACCCTAAAGACGAAGAAGGCAATCTGCTTCCTTATCGTGCTAAGAAATCATATAAGTACAATGCTATTGCTTACTTTGATGAATTCGATTTGTCACTGGGTTACCAATACATTGGTAAGCGTGAAAATTCAGGAACTAAGCTTGGCTCTTACAGCTTACTTGATGCATCCGTTAACTACTTCGCTACAGAGAGCGTTACTTTGAATGCTCGTGTAGACAACCTGCTCGATAAAGAATATGAGATGGTGATTGGTTACCCTGCACCAGAACGCACGTTTTATGTCAGCATGGACTACCGCTTCTAAGCTTTACTATAGCCGCCTACGGGCGGCTTTTTACTCTCAGGCACAGTTATGAAAAAACGCATCATTGTCAGTTGGTCATCCGGTAAGGATTCAACCCTGACATTGTGCCGACTGCTGGAAGACGATAGATATCAAGTCGTCGGGCTTTATACCACTTACGTAGCAGGCACAGTTCCTTTCCAAGCAACGCCAATCGATGTTGTTAAAGCTCAGGCAGAAAGCATTGGACTACCCCTGGTGCTTATTGAACTCAATGAAGTCTTTCCTCCTAATGATGTTTATCAGAAGATGGTCGTCGAAGGTATACGCAGTAGTGGGCTAAATGTCGATGCAGTGGCGTTTGGCGATATGTTCTGCAATGGCATAGAAGAATACCGCAGAAGCTATATTGAACCTCAAAGCTGGCAATGCATTTTTCCTTTGTTGGGAGAGGAAAGCATCATGCTTGCAAACGAAATCATTTCATCCGGAATCAAGACGACACTGTCGACTGTTGATACATCTCAGTTGGACGGAAAGTACCTCGGAAGAGATTACAACTCAGCATTGATTGCTAACTTACCTTTGGGTTGTGATCCTTGCGGTGAAGATGGAGAGTTCCACACTATTGTCACGGATGCACCTTGCTTTCAATACCCACTCGATATCGAGATCACAGGCTTTCAGCGAGAGGGGAGATTCCATCACCTCAGCTATCATCTCGTTAGTTGAAAGATTCAAATTCGATGGCGTGCAAAGTATGATTGCGTCGCAAGTAGATAACGAAGGGTTATAGCGTGAAGAGTGTGCTGATTTTTGATTCTGGTGTGGGTGGGCTTTCTGTTTATAAGGAAGTGGCTCAGGTATTGCCGGAACAGCATGTTGTCTATGCCTTCGATAACGAAGCCTTTCCTTATGGAGAGCTGGCGGACGATGTTCTTGTCCAACGTGTGTGTGGCATGGTGTCAGCCATTTGTAATGAGCATGATATTGCACTCGTGATTATCGCCTGCAACACGGCCAGTACTCTGGTGCTTCCGCATCTCCGCTCATTACTGAGTATTCCGGTTGTTGGTGTTGTCCCCGCTATTAAACCAGCCGCTACGCTAAGCAAATCCAAATGTATTGGCCTTTTAGCGACGCCGGCAACAGTAAGGCGATCCTATACACACCAACTGGTTAAAGAATTTGCGCCCGATTGCCAGGTAGAAATGGTTGGCTCAACAGAGCTAGTACAAATGGGAGAGGGAAAATTACGTGGTACGCCAATCGATAAACAATTATTAAAACAAGTGCTGACACCGTTTATTAATAAAACAGACTGCATTGTATTGGGTTGTACGCACTTTCCATTACTCAAAGAAGAAATTGAAGACATTCTGGGCGAGCAGTGTCTGGTAATTGATTCAGGAAGCGCAATAGCAAATCGTGTAGTGACATTATTAAAAGAGGGAGATCAAAAGACCTCCCTCAGTAAAGCTAAACATTTTGTTTTTAGCAGCGCTCCAGTTAAAGAAGAGGAAGCGCTAAATCAAGAGCTGGAAAAGTTGGGGTTTGCAACTATTAACCGCGCTCCGATTTTCTAGGATCATTCGCCTCTCTAACTTTTAGCGTCCTTTCTCCATATTCACTGTTGTTTAATGCCTCTATTGCTTCAGGGGCATCTCCCGCTGCAATCACGACAAATCCAAAACCACGTCGCTTCCCTGTACGTTTATCTTTCATCAAACGCACGGCAAATACTTCACCATGTTTAGAGAACAATTCCTTTACGTCGTTTTCGTTAGCGCGGTAAGGAAGGTTACCTACATAGATGGTTTTGCTGGTGGAAGGAGTAGAGTCTGAAATATCGCCTGAAGATTTAGTGGAAAAAAGAGAAATGGCAATACCTGTTGTAATAGCACCAAGAGCGAATGCATAACCAGTACTGGCAATTAAAGTAGAGTTGTTTAAAAGCAATGCACCAAGCAATGCGATGGCTGCAGTAATAAGCAAGCTGATAGATGTTTTCATAATCGTCTAAAGTAAACGTCGGTTAGAAGAAATAGCATGAAGAATCGAAATCAATGCTGACTAAAATAAATACAATTGTCGGGTTGATATTACGGATATTGAGTTCTTATTGCTAGTAAGTGAATGTGACGGCTATCTAATGTTGCAATTTGTTGTGTTTTTCAAAGTTTAGGTTGAATTGTGTTCGATCGGAAAAAAAACCAATAAATTCCCTTGCCAATGTGATCCTAGTCTCTATAATGCCGCTTCACCGACACGGAGAGCGGCTTCCACTGCGGAAACGCCCACTCAAATCGGTACGGCGAAGGCCTCAAAAATTGAGTTGAAATAAACGCTTGACGCGCTGTTTCGAATCAGTAAAATGGCCGCCCGCTTCGAAGGGAAATTCACCCCAAGAGGCAAGTCAATAAGGTGTTTTGAAGGTTGCGAAAGCAACGCTGAAAAATCTCAAAATTTCTTCTTGACTTCATCGCCCGGCAGCGTAAAATTCGCAGCCCTGACGGTGAGAAGCGACGCTTCTTCAAGTCAACGTTCTTTAACAATTTGACCTATGCAATCTGTGTGGGCACTCGTGGTTGATAGACAAAAGATTTATCGATGTTTACTGAGTGACCAAACGAAAACTCTACGGAGTTATCGGCACAGTCAATTCGTTCTGCTCTTTCTTTACTTTGTAGAGAGGGGTTAGAACACAACAGTATTTCATCGAGCCAAAAACTTTAATTGAAGAGTTTGATCATGGCTCAGATTGAACGCTGGCGGCAGGCCTAACACATGCAAGTCGAGCGGCAGCGACAACATTGACCCTTCGGGTAATTTGTTGGGCGGCGAGCGGCGGACGGGTGAGTAATGGCTGGGAACCTGCCTGGTAGAGGGGGATAACCACTGGAAACGGTGGCTAATACCGCATGATGTCTACGGACCAAAGAGGGGGACCTTCGGGCCTCTCGCTACCGGATGGGCCCAGTTGGGATTAGCTAGTTGGTGAGGTAAAGGCTCACCAAGGCGACGATCCCTAGCTGGTTTGAGAGGATGATCAGCCACACTGGAACTGAGACACGGTCCAGACTCCTACGGGAGGCAGCAGTGGGGAATATTGCACAATGGGCGCAAGCCTGATGCAGCCATGCCGCGTGTGTGAAGAAGGCCTTCGGGTTGTAAAGCACTTTCAGCCGTGAGGAAGGCATTGTACTTAATACGTGCAGTGTTTGACGTTAGCGGCAGAAGAAGCACCGGCTAACTCCGTGCCAGCAGCCGCGGTAATACGGAGGGTGCGAGCGTTAATCGGAATTACTGGGCGTAAAGCGCATGCAGGCGGTCTGTTAAGCAAGATGTGAAAGCCCCGGGCTTAACCTGGGAACCGCATTTTGAACTGGCAGGCTAGAGTCTTGTAGAGGGGGGTAGAATTTCAGGTGTAGCGGTGAAATGCGTAGAGATCTGAAGGAATACCGGTGGCGAAGGCGGCCCCCTGGACAAAGACTGACGCTCAGATGCGAAAGCGTGGGGAGCAAACAGGATTAGATACCCTGGTAGTCCACGCCGTAAACGATGTCTACTTGGAGGCTGTAGTCTAGAACTGTGGCTTTCGGAGCTAACGCGTTAAGTAGACCGCCTGGGGAGTACGGTCGCAAGATTAAAACTCAAATGAATTGACGGGGGCCCGCACAAGCGGTGGAGCATGTGGTTTAATTCGATGCAACGCGAAGAACCTTACCTACTCTTGACATCCAGAGAACTTTCCAGAGATGGATTGGTGCCTTCGGGAGCTCTGAGACAGGTGCTGCATGGCTGTCGTCAGCTCGTGTTGTGAAATGTTGGGTTAAGTCCCGCAACGAGCGCAACCCTTATCCTTGTTTGCCAGCGAGTAATGTCGGGAACTCCAGGGAGACTGCCGGTGATAAACCGGAGGAAGGTGGGGACGACGTCAAGTCATCATGGCCCTTACGAGTAGGGCTACACACGTGCTACAATGGCATATACAGAGGGCAGCGAGACAGCGATGTGAAGCGAATCCCAGAAAGTATGTCGTAGTCCGGATTGGAGTCTGCAACTCGACTCCATGAAGTCGGAATCGCTAGTAATCGTGGATCAGAATGCCACGGTGAATACGTTCCCGGGCCTTGTACACACCGCCCGTCACACCATGGGAGTGGGCTGCACCAGAAGTAGATAGCTTAACCTTCGGGAGGGCGTTTACCACGGTGTGGTTCATGACTGGGGTGAAGTCGTAACAAGGTAGCCCTAGGGGAACCTGGGGCTGGATCACCTCCTTAACGATACTATTAATGCTAGTGTCCACACAGATTGCTACGGTCAAAAAGATAAAGAACATACTTAGATGTATTTGTTGCTTTGGTGGTGAGCACCCCAATCCCTTGGTAAAAGAGGGTGAAGTCGGTGGTTCAAGTCCAAAGAAACAGAAATGGGTCTGTAGCTCAGGTGGTTAGAGCGCACCCCTGATAAGGGTGAGGTCGGTGGTTCAAGTCCACTCAGACCCACCAACAACTTTCAACACTGCGTTGTGAAACTCGTCGTTTAGCGAACTAAACGTCCTCCTTTCACGCCTTGTTTTGAAAGCAGTTGGTCAATAGCTAAGTATCGATGTGGGGCTATAGCTCAGCTGGGAGAGCGCTTGATTTGCATTCAAGAGGTCTGCGGTTCGATCCCGCATAGCTCCACCACTCTCTAAGCACACTTCTCTTCAAACAGAGAATGGTGAGTGTTCTTAAAAAGTGGTTGTTCGCTAGAACACATCACATGCTCTTTAAAAATCTGGAAAGCTGACTAAACAAACTGATTCAGTTTGTTTGTAAAAGTTCTCAAATGTTGACTCTACGGAGTTAACACCAAACACATTCAAGTGTTCTTGGTTTCATCCTTCTTAGGAAGTGATGAACAATATTTGAGTCCGGCGAAATCGTTCATCGAAAGATGAACCTGTTCTTTTAAAGAACACCTTGGTTGTTTGAACATACGAGACCTCTTGGGGTTGTATGGTTAAGTGACTAAGCGTACACGGTGGATGCCTTGGCAGTCAGAGGCGATGAAGGACGTAGTAACTTGCGATAAGCCCAGATTAGGTAGTAACAACCGCTTGAGTCTGGGATGTCCGAATGGGGAAACCCACTGGCATAAGCCAGTATCCCACACTGAATACATAGGTGTGTGGAGGCGAACTCGGGGAACTGAAACATCTAAGTACCCGAAGGAAAAGAAATCAATTGAGATTCCGGCAGTAGCGGCGAGCGACCCCGGATTAGCCCTTAAGCGTTTTATGAGTTAGTGGAAGCCTCTGGAAAGTGGCGCGATACAGGGTGATAGCCCCGTACACGACGGCTTATTTAATGTGAAAACGAGTAGGACGGGACACGTGTTATCTTGTCTGAAGATGGGGGGACCATCCTCCAAGGCTAAATACTCCTGACTGACCGATAGTGAACCAGTACCGTGAGGGAAAGGCGAAAAGAACCCCTGTGAGGGGAGTGAAATAGAACCTGAAACCGTGTACGTACAAGCAGTGGGAGCCTACTTGTTGGGTGACTGCGTACCTTTTGTATAATGGGTCAGCGACTTACGTTATGTAGCAAGGTTAACCGTATAGGGAAGCCGTAGGGAAACCGAGTCTTAACTGGGCGAATGAGTTGCATGACGTAGACCCGAAACCGAGTGATCTAGCCATGGGCAGGTTGAAGATTGAGTAACATCAATTGGAGGACCGAACCGACTAATGTTGAAAAATTAGCGGATGACTTGTGGCTAGGGGTGAAAGGCCAATCAAACTCGGAGATAGCTGGTTCTCCCCGAAAGCTATTTAGGTAGCGCCTCGGACGAATACTACTGGGGGTAGAGCACTGTTAAGGCTAGGGGGTCATCCCGACTTACCAACCCTTTGCAAACTCCGAATACCAGTAAGTACTATCCGGGAGACACACGGCGGGTGCTAACGTCCGTCGTGGAGAGGGAAACAACCCAGACCGCCAGCTAAGGTCCCAAAGTTATCGCTAAGTGGGAAACGATGTGGGAAGGCTCAGACAGCCAGGATGTTGGCTTAGAAGCAGCCATCATTTAAAGAAAGCGTAATAGCTCACTGGTCGAGTCGGCCTGCGCGGAAGATGTAACGGGGCTAAGCGATACACCGAAGCTGCGGCAGATATTTATATCTGGGTAGGGGAGCGTTCTGTAAGCCGTTGAAGGTGGTCTGTAAGGGCTGCTGGAGGTATCAGAAGTGCGAATGCTGACATGAGTAACGACAAAGGGGGTGAAAAACCTCCTCGCCGGAAGACCAAGGGTTCCTGTCCAACGTTAATCGGGGCAGGGTAAGTCGGCCCCTAAGGCGAGGCCGAAAGGCGTAGTCGATGGGAAACGGGTTAATATTCCCGTACTGCTGATAACTGCGATGGGGGGACGGAGAAGGCTAGGTGGGCCTCGCGACGGTTGTCGAGGTTCAAGTGCGTAGGTGGGTGTCTTAGGCAAATCCGGGACGCTATACACTGAGACACGATGTCGAGTCACTACGGTGATGAAGTCATTGATGCCATGCTTCCGGGAAAAGCCTCTAAGCTTCAGGTTATCAGGAACCGTACCCCAAACCGACACAGGTGGTCGGGTAGAGAATACCAAGGCGCTTGAGAGAACTCGGGTGAAGGAACTAGGCAAAATGGTACCGTAACTTCGGGAGAAGGTACGCTCTCGACGGTGAAGTCCCTTGCGGATGGAGCTATTGAGAGTCGCAGATACCAGGTGGCTGCAACTGTTTATTAAAAACATAGCACTGTGCAAAATCGAAAGATGACGTATACGGTGTGACGCCTGCCCGGTGCCGGAAGGTTAATTGATGGGGTTAGACTTCGGTCGAAGCTCTTGATCGAAGCCCCGGTAAACGGCGGCCGTAACTATAACGGTCCTAAGGTAGCGAAATTCCTTGTCGGGTAAGTTCCGACCTGCACGAATGGCGTAATGATGGCCACGCTGTCTCCACCCGAGACTCAGTGAAATTGAAATCGCAGTGAAGATGCTGTGTACCCGCGGCTAGACGGAAAGACCCCGTGAACCTTTACTACAGCTTGGCACTGAACATTGAGCCTACATGTGTAGGATAGGTGGGAGGCTTTGAAACACAGACGCCAGTTTGTGTGGAGCCGACCTTGAAATACCACCCTTGTATGTTTGATGTTCTAACTTAGGCCCCTTATCGGGGTTGAGGACAGTGCCTGGTGGGTAGTTTGACTGGGGCGGTCTCCTCCCAAAGCGTAACGGAGGAGCACGAAGGTGGGCTAATCACGGTCGGACATCGTGAGGTTAGTGCAATGGCATAAGCCCGCTTGACTGCGAGAATGACGGTTCGAGCAGGTGCGAAAGCAGGTCATAGTGATCCGGTGGTTCTGAATGGAAGGGCCATCGCTCAACGGATAAAAGGTACTCCGGGGATAACAGGCTGATACCGCCCAAGAGTTCATATCGACGGCGGTGTTTGGCACCTCGATGTCGGCTCATCACATCCTGGGGCTGAAGTCGGTCCCAAGGGTATGGCTGTTCGCCATTTAAAGTGGTACGCGAGCTGGGTTTAGAACGTCGTGAGACAGTTCGGTCCCTATCTGCCGTGGGCGTTGGATGATTGAGAGGGGCTGCTCCTAGTACGAGAGGACCGGAGTGGACGAACCTCTGGTGTTCGGGTTGTCACGCCAGTGGCATTGCCCGGTAGCTAAGTTCGGAATCGATAACCGCTGAAAGCATCTAAGCGGGAAGCGAGCCTCAAGATGAGTCATCCCTAGGGCTTTAAGCCCTCTAAAGGGTTGTTGGAGACGACGACGTAGATAGGTCAGGTGTGTAAGCGCTGCGAGGCGTTGAGCTAACTGATACTAATTGCCCGTGAGGCTTAACCATACAACACCCAAGGGGTTTTGACGGACTCGAAGAGAACCTTGAATGTGTAGAACGAGAATTAAAAACAGCTTTCCAAGATTTTAACGAATTTGCTTGGCGACCATAGCGTTATGGACCCACCTGACTCCATGCCGAACTCAGTAGTGAAACGTAACAGCGCCGATGGTAGTGTGGGGTCTCCCCATGTGAGAGTAGGACATCGCCAGGCTTCCAATTTGAAGAAGCCCGTTGAGTGCAACGGGCTTTTCTTTCGCTCTTTTGATTGTAATGTGAGCGAGGTCAAAAAAAGATTTTTACTCTTCATCTTTGGATGAAAAAAGATGAAAGTTTTTTCTTGACTCGATATCAGAATCGCGTAAGATACGCGGCCTGACTTGCTGAAGCGGAATAAGCTAAAGCCATGAAAGTCAACGTTCTTTAACAATTTGACCAATGCAATCTGTGTGGGCACTCGTGATTGATAGACAAAAAATTTATCGATGTTTACTGAGTGACCAAACGACATAACTTCGGTTATATCGGCACAGTCAATTCGTTCTGCTCTTTCTTTACTTTGTAGAGAGGAGTTAGAACACAACAGTATTTCATCGAGCCAAAAACTTTAATTGAAGAGTTTGATCATGGCTCAGATTGAACGCTGGCGGCAGGCCTAACACATGCAAGTCGAGCGGCAGCGACAACATTGACCCTTCGGGTAATTTGTTGGGCGGCGAGCGGCGGACGGGTGAGTAATGGCTGGGAACCTGCCTGGTAGAGGGGGATAACCACTGGAAACGGTGGCTAATACCGCATGATGTCTACGGACCAAAGAGGGGGACCTTCGGGCCTCTCGCTACCGGATGGGCCCAGTTGGGATTAGCTAGTTGGTGAGGTAAAGGCTCACCAAGGCGACGATCCCTAGCTGGTTTGAGAGGATGATCAGCCACACTGGAACTGAGACACGGTCCAGACTCCTACGGGAGGCAGCAGTGGGGAATATTGCACAATGGGCGCAAGCCTGATGCAGCCATGCCGCGTGTGTGAAGAAGGCCTTCGGGTTGTAAAGCACTTTCAGCCGTGAGGAAGGCATTGTACTTAATACGTGCAGTGTTTGACGTTAGCGGCAGAAGAAGCACCGGCTAACTCCGTGCCAGCAGCCGCGGTAATACGGAGGGTGCGAGCGTTAATCGGAATTACTGGGCGTAAAGCGCATGCAGGCGGTCTGTTAAGCAAGATGTGAAAGCCCCGGGCTTAACCTGGGAACCGCATTTTGAACTGGCAGGCTAGAGTCTTGTAGAGGGGGGTAGAATTTCAGGTGTAGCGGTGAAATGCGTAGAGATCTGAAGGAATACCGGTGGCGAAGGCGGCCCCCTGGACAAAGACTGACGCTCAGATGCGAAAGCGTGGGGAGCAAACAGGATTAGATACCCTGGTAGTCCACGCCGTAAACGATGTCTACTTGGAGGCTGTAGTCTAGAACTGTGGCTTTCGGAGCTAACGCGTTAAGTAGACCGCCTGGGGAGTACGGTCGCAAGATTAAAACTCAAATGAATTGACGGGGGCCCGCACAAGCGGTGGAGCATGTGGTTTAATTCGATGCAACGCGAAGAACCTTACCTACTCTTGACATCCAGAGAACTTTCCAGAGATGGATTGGTGCCTTCGGGAGCTCTGAGACAGGTGCTGCATGGCTGTCGTCAGCTCGTGTTGTGAAATGTTGGGTTAAGTCCCGCAACGAGCGCAACCCTTATCCTTGTTTGCCAGCGAGTAATGTCGGGAACTCCAGGGAGACTGCCGGTGATAAACCGGAGGAAGGTGGGGACGACGTCAAGTCATCATGGCCCTTACGAGTAGGGCTACACACGTGCTACAATGGCATATACAGAGGGCAGCGAGACAGCGATGTGAAGCGAATCCCAGAAAGTATGTCGTAGTCCGGATTGGAGTCTGCAACTCGACTCCATGAAGTCGGAATCGCTAGTAATCGTGGATCAGAATGCCACGGTGAATACGTTCCCGGGCCTTGTACACACCGCCCGTCACACCATGGGAGTGGGCTGCACCAGAAGTAGATAGCTTAACCTTCGGGAGGGCGTTTACCACGGTGTGGTTCATGACTGGGGTGAAGTCGTAACAAGGTAGCCCTAGGGGAACCTGGGGCTGGATCACCTCCTTAACGATACTATTGATGCTAGTGTCCACACAGATTGCTACGGTCGAAATGTAAAGAAACGATGTGTCCCATTCGTCTAGAGGCCTAGGACACCGCCCTTTCACGGCGGTAACAGGGGTTCGACTCCCCTATGGGACGCCACTTATTAAACGCATTCATTGAGTGTGATTAGAAAGTGGTGCTTCGAAAGAACATCGCATTGCTCTTTAAAAATCTGGAAAGCTGACTAAACAAACTCAATGAGTTTGTTTGTAAAAGTTCTCAAATGTTGACTCTACGGAGTTAACACCAAACACATTCAAGTGTTCTTGGTTTCATCCTTCTTAGGAAGTGATGAACAATATTTGAGTCCGGCGAAATCGTTCATCGAAAGATGAACCTGTTCTTTTAAAGAACACCTTGGTTGTTTGAACATACGAGACCTCTTGGGGTTGTATGGTTAAGTGACTAAGCGTACACGGTGGATGCCTTGGCAGTCAGAGGCGATGAAGGACGTAGTAACTTGCGATAAGCCCAGATTAGGTAGTAACAACCGCTTGAGTCTGGGATGTCCGAATGGGGAAACCCACTGGCATCAGCCAGTATCCCACACTGAATACATAGGTGTGTGGAGGCGAACTCGGGGAACTGAAACATCTAAGTACCCGAAGGAAAAGAAATCAATTGAGATTCCGGCAGTAGCGGCGAGCGACCCCGGATTAGCCCTTAAGCGTTTTATGAGTTAGTGGAAGCCTCTGGAAAGTGGCGCGATACAGGGTGATAGCCCCGTACACGACGGCTTATTTAACGTGAAAACGAGTAGGACGGGACACGTGTTATCTTGTCTGAAGATGGGGGGACCATCCTCCAAGGCTAAATACTCCTGACTGACCGATAGTGAACCAGTACCGTGAGGGAAAGGCGAAAAGAACCCCTGTGAGGGGAGTGAAATAGAACCTGAAACCGTGTACGTACAAGCAGTGGGAGCCTACTTGTTAGGTGACTGCGTACCTTTTGTATAATGGGTCAGCGACTTACGTTATGTAGCAAGGTTAACCGCATAGGGGAGCCGTAGGGAAACCGAGTCTTAACTGGGCGAATGAGTTGCATGACGTAGACCCGAAACCGAGTGATCTAGCCATGGGCAGGTTGAAGATTGAGTAACATCAATTGGAGGACCGAACCGACTAATGTTGAAAAATTAGCGGATGACTTGTGGCTAGGGGTGAAAGGCCAATCAAACTCGGAGATAGCTGGTTCTCCCCGAAAGCTATTTAGGTAGCGCCTCGGACGAATACTACTGGGGGTAGAGCACTGTTAAGGCTAGGGGGTCATCCCGACTTACCAACCCTTTGCAAACTCCGAATACCAGTAAGTACTATCCGGGAGACACACGGCGGGTGCTAACGTCCGTCGTGGAGAGGGAAACAACCCAGACCGCCAGCTAAGGTCCCAAAGTTATCGCTAAGTGGGAAACGATGTGGGAAGGCTCAGACAGCCAGGATGTTGGCTTAGAAGCAGCCATCATTTAAAGAAAGCGTAATAGCTCACTGGTCGAGTCGGCCTGCGCGGAAGATGTAACGGGGCTAAGCGATACACCGAAGCTGCGGCAGATATTTATATCTGGGTAGGGGAGCGTTCTGTAAGCCGTTGAAGGTGGTCTGTAAGGGCTGCTGGAGGTATCAGAAGTGCGAATGCTGACATGAGTAACGACAAAGGGGGTGAAAAACCTCCTCGCCGGAAGACCAAGGGTTCCTGTCCAACGTTAATCGGGGCAGGGTAAGTCGGCCCCTAAGGCGAGGCCGAAAGGCGTAGTCGATGGGAAACGGGTTAATATTCCCGTACTGCTGATAACTGCGATGGGGGGACGGAGAAGGCTAGGTGGGCCTCGCGACGGTTGTCGAGGTTCAAGTGCGTAGGTGGGTGTCTTAGGCAAATCCGGGACGCTATACACTGAGACACGATGTCGAGTCACTACGGTGATGAAGTCATTGATGCCATGCTTCCGGGAAAAGCCTCTAAGCTTCAGGTTATCAGGAACCGTACCCCAAACCGACACAGGTGGTCGGGTAGAGAATACCAAGGCGCTTGAGAGAACTCGGGTGAAGGAACTAGGCAAAATGGTACCGTAACTTCGGGAGAAGGTACGCTCTCGACGGTGAAGTCCCTTGCGGATGGAGCTATTGAGAGTCGCAGATACCAGGTGGCTGCAACTGTTTATTAAAAACATAGCACTGTGCAAAATCGAAAGATGACGTATACGGTGTGACGCCTGCCCGGTGCCGGAAGGTTAATTGATGGGGTTAGACTTCGGTCGAAGCTCTTGATCGAAGCCCCGGTAAACGGCGGCCGTAACTATAACGGTCCTAAGGTAGCGAAATTCCTTGTCGGGTAAGTTCCGACCTGCACGAATGGCGTAATGATGGCCACGCTGTCTCCACCCGAGACTCAGTGAAATTGAAATCGCAGTGAAGATGCTGTGTACCCGCGGCTAGACGGAAAGACCCCGTGAACCTTTACTACAGCTTGGCACTGAACATTGAGCCTACATGTGTAGGATAGGTGGGAGGCTTTGAAACACAGACGCCAGTTTGTGTGGAGCCGACCTTGAAATACCACCCTTGTATGTTTGATGTTCTAACTTAGGCCCCTTATCGGGGTTGAGGACAGTGCCTGGTGGGTAGTTTGACTGGGGCGGTCTCCTCCCAAAGCGTAACGGAGGAGCACGAAGGTGGGCTAATCACGGTCGGACATCGTGAGGTTAGTGCAATGGCATAAGCCCGCTTGACTGCGAGAATGACGGTTCGAGCAGGTGCGAAAGCAGGTCATAGTGATCCGGTGGTTCTGAATGGAAGGGCCATCGCTCAACGGATAAAAGGTACTCCGGGGATAACAGGCTGATACCGCCCAAGAGTTCATATCGACGGCGGTGTTTGGCACCTCGATGTCGGCTCATCACATCCTGGGGCTGAAGTCGGTCCCAAGGGTATGGCTGTTCGCCATTTAAAGTGGTACGCGAGCTGGGTTTAGAACGTCGTGAGACAGTTCGGTCCCTATCTGCCGTGGGCGTTGGATGATTGAGAGGGGCTGCTCCTAGTACGAGAGGACCGGAGTGGACGAACCTCTGGTGTTCGGGTTGTCACGCCAGTGGCATTGCCCGGTAGCTAAGTTCGGAATCGATAACCGCTGAAAGCATCTAAGCGGGAAGCGAGCCTCAAGATGAGTCATCCCTAGGGCTTTAAGCCCTCTAAAGGGTTGTTGGAGACGACGACGTAGATAGGTCAGGTGTGTAAGCGCTGCGAGGCGTTGAGCTAACTGATACTAATTGCCCGTGAGGCTTAACCATACAACACCCAAGGGGTTTTGACGGACTCGAAGAGAACCTTGAATGTGTAGAACGAGAATTAAAAACAGCTTTCCAAGATTTTAACGAATTTGCTTGGCGACCATAGCGTTATGGATCCACCTGACTCCATGCCGAACTCAGTAGTGAAACGTAACAGCGCCGATGGTAGTGTGGGGTCTCCCCATGTGAGAGTAGGACATCGCCAGGCTTCCAATTTAAAAAAGCCCTGACCTGACGGTCAGGGCTTTTTTGCATCTGCATCTTTCCATATCTACGACCTCTCCGGTTTTTAACCTCAATTACAGACAACAACCATACACGCACTCAGCTCTTGGTAAATAAAGCGCTGGAGATTCCAAATAATAGATATAAAAAACACCACCTTCTCAGGTGGTGCTGTTGGGGTTCATTTAGTGAGTTATGCCCTGAACTCTTCCAGCGTTTCTATAACGTGGATACCGACATCACGCATTTCAGCGCAGCCTGTTTCTGTTGTTTCTTCAGCAATGCCTCGACAAGCTTCCAGGTTAACCCAAACATCAAATCCACCATGCAGTTTTAACTGCATGGCAGTGGTTTTAACGCAGTAGTCGGTGGCGAGACCACCGACTACTACAGTGGTGACTTCTTTTGCTTTCAGCCACTCAATAAGACCAGTGCTGAGCTTCTCCTGAATATCGTGAAAACATGCCCCATATGGATGCAAGTCAGGCTCTACACCTTTCCAAATGACATGATCATATTCAGTCACTTCAGGGAGCTCTGGAATAGTTTCAAAGCCCTCAGTGCCAGGAACTGCATGGGACACCCAAGTAAGGTCTGCATTGGCATGTTCCAAAGGCGCTAACATCTTATCGTGACTGTCGACCACCCAAACCGCATTGACAGGATGAGCGTCCTTTGTGAGGACGCGGAATTGTGCCTTTTGGGCCTGTTCATTAAGCGCGGGAGCAATCTTATCTCCGCCTTGCACAGGTAATTCGCCTGGGCAGATCGGTGTAAAGGTTTTCTGTGGATCCACATCGATAGAAGCAATCACGTCTGACTCCTTAAAGTATCTGATTAAGCAGATGATCTGCCCTGATGCGCTTGATACGTTTGAGCAATCTTTGTACTTGAGGTGGGTAAACTTCCAGCTTTTCTATTTGCTTGTAGCTGCCAATCAGCTGAGTGTGCTCCAAAATCGTATCGATTTCCCTTTGAGCTTCCGCTTCCATCAAACGACGTTTGTCGTGAAGCAAGATGGCATTTTCAAGATCCAGCTTCCATGCTCGAGGGTTGAGGTTGTTACCCGTTAGTAGCATGTAGGATCTGTCTACCCAAATCCCTTTGAGGTGAAAACTGTTGTCGTCGTGCTTCCAAAGGTGGATTTTCAACTGACGCTTAGCGATAGCGGCTTCATTACGACGTGCAAAATTGCGCAGGTTCATTTCATAAAGATAAGGTAAACCTGAAATCGTTTTGAACGGCTCACTAGGAGGAATGTAGAAGTCATTCGCTGTTTTATCGCCAACGATAATGGTGACGTTCACACCTCTACGCAAGGCAAGTCTTATTTCACGAGTCACACTGCGCGGAGGGTTAAAGTAAGGCGTGCATATGATGAGTTCATTCTCAGCACTGGCGATTAAACGACAAATCTGAATGTTCAGGAAATTCTTACGCTTACCCAGTCCCACCATTGGCGTGAGGCCAATTTGATCGTCATTGATATGTTGCGAAATAAACTGATAGCTGGCTGCCTGCAGTCTTGCGCGTAATTCGCGGATAGCTGGCTTGAGTGCTTTTACTTCCGGGCGGTTAGGCTGTGCAAGGCATGTGACTGCTGAACTGGCCGCCAAGGTGTTTCCGATAAAGCCTGCCATGCAGTCGGCTAGTGTTTTGCTATTGATGACATGGTAGCGGTCATAACGGTAGCGGTCATGCTGGGCAAGATACACATCATTCAGACTTGCGCCGCTGTAAATAACTGTATCATCAAAGACAAAGCCCTTAAGGTGCAGCACGCCAAAGACTTCCCGGTTTCTGACCGGCACACCCAAGACATCAATCTTGTATTGGTATTTCTCTGCATATTCGCGGTAGAGTGCCGCGTTCCCGTCAGACTTGTCTGCGCCAATCAAGCCACGTTGAGCCCTGTGCCAGTCAACCAGCACTTTAATATCTAAAACTGGGTTCTTTTGTTTTGCTTCATAGAGCGCGTCAAGAATATTACGCCCTGCCTCGTCGTCTTGCAGATAAAGCGCAACAAGGTAGATACGATGTTTAGCGTTTGCTATCTCGTGAAGCAGGCGCTCCCTGAAGGTACTCGCATCGAGCAGCGTCTCTAGCTGGTCTGGACGGTGCGCAATTTTCGGGAGCTGATCGATCAACTGCTTATTGGCAGTAGCTGAAACCATTGTTGCCTCATTAAGTTCGACACTGGGTCGTGTTAACGCAAATCAAACCCTGTATTGTACCAGAAATTGTGCAATTTCCAGCGATATCGATGTGTCAGCTATCTCGATTTACAACTGTGACATTGAGTTGTGACCCATAGGGATAAGATCTTTACCACTGTTGCAGTAGCTTTTGTATCGGCCACGTAATTCTTCGGGCAGATTACTGACCTCGATCACTTCAAATCCAGCCTTTTTGTAGAGGTTTTCTAAATAGCGATACGCAAGACAATAACAAGCCTTGGTCTGAATCTGAGTTTGAACGGCATTGAGGAAAGCTTCTCCCTGCTTTTTCCCCCGTTGCTCGGGGGCAATAAGCATACCGGTCAGAAGTTGGAAGTCAGTAAACTGCCTGAATCTGACTGAACCAAGAAGGCCGCTGTTGTTTTCTGCCGTCCAAATGATTTCATCTTTTTTAGGCTTCCCTGCTGGATAATGTGTTTTATAAAAACGAACCACCAGTGGAAAACGGAGTGGGTCGAGGTGGGCATATCGTGTGTCGGCCATGGTTATCAAATCACTGTGAATTCAAGGCGGATGGGGTAGTATACATCGCTAAGACTTTATCAAAACTAAACTGCGATCCGAATGAATACCCTGTCTACTACATCGCTAAAACCATTTCACACCTTTGGTATTGATGTTCAGGCCAAAGCCATTATTGAAGCGCAAAGCGCGAACGATTTTATCACGATCTGGCGTGATCGTGCTGACGAGCCAAAGATCGTCCTTGGCGAAGGCAGTAATCTTCTGTTCTGTGAAGATTTTGAAGGGATAGTGGTTCTAAATCGCCTAAAGGGTGTTGATGTTGAAGAGACAGCTTCGCATTGGCACCTTCATGTGGCTGGCGGGGAAAACTGGCACCAATTGGTTAAATGGACGATTGAACAGGGTATGCCTGGTCTCGAAAACCTTGCGCTTATCCCTGGCCTTGTAGGTTCGGCACCTATTCAGAACATTGGCGCTTATGGTGTTGAGCTAAATGAGCGCTGTGAGTATGTCGATGTCCTGATGCTTGAAACTGGTGAGGTCGTCCGCATGGGGCCGGGGGCCTGTGAATTTGGTTACCGGGACTCTGTATTCAAGCGTGAACTCAAAGATAAAGCCATTATTCTTGCTGTAGGCTTCCAGTTATCGAAAGCTTGGAAGCCCGTGATAGGTTACGGTGCTCTGGGCGATTTGGCGAGTGAGAATGACGTTTCTGCCAAAGAGGTGTTTGATAAAGTCTGCGAAATTCGAAGTGAAAAGCTGCCTGATCCTAATCTGTTAGGAAATGCCGGAAGCTTCTTTAAAAACCCCGTTGTGCCTAAGACACAGGTAAAGTCTCTCTTAGCTGATAATGAAAAGATGCCTTCGTTTGAAGTATCGAGTTCAGAAGTGAAGCTCGCTGCGGGCTGGCTAATCGATCAATGTGGCTTAAAGGGCAAAAGCGTCGGTGGCGCGTCTGTTCACAATAAACAGGCATTGGTGCTGGTAAACAGTGGTGGTGCTACAGCCAGCGATGTGGTGACTCTCGCGAAAGAAGTGGTTGATACCGTTTACCAACGGTTTGGAGTATTGCTTGAACACGAGGTTCGCTTTATGGGGGCGACACAAGAAATCACATTGGAGGCAGTATGCCAGCGCTAGATAACACGCCCCGCCTGGCACTTATAAAAATGCTCGCGGACGGCCAGTTCCACTCGGGTGAAAAGTTGGGTGAAGAGCTCGGTATGAGCCGCGCAGCAATCAGCAAACACATCAAAGTATTGCAACAATGGGGTGTGGATGTGTTCCGCGTCCAAGGTAAAGGCTATTGCTTGCCTGCGCCACTGAATCTCCTCGATGAAAAGGCATTGAAAACACAACTGAGTGTGCCTGCGTTTGAGCTTATCCCCGTGATTGATTCTACAAACCAGCATCTTCTGGATCGCGTAGGTCAGTTGGAGTCCGGTTCCGCCTGTCTTGCCGAGTATCAACAGGCAGGCCGTGGACGCCGTGGCAGAGCGTGGTTTTCTCCGTTTGGTGCCAACCTTTACCTTTCCATGTATTGGCGATTAGATGCAGGGATGGCTGCTGCGATGGGATTAAGCCTTGTTGTGGGTGTTTCCATGGCTGAAACCTTGCAGAATCTGGGAGCCGAAGGGGTTAAGGTCAAGTGGCCAAATGACCTTTATTGGAATGACAAGAAGCTTGCCGGCATTTTGGTAGAAATGACAGGCCAGGCTGGCGATGCCGCTCATTTGGTTATCGGTATGGGACTGAATGTGTCAATGCCTGAAACAGATGAGGTGGATCAAAGCTGGGCAAATCTTCAGGATGCTTGCCATCCACTTCCCGACAAAAATGCTTTGGCAGCCACTTTGATAAATGGCGTAACAGAAGCGCTGAAGCAATATGAAGAAACTGGAATGGCAGGCTTTGTGACACTCTGGGACAGCTATGACAACTTCCAGGGTCGTGCGGTGAAATTACTGCTGGGTGAACGAGTGGTTAAGGGTATTGCGCGCGGGATCAATGAGCAAGGGGCTTTGCTGCTCGAAACCGAAAATGGCATTACCCCATATCTCGGCGGAGAAATCAGTTTGCGCGCTGACGACTAAGCTATTTCCGAACTTTAACGGTTTGAACAGCGTGGTTGGTTCCTTTCTGGAGAATTAAGCCAGCACGCTCGCGCGTAGGGAGAATGTTCTCTTCCAGGTTCTTGCCGTTAATCTCTTCCCAAATACCTGATGCTGTCTGCACCGCTTCATCATGCGAAAGCTTGGTGTAGTGGTGGAAATAGGACGTTGGGTTCTGAAACGCACCTTTACGGAACGCCATAAAGCGCTCGATATACCAGGTTTTCAGCAGTTCGCTGTCGGCATCAACATAGATAGAAAAATCTAAGAAATCTGAGATGAAAACGCGATGAGGGTCGTGCGGGTAATCCATACCACTTTGCAATACATTCAGACCTTCCACGATCAAAATGTCCGGCTGTTGGACGACTTTGGTATCTTCAGTAATGTCATAGACCAGATGCGAATAGACGGGTGCTTCGACCCGCGATTTCCCTGATTTCACATCTGCAACGAACTGCACCAGACCTCGGATATCGTAAGACTCTGGGAACCCTTTTTTCTTCATTAATCCACGTTCATTGAGGATCTTGTTGGGATGAAGAAAACCATCAGTGGTGATGAGCTCGACTTTTGGGTGCTCAGGCCAGCGTTCCAGTAGTGCTTTTAGCAAACGTGCAGTTGTACTTTTTCCGACCGCTACGCTGCCAGCAATACCAATCACATACGGAACATTATTGTCTTTTTGCCCCAAAAAGTGCTCAAGGACTTGGGTGCGGCCTTTTCGTGCCTTGACGTACAAATTCAGCAATCGCGAAAGTGGGAGGTAAATATCCCGCACCTCATTCATCGTTAAATGCTCGTTAATACCACGGAGCTTTTCGAGATCGGCCTCGTCAAGCGTCATTGGCACTGAGTCGCGCAATTCTGACCATTGCTCACGGTCGAACGACAAATATGGAGTTAGTAAATCACTCATGCTCTGGATGAATCTGTGTGTTAAGGAGAGCGACAATACCTTATCGATGCGTTTTGTGGAAGTATGGAGGGAATTTAACGCTGCGCCATCTAGCTAAAAAACGGAGAAAATTGGTGAATTAATGCTCCATAAGATCTTATTTAGGTGAAATTTTCAATTTACCTATTGCAACGCTAAAAATCATTGAATAGAATGCGCAGCACTTGTCGCCGGCTTAGCTCAGTTGGTAGAGCAACTGACTTGTAATCAGTAGGTCGCCAGTTCGATTCCGGCAGCCGGCACCATTACGACAAAAAAAACAATTTGGTGGGATTCCCGAGTGGCCAAAGGGATCAGACTGTAAATCTGACGGCTCCGCCTTCGAAGGTTCGAATCCTTCTCCCACCACCATTATTTCAAATAGTTTGAATAGCTCTACGAGAAACTGAAAGCGGGCATCGTATAATGGCTATTACCTCAGCCTTCCAAGCTGATGATGCGGGTTCGATTCCCGCTGCCCGCTCCAATCTTATAGTGCTGATATAGCTCAGTTGGTAGAGCGCACCCTTGGTAAGGGTGAGGTCCCCAGTTCAAATCTGGGTATCAGCACCACTCTTTCTCCCCAAAGTTACTTCAAGCCATTTGTCATATACTCAACAAAAATCCGTTTGTTGTATGTGTGGTCGTTAAACCACCAAAATACCGTGCTTAGAGGGACTGTCATGTCTAAAGAAAAAT
The DNA here is from genome assembly GCF_023746615.1 of Grimontia kaedaensis. Taxonomy (NCBI): domain Bacteria; kingdom Pseudomonadati; phylum Pseudomonadota; class Gammaproteobacteria; order Vibrionales; family Vibrionaceae; genus Grimontia; species Grimontia kaedaensis. The sequence continues at coordinate 3,579,620 of NZ_CP082275.1, read as the reverse complement.
TTGAACGTACGAAACCGCACGTTAACGTTGGTACTATCGGCCACGTTGACCACGGTAAAACCACTCTGACTGCAGCAATCTGTACTGTACTGTCTAAAACTTACGGCGGTTCAGCGCGTGACTTCGCATCAATCGATAACGCGCCAGAAGAGCGCGAGCGTGGTATCACTATCTCTACTTCACACGTAGAGTACGATACTCCAACTCGCCACTACGCACACGTAGACTGCCCAGGACACGCTGACTATGTTAAAAACATGATCACCGGTGCTGCGCAAATGGACGGTGGTATCCTGGTTGTTGCGGCAACTGACGGTCCAATGCCACAAACTCGTGAGCACATCCTGCTGGGTCGCCAGGTTGGTATTCCATACATCCTTGTATTCATGAACAAGTGTGACATGGTTGACGACGAAGAGCTGCTTGAGCTGGTTGAGATGGAAGTTCGTGAACTGCTGTCTGAGTACGAATTCCCAGGCGACGACTGCCCAGTTATTCAAGGTTCTGCACTGGGTGCACTGAACGGCGAAGCTGAGTGGGAAGCGAAAATCGTTGAGCTGGCAGAAGCACTGGATTCATACATCCCAGAGCCAGAGCGTGCGATCGACAAGCCATTCATCCTGCCAATCGAAGACGTATTCTCAATCCAAGGCCGTGGTACTGTTGTAACGGGTCGTGTTGAGCAAGGTATCGTTCGCGTAGGTGACGAAGTTGCTATCGTAGGTATCAAAGAGACTACCACTACTACTTGTACTGGCGTTGAGATGTTCCGTAAGCTTCTTGACGAAGGCCGTGCAGGTGAGAACGTTGGTGTTCTGCTGCGTGGTACTAAGCGTGACGAAGTTGAGCGTGGTCAAGTACTGGCTAAGCCTGGTTCTATCACTCCTCACACAACTTTCGAGTCAGAAGTATACGTTCTGTCTAAAGACGAAGGCGGCCGTCATACTCCGTTCTTCAAAGGCTACCGTCCACAGTTCTACTTCCGTACGACTGACGTGACCGGTACTATCGAACTGCCAGAAGGCGTTGAGATGGTAATGCCAGGCGACAACATCCAAATGGTTGTAACTCTGATTGCACCAATCGCGATGGACGAAGGTCTGCGCTTTGCAATCCGTGAAGGCGGCCGTACTGTTGGTGCGGGCGTTGTTGCTAAAATCGTCGAATAAGATTTGACGACGGACTAGCAAAAAGGGCATCATTTGATGCCCTTTTTCTGCGCCAAATCTTTGGATTGAACTTTTTTTCACCGATTTGCCGCAGTGAACATTGTTTTAGGGATAAGAAAATAGACGATCATATGAATCTAAAGCTATTTTCCTTGTTCTTTTACCTCGCTGACGCGAGGTTGTTGTCGTCTATGAAGTAGACTAGTTACAGGTAGAATGTATGAAAGCGAATGCTGAAGCCCAAACCGGGTCAATGGACGCCCTGAAATGGGTTGTGGTCTTTGCCTTATTGGCCGTAGCGGTAGTGGGAAATAGCCTGTACAGTGATATGTCTGTCGTGCTACGAGCTGCAGCTGTAGTTGTGTTGGTCGCCGCCGCTGGTGGTGTTGCCGCACTGACTGCCAAAGGTAAAGCAGCGATCACCTTTGCACGTGAATCGCGTATGGAAGTGCGTAAAGTGGTATGGCCTACTCGCCAGGAAACTTTGCAGACCACTCTCATCGTTCTGGCTGTCACTGTCGTCATGGCGCTCATCCTGTGGGGCATCGACGGAATCATGGTCCGTCTGGTCCGCCTATTCACTGGCGTGTGAGGTTAACTACATGAGCGAAGCTCCAAAAAAACGTTGGTATGTTGTTCAGGCTTTCTCTGGCTTTGAAGGCCGTGTAGCGAAGTCGCTGAAAGAACATATCAAAATGCACGAGATGGAAGACTTCTTTGGTGAGGTACTGGTACCGACCGAGGAAGTAGTTGAAATGCGCGCAGGTCAGCGTCGCAAGAGCGAGCGTAAGTTCTTCCCAGGTTATGTTTTGGTTCAGATGCTGATGAACGATGAGTCATGGCACCTGGTGCGTAGCGTACCACGTGTAATGGGCTTCATCGGCGGTACACCAGATCGCCCAGCGCCGATTTCTGATAAAGAAGCAGACGCTATCTTGAACCGTCTGGAGAAAGCGAGCGAATCGCCAGTACACAAAACTGTGTATGAAGCGGGTGAAGTTATCCGTGTTACTGAAGGCCCATTTGCGGACTTCAACGGTGTGGTAGAAGAAGTCGATTACGAAAAGAGCCGCTTGAAGGTATCTGTCTCTATCTTCGGCCGTGCAACACCGGTAGAACTGGAATTCAGCCAAGTAGAAAAATCCTGATCATTTTTTGCTCGGTAACAGTTGCGAGGGGCGCGAAATTTGAATACAATTTCGCGCCCTTTTGTTAAACGGGGAGTCTGCTTGTCGAAAGTAGACGTTTGAACCCAAATTTAGGTATTTAGTAATGGCTAAAAAAGTAGAAGCTTACATCAAGCTGCAAGTTGCAGCTGGTATGGCTAACCCAAGTCCACCAGTTGGTCCAGCTCTGGGTCAGCACGGCGTGAACATCATGGAATTCTGTAAAGCGTTCAACGCACGTACAGAATCTCTAGAGAAAGGTCTGCCAACTCCAGTAGTTATCTCTGTATACAGCGACCGTTCTTTCACTTTCGAAATGAAGACTCCACCTGCAGCAATTCTGCTGAAGAAAGCAGCAGGTATTAAGTCTGGTTCAGGCCGTCCTAACACTGAGAAAGTTGGTACTGTTACCGACGCTCAGATCCAGGAAATCGCTGAAACTAAAGCGAAAGACATGACTGGTGCAGACATTGAAGCGATGAAACGCTCAATCGCTGGTACCGCTCGTTCAATGGGTCTGGTAGTAGAGGGTTAAGACAATGGCAAAACTGACTAAGCGCATGCGCGTAATCCGCGAGAAAGTTGATGTGACTCGTGAGTACGACATCAACGAAGCTGTTGCTCTTCTGAAAGAACTGGCTACTGCTAAATTCGTTGAAAGTGTAGACGTTGCTGTTAACCTGGGCATCGATGCACGTAAATCAGACCAAAACGTTCGTGGCGCAACTGTACTGCCACACGGTACTGGCCGTGACATCCGCGTAGCGGTATTCACTCAAGGTGCGAACGCTGAAGCTGCTAAAGAAGCGGGTGCTGACATCGTTGGTATGGAAGACCTGGCTGAGCAAGTTAAGAAAGGCGAAATGAACTTCGACGTAGTTATCGCATCTCCAGATGCAATGCGCGTTGTAGGTCAACTGGGTACTATCCTGGGTCCTCGCGGTCTGATGCCAAACCCGAAAGTTGGTACTGTAACTCCTAACGTTGCTGAAGCAGTTAAGAACGCTAAAGCTGGTCAGGTTCGTTACCGTAACGACAAGAACGGTATCATCCACACCACCATCGGTAAGGTTGACTTCGACGCTGACAAGCTGAAAGGTAACCTGGAAGCTCTGCTGGTAGCTCTGAAGAAAGCTAAGCCTTCTTCAGCAAAAGGCGCTTTCATCAAGAAAGTAAGCATCTCTACCACTATGGGTGCAGGTGTTGCGGTTGACCAGAACACTCTGGACGCACAATCAAACTAATTGCTTGAGGCGATGAGTTGCTGTACAATTCGTCGCTTCAAATTTATGGCTAAGTTCGGCTTGCTGAACTTCGTCCAAGACCGTAGGCGTCTTACATAAGTAAGACTTAATCGTTACCTACGTAGACGGTGCCAGGAACATGATAGATATATTTCTTTCTTGGATCTGCGCCGTAATTACTCTCCTGCTGTGAAGCAGCGAGTGGTGTAAAAACAATCCAGGAGCAAATCCAAATGGCATTAAATCTTCAAGACAAAAAAGCAATTGTTGCTGAAGTCAACGAAGCTGCCAGCGGTGCCCTGTCTGCAGTTGTAGCTGATTCTCGCGGCGTAACAGTTGGCGCGATGACTTCTCTTCGTAAACAAGCGCGTGAAGCGGGTGTTTACATGAAAGTTGTTCGTAACACACTGGCTCGTCGTGCAGTAGACGGTACTGACTACGAATGTCTGAAAGACATTTTTGTTGGTCCTACACTGATTGCGTTCTCTACTGAGCACCCAGGTGCTGCAGCGCGTCTTTTTAAAGACTTCGCGAAAGAGAACAAAGATTTCGAGATCAAAGCTGCTGCATTCGAAGGCGCGCTGACTAACGCTGACGTACTGGCAACGCTGCCAACTTACGACGAAGCTATCGCACGTCTGATGATGTGCATGAAAGAAGCGTCTGCTGGCAAGCTGGTTCGCACTATCGCGGCTGTTCGCGATCAGAAAGAAGCTGCGTAATTCGCATTGCTTTTTACTGGTTGCTATTTAAACTAATTGTTGACTTTAAAGAGAATTGTTATGTCTATCACTAACGAGCAAATCCTAGACGCAGTTGCAGAAATGTCTGTAATGCAAGTTGTTGAACTGATCGAAGCTATGGAAGAGAAGTTCGGTGTTTCTGCTGCTGCAGCAGTTGTTGCTGGCGGCGCAGCTGCTGGTGAAGCTGCAGAAGAGCAAACTGAATTCGACGTAATCCTGACTGCTGCTGGTCCAAACAAAGTTGCAGTAATCAAAGCAGTTCGCGGCGCGACTGGTCTGGGTCTGAAAGAAGCGAAAGCAGTTGTTGACGGCGCTCCAGCACCTCTGAAAGAAGCTGTTTCTAAAGAAGAAGCAGAAGCTCTGAAGAAAGATCTGGAAGAAGCTGGTGCTTCTGTTGAAGTTAAGTAATTATTGCTTAGCTTCTTAGCCTGAAAAGGCTAATGGCTGGTGGCTAAATAGCCACCGGCCTTTTTGCGCTGTAGGGCAGTGGTGAATTTTGCACCCCGTTTAGTCACTGCTGACCATGCAAATACATCGGAATTAACCCTCTGATGTTCCTACAGTAAACGGTGGTTATTAGTTACTGTCCCTCAGTCTGGACAGTTTGGGTCACTTATCAGCGAGCTGAGGAACCCTATGGTTTACTCTTATACCGAGAAAAAGCGTATCCGTAAGGATTTTGGTAAGCGTCCTCAAGTTCTGGACGTGCCATACTTGCTGTCGATCCAGCTTGATTCTTTTGAAAAGTTTATCGAGCAGGATCCAGAAGGGCAATACGGTCTTGAAGCTGCCTTTCGCTCTGTCTTTCCGATTCAGAGCTACAACGGCAATTCCGAGCTGCAATACGTTAGCTATCGTCTCGGTGAGCCAGTTTTCGATGTTAAAGAATGTCAGATCCGTGGCGTAACTTACTCTGCACCACTGCGCGTTAAACTGCGCCTGGTGATGTTTGACAAAGATGCACCTGCTGGCACCGTAAAAGACATCAAAGAGCAAGAAGTCTACATGGGTGAAATTCCACTCATGACGGACAATGGTACCTTTGTTATTAACGGTACTGAGAGGGTTATCGTATCCCAGCTGCATCGTAGCCCGGGCGTCTTCTTCGACAGCGATAAGGGTAAAACCCATTCCTCAGGTAAAGTGCTGTATAACGCGCGTATCATTCCATACCGTGGTTCATGGTTGGACTTTGAATTCGATCCTAAGGACCTGCTGTACGTACGTATTGACCGTCGTCGTAAGCTGCCTGCATCGATCATCCTGCGTGCGTTGGAATACACTACCGACCAGATCTTGGACATGTTCTTCGAGAAAGTTGTTTTCGAAGTTCAGGGCAAGTCACTGGTAATGGAATTGGTACCTGATCGTCTTCGTGGTGAAACTGCGAGCTTCGATATTGAAGCTGACGGTAAGGTATACATCGAGCAAGGTCGCCGCATCACTGCGCGTCACATTCGCCAGCTCGAAAAAGACGGCGTGAAACAAATTGACGTCCCTGTTGAGTACATCGTCGGCAAAGTTGCTGCACGTGACTACATCAACGAGGAAACCGGTGAGATCATCGCGGGTGCTAACCAAGAGCTGAGTCTGGAAACTCTGGCGCTTCTGTCTCAGGCTGGTCACAAGCAGATCGAAACCCTGTTCACCAACGATCTGGATCACGGCCCGTACATGTCTGATACCCTGCGTATCGACAGCACGACTGACCGTCTGACCGCGTTGGTTGAAATCTACCGTATGATGCGTCCTGGTGAGCCACCAACGCGTGAAGCAGCAGAACAGCTGTTCGAAAGCCTGTTCTTCTCAGAAGATCGTTACGATCTGTCTGCGGTAGGCCGTATGAAGTTCAACAGCTCCCTGACTCGTGAAGAAATGACCGGTCCGGGCGTACTGAGCCACGATGACATCATTGAAGTAATGCGCAAGCTGATCGATATCCGTAACGGTATCGGTGAGGTGGACGATATCGACCACCTGGGCAACCGTCGTATCCGTTCTGTTGGTGAAATGGCTGAGAACCAGTTCCGTGTAGGTCTGGTGCGTGTTGAGCGTGCGGTTAAAGAGCGTTTGAGCCTTGGCGATCTCGACAACGTGATGCCACAGGATCTGATCAACGCTAAGCCTATCTCTGCGGCGGTTAAAGAGTTCTTTGGCTCTTCTCAGCTGTCACAGTTTATGGACCAGAACAACCCGCTGTCAGAAGTCACGCACAAGCGTCGTATTTCTGCACTGGGTCCAGGCGGTCTGACGCGTGAACGCGCAGGCTTTGAAGTTCGAGACGTACACGCAACCCACTACGGTCGCCTATGTCCTATCGAAACGCCTGAAGGTCCAAACATCGGTCTGATCAACTCGCTTTCAGCGTTTGCGCGTACTAACCCGTACGGCTTCCTGGAAACGCCTTACCGTAAAGTTGTTGACGGTAAAGTGTCCGATGACATCGACTACCTATCTGCGATTGAAGAAGGTCAGTTCGTTATCGCGCAGGCAAACGCCGCGCTGAACGAAGACGGCTCTTTCACAGACGAATTGATCACTGCTCGTCAGAAAGGTGAATCAGGCCTGCACCCACGTGACCATGTTCAGTACATGGACGTTGCAACCAACCAGGTTGTATCTGTGGCGGCATCTCTGATCCCGTTCCTTGAGCACGACGATGCTAACCGTGCACTTATGGGTGCGAACATGCAACGTCAGGCAGTACCAACTCTGCGCGCTGATAAGCCGCTGGTAGGTACTGGTATTGAACGTGCAGTAGCGGTTGACTCGGGCGTAACAGCTGTTGCGAAACGCGGTGGTATGGTTCAGTCCGTTGACGCATCACGCATCGTTATTAAGGTTAATGAAGATGAGCTGGTACCAGGCGAAGCGGGTATCGACATCTATAACCTGACAAAGTACACCCGTTCTAACCAGAACACCTGTATCAACCAGCGTCCATGTGTGATGCCAGGCGAGCCTGTGCAGCGCGGTGACGTACTGGCAGACGGTCCTTCGACTGACCTGGGTGAACTGGCACTTGGCCAGAACATGCGTATCGCGTTCATGCCTTGGAACGGTTACAACTTCGAGGACTCCATCCTTGTATCTGAGCGTGTAGTACAGGAAGACCGCCTGACTACTATCCACATCCAGGAATTACAGTGTGTGGCGCGTGATACTAAACTGGGTAGCGAAGAAATTACTGCTGACATCCCTAACGTGGGTGAGGCTGCGCTGTCTAAGCTTGACGAATCTGGTGTTGTATACATCGGTGCGGAAGTGAAAGGCGGTGACATTCTGGTAGGTAAAGTGACGCCTAAAGGCGAAACTCAGCTAACTCCAGAAGAAAAACTGCTACGTGCAATTTTCGGTGAGAAAGCGTCTGACGTGAAAGACTCTTCTCTGCGTGTTCCTAACGGCGTATCTGGTACGGTTATCGACGTACAAGTATTTACCCGTGATGGTGTAGAGAAAGACAAGCGTGCGCTTGAAATCGAAGAAATGCAGCTGAAAGAAGCCAAGAAAGACCTGACAGAAGAGTTCTCTATTCTAGAAGGTGGTCTGGTAGCTCGTGTTCGTGGCGTACTGGCAAATGCTGGTTACAGCCAAGACAAACTGGCGAACATGGATCGTCAGGCGATGCTTTCTCAGACTCTTGACGACGAAGCACTGCAAACTCAGCTGGAGCAACTGGCTGAGCAGTACGACGAACTGAAAGCTGACTTCGATAAGAAGTTCGACACCAAACGCCGTAAGATCACTCAGGGTGACGATCTGGCACCGGGCGTCCTTAAGATTGTTAAGGTATACCTGGCTGTTAAACGTCGCATCCAGCCTGGTGATAAGATGGCGGGTCGTCACGGTAACAAGGGTGTTATCTCTAAGATCAACCCTGTTGAAGACATGCCGTATGACGAAACCGGTGAGCCAGTAGATATCGTACTGAACCCACTCGGTGTACCGTCTCGTATGAACATCGGTCAGATCCTTGAAACCCACCTTGGCCTGGCGGCTAAAGGTATTGGTAACAAGATCAACAAGATGATCAAAGAGCAGCAAGAACTGGCGAAATTCCGTGAGTTCCTGCAGAAGGTTTACGATCTGGGTGACACGCGTCAGAAAGTGGACATCAGTACGCTGACTGACGAAGAAGTGCATACGCTGATCAAGAACCTGCGAAGCGGTCTGCCAATCGCAACCCCTGTGTTCGATGGTGCACCAGAGCCGGCAATCAAAGAACTGTTGAAACTGGGTGACCTGCCAGAATCTGGCCAGCTGAACCTGTTCGACGGTCGTACTGGTGAGAAGTTTGAGCGTCCTGTAACTGTTGGTTACATGTACATGCTGAAACTGAACCACTTGGTTGACGATAAGATGCACGCCCGTTCTACCGGTTCTTACAGCCTTGTTACTCAGCAGCCGCTGGGTGGTAAAGCTCAGTTCGGTGGTCAGCGTTTCGGTGAGATGGAAGTGTGGGCGCTGGAAGCATACGGCGCAGCATACACCCTGCAGGAAATGCTGACTGTTAAGTCGGATGACGTGAACGGTCGTACGAAGATGTATAAGAACATCGTCGACGGCGATCACCGCATGGAACCGGGTATGCCGGAATCTTTCAACGTACTGCTGAAAGAAATCCGCTCGTTGGGTATCAACATCGAGCTGGAAGACGAATAAGCCTAGGCTTGTTTGCACTTCCCAGCGTAAAACGAGATGCAGCAATAAGGCTGCATCTCAAATACAAAGGGAATTTCCGGTATCAATATGAAAGTGCAGAGTGTCTGCACTTTTATGGGTCAACTCCTCACAGGAGCCGAATGTGAAAGACTTACTTAAGTTTCTGAAAGCACAGCACAAGACCGAAGAATTTGATGCAATCAAAATCGGTCTTGCTTCACCAGACATGATCCGTTCATGGTCTTTCGGTGAAGTGAAAAAGCCAGAAACCATTAACTACCGTACCTTTAAGCCTGAGCGTGACGGTCTGTTCTGTGCACGTATCTTTGGCCCGGTAAAAGACTACGAATGTCTTTGTGGTAAATACAAGCGCCTGAAGCACCGTGGCGTGATCTGTGAAAAATGTGGTGTTGAAGTTACTCAGACCAAAGTACGTCGTGAGCGTATGGGTCACATTGAGCTGGCTTCACCTGTTGCCCACATCTGGTTCCTGAAATCACTGCCTAGCCGTATCGGTTTGCTGATGGACATGCCTCTGCGTGACATCGAGCGTGTTCTGTACTTCGAATCATACGTTGTGATCGAACCAGGCATGACCGATCTTGAGCGTAGCCAAATGCTGTCTGAAGAACAGTATCTGGACGCGTTGGAGCAATGGGGTGATGAATTCGACGCTCGTATGGGTGCCGAAGCAGTGAAAGCCCTGCTGGCGAACATGGACCTCACAGCTGAAGCTGAACTGATGCGCGAAGAGCTGGAAGAAACCAACTCTGAAACCAAGCGCAAGAAAATCACCAAGCGCCTGAAGCTTGTTGAAGCATTCCTGCAGTCTGGAAACAATCCTGAGTGGATGATCCTGACTGTTCTTCCAGTACTGCCGCCGGATCTGCGTCCGCTGGTACCACTGGATGGCGGTCGTTTCGCGACATCAGATCTGAACGATCTGTACCGTCGTGTTATCAACCGTAACAACCGTCTGAAGCGCCTGCTGGATCTGGCTGCACCTGACATCATCGTACGTAACGAAAAACGTATGCTGCAAGAGTCAGTTGATGCCCTGCTGGACAACGGTCGTCGTGGTCGTGCCATTACTGGTTCGAACAAGCGTCCTCTGAAGTCTCTGGCTGACATGATCAAAGGTAAGCAAGGTCGCTTCCGTCAGAACCTGCTTGGTAAGCGTGTAGACTACTCTGGCCGTTCGGTAATCACCGTTGGTCCATACCTGCGTCTGCACCAGTGTGGTCTTCCTAAGAAGATGGCACTTGAGCTGTTCAAACCATTTATCTACGGCAAGCTGGAAGCTCGTGGTCTAGCGACCACCATCAAAGCGGCTAAAAAGATGGTAGAGCGCGAAGAAGCTGTCGTATGGGATATTCTGGATGAAGTTATCCGTGAACACCCAGTACTGCTGAACCGTGCGCCGACACTTCACCGTCTGGGTATCCAGGCGTTTGAGCCAGTGCTCATTGAAGGTAAAGCAATCCAACTGCACCCACTCGTTTGTGCGGCATACAACGCCGACTTCGATGGTGACCAGATGGCTGTTCACGTACCTCTGACACTGGAAGCACAGCTAGAAGCGCGTGCTCTGATGATGTCGACCAACAACATCCTGTCTCCTGCGTCCGGTGATCCAATCATCGTACCTTCTCAGGACGTTGTATTGGGTCTGTACTACATGACCCGTGAGAAAGTTAACGCGAAAGGTGAAGCACTTTACCTGTCTGGCCCTGCGGAAGCTGAAAAAGCATACCGTACTGGCAGCGCAGAACTGCACGCACGCGTTAAGGTTCGTATCAAAGAAGTGCTGTTCGACGAAATGGGTAACCGCTCTGAGAAAATTGAGCTGGTGGACACCACTGTCGGTCGTGCAATGTTGTGGCAAATCGTGCCTGAAGGCCTGCCATACAGCATCGTTAACCAGGCGCTGGGCAAGAAGCAAATCTCTGCTCTGCTGAACACCTGTTACCGTGCACTGGGTCTGAAAGATACCGTTATCTTCGCTGACCAAATCATGTACACCGGTTTCGCTTATGCGGCACTGTCTGGTGTATCTGTTGGTATCGACGACATGGTTATCCCACAGGCGAAATACGACCTGATCGAAGCAGCAGAAGCTGAAGTTGCTGAGATCCAGGAGCAGTTCCAGTCTGGTCTGGTTACTGCTGGCGAACGTTACAACAAAGTTATCGATATCTGGGCTGCAGCGAACGAACAAGTTGCTAAAGCGATGATGGATAACCTGTCTTTTGACACCGTGATTAACCGTGATGGTGAAGAAGAAGAGCAGAAGTCGTTCAACAGCGTATACATGATGGCCGACTCAGGTGCTCGTGGTTCTGCTGCACAGATTCGTCAGTTGGCGGGTATGCGTGGTCTGATGGCGAAACCAGATGGCTCGATCATCGAAACGCCAATCACCGCAAACTTCCGTGAAGGTCTGAACGTACTTCAGTACTTCATTTCGACGCACGGTGCACGTAAAGGTCTTGCGGATACAGCACTGAAGACTGCGAACTCCGGTTACCTGACCCGTCGTCTGGTAGACGTAGCTCAAGACGTTGTGGTTACTGAAACTGACTGTGGTACCTCAGAAGGTATCAACATGATGGCAGTTATCGAAGGTGGTGACGTTAAAGAAGCACTGCGTGAGCGTGTTCTGGGCCGTGTGGTTGCAGAAGACGTACTCAAGCCAGGTACTGATGAAGTACTGGCGCCACGCAACACCCTGCTTGATGAGAAGTGGTGTGACATCCTGGAGCAAAACTCTGTTGACCAGGTGAAAGTGCGTTCTGTCGTAACCTGTGAAACTGACTTCGGTTGTTGTGCAAACTGTTACGGTCGCGACCTGGCTCGTGGTCACATTGTTAACCACGGCGAGTCTGTTGGTGTTATCGCGGCACAGTCAATCGGTGAACCAGGTACCCAGTTGACGATGCGTACGTTCCACATCGGTGGTGCGGCATCTCGTGCGGCAGCAGAAAGCAGCATCCAGGTGAAGAACAACGGTTCTATGCACCTGCACAATGCGAAGTTCGTTACCAACAACGCTGGCAAGCTGGTGATCACTTCACGTGCATCTGAGCTGACTATCGTTGATGAGTTCGGCCGTACCAAGGAAAGCTACAAGCTGCCTTACGGTTGTGTACTGAACAAGCTGGATGGCGATGCAGTTAACGCGGGCGAAACAGTGGCTAACTGGGATCCGCACACCATGCCGATCATCACTGAAGTAGAAGGTCGTATCGAGTTCGTTGACATGATTGACGGTGTAACCGTTCAACGTCAAACGGATGAACTGACCGGTCTGTCTTCAATGGTTGTTCTGGACGCTGCAGAGCGTACGTCAGCGGGTAAAGACATGCGTCCTACCGTTCGACTGCTTGATGCATCTGGTAACGCTGTGGTGATCCCAGGTACTGATATGCCTGCACAATACTTCCTGCCTGGTAAAGCAATTGTCCAGCTTGAAGACGGTGCAAACGTAGGCGTGGGTGATACTCTGTCTCGTATTCCTCAGGAATCTGGCGGTACGAAAGATATCACCGGTGGTCTGCCACGCGTTGCGGACCTGTTCGAAGCTCGTAAGCCTAAAGAGCCTGCAATTCTGGCAGAGATCACGGGTGCAGTTTCCTTCGGTAAAGAAACGAAAGGTAAACGCCGCCTGATCATCACGCCAACTGACGGTTCTCCATACGAAGAGATGATTCCTAAGTGGCGTCAGCTGAACGTATTTGAAGGTGAGAAGGTTGAGAAAGGCGACGTCATCGCCGATGGTCCAGAATCTCCACACGACATTCTGCGTCTTCGTGGCGTGCGTGCGGTAACTGAGTACATCACTAACGAAGTACAAGACGTTTACCGTCTGCAGGGCGTTAAGATTAACGATAAGCACATCGAGACTATCGTTCGTCAGATGCTGCGCAAAGTAACTATCCTGTCTTCAGGCGACTCTGAGTTCCTGGAAGGCGAGCAGGTAGAATACTCTCGCGTAACTATCGCGAACCGTATGCTGGAAGCAGAAGGCAAACAGCCTGCAAGCTTCGAGCGTGATCTGCTGGGTATCACCAAAGCGTCTCTGGCAACTGAATCGTTCATCTCTGCGGCGTCGTTCCAGGAAACGACCCGCGTACTGACCGAAGCAGCTGTATCTGGCAAGCGCGACGAACTGCGCGGCCTGAAAGAGAACGTAATCGTTGGTCGTCTTATCCCTGCGGGTACCGGTTTTGCTTACCACAAGTCGCGCCAAGCGCGTCGCAACGTGGTAGAAGAACCAGTAGCTCCGCAAATCGATGCTGAACAAGCATCTCAGGATCTGGCAGCACTGCTGAATGCAGGTCTGAGCGACGAGAACTAATCTCGCGTCATGACTGATAAAAGGCATCCTTCGGGGTGCCTTTTTTATTGCCTTATTTTCAATAAGTCAGAGACTATTTGCGAAGCGAGAAGCGAGAAGCGAGAAGCGAGAAGCGAGAAGCGAGAAGCGAGAAGCGAGAAGCGAGAAGCGAGAAGCGAGAAGCGGAGTCTGGAAAACCGGCTGACGAAATAACATCAACCGGAAGGCCTGGAAACGTTAGATATTAAGCGCCGGGAGGAATTGCTAAGCTGTCCGCAATCAGCTGGATCAGCATGTCTTCTTTTTCGAAGCGCACTTCCATAATTTCACCAACAGTAGAAATGTCGCTGTCAAAACCCGCGAAATTGTCGTCATCTAAGACAAATCCACTGTACTTGTCATTGAAGTTCAGAAGGGGCTCTGTCGTTTCTACTATGTGTAAGTAGAGACCATCAATCTCTTCGTTGGTTGAGAAACCAGTGGCTTTCCAACGCTCCATAACCATGTCATAGATTTTGAAGTGACCGGCGGAGATATAGTCCACCAAGGCTTCACAGAATCGATTCAATTCTTCTTCGGTTGGCAGACAGTTTTTATTGTTGCCAGAAAGGCCAGCTACTTTGCAGTACTGAACCAGCAGTTCCTGTCTTAACGTTAACCAGTAATCGATCACATCACTGTAACCGCCCCACTGTTGTTGTGCTTTTTCGAGTTTATTAAGCATGACCACGTTCCTCATGATCAGCGCACCTGAGCGCTTTTATAGGATTACAGCCATATCAATCAGGCCATCAATTGTCTAACATCAGGTTACTGATTTTAGAGTGCCTCAAATCGCGCGGCCAAGCAAGGATCGAAGTGTTGTTATGTCTGATCAAAAAGATCTTGTATATCTGTGTTGTGTAATCGACGGAAAACTCTGGCTGACGGATCACAACCTGCCACTTATTGCTAAAAATCAATTGGATAAATGGGTAAAGGCAAGCTATGCCATAGGACACTTTGATGGGCATGAGGTTGTGTATGCACATAAGCACCACAATGCATTTGAAACTGAGTTGGACGGGTTGAGGTCTTTGTTACACCTGCCCGGGGAGCTGTTCAATCTCGCTGGGCGTGCGATTCAGATTGATTACATGCGTGATTCTCAGGTGTTTTGCAGTCGCTGTGGCAGTAAGAACCGCTTTGAGCCGTCTCATCCGGCGATGGTATGTGATGCCTGTAAGACGGTTCATTATCCACGGGTTTCACCCTGTGTGATTGTGGCTGTGAAAAAGGGTGATCAAGTTCTGCTGGCCCATCATCCACGCCATAAAAACGGTATGTACACAGTGATTGCCGGGTTTGTCGAAGTGGGAGAGACGCTGGAGCAATGTGTTGCCCGTGAGGTGAAGGAAGAGACAGGAATAGAAGTCAGTAACATCCGCTACTTTGACAGCCAGCCTTGGGCTTTTCCTTCCAATCTGATGATGGGGTTTGTCGCAGACTATGAGAGCGGTGAGATTAATCCGGACTATGAAGAGCTTACGGACGCGCAGTGGTTTGATGTCGATGACTTGCCGCTGGTGGCACCGGAAGGGACCATTGCCAGACGCTTAATTGAAGCGGTCAAGGTGCAGAATTAAGGGATGCAGAACATCCCTTTTTAGTGGTTACCGAAACCTATTGGGTGTGGGAAAGGATGAGGGCATTGACTGCTACTGCTTGCTCCATCTGCACCATATGCCCAGCCCCTGCGAGAACGTGCACTTCTGCATTGCTGATGTTTGAAGCGTGCGAAGCAGGGATTACCGCATCTGACTCGCCCCAAATCACAAGCGGTGACGGAATCGTATCTGAGTCCAGCGCAACGCTTTGGGTGCCATCAACAAAAAGTTGATCGGCGAGCGTGTTCAGTGAGGTTTTGACTCCATCAAGCCGTTTGTATTTGAGCACATCATCGACCAGATTACGCGTGACCAAACTGCTGTCTGCAAAAAGCAGCTGCAAGACAGGTTTTAGGGTTTTCCGGCTTTCTGAATCGACAAAGCCGCGGATGTAGTTGTTGTTGATGTCTTTCCCAAGGCCTGCGCTGCCAATCAAAGTCAGCGAAGCGACTTTATTGGGATGGAGCCTTGCGAGTTCACCACTGATAAGCCCGCCCATCGAATGACCGACCAGATGGGCTCTCTCAATATCGAGCTTGTCCATCACAGTCACGACGGTGTTGATGAGGTCGTTAAACTGCACATCTGCTGAAATCGCTGACTGCCCGTGGTTTGGAAGATCAAGCGTCAGCACAGGGGCTTTTTCGGCAAGGGCATCCAGATTAAACAGCCAGTTGTCCAAGTCGCCACCAAAGCCATGTATCAGTACATAAGGCGTCCCAGAGGCGTCTGCATTCAAATGACTGTAGCGAATACTGCCAGCATCAGTGTCGATAAAAGCATAGGCTGAGGCCGCTTCTTCCTCGTCTCCTTCTTCGGAGGAGGGCTGAACAAAGGCGGCGACATAGGCATCGATTTCTTCGTCTGTCACCTCTGGTGGCGCAAGTACACCAAGTAGAGCTTGAACTGAATAGACGTCACCTTCCTCAGCGACCTTGCGTCTCAGGAGCCCGGCATCCGGCGCTTCCACCTCGCTGGCAATCTTGTCGGTTTCCACATCCATGATCACCTGACCGACTTCAATGGTGTCCCCTTCGTCGACATGCCAATCAGTGAGGGTACCTTCCTTCATGGAAAGTCCCCATTTGGGCATCACCACAGGTATGATTTTCTCACTCATGTATTCGCTCCCATCGTTCGGTTTGCCGCGCTGACAATGTCGTCAACGGTCGGTACATAGATGTCTTCCAGTGATGGAGAGAAAGGCACGGGAGTGTGGGGAGGGGTCACCATGGCAATCGGTGCTTTTAGCGACGAGAAGGCCGACTCAGCCACCTGTGCAGAAACGTCCGCAGCGATTGAGCAGCGTGGGCTGGCTTCGTCGATACACACCAAGCGGCCCGTCTCTTCAACGCTTTCTAAGACCGTATCGATATCCAGCGGTGAGAGAGTACGCAAGTCAATCACCTCACATTGCACGCCTTGCTTGGCCAGTTGTTCAGCCGCTTCCAGAGCGCGGTTGACCGTCAGGCCATAAGAGACCAGGGTGACGTCTTTACCTTCACGAAGCACATTGGCTTCGCCAAAGGGTATGGCATAAGGCGTTTCCGGCACATCAGATTCGGTGGCATAGAGGTTTTTATGCTCGAGGAAGATCACTGGGTCATTGTCTCGGATGGACTGGATAAGCAGCCCCTTGGCATCATAGGCATTCGACGGACAAACCACCTTTAGCCCGGGAATATGGGTAAAAAGAGGCGTGAGCATCTGGCTGTGTTGTGCTGCAGCTCTAAAGCCAGCGCCGCACATGGCGCGGATAACAACTGGCGTTTCTGCCTTCCCGCCAAACATATAGCGGAACTTGGCGGCCTGGTTAAAAATCTGATCGAAGCAGACGCCCATAAAATCGATAAACATCAGCTCTGCGATCGGACGGAGCCCGCAGGTAGCAGCACCAATGGCAGCACCCACATAGGCACTTTCCGACAGGGGCGTATCCATCATTTGGTTGGGATGTTTGGCATAAAGCCCTTTGGTCACCCCGAGTACGCCGCCCCAGGCATCGTCTTCACCTGGTGCGCCGGTACCGCCGACAATGTCTTCGCCCATCATTATAACGTTAGGATCGCGGGACATTTCCTGGTCGATCGCTTCGTTAATTGCATCCTTAATTGATAGTGTTCTGGCCATCATCACTCTCCTTGTTATTCTGAATAGCTGACGTAAACGTCGGTCAGTAGGGCACTGGCTGGTGGTTGTGGCGCATCAATCGCTGCGAGAACGGCATCTTCGATAAGTGCGGCCACTTCGCCATCAATGGCGTTGAATTCGTCAGCGTTGATAAGGCCAGTTTCTTCCACACGTTGGCGGAAGAGTTTCAGACAGCAGCGGTTGGTGCGGATATCTTCCACTTCGCCGTCAGCGCGGTAGGTCTGGGCATCCCCTTCAAAGTGGCCAAAGAAGCGCACCATTTTGCATTCCAGCATCGAAGGGCCACCGCCGTTTCTGGCGCGTTTGATGACTTCTCCTGCGGCTTCATAAACAGCGAAGAAATCCGTGCCATCGACAGTGACGCCCGGCAGGCCAAAGCCAGTTGCGCGGTCGACATAGGAGTCACAGGCTACTGCCCAATCCACGGAGGTTGATTCCGCATAACCGTTGTTTTCAATCACAAAAATGGTGGGAAGTTGCCAGACGGCAGCAAGGTTTAAGCTTTCCAGAAAGGTGCCCTGGTTGGATGCGCCATCACCGGTAAAGCTGATGCCCACACCGCCATGGCCAAGGTGTTTTGCGGCAAGGGCAGCGCCACATACTAATGGGGAGCCAGCACCTAGAATGCCGTTGGCGCCCATCATGCCTTTGGATAAATCCGCAATGTGCATTGAACCGCCTTTGCCGCGACAGGAGCCGGTTTCCTTGCCATAGATTTCCGCCATCATGCCGTGTACGTCGACGCCTTTGGCGATGCAGTGGCCATGCCCGCGGTGGGTCGAGGCTATGCGGTCGTTGTCATTCAAATGCATCATGATGCCAACGGCCGTGGCCTCTTCACCCGCATAGAGGTGGACAAAACCCGGGATGTCGCCACGGGAAAAGTCGACGTGCAAGCGCTCTTCGAAATCACGGATGGTTTTCATCATCCGGTATGCGTCCAGCAACTGTTCACGAGAGAGTGGAAATGGATTATCACTCATGAGTTTCTCCTTGATGTTGTCGTTGTGTGTGTCGAGGGGAAGCGAAGCAGGCCATGCTCAGCGGCAAAGGCCATACAGCGCGGCACATCGACTGTGTTGAAAGCGTCATGTTTGAGGGTGACCGAAACTTGATCGTCAGGGCCAAATGGCAGCTCCCGCTCGCCGTCGAGGGCGAAAGAGCCCTGCTGGTTGACAGGCGTAATGAGTAAATCGGGTTCAAAAAGCTGGCTGTGCCCAATATGAACTGGCGTCAGTAATCCCGGAGCGAGTGGTGCATTGACGGAATAAATTGCGTCTTGTGGGCTGGTAAACGTAAGGCGCATGCCTACAGGTGCTTTTCGGGTGATGGGTTGGATTAATCCGGCAATGGAAGAAAGCCCAATCAGTGAGGGGGCGGCAAAGGTCACAAACAGCTCCCGAAGGCTTTCTGGTCGCCAGACGGCGCGGGCACCGATAAAACGTTCTTGAACGACGGCTGCATCGACAAGGGCTATATCACGGGTCTCGTTGACCATGATTTCCAGTAGTTTGTTAGCTTCAAATGCCTGTGATGGAGGAATTTTTCCTGACACTGCAAGACCTGTAGCGATGCCAGTGATGGTTGGTTCTGTCAGCGGAGGAAAGGCGTTATTGGTCCCGCTGGAAACGCCAGAGATGGGAATGTTTCCGCAGGCTTTGACCACCAGACGGTGAGTACCGTCACCGCCAAGAACGACAATCGCGGAAACACCAAGGTCGCGCATGGCATGGCTGGCATCAAGGGTATCCTGCGCCGTGGATGAAACAGGCATGGAGAGCCAACGGACATCTGGCATCCGAAAGTTATCCAGAGAAGCCTGATTTAGTCCACGTTCTATATGCGTTCTAAGGCCTGCCCTCTCCGGCATCATTACCACATGATCAACACCACCCTGCGCGAGTCCTGCCAGAATTCGCAGCACCATGTTTGCTCTGTCAGTGAGCTGCAGGTTGGCGCCTTTGGCGATCACCCGGCGAATGTCGCGGGCAGAAATGGGATTGGCAATGATCCCTACCGTCAATCCAGTCACAGTTAATCCTCACTCTTGGCTGGTGGAAGGGACTGAACAAGATGCATGCCAAGTGGTGATGCGGAAAATATTCATAAATATCATGACCCTATCGTTTTTGTTTTTGTGGTGATGTGTGGCGCTGATGCCCCGGCGTGCAACAGGTGTGGCGTGATCAGGTAGTGGATGTCACAGGAAAATAAATTCTGTGTTGTGAGTGAGAAATAGGAGCAGGAAAGTCGGCTTTACCGTTGTACAGAGTTGTATGACTGTTTTGTTGTTGATTAATAATTGATCAAATGACAGGGGCGGTAGCATACGGCAGTCACTATGCGAGTCAGTGAACACATCAAGGAAGTGCAAAGCGTTATTGAGGGGAGTCAAACATCCCGTGACGATGTTATTGCCACGTCTTGGACAAGGTGTATCGACGATTATCATCTTGATCCTGTCGTGATGCAGGAGGCATATATTGTTCCCCATACCCAGCTCAAGGAACATCGTGAACGGCTCGATAAGCTAATTCGCACGGCAAAGTACGGGCTCGATGCTTTGTATCATCAGGTGGCGGATCACGGTTATGTGTTGATGCTGACAGATGCTGAGGGCGTGACGGTCGATTATCAGGGAGATGCATCACTCACCTGGGAGCTGAAAAAAGCTGGGCTCTACCTCGGGGCAGAATGGTCTGAAGCGCGGGCGGGCACCTGCGGAGTCGGTTCTTGCATCTATACTGGTGAAGCGTTAACTGTACATCAGAGTGATCACTTTGATGCTACGCATTCGCCACTTTCCTGCACAGCAGCACCGATTTACGATGTAGATGGTTCATTAGCAGCGGTGTTGGATATCTCTGCGCTCCATAGCCCCGAACCCAAAGCCAGTCAGGCGCTAACCTTGCAACTCGTCACTTCCTGCACTCGTCGCATTGAAATGGCGGCACTGATGAATACCTTCCGGAAGGAATGGGTCATCCGGCTCAGCCAATCTCCCGCGTTTTTAGATGTGGATCCTGAATGTGCCATGGCGGTAGATGCCGAAGGAAGGATCATTGGAATGACACATAGTACCCAACGCCTGCTTTCACGGATTAAAGGCAATGACTGGCGGCAACCACGCGCACTATTGGGTTGTTCGCTGTCGGACTTTTTCAATCTCGATATCAACGAGCTTCCCGCGCTCAGTCGAGCACTTCCCACGGAAGAAAGATTGCTGGCTACCATTCATGGTGATTTGTGGTTTGCCCATGCTATAGCCCCGCAGCCTTCTTCAATACGGCGGCGTAAAAAAGTCGTGAGTGGCAGCTTGGCATCGCTTTATGGTGATGATGCCAAGATGGCGGATTTGGCAATCAAAGCGACCACGCTATCAATGTCGGATTTGCCACTTCTGCTGAACGGGGAAACCGGTACTGGGAAAGAATTTTTGGCCAAAGCCATTCACGAGAGTTCGTCACGTAAATCCGGCCCTTTCATTGCTATTAATTGTGCGGCCATCCCTGAAAGTCTGATTGAAAGTGAGCTCTTTGGTTATGCAGACGGTGCCTTTACCGGCGCGCGCAGCAAAGGCAAAAGAGGGCTGATTGAGCAGGCCAACAACGGCACCCTGTTTTTGGATGAAATTGGGGATATGCCTTTGTCGCTTCAGGCCAGATTGCTTCGTGTTTTAGCAGAAAGGGAATTGCTGCCCGTCGGCGCAACCAAGGCTATCCCTGTCTCTTTCCGGGTGCTTGCGGCAACACATAAATCCTTACCTGAACTGGTGAAAAACGGCAGTTTTCGTGAAGACCTTTTCTATCGTATCAATGGTGCCACCCTTACGATTCCTTCGCTCAGAGAGCGAAGCGATATTCTCTGGCTTGCAGAAATCTTGATCACCAAACTGGTTGATCGCACTGTCTGTGTTTCAGTCTCTGCCGGTCACATACTTGAGCGGTATGACTGGCCAGGCAATATTCGAGAACTGGAAAATATGCTGCAGTTTGCGCTGGCCTTTTGTGAGGGAAATGAGCTGTTGCCTGAACACCTTCCTGAGCAGTTGTTAAACGCAAAGCGCCTGACTTTTAGGGAAGCTGAATCTGCCGGAGGAACGCTTGAGGTACTCGAAGCCTGTGGTTGGAACATTTCGAAAGCGGCGAAAGTAATGGGTGTCGATCGCTCAACGGTACATCGGCGAATCAAAAAAGCGGGTATTAAGCGCCGATATGACACGGATTGAGTCGAAAACAAGCAAAAAAAACCCGCCGTAGGGAGGCGGGAGTAAGATGCGATTATGGGTAGTGTCTGTCAGACATTTTGTTATTTGTGCAAATATTTAACATGTCATTAAAGATCCGGCAAATGTACGGTATCACTAGAGACAATATTTATGATCGCCTCCACAAAGGGTGTCTTTTGTTGTCCTCAGAGGGTGGTACAATACCGCCACCAAACTTGCAGGATGTAGACAATGACAGAACTAAAGAATGACCGTTATTTGCGTGCGCTGTTGAAGGAACCGGTAGATTACACACCGGTATGGATGATGCGTCAGGCTGGCCGCTATCTGCCTGAGTACAAGGCAACCCGCGCTGAAGCTGGCGACTTTATGTCATTGTGTAAAAATGCTGAACTGGCTTGTGAAGTGACCCTTCAGCCACTGCGCCGATACGATCTGGACGCGGCTATCCTGTTCTCCGATATTCTGACCATTCCAGATGCGATGGGTCTGGGTCTTTACTTCGAAACCGGTGAAGGCCCGAAATTCGAGCGCCCAATCACCTGTAAAGCTGACGTGGAAAAAATCGGTCTGCCAGATCCGGAAGGTGAACTGCAATACGTGATGAATGCAGTTCGTACTATCCGTAAAGGTCTGGAAGGTAAAGTGCCGCTGATTGGTTTCTCTGGCAGCCCATGGACATTGGCGACTTATATGGTTGAAGGCGGCAGCTCAAAAGCCTTTACCAAAATCAAAAAGATGATGTACGCCGAACCACAAACCCTGCATCTGTTGCTGGATAAGTTGGCAGACAGTGTGATTGACTACCTGAACGCACAAATCAAAGCGGGTGCGCAGTCAGTGATGGTCTTTGATACTTGGGGTGGTGTGCTGACCCCACGTGATTACAACGACTTCTCGCTGCAATACATGCACAAGATTGTTGATGGCCTGATCCGTGAAAACGATGGCCGTCGTGTACCGGTCACCCTGTTCACCAAAAACGGCGGTATGTGGCTAGAGAAAATTGCCGCAACAGGCTGTGATGGTGTGGGTTTGGACTGGACCATTGATATGGTAGACGCTAAGCGGCGTATCGGTGACAAAGTTGCGCTGCAAGGCAACATGGACCCATCCATGCTTTACGCATCACCAGAGCGTATCCGTCAGGAAGTGGCGACGATTCTGGAAGGTTTCGGTGATGGTACTGGCCATGTGTTCAATTTGGGTCACGGCATTCACTTGGACGTACCGCCTGAAAATGCAGGCGTGTTTGTGGATGCGGTACACGAGCTTTCCAAGCCTTACCACAAGTAACACAGTATACGTTTATTAAGGCCAGCAGATGCTGGCCTTTTTCGTTTCTATCGTCCTGTACAGGGTTCATCAGGAATTTTCCTAAGAAAGCTGTACATGACATCTATTTCATTTAAAAACAAATGATTAGATAGTTCGCTCTTTCGTTTTAAAAATGGTGTACAGGTTAAAGCTGTTTGACTTGCTAAATGCTGAGCGAATTATTGAGGAACGAATTTTCTTCGTTATTTTACCAAAATCTTATCAGTTAGGTTCACCGGGAAAATTCCTCGCAAAGCTGTACGAAACAATTAAATTCTTATAAATCAAGTTATTAAAGTTTAATAACTATTCAGTGTGACTTAATGTTCAGAAAAAAGCTGATTGTCATGAGAAAAGCTGATCAGTGCTTTTTCTCAAGATAGGCAGGATCTCCGCTTCAAACCACGGATTTTTCCTCAACCACAGGTTATTACGGGGAGAGGGGTGGGGTAGCGCGATAAAGTCCGGTGACCAGTTAGCGTTGGCTTTCACCGTTTCAGTCAGGGTTTTGGGCTTCCCTTCCAGATAATAGCGCTGCGCATAATCGCCAATCAGAAGGGTCAGTTCCACATTGGGAAGATGCGACTTAATCGCTGCATGCCACTTGGGTGCGCACTCGGGTCTTGGCGGCAGATCGCCAGAATTACCTCGACCCGGATAGCAAAATCCCATCGGCATGATGGCGACCTGAGCAGGGTCATAGAATCTTTCTTTATCCATCTGAAGCCATTCACGCAGCCGATCACCGCTGGGGTCATTCCACGGAATCCCCGTTTCATGCACGCGGGTTCCTGGTGCCTGACCAATAATCAGCAACCTAGCGGAATACTCAGCTTGCACCACAGGACGCGGACCCAATGGTAAATGGGCTTCGCAGTGGTGGCACTCTTGCACCTCTTTCAACAAGATTCCTAAAGGCGTGTTTGTCATCAATACCCCAGCGTGAAGTCCATCTGATAGTTTAATGGCTCGCCATTTTGCCAGCGCGTGTAGTTGTCGACGAAAATACCAAACACTTGTTCCGGGAAACTCTCGGCAGAAATATGAGGAGTTACCGTAATGAAAGGATGCGTCCAAAACGGGTGCTCAGGTGCGAGCGGCTCTTTGCTGAATACATCCAACACCGCATGCTGGATGTTTCCGTCTTTGATAGCGTCGAGGAGACCTTCTTCTTCCAGCACAGGTCCGCGGCCAACGTTAAACAGAATGGCTTGTTTGCAAGCAGATAGCGTATCCCGGTTGAGTAAGCCTCTGGTTTCCGGCGTGGAAGGTAACACTGAGACAATCACATCTGCTTTGGAAAAAGCCTCTGTCATCTTGGCGTTGGTGATGACGTTATCGAACCCTTCTACGGCTTTTCCTGAGCGGCTCACACCCATCACCTGCATCCCAAAGTGACGTGCGGTCTTAGCAACATGCGCACCAATCGAGCCTGTTCCAAGTATCACCATGCATTTTCCGGTCAGGCCCTGATAAGGCACTGGTGACCATCTACTTTCAAGCTGTGCATCGCGGTAATGGGCAAAATGGCGGGTTAATGTCAGAAGCTGACCGATAACATACTCCGACATCAAGGGGCCGAAAATCCCACGCACATTGGTGAGCTGGTAGTCAGTTCTTGGTTTGGCAAACAGGGCGTCACAACCCGCAAAGGTCGACTGCAACCATTGAAGATTCTCTGCCTTTTCAAGCTCGGGCGCGAATTTCGGCGGGTCGGCGAGGATGATATTGGCTTTGCTGATATCTTCGGTGATTTGCAGATCAGGTAGGGCGGCGTCTTCCAATAACGCCAGATAACGTTTTTGTTGGGCTGAGCAAAGATAAAGATGGTTCAAATCTGTTCCTTTTGCTATTGCAGTATATAAAGTACACTTGCGCGGAAATCCTATCCGGCATTACACGTCGGCAATCACTGTAGACGGCAGACCATGTTACAGAATCCGATCCAGCTGCGACTCGAAAAACTCGACTCATGGCAGCATATCACTTTTATGACGGCGCTGGTGGAGCGCATGTATCCCAACTACGCGGCTTTTTGCCAACAAACTGAGTTTGCGGAGCCTCAGGCATTCCGCCAGCTTTTGGATGCAGTTTGGGAAGTGTTGACGGTTAAGAACGCCAAAATCAACTTTGAGCGTCAACTGGAGAAGCTGGAAGAGCTTATCCCGACCACGGAAGAATTCGATATTTATCTGGTTTACCCAGCGATTGATGCCTGTGTGTCGATGTCGACGCTGATCCACACGCTGCTGGACCGCGACTTGTTGCTAGAGTCTGTGCTGAAAGTCAGCCAGCAATCAGTGGCGAGTGTGGCACAGCTTGAAGAAGCGCAAACCGGCGTTGAAGTGACGAACGAGAACCAGAAAGAAATGGAATCTGTGTGTGCTGAGTGGGATATGCAGTGGGCTATCTTCCGTGCACTGAAAGAAGCAGAAGATCGTGATGTTGAGATGATTCGCGGCATTCGCAATGAATTGCGTGAAGAAGGCGTGAGTAACCTCGGTTTATCACTCTAAGCCAGCATGGCACAGATAAAATAAAAAACGGGCCTGATGGCCCGTTTTCTTTTGGTGTCGATTACTTTGAGGTTTTTTCTTCATCGTTCAGTGAGATCGATTTCCCGTCCTCGCTGTTCTTTTCAGTGACCTCTTCTTTTTCTGAGGCTTCCACTAATTCTTCAGCCGCTTTTTCCGCTTCTTCCTCGTCATCATCTTTGCTTTCAATCACGCCGTGGGCTTCTTTCCAGTCTTCCCAGCGTTCATGCGCAAGCGCCTGCATGTTAGAGGTCTTGTCTGCCTCGTCCATGATTTCTTTGCCCATCAAGTGTTCAAAGATATCTTCCAGTGTGATGATGCCCTGAACGTCGCCATACTCGTCAACAATCAGCGCCAGTTGAGAGCGCTGAGCCATCAGGCGGTCAAACGCTTTCGGCACGATAGTGGAATCATGAACCACTGGGATTGGACGCATCAGGCTGCCAAGTTGCTTCTGACCTTTGCCGTGCTGGCTGGCGGAAAACAGCTCAAGACGGTGTACAAAGCCCAGAATATTGTCACGTGATTCTGCATAAACCAGCGGGCGGGAAAACGGCGTGTCGTGGTGCTCACGCAGAAAGTCCTCAATGGTCATGGTGGCATCAACACGGAACAGAACAGGACGAGGTGTCATCAGCTTGGTAACCGGCACGTCGCGAAGGCTCAGCAGATTAGTCAGCATAGTGGACTCGTCATCTTCCAGCTCGCCACTTTCTTTCGCTAACATAGCCATCGCAGAGATTTCATCACGCAGCTTTGGTTGTTCTTTACCGTGCGCCAGTCGACGGGTCAGTTGCTCAGAAGCCCAAACGAAAGGGGTTAGTGCCCAAACCATCCAACGCAAAACGGTCGCTGCGCCCGGAGCCAATTGACGCCAGTAGGTCGCACCAATGGTTTTTGGCACAATTTCAGACAACACCAGAATCGCTAGCGTCAGCACACCGGAGAAGACACCCAGCCAGGCATCACCGAAGACTTTTGCTGCTTGTGCACCGGATGCTGCTGCACCCACGGTGTGAGCGATCGTGTTCAGGGTCAGAATAGAAGCCAATGGACGGTCGATATCATCTTTCAGTGAAGACAGACGTCCGGCGGCCGGGTGACCTTGCTGTCGCATTTGGGCGAGATAACTTGGGGTAATACTCAAAAGCACCGCTTCGAGCACCGAACAGATAAATGAGACACCTATAGAAAGTGCCACAAACATGAATAGCAGGATCATCGTTTTCCAGCGTAAATGTAATAAACAGGGCCAATAGTAGCGCCAAAGATCGGGTCTGAGGGCAGTAAATACAAGAGTTGCCGCCAAAATATACCCAATATTTTGTGAGGATGCGCTCAGTTTGTGGTTAAAGACTCTGCATACAGTCACTTGTAGCGCCACAAACCTTTGCCAGTCGGGCTTCTTTTGAATTAGAGTTCACTTGTCTCAAGAAAACCTAAGAAGGGAAGACCTAATGAACAAGACCAACTTGATCGACCTGATTGCTGAAAAAGCAGACCTGTCTAAAGCACAAGCTAAAGCTGCACTAGAAGCAACTCTAGCGGGTATCGAAGGTGCACTGAAAGACGGTGACCAGGTTCAACTGATCGGTTTCGGTACGTTTAAAGTTAACCACCGTGCTGCGCGCACTGGCCGTAACCCACAAACTGGTCAGGAAATCCAAATTGCAGCTGCAAACGTTCCAGCGTTTGTTGCAGGCAAAGCGCTTAAAGACGCAGTTAAGTAAGTTATACTCCGCCAAAGCAGTTCTTGTTTTGGCGGATATTTATGCGCGTTAAAGCGTCTCTTCTTGTTTCATCTCTTATTCTTACTTTGGCGGGCTGTAGCTCGACAGAGAAAATCCAACCTCCTGTTCAAACCGTCACTGCCACTGTGCAAGGTGATGCCACCAGTATTTTCTGGCTCGATGAACGTCAACGCTTTCCTGAAACTCTCACTGAACTTGTGATGATGGGTGACAATGTCCAGTATTCGTCTGAATATCGCTGGCGCAAGGGCGTGGTGCGTGAAATTCAGCGCGAAGGAAATATCTTGATTGATGGCGAGTTGAAACACCAGTCGGTGCTGATTCGTTATGATTCGGAAGGGCAGGCGGTATACCAGCAGTATCGTCTGGATGGTGCCTTGTTACCCATTAGGAGTACTGAGCTGGTGCGTTATTACAAACAGGCAGAAAAAGCTTTAGAAACCGCTCAGGCACTTGGAAAGAACAGCAAAAACTTCTTTCAGGGCTATTGGAACGAAGGGGTGTTTGAAGAGTGTGGTTCTGGTGATGTAAAAACACTGAAATTTGGTGCAGAGTTTCCAGATTACATACTGCACAGGCTGAAGAAAGCAGATAATTTCATCGCCGCTGTCGGCAAAGTCGGCCGTAACACGAATACGGCAGAAACCATTATCGTGCTGGATAATGACAGCGCAGATTGTTTCGAAAGACCGGAATTCTAAAGTTCGCTTCTCCCTGAAAGAAAAAACGCGCCGAGTGGCGCGTTTTGAGGTTTTAGTGCAGCATTTGAGCTTGAGGGATTATTCGCCCTGCTCACGTGCAATCGCACGGTAGCCAATGTCATCACGGTGGAACATGCCATCCCAACTGATTTGTGTGGCCAATTCGTAAGCACGTTTTTGCGCTTCTGAAACAGTGTCACCCATCGCAGTCGCACACAGCACACGACCGCCAGCAGTCACAACATTTGCGTCTTTTTCTGCCGTCCCTGCATGGAACACTTTCGCAGCATCCAGTTCAGTGGTTGGCAAGCCAGAAATGACATCGCCTTTGTTGTAAGACGCAGGGTAGCCGCCCGCTGCCAGTACAACACCGATTGATGCGCGTGGGTCCCACTTGGACTCCACGGTATCCAGCTTACCGGCTACCGCCGCTTCACACAGTTCAACCAGATCAGATTGCAGACGCAGCATGATTGGCTGGGTTTCTGGGTCGCCAAAGCGGCAGTTGTATTCAATCACTTTCGGTGTGCCGTCAGCCATCACCATCAGGCCTGCATAGAGGAAGCCTGTGTATGGGTGACCCTCCGACGCCATGCCGCGAACGGTTGGGTAAATCACTTCGTTCATCACGCGATCGTGAATGTTTGCGGTTACAACAGGTGCCGGGCTGTACGCGCCCATACCACCGGTATTTGGGCCAGTATCACCATTACCGACACGCTTGTGATCCTGGCTGGTCGCCATTGGCAAGACGTTTTCACCGTCAACCATGACGATAAAGCTCGCTTCTTCGCCATCAAGGAATTCCTCGATAACCACACGGCTTCCAGCATCACCAAAGGCATTGCCTGCCAGCATGTCACGAATCGCGTTTTCCGCTTCTTCCAGGGTCATTGCAACGATAACGCCCTTACCTGCTGCCAGACCGTCAGCTTTCACGACGATAGGTGCACCTTTCTCGCGCACGTACGCCAGTGCAGGCTCAATCTCGGTGAAGTTCTGGTATTCGGCTGTCGGGATTTGGTGGCGGGCAAGGAAGTCTTTGGTGAAGGCTTTTGAGCCTTCCAGCTGTGCAGCAGCTTCGGTTGGACCGAAGATAGGCAAGCCCGCTTCACGGAAAGCATCAACCACACCAATCACAAGTGGGGCTTCTGGACCGACAATGGTCAGGCCGATATTTTTATCCTGAGCAAAAGCGACCAGCGCTGCGATGTCTTCGACGCCAATGGCGACATTTTCCAGCTTTGGCTCCAGCGCGGTACCTGCATTGCCCGGCGCGACAAAAACGGTCTCAACTTTTGCAGACTGTGCGACTTTCCACGCCAGAGCGTGTTCACGGCCGCCGCTGCCAATAACCAATACGTCCATTTTGAATCCTTCAATCAAAGCAGCCCAGAGTAGCTCTGGGCTGTGAAAAATGCTTAGTGGCGGAAGTGGCGCATGCCAGTGAAGACCATCGCCATGCCGTGTTCGTCAGCAGCGGCAATCACTTCGTCATCACGCATTGAACCGCCTGGCTGGATAACACAGGTAATGCCAGCTTCTGCAGCGGCATCGATACCATCGCGGAATGGGAAGAATGCATCAGACGCCATCACGCTGCCTGCCACTTCCAGACTCTCGTCAGCGGCTTTGATACCCGCAATTTTCGCCGAGTAAACGCGGCTCATCTGGCCTGCACCTACACCGATAGTCATGTTACCTTTCGCGTAGACAATCGCGTTGGATTTCACGTATTTCGCGACTTTCCAGCAGAACAACGCATCACGCAGTTCTTCGTCAGAAGGCTGACGCTTGGAGACCACTTTCAGGTCATCCAGAGAGACCATGCCTTGGTCACGATCCTGAACCAGCAGACCGCCGTTAACGCGTTTCACGTCAAAGCCAGTGGTCTGAGTGCTCCACTCGCCGCAAACCAGCAGGCGAACATTCTTCTTCGCGCTAACCACTTCTACCGCGGCATCTGACACGCTCGGTGCAATGATGACCTCTACGAATTGACGGTCAACGATGGCTTGGGCAGTTTCTGCATCCAGTTCACGGTTAAACGCGATGATGCCGCCAAACGCGGAGGTTGGGTCAGTCTTGTAAGCGCGGTCGTAAGCTTCAAGGATGTTATCACCCAGTGCTACACCACATGGATTGGCGTGCTTAACGATCACACATGCCGGATCGATGAACTCTTTCACACATTCAAGTGCAGCATCGGTATCTGCGATGTTGTTGTAAGAGAGTGCTTTACCCTGAAGCTGGGTAGCTGTAGAGACAGACGCTTCTTCCGGGTTAGCTTCGGTATAGAAAGCCGCAGCCTGGTGGCTGTTCTCGCCGTAGCGCATGTCCTGTTTTTTGATGAACTGCTGGTTGAAAGTACGTGGGAATTTCGACTCCTCATCGCCTTCTTTGTTGTCGCCATAAGACGGCACCATGGTACCGAAGTAGTTGGCGATCATGCCGTCGTATGCGGCAGTGTGTTCAAATGCAGAGATAGCCAGATCAAAACGGGTTTGCAGTGTCAGTGAACCGTTGTTGGCATCCAGCTCAGCCAGCACGCGGTCGTAATCTGATGCATTCACCACGATGGTCACGTCTTTGTGGTTTTTCGCCGCAGAGCGAACCATGGTTGGGCCACCGATATCGATGTTTTCAACCGCATCTTCCAGCGTACAGCCTTCTTTTGCGACTGTTTCTGCGAATGGGTACAGGTTGACAACAACCATGTCGATTGGCGAAATACCGTGCTCGTTCATCACTGCATCGTCAGTTTCACGACGGCCCAGGATGCCACCGTGTACTTTCGGGTGCAGGGTTTTTACGCGCCCATCCATCATCTCAGGAAAACCGGTGTAGTCTGATACTTCAGTCACTGCCAGACCTTGCTCTGCCAGCAGGCGAGCGGTACCGCCAGTCGACAGAATATCGACACCTTTTTCTGCGAGAGCTTTGGCAAATTCTACAATGCCGGTTTTGTCAGATACGCTAATCAATGCGCGACGAATAGGACGAGCGTTTTCCATTGCTACCATCTCTTTAAATGTGGGGATAGGATATTTGGCAAAACCGCCGCTGTGAGAGCCGCTTTGCCAAATACCCGCTACGGCGAAGCCTTGATTGAATCGGCGCATATTCTAACCTAATTTATTGACGCAATCGATTGCTTTTGTGGTTTTGTCACAAAATACGCGAGAGGGGATCCATGAAGATGTTACAAATCGGGCAGTTAGCCAAGCACTCAGGCGTGTCGGGCGATACGCTGCGGTTTTATGAAAAAGTTGGCTTGTTGCAACCATCCTCCCGGAGTGAAAGTGGCTATCGTCTTTACGATGAGGATGCGGTATCGCGCGTGCACTTTATTATGAAAGGCAAACGCATTGGACTCACGTTGGAAGAGATTCAGGAGCTGCTGGAAATCCGTGTAGAGGCCACTCAACACAGCTGCGCAGAAGTGAAGGGAATCACTCAGAAGAAGCTGGATGAGCTGGATGATAAAATCGCTGAGCTGACTGAGATCCGCGCTGCGTTAAAAAAGCTCAATGATGCTTGCTGTGGGCATGTGGATGATGATGCCAGCCACTGTTCAATTCTAGAGGCGTTAGCTTCGGAGTAAATAGCCATAGAGGTGCGAGGAATAAAGAAGAAGGCATGGAGCCTTCTTCTTGTTTGTTTTACTGCGCCAGTTCTGCAAGCACTGCCGCATAGTCAGGCTCGTCAGAGAGCTCATTCACCAGCTCAACATGTAGCACCACACCTTCTTCATTGAGCACAACTACCGAGCGGGCAGTCAAGCCAACCAAAGGCCCTTCAGCAATCGCCACGCCATAGTCTCTCATAAAGGATGGGTCTCGGAACGTCGATGCATGTTGGACGTTCTCCAAGCCTTCCAGTTCGCAAAAACGGCTCGCTGCGAATGGCAGATCGGCGGACACACATACTACCTTGGTGTTTTTCATTGATGCTGCTTTCTCATTGAATGCGCGAACGCTGGCAGCACAGGTTGGGGTATCAATGCTTGGGAAGATATTCAGAACTACCTTACTACCACGAAGAGCAGCTGGCGTGAGCTCAGACAAATCACCAGCAGCGAGTGAGAAATCCGGCGCTTGGTCACCGACTTTCGGTAAGTTGCCAACGAGTTGGATAGGCTCTCCCTTAAACAGGATCTGCGACATTATTCTCTCCTTAATTTACGTCGATAGTCAGAACTGGCTATAAGTGTGGCACAGGCGCGCACTAAATCCATGTTCGAAAACGGGAATACGTACAAACCGGCTATGGCGACCAGTGGATGCCAAAATAAGGTTTGGGAACGTGATAAGAGTGTGATAGCGTCAGGGAAATCGAAAGGATAAGTCCCTCGGCTTCAGGGCCTTGAAAACAAGCATCTTGCTGCCGACTGGGTACATCACAAGTAATAAAGGACAAAGATGTTAAAGGTAAACGAATATTTTGACGGTGGCGTAAAGTCCATCAGCTTTGAAAACAAAGGCCCACTGAGCATTGGCGTGATGGAAGTCGGTGAATACACCTTCGGTACCGCAGCTCCTGAGCGTATGCACGTGGTGAAAGGCGAATTGACGGTAAAGCTGCCAGGTCATATCGATTGGGAAACCTACGGTGCTGGCGATGACTTCGAAGTCCCAGGTGAGTCATCATTCCAGGTGAAAGTTGAGCAAAATACCGCGTATTTCTGCGAATATCTGTAGCGATAAATAAAACCTTTCTGTTTTGTAAAATTAAACCTCGTGGTCACATCTTCCTCTCTGGCGTAACGTGTCTGGACATTCACACTGGCGAAATGTCTGTAGGAACGTTCGCTCGTCGCTAGAAGGAGATGTGCCATGCACAAGATGGAAAACCTGAAGAAGTTATCTAAGCTAAAAGACCACGCCAAACCAACCACTGATGCCTTTTGGGCATATGACAACCTTGCACTTGCTGATGGTGTTATCCCTAAAAAATATAAAGAACTTATGGCTATTGCTGTTGGCTTAACGACCCAATGCGCCTATTGCATTGAAGCGCATAAGAATGCAGCTCTAAAAGCGGGGGCGACCGAAGAAGAGTTTGCTGAAGTTGTCCTACTAACAGCGGCTATTCGTGCTGGTGGAGCTTTAACGCACGGTACCCATTTGTTCGAGGACTGATGTCAGTGACGGACAAACACTTTTTGGATAGGTTTGTCCGTCACTGAGATATCCGATTAAGAGAGGCTAGAAAGGTAAATACTCTCTAGCTTATCCGCATGCCCCTGCATGGAAAAATGCTCCAGCGCGCGTTGATAGGCATTGGCAGCGTTTGATACGCGCAATGACTCGTCATCCAGATAGCGCTTGAGTCCTGCAGCGATTGATTCGGCATCCTGAGGTGTGCAGTAAACCCCTGTCTCTTCCAGTATCTCTGGTAGTGCACCAGTGTTGGAAACCACTAAAGCACAGTGCTGTGCCATGGCTTCAATGGCCGTCAGACCAAAAGCCTCGTTCCAATACGGCAGACAGACAATTTGAATTTCTTCCAACAAAGTAGGTACGTTTTTGCGGTAACCAGCCAGGTGCACTCGATCAGCAAAAAGCGAGGCTTTCGCCCTTTCCTGTAGTTGGTTTGAAAAGGTTTCGTCTGCACCTTCATCAGGGTTCAATCCACCAATCAATACTAAATGTGCGTGAGGGTAATCGGCAGCGATAAGTTCAAATCCTGCCAGCAAATCGGCCTGGCCTTTGCCATCACAAATGCGCCCTACGGAGCCGATCAAAGTGGTGTTTTGCGGCAGGCCATATTCATCAGCTAACAGGTGCGGGCGATTGTCTTCGTTAAACTGCTTTTGCTCGATGTAGGTGCCAAGCCACAGGCGCTCGATTTTACTTTCTGCTACGGGTAGTGCCTTGATATTACGTTGATAGGTTTCGTTGCTGATAGACAGTACCTGATCAACGTGTCGATAAACCCAGCGGTGATAGATGTCTTTCTTAGGACGTTTCACACCCATGTGTTCGGTAAACAGGGTGTAGCGACGGGTCAGCAAGTTTAGCAGTGCAGAAATCAGGATGTCGCCGGATTTGTGGCAATGCACAATCTGTACATTGTTCGCTTTTAGCCAGTTATTGAGGCTGAAGAGTGTTGGACCGAAAAGCGCAGCTTTCTTCGGCACGGTAAAAACGTCTATGCCGGCATCTTTCATCGCATTGGCTACACGGGAGTTTTCCGAAGCAAGGCCAAAGACGCGGTAACCTTTATCGATAAACTCTTTGCCCATACGCGATGGGTACATCTCCAGGCCGCCCCAGCCCGTTGACAGGCAAATATGCAAAATGCCCGGTTTGTTGTCTGAGGTACTCGTTGAGGCGTTAGCCTGAGCCATGGTGTTCTCCCGAAAAAGTATATCATGCGGCTAGATAAAAAGCTGCAAAGTCAGCAGGGAGTATATATCCAAACAACCTGAAGATGCATCAGAGGGGAAGCGCGATTATGTGTGGAGGCTGAAAACGTAAAAGCCAGACTTCGCAGCCTGGCTTTTACTGAAAACTGTTAAGTTAGCGGAACTTAGTTCATGCCGTACTTTTTCAGTTTCTTACGCAGAGTACCACGGTTGATACCCATCATGGTTGCTGCGCGGGTTTGGTTACCGCGAGTGTATTGCATGATGGTGTCCAGCAGTGGTTGCTCAACTTCTGCCAGTACCAGCTCGTACAGGTCATTGACTTCCTGGCCATTCAACTGCGCTAGGTAGTTTTTCAGGGAGGCTTTTACTGAGTCACGCAGTGGCTTCTGGGTGATTTGATCTTGTGAAGTCACAGTAGTCACTGTCAATGCTTCTGAAGTCAGGTTTTGTTCGAACATACTCTGTCAGCTCTTCTCGTATTTATGCAACGTTTTCGAAGTAATCTTGCAGCGCATCGATCTGCTCGTGAGCGTCTTCGATTGCGTTGAAAGTCTGGCGAAAATCGCCAATTTGGTCATGTTCTTTCAGGTACCAGCTCACGTGCTTACGCGCGATTCGCAGTCCTTTTAGCTCACCATAAAACTGGTGAAGCCCCTGAACATGGCCCAACAAAATTGCTTTTACCTCTTCCATCGGTGGCGCATCGAGTGCTTCACCCGTGGCAAGGTAATGTTGGATTTCACGGAAAATCCAAGGACGCCCTTGTGCAGGGCGGCCAATCATTAAGGCATCGGCACCTGTGTAATTCAGCACAAATTTGGCTTTCTGAGGCGAATCGATATCCCCGTTGGCAATAACCGGGATAGAGATAGCTTCTTTGACCGCTCTGATGCTGTCGTACTCAGCTTCCCCTTTATACATGCAAGCGCGTGTGCGACCGTGAAGGGCCAACGCTTGAATGCCACAGTCTTCGGCCATTTTGGCGATCTGGACACAATTCTTGTTGTCCGGATCCCAGCCTGTCCGGGTTTTCAGCGTGACGGGAACGTCTACCGCAGAAACCACTGCTTTCAGGATCTGCTCAATGATATCCGGTCGGGTCAGCAGTGCTGAGCCAGCCAGTTTCTTATTGACCTTCTTTACCGGGCAACCCATGTTGATGTCGACGATTTGCGCGCCGTTTTCAACACAGAAGCGTGCGGCATCTGCCATCAGTGCTGGCTCAGCGCCAGCGATCTGAACAGAACGGATCCCCTTCTCATCGAGATGAACCATCCGGTTTCTTGATTTGGCCGTGTGCCACATCGCCGGATTGGAAGACATCATTTCACTTACCGCCATGCCAGCCCCGTAGCGCAAACAGAGTTCGCGGAAAGGTCTGTCAGTCACGCCTGCCATAGGCGCCACGATAAGTTGGTTTTCCAGTTTGTATGGTCCGATCTGCAAGGGGATACCTTCTATGTCAGCAAGGGCGCGCATTTTACGCATTTTTTCCTGCTCTGAAAAGGCCAATATTTGAGCGTTTTGCCTTGATTTTTTAAAAATCCAGATAATTCAATTTTTTAGTACAAAAATTGTTCAATTATCACTGGGTTAGGCTCTGCACGCAGTGATGCGGCACCATTCCTCTTTTTCGACAATCGCGTCAACGCTGAGTTCATCGCGGTAGCAGTCGGCAACAGACTCAGCCTGACTATCCAATACACCGGACATCGCCAGTACACCTTGCGGGGCGATCAGGCTTTTGATGATTGGAGAAAGCTCGCGAAGTGGACCCGCCAGAATGTTGGCAACCACGACTTCTGCTTGCAGGTTCTCTGGTTGATCTTGAGGCAGGTAAAGCTCAAGGCGATCTGCGACGCCATTACGCTCTGCATTAGCTTTAGAGGCTTGCAGTGCTTGTGGGTCGATATCGATGCCGATAACTTTCTCAGCGCCCAGCAAAAGCGCTGCCAGAGACAAAATGCCTGAGCCGCAACCGAAGTCGATCACTGTCTTGCCAGACAAGTCCAGGCCATCCAGCCACTCGAGACAGAGTGCTGTCGTTGGATGAGTACCGGTACCGAACGCCAGGCCAGGATCAAGCATGATGTTGACGGCTTCTGGCTCTGGTGCATCGCACCAGCTTGGGCAAACCCAAAGACGCTGACCAAAACGCATCGGCTTGAAGTTATCCATCCAGGCGCGTTCCCAGTCTTTGTCTTCCAACTGTTCAATTTTGTGCGTGAAGTTTTCATCCAGCAGCGGGCTGTTTTTCAGGATAGCCACCACTGCATCCATGTCGGTTTCTGCGTCATAGAGTGCGACGATGTCGGTTTCGCCCCACAGACGGGTTTCACCCGGCATAGGTTCAAACACTGGGGTGTCTTTGGCATCAAGGAAAGTGACTGACAACGCACCAGCTTCTTCCATCAGCATGTCACCAATGGCTTCAGCGGTTTCAGCGGTTGCGTTCAGTTTGATTTGAATCCAAGGCATGGTTTCTTCACTTCTTCGTTTAACGACGATTTTAAGGCGCGGAGTCTAGCATAAAAAGTAGTCAGACCGCATAGCATCACGGTCAAGAAAAGGAAGAAAAAGGGCAGCGAATGCTGCCCTGAGAAGTTATGCGGTTGCTGGGCGTGTCTTCCTGTACTGCATTCCGCTAACAAGCAGGAAGGCAAACAGACTGATGGCCAGTGAAGGCACAATGGCGTGTATGCCGCTCATGTCCGGTTTAAAGGTCGAAAGCGCGGCATAGCTGCCAAGGCCAGTAATCATGGATGCTAACGCGCCTGAAGCGGTGGCTTTCTTCCAGTAAAGGCCAAGTATCAGCGGCCACAGGAACACCGCCTGCATACCGCCAAAGGCGAGCAGGTTCAGCCAGATGATCATGTCAGGCGGGTTAGTAGCCGCGACAAATACCAGCAGTGAGAAGATACCTGTTACCCACAAAGAGAGTTTGGGTAATTTGCTTTCTGCATCCGGCGCATTGGCGGCATTAGGATTGATGTAGTTGAGGTACAAGTCCTTCAGCAGCGTCGCTGACGCCTGAATGAGCTGTGAGTCGATGGTCGACATAATCGCCGCCATTGGGCCTGCCAGAAACACACCGGCAACGACAGGGGGCAAAACCGTCATCATCAGGGTCGGCATGATCTGATCCGGGTTATCAATTTCCGGAACAATCGCACGCCCCAGCGCTCCAGCCAAATGCATGCCAAGCATCAATAGCGCGACCATCGCTGTACTGATCACCATGCCTTTATGCAGCGATTTACTGGATTTGTAAGACATGCAACGCACCGCCGCATGGGGAAGGCCAATCACACCGAAACAGACCAACACCCAGAAGCTCAACATAAACGGTTCTGACAGGAAGTTATTCGGCCCGTAAGGCGTGACCAGTGCAGGATCGATAGCATGAAGCTCAGTGATCATCTCTCCCAGACTACCGCCGGCGTGGATGATGCCAACCAGCAACGCAATAGTGCCGATGATCATCATGATGCCCTGCACGGTGTCGGTCATGACTACAGCGCGAAATCCGCCGATGGTGGTGTAAACGCCCACCGTCAAGGCAAACAGCATCAGACCGTGAGTATAGGAAAGCCCAGTGACAGTCTGCAGCAAGCGTGCGCCACCAACGAACTGAACCACCATGGTGCCGAAAAATGCCAGCAATAGTGCCAGAGAGGCGAAAATTACCACAGCGCGGTTTTTGTAACGCGCATAGAGCATGTCATTCAGGGTGAGCGCATTGTGGCGACGGGACTCAATGGCGAACTTCTTCCCGAGCACACCGAGCGTCAGCCATGCAGCAGGTAACTGGATCATCGCCAGTAACACCCAGCCGAGTCCCATTTTGTAAGCCGCACCGGGCCCACCGATAAAAGAACTCGCACTGGCATAGGTGGCCGCGAGAGTCATCGCCAGCACAAATCCGCCCATGCTTCGGCTGCCAAGCAGGTATTCATTCAGGAATCCGCCACTGCGATCCCCTTGTTTGCGCGAATAAATGGCCAGCGCAAATACAGCGACCAGATACAACGCCATCGGGATAAGAAGCTGATTATTCATCGGACGCTTCCTCTTCGATGTCGAGTGGCATGTCTTTGTAGAGGAATTTCACCATCAGTGCGCACAGCAGGGTAAATAAAAGGGGGCCGATAACGCATGCCATTAAAAACCAAAGTGGCAAACCGAAATAGAGCGTCGGGGGAGTCTGTTCAATTCCTTCTGGGGCCAGACCATAGGCAAATCCGTACCACCATGCAAAATACGCGAGTGCGAGTGCAATCGCCCATTTGGCTTCCTTGTGAGCCTGGCGGTATCGGCTGCTAAGTGTCTTCATTAGAGCCTTCTTACTTAACGCGATAAGAGAGTGTTGATAAGGCGCTTATTGTGACAAAACCACGGAGAATGTGACAGATTTATACGCGCAGGGTTTGGGCGCGAAAAACAAAAAAGGCCGCGTAAGCGCGACCTTTTGGCTTTGGCTCAGAATTACTTCTGAATGCCCAGCTTCTTCTCCAGGTAGTGGATGTTTGCACCACCATGCTGGAAGTTCTCATCTTTCATGATTTCCAGCTGAAGAGGAATGTTGGTTTTGATGCCGTCGATGATGGTTTCCTGCAGGGCGTTACGCATACGCGCAATCGCTACGTCACGGTTTTCACCGAAGCAGATCAGTTTACCAATCATGGAATCATAGTGTGGTGGTACTGAATAGCCTGAGTACACATGAGATTCCCAACGCACACCCATGCCGCCTGGCGCATGGAAGCGATCGATCTTACCTGGGCTTGGCAGGAAGCGCTCTGGGTCTTCCGCGTTGATACGACACTCAATCGCGTGGCCGCGGATTTGGATGTCATCTTGCGTGAATGACAGGGGCTGGCCAGCGGCAATACGAAGCTGTTCTTTGATCAGGTCAACGCCGGTTACCATTTCGGTCACAGGGTGTTCAACCTGAATACGGGTGTTCATCTCAATGAAGTAGAACTCACCGTTTTCGTACAGGAACTCAAACGTACCTGCACCGCGGTAGCCGATTTCCAGACATGCGCGGCAACAACGTTCACCGATGTACTTACGCATTTCTGCAGTGATCCCCGGCGCTGGCGCTTCTTCAACAACCTTCTGGTGACGGCGCTGCATCGAACAGTCACGCTCACCCAAGTGAATCGCGCCGCCCTGGCCATCAGCCAGAACCTGCACTTCAACGTGGCGTGGGTTTTCAAGGAATTTCTCCATGTAAACCATGTCATTGTTGAAGGCAGCTTTTGCTTCTGCGCGGGTCATGGCGATAGCGTCGGTCAGTTCTGCTTCAGAACGAACCACACGCATACCGCGACCACCACCACCACCGGATGCTTTGATGATCACAGGGTAGCCGATGCGTTTTGCGAAAGCCTTGTTCTTGGACTCGTCGTCGTCAAGTGGACCATCAGAACCTGGTACACAAGGTACGCCCGCTTTTTTCATCGCGTTGATGGCAGACACTTTGTCGCCCATCAGGCGGATAGTTTCAGCGCGAGGACCAACGAAAATGAAGCCTGATTGCTCTACCTGCTCTGCAAAATCTGCATTTTCTGACAGGAAGCCGTAACCTGGGTGGATAGCCACCGCACCAGTCACTTCTGCGGCACTGATGATACGTGGGATGTTCAGGTAACTTTCAACGCTTGATGCAGGACCGATACAGATAGATTCGTCTGCCAGCAATACGTGCTTCAGATCGCGATCGGCGGTGGAGTGAACGGCAACCGTTTTGATGCCAAGCTCTTTACACGCACGAAGGATGCGAAGCGCAATTTCACCGCGGTTAGCGATGACAATTTTATCTAACATAGCTGTCCTCGATTACTCGATGATGACCAGAGCTTGGTCAAACTCTACTGCTTGGCCGTCTTCACACAGGATAGCTTTCACTACACCCGCTTTGTCTGCTTGGATTTGGTTCATCATTTTCATCGCTTCAACGATGCAAAGGGTATCGCCAACGTTGACTGATTGACCCACTTCAACGAAAGACTTCGCTTCTGGGCTTGGAGAGCGGTAGAAAGTACCCACCATTGGAGAGAGAACCTGGTGACCCGCAACTTCTGCTTCAACTGCTGGGGCTTCTGCTGCTGCCGGAGCCGCCGCAGGAGCTGCTGGTGCCGCTACTGGAGCAGGAGCGGCTGCTGGTGCTGCGTAAACCTGAGTGGCAACTGGCGCAGTTGCGCGGCTGATGCGTACTGACTCTTCACCTTCAGAGATTTCCAGCTCAGCGATGCCAGATTCTTCAACAAGCTCAATCAGTTTTTTGATTTTACGAATATCCATGATGTCTATCTCTTTGAAATTATTGTTCAGTTGTTCTCTGCTTGCAGACGCTTGGCGACTGCACGTAGAGCAAATTCATAACCGTCAGCGCCCAGTCCTACAATCACACCTTCCGCTTTATCAGAGAAGTAAGAGTGATGGCGGAATGGCTCACGGGCGTGAACGTTTGAAAGGTGCACCTCAATAAAGGGAATGCCGACAGCGAGAATGGCATCTCGCAACGCCACGCTGGTGTGCGTGAACGCAGCTGGGTTGATAATGATAAAATCAACCTTTCCCATGGCCTGATGGAGGGTATCAATCAGGACGTGCTCCGCATTGGACTGCACGTGTTCAAGTTGGATATTGAAAGATGCTGCTAGTGTCGTCAGATCGGCGACGATCTGATCTAACGATTGCTGTCCGTAATGGCCTGGTTCGCGAACCCCAAGCATGTTCAGGTTCGGACCATTAATAAGTAAAACTTTGCGATTTGTCGTCATATTGATCGCTTTATTCCTGTTCTTGTTGCGAAAAGGCGTTAACTTCTGCTTTTCAGCACCCAAGGGTGCGAGAACCTGAAAAATGGCACTCCAGCCATTTGCTGATTCGCAATTATAGAGAATTCACCGCAAATGGCAGCAAAATACTGGTCTTATCAGACAAAATCTGACAATCCAGTGTACAGACTACGCAGATATGACAGGCATTTCGTGGCAGTAGTTCACGAAATGACCAGTTAGGAGGGTGAATCTGTTAGGCAGATCTCATCCAGCGTTTTAAACGCACTGTTTTACGCTACTCATCTTACCGACCTCTTTGATGCTCTTTTTGTCTTATTATTAAGACATTAAATCGAAGCGGCT
The DNA here is from genome assembly GCF_023746615.1 of Grimontia kaedaensis. Classification (NCBI taxonomy): domain Bacteria; kingdom Pseudomonadati; phylum Pseudomonadota; class Gammaproteobacteria; order Vibrionales; family Vibrionaceae; genus Grimontia; species Grimontia kaedaensis. The sequence continues at coordinate 3,538,445 of NZ_CP082275.1, read as the reverse complement.
TAAGGATGAAATAGTTAGTGAAGGTGAGCAGTTAGGCTCAATTTTCATGCCATTTAATCCACTATTTTTTTATTTCTGGCTCAATGTAGCGGGGTTTTAAGTTTTTAAATGGAATGTCGTTCTGTTTACGGAAGCGATACCGCACTATCTGAAAACTAATCAATTAAGCGCTCAATAAATGATTCACTTGTACGATAATTAAGGCATTGAGGTGCTGCAACACCTCGCTTTAGCAAGCGTCATTGGGTGCGAGCCCCAAGATTATTGGGAGGGGAATATGATTCAGAAGCGCTATGACTCATTGAGTCGACTGTTACATTGGAGTATGGCTGCCATCATCATTTATACGACGGTGGCGGGTTATGTCATGCATTTGGTGGTGGGGACAATGGCGTTTGATGTGCTATCCGTGCTGAACATGTCATTTGCAACGATAGGTACTGTCTTGTTCATCATGCGATGGGTTTGGAGTTATTTTCGCCCAAAGGTTGAGTCGGTTAACTCAACGACTACGTTTGAAAAAAACATCGCCAAGTTCATCCACAGTGTTATCTACCTTTTAATGTTTTTGGTGTTTGTTTCCGGTTATTTGATGCTAAAAGAGCCTTACTGGTTCTTCTGGCTGGTGAAGATACCTAATCCGGTCACTGATATGGTCATTAATGATTTCTTCTTCTTTGTTCACCGGGCAAGTTGTGCTGTGTTGGGGATTGTCGTGGTCATGCACATCGGTGCCGCTTTGTATCACCAGTTCTGGCTGCGTGATAACCTGTTAGCGCGATTGATGCCACCCAAACCTGTGGTCATGCATTTCAGCCAAAAAAAGGGCCGCGTATAGCGGCCCTTCGGGATCAAACCTTGGTGGTTATACCACGCTGGATTTCTCTGCAATAAGTTTGTCGACCACGCTTGGGTCCGCTAGGGTAGAAGTGTCACCCAAGCTGCCAGTATCGCCGGTTGCAATCTTACGCAGGATACGACGCATGATTTTGCCTGAGCGGGTTTTCGGCAGTGCGTCTGTCCAGTGGATGAAGTCCGGTGTCGCGATAGGACCGATTTCCTTACGTACCCAGCCTTTGACTTCTTTTGTCAGTTCTGCACTTGGCACTTCGCCAGCATTCAGCGTGATGTAAGCGTAGATAGCCTGACCTTTGATGTCGTGTGGAACACCAACAATTGCCGCCTCTGCAATCTTGTCGAATGCCACCAGTGCGGATTCGATTTCTGCAGTACCCATGCGGTGACCGGAAACGTTCAGTACGTCATCTACACGGCCAGTGATCCAGTAGTAACCGTCTTCGTCGCGACGTGCACCGTCACCGGTAAAGTACATGCCTTTGAAGGTTGAGAAGTAAGTCTGCTCGAAACGCTCGTGGTCACCATTAACGGTACGCATCTGGCCCGGCCAAGAATCCAGCATGACCAGGTTACCTTCGGTCGCGCCTTCGATGATGTTACCCATGTTATCAACCAGTGCTGGTTGCACACCGAAGAATGGACGGGTCGCAGAACCTGGTTTCAGTGCCGTTGCACCTGGCAGTGGAGTGATCAAGATGCCGCCGGTTTCAGTTTGCCACCAGGTATCCACGATAGGACACTTGCTGTCGCCGATAGTCTTGTAGTACCACTCCCACGCTTCTGGGTTGATTGGCTCACCCACTGAACCCATGATGCGTAGCGAATCACGCTTGGTGCCTTCAACCGCTTCGTTACCTTTCGCCATCAGGGCGCGGATTGCGGTTGGGGCGGTGTACAGGATGTTGACCTGATGTTTATCAACCACTTCACTCATTCGGGCAGTTGATGGGTAGTTAGGTACGCCTTCGAACAGGATGGTTTTGGCACCGTTCGCCAGTGGTCCGTAGATCAGATAGCTGTGACCGGTGATCCAACCCACGTCCGCGGTACACCAGAAGACCTCACCTTCCTGGTAGTCGAAGACGTACTTGAAGGTCATGGTCGCATAAACCAGGTAACCACCTGTGGTGTGGAGAACACCTTTTGGCGTACCGGTTGAACCTGAGGTGTAAAGGATGAACAGTGGGTCTTCTGCGTTCATCTCTTCCGGTTCACAGTTATCAGACACGACTGCGGTTGCTTCGTGCCACCATACATCACGGCCAGAATTCCACTCCACAGTGTTACCAGTGCGTTGGTAAACAACGACTTTTTCAACTGACGTGACCGAAGGGTTTGCAAGCGCTGCATCCACATTTTGTTTCAAAGGTACTGCGCGGCCGCCACGTACACCCTCATCGGCAGTGACTACCACTTTCGCGTTGGAGTCAACAATGCGGCCTGCGAGTGCTTCTGGAGAGAAGCCACCGAATACGATGGTGTGAACGGCACCAATGCGAGTACATGCCAGCATGGCAATCGCGGCTTCCATTACCATTGGCATGTAAAGGCACACGACGTCGCCTTTGCGCACACCTTGGCCTTTCAGGGCATTGGCAAACTTACACACTTCAGTGTGCAGTTCTCTGTAAGTCAGGGTTTTGTCGTCGTTCGGATCGTCGCCTTCCCAGATCAGGGCAACTTCATCGCCTTTTGTCTCAAGGTGGCGATCAATACAGTTGGCAGAAACGTTTAGCGTACCGTCTTCGAACCATTTGATGTCGACATGGCCGGTGTCAAAAGAGGTGTTCTTCACCTTAGTGAAAGGTTTAATCCAATCTACGATCTGGCCATGCTCACGCCAGAATCCTTCTGGGTTAACAACAGACTGCTGATACATCTCGCGATAAGTGTCGTTGTTTGCGTGCGCTTTGGCTTCGATTTCCGGCATAACCGGATGCAGGTGAACCTCACTCATTATCTTTCTCCTTGTGTTCCTGCGTGATGCTGTCTGGCATCGTCAAATATTCGACCACGACAAACTAGTATATAAGGTACGGTCTAACGGTCTTGTTCCATTAAGGTCGGATAGTTAGGGATTCTCGACAATTAGACTTTAGGATGAAGAGGCCGTTTTCTCTGGGTTTTGTGACCTTTGGACAATCACACTGAGGTGTTGCTCTCATTTACATGCAGCGGGTTGCGGGGAAATTATCAATAAGTGGGCATTGATACATCCCCGTACTTTAGTCGAACGTAGATCAGCGCCGCACTAATGGCATCATCGAGTGCGTCATGCCGCCCGGAAAGGGGCAGGTCGAGGTGGTGTCCTATCGCCTCCATACTCAGGTCGTAGTAGGCATTCGGCAAAATATGTTCCAGCTTGCGACGGTATATGTCACTCACTTCTATCGTGCGGTTAGGCAGTTTGAAGCCAAGATGCTTTTTGGAATAGCGGTCAAGTATCGCTTTGTCGTACTGGATGTAGTAACCCACAATCGGTCGGTTACCAATAAACTCGATCAGCTTGAGCATGGCTTCTTTTTCTGAGACGCCATCACTCAGATCCTGATGTCGGATGCCGTGAATTTTCACCGACTGGGCGCTCAGTGAGTTGGGCGCGCGAAGGGAAATGGTGAAAGGCTCGCTGGTGACAATTTTATTGCCGCGGATTTTGGTGGCTGCGATGGTGACCAGCTCGGCTTTGTGTGGGTCCAGGCTGGTGGTTTCGCAATCCAATGAAACCAACTCTTCATCACTGGGCGAAGAAAATAAGGGCGCATACTCGCTGTGGCGCCATTTGTACCTAAGCCAGAGCCTTTCCACCAGGTTCATGCTAGTCCCTTACCTGATAGTGCGAAGCCAGCCGTTCTTTGAACTTTTTCACCACGCCGAGGCAGTCTCGAAGCAAATCCCGTTCTGTACGTGAAAGCTGGGTGACATCGAGCTGGTTGCCTGTGCTGGCATCGCTGTCGAGTTGCTGTTTCAAGCGCACTTTCACGAAAAGCTTTAGTGCTTCAGAGAGGTTATTGGCGGTTTCCTGATCCAGTGTTTTGCATTCGACCAGCGCATCCAGTCTTTCAAAGGTATTGGTCTCGGTGAGTCCTTTTTCCAGCGCCAAGGTGCGAACGCCATGCACCAGCGGGAAAATACCGCCTTTTTTGACATCCAATCCTTCTTTATCCGTCTTTAAGCTGCCGAAAAGCGTGAGGGGAACACGGAACGCAAGGCAGGGGCGGACGAAGGTATTGAGCGTTAGCATGTTGTTTTTGAACGTGGCATGGAGCTCTTCCATCACAGGTTCCAGTAACGCCTTGTTACCAGCTACCGCATGACTGTCTGCGATGATGGCCAGGTCCATCAGGGGGCGTTCGTCAGAAATCTTACTGAGGGTGATCATTTCTTTCATCCACTCAGATTGGGTTTTCACCCAGCGCGGATTATTAACCATGACATTGCCGGGACAGGGCGGATAACCTAGACGGCTCAGCACTTCACTAAACCTTTCCATGTAATGTTGAACGTCGGGCCAATCGGCATCGTCAGCGAGAATGAGCCCGTTATCCTGATCGGTTTTCAGTACCTGTTCACCGCGACCTTCCGAGCCCATCACAAACAGGCAGCATTGATTTTGGAAGCTTTCTGGAATGGTGAGACGGAAGGCCTTTTCGATGATCTGTTCGTTAACGGCGGAAATCAGTTCCATGACAAATTGAGTGTGGATGCCGTTGTTGGTGAGATTGGCGACGAGCTGATGTTGGTTATTGGCTGCGAGCGCGAGTTCCTCAATCGAGTGTGCGCGGTTTATTTGCAGCGTGAGTACGTGAGAGTGCGTGGAAAAGAGACTCAGCACCTGAGTCATATCCAGCATGCCGACCGTCTCACCATCTTTAGTGACGCGCACCCGTTTTACCCGATCGCGGGTCATCAGGATCATCACGTTGAAAAGATACTCGCCCATCTCGACGCTGATGACCGGAGAGGTGGCGACTTCACCGATGGGAGATTCTAAGGTGCAGCCATCCTCAACCAATGCGTGCAGCAAGTTGGTTCGGGTAATGATGCCGATATCGTGCAGTTTTCCTTCGAGGGCGACCAGCGCGCAGTCCTGACGTTCGCGGCGAAGGTTTAACGTGGCATCCTGAATCGAGGTGCCATGGGGCATGGTCATGATGGGCTGAATGTTGGTTTCATCCACCTGAGTTAGGATGAATTCGGCAAGGTTCTGCTGTTGTTGCGCCTTTTCCAGCATGCGTTTTCGTTTACTGAAACTGGTATTGAAGTAGTCTGCAAACGACTGGTTTTGGTCATAGAGCTCGAGAAACACGGTTTTGGGCAGCACATAGCAAAGCGTGTCTTCCACCACACGGTATCTGTGGTGTGCATGGCCTTTCAGCAGTGCACGGGCATCAAACAGATCGTCTTTAATATACTGCGCCTGCACTTCCTTGGTATCAGGGTTAACTTCCTGAACGCGTCCTTTAATGACGATATAAAGAGCATCATTGCCTCCCCCTTTTTCTATCAGGACATCACCGCGGCGGTAATAGGCGACATCCAATGAAGACAGCAGATGCTTGGCTTGCTTGGCATCAAGGCGGTCAAACGGGGGCGAGTAAGTGTCTAACGGTTCAGGCATGGCGGCAAACTCCGTGTTATTAACCACGCGCTTAGCGTGTCTTTGCAACTCTCAGTGTGTCGTACGGCAATCCACCTTGCCAGCCGACTTTAGTCTATTAATCCATGCTAAGTTGAGACTGTAAGTTTGGATGAATCGCTGTCAAAATAGCCATCCTCGTTGCGGCAGAAAGGATGCGCCAGAATGAGTTACCCCCGTCCCACCCCCTACCATTGGCTATCTATTTATTACGGCACCTATTTCTTTGCGTTCGGGGTTTATCTGCCTTTTTGGTCAGTATGGCTGGCGTGGCTTGGCCTCTCTGCAGATGACATCGGTATCGTATTGGGCGCAGGCGTTATGGCGCGCTTTGTGGTGAACCTGACCCTCACGCCTCGTTTTCACTTACCGGAGCATTTGCTTCCCGCTATTCGGTGGTTGTCCTTTTTAGCCACAGTGATTGGTTTTCTGCATTTGATGGCAACGCCTGATTTACTCTGGCTAACCGCGCTTTCTATTGCGATTAACAGCGTGATAGGGCCATCCATTCCCGTTTCAGATGCTTTAGCCAATCATTACAACCGCCGGAAGCTTATTGATTATGGGCGGGCGAGGCTCTGGGGCTCGCTGGCGTTTGTGGTGGGTTCCATGATGGCGGGCACCTTGGTTGAGCGCTTTGGGCCGCAAATCATCGTGCCGCTTGCAGCAGGCTCGTTACTGCTGACCTGGTGTTGGAGCCTGTCTTCACCGCGGGCGTTACCCGCTAAAGAGGAGACACAGGCGATGGTCAGGACGCCTTTACTCCAAGTGCTTCGCGTGAAATCCGTGTTGGTGTTTCTTGCTATCGTCTCTTTTATTCAGGGCAGTCACGCAGCCTATTACGCATTCAGTGCCATTCATTGGACCCAGGCAGGTGTTTCCGATGCGATGGTTGGCTACCTGTGGAGCTTTGGTGTGGTGGTGGAAGTGATGATGTTTGCACTGGCCGCTCAGTTATTCGGAAATTGGCGGGTGCAATCAATGTTTCGACTGGCAGCACTGGCGGTTATTCTGCGTTGGTGTTTGACTGGGTGGAGCACCGATCTCAGTGTGCTGTTTGCGGCGCAATCACTTCATGGCCTGACTTTTGGTGTCGCCCATATCGCCGCGATGCGCTACATCCAGCAGCAGGCAAGCGATAAAGTTATGGCGTTGCAGGCATTGTACAGCGCAATCCCCATGGGGGTGGTCATGGCACTTCTGACTGTGGTCGCCGGTGAGCTCTATGAACAGTTAGACGGAGACAGCTTTTACGCCATGGCGCTTCTTGGCCTTCCTGTTCTCCTGCTGACATTGAAGACCGACACTGCGGGAGAAGCCGTAAGGCCCTGAATTTGCGGTACGCATTTAGAGCTCGCTCACGGAGATAAAGTGGCGCGTTGTTGTACAACTGAGAGCATGGTAAACAGACTCTAGTTAAAAGTTTGTCATGGAAGGGATTATGTCGGCGGGATGGATAGTGGTGCCGGTGGCACTGGCATACCTGGGCGTTTTGTTTCTTATCGCCTGGTATGGAGATAGTCGACCGCGCTGGCTACGTGGCTGGCGTCCGTGGATATACAGTCTTTCTATCGCCGTTTATTGTACCTCTTGGACCTTCTTTGGCACCGTCGGGCAGGCGTCTAGTCAGCCTTGGTCGTTCCTGCCTATTTATCTCGCGCCGATTCTTGTTTTTACCATTGGCTGGCGGTTTCTCGCCCGGATTATTCTGATTGCCAAGCGCGAACACATCACCTCGATTGCCGACTTTATCGCGGCCAGATATGGGAAATCCCAAGGCTTGGCGGTGATGGTCACAGTGATTGCGGTGGTTGGTATTTTGCCCTACATAGCGCTGCAGCTTCGTGGGATCACCATGGGGCTGGATGTGATTGCGCCGGATATCGGTGAGAGTGCTGGGCTCAATGAAGGGCAAATTGCCTGGTTGGTGTGTATGTCACTGGCGATGTTTACCGTGTTGTTTGGGACTCGCCATATCGACTCTACCGAGCACCACCGAGGCATGATGATGGCGGTGGCCTTTGAGTCAATCGTCAAGCTGGTGGCGTTCTTGGTCGTGGGCTTCTTTGCTGTGGGCTTGCTGCTGGATGCACCAGGACCGCTGCCGACATTAAAAGAAGCCAATGTTGTTGGTTCTCCGGATTGGGGGGCATTGCTGGTACATACTCTGCTGACCATGGCAGCGATTATCTGTTTACCCCGCCAGTTTCATACCATGGTGGTGGAAAATGCCCGTGCGCAGGATTTACATACCGCCCGCTGGGTTTTCCCGCTTTATCTGCTATTGATGGGCATTTTTGTTCTGCCGTTAGCGTATGCAGGGCAAGCTTTCCTGCCGAATGTGTCTGCTGAAACCCACGTTATACAACTGCCGCTATCCACCGGGAATGAAGGCATTGCGCTGCTGGCATTTTTGGGTGGCGCATCGGCGGCAAGCGGCATGGTGATTGTGTCGACCATCGCCCTTGCAATCATGGTGTCGAACGATCTGGTGTTGCCGCAACTGCTGCGCCGCATGCGGGTGTCGAATCGCAACTTTACTCAGTTTTCAGGCCTTTTGCTGAACGTTCGCCGTGCGCTGATCTTCCTCTTGCTGATCGGGGCTTGGGGCTTCTATCAACTGATCCTGGAAGTGCCGTCGCTCTCGGCGATTGGTTTTCTCTCCTTTGCTGCTATTGCCCAGTTCGCGCCGCCACTGGTCGCGGGAATCTACTGGCGTCAGGCCAATAAAAAAGGCGTGTATGCCGGGCTCTTCGCCGGTTTCATTGTCTGGCTGATGACCTTGATGATGCAGACGGGCATGTTGGCAGGGAACGAAGATACCAACCTGGTGCTTTGGATTCTGGCACCGCCAGATATCCCGTTCTTCCAGTCATTAAGCCCGGTGAACTGGGGCATGATCCTGAGTGTGATGGTCAACACCTTCTGCTTTGTGCTGGTGTCGATGGCGACCCGACCTTCGCTCAGTGAACGTCTGCAAGCAGCGAGTTTTGTGGGCACGCCGCTCCCAGAAGGGGATGATTCCAGCCTGTATCAAAGCCGTGTGACCGTGGCAGAGCTTGAAATGCTGGCCGCCCGTTTTGTCGGCCGCACCCGCATGCGTCAAACGTTTCGCACCTTCGGCGAGCAACGTGGTGAAGTTCTGTTGCCGCAGCAGCAGGCGAGTGCTGCGCTCATTCGTCACACTGAACGCGTTCTGGCTGGTGTATTCGGTGCGTCTTCCGCCAAGCTGGTACTGACCTCTGCCCTACAGGGTAGGAACATGCAGCTTGAGGAAATCGCCACCATTGTGGATGAAGCTTCTGAGCTCTTCGATTTCAGCCGTGGCTTGCTTCAAGGCGCAATCGAGCACATCAGTCAGGGCATTTCTGTTGTTGATAAACAACTCAGGCTGGTTGCTTGGAACCAGCGTTATGTGGAGCTTTTCAATTTCCCGCCTGATTTGATTCAGGTCGGCAGGCCGATTGCGGATGTGGTTCGCTACAATGCCGAGCGCGGTTTGTGTGGTCCGGGTGATATTGAAGAGCACGTAAAAAAACGTGTGGGCTATTTGCGTAAGGGCTCGCCGCATACCTCTTCCCGTGTCCACCCTGATGGCCGGGTGATTGAGGTGCAGGGTAATCCGATGCCGGGTGGTGGATTCGTCATGAGTTTTACCGACATCACCGCGTTCCGTGACGCCGAAGAAGCGCTGAAGCAATCCAATGAAACACTGGAAGCGCGGGTTATTGAGCGGACTAAAGAGCTTGAAACCTTGAACCGTCGCCTTATCAGTGCCACCGCCAAAGCCGAGCAGGCCTCGCAATCGAAAAGTCGGCTATTGGCGGCAGTGAGTCATGACCTGATGCAGCCAATGAATGCCGCGCGCCTTTTTGCTTCCTCTCTGAACGAAATGGCGGAAGAGAAAGAAACCCAAAAGATGGCGGGCCACATCGAGAGTGCCTTGGGAGCTGCTGAAGATCTTATCGGCGATTTGTTGGACATCTCCCGCATTGAATCGGGCAAGATGAAGGCCAAAATCACCCACTTCGAACTTGATGAAGTCTTCTCAACGCTGGCTGCAGAATTTGGTGTGATCGCCAATGAGCAGGGTATCGATTTTCGGGTTCAACACACCGGACTTCGCATTCGCTCTGACAGGCGATTACTGCGCCGCGTATTGCAGAACTTCCTCACCAATGCTTTCCGCTACAACCCGAATGGCCGGGTGCTGTTGGGCGTGCGTCGTCATGGTTCGCAGTGCCGCATCGAGGTGTGGGATAACGGTCCTGGCATTCCCCAAGAGATGCAGCAGGACATATTCAATGAATTTACCCGCATTGATCGTAAAGGTGCAGAACTCGGATTAGGGCTTGGCCTGGCGATTGCCCGCGGGATAAGCCGTATTCTCAACCAGCCTCTCAACCTACGTTCCTGGCCGGGAGAGGGGACGGTTTTCTCCATTACCGCACGTATCGAAAGTGCGCCTCAGGTTTGTGACACTGGCGTTGAGCGTGAAGAAAAGGACAAAAATAGTGAGCCACTTGCTGGGGTTCGCGTGCTCTGTGTAGATAATGAAAGAGACATCCTTGCGGGTATGGAAAGTTTGTTGACGCGTTGGGGATGTCAGGTTGATGTAGCAGAAGATCTCGATGGCGTGGTTGCGTTGATTGATCAAGGCCTGAGACCCGATGCCATCCTCAGCGATTATCATTTGGCACCAGAACTCACGGGGCTCGACGTTTTGCAACGTTGCCGTGAAATGCTGGGTGATGATTTCGTCGGTGCAGTGATTACTGCCGACAGAACACAAGAAACACGAAATCTGGTGCGGGAGCTCGGCTTTGGTTATATCGCCAAGCCTGTGAAACCGCTGAAATTAAGAGCGTTGCTTCAACAAGGGGTAAGCTGATATGGAAGCGTTTACGATTCCCCGATTAGACACCGATGTGGGCTTGGTTCGGGTCGAGGGGACCTGGGATCCAGTGACCGGAGAAATCCAACTGGTTGAGATTGATCAGATGGGAACAGACGGTTGGGTGGACGTGACTTTTTGGCTCTCAGAGCAAGAGCACGAAGCGAGAGTGACGGAAATTCTTACCGCCACCAAACTCTACCTCGTTACCCAATAAGCCTACTGATGAGTTTTGGAGCAGCTTATTGCTGCTCCTCGTTGAGCAGGGTTTTGTATTCAACGAAAACGGCAGTTGTTTCACCGTAATATAAGGTGCCGTCTGATTTTACAACCAGATGGATTTCACTGTCTTCCGAATTTGGCGCTGGCAGGTCAACCCACCACTCTTTCGTGTTTGCACCGTTAACATCCATATCGACCGGATTTGAACGATCGCCTTCTTTCTGAATCAGACTGATTTTTGCGCCTTCCAGTGGAAACTCTGACGTCAACTTCAATACCACTTCACTGTCAGACAGACTTTCTGAACGCAGTTTGAGTTTGAAGTCGCCATTTTCCAGCGAGCAAATACCACTGGTATATCGACAGTTTGAGTCAGCAGCGAGTTTGTAGGTTTCCCCTTCTTTGGCTGCTTGAGGCTTTTCACTGACCGCCAAATCAACGCCAAAGTAGGCAATCAATGCAAGAATGGGGGCTACCAGCATAGCGGCAATTACGTGTTTGTTTTTTAACATGATAAAGAGTTCGCTTTCGTCCTTGGGCTAAGGGGTAACATACCATAGTGCGGTAGTCCCTCGAGGATAAAAAAAGCCCCTGAGCGGGGCTTTTTAGCGTTAACGTGACGCTCTTATCTAAGTGCTCAGCGTTGTTGATTAGTGGTCTTGCGCTTCACCCGCACCGCCAGGGATACGAACGTGCTCAACCAGATCTTTAACGTGTTGTGGGGTTTCTGCAGTAACGCGGGAAACCGCGATAGCAACCGTGAAGTTCACGAGCGCGCCAATAGCACCGAACGCGTTTGGCTCAATGCCCAGGAACCAGTTGCTGCCCCAGCTTTCCAGGTATTTCCAGTCCGCGATGAACAGGATGCCTTTGTGCTGGAATACGTAGAACAGTGTCACACTGATACCTGCGATCATACCGGCAATCGCCCCTTCCTTGTTGATGGACTTGGAGAAGATACCCATCATCAGTGCAGGGAAGATTGACGAGGCGGCCAAGCCAAAGGCGAGGGCGACCGTACCGGCTGCGAAGCCCGGTGGATGCAGACCGAGATAACCTGCGAAGGCAATCGCCACCGCCATAGCAATCCGGCTCGCCATGAGCTCATTCTTCTCTGAAATGTCAGGCCTGAAGACCCCTTTCAACAAGTCATGCGATACCGCCGACGAGATAGCCAGAAGCAGACCTGCTGCTGTTGATAGTGCCGCTGCCAGACCACCCGCTGCAACCAGCGCGATAACCCAGTTAGGCAGTTTCGCGATTTCAGGGTTCGCCAGAACCATGATGTCACGGTCAACTTTCAGCTCGTTCGTTGCTTTGTCAGAGGTGTAGTTGATCTTGCCGTCGTTGTTCTTGTCATCAAAGCCAAGCAGACCGGTTTTTTCCCAGTTCTTGAACCAGTCAGGACGCTCATCATAAGCAAGGTGCTGGCCTGGTGCAGGGTTAACTGTATCCATCAGATTCAGGCGCGCCATTGCTGCAACTGCGGGTGCAGTGGTGTACAGAATCGCGATGAAGAACAGTGCCCAACCTGCAGAGATACGTGCATCACGTACTTTTGGTACCGTGAAGAAACGGATGATGACGTGTGGTAGACCTGCAGTACCGATCATCAGTGACATGGTGTAAACGAACATGTTAAGGGTGTCACCGCGGACTGATGTGGTGTATTCACTGAACCCAAGTTCAGAGACCACCTGATCGAGCCGATCGAGCAAATAGGTATCCGTGCCGGACATGGTACTACCCAAACCAATTTGTGGCAGAGGGTGGCCAGTTAGTTGCAGTGAGATAAAGATAGCTGGAATGGTGTATGCCAGGATCAGAACACAGTACTGAGCAATTTGCGTGTAGGTGATACCTTTCATGCCGCCAAGTACTGCGTACATGAATACGATCGCCATACCGATGTAAAGGCCCGTTGCGTAGTCAACTTCCAGGAAGCGACCAAATGCCACGCCCACACCTTTCATCTGACCGATAACGTAAGTCACCGATGCGATGATCAGACAGATAACTGCTACCACACGGGCTGTGTTCGAATAGAAACGCTCACCGATAAACTCTGGAACAGTGAACTTACCGAACTTACGCAGGTAAGGCGCAAGCAACAGTGCCAGAAGTACGTAGCCGCCTGTCCAGCCCATCAGGAATACAGAACCGCCGTATCCCATAAAGCCAATCAGACCTGCCATTGAAATAAACGAAGCTGCAGACATCCAGTCCGCTGCCGTTGCCATGCCGTTTGCAACAGGGTTTACACCACCGCCTGCAACATAGAACTCTTTCGTTGAACCTGCGCGGGCCCAAATTGCGATCCCGATGTAGAGAACGAACGTGAAACCTACGACAAGGTAAGTAACGGTTTTCAAATCCATGACTACTGCTCCTTACTCGTCATCATCTACGCCAAACTCTTTATCGAGTTTGCGCATCTGAAAGGCGTAAACAAAAATGATGGCCAAGAAGGTATAAATTGACCCCTGTTGTGCGAACCAGAAGCCTAGCTTGTAGCCGCCGATACGAATTTCGTTGAGTTGATCAACAAACAGGATGCCGCATCCAAACGACACCACGAACCAAACAGCAAGCAGATAAATCATCAGCCTGACGTTCTTTTGCCAATAGGCTTTGGCGTTATCTTGTTTCTGTTCCTCAGACATCACCATCTCCTTAAGTGACGAGTTAACGGATTGTTACGATTCGACAATAGCAGCCAAGGTACAAGGAGACACTGCAACTTTAGTCGATTGAAAAATGAAGCTAACCCCCCTGCTATTAGGGGGTTTCTGTGATTTGAGACAAGAAAGTGTCGTGTTAAAGAAATGTTAAGCTAGACCAAGGTCTAATAGGCTTTAGGCTAAGGTGTAAAAGTCGAGTATGCCTTGAAGCAAATTACTTGTTGCAACGGCTGCAAGGATGAGACCCATAACGCGGCTTATGATAGAAGCGCCCACATGACCAATGATTCGATGGATAAAATTAGCACTGAGTAACAGCAACAAAGTCACCGCTAAAACCACCAACATAATGCATGCGGTAATGGCTTGCTCTGTGATGGCAAAACGGTGATTATCAGTGAGCATGACTATCGCCATCATGGCACCTGGAGATGCGATGGACGGCACCGCTAATGGAAACACGGCGGTGGCAGACAGATCAGATTTGGACAGCGAATCACTGCACATTTTGGTTTCCTGATCTGGCTTACTTTCCCCAAAAATCATAGTTAGGGCAAAAAGCAGCAGTACTAAGCCGCCAGCCGCTTGAAATGCTGGGAGAGGAATTTGCATAGCTTCCAGCAGGAATTGCCCGGCCACCAGGAAAAACAGCAGAATCATGGTCGCAATCAAAATGGCTTTAAATGCCACGATACGACGCTGCTTTTCTGTCATGTGACTGGTTTGGGAGAGGTAAACGGGGACTGAGCCAATCGGGTCGATGACAGCCCAGAGAACAACAAATTGAGTGATAAGCGCGCTAAGCAAACTTGGCCTCCTGATAGTGGGTAAGAGAAGGTCAGTCGGGGCTCGACATGCGCCGAGCCATGAGGCGCGATTATAGACGTATTGGCTGAACCGCGCCTGAAAGGCGGATATGAAAACACAAAACAGTGTTGAGGAAAGAAGCTAGGCGTCAGATTCCATTTGCTGCAGCAGGATGACCGCCTGAGTACGGTTTTTCACCCCGAGTTTGCGGAAGATCGCGGTCATATGCGCTTTGATGGTGGCCTCTGACACATCCAACTCATAGGCAATCTGCTTGTTCAGCAGACCATCATTGAGCATGTTGAGCACTTTGTATTGTTGTGGTGTGAGAGAAGAGATCTTATCCATCAGTGACTCTTCATCGCTGTCATCACTGAAATCAATCCCGGAAGGGAAGCACGTCTCGCCTTCAAGCACGTGGTTGAGGCTGTTTATCAACTCGCGCATGTCGCTGGATTTCGGAATAAAACCTATCGCGCCATTGGCTTTCACCTGACGGACTACGCTGGCCTCTTCACTGGCTGAAATCACCACGATGGGAAGCTCTGGGTATTGGACGCGAAGGTGGATAAGACCTGACATGCCATTAGCGCCGGGCATTTTCAGATCCAGCAGCAACAAATCAATGTCGGGTTCTTTTTCCAGCAGGGCAGTCAGACTGTCTAATGAGTCTGCTTCCAGCAAATTGGCACCACTGATCGCCATATGCACAGATTGAAACAGTGCATTGCGAAACAAAGGGTGGTCGTCAGCGATGACAATGGTGTATTGAGCGTCCATGGCGATTTCGTTAATACCTCTTTAGCAAAAACGCTAACACCGGGGTAGGGATTGATCAATTTGCATAGGTGGGAAGTAAGAGCTTGATCCCCCGTCATTTGTGGGCAATGTCGGGGCGATCAAGTTTGTGTGCAATCAGCCTTGTTTGTTAATCAACTGATTTTGCTCAAGATGGGAAAGGAAGGGTTTAGCTTCCATAAATCCGGTTAAACGGGCATCAGGAAGTGGATTCCCGTTGGCATCCCAAAAATCGATAGTGGGTAAGCCCAGCACGTTAAGGGAAGTTAGCATTTTGATGTCTTGCGGGCGGTTGGCCGTCACATCAGCCTGAAGCAAAACGAAGTTTTTCAGCTCCGGTGCCACGTTCGCATCGTGGAAGGTGTACTTCTCAAACTCCTTACACGCCACACACCAGTCGGCATAGAAATCCAGCATCACTGGTTTGCCTGCGGATTTGGCTGCCGCGAGTTCTCGATTCAGATCGTCGATATTAGCAATCTTAATGAACTCGACCGATGGCACTTCGGCTTTCGCAGCAGGCGCAAATACGGCGTTATAAGTGTAAGCCGCACCACCACTCAAGCCGAGGATCGCGATAATTCCGAGTGCGCTAGCGAGCTTGCCAGGTTGGAGTGTACGGCTGATATGGTAAAGCCAACCCAGTGATACCAACATCCATGCTGCCCACAGCCATACGCTGACGCTTTCAGGCAGCAGACGCTCCAGCAGGAAGATAGGCGCAGCCAAGAGCACCAGACCGAAGAAGACTTTGACTCTGTCCATCCAGCCGCCAGCTTTTGGTAGTAGTTTGTTGCCAAACATCGCTGCGATGATGAGCGGAATGCCCATACCCAATGCGAGCGCGTAGAGTGTAACTGCGCCTGTTAGCAGATCACCGCTTTGAGCGACATACAAAAGTGCTCCGGATAACGGCGCTGTGGTGCATGGCGAGCAAATCAACCCGGAAATCGCGCCCATGGTGAATACACCAAGGTTGCTTCCGCCTTTTTGCTGGTTGCTGATTTCACTTAGTTTGGTTTGAAGACTGGCCGGAAGTTGCAGGTTAAACACGCCAAACATCGACAGTGCCAGCAGCACAAAGAGCGCACTCAAGCCAATCAACACATAAGGGTGTTGGAAAGCTGCCTGAAATTGTAAGCCAGCCGAGGCGACAACCAGTCCTAGCAGGGTGTAAGTCAGCGCCATACCCTGTACATAAAGCATGGAGAGTCGGAAGGTCTGCCCCTGAGTTTTCTTACCGCCACCCAACACGATACCGGTCAAAATCGGGTACATCGGCAGTACACATGGCGTGAAAGCCAAACCAATGCCCAAGCCCAAAAACAGTAAAGGCTGCCACCAGTTATCGGCAAGGCTGCTCACTTCTGTGGAAGACGAACTTGAGCCAGAGGAGGCTGGCTTTGCGGGTTCAACAGGAGCGCTAACAACAGATGCTGGTGGCGCTTCACTGCCAGCGGCTACTGCGATTAATGGGACGGTGACGGTTTCTGGCGGATAGCAGAAGCCCGCTTCTGCACAGCCTTGGTAGGTCACTCTCAGCAGCGAGTTATCCGTCGCTTCAAGCAAAGGAACTGACACCGTCAGCGGCTCTTTGTAAATCGAGACCTCACCGAAGAACTCGTCTTCGTAGGGCTGTCCCTGACGCATATCCAGCGCGCCAATTCTGGCGTCTTCACTGGGAATAACTTCTATCTTGTCCTGATAGAGGTAGTACCCAGGCAGAACCTGCCAATCGAGATAAACCCGATCGCCTTGCTGGGTAAAGTTGAAAGGAAAAGCCTGATCCACCGGAACGAACGCAGGCGCACTACCCGCTGCCGGTATCGGAGAATTGAAAAGGGTAAATTCCGCCTTGGCGGGAAGAGCACTTATCAGCGCCAGCGCAAAAATCGCAAAAAGTCGTGAGCCTATTTTGGACATAGCCTTCATCAAAACGGTTTCTTAAAAATTGAATGAACTATATCACTGAGACCGGGAAAGCCCGAATTCGTTTCCAACGAAGATCGCATAATAAAAAAGGACGCCAAAGCGTCCTTTTTCATCGTCTTACTTTGGCTTACAGCACAATGCCGCCTACCACAAAGCCCAGCACAACAGCAGTGGCGATGGTGACCACGCCTGGAATGAAGAACGGGTGGTTGAAGACCAGATTACCAATACGGGTTGAACCTGTATCGTCCATTTCAACCGCGGCCAACAGTGTTGGGTAAGTTGGCAGAACGAACAGCGCACTCACTGCCGCAAATGAAGCAATCGCTGTCATAGGGGCAACGCCAATTGCCAGCGCCGCAGGCATCAGGGCAACCGTCGTCGCACCTTGTGAGTAGAGCAGCATCGAAGCAAAGAACAGCACCATAGCCAGCATCCATGGGTAGTCAGACAGCAAGGTGCCCGCGACTTCTTTGATGCCTTCAACGTGCGCGTTCACAAAGGTTGAACCTAACCAAGCCACACCCAGTACACACACACACGCTGTCATACCTGAGCGGAAAGTCGGTGCAGATGCGATTTTCGATGCGTCGATTTTGGTAGTTGCAACAATCAGCGCCGCCGCCGCCAGCATGAAGGTCATGATGGCTTCGTTACGACCCAGCGTTGGGTTTTCAATCAGGCCGATTGAACCGGAAATCGCTGCGGCGTAAGCCACGACCAGCACGATGGCACCCAGGAAGATGTATGTTGCTTTCTTCGCGGTAGGAGCGATTTCACGCTTGGTAGTGCCCTGCAGTTTGATCAGACCTTTTTCCAGACGCTCCTGGTAAACCGGATCGTCTTTTAGCTCACAACCCAGGAAGTTCGCCACAAATGCGCCTGCCATACAGGCAACGAACGTGGTTGGAATACAGATAGCCAGCAGAGTCAGGTAACCGATACCCAGTGGTTCAAGGATGCCAGAAAAGAACACCACAGCAGCAGAAATCGGAGATGCCGTGATTGCGATTTGAGAGGCAACAACCGCGATAGAAAGTGGGCGTGATGGACGAATGCCTTGCTCTTTCGCCACTTCTGCAATGACAGGAAGGGTTGAGAACGCAGTGTGGCCGGTACCCGCCATCAGCGTCATCAGATAAGTGACGATCGGTGCGTAGAAGGTAATTTGTTTAGGATTCTTACGAAGAAAATCTTCGGCTTTCTCAACCAACCAGTCCATACCGCCAGCAACCTGCATCGCTGCAATTGCGGTGATCACAGACATGATGATCAAGATAACGTCGATAGGGATATAGCTTTGCGAGGTTGGCATTCCCAAGAATAAGGACAGAGCAACAACACCTGCGCCACCGGCCAAGCCGATACCAATACCTCCAATCCGTGCGCCCAGATAGATGAACGCAAGAACGACGAACAACTCCACTGCAACCATAGGTAACTCCTGTTCAGATTATTAATACAAAAAATAAAAACCAAACGGAGTCACTGTCTCTTGGGGTTCATTGCCTTGTAAAAACTAGGGTTTTTAGGGCGCAGTGAATGTAAAAAGTACCTACGTTTGGGCTTTAAAGCCCAGATGTTCAAAACAGCTGGGCAGAAAATTAAAAAAGGGTACTCATCGTGAGTACCCATTCTTTCGACGCTTAGTTATAGCGCTTCGCTTTATATTGCGGATGCATCAAGTTTTCGACGGAGAAGATATCATCGAGTTGCTCTTCCGTCAGTAATCCTCTTTCCAAGACCACTTCACGGACGCTCTTACCGGTTTCCGCACAAATCTTACCGACGATGTCACCTTCGTGGTGGCCAATGAACGGGTTCAGGTAAGTGACGATGCCGATGGAGTTGTAAACGAAGGCTTCACAGACTTCTTTGTTAACCGTGATGCCGTTGATGCACTTCTTACCCAGGTTTACGCAGGCGTTAGACAGGATTTCGATAGACTCGAACAGCGCCTGACCAATTACTGGCTCCATCACGTTTAGCTGCAGCTGACCGGCTTCCGCCGCGAAAGTCACCGTGGTGTCGTTACCGATCACCTTAAAGCAAACTTGGTTAACCACTTCTGGGATCACCGGGTTGACTTTTGCTGGCATGATAGAAGAACCCGCCTGCATTTGCGGCAGGTTGATTTCGTTGAAGCCCGCGCGTGGACCAGAAGACAGTAGACGCAGGTCGTTACAGATCTTCGACAGTTTCACTGCTAAGCGCTTCAGTGCGCCGTGAACCATCACGTAAGCACCGCAGTCAGAAGTCGCTTCAATCAAGTCTTCTGCTGGGGTGCAGTTCAGTCCCGTCACTTCCGCCAGACGCTGAACTGCCAGCTGTTGGTAACCTGCTGCAGCGTTGAGGCCAGTACCGATCGCCGTCGCGCCCAGATTCACCTCAAGAAGCAGTTCCGCGGTGTATTTCAGGTTCTTCACTTCTTCTTTCAGAAGCACTGCAAACGCGTGGAATTCTTGACCTACTGTCATAGGCACTGCGTCCTGAAGCTGGGTACGACCCATTTTCAGCACACCTTTGAATTCGGTTGCTTTACCATTGAATTCGTTTTGCAGGTAATCGATGGATTCGATCAGCTGCAGGATGCTGTTGTAGACCGCGATACGGAAACCGGTCGGGTAAGCGCAGTTGGTCGACTGGCTCTTGTTTACGTGGTCGTTAGGGTTAACAACGTCATAGTCACCCTTTTCTTTACCCATCAGTTCCAGTGCCAGGTTCGCGATCACTTCGTTCGCGTTCATGTTCACGGAAGTGCCTGCGCCGCCTTGGTAAACATCCGATGGAAATTGATCCATGCATTTGCCGGTTTCCAGAATCGCATCACATGCTTTGATAATGTAGTCGCCCACTTCAGCAGGGATAACACCCAGCTCTTTGTTCGCTATCGCAGCGGCTTTCTTGGTGAAGACCATGCCACGCACAAATTCTGGTACATCAGAAATCGTGGTACGGGAGATATTGAAGTTCTCAACAGCGCGAAGGGTATGAATACCGTAATACGCATCAGACGGCACATGGCGTTCGCCAAGCAAGTCTTCCTCGATACGGGTCGCTAAAAGAGGGTTGGTCAGGTTATTTTCGAAATCAATCGTCTGAGACATGATTTGGCCCTAAATGAAATTTATATTGGTTATTCTGTAGCCAATAATTTCGCTGTAGAGTCCATTCATCAGAGATTTTGGCTGGGTGATCGATATTTTACACCCGGTTTATGCTGGATGATTCTACTCCTCCGTTGCGGTAAAAACATGAGAAAGATCACCAATCAAACCAAAGTGGAACGATTTGCATAGAACTGTGATCCGGATCGTTAGACAGCTTGTTTGTCTTTGTTTCCTATTGTTTTATCTGTAAGTTGAAAAGTATTGATACAGTTAAATTCTGTACAATATCCGCGTACATTGTTTAAAACCAAGCTACGAACCAATCTCCTTTAATGAGGGGAAATAACGACGCTGTCGATGCAATCATTGAGTCCAGTGTTACTATGATGGTTCGACACGAATATGAGGTTTTGCTGTGTTTCCAATCTTGCTGTTGATGTTCATTACCGTCCCTGTGATTGAAATTGCTCTGTTTATTCAGGTCGGTGGCGTGTTGGGACTTTGGCCTACGGTAGCGCTGATTTTACTGACCGCTGTGGTGGGGGCTTCCTTGGTGCGCAGTCAGGGACTGCAAACCTTAATGACAGTGCAGCAGCGCATGAATCAAGGCGAGTTACCAGCACAGCAAATCATTGAAGGTGTGATGCTGGCAGTGGCAGGTGTGCTGCTTCTGACCCCAGGCTTTATGACTGATGCTATGGGCATGGCTGTGTTATTGCCTTGGCCGCGAGCATGGTTGGCAAAACAGTTTATGAGTAAGGTAAAAGTGGCGGGGTTTCAAAGAGGGTTTGGTGGTCAACCAGGTCAGGGGCCATTTGGTGGACAAGACCCGTTTAACCGCGGTCCTCACCAAGGTTCGAATGATGGTGGCAACACCTTCGAAGGTGAATATCAGCGAAAAGATGAAGATCGCGATCGCTTGAACTGATGCTATGGAATTCATGAAAAACGCCATCCTTGAGGATGGCGTTTTGCGTTGTGCGCTTGGCTTATACCAATCGTAGTAAATATCTGCTCATCCTAGCTTGTTAAAATGCTCGATAACTGCGTTGAAAAATTTGATTGTAGAATAACTACTTATCGAAATTTTCCGCCTTGTTCTCGAGCATTTTCCTGCGCTATTTCTGAACAGCTACTTACTGTGATTGGTATTATTCCTGCAGCTCAGGACGCTCTTTGTATTGTTCCAGCGATTCTGGGTTATCCAGCGCGCTGAGCTGAGCGACCGCGCGGCCATGAACCACATCGCGAACTGCCAGTTCGGCGAGTTTTCCTGATTTGGTGCGCGGAATGTCTGTGATAGGAATAATTTTTGCCGGCACATGGCGCGGCGTACAACTGGTGCGGATAGTGCTGCGAATTTTGCGCTCCAGATTGTCGTTGAGGTCGACACCCGGCTTGAGTTTTACAAACAGTACTACGCGGACATCCTTCATCCAATCCTGTCCAATGACGACTGAGTCGATCACTTCATCAAGCTGATTCACATGACGGTAAATCTCTGCGGTACCGATGCGCACGCCACCTGGATTGAGGATTGCGTCTGAACGTCCGAAGAACACCATACCGCCTTCGTGGGTGAGCTCGACATAATCCCCATGGAACCAGGTATCTTCAATCTTGTCCCAATAAGCCTTGTGGTAACGGGTGCCGTCGTTGTCATTCCAAAATCCTACCGGCTGATTGGGGAAGCTGTTACAGCACACCAATTCGCCTTTCTCACCCTGAACCGGATTGCCTTCATTGTTGAAGACTTCGACATCCAGCCCCAGCCCTCGAACCTGACTTTGGCCGCGGTAAACGGGGGAAATCGGGCTACCGAGCACGAAACAGCCACAAATATCCGTGCCGCCCGCGATGGAACTCAGTTGCAGGTCTTGTTTGACATGGCTATAGGTCCAGTCGAACTGCTCAGGTGCCAGCACTGAGCCAGTTGAGCAAAGTGCACGGAGCGACGACAAGCTGTGTTCGTCCATGGGGCTGTATTCTTGCTTCTCCAGCGCTTCGAGGTATTTGGCGGACGTGCCGAAAAGTGTCACTTTTTGTGCATCGGTTAAACGCCAGAGTACGCCGGCATCAGGATAAAACGGTGAACCATCAAACAGCACCAGCGTCGCGCCGCTTAAAAGGCCGCTGGCGAGCCAGTTCCACATCATCCAGCCACAGGTCGTGAAGTAAAAAACCTTGTCGCCGCATTTCACGTCAGAATGGAGTTGGTGCTCCTTAAGGTGGTTGAGCAACATGCCACCGACACTGTGGATGATGCACTTTGGTTTGCCTGTGGTGCCAGACGAATACAATACGTACATCGGTTCGTTAAAGCCCACGCGGGTAAACGTCAGTGGCTCAGCTGGCTGTGAAATGATGGCTTTCCAGCAGGTTTCATCGCTGTTGGGCGCTGTGCCGCCTACATACGGGATCACCACCATGTGGGTGATGTTTTCCACGCCTTCACGCACCGCGCGCGCTTTGGTTAGGTTATCGTGGGTTTTGCCGTTGTAGTGGTAAGCATCGGTGGTGAACAGTACTTTGGGTTGAGTCTGACCGAAACGGTCGAGCACGCTATCGATACCAAAATCCGGCGAGGTCGAGGTCCAAATTGCCCCAAGGGAAGACGTCGCCAGCATGGCGACCACAGTTTCTGCGATGTTTGGCAGATACCCTGCTACTACATCGCCGTTTTCCACGCCGCATTCTTTTAGGTAGGCTGCGATGCAGCTGACTTGATGTTCAAGGTCTGCCCATGACAGACGAACTGCGGATTCGTCTTCACCAGAAAATACGATGGCGTCTTTTTTGGGCATGTCTTTCACCCATTGCATCACGTTTTCTGCAAAGTTGACTTCGGCATCCGGGAACCAGATGCTGTTTTTATTCGGGTCGTTTTCCGGGCGGCTGATAACACGCTCTCCGCGTTCACCGACCACGCTGGCAAAGGTCCACAGTGTTTCCCAAAATGCTTCACTGTGTTTGACCGACCAGTCATAAAGCTGGTCGTAGTTGGTCAGACTTAGCGCGTACTGTCTGTTGACCTCATTGATAAAGTCAGTGAGGTTAGCATTGGCGATACGCGATGCGCTGGGTCGCCAAAGAGGCTGCTCTGACATGCTGTCTCCTAAACATTGTCTGGGTGCGCTTGCTCAAAGGCGGGTAACCCTTGGCAGCGCTGTTCTATTTCTTTCAGTGTCGGGTAAGGAGTCAGATCGAGTGAAAACCGGCGGGCGTTAAACAGTTGAGGGACCAGACAAATATCAGCAAGGGTGGGAATGTCGTCACAGCAGAAATCCGTTTGTGTGCTTTCCACTTTTTTTTCGACCGCCGCTAATCCGGCTTTCAGCCAGTGCAAATACCAGTCCAGTTTTTCTTCCTCACTGTGGCCCATGGAACCGGTGAGGTGTTTGAGTACCCGAAGGTTGTTGAGCGGATGGATGTCGCAGGCAATGTCGAGCGCAAGGGCACGGCATTTCGCCCGGGCTGCATGGTCCGCAGGCAACAACGAAGGAGAAGGGTAGACCTCCTCCAGATACTCGATGATGGCCAGCGACTGGGTCAGAACCTGACCGTTATCAACCAGTGTCGGTACCAGCCCGGTAGGGTTCAGGGCCAGATAATTGTCGCCACGTTGATCGCCGTCCAGCAAAGAGACGGCTTGTGATTGATAATTCAGCCCCTTGAGATTCAGCGCAATGCGAACACGGTATGACGCCGAGGATTTACTGTAGTCATAAAGCTTCACTGCGTGCGTTCCCTTTATTACCTATACGGGACAACTTCCTGATCAATCTTGCCAAAGATTGAACGACCTTCCTTGTCATGCATCTCGATACTGACCTTATCACCATAGAGTAGAAACGGCGTTTTCGGTGACCCAAGATCCAGAATTTCCAACATTCGTCTCTCTGCAATGCAACAGGAACCCTTTGATCGATCAAGGTTTGATACCGTCCCTGACCCAATAATAGTGCCCGCGCTTAAATAACGACTTTTGGCTGCGTGGGCAACGAGTTCTGCAAAATCAAACGTCATGTCCACGCCGGCATTGGGTGCGCCGAATTGTTCGCCATTGAGGAATACTTCCAGTGGCAGGTGCACTTTGTTTTCCTGCCAACTTTCACCCAGCTCATCGGGTGTCACCGCCACAGGGGAGAATGAAGAGGCCGGTTTGGATTGGAAGAAACCAAATCCTTTGGCAAGCTCACTTGGGATTAGGTTTCGAAGCGAGACGTCATTCACCAGCATCAGTAGTTTGATGTGGCTACCAGCCTTTTCACTTGGCGTCGCCATGGCGACATCATCAGTGATCACGGCGACTTCGGCTTCGAAATCACAGCCCCAGGCTTCATCGCAAAGTTCAATGCTATCGCGTGGGCCGATAAATTTGTCAGAAACACCCTGATACATCAAAGGATCAGTCCAGAAGCTTTCCGGCATGTCCGCCCCACGGGCTTTACGCACCAGTTCGACGTGATTCACGTAAGCGCTGCCGTCCGCCCACTGGAATGCGCGTGGTAAAGGAGATTCACAGTCAGCGGGATTAAAAGGAAAGCGCTCGCCGACATTATTATCATTCAAAGCGTCATAGCGAGCCTGTAAAAGCGGCGAGAGGGTATCCCACTCATCCAGTGCATCCTGTAGGGTGAGTGCAATATCAGAAGCATCTACTGCCTGAGTCAGATCACGTGAGACCAGAATGAGTTTTCCGTCTCGGCGGTGTTTTAGGGAAGCCAGTTTCATCATCTATTCCTTAATCTAATGTCTGCGATCTATTCGCCACGAGGCGGTGTGCGCCAGGACAGGACGTAATCATCGAGCTCGGTTTGTTTCGCTGCCTCGCCCAAATCGAGCGGCATTCGGGTATCAATCATCACCGCGACTTCATCAGTTTCTTTTTTGGTGGCTTTAGCGCCAGCTGCAAAAGCTTTGGGGTGCGGGCCGTGCGGGAAGCCACAAGGATGCACAGTCATCATGCCGGGGTGAATGTTGTCTCGGCTGAAGAACTCGCCTTTGTGATAGAAGATGACTTCATCATAGTCATCATTGTTGTGATAGAAGGGCACCTTGAGCGCGCCGGGATCGGACTCAATTGGGCGCGGCACAAAAGTACAAATCACAAAGCCATTGGCGACAAAGGTGGTGTGCGCTGAAGGCGGAAGATGATAGCGGTGACTCATCAGCGGTCGTATGTCACGCCAGTTGAGCCGGAATACGGTGAGGTTTCCTTTCCAGCCAACTGCATCAAGTGGGTTAAATGGGTAGGTAATGCGGTTCATCGCATTACGGGATTTCAGGTACACCTGCCATGATTTTTCGTCTTGTTGCTGAGCAATAAAAGCATCATCGATCTTGGCATATTCCAGCACTGCCGGATCAAACACAGCATGATCGCCAACGATCCCACGCTCTGCTGTCATATAAGATCCATGAGTGGCTTCGATCATTAGCACAGTAACGGCAGAGTCAGGCTCAATACGCCAATTGGTGGAGCGCGGCAAGATAAGGTAATCACCATCGCGAAAGCGCAGGTGGCCGTAATCACAGAAAAGTGAGCCGGAACCTTCGTGGATAAACAGGCACTCGTCACCGTCACCATTTCGTACCAGATACTCCATCGCTGTTTCGCAGCGCCAGATCCTGACTTTCACATTGGCATTGGAGAGCAAAAGTGGTGCAGTCAGTGGGTTATCACCAATATCTTCGACCTTATTGGTATCAAACGCATGAGGACGAAGATCGCCTTCCCATTCTGACCAGCCTGTCGGGGCATGTTGATGATACATGTGGGTGGCCGGGCCAAAGAACCCCTCTTTGCCGCATTCGCGCTCAAACGTGCCTTCGGGTAAATCACAATGCGCCTGTCTTGACGCTTTCCCTTCGGTGATGGGAAACGAAAACCACTTCCGCATAGCTCACTCCTGAGTATGAAAATGGTATCAATTGAAACCGAATAATGGTTTCAAATGAAACTATATGGTGCTTTTTAGTATCGCCAGAATCTGTGGTAATGCAACAAAAAATTTACCCTTATGTTAAAAAGTTGTTGCGATAAATCTGTCGTCATGCTTCTATTTCAAAATCGTACAGTTTTTGTGCGTATTAGATACGGGATACTTCGATGCAGTCATTATTGTTGCATTTGAAACGAATATGGAGTCGTAAACATGTGGAAACGTGAAGCAATTTCCTGGTCTTTGGCCGCTGCCGTTCTCAGTTTTTCCTTCACCGTTCAGGCTGCCGAGACAACTCTTCGCATTAGCTCATGGGCATCACCTAATCACGGTATTAACGCCATGGTATGGCCGACATGGGGTAAATGGGTGGAAGAGGCAACCGATGGTCGGGTTGACGTAAAAGTGGAATACAACATGGGGCCACCGCCAGCTCAAGCCGATTTGGTGCTGGATGGTGTGGCAGATGTCACTTGGTTCTTTCATGGCTTTAAACCCGGCCGTTTTGAACTGACTAAACTTCCTGAAATCCCGACTTTTGATAACACCCTTTCTTCCGAAGAGGCTTCGGTCGCTTACTGGCGTACATTCGATAAATATCTGAAAAAAGGTAAGGAACACAGAGGATTGGAGGTATTGGCAGTCGGTGTTCATGGTCCGGGTGCCATCATCACACGAGAGCCAGTGAATAGCTTTGCCGACCTCAAAGGTAAAAAGATGCGCGTTGCTGGGGATGTGATGACCACACTGGCAGAGCGTATGGGCGTTGTACCGGTCGCATTGCCGCCAAACAAAGTTTATGAAGCGTTATCGCAAGGTGTGGTCGATGGCGCTTTCTTTACGCTGGAGACTCTGAAAAGCTTTCGTCTGAACGAAGTGGCACCTCATACGGTGGTTTTTCCGGGGGGCTTGTACCGAGGCAGCTTCAGTATACTGATGAACCGCGACACACTGGATAGCTTGTCTGATCAAGACAGAGAAGCAGTGCTGAGTGTATCCGGCGAAAAACTCTCACAACTTTTTGGTCAGATGATGGATAAAGCTGACGCTGCCGGCGTTGCAGATAGTTTGGCTAAAGGTACGCCTGTCGTTGAAGCAGATCCGCAAATGGTGGCCTCAGCCCAAGCCATGGCAGAGGGCATTGAAGCGCAGTGGCTGAAACAGGCCGATGTGCGCATTAAGGATCCCCAGACTGCTCTAGACTATTACCGCGAACAAGTCTCTGTGTTTAGTGGGCAGTGATCATCATGGCAGCTATGTTGCGAGTTTGCGGCCTGCTGTTGGAAGGTGTTGTTGCCCTGTCATTGATGCTGATGATGGTCGCCACCACGGTCGATGTTTTTGGTCGCTACTTTTTCAATACCCCGCTAAATGGCGGGGTAGAGATCATCGAACTGACTTTAGCTGTGGTGGTTTTCGGTGCCTACCCTATGGTGACCTGGCGGCGGTCGCACATCTGCGTGGATTTGTTGGATGACCATGTGCCTTACCGTTGGGTCAGATGGCGGGAAGTGGTCATCAATCTTGTCAGTGCAGCAGCGCTTGGGCTGGTAGCCAATAAGGTGTGGCAACTGGCCACACGTGCCCTGATCTATGGCGATGAAACCGATGTGTTGGCCATCCCAACTGCGTATCTTATCTACTTTATTTCAGCGATGAGTTGGCTTTCGATGATGGCTGCCATTGGGCTGGTTGCCGCTTTGCTGCTTCGTCACCCCGCTGTTCTCCCTTCACCTTCGGAGCATAACTGATGACGGAAACCCTAATTGGATTTGTAGTCCTTCTTCTTTTGGTGCTCGCCCGCTTCCCATTAGCTTACAGTATGGGGATCGTGGGTTTTGTCGGCTTTGCCTGGCTCATTGATTTTAACTGGAATGCCACCCTGTCTATGGCTGCGCGTCGTATTGTGGATACCGGGCAAGATTATAGTCTGTCGGTTATCCCACTGTTCATCCTAATGGGTAATTTGGTCAACAAGGCGGGAATTTCCAGTGAACTTTACCGCGCCTCAAATGCCTTTGTGGGTCATCGCAAAGGGGGGCTTTCGATGGCGACTATTCTGGCATGTGGCGGTTTCTCTGCGATATGCGGTTCCAGCTTAGCGACAGCAGCTACGATGTCGAAAGTGGCCATGCCTCCAATGCGAAAATACGGTTATCGCGACTCACTGGCTTCGGCCTCTATTGCGGCGGGCGGTACGTTAGGCATTTTGATTCCGCCCAGCGTAATGCTGGTGGTCTATGGCCTTCTAACCGAGAGCAGTATTCGGGAATTATTCGCCGCAGGATTAGTTCCCGGATTACTTGGCGTAGTGCTGTATTTGCTGGCGGTACAATGGGTGGTATCCCGCGACCCTGAAAGTGCGCCACCACTGAAAGCGTTAAGTTGGCCGGAACGTTTCGCAGCATTGAAAGGTGTTCTATCAACGTTGGCTCTCTTTGTGCTGGTGATGGGAGGCATTTATGCGGGTGTGTTTACGCCGACTGAGGCGGCGGGGATTGGCGCGGCAGGTGCGTTTATCATTGCATTGCTGAAACGCCAACTTAGCTTACCGGTACTAAAAGAAGTACTGGTTGAGACGGCGATGACTTCTTCTGTGTTGTTCAGTGTGGTGATTTCGGCGCTGATTTTTTCCAATTTTATCAATCGTGCCGGATTCACTGATGAACTTTTGATGTGGGTAACCAGTATGGATCTATCACCTTTTGCAGTACTGGGGATCATCATTCTGGTCTACTTGCTGCTAGGTTGCGTGTTTGAAAGTATGTCGATGCTGCTGCTCACGGTACCGATTTTCTTTCCGCTGGTGCAAAGCCTTGGGTTTGACCTGATTTGGTTTGGTATTCTGGTGGTTGTAGTGACAGAAATCAGCCTTATTACGCCACCTGTAGGCATGAATGTGTTTGTGCTCTCGGGGGTAGTGAAGGATATCAGCACTAAAACTATCTTTCGTGGTATCGTCCCGTTCTGGGTGGCTGACATGGTGCGATTGGCATTGATCGCCTTCATACCGGCTATTTCTCTGGCGCTTCCCCATTGGCTCTATGCCTGATTGAGCACATTTGCAGTAAAAGGATTCACATGGTTAAGCCTGATCTTTCCCTCGACAATTTCCTTCCTTATAAGCTGGTACAAACCGCTGAAAAGGTGGCTGACAGTATGGCAGCTATCTATGAAAACGAATTCGGCATCTCGCGACCGGAGTGGCGGATACTCGCTTCGTTGGGGGCTCGTGATGGCTTGATGTCGAGGGATTTATCACGTGAAACCAGTCTGGACAAGGTGAAAGTGTCTCGCATCCTAACCAAGCTAGAAGGCCGTGGCTGGGTGGTTCGTGAAGCTCATGCGACCGATCAGCGTGCAGCATTGGTACGGTTAACCCATGAAGGCAAGGCATTGTATGACCGTATTGTTCCACGGGTATTGGAATGGGAGCGCGGCATGCTTGATGGGCTGACAGGTTCTCAATATCGGGATTTATATCAGGCGCTTGATGCATTGCAGCTTCGTACCCGACAACTGGAAGATTCTGGGCTGGACTACTGAGTAGGGGCTGGAATGCCGCGTCGCAATGTCAGAGCGTACAGGTATGCCAGCACCCCTGTAATCCCATTGGCGACAGCTATGCCGATAAACATACCCTCTGTACCGTCAACCAAGCTTCCAAACCAAGCCATAGGGAGTAGCAATACAAACAATCGAATCAGGTTCATGATGAAGGCATGAACTGGTTTCTTCATTGCGTTTAATGCGCTGACCAACATCATCATCACACCTTGCATACCATAGCTGATGGGAACCACAATCAGGTAATGCCACAACTTGTTTTGTACGGCAGGTTCCTGACTGAAAATAGCGGAAATCGGCACGCTAAGTGGCACCATGGCCAGAAACACGATGAACTGGAACATGACAGAAAAACGTATGGCCCGAAATAGCGCTTCGAATGAGCGTGTTGGGTTATTGGCGCCGAAATTCTGCGCCATCAAAGGCGTTAGGGCTGAGGTCAGTGCCATCATCACAATTAACAGCAAAGACTCCACCCGTTGCGCTGCACCATAAGCAGCAACAGCCGCAGTACCTTGTGCCGCGAGCATGGCCATCAAAATCGCACCGGAAATTGGGTTTAGCGCATTGGACAGCGCAGCCGGAGTGCCAATGGCGAGGATATCTTTCCAATCCTGCACAATTTTCGTTGGTGACGGCCAAGCCAGTAGCTTTTCCCTCTTTATCAGCACATACAGCGAACAAACCAATGCCCCAGCCCAACTGATCGCACTGGCAATTGCCGCGCCTTTTACACCCAGCGCGGGAATTGGGCCAAGCCCGAAAATCAATAGCGGGTCGAGAAGACCATTAATAAAGCCAGCCACTATCATGATCTTGGCAGGGGTTTTGGTGTCACCCGTGGCACGGATGGCGGAGTTGCCTGCCATCGGGATAACTAATAGAGGGATAGTGAGATACCACACCGACATATAGTCATGGATCAATGGCAACAGGTTTTCGTGTGCACCAAGCATCCGGAATAAGGGATTGATCGTCGTCAGACCTAATGCGCTTGCTGCAATCACCAAAATGACCGCGAGCATCAAACCATGCCCTGATAGGCGGGCAGCATCGATTTGGGCGCTTCGACCCAGTAATCGGGCAACGCCAGTAGAGATACCCACACCAATGCCCATGGTGATGCAGTTCACCGCAAAGGTGATCGGAAAAGTGAAACTCACCGCAGCCAATGCTTCCGTGCCCAGCAAGGAAATAAAGAAGGTATCGACCAGATTAAACGCGAGGATCGCTACAAGACCAAACACCATAGGGATGGTCATATTTTTAAGCGTTTGGTCAATGGGGCCAGAAAGCAGGCCGTGTTTGTCCTTCATTCCAATCTCGATAAGAGGTAGCGCTGGGAAGTCAACAATACGCCAAGGTTGCATATCGTTATGTTTGCTAAGGCACGGCTACCCTAATTCATAGAATGTGATGGAGCAAAAGGTATTGGGTAAAAAAATGGAAAAAATTTGCACTTAGCCCCTTGGGATTGAGATAACCCACCCCCACGTTATACGCAAATCGACTTAATCCTTGATGAGACGCTGTCTGTCAGGGATTCAGAAATTCGGAACCTGCATTGTGTGGCAGTTTCCACTTCATTTATCACATGGATCACTACATTTATTCAGGAGACGACCAATGAACATTCGTCCACTACACGATCGAGTAATCGTTGAACGCCAGGAAGTTGAATCAAAATCTGCTGGTGGCATCGTTTTGACTGGTTCTGCTGCAGAAAAATCTACGCGTGGCGTTGTGCTGGCGGTAGGTAAGGGCCGTATTCTTGAAAACGGCAATGTGCAGCCACTGGACGTTAAAGTTGGCGACACTGTGATCTTCTCAGAAGGCTACGGCACTAAGACTGAGAAAATCGACGGTAAAGAAGTCCTGATCCTGTCAGAAAACGACATCATGGCTATCGTTGAGTAATTTCTATTTCATCACTGAAGAACAGATTTAAAAAGGAAGAGAGAAATGGCAGCTAAAGACGTTAAATTTGGCAATGATGCACGCACTAAAATGCTGGAAGGTGTAAACGTTCTGGCAAACGCTGTAAAAGTGACCCTTGGTCCTAAAGGCCGTAACGTTGTTCTGGACAAGTCTTTCGGCGCACCAACCATCACTAAAGATGGTGTGTCTGTCGCGCGCGAAATCGAACTGGAAGACAAATTCCAGAACATGGGCGCTCAAATGGTTAAAGAAGTTGCGTCTAAAGCAAATGACGCAGCGGGTGACGGTACGACTACTGCAACTGTACTAGCTCAAGCAATCGTAGCTGAAGGCCTGAAAGCTGTTGCGGCAGGCATGAACCCAATGGACCTGAAGCGTGGTATCGACAAAGCAGTAGCCGCTGCCGTTGAGCAACTGAAAGAGCTGTCTGTTGAGTGTAACGACACTAAAGCTATCGCACAGGTAGGTACTATCTCTGCAAACTCTGATGAAACCGTAGGTAACATCATTGCAGAAGCGATGGAAAAAGTGGGCCGCGACGGTGTTATCACTGTTGAAGAAGGTCAGTCTCTGCAAGATGAGCTGGATGTGGTTGAAGGTATGCAATTCGACCGTGGCTACCTGTCTCCATACTTCATCAACAACCAAGAGTCTGGTTCTGTTGATCTGGAAAGCCCATTCATCCTGCTGGTTGATAAGAAAGTATCAAACATCCGTGAACTGCTGCCTACGCTGGAAGCTGTGGCGAAATCTTCACGTCCACTGCTGATCATTGCAGAAGACGTAGAAGGTGAAGCGCTGGCAACACTGGTTGTGAACAACATGCGTGGCATCGTGAAAGTTGCTGCGGTTAAAGCACCTGGCTTCGGCGATCGCCGTAAAGCAATGCTGCAAGACATCGCAACACTGACTGCGGGTACCGTTATCTCTGAAGAGATCGGTATGGAGCTGGAAAAAGTGACGCTGGAAGATCTGGGTCAGGCGAAGCGTATTTCTATCACTAAAGAAAACACTACTATCATCGATGGCGCAGGTGACGAAGCTTCTATCCAAGGCCGTGTTGCTCAAATCCGTCAGCAAATCGAAGATGCAACTTCAGACTACGACAAAGAGAAACTGCAAGAGCGCGTTGCGAAACTGGCAGGCGGTGTTGCGGTAATCAAAGTTGGCGCAGCAACTGAAGTTGAGATGAAAGAGAAGAAAGACCGCGTAGAAGACGCACTGCACGCAACTCGCGCAGCCGTTGAAGAAGGCGTGGTTGCTGGTGGTGGTGTTGCACTTATCCGCGCAGCAAGCAAAGTTGTTGACCTGCAAGGTGACAACGAAGAACAAAACGTAGGTATTCGCGTTGCACTGCGTGCGATGGAAGCACCTATCCGTCAAATCGCGCTGAACGCAGGCGACGAAGATTCAGTAGTAGCTAACCAAGTTAAAGGTGGTGAAGGCAACTACGGCTACAACGCAGCGACTGGCGAATACGGCGATATGATTGACATGGGTATCTTGGATCCAACCAAAGTGACCCGTTCAGCACTTCAGTTCGCAGCTTCTGTAGCAGGTCTGATGATCACCACCGAAGCAATGGTAACTGAACTGCCAAAACAAGATGCCCCTGCAATGCCTGACATGGGCGGCATGGGTGGCATGGGCGGCATGATGTAATCATCCCGTTTCCAGCCGAAACTGAAAAAGCCCGCGCAAGCGGGCTTTTTTGTTTTTAAAGAGTGTCTTAACGCACCCCACGTATTTACTAGGCTAGCGACTTACACAAATGAGTCAAAAATAACCGTGCGGATTCTTCAGCATGTGCTTTACTGAATAGTCTTGCGGTAAACAAAACAGTCATTGAAACGACATATTGTCGAAATCTGGATCGTGGCCTCTGATCCTGATCATCAAAGATCTGCAGAAATCTGTTCATCTTTTATACAAAAATGCTGTTTTTGGGCGTTATTTGAACACTTGAACGCGAAAGTGTGATTTTTTTCAAAAAACCACTTGCGCCAAATTTCGAAGTCCCTATACTGCGCCACATCGACACGGCAAGCGGCTCGCAGAGCAAGCTACCAAGTCAACGTTCTTTAACAATTTGACCAATGCAATCTGTGTGGGCACTCGTCATTGATAGATGAAAATTTATCGATGTTTACTGAGTGACCAAACGACATAACTTCGGTTATATCGGCACAGTCAATTCGTTTTGCTTCTGCTTTTTTAAAAAGCGGAGACAGAACAACAACAGTATTTCATCGAGCCAAAAACTTTAATTGAAGAGTTTGATCATGGCTCAGATTGAACGCTGGCGGCAGGCCTAACACATGCAAGTCGAGCGGCAGCGACAACATTGACCCTTCGGGTGATTTGTTGGGCGGCGAGCGGCGGACGGGTGAGTAATGGCTGGGAACCTGCCTGGTAGAGGGGGATAACCACTGGAAACGGTGGCTAATACCGCATGACGTCTACGGACCAAAGAGGGGGACCTTCGGGCCTCTCGCTACCGGATGGGCCCAGTTGGGATTAGCTAGTTGGTGGGGTAAAGGCTCACCAAGGCGACGATCCCTAGCTGGTTTGAGAGGATGATCAGCCACACTGGAACTGAGACACGGTCCAGACTCCTACGGGAGGCAGCAGTGGGGAATATTGCACAATGGGCGCAAGCCTGATGCAGCCATGCCGCGTGTGTGAAGAAGGCCTTCGGGTTGTAAAGCACTTTCAGCCGTGAGGAAGGCATTGTACTTAATACGTGCAGTGTTTGACGTTAGCGGCAGAAGAAGCACCGGCTAACTCCGTGCCAGCAGCCGCGGTAATACGGAGGGTGCGAGCGTTAATCGGAATTACTGGGCGTAAAGCGCATGCAGGCGGTCTGTTAAGCAAGATGTGAAAGCCCCGGGCTTAACCTGGGAACCGCATTTTGAACTGGCAGGCTAGAGTCTTGTAGAGGGGGGTAGAATTTCAGGTGTAGCGGTGAAATGCGTAGAGATCTGAAGGAATACCGGTGGCGAAGGCGGCCCCCTGGACAAAGACTGACGCTCAGATGCGAAAGCGTGGGGAGCAAACAGGATTAGATACCCTGGTAGTCCACGCCGTAAACGATGTCTACTTGGAGGCTGTAGTCTAGAACTGTGGCTTTCGGAGCTAACGCGTTAAGTAGACCGCCTGGGGAGTACGGTCGCAAGATTAAAACTCAAATGAATTGACGGGGGCCCGCACAAGCGGTGGAGCATGTGGTTTAATTCGATGCAACGCGAAGAACCTTACCTACTCTTGACATCCAGAGAACTTTCCAGAGATGGATTGGTGCCTTCGGGAGCTCTGAGACAGGTGCTGCATGGCTGTCGTCAGCTCGTGTTGTGAAATGTTGGGTTAAGTCCCGCAACGAGCGCAACCCTTATCCTTGTTTGCCAGCGAGTAATGTCGGGAACTCCAGGGAGACTGCCGGTGATAAACCGGAGGAAGGTGGGGACGACGTCAAGTCATCATGGCCCTTACGAGTAGGGCTACACACGTGCTACAATGGCATATACAGAGGGCAGCGAGACAGCGATGTGAAGCGAATCCCAGAAAGTATGTCGTAGTCCGGATTGGAGTCTGCAACTCGACTCCATGAAGTCGGAATCGCTAGTAATCGTGGATCAGAATGCCACGGTGAATACGTTCCCGGGCCTTGTACACACCGCCCGTCACACCATGGGAGTGGGCTGCACCAGAAGTAGATAGCTTAACCTTCGGGAGGGCGTTTACCACGGTGTGGTTCATGACTGGGGTGAAGTCGTAACAAGGTAGCCCTAGGGGAACCTGGGGCTGGATCACCTCCTTAACGATACTATTGATGCTAGTGTCCACACAGATTGCTACGGTCGAAATGTAAAGAAACGATGTGTCCCATTCGTCTAGAGGCCTAGGACACCGCCCTTTCACGGCGGTAACAGGGGTTCGACTCCCCTATGGGACGCCACTTATTAAACGCATTCATTGAGTGTGATTAGAAAGTGGTGCTTCGAAAGAACATCGCATTGCTCTTTAAAAATCTGGAAAGCTGACTAAACAAACTCAATGAGTTTGTTTGTAAAAGTTCTCAAATGTTGACTCTACGGAGTTAACACCAAACACATTCAAGTGTTCTTGGTTTCATCCTTCTTAGGAAGTGATGAACAATATTTGAGTCCGGCGAAATCGTTCATCGCTTTATGTTTCCGCTTTTTAAGAAAAAGCAGAGGCAAAAAGGGTGAACATGTTCTTATTAGAACACCTTGGTTGTTTGAACCTACGAAACCTCTTGGGGTTGTATGGTTAAGTGACTAAGCGTACACGGTGGATGCCTTGGCAGTCAGAGGCGATGAAGGACGTAGTAACTTGCGATAAGCCCAGATTAGGTAGTAACAACCGCTTGAGTCTGGGATGTCCGAATGGGGAAACCCACTGGCATCAGCCAGTATCCCACACTGAATACATAGGTGTGTGGAGGCGAACTCGGGGAACTGAAACATCTAAGTACCCGAAGGAAAAGAAATCAATTGAGATTCCGGCAGTAGCGGCGAGCGACCCCGGATTAGCCCTTAAGCGTTTTATGAGTTAGTGGAAGCCTCTGGAAAGTGGCGCGATACAGGGTGATAGCCCCGTACACGACGGCTTATTTAACGTGAAAACGAGTAGGACGGGACACGTGTTATCTTGTCTGAAGATGGGGGGACCATCCTCCAAGGCTAAATACTCCTGACTGACCGATAGTGAACCAGTACCGTGAGGGAAAGGCGAAAAGAACCCCTGTGAGGGGAGTGAAATAGAACCTGAAACCGTGTACGTACAAGCAGTGGGAGCCCACTTGTTGGGTGACTGCGTACCTTTTGTATAATGGGTCAGCGACTTACGTTATGTAGCAAGGTTAACCGTATAGGGGAGCCGTAGGGAAACCGAGTCTTAACTGGGCGAATGAGTTGCATGACGTAGACCCGAAACCGAGTGATCTAGCCATGGGCAGGTTGAAGATTGAGTAACATCAATTGGAGGACCGAACCGACTAATGTTGAAAAATTAGCGGATGACTTGTGGCTAGGGGTGAAAGGCCAATCAAACTCGGAGATAGCTGGTTCTCCCCGAAAGCTATTTAGGTAGCGCCTCGGACGAATACTACTGGGGGTAGAGCACTGTTAAGGCTAGGGGGTCATCCCGACTTACCAACCCTTTGCAAACTCCGAATACCAGTAAGTACTATCCGGGAGACACACGGCGGGTGCTAACGTCCGTCGTGGAGAGGGAAACAACCCAGACCGCCAGCTAAGGTCCCAAAGTTATCGCTAAGTGGGAAACGATGTGGGAAGGCTCAGACAGCCAGGATGTTGGCTTAGAAGCAGCCATCATTTAAAGAAAGCGTAATAGCTCACTGGTCGAGTCGGCCTGCGCGGAAGATGTAACGGGGCTAAGCGATACACCGAAGCTGCGGCAGATATTTATATCTGGGTAGGGGAGCGTTCTGTAAGCCGTTGAAGGTGGTCTGTAAGGGCTGCTGGAGGTATCAGAAGTGCGAATGCTGACATGAGTAACGACAAAGGGGGTGAAAAACCTCCTCGCCGGAAGACCAAGGGTTCCTGTCCAACGTTAATCGGGGCAGGGTAAGTCGGCCCCTAAGGCGAGGCCGAAAGGCGTAGTCGATGGGAAACGGGTTAATATTCCCGTACTGCTGATAACTGCGATGGGGGGACGGAGAAGGCTAGGTGGGCCTCGCGACGGTTGTCGAGGTTCAAGTGCGTAGGTGGGTGTCTTAGGTAAATCCGGGACGCTATACACTGAGACACGATGTCGAGTCACTACGGTGATGAAGTCATTGATGCCATGCTTCCGGGAAAAGCCTCTAAGCTTCAGGTTATCAGGAACCGTACCCCAAACCGACACAGGTGGTCGGGTAGAGAATACCAAGGCGCTTGAGAGAACTCGGGTGAAGGAACTAGGCAAAATGGTACCGTAACTTCGGGAGAAGGTACGCTCTCGACGGTGAAGTCCCTTGCGGATGGAGCTATTGAGAGTCGCAGATACCAGGTGGCTGCAACTGTTTATTAAAAACATAGCACTGTGCAAAATCGAAAGATGACGTATACGGTGTGACGCCTGCCCGGTGCCGGAAGGTTAATTGATGGGGTTAGACTTCGGTCGAAGCTCTTGATCGAAGCCCCGGTAAACGGCGGCCGTAACTATAACGGTCCTAAGGTAGCGAAATTCCTTGTCGGGTAAGTTCCGACCTGCACGAATGGCGTAATGATGGCCACGCTGTCTCCACCCGAGACTCAGTGAAATTGAAATCGCAGTGAAGATGCTGTGTACCCGCGGCTAGACGGAAAGACCCCGTGAACCTTTACTACAGCTTGGCACTGAACATTGAGCCTACATGTGTAGGATAGGTGGGAGGCTTTGAAACACAGACGCCAGTTTGTGTGGAGCCGACCTTGAAATACCACCCTTGTATGTTTGATGTTCTAACTTAGGCCCCTTATCGGGGTTGAGGACAGTGCCTGGTGGGTAGTTTGACTGGGGCGGTCTCCTCCCAAAGCGTAACGGAGGAGCACGAAGGTGGGCTAATCACGGTCGGACATCGTGAGGTTAGTGCAATGGCATAAGCCCGCTTGACTGCGAGAATGACGGTTCGAGCAGGTGCGAAAGCAGGTCATAGTGATCCGGTGGTTCTGAATGGAAGGGCCATCGCTCAACGGATAAAAGGTACTCCGGGGATAACAGGCTGATACCGCCCAAGAGTTCATATCGACGGCGGTGTTTGGCACCTCGATGTCGGCTCATCACATCCTGGGGCTGAAGTCGGTCCCAAGGGTATGGCTGTTCGCCATTTAAAGTGGTACGCGAGCTGGGTTTAGAACGTCGTGAGACAGTTCGGTCCCTATCTGCCGTGGGCGTTGGATGATTGAGAGGGGCTGCTCCTAGTACGAGAGGACCGGAGTGGACGAACCTCTGGTGTTCGGGTTGTCACGCCAGTGGCATTGCCCGGTAGCTAAGTTCGGAATCGATAACCGCTGAAAGCATCTAAGCGGGAAGCGAGCCTCAAGATGAGTCATCCCTAGGGCTTTAAGCCCTCTAAAGGGTTGTTGGAGACGACGACGTAGATAGGTCAGGTGTGTAAGCGCTGCGAGGCGTTGAGCTAACTGATACTAATTGCCCGTGAGGCTTAACCATACAACACCCAAGGGGTTTTGACGGACTCGAATAAGAACGTTGAATGTGTAAGAACGAGAACAAACAAGTCACTTTCCAAGATTTTGGTTTTTACCTTTTTTAAAAAGGTGAAGACTTAGCAGAATTTGCTTGGCGACCATAGCGTTATGGACCCACCTGACTCCATGCCGAACTCAGTAGTGAAACGTAACAGCGCCGATGGTAGTGTGGGGTCTCCCCATGTGAGAGTAGGACATCGCCAGGCTTCCAATTTAAAAAAGCCCTGACCTGACGGTCAGGGCTTTTTTGCATCTGCATCTTTCTATATTCGACACTTTTTTACTTTAATGCCATCAGTATTCCAGATATCGCCCACGATATTGTTCCTAATAACTCGCATGTTCTTTCCATATCAGATCACATTATCAACATATTTGTTAACACTATGGTTTTATTGTGATTGTTAGCATTTCTTTTCCTAATTTAGGTTCTCGATAAAAGGACACTTTGGCTGAGGAATTGGAGATAACGTAGCCAAGATCCAAAGAGAATGATCGATCTAGCTCTCAAGGGAGCATAAGCAAAAAGGAATACTTGCTATGTTGAAAACTATCAAATCTCTCGCGTTTATCCTTCTAGCTGCTGTGTTACCAGCTCAGGCTGAGGAGAACAAAATCGGAGACACATTTGCTGTTGTTTGGGAATACACAACGGATGATGTTGACCTGATTCGTAAGAGTCTTTCTACTCAATCTGGAGAGTTACTAAAGCTCTGGGAGCAAGGCACCGTAGAGAATGCGTATTTGGCTGAAGAGCAAGACTTTGAGAATGGTACCGACATTCTTAATATCGTGTTTTTCATCAAAGCAAACTCTAAGGCTGGAGCAGAGAAAATTTTGAATGAATTTACCTTTGTGAAAAAAGGTATCGCGAAATACGAACTGTACCCAGTGGGATTGTTATGGCTTAAAACTTTCGAAGATGCAGCGAAAAATTAGCCTATACCCTGCGGCAAGACATCTCTTGCCGCCTATCTACAGGAAAAGCGTTTTTTCTCCCGTTTTTCACCTCTATTACCGACAATCTCTCGACTTACTTCTACACTGTCAGCACTTGTTATCTGACAGGGATCTAAGCCATGCCATCACAACGTTCTAAGCGATTGAGAAAGAAATTGTATCTGGATGAATTTGCAGTTTTTGGCTTTGTGGTCGGTCTGAAGCTAAATACAGAAAGTGATGAAGAGTTAGATGCTTTTATAGAGTCTCTGGCCGACTTTGCTGAATCCAGGCATCTGCTTGTTGGCGGTGGGGGTATGAGTGATATCGAGCTGGTTATAGGTTCCGCTCTCAGATATGGTTCTGCGACTGAGCAGGATAGAGAATCCGTCAAAACATGGATTGAAGAGCGAAATGAAGTGGAGTTGTTGGAGTTGGGGCCGCTTGTCGATCTCCATCAACTGGAGTTTGTTGATTAATTAAAACAAAAGGATCCGGATGACCGGATCTCTATGTCTTCTTGGATTATTGGGTGTTCAGGCGTGCC
Organism: Grimontia kaedaensis; assembly: GCF_023746615.1. Lineage (NCBI taxonomy): Bacteria > Pseudomonadati > Pseudomonadota > Gammaproteobacteria > Vibrionales > Vibrionaceae > Grimontia > Grimontia kaedaensis. The sequence continues at coordinate 3,498,357 of NZ_CP082275.1, read as the reverse complement.
ATAAAAAGCGCATCGACGTATTTTCCATTTCGGAACGCGTAATCAACCGCGACACCTTCCTGCCTAAAACCAAATTTTTGATACAAGGCAATGGCAGCTTCATTGTCACTATAAACGGTTAACTCGATTCGGCGCAGGTTCAGCCAGTTGTCCGCCAAGTCTATCATTGCAGTAAGCAATGCGCTGGCGACGCCTTTTCCGGTGTGCTCGTCATGCACGGCCATGCCAAATTGTCCGACATGGCGTCTTCGTCCTTTACGGTTGGCTTCAAAGCCTAATTGACCAACTATCCCCCCATCCTCTTCTGCGACCAGGCAGTAAATGTCATCCGGTATATTATTGAGTCGCTTTTCCCACATCGCGAGCGATGGTAGTGGCATTTGCAGTGTGCCAGCTTGTGCTTTCGGGCAGGTATAAAGTTGCTGAATAGCAGGAATATCGCGAGGTTCTACAGGACGAACACTTACAGGCATAGTCACTCCTTAGGTAATGCCAGAGGGACTTTTCATCATTGCTTGCAACTGACTGCTAAGCAAGCAGTTTTTTAGTTGGTGATTGCTTACTTTTATCACTCAAGGTGAAGGTCTAGTGGTGTTTTACTATCGCGTCCGCCGATCTCACGGGTCAGGCGTGGCACCATGTAGCCAGAGACCTCTTTGATAAGGCCAGACATCAGCTTTTTGGCTTCGTCGTCGTCAACCAGAAAATGCGCAGCCCCTTTTACCTTATCCAGTACATGCAGGTAATAAGGCAAGATACCTGTATCAAACAAGCTGTTGCTCAGGTTTTTCAATGCTTCTACAGAATCATTCACGCCACGGAGCAACACACCTTGGTTTAAGAGAGTAACGCCTGCTTGCTTCAGCTTCTCCATCGATGCACGGAGCTCGTCGTCAATCTCGTTAGCATGGTTGATATGGGTAACCAGCACCACACCAAGCCTTGATGACTCAAGCATGTGAGTAAGTGCTAACGTCACTCGCGATGGAATAACGACAGGTAAACGTGTGTGGATACGAAGACGTTTGATATGCGGTACAGACTCTATGGCTTCAATCAGCCATTGCAGTTCGTGATCTTTTGCCATTAGTGGGTCGCCACCTGAAAGGATGACTTCATCCACTTCCGGATGCTGCTGTAAGTAAGTGATCGCTTCGCGCCAGACGTCTTTCCCGCCTTTATTGTCTTCATACGGGAAATGACGACGGAAACAATAGCGGCAATTAATCGCGCAACCACCCTTAACAATCATCAGCACGCGGTTTTTGTATTTGTGCAGCAGACCTGGAACTGTATTGTCCTGCTCTTCAAGTGGATCTGTGGTGAAACCACTGACTTCTTCGAACTCTTCAATCACTGGCAACACTTGACGCAGCAGAGGGTCATGTGGGTTACCTTTTTCCATGCGATTGATGAAGCTTTGTGGCACGCGCTGGGAAAATAGTTCACGCGCGCTGAAGCCAGGCGTCCATGCGGAAGGCTCTATATCAAGCTGTTGCAGAAGCTTTTGAGGATCTGAGACAGCATTTGCCATTTCTTTGAGCCAGTTTTGCTCAACAGAAGGCGCATTTCGGGTTATTATGTCCGGCATTTATGACAACTTCGAAGATGTTAAGAGGATAGACATGGCGTCTTTTAGCACCAATGAATTCCGCGGCGGAATGAAAATTATGCTCGATAACGAGCCTTGTGTCATTATCGAAAACGAGTTCGTTAAGCCAGGTAAAGGCCAAGCGTTCAACCGCGTGAAAATCCGCAAATTGCTTTCTGGCAAAGTGCTGGAGAAGACTTTCAAGTCTGGCGACTCTGTTGAAGCTGCTGACGTTATCGATATGGAACTGGACTACCTGTACACCGACGGTGAGTTCTGGCATTTCATGAACTCAGAATCATTTGAGCAAATCGCGGCTGACGAGAAAGCAGTAAGCGAAAATATCAAATGGTTGAAAGAGAACGATCGTTGTACCCTGACTCTGTGGAACGGCAACCCAATCGCAGTGACTCCACCAAACTTTGTTGAGTTGGAAGTGACTGAAACTGACCCAGGTCTGAAAGGCGATACTCAGGGTACCGGTGGTAAGCCAGCAACTCTGATCACTGGCGCAGTTGTGCGTGTACCTCTGTTCATCCAAATCGGCGAAGTGATCAAAGTTGACACTCGCTCAGGTGAATACGTCAGCCGCGTGAAGTAATTTATTACTTCTATGCTGAAAAGCGTCCTTCGGGGCGCTTTTTGCGTATCAGAGCCCTGTAAATTCCAATTTATCTTCGCAAACACCCTTCTATCATTCCTCATCGTTATATTTCGTTAAAACCGAATAAATAAGGTTAATGTTTCGAATATTCCTGTTTTAAGTTTTTTGTTACATTTATTCCCGCTAGTGATGAGTAGTTATTCACTTTGGCCCAAAAGCCATACCGCTTTATTCATCAATCAGCAAATAAGAAGGAAAAGAATATGGACACTAAGAATCTAGGACAGGGTTTAAAAATGGAAGAAAGACGTCAGTTGGCTAGAACAGGTCTCAAAGCAGCGATTATTGGTATACCGCTGCTCGGGTTGGGACTGACAATTAATAGCTCAGTATTGATGACAGATGCAGGCTACACCTATGTTCACCAGAACAATATGACAGGTGAGCTGGATGTATTTACCGAGCCGGGTATTCACTTTCGGATGCCGTTTCTTTCGAAGATTACACAATACGATCAAGTGATCACTGTGTCATTCGGTAACAATGCAGGTGAAGATTTCTACCAGCGTCTTGATCCAGTGCAGGTGCGCTTTGCGGATACTTACATCGGCCAAATCCCGGTGACTTACCGCTTCAAGCTGAGCAATGATCCGGAAGCCGTGAAGAAAATGCACCGAGAGTTTCGTAACAACAGCAACCTGATTGATGCTTTGTTAGTCAAAAACGCACGGAACGTCACGGTGATCACGGCAACCCAGTACACGGGAGAGGAATTCTTCCAGGGCGGACTGAACCAATTCAAATCCAAGCTTGGCGATCAGCTTCGTGAGGGTATCTATTTGACCGAGCGTCGTCAGGTTGAAGTAGAAGAGTTGGATTTGGCACCTGTTGGTTTGGATCAATCTGATGCCAACAAGCTGCAACGCACCCAACAATTGGTCTGGAAAACCGTACCTGTACGTGATGCGAGTGGTCAGCCAATCCGACAGGATAACCCGTTGCAGCAATATGGTATTCATGTCACTCAGGTCACCATCGGCGACCCGCAGCCGGAAAAGCAGTTAGACCAATTGTTAGCTGATAAGAAACGACTGGTCGCGGATCGTATCCGCGCGATTCAGGAGCAGGAAACCTCGAAGGCGCAAGCAGAAACTGAGCAGCTTCGTAAAGAAATCCAACGTACCCGTGAAGTACAGGATGCACAGCGTACTAAAGAGCTGGCGGTGATCGCCCAACAAAAAGAGGTAGCGGTTGCGCAGCAAATTGCCAAGCGTGAGATTGTTGAGGTAGAGAAAACCAAGCAATTGGCGGAAGTGGAGAAATCCAAAGAGTTGGCGATTGCCGAAGCCAACCTTGCGATTCAACAAGCTAACGCGAAGGCTGCGGAATTCGAAGCTCTAGCGATTCTGGCTAAAGGTGAAGCGGAGGCGGCCATATTGAAAGCCAAGTATGATGCCTATGGTGCAAACCGCGATGTGTATCTGGCAGAGCTTAACCGTGATATTTCTACGTCGCTTTATCACAACCTGAAAGACTTCAAAGTGGAAGTGCCAAAGCATTACTTTGGTGGCGGTGATGGCGGAAAGATGACGACCAACCTTGATGTGATCACTGGTCTTGGGGCACTGGGAATGATGGAAAAAACCGAAGCCATGCAGAAAGTTCAGCAATAAAGGTCTATTTCAATAGAGCCTAGGTAAACAAAAAGGGAGCAAATGCTCCCTTTTTCTCGTTTTACTGGCTGTTAAATCATGAAAATGAAGATAACAGACAGGGCGCTGATCAAAAATGCCGTGGCGTAACAGGCGACTTTGCCTGCGGTACCAGTGTGGAATTTCAGATCGTGCATACCATGGTGTAGGCGGTGCATTGCATGCCACATTGGCAGAGAAAGAGTACCGATGGTGAACAGTGCGCCGATGAAGCTGGTGACAAAACCTGTCACGCGCTCATAGCTCAATGCTTCTGCATCCAGCATGCCCATTGGTGCCATGATGCCTAGAACCAGAATGGTCACAGGGGTGATCATTGCAAACCATGAGCCGCCTGCACCAAACAGACCCCACCATACCGGTTCGTCAGAACGTTTTGGATTCAAATCTACCACGTTAAATCTCCTCAGATGTCGGGGTTAAACCAGAAACAGAATGACAGCAGAAATCACTGCAACAGCAGCCCACTGCGTCAGAACGATCACTTTCTTATCCAGCAACTTTCCACCGATGCGGATAGGCATCACTTGCGGCATCATGCTGAAGAAAGTCTGTGCGTGGAACAGGCTACCCGCGAGTGCCACGATGTTGATCGCGATAACCACAGGGTTTGCCATGAATGACAACCAACCATTCCATGCCGCTTCGCCAACGACCAGACTGCCTAAACCGAAAGTCAGGCACAGGGTGAAGAAAATCAGCGGAAGCACAGTGGCTTCACGCACCATGTACATGCGGTAGAAAGGATGGTCTTTCCACCAGGTACGCTTCATTTCACGAACGTAAGGTTTACGGTTAGACATCCTTAAGCCTCCACTTTCATGGAGCCATCTGGCTTGAGCATTGCGATCACGAAGTCTTGTGACGATGCGATCTTGCCTTGGTTTACCGCGCCTGCCGGGTCAACGTTCTTCGGACACACTTCAGAGCAGTAACCCACGAAGGTACAACCCCAAGCGCCGTTTTCGCCGTTAATCAGCTTCATACGCTCAGCAGCGCCATTATCACGGCTGTCGAGGTTGTAGCGGTGGGCCAGTGTCAGCGCGGCAGGGCCAATGAACTCAGGGTTCAGACCAAACTGCGGACATGCCGCATAACACAGACCACAGTTGATGCAGCCAGCGAACTGTTTGTAGCGCGCCATTTGCTCAGGCGTCTGGTTGTTCGGACCATCTTCCGGTGTACGGTCATTACCAATGATGTAAGGCTTGATGGCTTCAAGACGCTCGATGAACGGCGTCATGTCGACAATCAAATCTTTCTCGATAGGGAAGTTCGCCAGTGGCTCGATGGTTACACCGTCTGGGTAATCACGCAGGAAGGCTTTACATGCCAGCTTTGGCACTTTGTTGACCATGATGCCGCACGAACCACAGATCGCCATGCGGCAAGACCAGCGGTAAGACAGATCTTTGTCCAGGTGATCTTTGATGTAACCCAACGCGTCCAGTACAGACATGGTTTCATCAAATGGCACGTCGAACGTTTGCAGACGAGGTTCGTCATCTTTTGATGGGTCGTAGCGAAGAATGCTGACTTTCTGAATGCGGTTTGCTGACATTATGCCTGCTCCTTCTCTGCTTTTTCAGCCTTCTTCGCTGCTGCTTCAGCTTCTTCTGCAGCGGCGCCGTAAAGACGTGCTTTTGGCTGAGACTTGGTGATTTTTACGTCACTGTATTTAATGGTTGGTGCACCTTCTGGGTTATAGAACGCCAGTGAGTGCTTCAGGAAGTTCTGGTCATCACGCTCGGTGCAGCCGTCATCTAAACGCTGGTGTGCACCGCGGGATTCACGGCGAAGCACGGCGGAGTGCGCCATGGCTTCAGCAACTTCCAGACCGTAGCCCACTTCAATCGCATACAGCAGGTCAGTGTTGAACACCTTGCCCTTGTCTTTGATGCTGATGCGCTTGTAGCGTTCTTTCAGCTCAGCCAGCTTGTTGATGGTCTCTTGCATCAGATCTTCGCGGCGGTAGATACCACAACCCGCTTCCATGGTATGACCCATTTCAGTGCGGATTTCCGCCCAGTTCTCATCGCCTTCTTGAGACATCAGCACATCGATGCGAGCTTTCACTGCTTCCATCTGATTTGCGATTTCAGCTTCGTCCCAGCCTTTGAATTCAGCAGCACGGTCAGCGGCACCTTCACCGGCTACGCGGCCAAAGACCACCAGTTCTGCCAGTGAGTTTGAGCCCAGACGGTTCGCGCCGTGCAGGCCGACAGAAGAACATTCACCCACCGCAAACAGACCCTTAATGCTGGTTTCAGTACGGGAATCGGTTTCGATACCACCCATGGTGTAATGTACGGTAGGACGAATTGGGATTGGCTCTTTGGCTGGGTCGACATTCACGTATGCTTTTGCCAGCTCACAGATAAACGGCAGACGTTCCTTGAGGTACTCTTCACCCAGGTGGCGAAGGTCAAGGTGAACCATGTCACCCAGTGGGTGCTTGATGGTGTTGCCTTTTTGTTGCTCGTGCCAGAACGCTTGCGACACTTTGTCACGCGGGCCCAGTTCCATGTATTTGTTCTTTGGCTGACCAACCGGAGTTTCCGGGCCCATGCCATAATCTTGCAGGTAACGGTAGCCGTTCTTGTTGACGATGATACCGCCTTCACCACGGCAGCCTTCTGTCATCAGAATACCGGTGCCTGGTAGGCCCGTTGGGTGATATTGAACGAACTCCATGTCGCGCAGTGCCACACCGTGACGGAAAGCCATCGCCATGCCGTCGCCAGTCACGATACCGCCGTTGGTGTTGCAGTTGTAAACACGACCCGCACCACCAGTTGCCAGTACGACAGATTTCGCTTTAATGCAGACCAGTTCGCCTTCCGCCATGTGAATGGCGATAAGGCCTTGTACTTCATTGTCGACAACCAGCAGGTCAACGACGAAATACTCGTCGAGACGCTTGATTTGTGGGTATTTGATCGATGTCTGGAACAGGGTGTGCAGCATGTGGAAGCCGGTTTTATCTGCGGCAAACCAGGTGCGCTCAACCTTCATACCGCCGAAGCGACGTACGTTTACGTCACCGTTTTCCTTGCGGCTCCATGGGCAACCCCATTGCTCCAACTGAACCATTTCGCGAGTCGCGTTTTCTACGAAATATTCAACAACGTCCTGTTCACATAGCCAGTCACCACCGCCAACGGTATCGTTGAAGTGGTTGTCGAGACTATCCTCATCCTTGATGACAGCGGCGGAGCCACCTTCTGCGGCCACCGTGTGGGAACGCATTGGGTAAACTTTGGAAACCAAAGCGATTTCCAGCTCTGGGTTTGCTTCTGCAGCAGCAATTGCAGTACGAAGACCTGCACCGCCCGCGCCAATAACAGCGATATCTGTGGTAATGGTTTTCACAGCTATCCTCCGGAGGGTTGTTAAAAATGTAAAGATGCTAACCGTGCATCTAACTCAAAAACTTTCCCCATCTTATTAAAGTTAAATCCCGTAAATTTTGACCTGAAAGGGTATTTGTTCCGAGTTTCTGCCTTCTAAAAAGCCAGAGCAGTAGATTTGTGATCCAGGTTGTTAGACAGGAAGAAATCACCTTGTTAAACAGAGGTTGCGCGTCGTTTTCTCTTGTTTCTGACACGTAAAATCTGTGATCGCTGCATGCAATTTAACTCTCTCTTTTAAAAAGGAAAAATGGTGAAAATGAGAATGGTTATCGAAAGAGGTTTTGCGCTTTTATTGCGCTAGTTCAGTCGCTTGAATGAAAGGACAGAAAAGGCATTTCTTAGGCTGATAAAAGCACGGGTTTCTATCACGCTTCGCGAAAGCTAAAATGCCGCCAGTCATAATGAGATTGAGTGATAGCAATGACCCTTGAATGGCGTCCCACCGCAGAAATTGAAACCCTGAAAGCCAGAGCCAAACTGGTGAGCAATATTCGCGGCTTTTTTGCCGATCGTGATGTGCTGGAAGTGGACACGCCAGCCATGAGTCAGGCGACGGTGACGGATTTTCATCTGCACACCTTCAAGACGGAATTTGTCGGTCCGGGCTTTGCCAAGGGTATCCCGCTTTACATGATGACCAGCCCTGAGTTCCACATGAAACGCCTGCTGGCGGCGGGGAGTGGGGCTATCTACCAAATCAATAAAGCGTTTCGTAACGAAGAAACGGGGCGAAACCACAACCCTGAGTTCACCATGCTGGAATGGTACCGTCCAGGCTTTGACCATCATGCATTGATGGATGAAATGGATGCCTTGCTCCAACTGATTCTGGGCGTTGGCGATGCAGAGCGAATGACATATCAGGAAGCGTTCATCAAGGTGCTCGGTGTCTGCCCGCTAGAAGGCTCGATGGACGAGTTGAAGGCAGCGGCTGCACCACTGGGATTGTCTGATATCGCCGATCCGGAAGAAGACCGCGACACCTTGCTGCAACTTTTATTCAGCGTTGGTGTTGAAGAGAAAATTGGCCATACTGTTCCGGCTTTCGTTTACAACTTCCCGGCATCACAGGCGGCACTGGCGCGAGTGTGTGAAGACGATAATCGCGTGGCGGCGCGCTTCGAGGTCTACTTTAAAGGTATTGAGCTCGCGAACGGTTTCTATGAACTGGACAACGCCGACGAGCAATTGGCCCGTTTTGAAGAAGATAACCGCAAGCGCGAAAAGATGGGGCTGCAAGCCCAACCTATCGATCATCATCTGATTGGAGCGATTCGTCATGGCTTGCCGGATTGCGCAGGTGTTGCGTTGGGTATCGATCGTCTGATCATGCTGGCTTTAGGCAAAACCCACATCGATGAGGTGATTGCTTTTCCGGTCGGGCGAGCCTAATCCCAAGCCAATAAAAAACGCCGCATCATGCGGCGTTTTTTATTGGGAAACCATCAGCTAGTGGTAACGATAAGACCAGCGCCAATAACGGCGAGCGCCGCACCTAACCAAGCGCTTGGTGCTGGGCGCACGCGGGTAAATAGCCAAATCAACGGCAGAATCATTACCGGTGTCGTGGAAGACAGTAGCGCGACCATGCCGACTTCTCCCCATTTCAGCGCATACATAATCAGGGTCATACCGACCGACATCGCCAGAAAGCCATTCACGACAACCATACCGAAGATACGCCAGTTGATCGGGTTAACGGGTTGTGCGACACGTATCTGGAGGAAAATCAGTGTGCCGTGGGCAAGGAAAGCCGCGATCATCCGGATAGCGGAAGCGGCAATGGGATCGACACCTTGGGTTAAAACAGGCTTGGCAATGACCCCACCCAGCGACTGACAAAGCGCTGCGGTTAAACCCAGACCGACAGCCACCCAGGTGTTGCCTTTGGTTTCTTCCCATTGATGGGCATTACCACTTTGGCGGAAAAAGACCGCAATCATCACTCCAGAGAACACCAGAATGGCACCGAGCAGGCGGATCCCTTCTAGCGTTTCACCAAACAGCCAGATGCCAAGCAGAGCAGAAAAAACTGCATGACAGGAATACAAGAGGCCAGAGCGTCGGGGTCCTATTCGGTTCATACAGCCAAACAGGGCGGTATCGCCAATAAAGATCCCTATAAGGCCAGACAGTGCCATCGGCCAGAGAATATCGGATGAGACGGTTGCCCAGCCACCTGTAAACAAGGCCAGTGTTGTCAGCATCACTGACACACATGCCATCCGCCAGCGACTATAAGCAAAGCTGCCCAAGTGACGCGCAGGCGTGACCGAAATCAGGCTGGAAATACCCCACAGGAAGGCAGCGCCGAGCGCGAGCCATTCGTAACCCAAGATGACACCTTTAACTTAAAGAACCGGAAAGGAGCGCGAGTTTATCCGCTGAAGCCAGGCGGGAAAAGTGCTCAGTGCACTTTCCCCGCAAATAGATGGGATCAGTTTAGGACGAGCAGCGCGGCGAAGACAATCGCAAGGCCAACCAGGCCCACAATTAGACCGACTTTCGCCATATCTTTGCTCTCAATCAGACCTGTGGAGTAAGCCAGACTGTTTGGTGGGGTTGATACAGGAAGGATCATGCCAAGAGATGCTGAGAAGGCAACGATGACAAGAAGTCCCTGAATGCCGCCGACAGAAACAAGGCTGTCCATCGACATCGCAACCGCTGCGGCAATCGGCATCAGGAGGTTGGCTGTGGCCGTGTTGGACATGAAATTCGCCATCAGCCAGCAAATCATAGAGAGCGTCAGTACCACGGCGAGTGGCGATAAGGCATCGTAATCCACGGCATGAGCCAGCGCAGCGGCCAGCCCGGTTTTGTCGAGCGCCAGACCAATCGCGATACCACCGGCAACCAGCCAAAGCTCATCCCAGTTAATGAGTTTCAACTCTTCCATGCCCATGATGCCGCTCAGTACGAGCTACAGGATACGGAGTGGCAGAGAAAATACTCTGTGTTTGGATAAACTTTGGGCACAAAAAAAGGGCATCGCTGCCCTTTTCGTTACAGATCACAGTTTGTGTGACCAGTTTGCTTATTCGGCGATTTGCGCTTCGTCGCTTTCTGTCTCAGCTGATGCTTCAACACCGTTTTGGCGAGCGTAAACCTCACCCATGCGGGTTGGTTTGCCAGGAATGATAGCGTCATCAAAGGTGATCGCGCCTTTCGGGAACAGGTTGATCACGGTTGAACCCAGCTTGAAGCGACCCATCTCTTCGCCTTTTTTCAGCGTGATAGCTTGCTCGCCTTCTGCTGGGTAATCCCAGCGGCGGATGCTCTGGCCAGTAGGTGGTGTCACCGTGCCTGACCAAACCGTTTCAATGCTGCCGACAATGGTCGCGCCAACCAGAATGTGCGCCATTGGACCGAAAGCAGTATCGAAAATACATACCACGCGCTCGTTACGTGCGAACAGGTTAGGCACGTTTTCTGCGGTCAGCGGGTTGACGGAGAACAGGTCGCCCGGTACGTAAATCATCTGGCGCAGCGTGCCGTCACATGGCATGTGAACACGGTGGTAATCACGTGGTGACAGGTACAGCGTGGCGAAGTCGCCATCAGTAAACTCTTCCGCCAGCTTGGCGTCGCCGCCAAGCAGTTCGCAGGCGTCAAAGGTGTGGCCTTTCGCTTGAATCAGACGGCCTTTTTCAATTGGGCCAGCTTGGCTCACACATGCATCGGCAGGGTGGGCAATCACGCTTGCTTCGTCATTCAGAGGGCGTGCGCCGTCTTTTAATTCGCGGACGAAGAAGTCATTAAAGGTTGGATAGCTTTTTGGATCGGGGTTCTTAGCTTCGTTCATTTCCACCTTGTACTGGCGGATAAACCACTTGATCACAGCCGTTGTCAGAAAGCCGGCTTTAGCTGCTGCCAGTTTGCCAACAAGTCGGGTCAGCAGGTGTTTTGGCATGCAGTACTGCAGGCCAATTTTTAAATCGTTAGACACGGTTATTTTCCTAACTCGTATGCGCCCGAGAACGGGCCTGGAATTTAAAAAGCGGCCTAGTTTACAAAATTAACAGGCCGCTAACCAGTTGATGTGTAGTTGAGCTAAATGGATCAGTTTTCTTTATTGCGTGAAAACTGACGATTTGCCTTCATCTCAGACATGCTGTCGATGATTTTGTGGTAGCTCTCGAAACGTTCAACACTGATCTTGCCGTCTTCTACTGCTTCTCGCAGCAGACAACCTGGATCGTCTTTGTGTTTGCAGTCGCGGAACTTACAGCCTCCGAGAAATTCGCGGAATTCTTTGAAGCCTTGAGTTACCTGCTCAGGCTCTAAATGCCAAAGACCGAATTCACGTACCCCAGGACTATCAATCAGATCGCCACCATCAGGGAAGTGATACAAACGCGCTGTCGTGGTGGTGTGTTGGCCAAGCCCTGAGTTTTCAGAAACTTCACCGATATCGGCATTCACTTCAGGAAGCAGGGCATTCACCAGGCTGGATTTACCTACGCCGGATTGGCCCACGAAAATGCTGGTGCCATCAGCCAAACGCGCTTTCAGCTCGTCGACGCCTTCACCGCTTTTCTGGCTAACCATCAATACTTCGTAGCCAATTTCGGCATACAAAGCGAGGATATTCTTAACCATTTCAAGGCCTTCAGCGTCCAACAAATCAATCTTGTTGATTACGATAAGGGGCTTGAAGCCAACCTGTTCGGTAGCGATCAGGTAACGGTCTATAATGTTCGTAGACAATTCGGGTAATATCGCGGAAACGATCACCACCTGATCAATATTGGCCGCGACCGGTTTGACGCCGTCATAGTAATCAGGACGGGTAAGCACTGAGTGGCGTTCATGAGCAGCTTCCACAACGCCGGCAATGCCTTGCAGTGTTTCCACGCCTGGACGCCAGACAACTTTGTCGCCGGTCACCAAGCTTTCGATAGAGCGGCGAAGGTTGCAACGGTGGATGATGCCAGTTTGAGTATCTTCGATGTCAGCGTGCTGACCGAAACGGGTGATCACCACCCCTTCACGGGCAGACTCAAGCAGAGATTCGTCCCATTGGACCTCTTCATGCTGGCGGTCGATGCGTTTTTTTTGATTTGTCCGTACTCGGCGTAACTGGCCTTTTGTGAGCTTTTTCTTTTTTGCCACGAGAATGTCGCTAGTTTAGTTGGCTTTCATGTCAGGCTAAGTATGATACATGGTTTACTTGGAAAATAGGCAATTTGGATGTCTTTCAGCGATAAGAATTTAATCTGGATTGATCTCGAAATGACAGGGCTCGACCCAGAAGTACATAAAGTCATTGAGATCGCTACCGTTGTAACAGATGCTGAACTTAATGTGTTAGCTGAAGGGCCTGTGCTCGCCATTCACCAGTCTGATGAAGAACTGGAGAAAATGGACGACTGGTGCACCAATACTCACACCGGCAGCGGGCTGGTGGATCGTGTAAAAGCAAGCACAGTAAGCGAAACTGATGCGATCAAACAAACGATCGCTTTCCTGCAAGACTGGGTGCCTGCTGGTGTGTCGCCGATTTGTGGCAACAGTGTTGGTCAGGATCGCCGTTTCCTCTATAAACATATGCCTGAACTGGAACGCTTTTTCCATTATCGTACTGTCGACGTCAGCACGATCAAAGAGTTGGTTCGTCGCTGGGAACCTGAAGTTCTGTCAGGAATCAAAAAACAAGGGACTCATTTGGCACTGGATGATATTCGGGAGTCAATTGAGGAACTTCGTTACTACCGGAGCAAGATCTTTACGATCTGACGGCAAAATAACCAATGCGAAGAAAAATCAAAAATTCTGGATTCAGAGTATTGCATCCGCGATTTTTCTTCGTATAATTCGCAGCCCTGACAGAGACAAATGTCTTTGATAAAGCGACACTAGCTCAGCTGGTAGAGCGCAACCTTGCCAAGGTTGAGGTCACGAGTTCGAACCTCGTGTGTCGCTCCAAAAATTTGAATGATCCGATTGATCGTCGGATGATCTATGCGACACTAGCTCAGCTGGTAGAGCGCAACCTTGCCAAGGTTGAGGTCACGAGTTCGAACCTCGTGTGTCGCTCCAAAATTTGAAATGATTCCGATTGATTGTCGGATGAACAATGCGACACTAGCTCAGCTGGTAGAGCGCAACCTTGCCAAGGTTGAGGTCACGAGTTCGAACCTCGTGTGTCGCTCCAAATTTTGATTTCCTTCGGGAAGCGCAGAACAGGCTAAGCCTAACCTGCTAAAAACAAAAAATAATCCAACACTGTTGGAACAAAAAGCGACACTAGCTCAGCTGGTAGAGCGCAACCTTGCCAAGGTTGAGGTCACGAGTTCGAACCTCGTGTGTCGCTCCAAATTTTCTTTCGATAAGAAAGCTCGAATGGCAAATTTAGCCGTTTGATTCAAATTTACCGAAGCATTTCGGACGCTCTTTGAATGCGACACTAGCTCAGCTGGTAGAGCGCAACCTTGCCAAGGTTGAGGTCACGAGTTCGAACCTCGTGTGTCGCTCCAAACTTCCATTTGGAAGTGCGCTACAGCAGGTATCAAGCCAAGGTTGAGATCACGTCTTTTGCCTTGAGAGTAGGAACCTCATGTGTCGCTCCAAATTTCTTACAGAACATCATCTGTAAGCACCAACACTCCGCATTGAATGCACCAGTTATTTTTAGGGTGTAGCGGGTCGTTGTCTTTAATGCTGTGAAGCATTATCTCCGGGCAAGGTCTAGCCCAAATACAATCTGAATGAGTTTTTGCAGCGAATGTGTCTGCATCGCACTTTGAGCACCTTTTTATCGTGTTTCTTAACAGAGTTATCCACAAAGCCTAGCTTGTGGGTAAAGCCGTTGATGAATATCAGAAGATGTGACGTTACTCAGAGTTATTTGTGCGGTTGTTGATCGGTGGAAAACTGATCCCTGTGAATTGTTTTCATTGTAACTCTATGTTTTTAATGGTTTTAAAGTTTTGAGTTTCAATATTTTCAAAAGATTATCCCCAGTTTCATCACCTTTCGTGACTTTCATCTGAGATTATTCACAGAGTGTGTTTAACTTTATCAGCATGCACTGTTTTATAGCGTACTGAAAAGGTTTTCCACATTTCGCAGAAGAAGTGAATCTATGTCTTGTTTTTGCATTAATTTTGAGCAGATAGGTGACTTTCCACTACCGCACGATTGCGCTTAGGCATCCCTTGGTAGACCTTTCTGAACGATTCTGACCAACCTCTTGGTTGAGGAAGGCAGAACATCAACAGCATGTTCATTTCGGCGTTTAATCTGTTGTTCAAGCGCCCAATCAAGGTGCTGATCAAGCATAGCAGAGAATCCTTTGGCCGATTCCAAAAGTTCAATAATCTCTGGATCATAAGGGGCATTTCCCATGGCCACAGAGAGGTTACGGCGCCATTTTTCGTGGCCTATACGGCGAATGGCCGAACCCTCAGTTTCTTTCAAAAATGTGGATTCATCCCAGCTGAACAACGTTTTCAGAGGTTGCTGGACCAAGCTCTCTCGCCCATAAAAATCAGACTCGTTGGTTAACTCAGCTTCGCGGTTGTATGGACAAACCAACTGGCAGTCATCACAGCCATAGATTCGGTTCCCCATCGCCTCGCGAAACTCTTCTGGGATTTCACCATCAAGCTCAATCGTGAGGTAAGAAATACAACGTCTGGCATCGACAATGGTGTCTCCAACAATGGCATCTGTGGGGCAAGAGGTGATACATGCTACGCACTTGCCACACTGGCTTTCTATCGGCTCATCCACTGGTAAGGGCAGATCAATCAGCAGTTCGCCCAGAAAAAACCAGGAACCGACGTCTTCACTGAGCAGCAGCGAATGCTTGCCTGTCCAGCCAAGACCGGCCTTCTCTGCCAGTGGACGTTCCAGAACCGGGGCGGAATCGACAAACGGTCGATAGCCGAATTTCCCTACTTCTTCCTCGATTCGCTGTCCTAATTTTTTCAGGCGGTTGCGGATGAGTTTGTGGTAGTCACGGCCAAGCGCATAACGACTGATATAGGCGAGAGAGGGAGTTTCCAATGTTTTGGCGAACCCGGCATCTGGCGGAAGGTAATTCATTCTGGCACTGATCACGCGGACTGTGCCTTCAACCAGTTCCTGAGGACGGGCACGCATCATGCCATGGCGTGCCATCCAGTCCATTTCCCCGTGATAGCCGTTATCGAGCCAGCGTTGCAACTGTGCTTCATGCTGACTGAGATCAACATCGGTGATCCCAATATGCTGAAATCCTAGTTCATGTCCCCATTGCCTGATATTTTCAGCAAGTTGGGTAAAATTGATCGACGATAAAGATCGGGACTCAGGCATAAGATCAGCAAGGAAAAACAAAGATGAGCGCAAGTCTACCACACTCACTTTACCGATCGGATCAGGTCAGAGACGGAGAGCGCAAGATCGCAGCGGATCTTGGTGTGGAAATGTACAACCTGATGGAACTTGCGGGTTTTTCTGTTTTTGACACGATGAAAGAGCGTTGGCCTGATGCAGAATCGATCCTTGTGTGTTGTGGCAGCGGCAATAATGGCGGTGATGGTTATGTGATCGCCAGGCTCGCTCTGGAAGCCAGGATGTCAGTGACACTGTTATCGGTGGCAGACCCTTCTACTGTCGTTGGTGATGCGTTAAAAGCGCAGCAGAAGTTTGTGGCTGCTGGTGGTTTGATTTTGCAAGGCACTTTGCCAAGCGACAATTATGACGTGGTTGTTGATGCGCTCTTTGGTACCGGGCTCAGCCGCGATTTATCCAGCGCATACCTGTTAGCAGTTAGTGCTATCAATGCGATTAACTGCCCCAAGATCGCGGTGGATCTTCCCAGTGGCTTGGATGCGGATACCGGACACGTCTGGGGTGAGGCCGTCATTGCAGATTGTACGGTTAGCTTTGTAGGGTTGAAGCAAGGCCTCTTTACCGGCAAGGCGCGCGATCATTGTGGTGACATTCTCTATGACGGTTTGGGTATTGGAGAGGAGTTTGCTGCGCATATCCCTGCTTCGTCTACACTGCTGACGCTTTCTCAAGCTGTTGAACTGGAACCTAAGCGTAAGGACAGCGCGTATAAAGGCCATGCCGGGCGTGTGATTTGTGTGGGTGGTCAAAAAGGAATGGGCGGTGCCATTATCCTGAGTGGTCAGGCGACATTGCGAAGCGGAGCGGGATTAGTTGCAGTAGTGACTGATGAGAGTCATGTTCCTGCTTTGTTGGCACGCCAACCAGAACTGATGACGCGCTGGTGGCACGAAAGCGAAACCATTGAAACGCTTCGCGGGATTCTGGCTTGGGCTGATGTTATTGCCATAGGTCCTGGTCTTGGGAAAAGTGCTTGGGCCGAAAAGCTATTTGATACCGCTATTGCAAGCGGACGACCAATGGTCGTTGATGCTGATGCACTTAACCTGCTGGCGGACGCTCCCAAACACAATGATCACTGGGTTTTGACGCCGCATCCCGGAGAAGCCGCAAATTTATTGAGATCCAGCGTAATAGAAATTGAACGGGATCGTTTTTCTGCCGTCAAAGAACTACATAAACGCTATGGCGGTGTAGTGGTGCTTAAAGGCGCAGGCACAATCGTTTATGATGGCTGCACTTTAAGCATCATTGATGCAGGAAACCCCGGAATGGCCAGTGGCGGCATGGGAGATGTCCTGACAGGCGTGATTGCTGGATGTATGGCGCAAAAGCTCTCGCTTTCAGCATCAGCCCACTTTGGAACCTATTTACATAGCTACGCGGCAGATACTGCTGTGCGAGAAGGGGAGCGAGGGCTGGTGGCCAGTGATTTGCTTCCTTTTCTTGGAAAAAACATAAAACAAATGCAACGGTAGACAGAGCCATTACCGTTGAAAAAGCAGTGAGAAACATGACACAGACTTTTATGACTGAGCTTGCCGATGAGCAGGCAACAGTTGCCTTTGGTGCGGCTGTGGCAGCATCGTGTGCGCAGCAAACAACAATTTATCTTCACGGTGATCTGGGTGCGGGGAAAACCACTTTTTCCCGCGGTTTTATCCAGTCTTTAGGCCATTCTGGCAATGTGAAAAGCCCGACTTATACCTTGGTTGAACCTTACCAACTGCATAGCTGGCAAGTTTATCATTTCGATCTTTATCGACTCGCTGATCCGGAAGAACTGGAATTTATGGGGATCAGGGATTACTTCACACCTGATGCACTTTGCTTGGTGGAATGGCCAGAAAAAGGTGAGGGTTTGTTGCCGCAACCGGATCTTGATATCACACTGAAATACAAAGACGAACAACGTTCAGTGCAGGTAACAGCCAACACGCCCGTTGGTGAAGCGCTGCTGGCAAAACTGGAGTGGAAATAACGATATGCTTTGGCGGGGCGTGTTACTGGGTTTGATCTGTTGGCTGGGAGCGTTTTCTTCTGCACTGGCAAATTCACTGGAAAATGTGCGGGTCTGGCCTGCACCGGATGAAACGCGCGTAGTGATGGATTTGGCGGGTGAGCCTTCATATAGTTATTTCACCCTAACCAAGCCAGATCGTCTGGTCGTGGATCTAAAAGACACCACTTTGGGAATGACGCTGCCGAAAAACGTCAGTGACAGTAAGATTCTCTCCAAAATCCGTAAGAGTAACCCGCCAAGCAAGGGTACCTACCGTCTGGTTTTTGAACTCAAAGACAAAAGCGTGCCGCGCCTGTTTCCGCTGGCACCGGGTGGCGAATATGGTCACCGACTGGTCATTGATATTCCTCATGGCAATAAAAAAGTTGCCGCTAAGCCGAGTAAACCAACCAAGCCTGCTACTGCGACAGAAACTCAGACCGCACTGCCATTTGGTACCGACGACATTATTATCGCTATCGACCCAGGTCATGGCGGCAACGATCCGGGTGCGGTGGGGCCACGGCGTAAATATGAAAAGCATGTGACTCTGGCCATTTCCCGACAGGTTGCTGCCAAGATCAACGCTGTACCTGGCATGAAGGCGGTACTGACACGTAATGGTGACTATTTCGTTGATCTCAACAAGCGCTCGGATATCGCCCGCCGTAAAGGGGCGCATCTGTTAGTTTCAATTCACGCTGATGGATTCCACAAACCGCAGCCTCGCGGTGCGTCTGTCTGGGTGTTATCCCGCCGCCGTGCTAACAGTGAAATCGGTCGTTGGATAGAAAAACACGAAGAGCAGTCCAATTTATTGGGTGGTGGCGCACTACTGAACGACAATGAAGACGAGTACCTGAGCCGTGCGGTTTTGGATTTGCAGTTCAGTAACTCACAAAAAGAAGGTTATGACGTTGCGACTCGCGTACTGAAGGAAATGGGTAAGGTGACTAAGCTTCACAAATCCAGCCCTGAGCATGCGAGTCTTGCAGTACTGAAATCACCTGATATCCCATCACTTTTGGTTGAAGCAGGCTTTATCACCAATCCGCAGGAAGAAAAACTACTGCATACCGCCAGCCACCAAAAGAAAATTGCCAATGCCGTTTATAAGGGGGTGCTGACCTATTTCGAGGAATTCCCACCAGATGGCACCTTGATGGCTGCGCGTAAGAATGGCGTCAAACACAAAGTGACGTCTGGCCAGTCTTTGTCAGTGATTGCGAGTAAATACGGCAGCTCGGTGTCCGCGATAAAAGCGGCAAATGGCCTGAAGTCCAACACTCTGAGAGTAGGTCAGGTATTGACTGTTCCTGATGTTAATGTTGGTGCGCTCGCATCAGCGACCAAGCCCTCTGGAAGCAGCTCTAAGCCTGTGACCTCATCAGGTAAAACCATGACTCACACCGTTAAGCGTGGTGAGTTTCTCGGTAAAATCGCGCAGGAATATGATGTGAGTGTTGCCAGCATTCGCAGTGCCAACAAGCTTCGGTCTGATGAATTGGCTATCGGGCAGAAATTGAAAATTGTGGGCGTAAAGCCCAAGGATAAGCAGCACAAAGTGAAACGTGGAGAGTATCTGGGTAAAATTGCCAGCAATTATGGGGTGACGGTAGACAGTATCCGTCGCGCCAACAAATTGCGTTCTGACGAGTTGGCTGTTGGCCAGACCTTGATTATCCCCGGGAGCTAAGCATGGCAATTCAAATCTTACCTGCGCGTCTGGCGAACCAGATTGCAGCAGGCGAAGTGGTTGAAAGGCCTGCTTCTGTCGTTAAAGAGCTTGTCGAAAATAGCATTGACTCGGGGGCGACCCGCATTGATGTCGATATCGAAAAAGGCGGCAGCAAGCTTATCCGTATTCGTGATAATGGGTCAGGCATTGCCAAAGAAGAACTCGAATTGGCACTCAGCCGTCACGCCACCTCCAAAATTTCCTGCCTTGATGACCTTGAAGCTATCATCAGTCTTGGGTTTCGTGGCGAGGCGCTTGCGAGTATCAGCTCGGTATCCCGCCTCACGCTGACGTCGAGAACCATTACCCAATCGGAAGCTTGGTCTGCCTATGCAGAAGGGCGGGATATGGCAGTGCAGGTTAAACCTGCTGCTCATCCCGTAGGGACAACGGTTGAAGTGGTGGATTTATTCTTCAATACACCAGCCCGTCGCAAGTTTCTCCGTACTGACAAAACCGAATTCGGCCATATTGATGAGCTGCTGAAACGCATTGCGCTGAGCCGTTTTGATGTGGCTATCACGCTTCGTCACAACGGCACTATCGTACGCCAGTATCGAGCGGCATCGAATGACGCCCAGCGTGAAAAACGACTGGCAGCTATTTGCGGTTCTCAGTTTGTAAAAAGCGCCGTGGAAGTGAGCTTGGAACATCAAGGTTTAACCCTTCAGGGCTGGATTTGTACGCCGGAAGGTGCACGGGCGCAGAACGATATTCAACACTGTTTTGTGAACCAGCGGATGATGAAAGACAAACTCATCAATCATGCGATTCGACAGGGCTATGAAGCATCATTGCGTCCCGAACAATTCGCCGCATACGTTCTATATATCGATATCGATCCGCATCAAGTGGATGTGAATGTTCACCCTGCCAAGCATGAAGTGCGTTTCCATCAGGCCCGTCTGGTACATGACTTTATCTATCAGGCCGTAGCAGATGCTTTAATTCAAGTTGCGGCAGAGCAAGCTCCCGCGCTTGAGTTTGAACAGTCGCCAGTGAGTGATCTCAGCAGTGGGCAAAGTGCTACCCAGCCTGAAGCTATGCCTGATATCCCAGTAGGTGAAACAGGCAAATCAGTGGAAAGCCAAAGCTCGGGCTCTGCTTATTCCAACTACCCTGGTCAGGCAGAATATGCAGAGTGGCGGCCTCAGTCTTCAGGGCAGAGTCAACGTGCTTCAGGTTTTAGTCAGTCGTCTTCGGGAGCTTCTTCTGGCCGTGGTTCGCGCCGTGAGCAATATGGAGAAACTGCGCCGTCGAAGCGTGAGCAAGAAGTGTATCAAGCGCTTATGACAACCCCTGTGGTACCTGCGGCGGATTCGCAAGTGGCCGAGGCCGCTCCGGTGTTTACCCCACAAACGATGACACAAACACCGGTTTCCGTTGGGCATGCAGGAAGTGGCTTGGGTAAGGCGTTGGCCGTGGTGTCGTCCAAGTACTTATTGCTTCAACGCGCCGAAGGTATTGCCCTGCTGGATTTGGATGCCGCTTCTTACCTCGCCATGCTCGGACAATTCCAGGCTGCGGCAGAGGGCGAAGGCATGAAAGCGCAACCGCTTTTGATTCCTCAGGCGCTACCTGCATCGGGTGAAGAGTTGGCATTACTTGCGAAACATGAAAGTCTGCTTCAGCAATTTGGTATGCTTCTTCGCCAAAAGTCGTCAACCCAGTTGATGGTGATGGCCGTTTGCCAGCCGATGCGTAATCATAATTTGCAGCAGTTCGTTCCCGCGTTAATGGCATTTATTGCCAGTGAATCCGATACAGTGACTGCTGAATCACTGGCAAAGTGGCTCGCAGGTCAGGCGACGCAAAAAACAGACGTATACGGTTTGTCGCAAGCCGTTACACTGATCTCTGATTTAGAAAACTGCTGGCAGGACAGGCTGGTAGTGCATTATTCAACGTTGTTGCGTCCGGTTGACGTGACAACGGCAATAGAAGCTTTTAAACATGACTAAGCCATTGCCGAAGGCAATTTTTTTAATGGGGCCGACTGCATCAGGTAAAACTGATCTGGCAATTGGCCTAAGAAAACAGTTTCCTGTTGAAATCATTAGTGTTGATAGCGCTCTGATCTACAAGGAAATGGATATTGGCACGGCCAAGCCAACTGCAGAAGAGTTGGCATTGGCTCCGCATCGATTGATCGACATCCTCGATCCATCAAAAGCCTATTCGGCTGCGGACTTCCGTGCAGACGCCTTGCGCGAAATGGAAGATATTGTCGCAAAAGGGAGAATTCCCCTTTTGGTTGGTGGTACCATGCTTTATTTCAAAGCATTATTGGAAGGTTTGTCTCCTTTGCCATCGGCGGATCCAACGATCCGCGCTAAAATTGAACAGGAAGCGAAGGAGCGCGGCTGGCAGGCAGTGCATGACGAGTTGTGCAAAGTAGACCCTGTCGCAGGTGCGAGGATCCACCCGAATGATCCTCAACGATTGTCTAGAGCGCTGGAAGTTTTTCGTATTTCGGGTAAAACTCTCACTGAGTTGACCGAAACCAAAGGTGAACCATTGCCATATGAGGTTCATCAATTTGCTATAGCCCCTAAGGAAAGGGGAGAACTGCATCGACGTATCGAACTGCGTTTCCAGAAAATGATGGAAGCTGGTTTCGAAGCGGAAGTACGCAAACTTTATGATCGTGGCGATCTGAATCCTGATATGCCTTCGATCCGTTGTGTTGGGTACCGACAGATGTGGGATTATTTGGCGGGTAGCTGTTCGCTTGACGATGCAGTTTATCGCGGTGTGTGCGCAACCCGTCAGTTAGCCAAACGTCAGATCACTTGGCTTCGTAGC
Organism: Grimontia kaedaensis; assembly: GCF_023746615.1. Taxonomy (NCBI): domain Bacteria; kingdom Pseudomonadati; phylum Pseudomonadota; class Gammaproteobacteria; order Vibrionales; family Vibrionaceae; genus Grimontia; species Grimontia kaedaensis. The sequence continues at coordinate 3,476,149 of NZ_CP082275.1, read as the reverse complement.
TGGGATGATTTGACATGGCTTGATAGCGACGATGCCGGGCTATCGTTACAAACAGTCACAAAGTGTCTGACCTGATCCGGGAAGAGACAGGTATACTTTGGGTTGTTGTAAGCGGCGTTGTTGATTTTATTGTTGCTAATACAACTACAAACCAATAAGGAAAATTAAAAATGGCTAAGGGGCAATCTCTACAAGACCCATTTCTGAACGCACTGCGTCGTGAACGTGTACCTGTTTCTATCTACTTGGTAAACGGTATCAAGCTTCAGGGCCAGATCGAATCTTTTGACCAGTTCGTGATCCTGCTGAAAAACACTGTAAACCAAATGGTTTACAAGCACGCGATTTCTACCGTGGTCCCAGCTCGCCCAGTGAACCACCATCACAACAACTCTGAGCGTTCACCAAACGAACGTCCGCAAGAGAAGACTGAGGAGTAATAATCCTTTGGTAAGGAGTTGATCGCTTGTTTGACCGTTATGAAGCCGGTGAACAGGCTGTTTTAGTTCATATCAACTTCACCCAGGAAGGCGAATGGGAAGATCTCAGCGAATTTGAAATGCTGGTATCGTCAGCGGGGGTTAGCAGGCTACAAACCATTACGGGTAGTCGCCAGTCCCCGCATTCCAAATACTTCGTAGGTGAAGGTAAAGCCCTAGAGATTGCAGACGCTGTCCGGATGACTGGGGCTGACATTGTTATCTTCAACCATGCGCTCTCTCCAGCGCAGGAGCGAAACCTCGAGCGTCTGGTCAAATGTCGTGTGCTTGATCGCACCGGTTTGATCTTGGACATCTTTGCACAGCGAGCCCGCACTCACGAAGGTAAGTTGCAGGTAGAGCTGGCGCAGCTTCGCCATCTTTCTACCCGTCTCGTAAGAGGTTGGACGCACTTGGAGCGTCAGAAAGGGGGGATTGGTCTGCGTGGCCCGGGTGAAACCCAGCTTGAGACGGACCGCCGATTGCTGCGTGATCGTGTTAAGGCGATTCTGCGTAGACTTGAGAAAGTGTCTAAGCAGCGCGAACAGGGACGACGTGCCCGGAGCCGTGCTGAAGTACCAACCGTTTCGCTGGTCGGATACACCAACGCCGGCAAATCCACTCTCTTTAACCGCATCACTGAAGCGGGGGTTTACGCGGCGGATCAGCTTTTTGCAACGCTGGATCCGACATTGCGCAAAATCGAGGTGGAAGATGTTGGTGATGTGATTCTTGCCGATACTGTTGGGTTTATCCGTCATCTACCCCATGATCTGGTAGCTGCGTTTAAAGCCACTTTGCAGGAAACGCAGGAAGCAGCTCTGCTGCTGCATGTTATCGACGCCAGTGATGATCGCTTCCGCGAGAACATCGAAGCGGTTGATGTGGTACTTGAAGAAATCGATGCACATGAGATCCCAACATTGTTGGTGATGAACAAAATCGACAACATGGAAGAGGCCTCGCCACGAATTGAGCGTGATGAAGAAGGTTTACCCCGTGTTGTCTATGTATCTGCACTGGCAGATCAGGGCATAGATCTTCTTTTTGAGGCACTGACCGAGAGGCTGGCTGGGACTATGGTAAGCTATCGCTTACGTATTCCACCTGCGGCAATCGGCAGAATGCACAGTAAATTCTGTCAGTTGCGCTGTATTACGCATGAAGAATACGAGCAGGACGGACATTTGCTAGTCGACGTGCGGTTACCTCAAACAGACTGGTTGAGGTTGAAAAAAAGGGAAGGCAGTGAGTTAGGCGACTTTATCGTCCACTGACAGCCTGTTACAGTATAAAAACTATCGTCATATCATACTGATGGAGTGCTCTAATGGCGTGGAATGAGCCAGGAAATAATGGCGGTCAGGACAAAGATCCGTGGGGTAACCGCGGTGGTCGTGACCAAGGGCCGCCTGACCTCGATGAGGTGTTTGGCAAATTAAGCCGCAAACTGAGTGGCTTGTTTGGCGGCAAGGGGCCGTCTTTAGGTGGCAGCGGTGCTGCTGGTTTGGGCGTTATTGCCGTTGTGGGTGCAGTGATCTGGGGTGTCTCAGGGTTTTACACTATCGGTGAAGCGGAGCGTGGTGTTGTACTACGTTTTGGCGAATATAATCGCATTGTGCAGCCAGGTCTGAACTGGAAGCCAACGTTTATCGATGAAGTAACGCCGGTAAACGTTCAGGCGATTCGTTCATTGCGCGGCTCAGGCGACATGTTGACCAAAGACGAAAACGTTGTGCGTGTTGAAATGGACGTGCAATACCGAGTTGCTGATCCGAAGAAATATCTGTTTGCAGTTACCAATGCAGATGACAGCCTGCGTCAGGCAACTGACTCTGCGCTGCGTGCAGTGATTGGTGATGCTGTGATGGACCAAATCCTGACCTCTGGTCGTCAGGAAATCCGTGAACGCACTGAAGTCGAAATCAACCGTATCGTGGACCGTTACGACATGGGTCTTCTGGTGGTTGATGTGAACTTTGACACAGCACGTCCACCGGAGCAGGTAAAAGACGCATTTGATGACGCGATTGCAGCACGTGAGGATGAAGAGCGTTTCATCCGTGAAGCAGAAGCTTATCGCAACGATATTCTGCCTAAAGCAACGGGTCGTGCAGAGCGTCTGAAGAAAGAAGCACTGGGTTACAAAGAGAAAACCGTTAATGAAGCAGAGGGTGACGTAGCGCAGTTCGAGAAGCTGCTGCCTGAATATCAGGCTGCACCTGAAGTCACGCGTAGCCGTCTGTACCTCCAGACCATGGAGAACGTCTTCGGTAACACCAGTAAAGTGTTGATTGACTCTCAGGAAGGCGGTAACAACCTGCTTTACCTGCCATTGGATAAGCTGATGAACCAAACTCCTCAGCAACGTTCGACCACGGTTAACAGCAATGCATCAGATTACGGCATTGAGCTGGAAAGCTCGACGCAGTCTGCAGCGCCAAGCAACAGCCGTTCGTCGACTTCGCGCCAGGGGAGATATTAATTATGCGTAAGTTGTTAATTCCTCTAATCATCATATCGCTCGTTTTGGGCTTGATGTCAGTATTCGTCGTCGACGAAGGAGACCGCGGTATTGTGATTCGTTTCGGTCGTGTACTGAAAGCTGACGATGACATGGCGAAAATTTACCCGCCGGGGCTTCATTTTAAAGTTCCTGTTTTCGATAGCGTTAAAGTGTTAGATGCACGTATCCAGACCATGGATGACCAATCAGACCGTTTTGTAACGTCTGAGAAAAAAGACGTGATCATCGACTCCTACGTGAAGTGGAAAATCAAAGATTTCGGTCAGTACTACCTTTCAACAGGTGGTGGTAACCGTCTGACTGCTGAAGCCCTTTTGCAACGTAAAGTGGCAGATGGTTTGCGTGCAGAAATCGGTTCGAAAACCATTAAGGAAATCGTGTCCGAGAAGCGTGAGCAGGTGATGGCAGACGTACTGAGTGAACTTCAGGAAAGTGCTAACGACATCGGCATTGAAGTGATTGACCTTCGTATCAAGAAGATCAACCTGCCTGATGAAATCAGTGAGTCAATCTACGCACGTATGCGTGCTGAACGTGAAACTGTTGCTCGTCGTCACCGTTCACAAGGCCGTGAGAAGGCGGAAGTTATCCGCGCTCAAGCTGAACTGGAAGTGGCTACCGTTTTGGCAGAAGCAGAGCGTACTGCACGTGTAACACGTGGTGAGGCGGATGCAGAAGTTGCAAGGATCTATGCAAACACCTTCAACAAAGAGCCAGAGTTTTATAACTTCCTGCGCTCTCTGCAAGCTTACGAGAAGAGCTTCAACAACAAGGGCGACATCATGGTTGTTGACCCTAATAGCGAGTTCTTCCAGTACATGAAAGAGCCGACGTTGAAGGCAAACTAATCACGTTGTCTGACAGCAAAACAGAAAAGACAAGGCATCATGCCTTGTCTTTTTTTTATCCGAACAAACGAGAGTAAAAAATGGGCAATGAGTTGTGGCTTGCAATGGGTTTAGTGCTGGTGGTTGAAGGGCTGGGGCCGATGTTGGTACCGAAAAAATGGCGACAAATGGTCAGCGAAATGAGCCTGTTACCTGATGCTACCCTACGTCGTATTGGTGGATGTTTAGTCGTCGCAGGTGCGGTAATCGCATATATGATGTGGCCGTCCAAGTAAATCGAAAGAGCAAAAAACTGTGACAGCCCGATGACCACAAGCAGGACGGCGCTCAAAAAATGACTGCATCCTTCAAACGATGGTGCTAGAATCCCGTTTTAATCATCAACTGACTGGAAAAGATGAGTAATAACGTAGTCGTTCTCGGCACCCAATGGGGTGACGAAGGTAAGGGTAAAATCGTTGATCTGTTGACTGAAGACGCTCAGTACGTTGTTCGCTACCAAGGCGGCCACAACGCAGGTCACACTCTTGTCATTGACGGTGAAAAAACCGTTCTACACTTGATTCCTTCTGGCATTCTTCGCAACAACGTAAAATGCATCATCGGTAACGGTGTTGTTCTGTCTCCAGACGCCCTGATGAAAGAGATGAGCGGTCTGGAAGAGCGCGGCATTCCAGTACGTGAGCGTCTTTTCTTGTCAGAAGCTTGTCCGCTAATTCTTCCTTATCACATTGCTCTTGATATGGCGCGTGAGAAAGCACGTGGTGCAAAAGCTATCGGTACGACCGGTCGCGGCATCGGTCCTGCTTACGAAGACAAAGTTGCCCGCCGCGGTCTGCGCGTTGGTGACCTGTTCGATAAAGAAGCGTTTGCCGAGAAGCTTAAGGAAGTGATGGAACTGCACAACTTCCAGTTGGAGCACTTCTACAAAGCAGAACCAGTAAGCTATGAAGAAACCTTAGCGAAAGTGATGGAGCAAGCTGACATCCTGACCAGCATGGTTATCGACGTCACCCAAGAGCTGGACGACGCACGTCAGCGTGGTGACAAGATCATGTTCGAAGGCGCGCAAGGTACGCTGCTGGATATCGACCACGGCACTTACCCTTACGTTACCTCTTCAAACACAACTGCTGGTGGTGTTGCTGCAGGTTCTGGCTTTGGTCCACGTCACCTGGGTTATATCCTGGGTATCGCGAAAGCATACTGCACACGCGTAGGTTCTGGTCCTTTCCCGACTGAACTTTATGACGGTCAAGAGAAGCAAGATCCAATCGGTAAGCACTTGGGTACTATTGGACACGAGTTTGGCGCGACTACCGGTCGTCTGCGTCGTACTGGTTGGTTCGATGCAGCGGCAATGCGCCGTGCAATTCAGATAAACTCTATCTCTGGCTTCTGTCTGACTAAGATGGACGTGCTGGACGGCCTGGAAGAGATCAAAATCTGTACGGGTTACCAGAAAGCAGACGGCACTATCCTGAATGTTTCTCCTATGGCGGCTGACGAGTACGAGAACATCACTCCAATATACGAAACCGTTCCTGGTTGGAGCGAGAAGACTTTCGGTGCCAAGTCTATTGAAGAACTGCCACAAGCAGCACTGGATTACATCAAACGCATCGAAGAGCTGACCGGTGTACCTGTAGACATCATCTCTACTGGCCCAGACCGCAACGAGACCATCATCAAGGTTCATCCTTTCGCGTCTTAATCGGTTACCGATGAGAGAAAAACCAGCCTTTAGGGCTGGTTTTTTTTTGCCCAACCCACCCTATACTATTGATATTAGTTGGTGGAAATTTTTCGCCGGAAAAAGGGTAAAGTTCGGCAAATCCTTGCCGATATAGGTTAGGCAAGACACACCGTATCCAATGCCAGAGAGATGGATGATTCGCCTGTTTGGCAGAACAGAACCTGTATAGTGGGAAGGCATGAAACTGCGTACCTTATTTATATCCATGATGTTAGCCAGCCCTTTCGCCAAAGCGGAAGTGGGTCCGGCTCTTCCTGTGTATGAAGAGTCGCAATTGATCCGTCTGTTTGAGTCGAATACTCACCTTAAAAAAGTGAAAGAAGACGACTGTCAGCTCCTTCAAGATATCGAAGCCCGTGCCATTCGCGTTGAATCCCCAGCTTACCAGTTCCTTTATGGTGATATGTTGGCATGGGGTGTGTGTGTTGATAGAGATGTCGAAGCTGGCGTTTATTACATGCAGGTTGCGGCACAGCAGGGTTTGCCAGCGGCGCTAGAGCAACTTGGTCGCTATTACTCCAAAGGCACCTTGGTGCAGCAGGACAAAGAACGGGCGATTCCATATTTGCGTGAAGCTGCATCTCTCGGGAACACGCGGGCGAGGCTTCAATTAGCCGAGCTTCTGGTTGCTGATTACGGCAGTCCGCTGGATTACGAAGATGCGTATCGCTGGCTGTACCACACCATCACAGCAGACTCGTCCACGCACAATCGCATCGCTATGCTTAGACGCGCTTTAGAAGACAAGATGCCACGCAATGTCATTGCCCGTGCGAAACGGCGTGATACCTATTGGTAATGCTCAGAACGAATTAAAAATGCCCGCATATAGCGGGCATTTTGCGTTCTGTATGAGTCTTAAATTACTTTGTGTGGGCCAAAGCATTCGTAGAAAATACGATCTTTGTTGATGCCAGCATCGACAAGCTGTGTGGCTACGGACTGCATAAAACCAACCGGGCCGCAGAGATAGAAATCGCGGCTTACATCCTCTGCTAACCCTTCAATTTTACTGATGTCTATCATGCCTTGATGGTCAAATTGTTCACCCGGTGAATCCGCGTCTGATGGTTCACGGAACCACACGTCACGCTTGGCACTATGATGCTGGCTCAGCAAGGTATCAATGTGGGCACCAAAAGCATAGTGATCGCCATTTTCAGATGCATGTAGCCAGTGGATTTGGGCATCATGTTTACTGCTGAGAGATTCCAGCATCGACAGCATAGGGGTCAGCCCAACGCCACCTGAAATTAGAGCAACTGGGGTGTCGTTGTCCGAATGGAAGAAAAAGTCGCCGGTTGGTGGCGCGAGCTCAACGGTATCGCCCACGTTGAGGTGGTCATGCAGATAATTCGAAACCGTTCCCTGCGCTTCTCGTTTCACAGAGATACGGTAAAGCTCGCCATTTGGCGCGGCAGACAGGCTGTACTGGCGGATTTCCTGATTAGCAAATTGCTCAGGAGACAGGTATATGCCGATGTATTGCCCAGGCATATAGTCCGCGACTGACTGACCATCGACAGGGGCAAAAATGAAACTGGTGATCACTTCACTTTCAGGCGTTTTGCTGACTAGCTTGAAAGTGCGTGTGCCACGCCAGCCGCCGTTAGAGTCGGCGTTCTGTTGGTATATTTCCTCTTCGCGATTAATAAATACCTGTGCCAATACACCATAGGCTTCTGCCCATGCGTCTAACACTTCCTGACCTGGAGAGAAAAGCTCATCTATCGTTGCCAACAGGTTTTCACCGACGATGTCATACATTTCGGGCGTGATATTAAAACTCGCATGCTTTTGCGCGATCTTTTCGACGACTGGCAGCAGGGCTGGCAAGTTATCAATGTTGGCTGCATAGCCATACACCGCATTGAAAAGTGCTTCGCGTTGATCTCCCGTAAACTGGTTACTCATGTTGAAAATATTCATGAGTTCAGGATGTTGGCTGAACATGCGCTCGTAGAAATGCGCTGTCAGTTTAGGGCCGGTTTCAGCAAGCAAAGGGGCTGTGGACTTTACAATTTCAATGGTTTTCTCGTTGAGCATGAAGTTTACCTTCTTATGTTTTTAAAGATTCATCTTAAATGCATGTTAAAAGTTGTATCTAAAATGAATGTTTAAATCAACAAAAAGATTAAAAGGTATGATGATTTAAAACTGAGCAGTTTGGTTACTGAGACGTAAAGAAAAATCAGAGAGTGCGCGCTTTTTACTTTCAAAGTACACTGTGTGAAAGGAGAGTTGATAACGTGCAATTAACCAGTTTTACCGACTATGGCCTGCGGGCACTGATATATCTGGCTACCCTCCCAGAAGGAGAGTTGACGAGCATTACTGTGGTCACCGAAAAATATGGGGTGTCCCGTAACCATATGGTGAAAATTGTTCACCGTATGAGTCAGATAGGACTTGTGGAAGCTGTTCGGGGAAAGAACGGCGGGATCCGGTTAGGTAAACCTGCAAAGAGCATTGTTGTCGGCGAAGTGATCCGTGCTCTCGAACCTTTGCAACTTGTTAATTGTGAGCAGCCAAATTGCCACATTACGTCAGCTTGTCGTCTGAAAGGTGCCTTTGCGAAAGCTTTGGATGCTTTTCTTAACGAGATGGACAATTACACACTTCATGACATGGTGTCAGGCAATGATGACCTGAAGCACCTTCTTATCCCAGCGCGCCCGCTCTGATTCTCATCGTTTGAGACGAACTGCCAGTTTTTGTCGGTATTTCTTGCGGGTGCCCAATTTCTTTTATTCAAAGCGATATACTGAGTAGCACATGTCGCTAATGGGAATTTTATATGTCTCAGGACAAACACCTACATAGCAACGATCCTTTTTTGGGTCGTGAAGCAGAAAAATACGACAATCCTGTGCCGAGCCGAGAGCACCTCCTCGAGGTGATTAAAGGTTTTACCACTCCGGTAAGCCGCGACCAGCTTTTCGAAGTGCTGGGTTTGCGCAGCGACGAAGAATACGAGGGCTTGCGCCGCCGACTCCGCGCAATGGAGCGTGACGGCCAGCTCATTTTTACCCGCCGTCAGTGCTATGCACTGCCTGAGCGCCTGGACCTCGTCAAAGGCACCGTGATTGGTCACCGCGACGGTTTCGGTTTCCTGCGCCCGGAAGGCAAAGGCAACCGTGAAGACTGGCTGCTGCCACATCACCAGATGAAGCAGGTGATGCACGGTGATTTCATTCTTGCGCAGCCGGCAGGAACGGATAAACGCGGCCGCAAAGAAGCCCGCGTGGTTCGTGTGCTGGAAGAGCGAAAAGGCCAGATTGTTGGCCGCTATTTTGTCGAAAACGGCATGGGCTTTGTGGTGCCGGATGACTCGCGTCTCAGTCAAGACATCGTGATCCCGCAAGAAGAGCGTAAAGGCGCACGTATGGGTAACGTTGTGGTGGTGGAAATTTTCCAGCGTCCAACCCGTCAGCACAACCCGGTGGGCCGTGTGGTTGAAGTGCTGGGCGAAAACATGGCGCCAGGCATGGAAATCGAAATTGCCGTGCGTACCCACAACATTCCGCACGAGTGGCCACAAGACGTCGAAAAACAAATCAAGAGCTTCACCGAGCAAGTACCGGAAGACGCGAAAAAAGGTCGTGTTGATCTGCGTGACTTGCCGCTTGTCACCATTGACGGTGAAGATGCCCGTGACTTCGATGACGCCGTATTCTGTGAGAAGAAAAAATCTGGCGGATGGCGCCTTTGGGTCGCGATTGCAGACGTGAGCTACTACGTACGTCCAGACTCGGCGTTGGACAAAGAAGCAGTGAATCGCGGTAACTCGGTGTACTTCCCGTCGCAGGTCATACCAATGTTGCCGGAAGTGCTTTCCAATGGCTTGTGTTCACTGAACCCACAGGTAGACCGCTTGTGTATGGTGTGTGAAATGACTATTTCAGAAGCCGGTAAGCTTTCCGGCTTCAAACACTACGAAGCGGTAATGAACTCCCACGCGCGTCTGACTTACACCAAAGTCGCTGCGATGCTCGACGGTGATGAAGAACTTCGCGAGCGCTATGCGCCGTTGGTTCCGCATCTGGAAGAACTGAATCGTATGTACAAAGCGTTGAAGGCGTCACGCGAACATCGCGGTGCGATAGAGTTTGAAACCGTTGAGACCAAATTCATCTTCAATGCCATGCGTAAGATTGAGCGTATTGTGCCAGTTGAGCGTAATGACGCCCACAAGATCATCGAAGAATGTATGATTCTGGCGAACATCGCATCTGCGCGTTTTGTTGAGAAAGCCAAAGAGCCTGCGCTATACCGCGTGCACGAAGCGCCGGGCGAGGAGCGTCTCACTGGTTTTAAAGACTTCTTGAGCGAAATGGGTCTGGCACTTGAAGGTGGCTTAGAGCCGTCTCCAACCGATTACGCCAAACTGGCGCATTTGATTGCTGGCCGTCCAGATCAGGAACTTATCCAAACTATGCTGCTGCGCTCTATGAAGCAGGCGGTATATCAGGCCGATAACTCTGGTCACTTTGGTCTGGCGCTCAAGCAGTACGCGCACTTTACCTCGCCAATCCGTCGTTATCCGGATTTGCTGCTGCACCGTGCGATCAAATACCTGATTGCCAAAGAAGAAGGTCGAAACAAAGACCGTTGGACTCCAACCGGCGGCTATCACTACTCCTTTGATGATATGGACGTGATGGGCGAACAGTGCTCGATGACAGAACGCCGTGCAGATGACGCAACCCGTGATGTCTCTGACTGGCTTAAGTGTGAATACATGCAGGATCATGTTGGCGAAGTCATGGAAGGCACTATTGCCAATGTTACTGGTTTCGGTTTCTTTGTACGCCTGAAAGAGCTTCACATTGATGGCTTGGTGCATATCTCGAACCTTGACAACGACTATTACAACTACGACATGGTGGGGCAAAAACTGGTGGGCGAGAGCTCTGGTCGTATTTTCCGACTTGGCGATCAGGTCACGGTCAAAGTATTATCCGTCAACCTTGATGAAAGGATGATCGATTTCGAGCTGGACGGAACAACCCGTAAAGCGCGTGGAGCAGGTAAAACTGCCCGCAATAAAGCCAAGAAAGGCCGCGCCGAGTCAGGGAAAAATCCTGAAGCCCGTCAAGAGCGTATGTCTGTTCGCCAACAGTTGAAGCGTGGCGCAATTCCAAAAGGTGAGGGTGATAAAGCCCCGTCCGGAAAGCGTGGCGGCAAAAGCGAAAACCCGGCGAAGAAGAAAACCAAGGCAGAGAAGGTGCGCAAGAAAAAGGCGCAGAAAGGCAAACCAGCCAGAGCAGGCAAGAATAAGAAGTAATCCATGAGCAATGAAATGATTTACGGCATCCACGCCGTTAAAGCCGTACTGGAATCTGATCCGTCCCGCTTCATCGAAGTCTTCGTACTGAAAGGCCGTCAGGATGATCGTGTATTACCTGTATTGAATGAGTTGACCCGCCTAGGTATCACTCTGCAGGAAATGGGCCGTAAAGCACTGGATGACAAAGCGAAAGGTGCCTCTCATCAGGGCTTGATTGCCCGCGTGAAGCCAGGTCGCCAGTACAATGAAAACGACCTCGACATCATCCTGGATGGCAAAGAGAGCCCTCTGCTATTGGTGTTGGACGGGGTGACGGATCCACATAACCTGGGCGCGTGTCTGCGTAACGCCGATGCTGCTGGCGTGTGCGCGGTGATTGTGCCGAAAGACAAATCTGCTCAACTAAACGCGACAGCTCGCAAAGTGGCTGTTGGCGCTGCAGAAGTGGTGCCTTTGGTTCGTGTGACCAACCTAGCCCGTACCATGCGTGCGTTGCAGGAAAAAGGCGTGTGGTTTGTCGGCACTGCTGGTGAAGCAACTCATGACGTGTATGACGCGAAACTGACTGGACCTCTGGCGATAGTGATGGGCGCAGAAGGTGATGGTATGCGCCGATTGACCCGCGAGACTTGTGACGATCTCATCAGCATTCCGATGGCTGGCAGCGTGTCGAGCCTTAACGTGTCGGTCGCGACTGGTATCTGCCTGTTTGAAGCTGTGCGCCAGCGCCGCGGATAACTCCAAGAAAACAGACCGTTTTCACACAAAGCAACGCCCGGTAATTTATTTCTCCGGGCGTTGTGCTTTTTGTTGCTATTAGCGGCGCAATTCTGTACTATCCTGCCTCCAAATTCCCGGTCTTTTACTTTCGTTCCTTGCTTCCGCTGGACGACCGGGCCAAGCGTGGAAGCTGAATAATCCGTAAGGAGCAACCAATGCGTCATTACGAAATCGTATTCATGGTGCACCCTGATCAAAGCGAGCAAGTTGCTGGCATGATCGAGCGTTACACTGGTTCTATCAAAGAGTCAGGTGGTCAGATCCACCGTCTGGAAGACTGGGGCCGTCGTCAACTGGCTTACCCAATCAACAAACTGCACAAAGCACACTACGTTCTGATGAACGTTGAAGCTGAGCAATCAGTTGTTGATGAGCTGGAAACTGCGTTCCGCTTCAACGACGCTGTGATCCGTAACATGGTCATGCGTACCAAAGGCGCTATCACTGAGCCATCTATCATGATGAAGGCTAAAGAAGAGCGCGCACCACGTCGCGAAGAGCGTGCAGAAGCACAATCTGAAGGCGAAGCAGCAGCTGAGTAATTTGACTTGATGACCAATCGAATTGAGCTTGCAGGTGTTATCACCCAGGGGCCGATTCGAAAACAGAGTCCTGCCGGAATACCTCATTGTCACTTTGTGCTTGAGCATCGTTCGGAACAACAGGAAGCTGGATTGCCAAGGCAAGCCTACTGCCGATTACAAGTGGTAGCGAGCGGGCAAGGTTCTCAATACAAAACACAGCATTTAGCTCTAGGTAGTAACATTAAGGTAAGTGGGTTTCTCGCTTACCAGACCAGCCGAAACGGCGCAGGTAGATTAGTGTTACATGCCGATGAAATTATAGATATTTAGATCAGGAGATAGCCCCATGGCACGTTTCTTCCGTCGTCGTAAATTCTGCCGTTTCACTGCAGAAGGCGTACAAGAGATCGATTACAAAGACGTAGCGACTCTGAAAAACTACATCACCGAAGCTGGTAAAATTGTACCTAGCCGTATCACTGGTACCCGTGCTAAGTACCAGCGTCAGCTGGCACGCGCTATCAAGCGTTCACGTTACCTGGCTCTGCTGCCATACACTGACAAGCATCAGTAATCGGCACTGTCCAAGTTAATAGAGGAATAGATAATGCAAGTTATTCTGCTTGATAAAATCGCTAACCTGGGTGGTCTGGGTGATCAGGTAACTGTTAAGTCTGGTTACGCACGTAACTTCCTTATCCCACAAGGTAAGGCAGTAATGGCAACTAAATCTAACGTTGAGCACTTCGAAGCTCGTCGTGCAGATCTGGAAGCTAAAGTTGCTGAAGCTCTGGCAGCTGCACAAGCGCGCGCTGAGCAAGTTGAAGCACTGGAAGCGGTAGAAATCGCTTCTAAAGCTGGTGACGAAGGTAAACTGTTCGGTTCTATCGGTACTCGTGACATCGCTGACGCTGTAACTGCAGCTGGCGTTGCTGTAGCGAAGAGCGAAGTTCGCCTGCCAGAAGGTGCACTGCGTAACACTGGTGAGTACGAAATCAGCGTGCAACTGCACTCTGAAGTATTCGCTACTGTTAAGCTGAACGTTGTTGCTGAGTAATTCAGACGCATCGTCGCTTTGAAAAAACCGACCTCAGGGTCGGTTTTTTTGTGCCTGGAGTTTGGGAAAGCGATGCTAGGAAAGAGCAAGGATCATGCTTCTATACCGATACCATCCCAAATAACGCGTTACCCAGCGCCGACAAGTTAGAATTTGTAAAGCATATTCACGGTGAAGATCGAATCCAAGTTCTCAAGACCCGGAGGGACTTCACTGATGTATTTTTGGGTTGTGGAAAGCTTAATCGCCAGATCGTCAATGAGGCTGGTGGATACCGATGCCCGCGCTTCAAAACTGGTGTTGCTTGGTCCACTGATTGCCGTAATTCGACCTTCAAATAGGGCGGTCTTAGCCATTTGCCAGGACAGCTCAGCCTGTCCACGCAAAATCGCCTCTTCCACGTCATGAGGCAGGATAAGGTCATCGTCGTCCAGTTCATCCAGATTTGGGGATTGATAACGGTAACCGGGGCCAATTTCCAACAAGAGTGATAAATCTTCCTGCCAAATCGCCTGATAACCCAATCCAGTTGCAACGGTCAGATCCTTAAAATACGGGCCGTATTTATCATCAAGAAAGCTGATGTTTCCCCACACGTAGCGCTTGGGGTCAAACTTGTAGTTAGCCTGACTTTCGAACTCGCTTTTGCGCTTGTCTTCCTCACCATCTTTTTCAACCAGCAGGAACTTTGCTTCTGAGGTGTGTCGGTAAGGACCTTCGGTGTAGTTAACCCCGAGGCGGCTATTGATGGTCATTGAGTCTGAGTTGCCGGATAGCGCTTGGAACCCAAGCTCGACTTCTGATTGCCAAGGTTCAGGTACACTGGCGCTTGCACAAAGAGGGAGTGCCACCAGACAAAACAGAGACGGTTTCAGTAGCGACGACGCCATTTAGGTTACCATTACAACATCAGGAGCCACATTCTATATAAATCCTCCTGCATTTCGTCAGCAACACGTTAAATTGGCAGGTAAAAAAGTCGTGGTCGCTCCAAAGCGGCTAGCGATAGTTATTCGCCAGACGTTCTGGGTATAATGTCGGTCGAATCGACAAGGTAATAAGTGATATGGCAGAGCAACGCAGCAAGCAATTTAATTCCAACAAACCCAAAGACCGTCAGGTTGATGCCCTGAAGGTGCCACCGCACTCTTTGGAAGCCGAGCAGTCAGTGCTGGGCGGTCTGATGCTGGACAACGAGCGTTGGGACAGCGTGGCGGAAAAAGTGGTTGCTGCAGACTTTTACAGCCGTCCTCACCGGCTGATTTTTGAAAGCACCAAACAGCTGCTGGATGCTGGTCTGCCCCTTGACCTGATCACTCTCTCTGAGAACCTTGAAAAACACAGCCAACTAGAAGATGTAGGCGGCTTTGCTTACCTTGCAGAGCTTGCGAAAAATACCCCAAGTGCGGCGAACATCGTTGCCTATGCAGATATTGTCCGCGAACGTGCGATGGTGCGTAACCTTATCAGCGTCGCTAACGAAATCGCTGATGCAGGTTATGACCCAGAAGGCCGTACTTCTGAAGACTTACTCGACATGGCGGAAAGCAAGGTTTTCGCCATTGCAGAATCACGTACCACTGAAAACGAAGGTCCACAGAACATCGACAATGTTCTGTCGAAAACTCTTGAGCGTATCGAAATTCTGTTCAAATCACCGCAAGACGGTGTGACCGGTGTGTCGACCGGCTTCGCAGACCTCAACAAGAAAACTGCAGGCCTGCAAGGCTCTGACCTCATCATCGTGGCCGCGCGTCCATCCATGGGTAAAACCACCTTTGCGATGAACTTGTGTGAAAACGCCGCGATGGATCAGGAAAAGCCGGTACTGATTTTCTCGCTCGAGATGCCAGCCGAACAGCTAATGATGCGTATGCTCGCGTCACTTTCCCGTGTTGATCAGACTAAAATCCGTACCGGTCAGTTGGATGATGAAGACTGGGCGCGTATTTCATCGACCATGGGTATTCTGATGCAGAAGAAGAACATGTATATCGATGACAGCTCAGGCCTGACACCGACGGAAGTGCGCTCACGTGCGCGCCGCGTGGCGCGTGAACACGGTGGTCTGTCGATGATCATGGTCGACTACCTTCAGCTGATGCGTGTTCCTGGTCTTCAGGATAACCGTACCCTTGAGATTGCCGAGATCAGCCGCTCGCTAAAAGCGCTGGCAAAAGAATTGAACGTGCCTGTTGTGGCCCTGTCGCAGCTTAACCGCTCGCTGGAACAACGTGCAGACAAACGCCCTGTCAACTCCGACTTGCGTGAATCGGGCGCAATCGAGCAGGATGCGGACCTTATCATGTTTATTTACCGTGATGAGGTTTATAACCCGGAAAGTCCGCTCAAAGGTATTGCGGAAATCATCCTCGGTAAACAGCGTAACGGTCCTATCGGTAGCGTGCGCCTGACCTTCCAGGGTCAGTTCTCCCGCTTTGATAACTATGCGGGCCCAGCGTTTGACGAAGAATAAAACGGCTTGTTAAGAATTAACCGCGAGGTGTTATGAAAGCGGCGACAGCAATCATTAAAACGGCAGCCCTGAACCACAATATCGATGTTATCCGTGCTTTGGCACCAAACAGTCGAACCTGGGCGGCAATTAAGGCAAATGGTTACGGACATGGTCTTCTTCCTGTAGCAAGAGCACTTTCTTCACAGGCAGATGGCTTTGGCGTCGCGCGCCTTGATGAGGCCGTGAGCCTTCGCGCGGGCGGGATTGTGAAACCCATCCTTCTGCTTGAAGGTTTCTATTCGTCTGCGGACTTACCGACACTGGAAGCGCAAAACCTCCAAACGGCGGTTCACTGTATCGAGCAATTGGAAGCGCTGGAAAAGGCCAACCTGGAGCACCCGCTCCATGTTTGGCTGAAAATCGACACCGGTATGCATCGCTTGGGTGTGCGTCCTGAGTATGTGGCCGAATTTATCGAGCGACTGAATACCTGCCCGAATGTCGCGAAACCACTCAACTTTATGAGCCATTTCGGCTGCGCGGATGAACCAGAAAAGCCAGTCACTCAGCAGCAAATCACACTGTTTGAAGAACTGACTTCCGGGCAGTCTGGCTTTAAATCGCTGGCGGCCTCCTCCGGTAGTCTGATTTGGCCAAACAGCCACTTTGACTATGTTCGCCCTGGTATCAGCCTTTACGGTATTTCGCCGATGGCAGAGCGCTGCGGTAAGGACTTCGGACTTAAGCCTGCGATGACCATGACTTCTAGCCTTATCGCTGTACGTGAAGCCAAGAAAGGTGAAACGGTTGGTTATGGCGGACGCTGGATGACAGAGCGTGATACCAAAATCGGTGTGGTAGCCATTGGCTACGGCGATGGTTATCCCCGCGTTGCGCCTGATGGCACACCTGTAATAATCAATGGCCGGCGTGTGCCACTTGCGGGACGTGTCTCCATGGACATGATCACCATTGATTTGGGTCCAGAAGCGACCGACCGCGTGGGCGATGAAGTGCTCCTGTGGGGAGATGACCTCCCTGTAGAAGAAATCGCCCGTCATGTAGGCACCATTGGCTATGAGCTTGTCACCAATCTCACATCCCGTGTTGACTTGATTTATACCAAAGGTCAATAGGCTCTAACGTGTAAGTTGTAAAATGTTTTGAATCTGAATTTTTCTAAAGCCGTAACCCGCGTGACGGCTTTCTTATCTTTGCCATTATTGCTTTTTCAAAATGGCGTTCTGGCATCAAATCACCCAGAGCCGGAATCGTTGGATATTGAAGTGGTTCCGTTTGTCTCCTACACTGAAACCTTGGGCTTTTCTGCCGGAATGGTAGTCTCTGAGCCAGTTACCCGTTTTCAATTGGTATGACGTGCCATGGTGGCAGTGGGTGCTATTCACTGATGTTGGCCGGGTAGCGGATGAGTACGATTTGAGTGAGCTACACAGTGATATGAAATGGAGCGCCGGCGCAGCAGTGCGTTTTCAGGTGGAAGGTATTGTCGTGCGCTCAGAGATGGCTGCGGGCTCAGAGGAAAGCATTTTCCGGGTAATGATTAACCAGCCCTTCTGATAAAAGAAAAAGCCCCAAACTCAGTTCGGGGCTTTTGTCTTCAGTTTTATTTACTGGCTGAACTTGTGCAGCGTGATGGAGATATCGTCACCGCCACCATTGTAGTCAGACACAATATCCCAGGTCAGTCTGAACTTCGCCGTAGCAGCAGACGGGGTAAAGTCATAGGTGTAGGAAACTGTCGTTGGTTTTGAGTAAACCTGTGAACGGTAGTTACCAATCACTTGCCAGCCACTGCCATAGTCAATTTCCACTCTCAGCTTCGACAGACCACCAATGTATTGGGTAGAAAGAATGTCGTAGTTGAGCGTTGTGGCTTTGCCCGTTGCCAAGCCCGCGACAGTCCCTTCGTAAACCGATCTGTGCGTCGAGTTATGGTAATCACCAATCGTGGTACGGGTGTCTGTTTCCGAACACCAGGTCAGCGAGTTGGTCGGTGTTACCCAGCCGCCATTGCTACAGAGTTTGATGCCCACTTCAGCGGGATCGTCATCAGTCACGGTCACAGTGGCGGAGGTGAGATCGCTCTTATCTGTGCTGACCCAAGCATCCAGGCTGAAGGTTTCATCAGCTTCATGCACCGCATTTTCAACTGTCGGGACTTCAATACGCACAGAAGTCACGCCTTGTGGAAGCGTAATGTCAGTACCTGTTGAAGAAAGGGTTGCCGAACCTGTCGTAAAGTCAGAAAACAGAAGTGAAGCGGTGTTCAGGTAATCACTGGTTAACACTGCGCTGCCGTCTTTCAGTGCCACACGCAGTTTGGTGTTGGCATCCGTCGTGGCTTTATCCAGGTTGATAACGAAGAACGCAGACTCGCCTTCAGCAACATTGTTTGATGTCAGCGACACACCAGTGACCTGAGGGATCAAATCGCTGGCGAATTCGGTTTTCTCGTAACAGGTGTGATCTTCTGAGGTCACGGTTGCCATACCACTGATGCGAGATGGGAACAGGCCAACTGCTTTTTTCTCGCCGGTAGACGGTTTGACGCGGAACAGGTGATTACTGTTCACGTTACCTGAAACGTTTTGGTTCTTGGCGGCAACCAGCATTTGTCCGTTTTGATCCAGCGTTGCTGCCGCAACAAAATCAATAAAGTGGAATGCTTTCAGGGTTTGTGCACCTGTGGTGATATTAATCACAAAGGTGCGGCTATTGGTCACAAACAGCAGCTCACCGTCCTGAAACACAAAATCGCCCCAGCTGGTAAAGCCGCCAAATTTTAAGTCGTCAGAAAAATCAGCGATGTGTGTGGTCTCACCTGTTGTTGGGTTGACCTTGAAAATGGTTCTGGCGTCTGACGCATAAAGCTCACCAGAGTCTGGATCAAATGCCATGCGCATGATCTGCTTATTGACGGTTGGACCTGCGACATGCTGGCCTGTTGCCGGGTCCATATACGCCAATTGATAGCTTTCTATGCGGTTAGCGTGCAGATCTAAGCTTTTAAGCTCTTCATCGGTGAAGGTTCCTTCGGGAAGATCCACATAGTAAGACTTTGGCTGAGGTGCGCTGGCGTAATACAGACGATCAGTAACGCGATCGTAAGACATGCCGGAAGCACTAAAGCGTGTTCGCGAATGAAAAATCGAACGATCAACCGCATCGGCATAGTATTGGCTGGACATCTGCTTGGCTTCTTTTACATCAAGCAGCATGCCGATATGTCCGCGACCTGCATTCATGGAATAAACGTTACCGGCACAGTTGGCGAATGCCTGCGCGGAAGTCAATGTTCCAGTAATGATTGCTGAAGCGAGAAGTGATTTTTTTATTTTTGTCATATTTATAATCCATGGGTGGTTTGTAAATATATGCATCCTGATTAGCTATATCAGGATGGTCGATTAATTTTTGTGTTCTCGCTTATGAAACAGTAGCGATAAGAGGAGTGTATTGAAATGTCCCAACGAATTGTTGATGAAAGATGATAAGCGTATTTTTTTAAGAAGTTATTAGGAAATAAGTGTGTGGGGCATAAGCATTTAATTAGGAATTGACTGCAAAATAATTCATAAAAAATGATTAAAATAATAAAAAAGTATGAATTATCGATTAATTATTAAATCTTCTTGAAAGGATATTTTATGTCTACTTTTGTCATCATAGCTGTTCAATAAACTAGTTGGTTAAATATTGGTGAGATTCTTTCTCGGAATCACGAATCAGAAAGGGTGAACATGAAGTTCACCCTCGGGAGCTAATGGGCTGATGCCGCCCTCTTTGTTGTTACTTATTCATCGCGGCGATTACACCTACAAAGGAATGTCGCGAATACAGCCCTAGTCAAAGCTGACTGAACCCTTAGCCCTCGGGCGGCATATGTCTATCGGCTGCAGCAGTTTTTACTTTTTTGCTTGGCTCGATACATGGCTTCATCAGCATGCCGGATCAATGAAGTGGTATCTTCGGCATCGTCGGGGCACACCGCAATTCCAAGACTCAGAGTTACGGGGATAGTTGCACTGACTAATTTCAGGCCGGTTTCAATAGATACGACCAGCTTTTCGGCGATCTCCATCGCTTCATCAGCTTCGCGAAGGTTAGTAAACAACAGCACAAATTCATCACCACCAATTCGGGCAACAAAGTCACCATCACGTAATGCTTCCTGAAAAATTCGGGCAGCTGCCTTGAGAACCTCATCACCAATATGGTGACCCAGCGTATCATTTACGGTTTTAAAGTTATCGAGATCAGCAAACATAACTGCAAACGGGAATTGCTCTTTGCTGTAATTTTTTGTCATGTCTTGTAGGCGATCTGTAATGAGCTGCCTTGTTGGAAGTCCTGTTAACATGTCGTGGTGTGCCATATAAGTCAGCTCTTTTTGTAGCTTATCTTTTTCAATGGCATTGCTTTTAAATAT
Source organism: Grimontia kaedaensis (assembly GCF_023746615.1). Classification (NCBI taxonomy): domain Bacteria; kingdom Pseudomonadati; phylum Pseudomonadota; class Gammaproteobacteria; order Vibrionales; family Vibrionaceae; genus Grimontia; species Grimontia kaedaensis. Next base: position 3,455,980 of record NZ_CP082275.1, on the reverse strand, counting down.
CTCAAGCGCTTTGGCCATGTGGCCGACTTCATCTTTCCGCTCTGATACAGAAATGTTGATGTCCAATTCATTATTAGCAATACGGTTCATCATTGATGACATGGCAGCGATCGGCTTTGCAATGTCTGAAGCAAGAAAATACCCGACGATAAAAATAACGACTGTTCCTGCCAGCACAGAAAAGGCTAATGCACTAACAAAAACGCGAAGAGGACTCAATATTTCGTCTCGTTCTATTTCAGCGATGATTGCCCAATGGAGTGACATAAAGTCAAAAGGAGCATAGGCACTGAGTACCTCCATCCCTCTGTAATCTTCCTCAAACTGAACGCCAGAAACACCGCTGAGTGCTTTCACAGCAGACTCGGTATGAACAGAGGCTTCCAGAATATTTTCTCCATCAAGAAATCGGGAATTGCTTCGCATCAGCTCATCAGAACCAATCAGAATGGTTTCACCGGTCTCCCCCATACCCGCGCTGATTTGCATGACACTGTTGATATATTTAATTGGCATTTCGAAGATGAGGACGCCTATGTACTCCTCACCATTTTTGTGTATTGGTGTCGCGAAAAAGGCTTCAGGTTGATTAAAACTGGGCTCATATTTTTCGAAATCAGTGAGGTAGGCATTACCTACTGAAGGATTCTTATTGACCATAGTAAATGCGCGGGCCAAGTGAGTGTCCTTCCATTTACCATTGAGAAGATTGGTGGCAAAGTCATCTTCTTTTTTGACGGTATAAAGGATATTGCCTGCTTTATCGACGAGGAAAATATCAAAGTATCCATGCTCAGCAGCTAGGTTACGGAAGAAAGAGTGATATTTTTTATGGGCTTGGCTATATGCAGAACCATCTTCGGCGTTCAGCAAAGCTTCTTTCTGGCCGACATCGAATGGGTTATCAGTAATATAAAGCGATTGAAGGGTTGATTGCTGCTGGCTTCCTAAATCTGCCCATGCCTCGGTGATTTCAACCACCGCATCTCGTGTCTGAGGTGAGCGGGCGTGAATAAACAGATCACGTTTTACCGTATCAAAGTACTGGAGTAGCGATTCCTTTCTGGAGTCGAGCAATGCAACAAGCTTTGACTCGGCAGAGAGGATGAGCTGTTCTGAAGCGAACTTATAACTCATCATTCCTGTGCTAATTGAAGATATCAGTGCGAAAGAAATGATAACCAGCGGCAGTTTTCTTGTGATTTTGACGTTTTCTAGCATTTGACCTCCCCAAGTCCTTTGAAAAGTATAGGAAGTGCATAGCCAAATGAGAGATTGTTTATGCGGTGACATTCATATTTCTATGGACTGGCATTACATTTCGCCTGAACGGCATCAGTTTTGCCCGCCTTGTATTGTAACAATCACTCTTCTTGCTCCACCGTGGTTTCTATGCTCGCCAAGGTAAATACCCTGCCAGGTTCCCAATGCCAATCTGCCGTTGCTGATTGGAATAACGACACTTGCGCCCAACAGCGATGCTTTGATGTGCGCTGGCATATCGTCGTCGCCCTCGTAGGTGTGCTGATAGTAGGATGCGCGCTCTGGCACGAACTGGTTAAAGTGCGCTTCCATATCGCTTCTAACCGTTGGGTCAGCGTTTTCATTGAGTGTCAGACTGGCCGAAGTGTGTTGAATGAACAGGTTCACCAAGCCGACATCCAGACTGCGAATTTCCGGTAATTGTTTTACCACTTCGTCGGTGATCAGGTGGAAACCTCTCTCGCGGGGACGTAGGCTAATTGTTTTTTGTGTCCACATTTAAAACAACCTGCTTTAAAAATTTTGGGTAGAGTGCGTGACGCTGCGAGTTCAAGTTGGTTAATAGGTCGTCACTGACCTAGCGCAAGATAGCAGCAATTTTTTCGTGGCAAACTGTCACGCCCTTGGTGCCTGTAATCTAGCGGCGATATTTGAATGCGGCTAAAAGTATACAGGACTTGGAGTTGATGTCGGTGACATCTTGTACTCAGGTACCCTGAAACCTACACCTTCAGGAAGTTTGGGTATACCATTATGCGATTCTGGAGGCTGCCCCTAAACAAGGCGGTCTACCTCTGTAACGTGGGAAGGCAGTGCCCGCGATAACAGACTCTGTCTACAAAGGAACAATGATTATGTTGAAGTCCATCAATCCGACGCAAACCGCAGCGTGGAAAGCGCTGACGGCTCACTTTGAAGATGCGCAGGATTTGACCCTCACCTCGCTTTTCGCCAACGATCCAAACCGTTTCGATAAGTTCTCTGTGCAATTCGGCAACGATATCTTGCTGGACTACTCAAAGAACCTGATCAGCGAGCAAACGCTGGACAAACTGTTCGCATTGGCTGATGAAACGGAAGTAAAAGGCGCTATCGAAGCGATGTTCCGTGGTGAAAAGATCAACCACACTGAAGGCCGTTCAGTACTGCACGTTGCTCTGCGCAACCGCAGCAACACGCCAGTGATGGTCGATGGCGAAGACGTGATGCCTGCAGTTAACGCTGTACTGGACAAAATGAAAGGTTTCTCCGAGCGTCTTATCAGTGGTGAGTGGAAAGGTTACACTGGCAAAGAAATCACGGATATCGTGAACATCGGTATCGGCGGTTCTGATCTGGGTCCTTACATGGTGAGCGAAGCGCTGGCTGCTTACAAAACACGTCTGAACCTGCACTTCGTTTCTAACGTTGACGGCACACACGTTGCGGAAACCCTGAAAGATCTGAATCCAGAAACGACCCTGTTCCTGATCGCATCAAAAACTTTCACGACGCAAGAAACCATGACCAATGCTCTGTCTGCGCGTGATTGGTTCCTGGCGTCAGCAGAAGATCAGGCGCACGTAGCGAAACACTTCGCTGCGCTGTCTACCAACGCACAAGCCGTTGCTGAATTTGGCATCGATACCGACAACATGTTCGAGTTCTGGGACTGGGTGGGTGGCCGTTACTCACTTTGGTCTGCGATTGGCCTGTCAATCTGTCTGGCCATTGGCTACGACAACTTTATTGAGTTGCTGGCTGGCGCGCACGACATGGACAAGCACTTCCAAAGCTCGCCGTTCACTGAAAACCTGCCTGTGCTGCTGGCGTTGATTGGTCTTTGGTACAACAACTTCTACGGCGCGGAATCAGAAGCCATTCTGCCTTATGACCAATACTTGCACCGCTTCGCAGCGTACTTCCAGCAAGGTAACATGGAATCAAACGGTAAGTACGTGGATCGCGACGGCAAGCCAGTTGATTACCAAACTGGCCCAATCATCTGGGGCGAGCCGGGTACCAATGGTCAGCACGCGTTCTACCAGCTTATCCACCAAGGCACCAAGCTCATCCCATGTGATTTCATTGCGCCTGTTATCAGCCACAATCCGCTGAGTGATCACCATCCTAAACTGATGGCAAACTTCTTCGCGCAAACTGAAGCACTGGCATTCGGTAAGACCCGTGAACAGGTAGAAGCAGAATTCGCAGCCGCGGGTAAATCGGCTGAGGAAGTGGCGGATCTGGTGCCGTTCAAAGTATTTGAAGGTAACCGCCCAACCAACTCAATCTTGGTGAAGCAAATCACTCCTCGCAGCTTGGGTGCCCTCATCGCGATGTACGAGCACAAAATCTTCGTACAGGGCGTGATTTGGAACATCTACAGTTTCGATCAGTGGGGCGTAGAGCTGGGTAAACAGCTGGCGAACCAAATCCTGCCAGAACTGGCGGATCAGGATGAAGTGACCAGCCATGACAGCTCAACCAATGGTTTGATCAATGCGTTCAAACAGTGGCGTGCATAATACCAATCGTAGTAAATATCTGCTCATCCTAGTTTGTTAAAATGCTCGATAACTGCGTTGAAAAATTTAATTGTAGAATAACTACTTATCGAAATTTTCCGCCTTGTTCTCGAGCGTTTTCCTGCGCCATTTCTGATCACCTACCCACTGTGATTGGTATAACCGCTGAAGTTTGAATGTCAGAAACAAAAACGCCGCATCATTGATGCGGCGTTTTTTATGAGGGTATTTTCGGCTTAGTCGAAACAAATTTCGATATAGGCACGGCCAAATTCGGAATCGAACGGCATGATGATGATCTGACCTTCGCTTTTATGGGTGATGGTATGTTCACGGCCAGAGACTACAATCGGGGTCGCCATATCAAAATCAAAGCCTTTTTCCGCCAGTAGGCGTTTGGCCCCACCAGTCACCATGTTGGTGATTTCGCCCACCATGTCGGTGACATCCGCATCAATAGAAGTGGGTCTTTCGCCCAGCATGCGGTTCATGATTTCCAGCGCCAGTTCTTCTTCAAAGGTCACAGAGAAAGAGCCTTTGGTCTTTGGGCCGACCATGCCAATAAGACCGGACACATCGCCCTTGGCGACTTCAGATGTCTTTAGCTGAGGTTTTTTGGGCGTAATTTCTAGCTGCGCCATGGTGGTCAGCACGTTCACCAACGAAGACAAAAAAGGGTTTACAAATTCAGCGCGCATAATAGTTCTTTACCGTCCTACTGCATTTTCTGTGTCGCTACCTGGCAGGTGTGACAGGTTCCATGTGTTTCAACCACGTGATGATTCACCGCAAAGTTAACCTGATTGGCTTTTTGCTGAAGGGCTGTCGACAGTGTATCAGTGTGACACTCTTCAACTGTGCCACATGAGTCGCAAATCAATAGCTGTGAACAATGTTGCTCATGTCCAGGCAAGCAGCAAGCAATAAAGCTATTTGTTGACTCCACTTTGTGCACAAAGCCTTGAGAAAGCAAAAAATCGAGCGCGCGGTAAACCGTGGGTGGTTTGGCTTGCGGCTCTGTTTCCCGCAATACATCCAGCAAATCATAGGCGCTAATCGCCCTTTTGCTCTGGACGATAATCTCATATACCCGCTCGCGCTGTGCTGTCAGTCGAACACCGCGCTGCTCACAAAGTGACTGAGCTCGGGCAATTAGTTGTGAAAGATTGGCCATAAGACCTCAAAAATCAGGCTGAGGGCAATATTCTATCACAGCAAACAATTCACGCACCCGCCAAGCCGTGACCGCTGTTTGCCTTTGAATAATTGTAGATGATACTCAATCATCGAATGGCGACGACAACCAGTGCGTGATCGCGCTTTCTAGCAAAATGGTTGAGTGCTAGTCGAGCGTGTGTTCCCGACAAATCAGCTCCCTTCCTGCCGCATCGAGCGTTTCCTTGGTTAACGTGCAGAAGAACTTACCGTCAGCAATGGGTTGATGGAATTTGCAGGTTTTACAAAGCCCAAAGCTGGCGCTATTGGTGGTTTTTTGCATGCTACGTAGCAGAGTCTCAAGTAGCTCTCTCAGTGCTTGTTGGCTTTCGCCTAACTGCTCCAATCCATTTTTCAGCACTGTGGGAGGAATCGCGGTTTTCGCGATTTCTTCGCCTTTTTCCGTTAATACCAAATGGGTGACGCGACGATCATGCGGATCTTTTCTCTTGGTCAAAAAGCCTTTCGATGCCAACAAGGTGATGGATTGAGAGGTTGTACCTTTGGTGATCCCCAGAAACTCGGTGACAGCAGCGGGGGTGTCGCTGAATTTGTTACAGCGGGAAAGGTAATACAGCACCTCAAGATGCACTGGATGAAGGCCATACTCTACACCCACAAGACGCACTTCATTTCGGTGCAGGGTGACAATGCGTTCCAAGATGTCAGTTAATGGATTGATGTTGCTCATGTATTGTCTCTGTTGGAGGACAGTTTTTATTCGAAACTACAACTCTTAGTTGACAATTCTAGCAGGGTGCGTAAATTGATTATAGTTTCGATGCGAAACTATTTGGAGCGATATCTCATAATGAAAAATTAGGCATGACTATGAGTAGTGGTCTTAAATTCTAGTATTTTCAATAAAATCAATGTGATGACTGATTGTTGAAGAGGTGTTTCTCAACTGAACTGAGTGACTATTTTTAAAGCATTTAATAAGGAAGTAGAAATGGCAATACATGTTTACGACACCTACGCGACCTCATCTTCTGGGAAAATCCTACACTTTGATGTGTTGCTTCGGGAGAAAAGCGATGAGTTAGCGGTGAAATATGCTAAAGCTTGGCTGGCTGAGATTGGCGAGGCGGATGCCATGGTAAAATCTGGCAACTGTGCTTTTTGCCACACCACCGCTGACTTGCCTCAGTTTGATAGCGAGATCGATGAAAAAGGGTACGCGATATACAAACTGGAAGGGTGCCCTGTGTGACGATGGGTAAATCTTCAGAAAATGAAGGGCATAGCCGCGGGCTATGCCCTTTATGTTTCTAGCGCCAGAATGGATGTGAAAGCACTGCACCTTCACGACTTGGGCAAACGCCCGAGTTAGGGTAGAATCCGCACACTTTTTTATCAGGTACTGTATAAGACGGTGCTTTTGCGTAACCAAGTGCAATGAGGTTTATCCATGCTGAACGAAACAACTGACATCCAAAACTCATCATCAGGCGTTGTGTCTGAGGGTGTGTCCTACCCGTCAGCGCGCTTCAGTGTGGCTCCGATGCTGGATTGGACTGACCGCCACTGCCGCTACTTCCACCGTATTCTGTCTAAGAACGCTTTGCTGTACACCGAGATGGTCACCACGGGTGCCATCATTCACGGCAAAGGTGACTTTCTGGCGTTTAACGAAGAAGAGCATCCTGTCGCGCTGCAACTGGGTGGCTCAAACCCTATGGATTTGGCGACCTGCGCCAAACTGGCTGTCGAACGCGGCTATGATGAAATCAACCTTAACGTGGGTTGTCCGTCTGATCGCGTTCAAAATGGTCGTTTCGGTGCTTGCCTGATGGGCGAAGCGGAACTGGTAGCGCAATGCGTATCGGCAATGAAAGAAGTGGTTGATATTCCGGTCACCGTAAAAACCCGCATCGGTATCGATGATCAGGACAGCTATGAGTTTCTGGTCGATTTCGTGCGCACAGTGAGCGAGAAAGGCGGCTGTGATAACTTCACGATTCACGCCCGAAAAGCGTGGCTTTCTGGCCTTAGCCCGAAAGAGAACCGTGAAATTCCGCCACTGGATTACCCACGCGTTTACCAACTTAAGAAAGACTTTCCGCACCTGACCATGGCGATCAACGGTGGTATTAAATCTCTGGAAGAAGCGGAAGAGCATCTGAAGTATCTAGATGGCGTAATGATTGGCCGTGAGGCTTACCAAAGCCCGTACATGCTGGCAGAAGTGGATAACTGCCTTTTTGGTGGTGATGCACCAATCATCAAACGCAGTGATGCTGTAAAAGCCATGTTCCCTTACATTGAAGCGGAACTGAGTAAGGGCACTTACCTGAATCATATTAGCCGTCACATGCTGGGCTTGTTCCAAAACATGCCAGGTGCTCGTCAATGGCGTCGATACATCAGTGAAAATGCGCACAAACCAGGCTCAGGCGTTGAAGTGCTGGAAGCCGCACTGGCGAAAATCCCCGCACATCTGGATGTGTAAATCCGGCTGGTTAAAATTGACGCAATAGTCGGTAAAATTTACCAAGAATAAACGAAGCGCTGCAGCCAAACTGCGGCGCTTTTTCTTTATCTGTTTGTTTTAAAAGAGATGATAAAGTTGGCCTGCTTCGTGCAAAGACTAATATACCCAAACAACCTGAAGATGCAGGATTCAGCGAGTTTGACTGGCGTTGTGATTGCGGCGTTCCTTTGTAGGTGTAGTCACCTCCATCAAAAAGGAACAACAAAGAGCACTGCGTCAGTCAACTCGCCCGGAGGGAGGCCTTCAATGCGCCCACTTCTTTGTTAAATACCACGGAAATAGAGCGACTATTCCTCGTGGAATTTGCCTCGAATTGAACGCATTGATGACCTCTGAATGCGAGCATCTCCAGGTCGTTTGGGTATACAAACAAGAAAGAGTCACTGACCTTAGGAGGGTATGATGATCGAGTTTCTGTTTATTGTTGGTTTTACGATTGCACTGTTAGCAACGGGTATCAGCTTTCTGGGTATTGTCGCTGCAATAGCGGTGGGATTTATCGTGATGGCACTGGCAGGTATGATTGGCCTGGTATTCAAAATGCTGCCATGGATTTTGTTGGCTGCGGTGATTGTCTGGTTGCTCAAAGGCCGTGATAAAACAGCTTCACAAGCGCGCGATTACTGCTATAAACGCTCACGCCGTTACCATCGAGCACGTCGATACTAAACGTGACTATAATGAAAGAAGCTTGCTAGTAGCATAAAAGATTCCGCATGAATTTCCGGCAGTTTGTGCGGAATCTTTGCCATGGTTTTGCTATAGTCGACGCAAACCATAAACCGAAAGAATGTAAGGCGGAGCCCTTTCAATGAAAAAACTAAACCTTTCTCTTGTTGCACTTGCCGTAGCTGGATCATTTGCAATGCCTGCACAGGCAGCTGTGCTTTTAGGGGCTAAAGCGGGTGCTGATGCATGGTATGCAGATGCGAAAGTCAATGATGTCCGCGCAGATGATACTAACGTTCAAGGTTCTTACTACGCCGCTTTCGAACACTTTATTCCACTCGTGCCTAATGCGAAAATCCGTTATACCGGTGTTAATTCGAAAGGCGAGACCACTCCAAAGGTTGAGTTCACTCAGTACGATTTGATCGCTTATTACGAGATCTTGGACAACGACTTGATCTCCTTCGATATCGGCTTAAACCTACAAAAATTCGATGGTTGTTTTGGTAATAATGACTTCGATGAGTGGCAGCCAGCGGTTTACTCTGATGTGCGTCTGGGCATTCCAGCAACCCCAGTTTCTCTGTTTGGTACCTTTAGCTTTGGTAGCTACGACGACACCAGCACCGTTGATGCAGAAGCGGGTGTGCTCTTTACTCTGGGTCTAGTTGCCGCTGATCTGAACTTCAAAGCGGGTTACCGCGTTCAGGATTACGATTTTGCTTACTTTAATACCCCAGGTAAGTTCTATAACGACGGTTTCTTCGGTGGCGTAGAGTTCAACTTCTAAGCCCTGAAAACGTTGAAAAAACCGCGCAAAGGCGCGGTTTTTTTGTGTCTTCGGTTTAGCGAAAACTGCTGGTTTGCTTACGGTTTTCCGCCAGGTTTTCCTTGTTCTTTCACAGGTTGGAAACCGGCGACGGCGAGAATCACAAACGCTAGTGTACAGCCAGTCACCACCAGTAGGGCGGTGATATTCAATTGCTGATACAGCGAAAACCGGATGAGTTCCACGCCAAAGGTAAAGGGGTTGAAACGGCAGATTTCATACAGCCAGATGCTCGCTTCCTGCATTTTCCAAAGTGGATACAGCGCCGAAGAAAGGAAAAACATCGGGAAGATGACAAAGTTCATCACCCCGGCGAAATTCTCCAGTTGTTTGATGCGTGAGGCGATGACAATGCCCAAGGCGCTCAGCATCAAGGCGACGAGGAAAAGGGTGGGGATCACCAGCACATAACCCATGGGATCCAGTGGCCTATCATACAACGCAGCAATCACCAAAAAGGCACCGACCTGAAGCACACTCACCAAAGCGCTGGCGATTTGTTTGGAAAGCAGCAAAAAAGGGCGCGGCAGTGGGCTGGTCAAAAGCACCTTGATGCTGCCCATTTCCCGGTCATAGACAATCGACAGTGAGCTTTGCATGCCATTGAACAGCAAAATCATGGCGCAAAGACCGGGCAGGATATATTCCTCGTAATTGATGTAAGTGGCGTAGGGCTCCATGATGGCAATTCCAAGCGCTGCCCTGAAACCTGCCGCAAATACGACGAGCCACAAAAGTGGCCTGACAAGGCTTGCTGCAAACCTGGCCCGTTGGGAGAAAAAACGCAGCCATTCGCGATAGCAAATCCCGACAAACGCATACCAATAGCTCATCGGCCGTCCCCCTCGTTATCTGAGGTCAGGGTGGCGAAGACTTTCGTAAGCGTGGGATGCTGGTGCAAGGATCTGAGTTCACTGGCCTTGTTGTGCGCTCTTAAGGTGCCGCGATGCAGAATCAATACATCATCATGGTCATCCACTTCCTCAATCAGATGAGTTGCCCAGAGCACACATAATGGCTGTTGCTCGCAAAGGCTTCTTACTGCTTCAGACAGTGAAGCCCTTGCTTTAGGATCTAGCCCGCTGGTGGGTTCATCCAACAACAAAATAGAGGGTGAATGCATTAATGAACGGACAAGTTCGGTGCGACGCCGATGCCCGCCATTTAAGGTGCGGACTTTATCGTTTATGCGGTCAGTAAGGGAAAAATGCGTCAAAAGAGGCTCAGCTTTTTCGAGGCTCTGTTTTTTGCTGTAGCCATGAAGCGCGCCGTAATAACTGAGGTTTTGGCCTACGGTTAAATCGAGATCGAGGGTGTTTTGCTGGAACACCATGCCGAGCTTCGCCATGGTCTGGCGGGATGGTACTTCTCCTAGCAAAGCGATTTCGCCCTGTTGGAGCGGCGTTAAACGGGTGAGCAAGGAAAACAGGGTGCTTTTCCCAGCACCATTTGGGCCAAGAAGCATATGAAGGCCGCGCCCAAGCGTAAAGGAGAGATCGCTCAGGGCGCAGCGCGAACCATAGTTGTGAGACAAACCGGAAACTTCAATCATGTCAGGTGTCTCACCTCTCCTTATTCCGCTTGACCAACAGCCACTCCCCAGGGATAGCGACCCACTTTGACGGTTTTCACCACCTTGCGGTTCGGAACGTCAATGATCGACACGTCGCCACTCACGCCATTTGTCGCCAGCAATTTGTCCTGTTCGCCGTTGAAGGCCATTTGCCACACGCGGCGCCCAACCAAAAGATAATCTTCCACTTCCAAGGTCTCAGTATTAACGACGGCAACATGGTTTGCTGGTCCCAATGCGACAAATGCAGTTTTGCCATCCGCCGTGATTTTCACACCGACCGGTTGCACTTTGTCTTTGTGGACGCCTTTCGGCGCAAAACCGATTTTCTTGATGATTTCTTTGGTGTCGGTATCGATCACCGCTACCGTGCCGCCAATTTCAGCACTTACCCAAAGCTGCTCACCGCTTGGCGTAAATTCAGCGTAACGCGGGCGGGCATCAACCAAAGTGTTATGCACCATCTGGTTAGATTGGGTATCAATCCAGTGCGCCATGTTGGAGGTTTCAGAGGTGATGATGGCGATTTTTCCATCTGGGCTCACGGCTACGCCTTCTGGCTCAACACCCACTTCCACCTGAGCGATCACGCTGGAGCTTGGGATATCGACCACTGTCATCAGGGCGTCGTCTTCGTTAGCAATGTATAGGCGGTTGCCATCAGGATGCAGGGCAAAGAGCTCAGGATCATCGCCAGAAGGAAGGTCGCCAACAATGGTGTTGGTGGCAAGGTCGAGAATTTGTACGGTGTCGGATTCACTGGCACAGATAAACAGTTTGGTACCGTCTTTACTGAGTTCCACACCGCGGGGCCGATCACCCACCTCAATGGTGTCAATCACTTCCATCGTGTCCATGTCTATCACACTGACGGTGTCATCCTTTTCGTTTGCCACATAAGCCACCTCCTTTGCCAAAGCGGGAGTGGATAATAGCGCCGAGAAGATCACGGCGAGAATCGATTTCGAATAATTCATTGTGATGTCCTTATTGTTAGCTGTTGCTCGATAACACAAAGTTAAAACTGGCGGCATTGGCTCTGTGCTTCATCGATACCGAGCGAATCAAGCTCGTTACGTGGATGAAGGAAACCCTCAAATGGGGCGCTTGCCACCAGTGCTTGCGAGTCAAACAAAGGCACGGTTTGACGGAGTTGACCGTTCCATGGTCGGTAGGTCAGCTTTCGACCCTTATAGGCCGCAAGCTGGAATTTGTCGCTCATGATGAAAGGCAAAACAGTTTTCACATCGCCTTTGTTGAGCACGGTCACCGCTTCATTAATGGAGCGAACGGCCACCCATCCTGCGTAGTCTTTGGCCGTCATTGGGCGGTCGAATTGCTTGGTAAAGCGGTTCTGAAGCTGGATCGCACCCCATTGCTCGATGACGTAATGCCAGCCGTCGGCCCGCAGACCATGTGTGCCGATCACAGGGCGGGGAAGCCAGGTGTTGTAGGGTAGGTGTTGACCGAACAGGTTGCCCTCATCAATCACCAACACCAAGTCGTAGTCATCTGCCTGGGTGAAAAGTGGAAGTTCTGCTGAAGCAGTGCGGCGAAGGTCAGTATCAAAATTCCAGACTTTCTCTTCGACGACTTTGAGGTTGTACTTCTTGAATACGTTTTTCACTGCGGAAAGATAAGCCTTATCAGCGTCTGATACACCGGAGACCAAGAAGGCGTTATTAAGGCGGCGAACCCGCATCCACTGCGCAAGGGCGTCAGCGCGCATGGTATAGCTAAGTGCAGTTTGCAGAGTGTTCGAGAGACAAACATCGCGTCTTAATGCATCGTCCTGATTGCCGATGTTAAACAGCAGCGCATCCTCCGGTAGTGCTTTACGGATCGCTTGTAAAGAAGATGTGTCGAGGTCGGCAAGAAAATATCTCACCCCTTCGTCATACCAGGCTTTCGCGGTGGTATTCAGCACGTCAATATCGTCGTTGGTTGCCGCTCGAAATGAATATTTTTGCCCCAGAAATTTCCCTGTGCCGTTGGCATCATTCACCGCGAGCTCTGCCCCTGCTTCTCCATTGCTTTCCGGCTCAGCAAGGTAGTCCGGAACAGCAGTGGTGGTTTCAACCGGTACTCTCAACAGCCCTATCTCCACCTCAACTGATGCATGGGAAGAGAAAGGTAGCCAGCTAAGGAATACCAGCAGTGAAGTGGTGTAATATATTGTTTTAATTTGTCTTATTGCTTTATCCATCGCAAATACTGCTCCGTCGTCGCATACGTTTTTTACTGTATGCAGCGCTGGCATATTTGCCAAAAACAAGAACGAGACTTTTTAAAAAATCCTCCCAAAGAATGAGGAATACCCCCGCTTTTGTACCATGTCCTCAAACTCTCGCCGCTCCTACACTTTTTCCAACGCTGACCAATTAAGGAGTCGAGAGACATGGAAAAGGTTGAACGTAATATTTGTATTCTGACTACCGTGGCACTGGTTTCTGTGCTGAGTACCCAACTGGCATTCGCCCACGGGGATGTCACCCCACAATCCATTGATACCTCCACCATTCCCACGCTTGGACAAGAGTGGTCTGAGACCAACCCTTACCGAGAGCTGGATGGTGATGTGAAAGTGGAAATTGAGCGCTTGGGTGCATCGGCCTACAACCAGAACTGTGCACGATGCCATGGTCTTGAAGGCATTTCGGGCGGTATCGCGCCAGACCTTCGCATGCTCGAGCCGGACTATGACGGTGACGAGTGGTATGTCTATCGTGTTCAGAATGGGGCGGTTCGAAATGGTGCGGTTTACATGCCGAAAATGACCGAACACCTCAACCAGGAAGCACTTTGGGCGATCCGCACCTGGCTGGAATCTGTGGCACCGGATAACGGTTAACAGGAGGGCGACGGGATGAAGTTGGTCACTGTCATTCGGACACTTTGCTTGCTGCTATGCATGGCGCTGACTGCGCCATCCCAGGCGCTTTCCTTTGACGATATTCAAGCCCGCGGCGTGATTGCCATTGCGGTCTACAACGATTTCCCGCCGTACTCGTTCAAGGATGAGAATGGAAATCCGGCGGGCATTGATGTCGAGCTTGCTAAAGCACTCGCTAAGGGGCTGGATGTCGAACTCGACCTTCGCTGGATGACGCCAGACGAAACGGTCGAAGATGACATGCGCAACTACCTTTGGAAGGGGATGAATCTTACCAGCGAAGACGGCCAGCGGGTGAAAGCCGACGTGATGCTACGGGTGCCGTATGACCGTGAATTTGCGATGAAACGTGACGATATCGGTCATCCCGCGCATGAACTGGTACATATGTTCGCACCCTACCAGCAAGAGCGTTGGTTGATGGCTTTCGATGCGGCCAAGCTCGACAGACCACAAACTGCCGCCCGTTTTATGTATCACCCGGTGGGTGTTGAAGTGGACACGGTTCCCCAGTTCTTCGTGACCACGGCCTATGGCGGACGTTTCCGCGAAAAAAGCCGCACTTATCCCTCTACCCCCGACGCTTTTCAAGCGCTCAACGATGGCGAAGTTTCTATCGTCATGGGCACTGCTTCGCAGCTGGAATGGCTGCATCACAACAACAAAAAGCCGCAAGCCAACGAGCAACTCACTGAGCTCGCGTTCCCACTTCTGGGGCGCAGCGAATGGGAGCTCGGTATTGCGGTGCACTCGAACTACCGTCAATTGGCCTACGCACTGGAAGACATTGTGATGGTTCATATCAACAACGGCGACTTTGTCCGGTGGGGTGAGCAGTTCGGGGTGGATTTCAAACTCCCTGAACGCTTCCGCCCTGAGCCTGATGTCGCCGATGAAGGGGCTATTGCACAGACACCGTAATTCCAAACAGCCTGTTACGTCTCGCGAACCGAACTCTCCCTCATGGCGATGCGGGGGCAGGACAGGCATGACTAAAACGACAGAGCTTGCTTACCTAAGCATTCAGCCAACAATGAGGTATCCCTATGACAATTAAGTCATTTAAACGTTGCGGACTCTATGCCGCACTCTCGCTCGCGATGACGGCTTCGCCCGTTTACGCGGGTGTCACGGACAAAGACATCCTCGCCGATCAGGAGACCACAGAGGACGTGGTGACTTATGGTCTTGGGCTTCGTGGTCAGCGCTACAGCCCGATGGACACCATCAACCGCGAGACGGTCAAAGAAATCCGTCCTGTGTGGGCCTTCTCTCTCGGTGGGGAAAAACAGCGTGGTCAGGAAAGCCAGCCCATGGTCAAAGACGGCGTTATGTACATCACGGGCTCCTATTCCCGCGTGTTCGCGATTGATGCGAAAACCGGTGAAGAGCTGTGGCAATACGACGCGCGCCTGCCGGATGGCATCATGCCCTGTTGTGACGTGATTAACCGTGGTGTCGCGCTTTACGACGATTTGGTTATCTTCGGTACGCTGGACGCCAAGCTTGTGGCGCTGGATGCGAAAACCGGTAAAACCCGCTGGAAAAAAACCGTTGATAATTACCAGGATGGCTACTCCATCACTGCGGCACCCATTGTGGTGAAAGGCAAAGTGATCACCGGTGTATCAGGCGGTGAGTTTGGTATCGTGGGTAAGGTGAGAGCTTATGACGCAAAAACCGGTAAGTTGGTCTGGGAACGTCCAACGGTCGAGGGCCACATGGGCTACGTCTGGAAAGACGGTAAGAAAACTGAAAACGGGATCTCGGGCGGTGCGCCAGGGAAAACCTGGCCAGCAGACCTCTGGAAAAGCGGCGGCGCAGCACCTTGGCTAGGTGGTACTTATGATGCCGACACTGACCTTTTATTCTTCGGCACGGGTAACCCTGCGCCTTGGAACTCTCACATGCGTCCGGGCGACAACCTCTTCTCTTCTTCACGTCTCGCGATCGACCCGGATGACGGCAAAATTGTCTGGCACTTCCAGACCACGCCGCACGATGGATGGGATTTCGACGGTGTGAACGAGCTGATTGCGTTTGATTACACCGAAAACGGCAAGAAAGTGAAAGCGGCTGCAACCGCTGACCGTAACGGTTTCTTCTATGTGCTTGATCGCACTAATGGAGACTTCATCCGCGGCTTCCCGTTCGTGAATGAAATCAGTTGGGCGACGGGGCTTGATGACAAAGGCCGTCCGCTTTACGTCAAAGACAACCGTCCCGGAGACCCTTCCGGTGATAAGCAAGGCAAAACGGTAGAGGCAGTCCCTTCCTTCCTCGGAGGGAAAAACTGGATGCCAATGGCATACAGCCCAGATACCGGCCTCTTCTATGTGCCTGCCAATGAATGGAAAATGGATATCTGGAATGAGCCCGTCGCCTACAAAAAAGGCGCGGCTTACCTCGGTGCGGGCTTTACCATCAGAACACTCAATGATGAGTACATTGGCGCACTACGTGCTTACGATCCGAAGACCGGCGAGCGTGTCTGGGAATACAAAAACTACGCGCCACTGTGGGGCGGTGTGATGACCACGGCAGGTGGTCTGGTGTTCACGGGTAACCCGGAAGGCTATCTGATGGCCTTCGATGACAAGACTGGCGAGCTGCTTTACAAGTTCAACACTGGCTCTGGCATCGTGGGCAGCCCTGTGACCTGGGAAATGGACGGTGAGCAGTATGTGTCCGTGCTTTCCGGTTGGGGCGGTGCCGTGCCGCTTTGGGGGGGGGACGTGGCCAAACGCGTCAAAGACTTCAACCAGGGTGGCATGGTCTGGACCTTTAAGCTGCCGAAAAGCTGATGCTTTCAAACTAAAGCAATAGCCAACAAGGCCGGATGATGTCCGGCCTTGCTGCGTTTTGGTGCATAACAATCCGGCGGGGTATTGAATTTGTGACGGTCTCCCTTCCGGAAATCCTCAGATACTGAAGTGAAAGCAGCATTATCCTCCTCTCTGTCTCCCTCCAAAGTATGAGATTTTGCCAACCAAGGAGCGATGGAGAGATTTGGTGGTCATTCCATACTGTTACTACAACAACGCCTGACTCCGTTTCTTCGGCTCGTCAGGGAGGACACAGGGAATTTCGCCAAAACAGGGGTGGATAATGATTTACGCAAAACCAAATACCGACGGAGCCGTCGTAAACTTTAAGGCGCGTTATGCAAACTACATCGGTGGTGATTGGATTCCGCCAGTCAAGGGACAGTACTTCACGGACACCTCGCCTTGTACAGGTGATCCCATCGCTGAAATCCCGCGCTCAACCTCAGAAGACATCGAGCTCGCGCTGGACGCCGCCCATTCGGCAAAAGCTACTTGGGGCGCAACTTCGGTCACTGAGCGTGCCAACATCCTGCTTAAAATCGCTGACCGCATCGAAGCCAACCTCGAATATCTGGCCGTGGCAGAAACCTGGGAGAACGGCAAAGCAGTGCGCGAAACCCTTGCCGCTGACATTCCGCTTTGTGTCGACCATTTCCGCTACTTCGCCGGCGCGATTAGGGCGCAAGAGGGCTCTGCGGCTGAAATTGACTCCAATACCGTGGCCTACCATATCCATGAGCCACTTGGTGTAGTCGGTCAAATCATTCCTTGGAACTTCCCACTGCTGATGGCAGCGTGGAAACTCGCACCGGCGCTGGCTGCAGGTAACTGTATTGTTCTGAAACCCGCTGAGCAAACCCCAACTACCATTTTGCTGCTGATGGAAATCATCGGTGATCTGTTGCCACCGGGTGTTCTGAATGTCGTGAACGGCATGGGTCCAGAAGCCGGTCAGGCACTGGCCACCTCAGACCGCATTGCGAAAATCGCATTCACCGGTTCAACCGCAATCGGTAACCACGTACTGCGCTGCGCCGCTGACAATCTGATCCCATCTACGGTTGAGCTGGGCGGTAAGTCGCCAAACATCTACTTCGAAGACGTGATGCAGCAAGAAGACGAGTTCATCAGCAAAGCCGTAGAAGGTTGTGTGCTGGCGTTCTTCAACCAAGGCGAAGTATGTACTTGTCCTTCACGCCTGCTGGTTCAGGAAAGCATCTACGAGGACTTCATTGCCAAAGTGATTGAGCGTGCGAAAGCCATCAAACACGGTAACCCGCTGGATACCGAAACTCAGGTGGGTGCGCAGGCTTCTAATGAGCAGTTTGAGAAAATCAAAGGTTACTTCGACATTGGCCGTGCGGAAGGTGCTGAAGTGTTGATTGGTGGTGATGCCGCGGACTTCGGTGGTGGTTATTACATCCAGCCAACCATCCTGAAAGGTGAAAACCACATGCGCGTATTCCAGGAAGAGATCTTCGGGCCGGTTGTGAGCGTGGTGACCTTTAAAGATGAGGCGGAAGCGCTGGCGATTGCCAACGACACAGAATACGGCTTAGGTGCCGGTCTGTGGACCCGTGACATCAACCGCGCTTATCGCGTTGGTCGTGCAATTGAAGCCGGTCGTGTCTGGACGAACTGTTACCACCTGTATCCGGCGCACGCTGCGTTCGGTGGCTACAAGAAATCCGGTATCGGCCGTGAAACCCATAAGATGATGCTCGACCATTACCAGCAAACGAAGAACCTGCTGGTGAGCTACGACATCAACCCATTGGGTTTCTTCTAAGTCAGTCTGAGAGCGTGTTGCTGCGAGGTGAAAGTCGACAGCAGTAACACGCACTTTGTTCTAAGTCCGTTTGTTCGATATCCGCTTGTTCGAAGGCAGTTAATCCTCCCGGTGCTGCCTGAGGCGAGAGCTTTTGCGGGGCATATGCCCCGCTTTTTTCTTTCAAAGGACGGTTGTTCTCACGCGCTTTCTGGTGCTTGAGCCTAGAGGTGTATCATGCGTTGGCGTAGTGCCCTGATTGTGTGGCTGCTTCTCATGTTATTGCCCTTCCTCTCGATGGCTTCCCCTTGGCTGGAAGTGAGCGAGGAAGCGGCATCATTGTTTCCCAGCGCCACCCGGATGAAAGCCTCGGAAGACGCGCTGCCTGTCACTGAAATCTACCAGCTCGACCAACCCATCGGCTATTTGTTTGAAACCGATAACCTCACCAACTTTCCCGGTTTCTCCGGCGATACGATTAACCTGCGCGTAGGACTTGATACAGAAGGGCGCATTGTGGGGCTGCTATTGCTCGGCCACCATGAACCGATATTCCTGCACGGTCTTGGCGAAAAGCCGCTGCTTGATTTTATCGGCCAATATCAGGGGTTGTCGTTGAAACAACAGGTGCTGGTGGGCAGCGACCAACAACGTATCGCGAGTGATGATATTGCTTACTTTGATGGTGTCACCAAGGCGACAGTGTCAGTGATGGTGGTGCATGACACCATCATCGCAGCGGCAAGGAAAGTGGCACAGTCGCGGTTGACTGGGTTTGGCACAGCAACTCAGGCGATTTTGAATACGGAAAGCTATCACCCGAAAACCCTCGACGATCTTCGAAGCGAAGGCCTGCTGTTCCGATGGCAAATGGGGAATGAAGAGGCTGAAACTGTCCTCAACACCTCACCGGACAAAATCGCCGAGGCAAGAGAAGACTCCGCAGACAAAGATGCGCCATTTTTGGATTTAACCTTTGCAGTTCTAAACCCTCCGCTGATAGGCAAAAATCTGCTGGGGGAGGAGGAATACGCCCGCATTATGGCAACACTGGAGCCGGGTGAAGTGGCAGTGCTGGTGGGCTCTCGCGGTGGCTATAATCAAGTGGCGGAAGACTTTGTGGCGGGCACTGCGCCCCAGCGCCTGACCTTGAAGCAGGAAGCCAGCCCGCTCGCCCTACGGGATGCTGATTTGTTCCACGCACAACCTCCTGCTTTTTCCGTTGCGCTTGCGCCATTCGAGCGTACCCATATATTTACCTTTTCAGACCAAAGTGGCTTCGATCCTTTGCTTCCGATCACCGTTGGAATAAATGTTCAGGTGAAAAAGAATTTTCTGGAATCGGAAACAATTGCCATTTCTACCGATTATTTACTCCCCAAATCGGTGCAAACCCCGGTTGAGCCTCCGGAGAAGCCGTTGCCGCTCTGGCAGCGTATCTGGCTGGATAGAACGCTAGAAATCAGCGTGTTAGCGGTATATTTGGTGTTGCTGACGGGGGCATTTGTCTTTCAGCACAGGCTGGCCAAGCTCGGTCAATATTTAACGCCGGTAAGATTGGTATCTCTCTGTTTTATCATTCTTTTTATTGGGTTTTATACCCAGGGGCAATTGTCGGTGGTTAACATCTACACCTTGCTGTTATCACTCTGGCAAGGCTTTGATATCCAAGTTTTTTTACTCGATCCCATGCTGTTTATTCTCTGGAGTTACGTGTTTATCAGTCTTTTTCTATGGGGAAGGGGACTTTTCTGTGGCTGGCTATGCCCGTTTGGTGCCATGCAGGAGCTGGTGGCAGCGGTGGCTGAGAAGCTTCGTATCCGGCAATGGAAGGTCGATGACGTGCTTCATAGCCGATTGATTTACCTAAAATATGGCATGCTTTTGGTGCTGGTGGGAACGTCATTTTACAGTCTCTCTTTAGCCGAAACCATGGCCGAAATTGAGCCCTTTAAAACCGCTGTTACCCTGATGTTTGAGCGCAGCGCCCCCTTTGTCATTTATGCGGTTTTACTGCTGCTGATCAGCGCCAAAATCCACAAGGCTTACTGTCGGTATTTGTGTCCTCTTGGAGCGGGTTTAGCAGTGCTTGGAAGGCTCAGGATCTTCAGCTGGCTGACCCGAAGAAAAGAGTGCGGAAGCCCCTGTCGACTTTGTGAAAAACACTGTGGGATCAACGCTATCCATAAAGATGGCGCGATAGATTACAACGAGTGTGTACAGTGTTTTGCCTGCCTGGCGATCATCAATGACAACACCCGTTGTGTGGCGGATAAATATGGCAAACGCAGACGCAAAACGAGGACGTCGGGCGAGGCGATTCCGGTTGCCATCTGTGACCCGTTGGAGAGCACTCAACAAGGCCCATCAGAGATATGAAATCAGTGTCTTAGATGAGAGAAATCATCACAAAGTAGGATTGGTAGATCCGGCGCTTGTGCATAGGCTAAATCAGGAGGCAAGTTGTGCCTCGACGTATCGGTACAAGGAGCGACAGTATGTGGAAGAAACCAAGCTACACAGAACTCAGACTCGGTTTTGAAGTAACTCTTTACATCAGTAACCGCTAAGTAGCTGACAAACGGGATGCACCTTCGCTGATTCACAGAGGGGCATCCCGTTTTTAATTCCCTGCTGTTTGTCGACAGGATAGCAATCGACGAGGTGAATGGATGCAAATTGTTGTATTAGGTTCAGCCGCCGGAGGCGGATTTCCCCAGTGGAATTGTCATTGTCGTATGTGCCAGTCGGTGCGAAATGGTACCAGTCGCGCTGAGCCACGCACTCAATCTTCCATTGCCGTGAGCGATGATGGTGAACATTGGGTGGTGATTAATGCTTCCCCCGATATCCGTCAACAAATCAACGCCTCTCCGCAACTTGCGAAAGCTGATGGCGCAAGAGGCTCTGCCATTAGCGCCGTGGTGGTCACCGATGCGCAGATTGACCACACGACCGGATTGCTCATTCTTCGCGAAGGATTACCGCTCGAGCTTTACTGCACGCCTGAAGTGGCAGAAGAGCTCAGCAGCAGCTATCCGATTTTGTCGATGATGAAGCATTGGGAAGGGGGCTACCAAACCTGTACCGTCGATATCCATTCGCGGGAAGGCTGGCGCATTCCTTCAGTGCCGAATCTCGAATTCCATCCGATTTCCCTATCATCCAATGCGCCGCCGTTTTCGCCTTACCGGAACCGTCCGCGCCCCGGAGACAACATTGGTCTTAAGATTGTCGATACCCGCACTGGCGCTACTCTTTTTTATGCACCGGGTCTGGGCGCACCGGAAGATACTGTGCTGGCTGCCATGCGCGATGCCGATTGCGTGATGATGGATGGCACACTCTGGACGGACGATGAAATGATTCGTGAAGGGCTTGGCACTTCTTTGGGCTCGGAAATGGGCCATCTTTCGGTCTCTGGCGACGACGGCATGTTGGCGCTGATGGAAGATTTCACCAAGCCGCGCAAGGTGCTCATTCATATCAATAATACCAACCCCATTCTGGATCCTGACTCGCCGCAGCATCAGGCGGTGTTGGATGCTGGAGTGGAAATTGCCTTCGACGGCATGACGATTGAGATTTGATTCTGGGAGGCGCCATGGCACAGCCAATGACACGTGATGAATTCCAACAGGCACTGCTCGCCAAAGGGCAGTACTACCACATTCACCATCCCTTTCATCAAGCCATGTACGCGGGCAGGTGCACCAAAGCGCAAATCCGTGCCTGGGTAGCAAACCGCTTTTATTACCAGACCTCTATTCCGGTGAAGGACGCTGCCATTATGGCGAACTGTCGCGACCCGGAAATCCGCCGCGAGTGGGTGCAGCGCATCCTTGACCATGACGGTCACAAGAGCCTGGATTGCAAATGGGGTGGCATTGAAGCCTGGCTGCGTTTGGCCGAAGCCGTTGGTCTGGATAGACAAGAAGTGCTCGATGAAAAATGGGTGCTGCCGGGCGTACGCTTTGCGGTGGATGCGTATGTGAATTTTGCCCGCCGGGCCACCTGGCAGGAGGCCGCCTGCTCATCACTGACCGAGCTGTTCGCACCGGAAATTCACCAGTCCCGTCTTGATTCTTGGCCGAATCATTACACTTGGATTGACCCTGAAGGGCTGACCTATTTCCGCCAGCGTCTCAGTCAGGCCCGTCGTGATGTGGAGCATGGCTTGTCTATCACGCTCGATCATTTCCAGACGGCTGAGCTACAGGCGCAAGCGCTGAATATTCTGCAATTTAAACTCGATATCCTTTGGTCGCTGCTCGATGCCATCAGCATGGCATACGAATTTGAGCGTCCACCTTATGTTGGCATTACCGACAAACCTGTCTGGCATCATGCGCTCGACAGATAATTAAAACGAGAAGACGACACTAAAGCAGGGAGGCGACATGAACAGCGATACTGTCTATCAGCGCAACAGCATGTTCCGCATGCAGTTTGAAAAAGCGCAGGACTGCCACGTACTGCTCTACCCGGAAGGGATGGTGAAACTGAGCGAAAGTGCCGCTGAGATTCTGATGCAGTTTGACGCACCAAGCTCGGTAGATGCCGTGATCTCACGTCTGGAAGAAAAGTTTCCCGGTGTGGATTTGGCTGATGACGTGAACGAGTTCGTGGAGGTCGCCCGTGACAAGAAATGGCTCGAAGCCTGTTAATCCGCCGCTCTGGCTGTTGGCGGAGCTGACCTATCGCTGCCCGCTGCATTGCGCCTATTGCGCCAACCCGCTGAATCTCGGTGATCCCGATGACGAGCTGTCTACCGACGACTGGTTCCGCGTGCTGGAAGAAGGTCGGGAGCTGGGGGCGGTTCAGCTTGGATTTTCCGGTGGCGAGCCCTTGATGCGCAAAGACCTGGAACAATTGGTCGCCCACGCCAAAGGACTGGGCTACTACACCAACCTGATCACCTCTGCGGTTGGACTTAATGAGAAGCGTATCCTGGCACTCAAAGAAGCAGGGCTTGATCATATCCAAATCAGTTTTCAGTCGGCCGACCCGGATTTAAGTGATGCGATAGCCGGAAAGCGTCACGCTTTCGAGCACAAAAAAGCCATGTTCAAAGCTGTCAAAGACAACGGTTTCCCAATGGTAATGAACGTGGTGATTACCCGCCAGAACATTGAATCGATTGAAGCAATTATGGCGCTCGCGATTGAGTTGGAAGCGGATTTCGTTGAGCTGGCCACCTCGCAATATTATGGTTGGGCGCTGCATAACCGAGATGCACTGCTGCCATCCCAACCCCAGATAGAAGAAGCCGAAGCCAAGGTGAACGCACTTCGCGACAGTCAAAACGGCGTGGGGCCTAAGTTTATCTTTGTCACGCCGGATTATCATGAATCCCGCCCAAAGCCATGCATGAGCGGCTGGGGAAACATTTTCCTCAACATTGCACCGGATGGAAAAGCCCTGCCTTGCCACAGTGCAGCGATGTTGGATTTGCCCCATCCAAACGTGAAGGAACACTCACTTTCCTACATCTGGAACGAATCAGAGAGCTTTAATCACTTCCGCGGATTTGACTGGATGCGGGAACCTTGCCGAAGCTGTAATGAGAAGGAAAAAGACTTTGGTGGTTGTCGTTGTCAGGCCATGTTGCTGACCGGCGATCCGGCGAATGCCGATCCGGTGTGCAACAAATCCCCGCATCATCACGTGATTGAGGAAGCGGTAGCGAAAGCCAATCAGGGGTGTCACAGCGCAGCCTTGGCGAGAACCGTGAAGAACAGCCAGATGATTCTGTCCGTCAAACCCTAAGTTTTGATGAACACAATGAGTGAGGAGCTGCAATGGCGAAACCGCATCCTGCTGCGCCGGATTGGCTGCTTTTGCCGCCAGATGAACAGCAACTGGAAACAGGCTGGGTTGGGTATCGTCATGTCAGCGGCGCCATGCACTGGCATCATGCCGCGTCAGATGAGGACAGATTAAGCGCAGCGATTGTGTTTCGAACGCCTGCAGATGATGACAGTGGAATCACTCATGCGCTTGAACACATGGTACTTCGCGGATCTGCACGCTATCCCGAGCCTGATACCTTTCTGACCTTGCGCGCCGAGCTGGCGCTGCTCGAATTTAACGCCACCACCCAAAAGGAAAGCACCCGTTTTCACCTTACTGGATACGACCCCCACTCGGTACTGCGGGGCATCGGGTTCATGGCGGACTCTGTGCTGGTACCGCAACTAGCCGACGATGATTTTGACGATGAAATCGTCCGTGAAGAGGGGAATGGTCACGATGGCGCGCTATATCGTGAGCTTGGCGAATACATGCGCCACGAGCGGTTCCAGCAATCCACTGAGCAAGCGGCAATGAGCGAGCCCCGTGCGCCATTATATGGCGGTATGCCTGAGACTGTGCCGCTGCTGGATATCAATGACCTTCGCCGTTACCACAACCATTACTATCGGCCCGAGTCCATGATGATCCTCACAGCCGGCAGTTGGCCCATGGTGGCACTTTGGCGGCAGATTTCCAAATCTCTCAGCAACGTTGGAAAGCCGCTGCCGGCAGAGGTACCAGAACTGTTGCTGCGGGCTGATGTGGCATCAGAGAATCACATATCCGTTGAAACCCTTTCCTATTCTCCACATTGGGCGGCGGCACTTTATCCAACGCTTTGTTCTCTGAGAAACCAGCAAATGTTGAAAACACATGGGGCGACCCTTTTGCCGCTAATTACCGATTTTCAGCCGGTACCAGCACTGCGTTTCAGATTGGATGAAAACGCGGATACTGAGGCGCTACATTGCCATGTTGAGGAGGTAGCAAAGCGCATGCCTTCACGGCGTGTTAACTGGCAATCCGGTTACTTCTCATTGCAACAAGGGCGGGACATGGTTAGGCGATGGGGAGATGGACTGCAGCGGCTCTACCATGATTTTTCAGTGACACCATTTGCCCCGCCTTATCTTAAAGGCGATGTCAGTGAGCCTCTGCTTGAAGAGGCGCAGCTTTCCATTGCCAATACCGAATGGCTTTCCCCTTGTAAACCGTTGACGCGAATGGCGATCCTCTGTCGTTGCAACGCGCGTGATGAAGAAACCAAAGCAGCACTGGAACGCTGGCTAATCCTCTGTCAACAGCGAACCTTGCGCTGGGCATGGATGCAGGGAAAACCTGTGCTGGGCAGTATGGGCGAGTGGCATTGCGCCAATGCGCTATTACTTGGATACACAGTGGACTTGCCCCTCGAGCAGGTCGATGCGCTTCGTCATTTCTGGCACAACCATCTGAGCGCTGATGAGATCAATGCACTGGACGGTGAATGGGAGCACACCCAAAACGGCATTGAGTTTTATGTCGCGCACAGCACACCTGTCTTCCGTGCTGGCAGTATCATGGCCAGCCACAAAGACGAAGAGGGCGCGATGCATGTGACGCTTTCGTTCCCACACACGGTAGAAGCAGGCGATATAGCGACTTTTGGTCAGGCAGTGATGGCGAGCGACATGGTGAAAAAACGCCGTCTCGGTGGGCGTTGCTACAGCTTTGGGGTATCGATTGATTTGATGACTTACGAACTGGCTTTTGACACAGTAGCGGACAGCGACCCAAGTGTCAGCTTTGTTGCTTTGCTCAATGCGATTGAAGGGCTAACAAAGCCAATGGAACTGGCAGAGTTGGAAAAGCGTTGTCAAGGCGGTTTGGGTTTGGTTTCAGCTAGCTACCGAAAATCCCACGCACGTTTCCACACCTCACTGTTGGAATCTGTTGGCCAGTCAACGGCGGTAGATTTTAGCGCGATAACACCCACCAGTCTGGCTGACATTGCCACTAATGTGTTGACTGCGCTTAAACATCCCACCGTGCACTGATGCCTCGAATATCAGCGTTTCAGATAGCGGTCAAAGTCGATATTGGTTACTCCGACTACGGCCTGGATTCGGTTGTGTACACCAAGCTTTTTCAATATCGCAGAGACGTGTGATTTTACTGTGGTTTCTGAGATATTCAGATCATAAGCAATCTGCTTATTGGCTGCGCCTTGCGCCATGGACTTTAACACCAGTAGTTGGCGACGTGTGAGGGTATGGAGCATTTCTGGCGAAAATTGTGGGTCTTCTTTGCGCCGGTGCGACCCTTCACTCTCACCTTCCGCGCGGATGATATCGGCAGGTAGATACACATGTCCATCCAGAATCTGTTCGAACGCTTCCCGCATTTTTTCACGCGGCGCACTTTTGGCGATAAATCCGACTGCGCCATAGGCGATGGTTTGCAGAATGATTTGCTTGTTGGTTTCCGCAGAGATAATGGCAACGGGAATCGTGGGGTGTTGGTTTCTAAGCTCTAACAAGCCTTTCAACCCAGCCATACCAGGCATGTTCAGATCGAGAAGGATAAGGTCAAGATCAGGATTTTCTTCGGTCACATCCAGTGTACGTTCAATGTCTTCAGACTGTAGGATTTCACACTCTTCGAAACGTCCGCGTATCACCGCAATTAAGGCATCGCGAAACAGCGGGTGGTCGTCTGCAACGAGAAATTTGTACATGATTCAATCCTTTTTTAATACTGCAAACACCGTCGTCCCAACGGGTTTCACATCAAAAATGACCCTTTAAGGAGTCACTAAAATAGCCACTTAGTCCCTAAGGTTTTGTGTGCTATTCAGTGTAGTGACCCTGATTCCATTTGTGGTGGTTGAGGTGTCACAATCTTGAAACTTTTGATATGCAAAGTTTGCAATTTTGTAAATATCCTTCCTAAGTATGACGTTACTCCGACCTGCGAGCGATTAAACTTAGGTCATATGCCTAACGATCAGTGGGTATGCCAAGTTGTCTTAAAAGTGAGCAGGAGAGCCCATGCCAGCACTTCAACCTTCCGCAAAACACCGTGCGATATTCAGCGCGGCGACATACCAGCTAGACGCCACTAAAGCGGCGCGTGAGCTGGCGATGCAGCTTGATGATGAAGATATCGGCTTTGTGCTTTTCTTCTGCTCCGCCGCGTATGATTTGGATGCACTTGGCCGCGAGATGAATCAGGCATTTTCCCATTGCGAAGTGATGGGCTGCACCACGGCGGGCGAATTGATGCCGTCTGGCTATGCCAAAAGCAGCATCAGTGCGCTGGGCTTTTCGCGGCGTGACTTCAAGGTCAGCGGCCAGAGGGTCTCACTTGATGGCTTCGATCTTCAGTCCGCGCAGCTTTGTGTCAGTGATCTGATGGATGCCTGCCAGCAAGATCTCAAAGCGCCCATCAACACCAATACGTTTGTGCTAACCCTGATTGATGGCCTCTCACCAAACGAAGAGCGATTTCTGGTGACATTGGATACCGCTCTTGGCCGGTTACCGCATTTCGGTGGTTCAGCCGGCGACGATGTCAATCTCGCCAATACTCATGTCTATAGTGAAGGTGCGTTTCATAGTGAATCTGCCATCGTGGTCATGTTCAACACCCATTGCCCGTTCGAAGTCTTTACTACTCACCACATTGAAAGCCTTGATAGCAAGCTGGTGGTGACTGATGCTGATTGTACCGCGCGTCGGGTACACGAGTTCAATGCCGAACCTGCAGCGGCAGTGTATGCAAGAGAAGCGGGGATTTCGCTCGAAGATCTCCGTCCTGAAATCTATGCCCTTCATCCCCTTGCGGTGCTGATTGGTGATCAGTACTACGTCCGCTCTATTCAGAAAGTAAACGAAGATTTGAGCCTCGATTTTTACTGCGCAGTAGACGACGGGATTGTAGTGACCGCTATGCGTCCGGGCGATTTGTTTGCCGATATGGACGCCAAACTTGCTGCGATTCAGTCACGCATTGGTGAGCCTGAGCTCACGTTGGCTTGTGATTGCTTTCTCCGCCGCCTTGAAATCGAACAGAAGATGATGCGTGACAAAGCCAAAATGATGTTCCGACGATTCAACTTCGTCGGCTTCAACACCTATGGCGAACAGCTCAATGGCATACATATGAACCAGACGCTGACAGGGGTGATGATAGGTAAACCGCCCGCTCATCCGCCCAAAGTGTCGCTAGCAGTTGAGCGCAAGGCAGGGTGATCAGTGGCTGAAAAGGACTTGTCGCTAGAACAGCAGCTCGCTGCGCTCAAGGAAGAAAACGCGCGCCAGAAAAAGATGATTGATGCCTTGGTAAAAAGGGTTGAGCAAGGTGGCAGCGGTCAGGTAGACGCCTGGGGGGCATTTCAGCACTCCGTGGTGCTCGCCGATCAGGTGCGCGAGAAAACTGAAGAGCTTAATCACGCGCTCCACTCCATTGAGTCCACCAACCGCCAGTTAACGCAGGCCAACCAACATGCCGAGCAGGCGCACCAGCGCTTTATCGATGCTATTGAGTCTATCTCAGACGGTTTCGCACTTTATGACCCTAACCGCGAACTGGTGTATTCGAACAGCCGCTTTCAACGCTATTGGCAGGACAATGCCATTTCCCTCAACACGCCATCTCTGACGCCAGAAAAAATCCAGCAACTCGCTAGAGATCGTGGTCTGATCGTGCGTGAAGTCGCGGGCAACCGCAATGGCCATACCCTGAAGTTGCAAAATGGCCGCTGGCTGCAAATCAAGGAACGCCGAACCAGTGATGGGGGCGTGGTAATGCTGTATTCAGACATTACCCAGCTGAAACTGGCGGAGACTGCGCGCTTTGAAGCGGCAATGGCGGAGAAAAGCCGCATTCTGCAGAACATGGTGGACAACCTGTCGCAGGGTGTGTTGATGGTCAGTGAAAGCGGTGAAGTGCAGGTATTCAATCAGCGTTTCCTCGATATGAGTGGCTTTGAACAATCCCGATTGATTGGGGCGCAGATTGAACCTCTGACCGAAGAGTCACCGGTGACGCTTTGGCGTATTGGCCGTGGGGGAATTCGTCCGCCGGAAGGGATTCGGGTGCAAACCCTGCCCGATGGCCGCGTGATTGAGGTGCGTAGCCACGCGATGGAAGATCAGGGTTACGTCAACACCTACACCGACATCACCCAGCGGTATCTCGACGCGAAAGAATTACGTGAAACCGAACAGTGGCTAAGGCTAATCACTGATAACGTGCCAGCACTGATTGCTTATGTTGGCGATGACCTTCACTACCAATTCACAAACCGTGCCTATGATGAATGGTACGGCTTTCCGCGGGGTGAGCTGATTGGTAAACATATCTCGGTATCCCGCCGTTCATCAACGTTTGAGGCGTTGCGCCCTTACGTCGAGCGTGCGCTTGATGGTGAGTCTGTGGTGTTTGAAATCGAAGAGTTTAATGCATCTGGTGACGCACGCTATGTGGTGAAAAGCTATGTGCCGAACCAGGCTTCGAACGGAAACATTACCGGACTGTTTGTACTCAATTGGGACATCACCGAACGCAAACAAAACGCCGAAGAGCTTGAGCAGGCCTATCAAACCATGGAGCTACGCGTTCAGGAGCGAACGGCGCAGCTGCAAACATTGAATGATCAGCTTCAGGGTGAAGTGGAAGAGCGTCGCGTTATCCAAGAGCGTCTGCTGGAAACCAAGAAAGAAGCCGAACGGGCAAACCTCTCCAAAACCAAGTTTCTTGCCGCGATCAGTCACGATTTGCTGCAACCGCTGAATGCCGCGCAGCTCTATCTCGGTTCTCTGCTGAGCCATCGTATGTCGCCATCCGCGAGAAAACTGGTTAGCTCATTGGCGCACTCGCTGGAAGATGTTGAGTCCCTTATCACCACGCTGGTGGATATCTCCAAGCTGGATGCCGGAGTGGTGCGGGCTGACAAGCAGTCTTTTCCGGTCAGCGATCTGCTCGATAACATTGCGGATGATTTCAGTCATGCAGCGGAAGGTACCAGTGTAGAAGTGCGCTATGTGCATAGCTCGTCCTACGTTTATACCGACTCACAATTGCTGGCGAGGATTGTCCGTAATCTGATGACCAATGCCCTTCGTTACACACCGAGCGGGAAGATTTTGTTGGGTAGTCGCCGCTGCAAAGAGGGGCTTCGCATCGAGGTGCTGGATACAGGGGTTGGTATTCCTGAAGACAAAAAGAATGAGATTTTCCAGGAGTTCAAACGCTTAACCGCTAAGCAGGATGAAAGCCATACCCAGCTTGGTTTAGGGCTGGCGATTGTAGACAAGATTGCCAGTGTGCTGGGGCATACGGTAACGGTAGATTCTGTACCGGGCGAAGGTTCGCGATTCTCTGTGTTGGTGCCTTATGGCAGACCGGAGACACAAAGTATCCGTAACGTCGAATCACTGGTTTCTGATAACAGCGTGGTGCTTCAAGGTACGCGGGTCTGGGTCATTGATAACGATCCGAACATCTGTCGCGCGATGGAAGAATTACTGCAACGTTGGGGCTGTGAAGTGACCTGCGCGGGTTCCCTTGAAGAGCTGCAAATCAGCTGCGACACAGTGCAGAGCCCTGTTGAGCTGTTGATTGCTGATTATCACCTCGATAACGGCATGACAGGATTGTCGCTGGCAAAATCCATCAACCAGCAACGTATGCAGAAAGTACCTACTGTGATTGTCACTGCCAACCGCAGTGAAGAACTTCAGCATCAGGCG
This sequence comes from Grimontia kaedaensis, assembly GCF_023746615.1. Lineage (NCBI taxonomy): Bacteria > Pseudomonadati > Pseudomonadota > Gammaproteobacteria > Vibrionales > Vibrionaceae > Grimontia > Grimontia kaedaensis. Next base: position 3,425,411 of record NZ_CP082275.1, on the reverse strand, counting down.
CGGGATTGCGGCTATTTGGTGATGCACAAACCGGTCTCGCCAATGCGTCTGAAAATGACCATGGTGCACCTTCTCACGGGCGATCAGGCAGATCCCATTCCTGCGAGAGTGGGAGCGTCTCACAATCGATAGATCCCGCTGTGGCACATCGTACGGTGCGGGTCTATGCTTTTCCTAACGAAACGTGTGGTTATTGTTACGTTTGTTTCGACGTAACGCGTTGATTTGGCAAAGCAGCAGGAAAGTGCGATGACAAAATCAGAACTTCGTAATCTCTATTCCCAGCAAATGTTAGTCGAAGCCGTGGTAGAGCCATCACTGTCCAGTGATGGTTGGATTGTTGAATTCCGTCATGCCCGTGGCGGATTGGTACCTTTAACGGATGGCAACGGCATTGAACAATGCTTCGGTGATGTCGATATGGCCACTGAAAACGCGTTGGACATTGGCTTTCACCAAGTGAGAATCGTCGACGCCTAAGCGCACGGCCTTCCCTTCCTGCAAAAATCTTTTGCTTAAGTTCTTTCCGGAATCACCCGGCTGTAGGCTGGGTGTGTGGCTTGCTGTGATTTTGTAGTGATCTCAGTTATTCAGCTTTCAGGCATCATTCCTTATACCTGTGTGATCTAACGCAAGGTTATAAAACATGCATTTCTATTCTTTCTAGTTATTACGGCGAATAGCTAATCTATGCTCACGCAATAATAAAGGAATGTCGTGACATGTTACTCAAGGAACTTTCTGCGCTGGCGAGTCCGCTTAATGACCAGCAGATCGGCCAACTGCAGCAGGCCGTGGCAGAGTTGTCGCCACAACAGCTGGCTTGGATCAGCGGTTATTTCTGGGGTTTGAGCCAAACTCCGGCGGCAGCGGGTGCTAACCCTCAACCTCTTGCCCAAGCGGTTGCCACTGCGGCGAAACCTGCGGGTAAGCTGACTATCATTTATGCCTCTCAAACCGGAAACGCAAAAGGCGTGGCGGAAGCTTTGGAAGCAAAAGCCAAGGCGGATGGCGTAGAGGTTTCTCTGTATTCAGCAGATGACTACAAACCGCGTGACCTGGCGAAAGAAACGCACCTTATCATCGTGGCGTCGACCAACGGTGAAGGCGAGCCGCCAGATAATGCGATTTCCCTGCACGAATTCCTGCAATCAAAGAAAGCGCCGAAACTCGACAAACTGCAATACGCGGTGTTGGGCTTGGGTGATTCAAGCTACGAGTTCTTCTGCCAGACCGGTAAAGACTTCGACACTTACCTGTCTAAGCTGGGCGCGAAAGCTATCGCACCGCGTGTTGACTGCGACGTGGATTACGAAGCAGAAGCAGAAAGCTGGAGCAGCGACGTTCTGGCGAAAGTGAAAGAAACCATTGGCGGTGGTGAAGATGAAGTGGTTGTGCCACTGCACGCAGCCACCACTGCAGGCGCGGCTTCTGCCTATAACAAGCAAAACCCTTATGCGGCAGAGTTGGTAGCAAACCAGAAGATCACTGGCCGTGATTCAGGCAAAGACGTTCGCCATATCGAAATCGATTTGGGTGAGTCAGGTCTGACTTACCAGCCGGGCGATGCCCTGGGTGTTTACTACACCAATAGTCCTGAACTTGCTGATGAAATCCTCGCGAAAGTGGGTCTGACAGGTGATGAAACGGTTGAAGTGGCGGGTGAATCCCTTCCACTGCGCCAAGCGTTGATCGAGAAGTTCGAAATCACTGCAGCGAACCCGCAACAAGTGGCTGCGATTGCAGAACTTTCTGGCAGCAAAAAACTGCAAAAGCTCGCAGAAGACAAAGACAAGCTGCGCCAATACGCCAACAACACCCAAGTGGTTGACGTGCTGGGCGAGAAGAAAACCAAGCTGACCGCTGAGCAACTGGCTGGTCTGCTTCGTAAGCTGACGCCTCGCTTGTACTCGATTGCTTCAAGCCAGGAAGAAGTGGGTGAAGAAGTGCACCTGACTGTGGGTCTGGTGGAATTCCAAAACGGTGACAACACCCGTTTTGGTGGTGCATCAGGCTTCCTGTCGCAACGTGCTGAAGACGCAGAGTCTGTGAAAGTGTTCATCGAACACAATAACAACTTTAAACTGCCAGCAGACGACAAGGCACCTGTCATCATGGTCGGCCCAGGTACAGGTATTGCGCCATTCCGTGCCTTCATGCAAGAGCGTGATGCCCGTGGTGCAGAAGGTAAGAACTGGTTGTTCTTTGGCGACCGTACCTTCACCCAAGACTTCCTGTATCAAGTCGAGTGGCAGAAATTCCTCAAAGACGGTCTGCTGAGCAAAATCGACCTCGCCTTTAGCCGCGATCAAGCTGAGAAAGTGTATGTTCAGCATAAGATTGTCGAGCAAGGCAAAGAAGTATGGCAATGGCTGCAAGACGGTGCTTACCTCTACATCTGTGGTGACGCGACCTACATGGCCAAAGACGTTCATGAAGCATTGATTACGGTTGCCCAGGAGCAGGGCGGTAAGAGCCGAGAAGACGCAGAAAACTATTTGAACGAACTGCGTAAGGCGAAGCGCTATCAAAAGGATGTGTATTAATGAGTGACAAGCAAGTCGTGTTGGGCCAAGAGCTGGGCCCATTGTCAGATAACGAACGTCTGAAGCGCGAAAGTGATTTTCTTCGCGGCACTATCGAGCAGGATCTGTCTGATCCAGTGACAGGTGGTTTTACCGCAGACAACTTCCAGCTGATCCGATTCCACGGCATGTATCAGCAGGACGACCGTGATATCCGCGCTGAGCGTCAAAAGCAGAAGCTGGAGCCACTGCACAATGTGATGCTGCGTGCCCGTATGCCAGGCGGTATTATCACGCCAAAACAGTGGCTGGCGATTGATGAGTTCGCGACAGAACACACCATGTACGGCAGTATCCGTCTGACTACGCGCCAGACGTTCCAGTTCCACGGTGTGTTGAAACCAAACATCAAGCTGATGCACCAGACGCTGAACAAAATCGGTATCGATTCCATAGCAACAGCGGGTGACGTGAACCGTAACGTGCTGTGTACCACGAATCCTGTGGAATCTGAGCTGCATCAGGAAGCCTACGAGTGGGCAGCCAAGATTAGTGAGCACCTTCTGCCAAAAACCCGCGCTTACGCGGAAATCTGGCTGGACGGTGAGAAGGTAGAAGGACATCAGGATGAAGAACCTATCCTGGGTTCCAACTACCTGCCACGTAAATTTAAAACCACTGTCGTGATCCCACCGCAAAATGATGTGGATGTGCATGCAAACGACCTGAACTTTGTGGCGATTGCAGATAATGGCAAGCTGGTTGGTTTTAACGTACTGGTCGGTGGTGGCCTTGCAATGACCCACGGTGACACCAGCACTTATCCGCGTAAAGCGGACGATCTGGGCTTTATCCCGCTGGATAAAACGTTGGATGTCGCGGCAGCGGTTGTGACCACACAGCGTGACTGGGGTAACCGTTCTAACCGTAAGAATGCGAAGACTAAATACACACTGGATCGCGTTGGCACTGACGTGTTCAAAGCGGAAGTGGAAAAGCGCGCAGACGTGAAGTTCCAAGCAAGCCGTCCGTACGAGTTCACTGACCGTGGTGACCGTCTGGGTTGGGTTGAAGGCATCGACGGTAAGCACCACCTAGCGCTGTTTATCGAAAACGGTCGCTTACTGGATTACCCAGGCAAGCCGCTGAAAACCGGTGTGGCTGAGATTGCGAAAATCCACAAGGGTGATTTCCGCATGACCGCTAACCAGAACCTGATCATCGCGGGTGTGTCCAAGTCTAACAAGGCGAAAATCGAGAAGATTGCCCGTGAGCACGGCCTGATGGATGACGGCGTAAGCGAGCAGCGTAAGAACTCGATGGCGTGTGTGGCTTTCCCAACCTGTCCGTTGGCGATGGCTGAAGCAGAGCGCTTCCTGCCGGGCTTTGTGACCGAGATTGAAAGCGTGCTGGAGAAGCACGGCGTAGGTGATGATCACATCATCTTCCGTGTCACTGGCTGTCCAAACGGTTGTGGCCGCGCGATGCTGGCTGAAATTGGTCTGGTGGGTAAAGCGCCGGGTCGATACAACCTGCACCTGGGTGGTAACCGTGAAGGTACCCGCGTGCCTAAAATGTATAAAGAGAACATTACCGACGCACAGATCCTGGAAGAGATCGATGCGCTTGTTGGCCGCTGGGCAACCGAGCGCAACGACGGCGAAGGCTTCGGTGATTTTGTTATCCGCGCTGGCATTATTGCGGAAGTGAAAGTCTCTAAGAGGGATTTCTATGCCTAAGTTTCAACTGTCCGATCTGCTTGGCCGCACTAAGGCTGAGCAAATTTTAGAACTAGCGCCAATTAATGCTGAGCTTGAAAGCATGTCAGCGCAGGAGCGGGTTCGCTGGGCGTTGGAAAACCTGCAGGGCGAGTTCGCCCTGTCATCAAGCTTTGGTATTCAGGCGGCGGTGATGCTGCACCTGGTGACACAGGAAAAGCCGGACACTCCGGTTATCCTGACTGACACTGGCTACCTGTTCCCGGAAACCTATCAGTTTATTGATGAACTGACAGCGCGCCTGAAACTCGACCTTCGCGTCTACCGCGCAGAGCAGAGCTCAGCATGGCAGGAAGCGCAGTACGGTAAGCTTTGGGAGCAAGGTGTCGAAGGCATCGAGCGCTACAACCGCCTGAATAAGGTGGAGCCAATGCGCCGTGCGCTGGACGAGCTGAACGTTGGCACCTGGTTCTCTGGCCTTCGCCGCGACCAGTCCAGTTCACGTCAGACTCTGCCTATTCTGGGTATCCAGAACGGTGTGTTTAAGTTCCTGCCAGTCATCGATTGGACGAACAAAGACGTGCACTACTACCTGAAAGAATATGACCTGCCGTATCATCCATTGTGGGATCAAGGTTATGTGTCTGTGGGTGATGTGCATACCACCCGTAAGCTGGAAGATGGCATGTCAGAAGAAGAAACCCGCTTCTTCGGCCTAAAGCGCGAATGTGGTCTGCATGAAGACGATGTGAGCGACGGCGCGGGCATTTAAAACGCCCAAACAGAACGAAAAAAGCGATGCTATCTAGCATCGCTTTTTTATTGCCGCTCGTGACGAGTCAGTAATTTTCGAAAGTACGCTCCGTGTCTGGCGTAAAATGGTTTACATGCGGTAAAGCCAGAAACATCAGTTCTGAGGCCCATTAAGGTGTGGTTCGTAATAACCGCTTTATCTGGCTATGAATCTTCTCAGCAAGTTTTTTGATGCCCCGTTGATTCAATTCACTTTGCTGGCCTTTGATTTCGACAATCAGTTCAGGGTAAGCAAGCTTTGATTTCACGTTGACGACCTGAACAATCAGATAGGAAAACAGGAAGCTGGGTTTATGGAGCCGGGTGATGACTATCCAGTCAGCGCCAAGACTCTCGCCAAGTTCAGCAGCGGAGTCCGCATGTTCAAACAGGTAACCAAACCCTTGATTGGCATTTTCATAGGCGTCGAGTGGAATCTGTACCGTGTCATATCCATGTTCGCCATTCAGCGCCTTTCGTAGCATTGGAGCTAGGCTGGCAGTGCGTATGACTTCTTCAGTGTTGTTGTCGACCTGGGTTAAGTCTGCAAGCTCAAAATTGAGGACAGCAATACCAGAGGAGAGTGAGGAGGCACTGAAAAACAGCGCTGTTATCACGAGCGCTGTGGGGGTAGACAAGAAAAAACGGGCAGTCAGGCTGCCCGTATAGCGGTCAATCATCATCATCATCTCGCCTTGGTTTGGATGATGCCTCTACGACAGGAACGCCATAATCCTGAAGGATCATGGCAATTTGCGGAGCGTTGGCATCCATTGCCATTTCGACCGTTTCTTTCCACGGACGCTCACCGTATCGCACTCCCATCGAGATGGCGAAATCAAACACCTTACTGCCTTCTGAGGTCATCGGGACGACGGTGACTTCAGACTGGTTCTTGGCAAAATAACCGGCAATAGGCCCCCAAATCACCAGGACATCGTACTCACCATCCGCTACCCGTTTTACCATCTTGCCTGGGTAGTCTTCCGGGTCTCCGTTCATGATGCGGAAAAACTCGGTATTATCTTTAAAACCGTTTTCACGCAGCCATGAAACCGCAGGGGACGGCGCAAAGGCAGCCACTTTTAATGACTGTTTCACCGATGCTGGCAAATCAGCCATCGCCTGTTGACTATCTACCTTTGCTAACGCCCCTTCTTTTTTGAAAAGAAGTGAATAGGCTGAGCGGTAATAGGGCTTGGTGGTGGCCGCAATGTCAAACTGAACGGGTACACCAATGACCAAATCACAGGCAAAGCGACCGTTATTATCAGACCAGTTCTTCAGCGTGTTACGGATAAAGCCCATACGCTGGGGAAACCAGGCATATTCCACATCGAGCCCGAAATAATCACCAAGTTGCTCTGCGATTTTATTCTCGAATCCTTGTTGCTCACGGTTGGAGTAGGGCAAATTATTGGGATCTGCGCAGACACGGAGTTTGTCCGGCAGGGGGGATGGAAAGGATTTTTCTGCCGCGAGAGATGAACTGGTGAACGCCAGTGAGAGCGATATGACAAAAAGCGAAAACAAAGACTTCATGCTGACCTCCTACTTGGCAGCTGCGGTGACTTGCTGGGACACAAAGCACTCGTGCTCGGCGTCATCGCGAATGGTCAGAAGTCCTTTGCGCGCGCTGCGGCTGTCTTTGGACGAACGGAAGTAACCGCCCCGTTCTCCACGCATGTTGCGAAGACGCACGAACGCATCGGCATGGACGTATTCTTCGAAGGTCATTTGGCTGGCAATTTTGTCAATCACACAGCTGCATCCATACATGTTCACGTAGGTTGGTCCGCCTTTCAAAGCCATACACTCCTGCACATATTTCACGCGCTCAAGGGTCGGAAAGTCGTTGGCACTGGCTGGTGCTGCCAGTAAAAACAGGGCAGGGATAACAAGTACGCTTATTCTTTTAACTGCTTGCATAAGCTGACTCCTTTACATCAACACCTCTAAAGCACGCCTTCGGCTTCAAGATGCTTTTTGAATTTTTTCAGCAGCCCTTTGGCAGGGAGCAGAGATTTGTCTTTCTTGATTTCGGCGAAGTATGCATCGATGGTGCCTTCGATATCGGATGGGTTACCGACCAATAAAATACCACCCATGCGCGCACCCCAATGCGGGGTACATTTGTAGACATAGATGCCTTCGTTATCAAAGACAAAGCTTACGTCTACGCCGAGTTCAGTCTGAATTTTCTCTGTGCCTTCCGGCACCATGGCATCAATGGTTTCAATAAGATGAGCGGGCATATTGGTCCAACTTACCCTATCTCCCGGTTGGAGAATGACGAACATGGGGTCGAATTTCACGCCGACGGCGCGTACTTCGTATTCTTCTGCAAAAGCGCTACTTACCAGCCCCAAAAACAATAAGAGTGACCCTATTAACGTCTTAGCCATACGCATTATCCTTTTGCTGCTTGTTGAGTTTAGATGCCCCAAAGGCAACTCAACCTGATGCAGTGCATCAGAGCTGAGAAAGGGGAGTAGATACTCCCCTTAGTTTTTATTTTTGATTTAGTTAGGCAGAGCAAAGACTGTTAACACACCGCCCAGCTGGGTGTAGTCAGACAATTTGCGGTATGCACCTACTGCACCCAGGCCATCAGTATCTCCTTCAAGCCCGGCGGCCATGCCGATGCCAGCCCAGCCACCGATACCGGAGAGTACGGCGACATACTGCTTGCCATCATGCATGTAGGTATTGACGTTGCCGATGATGCCGGATGGGGTTTTGAAGCGGTAAAGCTCCTTGCCGGTCTTCTCATCCACTGCTTTCAGGTAGCCTTCCAGCGTACCGTAGAACACCACGCCGCCACCTGTCGCCAGCGCGCCACTCCAGACAGAGAATGGCTCCGGCACCGACCAGACGATTTCACCTTTCTCCGCATCCCAGGCAATGAAGTTACCCAGACCGCCATGGCTATCCGGGGCAGGGAACATAGAAAGGGTTGCACCGACATAAGGTTGTCCTGCGGTGTAGGAAACTTCGAACGGTTCGTAGTTCATACATACATGGTTGGTTGGAACGTAGAAGAGGCCAGTGCGTGGACTATAAGTCGCCGGTTGTTGGTCTTTTGAACCAAGCGCGGCAGGACATATGCCTTTGGTATCGACATCCTCACCGTTTTGGGCGGTCGAGTACTTAGCAACAACTTGTGGACGGCCGGTTTCCATATCCACATGGGTCGCCCAGTTCACTGCAGGGTCAAATTTCTCTGCGACCAGCAGCTCGCCTGTGACACGATCCAGAGTGTAACCAAAGCCATTTCGGTCAAAGTGCACCAGCAGTTTGCGGTTTTTACCCTTGAACTTCTTGTCAACCAGGATCATCTCGTTGACGCCGTCGTAATCCCACTCATCATGCGGTGTCATTTGGTAGAGCCATTTCGCCATACCCGTGTCCGCATCGCGCGCCATGATGGTCATGGAATATTTGTTGTCGCCAGGGCGCTGGGAAGGGTTCCAGGTGCTTGGGTTCCCTGTGCCGTAGTAGATAAGATTCAGTTCAGGATCGTAGCTAAACCAACCCCAGGTGGTACCGCCACCAATCTTCCACTGATCGCCTTCCCAGGTTTTCAGGCTGGCATCTTTGCCGATGGGCTTAAGCATTTCCATGGTTTTTTCAGGGTCGACCAGCATTTCTTCGTCCGGGCCTGTGCTGTAGGCGCGCCAAGCAACACTGCCGTCTTTGATGTTGTAAGCCGTGAGATAACCGCGAACACCAAATTCACCGCCACTGATACCTGTGATGATCTTGTCTTTCACCACTAATGGCGCGTTAGTATTGGTCGCGCCGACTTTAGGGTCGCCGTTCACCACTTTCCAGGCCACCTTACCGGTTTTCTGATCCAGCGCGACGAGCGTGGTATCAGCTTGTTGCAGGAAGATCTTGCCGTCAGCATAGGCAAGGCCGCGGTTAACTGTGTCGCAACACATCACAGCAATGACCGAGGAATCCTGTTTTGGTTCATAGACCCAGTTAAGTGCCTGGGTTTTGAGGTCGATAGAGAAGACTTTGTTGGGAAAAGGGGTATGGATGAACATGGTGTCACCCAACACAAGTGGACCGCCTTCATGACCTCTTAAAACGCCCGTTGAGAATGTCCAGGCCACCTGAAGATCTTTGGCATTTTCTGCGTTGATCTGATTGAGAGGGCTATAGCGAGTCCCCGAGTAATCACCGCCCCACATGACCCATTGGTTTGGATCGTTCTGTAGCTTGATGAGCTCATCATTCGCTTGCGAAGCTGCGGGAAACAGCAGGGTGAGGGATAACGTGGCGACTGCCGCCAGGCAGCGTCGTAACCTTACAGCACCGATCATATTTACTTCCTCCGTGACAGCACGTTAAGCCGGACACCAAGGGCATCCTGACTTCGGCTTGACTCAATTTGTTTGCGTGTTCCGCGGAGTTGTGGGGACGCTGTGTTAGCCAATGTTCGCTCTGTCTGTAACCCCATCGTGGCGTGTTGGCGACATTCGCGATCTACAACTTAGGCGGTTTCGCGTTTATTGAAAAATCCAGAGATCATTTCGATTCAACTATCTGGCGCAGCAATCCGTGCCGCATGTTGAGGTCAAAACGTCGTGAATTGAGTGTATGGCAGCTTTTGGGGTTGTGTGAGGAGGAAAAGGACACAACACTTTTGTCCGCGGGCAACAATGTTTTAGGGGTGGGATTGTGGCGCTAAGTCTTCGAAAAACCTGACACTTTATATGTCTTATTTCAGGGAAGGGAGTCAATAGATGGCATAAGCATCAGGTGCCATACCCTTAAAAGTCATTGGGATACGGCACCGCTGTTGTAACGTTTTTTTATGAGACTTCGCAGAGCTGATATCAAATGTCCCATTCGCTGGAAAATTCACGACCAGTAGAGTCTTTCACGTCGGCTTTCAATTTACCGGTTTTGCCTTTATCAAGATGAAAAGTAAATGTGGGATTCTCACTGATGGAGATACCCCCGTTAAAGCGCATGACAGGTTCACCCTCGAGCGTAATATTTACGTCACTCACGTAGTCGGATGGAATCCAGTGACGCGTTAGCTGGTCGATTTGCAGGCCGCTGTAGTTGGGATGACTGATCAAAAGTTGCATCATGCGCGAGTTCTCACCCGCCAGATCTTTCAGTTTCATCCTGCCCATTCGCTGGCGCGCCAGCATGTCATCAGCACCTGCAGGGGCTGAGCAACCCCCCGAGGCTTTGACGAACTTACTGTGCATATGGAGCTTGCCATCGGCGGTTTGGGCTATCACCCGAACCGGACTATAGGCATTGACCCTGACGCGGGTAGCGATATTAGCGATACCATTATTGGGGCTCATGTCGAAGCTGCCGACAATCGGCGATGGGTTGTTATCGACAATAAGATGTATGCGCTCAATAGGGTTTGTATCGCCCTGACGCACATTGACCCTCACTTCAAGTGGCACCAGTGCAGCATCAATAGCGCGTTTCGGCGCGGTCAGCGAAACAATCTCTTCACTTTCGACAATGTCAGGTGAGCCGGGAAACAGGCTGTCACGGATCAGGGGCCAGGTGGCGCTTTCGGTTTCGGGTTCAGCAAAGCTTTGCAGTGGCAGGGCAGTGAGCAGTACTGACAGCAGCAGGGGCGTTATTTTCATAGGAGAATCCTCTCATCATTCCCATTCCAACTCCTTGTAAGCCTGAATCACATTGCGAGGATGAAACTCTCCATAAAGTTTCCACCCCCCGGGAGACGGCATGACGGTGGTGCTGGCTGTGTTGATATCGATGTTATCGTTGATAGCGGCACGAACAGCTTGTGCCAGAGAAGAGAGATAGCGCGTTTGCTTTTCAAAAGCCTGTTTTGATTTTTGTAGTGGGCCATGCCCCGGGATCACTTGGTTATAGGGCATGGCCTCAAGTTTTTCAGTTTCTGCCAACCAGCCAATCAGGTTGCCATCCAGTGTCGGTAGATGATCGATAAACAGCAGATCGCCAGTGATCAGTGTCCCTGAGCTTTGATCGAACACTGAGAGATCATGGCGGGTGTGCGCACGCTCATGGGGCGTCAATACTAACGTTCGGTTACCGAGATCAAGCTCTGTGGTTTCATTGATCACCCGCGTTGCCCCAATCGGTGTGGTGCCGGTAAACCATGGATTGGTCAGCCGTTGCAAGTAATAACCTGATTTGGCGTCAAAGTCGCCGGGATAACGGGCATGAGCGACAAATTCGGGCTTTTCATCGACAAAGGCAATGTTTCCGAAGTGATGATCGGGATGGACATGCGTATTGATCACAAAGCGGATAGTTAAGTGGGTTTGTTGCCTAATCGCCCGAAGCACCGCCTCGCCCGCCTGCTTGCTGCCGCCAGTATCAATCACAGCAACCGCTTCGTCTCCGACAATAAAGGTGATATTGGCGACCGGATCGCTGTCGACGGTAAACAGATCAGCAATCTTCCCCTGATGCATGAAAACACCCGGTGCGACCTCACTAAATGCAAGTTCCAGCGATGCTTGCACGGAGAATGGAAGCATCAGAAAAAGCATGGCCCGCAGACGATTCATGGCCTGACCGGATGCTGCGTTTCGAGCGCATAACCCGCCTCTTTCCAGCCTTTGACACCCGCTCGATACCAATAGACTTCTTTAGCTCCTAGCTCAATTGCCCGTTTTCCGGCATTCCACGAATGCCAGCAATTGGGCTCGCAAAATACTACTACGGGGGCGTCATCAGGGAGTTGGTTTTTCAGCAGTTGGATAAGGGAATCCGGTGCAATGCCGTGACCGGCGTTGGCAAGCCAGATGGCACCCGGCAAGGTCTCGCGTGAAGGTTCTATCCATAGCGTATCGGGTGAAAGGTTGTCGGGTTTGTTCGGAGCAGGGTAGACATCAATCAGCACCGGGCGTCGCGCTTTAATAAAAGTCGCAAGCTGTTCGGCAGAGGCGATGACCTGACCACCACTTAATGTCTCAGGAACTGCCGCCCGATACTTCTCGGTGCGGTAGTCATCGGGTTCAGGGATTGTTTCAGCGCTGATGCTTATGACTTGTAAGCTATACAATATCGCGCATATAAAACTGATTTCCTTGAATAATTTAAGGATACTCATACTACTTTATTCTGATAATACTCATACCTTAGTAGGAGTCGGGCAGAGCACTACACATTATGGGTTAACATTAGGATAACAATCAGACCGTCAAGGGGCGGGTTTTATTGTTGCAGCCATCAATAAACTTCTTTTCAGTGGGGCAAAGATGAACCGTTGGAGTGGTGTTGAAGAATTTGTTGAAGTTGTCAACAGTGGCAGTTTTACCGCCGCCGCACGCAAGTTGGGGGTATCTACTTCCCATGTCAGTCGTCGTATCGACGCGTTGGAAAGTCGGCTAACTACCCGCTTGCTCTATCGTACAACACGACAAATCACGCTGACTGAAGTCGGCAAAATGTACTTTGAGCAATGTAACGATCTCATTGAGAAATTCGCCGAGGTGGAAGCATTGGTCACCCAAATGCAGACCGAGCCGGTCGGCACATTGAAAATCACGGCACCGTCGGTGTTTGGTGAGAAGTTCATTGCGCCGCTCGCGAACGATTTCATTGAGGTGCACCCTAAGCTCAGTGTGGAGTTCCATTTCACCAATGACGTGGTGGATTTGGTGCATGACGGCTATGACCTGGCGATTCGCACCGGGGATCTGAAAGACAGTACCCTGATGGCGAAAAAGCTCGCGCCGCGAAAACTTTTTGTTTGCGCTTCGCCTGCCTACCTTCAGGAATTCGGCGCACCTGCCAATTTAGACGAACTGCAAAACCATAATTGTCTGATAGGGCTGGTGGATAGCTGGAGTTTTCAGGATGGCGGCAACGCGGTGAACATCAAACCGCAAGGGCGCTGGCATGGAAACAGTGGCAGTGCCGTACTGGATGCCGCTTTGCATGGTTTGGGTTTGGCGCAATTACCGGACTATTACGTAAGCCAGAAAATCATTAGCGGCGAGCTGGTCGAAGTCTTGTCTGATTATCAGCCACCGGATTCAGCAGTCTGGGCGGTGTATCCGTTTAACCGAAACCTGTCAGCTAAGGTCAGATTGTTTGTGGACTTCCTGTCTGATCACTTCCAGCACCACTTGCCGTGGATGGCAGAAGAGCATCCAGACAATGACGATGAGCATCGTGAAGCTGCGGGATAAGGCTGCACAACAGGCACAAAAAAAGCCAGCATAAATGCTGGCTTTTTTAGCAGAACTTACAGGATATCCAGCAGTTCTACTTCGAATACCAGTGCCGCGAAAGGAGGAATCGCTGCACCCGCACCGCGCTCACCGTATGCCAGGTCTTGTGGGATGTACAGTTTCCACTTAGAACCAACAGGCATCATTTGCAGGGCTTCAACCCAACCTTTGATCACGCCGGTTACCGGGAATTCAGCTGGTTGACCGCGCTCTACAGAGCTGTCGAACTTAGTGCCGTCAGTCAGGGTACCGTGGTAGTGAACACGTACTTGCTTGTCAGAAGTCGGGATTTCGCCGTTACCTTCAACCAGTACTTCGTACTGCAGGCCAGACTCGGTCACAGTCACTTCATCACGCTTCGCGTTCTCAGCCAGGAAAGCTTCGCCTTCTGCCGCTGCTTCTTTTGCTGCCGCTTGGCGAACTTCTTCCGCTTGAGTGTGCAGTTCACGCAGTGCGTTGTTGATCTCGTCGATCTCAATCTCAGGCATGTTACCCGCCAGAGCGGTTGCGATACCTTTCGCGATTGCATCTACGTTCAGACCTTCCAGACCAGAACCTGCCAGTTGCTGACCCATTTGCAGACCGATGCCGTAGCTTGCTTTCTGCTCTACGGTTTCCAGTTTTACATCAGACATGTCGTCTCTCTTTATTTGCGGGTTTAAAGTGGGCAAGGATAACAGTTACAGGGCGTACGGGACAAATCGACTTACAGCTTTAAGGTTGTAATTAGGACGGAATTCTTTGAAAGTACAAATGTCAGACAATTGTTCAGGTTAAGTCGACTGTCTGACATTTTGCTGATATTGCAGATCTAGTATTCAGAGTTATTGGATTGACTGAGATACTGGAACTACCCCATGAGGAAATTGGGAGAGGTAATGACCTTGAAAGGAAAGCGCGAAAAAGGAACTGCATCCGCCACGCCGCCTCTGGGCGAGGTCGTGAAAAACGCGTTGGAAAAAGTGAAGGCTGCGCTGAGTCCTTTGGTTGAGCGTATTCAACCTCACTGGCAATCTCTGCCGAAATTACACCGCACCGCGATTTCAGTATTGGGCGCGTTGTTGGTCGTGCTTTTAATCTGGCCATCAAGCGAGGACTCTCTGCCGGAGACTAATACGGTTGGTGAGCGCGTATCCTTGCCACTTGCGGTTGGACAACAGCAAGCCAGCAACGACGATGGCTTTGATGCTGACGGTGAGCAGGTGATTTCTACGCAGACTGTGGGTTCACAAAACGCCAGTACGGATTGGGTGAATTACGAAGTGAAGGGCGGTGATACGCTGTCTAACATCTTCCGTGCACAGGACTTGCCGCTGCCAGACCTTTACGCCATCTCATCGATTGAGGGTGACGATAAGCCTCTCAGCCGAATCCAGCCGGGACAATTGCTTCGCTTTAAGCGTAATGACCAAGGTACCTTGGACATGCTGCAGATTGAAACGTCGGGTGCATCAGTGATTTTCTTCCGGTTGTCAGATGGCAGCTTTGCCCGCCGCAAGTAAATGCTGAGAACAGAGAAAGGCTGCCATGGAGCAGCCTTTTTTACATCTGTTTACCGCCAATTAGGCTGCGACGCGGCGCATGTCGATGTGCGGAATCCCGTCTTCCAGATACTGCTCGGAAATTTCTTCAAAGCCGTGACGATGATAGAACTCCCGCAGGTGATATTGAGCACCAATGGTGATCGGCGCTTTTGGCCACACGTCATGCGCCTGAATGATGGCTTGTTTGACCAGCTCACTGCCACAGCCGTTTCCGCGTTCGGTATTGGCGGTCACAATGCGTCCGATACTCATTTCCGGATAGGTGAGGCCGGCTGGCAGAATGCGGGCGTAGGCTGTCATTTTGTCATCACGGTAACCCAGTAAATGTCGGGTTTCGGGATGGGTATCGTGACCGTCCAGCTCCGGATACGGACAGTTCTGTTCTACGACGAACACGTCGGTGCGCAACCTCAATAGGTCATAGAGTTGCCGGGTCGACAACTGACCAAAGGTCAGGGTTATCCATTGCATTATTGTTATTCCTGATTTTTAAAAATCTCTTGGGCTACTTTTTTCATAGCCCATTTCCCTTTGGGTAGCCGGATAACTTATAAAAAAACCGCGATCAAAGCCGCGGTTTTTCTGTATCAATTTTGGAGATTTTCAATAATTAAACATTGAGTTAACCAATCGTTAATCATTTTTTCAGGTCAATGCGGTACTGTGCGAAGCCCACATCATCAGTACCCACTTTCTCCATTGGGTACTGACCTTTGGCTTTTACGAAATCAGCGGCTTTGTCACTTGGTGAGGTTTCAAACACCACGTTCAGATCAGCGTCGGTTTCGATAGGAGTAAATGACCAGTTGTTGTCTGCAGTCGGTTTCACTTCCCCTTTCTCTTTAGTCACGGCACTGATGTAGTTGGCGACCACGGTGCGGTTTTCGTCGGGAGAGGCGAAGGCGATGAAGTCATTACCTGTACCAGGGAATTTACCCAGGTACGCACGGTAGTTGTTAGTTGCAATCAGGAACGACTGCGCCATATCGACAGGTTTACCGTTAAAGGTCAGGTTCTGGATACGCTCGGCACCTTCGTTAACCAGTGTACAGTCACCGTCGTAACGTGCTGGCTGGGTGATATCTACCTGATAGTTCACGCCATCAATCACATCGAAGTTGTAGGTGCGGAAGCCATCCCAGTTGATGAGTGATTGCTGGGCGCTGGATTGAGGGTCGATTTGATTAAACTGACCCGCACTGCATTCCAGCCACTCTTTCACTTCTTTACCGGTCACTTTCAGTGCCACCAAGGTATTCGGATAAAGGTAGAGATCTGCTGCATTTCGGAACGTCAGTTCGCCCGCTTCCACTTCGGTGAAATTCGCTGGGTCATTCTTACGGCCACCAGCTTTGAAAGGCGCTGCGGCTGACAGTACTGGAATGCCGTCCAGATCCGGGTCACCCTGAATGAAACGTTCGACGTAATCTTTCTGCGCCAGGTTAACAATTTGTACCGTTGGGTCGTCCTGCACCAGCGAGAGGAAGCTGTACATCACGTCGTTAGCTTTACCGATAGGCTGGTTGACGAAATCGCGGGTGCCCTTATGGTCATGCGCCAGTACTTTACGCATTTCCATATCTGCAGCTGCCAGTGATTTGCCATCAAAAATAGGGCGCGATTCACTTTGCACTGGCGTTACAACCCACTCATCGCCTTGCTTGTCGAGTTGCAGATCCATGATACCGACATGGCTGCCCCAGCGGCCCGGCATTACGGCAGCAACACCTTTGATGGTGCCCTTTTCGTTATCGACGCCTATGATGTTGTCAAAGCTTTTGCCTGGGAACACGGCGTGAGAGTGGCCGAAGGCGATGGCATCGATATCTTCAACATCGGCAAGGTAGTACACCGAGTTTTCCGCCATAGCTTTATATTCATCTTGCGACAGGCCAGAGTGCGGCACTGCCACAATCACGTCTGCGCCTTTGGCTTTCATCTCTGGCACCAGCTTTTCAGCGCTGGCTTTGATGTCTTCAGCAATCACTTTGCCTTCAAGGTTCTTTTTGTCCCACACCATGATTTGCGGTGGTACAAAACCGATATAACCGACTTTCACTAGATGAGCGTTGCCGTCGGTGTCTTTGAAGGTGTGTTCTTTGATGATGTAAGGGTTGAAGTAGTGCTTACCGGAGTTGGCATCAATAACGTTAGCGGAGATATAGGGGAACTTCGCGCCTTCCAGCGAACGGTCGAGGAAGTCGAGGCCGTAGTTGAATTCGTGGTTACCGATGTTGCCCACATCGTAGTCCAGCAGGTTCATTGCCTTATAGACGGGGTGAACTTCGCCTTTCTCGATACCTTTCGTAGCCATGTAGTCACCCATCGGGCTGCCCTGAATTAGGTCACCATTATCGACCAATACGCTGTTTTCGACCTCTTCTTGTGCAGCCTTCACGAGCGTTGCAGTGCGCACCAGACCGATTTTTTCACTCGGCTTGTCCTTGTAGTAGTCGTAATCCATCACATTGGTGTGAATGTCGGTAGTCTCGATGATGCGCAGTTTAATGGTGTCCGCCATTGCTGGGCCTGCCATTGTAAGCATACCGGTCAGTACAGCGATGGAAAGCGGACGGGCTGAAAGAGTCATGATTATCTCCCAAGGACAGAAATGTGCCTGTATTTTGCATATCGACGACTAGGAATAGTTACATTTCATCTCTAACTGTGATCTATGACTTGATTAAGTGATATGTAATCGAATGCAGTGCTGGCGCGGCTTTGCGGCGGTTGGAGAAAATTTCGTCGCTAAGAGAGTGAAGGTCTAATAGCCATAACGTTATAAAAAATGAATTTTTAGAATTTCAAGTAATAACATCAACTCTCTATAGTGGCCTCAATGGATTGAAAGGGCTGACACTATGGATTACTTGCCAATTTTCGCAAAGCTTGAAGGACGTGCTTGTCTGGTCGTCGGCGGCGGTGAAGTCGCATGGCGCAAAACGCGCATGCTGATGAAAGCCGGGGCGTCTGTCACCATCGTGGCACCTGAAGCGGATCATGAAGTTATTGAAGCGGCTGAAAATGGCGAGCTGGTGTGGCTGAAAGAAGGTTTTAAACCAGAGCACCTCGATGACGTGTTTCTGGTAATTGCCGCGACTGACAACCCGCTGGTGAATGAGCTGGTTTCTAAAGCTGCCGACAAACGTCGTGTGCTGGCTAACGTTGTGGATGACACCCCAAAGTGCAGCTTCATTGTTCCCTCTATTGTTGATCGCAGCCCAATTGTGATTGCGATTTCTTCTGCCGGTAAATCACCGGTGTTAGCAAGATTGATTCGAGAGAAACTCGAAACCCTGATCCCGTCGCACGTTGGCCGAATGGCAAAACTGGCTGGCGATTTCCGTGACACCTTAAAACAGAAAATCTCGACCCTGAATGGTCGTCGCAAGTTCTGGGAAATGGCGTTTGATGGCCGTTTTTCCTCACTGGTTGCTTCTGGCGACGAAGAAGGTGCCAAAGCAGAGCTCGAGCGACTGACTGACGGCGTTTCCCTGCAAGGTGAAGTGGCGCTGATTGGTGCTGGTCCGGGCGACCCGGGTCTTCTGACCCTGCGTGCGCTGCAACTGATGCAGCAAGCCGATGTGGTGCTTTATGACTACTTAGTGTCTGACGAAATCATGGAGCTTTGCCGCCGTGATGCCGAGCTGATTTGTGTCGGTAAGCGCGCGAGTTATCACAGCGTATCGCAGGAAGAAACCAACGCCATGTTGGTGAAGTATGCGCAGAAAGGCCACCGCGTGGTGCGCCTGAAAGGCGGCGACCCCTTCATGTTTGGCCGTGGTGGTGAAGAGCTACAAGTGCTGCAGGAAGCGGGCGTTCCATTTCAGGTAGTACCGGGCATTACTGCTGCAGCCGGTGCAACCGCGTATGCCGGTATTCCGCTGACACACCGCGATTATGCGCAAACGGCGATGTTCATTACCGGACACCTCAAGAAAGAAGATGACAGTTTCCGCTGGGCGACACTTGCGCGTGGTCGCCAGACGCTGGTGATTTACATGGGTCTGATGAAAAGCGCCCATATTCAGCAGCAATTAATTCAGCATGGACGTGACCCGGAGACCCCGGTTGCAATCATAGAAAACGGCACGCGTACCAATCAGAAAATCTATAAAGGCAAACTCAACGAGCTGGAGTCGCTGGCGGAAGGTGTAGGTTCCCCTGCATTGATCGTCGTCGGTGAAGTGGTGCAGCTCGCAGACCAGTTGAACTGGTACGGAAAGCAATCATTCGAAGCGGTAGGTGATGTTCGTGCACCGTCCGTGGTTAATTTAGGCTAAGGAAACAACATAGAATGGAAGCCAAAACTCTTACCCACCTCAAACAGCTTGAGGCAGAAAGTATCCACATCATTCGTGAAGTGGCGGCGGAATTCGATAACCCGGTGATGATGTACTCCATCGGTAAAGACAGTTCCGTGATGCTTCACCTGGCTCGTAAAGCCTTCTATCCGGGCAAGATCCCTTTCCCTCTTCTGCACGTCGACACTGACTGGAAGTTCAAGGAAATGATCAAGTTCCGCGATGAAACGGCGAAGAAATATGGCTTCGAACTTCTGGTACACAAAAACCCAGAAGGTCTGGCAGCGGGCATCAACCCGTTTGACCATGGTTCTTCCAAGCACACTGACATCATGAAAACCCAAGGTTTGAAGCAGGCGCTGAACAAATACGGTTTTGATGCAGCATTCGGCGGTGCGCGTCGTGACGAAGAGAAAAGCCGCGCTAAAGAGCGTGTTTACAGCTTCCGCGACAAGAACCACGTCTGGGATCCAAAGAACCAGCGTCCTGAGCTGTGGCACACCTACAACGGTCAGGTGAACAAAGGTGAAAGCATCCGCGTGTTCCCGCTGTCGAACTGGACCGAGCTGGATATCTGGCAATACATCTACCTCGAAGGCATCGATATCGTGCCGCTGTACCTGTCCGACGTGCGTCCAGTGGTTGAGCGTGACGGCATGCTGATCATGGTCGATGACGACCGTATGAAGCTGCAGGAAGGCGAGGAGATTGAACACAAGAGCGTCCGTTTCCGCACCCTGGGTTGTTACCCACTGACTGGTGCTGTGGAGTCGGAAGCCAACACCCTGACAGGGATCATTGAAGAGATGCTGGTGGCGACGTCGAGTGAGCGTCAGGGACGTGCGATCGACCACGATCAGTCTGCCTCCATGGAATTGAAGAAGCGTCAGGGATATTTCTAAGGGATTAAACATGAATAGTGCTATTGAACAACAAGTGGCCGAGCTGGGTATTGAGGCCTATCTGGACCAACATCAGAACAAATCCCTGCTGCGTTTTCTGACTTGTGGCTCGGTGGATGACGGCAAAAGTACGCTGATCGGCCGCCTGCTACATGACTCTAAGCAAATTTATGAAGATCAACTGGCAGCGATCCACGCAGACAGCCAGAAAGTGGGCACCACAGGTGAAAAACCCGATCTGGCGCTGTTGGTAGATGGTCTGGCCGCGGAGCGCGAGCAGGGCATCACCATCGACGTGGCATATCGCTACTTCTCGACCAAAAAACGTAAGTTCATCATCGCGGATACTCCGGGACATGAGCAGTACACCCGTAACATGGCGACCGGTGCGTCGACCTGTGATCTCGCTGTGATCCTGATTGATGCGCGTAAAGGCGTATTGGATCAAACCCGTCGTCACTCGTTTATCGCGAGCTCTTTGGGCATCCGCCACTTTGTGGTTGCGGTGAACAAAATGGATCTGGTGGATTTCGATCAGGCACGTTTTGAAAGCATCCGTGATGATTACCTGGCGTTTGCTGAAAAGCTGAATGCGGACATCGACATCAAACTGGTGCCACTGTCAGCACTGGAAGGCGATAACGTGGTAGACCGCAGCCCAAGCACCCCTTGGTATGACGGTGACACCCTGCTGACCTTGCTGGAAGATGTAAACGTGACTGCGGAGAAAGATAACGGTGCATTCCGTTTCCCAGTGCAGTACGTGAACCGTCCAAACCTCGACTTCCGTGGTTTCTCCGGCACCATCTCTGGTGGTGAAGTACGCCCAGGTGATGAAATCAAAGTGCTGCCATCGGGTAAAACCTCGACAGTCGCGCGTATCGTTACCTTTGATGGTGACTTGGATTATGCACACGCAGGTCAGGCCGTAACGATTACTCTGACTGATGAAATCGACATCAGCCGCGGTGATTTGATTGTGCCAGCTGCTGATACCCAGCAAGCGACCAACAAACTGGCTGCACGCATTGTTTGGATGGCTGAGCAACCACTGGAAGTGGGTCGCCAGTACGATGTCAAAGTCGCGGGTAAGAAAACCGTGGGTTCCGTGAGCAAAATCCGTCATCAGGTGGACATCAACTCGCTGGAAACTTTCAACACTGAAAGCCTGCCACTGAACGGCATCGCTGAATGTGAGGTTGAACTGACCGAATCTGTGCCGCTCGACGTTTACACTGATTGCGCCGACACCGGTGGCTTCATCCTGATTGATCGCCTGACCAACGTGACCGTGGGTGCAGGAATGATCAGCGAGCTGCTTGAAGACAGCGTTGCCCAAACTTCAGGTACTGATATTTCTGCGTTTGAGGTAGAACTCAACGCGCTGATCCGCAAGCACTTCCCACACTGGAATGCACGCGACATCAGTAAGCTGTTGGGGTAATTCCAATGAGCTGGGATCAGTCTCTGGTATTGGGATTGCTGCTGGCGATTGTGGCAGGTTTGGTGTTTACCAAAATCAAACCTGCCGTGCTTTTCGCAGGTGTAGCTTTCGTTGCATTTCAATCCGGGCTGGTATCGGTGGAAGCGATGGCAGGGAACTTCACCAACAGTTCCCTGTTAACGCTGGTACTCCTCATCCTTGCCTCTGCGGCACTGGAAAAAACACGTTTGGTCAGTTGGGTCAGCGGGCAACTTGCCAGCGGCCGTTTAGGAACTGTCGTTGCTAAATTAGGCGTGTCGACCGCGTTTCTAAGCTCGTTTACCAACAACACCGCTGTCGTGGTTTCCCTTATTGGTGCGGTGAAGCGTAACCGTCGTCATGCGCCATCACGACTGCTCATTCCTCTTTCTTACGCAGCCATTCTTGGGGGTACCCTTACCCTGATTGGCACCTCGACAAACCTCATCATCAACAGCTTTGTGGAAAGTGCTGGTCTGCCTACACTGAGCTTCTTTGCGCCATCCACGATTGGCCTTGCCGTATTGGCTGGCGGTCTTCTGGTGTTGATCCCATTTTGTTATCTCCTTCCTAACTATGACGACGATAGCGATGACGATTTGCCATATGTATTGGAAGCAGAAGTCAAAAGGGGCTCTCCATTAGCGGGTAAAACCGTGTCTGAAAATGGGTTGCGTGCGCTTCGCCGTTTGTATCTGGCCGAAATTGTTCGCGATGGTGAGCTGATCGCCCCGGTTTGCCCGGATACTGTGATGCGCGAAGGCGATAAGCTTCAGTTCTGTGGCGATGTGGAAAGCGTGGCCACCTTGCAGGAAATCGAGGGTTTGGCGCTGTTTGGTCAGCATCACATCAACGGACAGAACCTGCTTGAAGTGGTGGTGAGCCACAGTGCATCGATTCTCGGTAAGACGCTGAAAGAGGCCAAATTCCGTGAAAACTTTGATGCGGTCGTCGTCGCTATCCGTCGCGGTCATGA
Organism: Grimontia kaedaensis; assembly: GCF_023746615.1. Lineage (NCBI taxonomy): Bacteria > Pseudomonadati > Pseudomonadota > Gammaproteobacteria > Vibrionales > Vibrionaceae > Grimontia > Grimontia kaedaensis. The sequence continues at coordinate 3,402,972 of NZ_CP082275.1, read as the reverse complement.
AAAGCTCGAAGGCGGTTTAGGCAATATTACCCTGCTTGCCGGTGACACTTTGGTGATTGTCCCTGGTAAAGGATTTGCGAAAGAACAACAACGCATGCAGCGCGAATTCGTGCTGGTGAATGGTTTGGACTCCAGTGCGCGTCTCGATAGCAAAATGAGCACTTGGGTGCTGGCAGGTTTTGCCGCAGTAATTGGTTCCGCTTTAATGGAGTGGATGCCACTGCTGAATGGTTTGGCTGCCTATCTGACTGTGCTGTTGCTGACAGGTGTCGTGAATCTGGTGGAGCTGAAACGCCGCTTCCCGGTTGAGATCGTGGTGATTGTCGGCAGCGCGCTAAGTCTTGCACAGTTGATGATTGAGTCTGGGCTTTCTGAGCAAATGGGCGAGCTGTTTATCTACTGGTTTAACGGCTGGGGCGTTTATGGCGCCTTGATTGCAACCTATTTGCTGACGCTAGTGTTAACTGAGCTTGTGACCAACAATGCCGCAGCGGCACTGTCATTTCCGATCGGATATAGCCTCGCTCTCGGATATGGCGTAGATCCGATGCCGTTTATTATGGCAGTCTTGTTTGGTGCCAGTGCGAGCTTTATTTCGCCATATGGTTACCAGACTAACCTTCTGGTCTACAGTGTGGGTAATTATCAGTTAACGGATTACCTGCGGATTGGATTGCCGTTGTCGTTGGTGTACTCCGCATTGGTGTTGGGTCTTATCCCTCTGTTTTTTCCATTTTAATCACCTCAAAGGCCAATAGAGCCTGAGATGAGGTCAACAAAGGATTGAGTTATGAGTGCAGCGGATACGCCGCATCCGGATGAAAACGTCGTTTGGCACAAGCACGTTATCGACAAACAATACCGCGCAGAACAGAAAAAACAGCGTCCGGCGCTGCTTTGGTTTACTGGCCTTTCAGGCTCTGGCAAATCCACTGTAGCTGGCGCTCTGGAGAGTAAACTGGCACAGATGGGTTACCACACCTATCTGCTTGATGGTGATAACGTACGTCATGGTCTTTGCCGTGATCTAGGCTTTTCCGATCACGACCGCCGCGAGAATATTCGCCGTGTGGGTGAAGTGGCGAAACTGATGACTGATGCGGGTTTGATTGTCTTCTCCGCGTTTATCTCTCCGTTCCGCGAAGAGCGCCAATTAGTGCGTGAACTTCTGCCTGAAGGGGAGTTCTTGGAAGTCTTTGTCGATACGCCTTTGGAAGTGTGTGAATCACGCGACCCGAAAGGCCTCTACAAAAAAGCCCGTTCGGGTGAGATCAAAGCCTTCACCGGTATCAGCTCTGCGTATGAAGCGCCGGAAGCACCGGAAGTGCATCTTCATACTGACGAGCATTCGGTTGAAGCTTTGGTGGATCAGTGCATCGCATCACTGCGCCAGGCAGGCATTATCGGCTGACTTTGATAGTTGCTGAAAAATGAAAAACGGCTGGGGTTTCCCGGCCGTTTTTGTTTTTAGCCTTTCAGCGCTTCATCCCCAAAATAGGGTGGAGATTAGGCTTTCTCGTTGACGGTGGAGCCTACATCGCTCTCTACCACAAATGCTTTCGAAAGCAGCGCCATCAGGGCATCGAGATATTCAGGGTGGGCTTTTTGACCCACCAGTTTTGCCAGTTCATTGCCTGTTGGGCTGAAGCGATAGTAGTAAATCCGGATACCTTTTCGCAGCGGTGTCAGCATAAAGGTTTTGTTTTGTCCTATCAGCGGGAAGGAAGCTGGCGGCTCAAGCAAACCGGATTCCAATTCGGTTCTCAATATGAGTCCCAAATCCATCAAGAGCATCAGGTCGGTGAATGGCAATTTGAAATTTCCCAACGCCAAACGCTCGGCAATGTCCGGTTTGAAATAGCGCTTCATGCCATCTTCCGGTTTTCTAAATCCCGTAATCAGCTTGTTGCTGCCATCGCCGCCGAAGGTACAGGCCAATGCGCAAGCACGTTGAAGAGCTTGTGCTTCGCGTTGTGTCATGGTCTCCAGCAATGACAGGGCCTTCAGCGAAGTACTACCGGGTCTGATGATTTCCTGTTTCAGAATTCGCGCCCACAAATTCTGCATGCCATCGCCATAGATGTTCTTCGCCATTTCAAAGAATCGGTACAGCCAGTCAGGATCCGGTGAGCTCGCCGTTTCATCGCGGCAAAGATCGTTACAGATCTTGATGATTTGCTCGAGATTTTCCTGCTGCTTTTGTTTGATCTCAAGTTGGCGGTAAGCAGCTCGGGTAGTCAGGGTGTCGTGTTCAATATCGTGCAACTTTGCATCAATATGGTGAGCAGCAGCAATGGCGGCCAGACGATGCTGGCTGGATTTAATGTGGCTCTCCTGCTGGCTTTGTGACTTTTCGCCACGCTTCGGGCTCTCTTTTTCGACGCTTTCTGCTTCAATCACGACAGGTTTGTTTGGTTCGGCCATGCTGTACCCGCTTTGAACACGTTAAGGTGATGTTTTCGCGATGATTTAGCGCAATTCGTGTGCAATCAACTATGTTAAAATTAAATTAAACTTGTTAACATTTACTCAGTGTGTGGAAGCGAAAGGAGGATCATTGCGGTGAAGAAGTTCAAAATGAATCCTGTCAATCTCCTGCTTGTCGCGTTTTACATTGCCACGCTGCTCTATCTTTCTCAGTTTATCGGCTAAATTCCGCTAAACATTAAAAAAACCCGCAAAGAGCGGGTTTTTTCGTTTCAGGGAGTGAGCCAGATCACTTCATCAGCTTATTCACCAAATCAATGACTTGAGTGATTTCAGCTTCGCTCAGGGCACCTTCTTTGACAAAACGGACGGTGCCGTCGGTGTCCAGCACGACAATGGCCGAGCTTTCGTCCTGAAGCCGCCATGCACCAGCGACAGCACCGCTCTTATCCAATACAATGGACGACCAACTAAATTCTTTTTTGCTGTCTTCCGCAGAAGATTTCACAAAACCACCCGTCCCCCAAATAGCATCATCTTGGTTGATGATGGTGGTGGTTTGATATTTATCACGAGGGAAATCAGCGACTTTTACCGCTTCAATCAAAGGCGCATTCATTTCCTTTGCGCTGCTACGGCCAGCAATGGCCTGAATGATACGGACTTTTCCGTCAAGGTCAGCACTGTTCCAGGTCTCGTAACCGATTTTGTCACCATTCAGGGTGAGTTCACCGTGCTTTTCAACGGATACGGAAGGCAATGCCTGCCCGTTAGAGAGATTGTGAGCCGAGGCAAAGGTTGAGATGAGAGCAGTCGCCAAGGCTAGAGTTTTAATACGACGCATGAGTGATTATTTCCTGTTCATTGATGTATTTGTTTTTATGCGTAACCCCTCTGAATTTGTTCAGTTTACGGGGTACGGTATTGAATATAGCTGATACAGAAAGTGAGCCCGAACCAATAACTGGCCCAACCACTCAAAATGAGAAATTCAACCCAGTTCAAATTGAATCTTTTTCAAGACAGTGTGTCGTAATTTTACCATGTGAGAATTTTTGTCTACGCTTATCTGGTCGTGATAGATAACTAAACAATCTTCGGCTTTCTGATTGTTTTGGTTTGTTCGGAAACCTGTGACGATTTTGTTGTCAAAAAAGTAATGGCGACAACCCCGAATACTTGGCATTTAGATTGCATTGTACAAATGTCGGCCAATGTGGAAAGCATTGGTGTGTGATGCAGGTCTTTTATCATAGGCATGGAGGAGTTCACCAATGTTGCGCATTTTTCATCAATACCGCCCTCGTCAGGTTGCCCGTTATGTTAAAGGCTTTTTCCGCGGCAGAGTTTACATCGATGGCGTGGGAGCCTTTGAGTTTGACCGTGGGAGATTGCTGCCACCGCACAAAAAAGACAAACGTGCGTTAGCGGTCATGACCGAGGTAAATAATGAAATCAAGGCCATGGCAGCCGCAGCCTGACTTCGTTAAAGAACATATAAAATCGCCCGTCATTTGACGGGCGTTTTGCATTTAAAGTGCAGCATTTTTTATTAAGTTATCTTTCCCAAGGAGGCAGACAAACTCCGGTTCCACCGATGCCACAATAACCGTTTGGATTCTTCTCCAGGTACTGCTGGTGATACGTTTCAGCAAAGTAGTACGGGCCTGCTGGGGCGATCTCTGTCGTGATCTCTGCTTTACCTGCTGAAGTCAATGCTGCTTGGTACGCATCTCGGCTGGCTATTGCTGCCGCCTTTTGATCTTCATCGAAGTAATAAATAGCCGAGCGATACTGCGTGCCTTTGTCATTTCCCTGACGCATACCTTGCGTTGGATCGTGGCTCTGCCAAAATTGTGTCAGAATTTCTTCCAGTGAAATGCGCTCAGGGTCGAAAACGACCTGCACCACTTCAGTGTGACCTGTCTGGGCGCTGCACACGTCTCTGTAAGTGGGGTTCACGGTAAAACCACCGCTGTAGCCGACTGACGTGGATGTTACGCCATCGAGCTTCCAGAACAGTCGTTCTGCGCCCCAGAAACAACCCATACCCAAAAGGATTTGAGCTTGGCCTGCAGGTGCCTCTTTGCTCAACATTGAGCCATTGACGGCATGCGCTTCAGCCGGAATAATTTCCTCGAGTCGATCTGGCAACGCCTGATCCGCTGTGATGGAGAGTTGCTTGTGGTTGATAAGCATATGTCGACTCCTTGTCGTGTCTGGGTTGCGCCTGTTTTTCTGTAAGGTATCCACAATCGGAACCGGACAGGCAGGAAAACTAAAGAACGGCGCAATGGGCATATTCTTTCATTGCTGCTCGAATCGACTCAAGCTGCACGCGTAAGATGATTCTGCCGCATCCTCATATGAATCGTTGAGGACATTTTTCCTTGCATTGATGCATATTTGCAACAGTACAACCGAGTACATGGACGGTCATACTGTCACTAATCTTATTTTAAACAGGCTCTCAGGGTGAGAGAAAAGCATACGGTTGATGATTAAGAAACGATTAATACCTTGGGTCGTCGTCACAGCAACATGGGTGCCTGGGGTGGCAATCGCTGATGTGGATTTCGAAATTAATGGGTTAGATGATGCCCTTGAGAAGAACGTTTCCGTTTACCTAGACGCCATACCTGGCGGCGAGCGAAGGCTGACTTTCCGGTTCCAGTCCCGCGTGACAGACGAAATCAATAAAGCGCTGCAGGCTCTGGGATATTACGACCCAACCATTACCTATACTGTCGAAGATAAAAAGTCGGTCGACGATGCTACTGTGGTGCTGGTTATTGCGCCTGGTGAACCTGTGCGCATTGCAGAAGTGGATGTCGAGCTGACTGGGGATGCTAAAACCGATGAAGCATTTACCGATCTTCTTAAAACAGCGCCGAAAGTCGGCGACGTTCTTAACCAGGGGCAATACGATGCCCTGAAATCGTCGATTCAAAGCCTCGCAGTGCGTCGCGGCTATTTTGATGCGGAATATACCCTCTCAAGGCTGGAAGTCGCCCCAAGCCGTCATCAGGCTTTCATTCGGCTCCATTTCAGTAGTGGGATGCGCTATCACTTCGGCCCAGTGGTGTATCACAACAGCCAGATCAATGAAGAGCGCCTCGACAGCATGCTGACCTTCAAGGAAGGAGACCCGTATCTGGTTTCGGAGCTTGGGGCTTTTAACCAATCGTTATCCAACACTGGTTGGTTCTCTTCTGTGCTAGTCGAAGCTGGCATTGATGATTTGCGTGATGATCGCGTCCCTATTTCGGTAAATCTTGCGCCTTCCCCACGAAACCAGTTTGAAACCGGTATTGGTTATTCCACTGATGTGGGACCGCGTGTCAAGATTGGTTGGAAAAAACCATGGTTCAACAGTCGCGGCCATAGCCTGAATACCGACCTGTATGTCTCCCAGCCAAAACAGACGCTGGAATCTACCTATAAGATTCCGCTTGAAGACGTGCAGCGCGAGTATTATCAAGTGCAGGTGGGCCTTGAAAATCTCGATAATAATGACACAACTAGCCTTGAGTTAACCTCTTCTGTTTCCCGCCATTGGAAGTATGATACTGGCTGGCAGCGTGCGTTGTACCTTCGCTGGCTCTATTCGGATTATACCCAGGGCAGTGTCTCGAATATCTCTAACCTGATTTTACCGGGGATAAACTTCTCCCGTGTACGCAGCCGTGGCGGTGCCATGCCATATTGGGGTGATAAACAGTCGATCACCTTTGAAGCTGGCGATCCTGCATTGTTGTCAGACATCAGTCTGTTCCGTGTAGTGGGACAAACGGCTTGGATCCGAAGCCTGAACAGCAATAACCGTTTCCTGACCCGGGTCAATGCAGGCGGTATTTTTACCGACGAGTTTGATCGTGTACCGCCATCGCTTCGCTTCTTTGCCGGTGGTGATAACAGCATTCGTGGCTACAGCTATGAATCCATTTCCCCCCGTGATAGCGAACGTCAGCTTGAAGGCGGTTCTTACATGACGACTGGCACGCTGGAATATAACTATCGTGTGACAGGAAATTGGTGGGGGGCGCTATTTGTGGATGGCGGTGACGCCTGGACAAGTAGCGATCCGGAATGGAAAACTTCAGCCGGTATAGGTGTGAGGTGGGAGTCACCCGTTGGTCCTATTCGCTTCGATATTGCCCATGGTTTTGAGAACAAAGACGATGATTTCATGATCCACTTTAGTCTTGGACCAGAACTATGAAGCGCTGGCTTAAGCGGTTTGTTATCGCGATCGTATTGTTTTTGGTTCTGGTTGTAGCTGGTGTGTTTGCTGTGTTGTTGACACCTGCCGGCGTGAAACTCGTGGTCTGGGGCGCTCAAAAAGCTCTGCCTGAGTTAACCATTGAAAAAAGCCGTGGAGCATTGCTGAATGGATTTGCACTGGAAGGTGTGGCGTTCAGTATGAAAGGCTTCTCGCTGTCGGGTAAATCCTTTTCCCTTGATATCAACAGCCGGTGTCTTAGTGGTCCTGCGCTGTGCGTGGAGTCACTAACGGGTGACGGCATAGAGGTGGTGGTAGGAGAAACTGAGCCATCACCGGAATCGCCGCCTTCAGAGCCATTGACGGAAATTAAAACGCCAATCCCACTCTTTCTCAACGGCGTTGCTCTCTCGGATATCTCTCTCGATATTCTCGGCACCAAGGTGCATTGGGACAGTTTGACCACCGCCGCCCAGATGCAGGGCAACACGTTGACTTTAAAGCCTACCGAATGGAAAGGCATCAAGGTCGAGCTTGCCCAGAGTGAAGAAAAGCCGTCTGACCCTGCTCCGTCTCCAAGCAGTGATACACCGATTGAACTGCCCGCCGTGACTATTCCGCTGAATGTGGTGATTGAAGGTTTTGCACTGAAAGATGCAGAGCTCCTGTTGCCGCAAAAACAGGTGATTCATGAGTTCTTTGTGAAAGGCAAAGCGGGTGGTTATGACATTGCGCTGGAAGAAGTGCGTCTTGACGCTGAGCAGGGGAAGATGTCACTCAATGGTGATATCTCGCTGAACGAAGATTATCCGCTGAACCTTGCGGCGAAAGCGAATGTGCGAAGGGCACCGCTTCAAGGACACTCGCTGACGCTGGATGCAAACGGCGACCTTCGCCATTTGGCGCTCAATGTGAATCTGAAAGGCGTGCTGCAAGCCGTGCTTTCCGGCAAGTTGGATGTGCTTGACCCCAACCTGCCATTTGATGTGCTGCTGACCAGTAAGAACCTGCAGTGGCCGATTGACCGTAAAGCCGAATACACGTTGGCTTCCACGGCGATTAACGCCAGCGGTAGCTTGAAAAAATACAGTGCATCGGTCAAAACCAAAGCTTCGGGTGAAGCGATTCCGAATATCGACCTGTCAACTAAGTTAACAGGGGATCTCGGTAAAGTGATGCTGGGGGATATCTTATTGAAAACCCTTGGTGGTGGCATTGATGGTTGGGCGAGTGTCGATTGGTCAAAGCAGGTGAAATGGCAAACCCGACTGGCATTTTCCGACATTCAGCCTGGGCTACAGTGGCCAGAGGCAGAAGGCAAGCTCTCCGGTGAGGTGCAAAACAGTGGTGAGCTGACTGAACAAGGTGGCTGGCTAGTGCGGCTGCCAGAGCTCGATATAAAGGGCATCATCCGTGACCAGGCGCTGGATTTGAGCGGACAGCTCAATGCTTCCGACGTGAAAGGAAAAGGTGACCTGCTGGTAGAAACCAATGGGCTTTCCTTCCGACATGGTCCGAACAAGATTGATGTATCCGGCAAGGTGGATAAAGCGCTGGCGCTGAAACTCAATCTCAACCTTCCTAAGCTTTCCGCTTCGGTGCCGCAGGCTGGCGGCAAAATTAAAGGTAATATCGGTCTTTCAGGTACGCTGGAAAAGCCAGAGGCGGCGCTGCAAATCAATGCCAATGACTTGCGTTGGAAAGAGCTGGTCACCGTGCAGGATGTCAGTATCCGCGGCTCTGTGACGCCACTTCCTATCATTGGTGGCGGTCTGATTGTCGATGTGAATGGCGTAAAAGCAGAAGGTGTAGAGGTGAAAAGCCTGGCCCTTCGGGCGTCAGGCGATGAGAAAGACCAAACGGTGAGCCTCAAGGTCGATGGTAAGCCAGTTGGCGCAGATCTTTCTGTTCGAGGCAGTTTGGACCGTGAAAAAGGCTGGAAGGGAAGCTTGTATTCTTCTTCCGTTAAAACGCCTGTGGGGCCATGGAAACTGGCGAACGATGTGCCACTGAATGTGGATTTCAAATCCGGCGCAGTCGATATTGGCGCGTTCTGCTGGATGCAAAACCAAAGCAAAATCTGTCTGGATAAGCCTGCGAAAGTGGCTGAAAGCGGTGAGGCTCAGCTTTCTATCGTCGATTTCAACCTGGATATTGTGCAGTCCTTTCTACCTGTGACGACCACGATTGAAGGACAGGTTAATGCAAACGCCAACTTGGCTTGGAAGCCTAATGCTTTGCCAGATCTGAAAGCGTCAGTGAACTTGTCGAAAGGTCAGGTGACCGAACAATTGGATGCACCGCTGACCATTGGTTGGGATGCGGTGAATCTGGACGCGACGCTTGCCAACAACACCTTGAATGCTGATTTATTGTTGGCGTTGACGGACAACGGCAAGGTGTCTTTGAATGCGGTGATGGGGAATCTTGAAAGCCAGAAACGCACGCTCAAGAGCACCTTCGGTATCGACAGTATTGACCTAGATATTCTGGCACCGGCGCTGGGTGAAGACACCACACTGGCAGGTATGCTGAACGGAAACGTTGTTCTTAATGGCGATCTGGATGCGCCAATGGCGAACGGCAGTATTGAGCTAAGCGGTCTTCGACTCCAGAGCCTTGCTGCGCCTGTGGAGGTGCGGGAAGGTCAGATAAAGGCGTTGTTAAATGGCACCAATGGCCGCATCAACGGTGATATCAAAACACCGGATGGCGATTTGGTACTTGCTGGTCAGGCGGACTGGAAAGATCTTAATGCCTGGCTGGCATCGCTGAATGTGAAAGGACAACGCCTGAAAGTCGTCGTGCCACCCATGGTTGCATTGGAGGTCAGCCCAGACATGACGCTGAATGCATCGCCGAAGTCCGTGAATGTGAAAGGCAGTGTCTCTGTTCCTTGGGGGCGTATTGTGGTGGAAAACCTGCCAGCATCGGCGGTGCAGGTTTCCAGTGATGTGGTGATCCTGAACGATGATCTTCAGCCTGTTTCTGAGGAAGCAAGCAACCCGATCACGGTGAATGCAAACATTGCTGTCAATATTGGCGATGACGTCCGCCTTGAAGCCTTTGGCCTGAAAACCAATCTGGTAGGTAAACTGGATGTAGCCAGCAACAAAAAAGGACCAAATATCAACGGCGAGATCAATTTGGAAGAAGGGACATACCGTTCATTTGGTCAGGATCTTCAAATTAAAAAAGGTCAGATCCTCTTTAATGGTCCGCCCGAGCAGCCTTATTTACAGGTAGAAGCGATCCGCAATCCAGATGCCATTGAAGATGGGGTCGAAGCGGGAATCCGAGTGACTGGACCTGCTGATGCACCGGAGGTACAGGTGTTCTCAGACCCTGCTATGCCGCAGGCAAATGCCCTGTCTTACCTCACACGCGGACGGAATCTGGACAGTGAATCAGACGGCAATGCGATGACGTCTATGCTGATTGGCCTTGGCCTGTCGCAAAGCGGTAAGCTAGTGGGGCAGATTGGAGAGGCCTTTGGTGTGCAGGATCTAACCGTGGACACATCTGGCAGTGGTAATGATGAGAAGGTCGAAGTCTCAGGTTATATTCTGCCGGGGCTTCAAGTGAAATATGGTGTGGGGATTTTTACCAGCTTGCCGGAATTCACGGTGCGTTACCGATTGCTGTCAGATCTTTATCTCGAGGCGGTTTCGGGCGCAGATAATGCCGTCGACCTGCTTTATCAATTTAGTATCAAGTAATCTCAAAATAAAAGCCCGGTTGTGAAACCGGGCTTTTTTACTGGCTTATTCTTCGTCTGGGAAGTTCTCGAGGAACTCTTCGACTTTCTCAACCATGTGGGTTGAGCCAACAAAAAACGGCACGCGCTGGTGGAGTTCGGTAGGTTTGATATCCATGATGCGTTGTGCGCCATCTGATGCTTTACCACCTGCTTGCTCGATAATGAAAGCCATTGGGTTGCACTCATAAAGCAGGCGCAGTTTACCGCTTGGGTAAGCTGCTGTACTTGGATACAGGTATAGTCCGCCTTTCAGCATGTTGCGGTGGAAGTCTGATACCAGAGAGCCAATGTAGCGCGAAGTGTAAGGACGGCCATCCGCAGGTTCATTTTCCTGACAGTATTTGATGTACTTTTTCACTCCGAGCGGGAAGCGGATGTAGTTGCCTTCATTAATGGAGTAAATTTTGCCATCTTCTGGGATGGTCATGTTCTCGTGGGACAAGCAAAATGCACCAATGGATGGGTCATAGGTGAACCCATGTACGCCGTTACCTGTGGTGTAAACCAACATGGTGGATGAGCCATAGATGATGTAGCCGGCAGCAACCTGTTGATTACCTGGCTGCAGGAAATCTTCCATGGTAGCCGGTTGGCCAATGGGAGAGACGCGACGGTAGATGGAGAAAATGGTACCTACCGATACGTTCACGTCGATGTTGGAGGAGCCATCGAGTGGGTCCATCAGGATGACATATTTAGCGTTACGACCGAGTTCGGTATCGAAGATGACCGCGTCATCTTCTTCTTCGCTCGCCACCCCACATACTTGATCGCGTGCAGCCATCGCAGCTTTGAATTTTTCGTTCGCGTAGACGTCCAATTTTTGTTGTTCTTCACCTTGGACGTTCTCACCACCAAATGCGCCGGTGATATCAGCGAGCCCAGCTTTGTTGATTTCACGGTTAACGATTTTGGCGGCCAGTCGGATAGAAGAGAGTAGTGAGCTGAGTTCTCCACTGGCGCTAGGGTATTCATGTTGTTTTTCAACAATGAACTCGCCAAGTGTACGCATATCGGACATTCCAGATCCTTTTGATGTCTGTTATTAGATTCTTGGGTAAGATGCTGGAAAACAAAGTCGCAAGCGAAGTGCAAAAAGATCTTTGCTTTCCTGGTTGATTTCGAGCGTCCAGCGCGCCGCTTGGGTGACAGGCAAAAATTTTTGCCAAAAACGTGACGTCACAACCGGACAGAAAATCAACTTATTACACATTTTATAGTGTAGAACTTTTTATTCGTATCGAAGTAATTTGGACATGTCGGGATCTGTGATCCTTGGAGACACAGAACGACGGTTTTAAGCTGACGGAACCTTATGCATATACACATTTTGGGGATTTGCGGCACCTTTATGGGCGGCGCAGCCATTCTAGCCAGACAACTAGGTCATAAAGTGACAGGTTGTGACGCCAATGTTTACCCACCTATGAGTACACTGCTGGAATCTCAGGGTATTGAGATTATTCAGGGCTATGACCCTTCTCAGCTTGATCCGGCTCCGGATCTGGTGGTGGTGGGTAACGCCATGAGTCGCGGCAATCCGTGTGTGGAGTATGTGCTTAATCACAACCTCAATTACACTTCAGGCCCACAGTGGCTGCTGGATTTTCTGCTAAAAGACCGTTGGGTGCTTGCTGTGGCTGGTACTCATGGCAAAACCACCACGGCAAGCATGCTGGCGTGGGTATTGGAAGATTGCGGCTACCAGCCAGGCTTCCTGATTGGTGGTGTGCCGGGCAACTTCGGCATATCTGCGCGCCTCGGTGAAACGATGTTCTTTGTGGTCGAAGCCGATGAATACGACAGTGCTTTTTTTGACAAGCGTTCTAAGTTCGTGCATTACCATCCACGCACGCTGATCATGAACAATCTTGAGTTCGATCATGCCGACATCTTCGACGATCTGCATGCTATCAAACGTCAATTCCATCATTTGGTGCGCACTGTACCGGGTATCGGTCGTATTATTGCACCCTCGAATGATGAGAACATCAAATCAACGTTGGAGATGGGCTGCTGGAGCGAGTTGGAGTTTGCTGGCGAAGACGGTATCTGGAAGGCAGAAAAGCGCGTAGCTGACGGTAGTGAATTTGATGTTTGGTTTGATGGCGAGTTGGTTGGCATGGTGAAGTGGGATCTGATTGGTGATCACAATGTCAGCAATGCACTGATGACCATCGCCGCTGCTCGTCACGTCGGCGTAACCCCAGATCTGGCTTGTAAAGCGTTAGGCAGTTTTATTAATACTAAACGCCGTCTCGAGCACAAAGGCGATTTCAAAGGTGTCACGGTTTACGATGATTTCGCCCACCATCCAACGGCGATTAGAACCACCTTGGAAGGACTTCGCGCCAAAGTGGGTGAACGTAGAATCCTTGCTGTGCTGGAGCCAAGATCCAACACGATGAAACTTGGCGTACATAAAGATGATATTGCACCGTCATTGGATGCTGCCGATGAGGTATTGCTCTTCCAGCCGGAGCATATCGAATGGTCTGTCAAAGATGTAGCGGAAGCGTGCAAAGCACCAGCGCAAACCTTTGATGAGATTGATGCACTGGTTTCAGGCATCGTCAGCGAGGCCAAAGCGGACGACGTTATACTGGTGATGAGTAATGGTGGTTTTGGTGGCATTCACGACAAACTGAAAGCTGCGTTAGAACAACGATAAGGGAAACATGGCAACTTCAATGAGCGACAAACGCATCACACTGGCATGGAGCGGTGCTTCTGGTGCGCCTTATGGACTCCGTCTGCTGGAGTGCTTGTTGGCGGCAGACTATGAAGTCTATCTGCTGGTGTCATCTGCTGCGCGTGTAGTGTTGGCCACTGAGCATGGTTTAAAACTGCCATCAGGCCCAGAAGCGGCAAAAGAAGCTTTGGTGAAACACCTCAATGTACCGACTGATAAATTGGTGGTGTGTGGTAAAGAAGATTGGTTTTCGCCAGTCGCATCTGGCTCCGCAGCGCCCAAGAAAATGGTAGTGTGCCCATGCTCCGCTGGCTCGCTGGCGGCGATTGCCCATGGGATGTCGGATAATCTGGCAGAGCGTGCTGCCGATGTCGTTTTGAAAGAGCGAGGCCAATTGCTTTTGGTGGTGCGTGAAACGCCGTTTTCCACATTACATTTAGAGAACATGCTGAAGCTGTCGCAAATGGGTGTGACCATCATGCCGGCGGCACCGGGCTTTTATCACCAACCCAAGTCCATAGACGATCTGGTGGACTTTATGGTGGCGCGTATTCTTGACCATCTTGGTATTGAGCAAGTCCTTGTGCCAAGGTGGGGCTATGACCAGCGTGAAAAGTAACTCAGGTTGTAAAAAAGAAAAAGGGCGGTATTTTACCGCCCTTTTTAGTTCTTAGTGCAGGTAATCAGCCTTGTGGCTTCATGATCAACACGTTGATTTTTGACTGCTCCAGTACCTTGGATGCCACAGAACCGATAATCAGTTTGTTGGCTTTAGAGCGCTTGTGGCTGGGCATCACAATCAAATCACAGGCTAGGTTGTCAGCGGTTTTGACGATGGCCTTGTAAGGTTTGCCTTCAGCCACTGACAAATCGTACGTCACGCCCTCTGGCACGATGCGTTCAGCAAAGGCTTTCAGGTTGTTACGAACGTCTTGCTTCATTTGGCGGGCGGCATCTTCGGGGAAGTATGACTGCACCATGGAGTTATGAATTCCCGGCAGCGCAGTGAGCAGGTGCAGAGTGGCACCTGTTTGTTCTGCCAGCCAAACAGCGTGCTCAACTGCCTTATCAGCAAAGCTTTCATCATTCAAATCAACAGGGACCAGAATGTGTTTATACATATCGTCTACTCTCTTGTTTGGTAGTAACCGGGGCGTAATGCCCCGGGCTGATTACGCTGTTTGTTGTTCTGCGACCTTGATGCGACGGCGCTGGTTCCAGGCCATGGCAGCAAGCAGAAGCAGGGTAGGAACAAAGACCCACTCTTTGGCTGGTCGGTCTGCCGGTGTACTCACCTGAACAATCTCCCAGTCGAAGTCGATACCCGCATCCGATGCAGGACTGCCCCACTGAACCATATCGACCAGTTTTGCCCCTTCTTCGTCACGCAATTCCAAACCGGTTGACATCACACGCGCGAGCCCTTCAGCCTGTGCATAGTCAACGGGCAGGTGAACGTGTTTGGTGACGATATCACCGTCGATGGTTTCACCGCGGACTTGCAAGTTAAGCGTTTGACCATCTGGCAGTTTTTCTGCCACTTCAATGATAGACGAACCTGGGTAATCGTTAGTTGCTGGGTGAATCTGATCCCACCAATAGCCAGGACGGAACAGTGAGAAAGTGATCAACAGCAGCAGCAGCGTTTCCCACCACTTGTTTCTGGTGAACCACCAACCTTGTGTCGCGGCTGAGAAGGCGAGCATAGCAATCACGGCTGAGCCAATGGTCAGCATAAGATGCACTGGGCCTTCAATGTCCATCAACAGCAGCTGGGTGTTGAAGATGAACATAAACGGCAGGATCGCGGTCCTGATATCGTAAGTGAAACCCTGGATACCGGTTTTGATGGGGTCAGATTTCGCAATCGCCGCTGCCGCAAAGGCAGCAAGACCAACAGGTGGAGTGTCATCTGCCAGAATCCCGAAGTAGAACACGAACAGGTGAACGGCGATCAATGGGATGATAAGCCCTTCTTGCGCACCCAGTGTCACGATAACCGGCGCCATCAGGGTGGATACCACGATGTAGTTTGCCGTGGTTGGCAGACCCATTCCCAGAATCAAACTGATGATTGCAGTGAACAGCAACATCAGCATGATGTTACCGCCTGAGATGAACTCAACGAAGTCCGTCATCACCAGGCCGATACCAGTCAGTGTGACCACGCCTACCACGATGCCCGCTGCAGCTGTAGCTACACCGATACCAATCATATTACGTGCACCTGCAACAAAGCCTTCTGCCAAGTCGATAAAACCGTTTTTGATTTCTTCGCCGAAGTTAGATTCGCCATGGAAGAAAGCAAACAGTGGGCGTTGCGTGACCACGATGAACATCATGAACAAGGTTGCCCAGAATGCAGACAGGCCTGGTGAGAAGCGCTCAACCATCAGACACCATACCAGTACCACGATTGGCAACAGGTAGTAGAGGCCTGAACGTGCAGTTGGACCTGGATCAGGTAGTTCAGAAAGGTCGGTATCTGCTGGGTCCTCTACTGCCTCTTTCTTGTATTGCGCTGAGTAGCGAACCAGTGCGATGTAGGCAATGAAAATTGCTACTGCAATGATTGGGCTCGCCGCCGCACCAAACACATCTTTGGTCCAGCCAATACCGTAGTAAACCGCAAAGCTCAGTACACAGATACCAATCACGATGGTCAGGAAGCTCAGCAGAGATTGTACCAACGTTGACTGATGACGACGTGGAAGGCCTGTCATACCAGCCTTACAAGCTTCAAGGTGGACGATGTAAATCAGAGCTATGTAAGAAATGATGGCTGGTAAAATCGCCGCTTTAATCACTTCGATGTAAGGAATACCTACGTATTCCACCATCAGGAAGGCTGCTGCACCCATGATAGGTGGCGTCAGCTGACCATTTGTCGATGCGGCAACTTCTACTGCACCGGCTTTAGTGCCCGGGAAACCGACACGTTTCATCAGTGGAATGGTGAATACACCCGTTGTTACAACGTTCGCGATGGATGAGCCGGAAATCAGGCCTGACAGACCAGAAGCAACAACGGCAGCTTTTGCCGGACCGCCACGCATATGACCTAGCATAGAAAAGGCCACTTTGATGAAGTAGCCACCTGCACCAGCACGATCAAGCAAGGCACCGAAGAGTACAAACAGGAAAACAAAAGATGTTGATACGCCCAGTGCGACACCAAATACACCTTCAGTGGTCAGCCACATGTGCGACATGGCTTTATTCAGGCTTGCCCCTTTGTGCGCGATAACATCGGGCATATGGGGGCCTGCGAAGGTATAGATAAGAAATACCAGTGCGACGACCATCAGCGGTGGGCCAAGGGCGCGTCGTGTCGCTTCCAGCAGCAAAATCATACCTGTGACTGCAACAACGATATCAAAGCTTGTTGGAGCACCAGCACGGGAAGCCAGTTCGGTGTAGAAAAGGAAAAGGTACCCGGCTGCAAAACTTCCCACTAGGGCAAATATCCAGTCCTGGACAGGAATGCGATCTCGTGGAGAATTTTTCAATGCGGGGTAAGCGGTGAATGCCAGAAAGATAGCAAACGCCAAGTGAATCGATCGTGCCTCGGTATCATTGAGAGCGACAGTAAATGGTGAGGCATACCAGAGCTGGAAAATAGACCAGCACAGGGGAACAAACCAGAGGATTTTTCCCGGTAAACCTGACGGAGCGCGGGCTCCGGTGTCCGCTTGAGCGACAATGTCCTGCGCTTCTTGCGGTGTCTCGGTCGTCTTCGTCATGCCATTGTCCTTTAATCGGCAAGTAAAAGTGTAAAAAAACCTGACATCAGATGCGGATAACCCGCAACGAAGCGGGCTATCTCCACAGCGTATTTTGTACGCCTTTATTGTCTTCACCTAATGACGAGTACTGCTTTTCACGGTCTTGTGTAAGACTCAGTTTATCTTGTGTATTTAGGATTCTTTGGTTGTGAATAATAACAAATCCGTTTCCAAAATTTAAAACTAGCGAAATATTTTGTCATGATCTTTCGCATTGAATTGAGGTATGAGGGAAGATAAAAGCGGGAAAGTCTTATTATTGAGATGGAATGATGTCTCAGAATGTGATGGTTGGATAAAGAAATAGGCAGTATGGTTGGAAAATCATCCTGCCTATTTGCAAGGTTTCTCAGTGTGAGTTAGCGGGAGTAATCGAAAAGTCCGCAAACGGCTTCAAACAGTCGCGCAGTGGTGGTAGAGCGCGTTGGGGTGATAAAGATGGTGTCGTCACCGGCTACCACGCCCAGAATACCTTCTGCTTTACCCAGAGAGTCCAGCAAGCGGGCAATAAGTTGTGCCGCACCCGGACCTGTGTGGATAACAACCAAAGCATCGTTGTAGTCGATATCCATCACTAACTCTTTCAGCGGGCTACTGGTGGTCGGTACGCCAAGTTCAACAGGAAGGCAGTACACCATTTCCATTTTTGCGTTGCGGGTACGTACAGCGCCAAACTTGGTCAGCATGCGGGAAACTTTAGATTGGTTAATGTTCTCAAAGCCTTGCGCTTTCAGAGCATCCACGATTTCGCCCTGGGAGCTGAATTTTTCTTCTTTCAGGATGGCTTTAAAAGCTTTCACCAATTGATCTTGTTTATCTGAATTGCGCATATTTCTTCTTTCTTCCCCGTATCAGGATGGCGCATTCTTGCATAGTGATTCAGTCATGAGCAATAAAATCAGCGGTAAAGTGACGCACCTATCACCTTTCAACAGGCCTTCGCGGCTTTGAAGATAAAAATGAGAAGCGCAGCTTATCCTCAGGTTGATAAGCTTGTGGTCATCTATGATGGGAACGTATCATGCGGATAAGGTCCGTTATGTGTGCGGGGTTGTCAGTAAATTTAAGTAAACCACCTTATGTTGGCTTACTCCGTATCCAAGGTCTGAAATAATAAAATCGTAAATAAGGAGAACGAGATGAAAGTTGCTGTGATTGGCGCCGCTGGTGGCATTGGTCAAGCTTTAGCCCTGCTTTTGAAAAACCGTCTGCCTGCGGGTTCTGATCTGGCTCTGTATGATATCGCACCTGTAACACCAGGCGTTGCGGTTGATCTTAGCCACATCCCTACCCCAGTATCGATCAAAGGTTACAGCGGTGAAGATCCAACGCCGGCACTGGAAGGTGCTGACGTTGTTCTGATCTCTGCCGGTGTGGCGCGTAAACCAGGTATGGATCGCTCTGATCTGTTCAACGTGAACGCAGGTATCGTTCGTTCTCTGAGTGAAAGAATTGCTGATGTGTGCCCGAAAGCACTGATCGGTATCATCACTAACCCAGTAAACACCACCGTTGCAATTGCTGCAGAAGTGCTGAAAGCAAAAGGTGTTTACGACAAGAACCGTCTTTTCGGTGTAACAACACTGGATATCATCCGCTCTGAAACCTTCGTAGCAGAGCTGAAAGGCAAAGATCCAAGCGATGTTCGCGTACCAGTTATCGGTGGTCACTCTGGCGTGACTATTCTGCCGCTGCTGTCTCAGGTTGAAGGTGTTGAGTTCTCTGAAGAAGAAGTGGCTGCGCTGACACCTCGTATCCAAAACGCGGGTACTGAAGTGGTTGAAGCAAAAGCGGGTGGCGGTTCTGCAACTCTATCTATGGGTCAGGCAGCATGTCGCTTTGGTCTGGCGCTGGTTCGCGCAGCTCAAGGCGAGCAAGACGTTGTTGAGTGTGCTTATGTGGAAGGTGACGGCAAATACGCGCGCTTCTTCGCTCAACCGGTACGTCTTGGCAAAAACGGTGTGGAAGAGATCTTGGAGCACGGCCCACTGAGTGCGTTCGAGCAAAACGCACTGGACAGCATGCTGGACACGCTGCGTAAAGATATCCAACTGGGCGAAGAGTTCATTAAGTAACTTCTTCCTGATAAAGAGAAAAAGCGGCTGGATAGCCGCTTTTTTTGTCATTGTTAAAAGAGCATGTCGATCTTTTTCAGAACGTCTACTTTTTACGGTGCACAGCGATGTGTGCCAGCGCTTTGAGCGCCTCTTTATATTCCGACTCGGGAATGGGTGCGAGGGCTTCTATGGCTTTCTCCGCTTCTTCTTCTGCACGTTGGCTTGTGTATTCCAGAGATCCACACTCTTTCATGCAGGCAAGAATAGGATCAAGCTTGTCCAGGCCATTGCCTTGTTCGATCGCTTCGCGGATCATAGCTGCCTGCTCTGGATTACCGTTCGCCATAGCGTGCAGCAATGGTAGGGTAGGTTTGCCTTCAGCCAAGTCGTCACCCGTATTTTTGCCCATCTCATCGCCTTGTGAGGTGTAATCCATTACGTCATCGATAAGCTGGAAAGCAGTTCCAAGGTAGCGGCCATAATCTTGCAACGCCTTTTCTACATTTTCAGAGGAGTCTGAAAGGATGGCGCCTATTTGGGTCGCTGCTTCAAAAAGACGCGCAGTTTTTGAGTAGATCACCTGCATGTAACTTTCTTCAGTGGTGTCGGGGTCATTACAGTTCATCAACTGCAAAACCTCGCCTTCAGCGATCACATTGGTAGCTTCACTCATCAGATCGAGGATCCTTAAAGATCGAAGCTCTGTCATCATCTGGAATGAGCGTGTATAAATGTAGTCGCCCACCAGCACGCTAGCTGCATTGCCAAACATAGCATTGGCAGTTGCTTTGCCACGACGGAGGTCAGATTCATCGACAACATCATCGTGCAGCAGGGTGGCAGTATGGATAAATTCGATAAAGGCAGCGGCGGTGATATGTCCTTCACCGTGATAGTTCAGCGCACGGGCTGACAAAACAGCAAGCATAGGACGCAGGCGTTTGCCTCCGCCACTGACGATGTAAAAGCCTAATTGGTTAATCAGGGCGACGTCAGAATTCAGTTGCGCAAGTATTTTTTTGTCCACTTTTGCCATGTCATCGGCAGTCAGTGCTTGGATGGTGTTAAAATCCATTGATGCGTCCGGTCCAAGGGTAGATTGCAGTTTGCTGCTCTCGTTTTTGCGATGATAGTACACTAAAATTCCTTACTCGACACAGTATCAATGTTGGCAAAATAGACGGTTAAATACAGTGAACAGGTTTTCACCAATTTTCTTTCACTACCCCCTTGCCAGAAGGCGAATCTTACCGTAGAATTCGCGCCCTATTGATGAATTAAATGCGCACCCCTCACTGCACAATTTTTAAACGCAGAAGGCTGTGCGGAAATGCGGAGAAAACCATGTACGCAGTTTTCCAAAGTGGTGGTAAACAACACCGTGTAAGCGAAGGCCAAACTATTCGCTTGGAAAAGCTAGACATTGAAACTGGCTCAACTGTTGAGTTTGATTCTGTTCTGCTGGTAGCTAACGGCGAAGAAATCACCGTTGGTGCACCGTTCGTAGCAGGCGGTAAAGTAACTGCTGAAGTAGTTACTCACGGTCGTGGCGACAAAGTGAAAATCGTTAAGTTCCGTCGTCGTAAGCATTCTCGTAAGCAAATGGGCCACCGTCAGTGGTTCAC
This sequence comes from Grimontia kaedaensis, assembly GCF_023746615.1. Lineage (NCBI taxonomy): Bacteria > Pseudomonadati > Pseudomonadota > Gammaproteobacteria > Vibrionales > Vibrionaceae > Grimontia > Grimontia kaedaensis. The sequence goes on along the minus strand of NZ_CP082275.1, from coordinate 3,382,404 downwards.
TGAAGTCAAAATTACTGGCATCAGCGCTTAATCTAGGAGAAGAGATAAATGGCACATAAAAAAGCTGGCGGTTCTACTCGTAACGGCCGTGATTCAGAAAGCAAACGTCTTGGTGTTAAGCGCTTCGGCGGTGAATCTGTTCTGGCAGGTAACATCATCGTTCGTCAACGTGGTACTAAATTCCACGCGGGCACTAACGTAGGTTGCGGTAAAGACCACACTCTATTCGCTCTGTCTGACGGCAAAGTGAAATTCGAAGTTAAAGGTCCTAAGAACCGTAAATTCGTTAGCATCGAAGCTGAATAATAGCACTCGATACTGATTTTGAAGCCCTGCCTTACGGCGGGGCTTTTTGTTGCATAGCTAAGTGACTTTGGGTGAAGTTATTTAGCTATACAACAGCAATCTAAGCTCAGGCGGGTCAGCAGCGAATTTACGCATGCCGCGTATCATTCGCGGCTTGAAGGGAATCGCGTCACGCGGATGTCACAGATGTCGCGAATGCATCTGTAGGCATACATAGCGTGGCAATACTGAACGCAACCCGGTTTTTGATCCTAAGATCTTTTTAATGGATTAGGATCATCGGCCAGAAGTGCTCCAACAGGGTGCTGCTCGATCGCCAATGTTAACCCAAGAACACGTAATACCTGCCTGAAGGTGGGTGGTGCAGGGTATGGAGAAGAAAAATGAAATTTGTAGATGAAGCGGTAATCCGCGTTGAAGCCGGCGATGGCGGTAACGGTACGGTCAGTTTCCGTCGTGAAAAATACGTGCCTAAAGGTGGTCCTGACGGCGGTGACGGCGGCGATGGTGGCGACGTTTACCTGCTGGCAGATGAAAACCTGAACACCCTGATTGACTATCGCTTTGAGCGTTTTCACGCTGCTGGCCGTGGTGAAAATGGTCGTGGTGGTAACTGTACCGGTAAGCGTGGTGACGATCTGATATTGAACGTCCCTGTCGGAACCCGTGCTGTCGATGAAGACACCGGTGAAGTCATTGCAGACCTGACTCATCATGGTATGAAAATCATGGTGGCAAAAGGCGGCTGGCATGGTTTGGGTAACACCCGCTTCAAGTCTTCTGTGAACCGTGCTCCTCGTCAAAAGTCGATGGGCACCAAGGGTGAGCTGCGTCATCTGCGTCTTGAGCTGCTTCTGTTGGCTGACGTGGGTATGTTGGGTTTACCTAACGCAGGTAAATCAACCTTTATCCGTGCGGTGTCAGCGGCTAAGCCAAAAGTGGCGGATTATCCGTTTACCACGCTGGTGCCTAGCCTTGGCGTGGTGCGTGTCGCTGACAACAAGAGTTTTGTCGTTGCTGACATCCCGGGTCTGATTGAAGGTGCTGCGGAAGGTGCTGGCCTCGGTATTCGATTCCTGAAACACCTTGAGCGCTGTCGTGTGCTGCTGCATATGATTGACCTGATGCCTGTTGATGGTTCTGATCCTGTCGATAATGCATTCACTATCATTGAAGAGCTTCAACGCTACAGCGAGAAGCTGGCTGATAAGCCACGTTGGATCCTGTTCAACAAGATCGACCTGATGAGTGAAGAAGATGCGGAAGCGGAAATCGAGCGTATCCTTGATGCATTAGGTTGGGATGAACCTTACTACGCGATTTCTGCTATCAACAAAGGCAATACTCAGCAACTCACTTACGATCTGATGGAATTCATCGAATCGCTGCCAACGGCAATTGAGCCGGAAGAAGTGGCTGAAGAAGCTAAAGTTGAATTCAAGTGGGACGACTACCACGAGCAGGAAATCAAGAAGCAGTCTAAGTCTGATGACGACGATGATGACTGGGATGATTGGAACGAAGATGATTACGACGTAGAGATCATCTACCGCCCATAAACTGGAATACATAGAAAACCGCCTCGATAAAGGCGGTTTTTTTTCACCTAAATACGGTTTCGTAGGGAAAGTCTGTGATGTAGCATGTCGCAGCAGCTTGAAAATAAAGGATCAATAGCAGATGAAGATCAGTATGATTGCCGCAATGGCGAAGGGACGTGTAATAGGGAAAGACAACGCCATGCCGTGGTATCTGCCTGCCGATTTTACCTGGTTCAAACAAAACACGTTAGGCAAGCCAATCATCATGGGGCGGAAAACTTATGAGTCCATTGGCCGCCCGCTGCCGGGTCGACGTAATATAGTGATCAGCCGAAATGAAAATTGGTCAGCAGAAGGCGTCGAGAGCACTACCAGCATTGACGAGGCGATTGCGCGAGTAGGTGATGTTGAAGAAGCGGTGATTATTGGTGGTGGTGCCATTTATGAGGCGAGCATGCCTCGGGCAGATAAGCTTTGTCTGACCTTTATTAATGCGGAGATAGACGGTGATACCTGTTTCCCTGATTGGGGGGAGGGATGGTCAGAAACACACCGCGAATCTTATCAGGCTGATGAAAAGAACTGCTACGACATGGAGTTTGTGGTGTTAGAGCGGACTTAAGCTGTCAGGCATGAATCGGGCAAGGGCGAGAAAACCTTTGCCCATCTTCCCACCTCACCATGGTGAGGGAACCACCCCACACACAGCCAGTATCCAAACCAAGTAGGTTATCTGTTAGTACCCCACCCAATGCAGCCCAATGACCAAAAACCAGAGTTTCGCTAATTGTGCGACGGTTTGGCATTTGAAACCAAGGCATGAGACTTCCATCTTTAACTTTCTCTGGGGGAAGTTTACACGCCATATTCAGGCTTCCATCTGGCTCACAGAAACGCATCCGAGTCATCGCATTGATGGTATAGCGATACTTTTCGATGCCTTCTAATTTCGGTGACCAGAGGGCGGGTTCGTTAGCATACATGTTCTCAAGTAACCAAGCATAACGGTCACTTCTAAGGACACTTTCTACTTCTTTCGCGTGCTTTTTTGCCGTTCTAATATTCCAGACCGGAGGAATGCCTGCATGGGTCATGACGAACCCCGGACTCTCACCATTGGCCTGTTCAACATGGATCAGCAGGGGCTGTTGGCGGAGCCACTCAAGCAACTCTTCACGATCGTCTGCTTCCAGTATCGGCAGGGTTTTGTCTTTACCTTTTGGTTTCATGATCCCTTCTGATACTGCTAAAAGGTGGAGATCATGATTCCCCAGAACCATATGACCATGCTCTCCCAGTGATTTCACAAACCTAAGCACTGCAAGGGAATCGGGGCCCCGGGCTACTAGGTCTCCAGCTATGTATAGGTGATCGCTGGATGGATCGAAGCTAGCTTCTTTCAATAGCGCGTTAAGATCGTCAAAACAGCCCTGAATGTCACCGACAAGGTAAGTAGCCACAGATTTACCTAGTGGAGAATATTGGGAAGCGCGAGACGGAATGGTGAGACTTCGATGTCGAACTCTTTTTCGTCGACATCTATCATGGTGTAAAAACCTTGCATCACACCCACAGGTGTTTCCAGCACAGTGCCGCTGGTGTAGGTATATTCATCGCCCGCTTCGATAAGGGGCTGCTCCCCCACAACACCTTCACCTTCGATCACCAGTTTTTTGCCGTTGGCGTCGGTGACTAGCCATTTACGACGAAGGAGTTGTGCATGACGATCACCATTGTTTTCAATGGTGATCGTATAGGAAAACACATAACGTTTTTTATCCGGCTCAGATTGCTCTTCTACATAGTGAGTCAGCACGCGAACCGTAAAGTTGTTGTTTATCATCCCTGAAGTGTTCCCTGAAATTATTGTTGATGGTTTGCATCCATCCAGTTTGCCAGTGCAACAAACTGTGCCAACGAGAGGCTCTCTGGGCGCGCCGAAGGATCGATACCCAGCGATTCCATGGTTTCTGCATCAATCAGTGATTTGAAACAGTTACGCACGGTTTTGCGGCGTTGGTTAAAGCCCTCACGGCAAACACGCTCCAACCATTTAAGGCTAGTGGTTGGGTGTGGCAGCTCTTTATGCGGAATAAGGCGCACAACGGCCGAGTCCACTTTTGGCGCTGGCTTAAATGCCGTTGGTGGTACTTCCAGTACTGGCACTACCTTACAGTAGTATTGTGCCATTACAGTCAAACGGCCATAGGCTTTACTGTTAGGGCCCGCAGCCAGACGGTTAACCACTTCTTTTTGCAGCATAAAGTGCATGTCTTTTACTTTACCTGCAAAGCTGAACAGGTGGAACATCAGCGGTGTTGATACGTTGTACGGCAGGTTGCCGAAAATACGAAGTGGATTCTCTTCAGACGACAGTTGCGTAAAGTCGAACTTCATCGCATCGCCTTCATAGATGGTCAGTTTATCTGCCAAATCTGGGTGATGGCGAAGACGTTCAGCCAAATCGCGGTCAAGCTCAACCACACTTAGTCTGTCGACTTCTCGGGCAACAGGCTCAGTCAATGCGCCGAGGCCTGGACCGATTTCAACGAGGTTCTCGCCAGGCTGAGGGTTGATGGCAGAAACAATGCCGTCAATGATGTACGGATCGTTCAGGAAGTTCTGACCGAAGCGCTTACGGGCGCGGTGGCCGAGATGGACTTTATCGCTCATGCTTTCTTATCTACTAATTCGAGGGCGTGGGATAGCGCTGTCCGCAGGCTTCCAGTATCCGCCGTTCCGGTACCTGCTAAATCCAATGCGGTACCATGATCTACTGACGTTCGGATGAAAGGCAGACCAAGCGTGATGTTGACTGACTTTCCAAATCCTTTGAATTTTAACACAGGCAATCCCTGATCGTGATACATCGCCAATACGGCGTCTGCATCTTTCAGGTACTTGTCCTGGAATAGTGTGTCTGCTGGAAGAGGGCCAATGAGATTCATTCCCTGTTCGCGAAGCTTATCAAGTGCGGGCTCAATGATATCTATCTCTTCGCGGCCCAGACAGCCATCTTCCCCGGCATGGGGATTCAAGCCACAGACATAAATTCTGGGCTCTGCGATACCGAATTTGGATTTGAGGTCGTCATTCAAAATGCCAATCACTTGAAACAGACGATCTTCGGTGATGGCTTTCGATACATACGCCAAAGGGATATGAGTGGTCACCAAGGCTACCCGGAGACCTTCTGTCGCCAGCATCATCACCACTTGTTGTACGTTGGCGTGGTGCTGGAAAAACTCAGTGTGGCCACTGAAAGATACACCGGCGCGGTTAATCACGCCCTTGTGAACCGGCCCTGTCACCACAGCGGCAAACTCGCCCTGCATATTGCCTTCGGCTGCGCGGGTTAGGGTGTTTAATACATAGTGACCATTGGCTTCATTGAGCTCGCCTGCCACTACGTCAGCTTCAAGCGGCTCATCACAAACCACTAAAACGCCGGGTTGATGGGCCTTAGGAGTTGCTAACGGGTCGTAATCTTCAAAGCTGACATCAATGTTAAGTTTTTTAGCACGCTCCGCCAACATTTCCTTATTGGCACAAATCACCAGCTCATGCGGCCAGTTATCATGTGCTAACGCCAATACCAAATCCGGACCGATGCCCGCTGGCTCACCTGGGGTGATGGCGATACGTTTTGTGTTAGCTGTCTTCATCAAGATTACCCACCTGCTCTACGTAAGCACCAGCACGAAGCTCTTGTAACCAAGCCTGCGCTTCTTCATTGAACTTACGGTTCAGTAGCATACGGTATGCGCGGTTCTGCACTGCTGCATCGGTGCGATCAGCCTGGCGGCGTTCCAATACCTCGACAATATGCCAGCCGTGAACCGTCTTAAAAGGCTCGCTGATTTCACCCTCAGGCAAAGTATCTACTTTGTCCTTAAACTCAGGAACATAAAGCTCTGATGTCTGCCAGCCAAGGTCTCCGCCTTTCACTGCTGAACCGGGGTCTGCACTGTATTGTTTTGCTAAATCGTCAAAGCTTTTTTCGCCTTTGTTAATCTGTTCAATCATTTGGCTGAGCTGGCGCTTAGCACCATCGTCACTGAGGACGATAGAAGGCTTGATAAGAATATGACGCGCCTTCACTTCCGTTACGGCAACAGACTGAAGGCCTTTCACATCAGCGATTTTTAGGATGTGGTAACCCACGCCGCTGCGGAACGGACCAATAATGGCACCCTTGCCATTGTTTTTAATCTGGTCTGCGAAGATGGTTGGCATTTCTTCCAAACGCATCCATCCCCAGTCACCGCCCTCAAGCGCTTTTGGACCTTTAGAGTTTGCCAGCGCCAACGCTTTGAAGTTACTTCCGGCTTGAAGATCAGATACCAACTTGTTTGCCTTCTCCGCGACAGCATCACGCTCTTCTTTCTCTGCACCGTCATCTAATCGAAGTTGGATATGGCTCAGACGATATTCGACATTTTCAAGATTTTTTGCATTGAGTTGGGATGCCAATGATTCTACTTCTTGAGGAAGTATGTTGATGCGGCGGCGAACCTGAGCATTACGTGCTTCGCTGATGGTAATCTCGCGGCGGATTTGGTCTCGGTAAGACGACCAGGTAATACCGTTGCGTTTCAGCTCTTCACGCAGTTGGTACACTGAAATATTCTTGTCCTTGGCAATAGAGTCGATGGCCTGCTCAAGGCGGGTATCATCAATACGAATACCTAGACGCTTGGCTTCTTGAAGCTGAAGTTCTTCAATGATGAGCTGGTCGAGGATTTGTTGCTCAAGCACATCTTCCGGTGGCAAATTTGCCGTATCTGCGTTCAAAGCCACTGTCTTTTTCAGAGATTCGACATCACTTGAAAGGATCACTCCTTCATTCACAACAGTGATAACGCGATCTAATTCTGCCGGGGAAGCCGACACCGTTAACGAACTGGCTGAGATTGCCGTGGCCAGTAAAGCTTTCGTCCATTTATTCATTTGCGTTTCCAAAATCTCAAAATTAGTTCTTAAGGCCAAACGGATTGCGGTAACCCAATGCGTTGCCGCTCGCAGAGCTGTAGCCAAAGCCTGCGTTCGCACCAAGACCAAGCAAACTGAATGACAGGCTAATGTTGTTGTCGTATCGCGCAGTATCATTGATATTGCTGCGCGCCAGCAGATATTCGTTGTAACTTAGGCCAATCACCCAGCAAGCCGATGTGTACGTCAGACCAAACTGGTTTTCTAACATCAGCTCTTGCGTTAAGTCGTGAAAGTACTGCCCCTGAAAATTCACATTTGAAGTGATGGGAAAGCCTGTGACTAAACCAACTTGGGAAATCCCGTCTTCAGTGATCTGGTCTAAATTGTTGAACCCAACGGTACTCGCGATATAGTCTTTTGCTACGTATCGATAACTAGTTTGAGCGTAAAACCCGCCATCACGATACTCCAAAGTGGCATTACCAAACTGCAAGTCACTGAGGTTGCTATCATATTCCAATGATCCTCTAACAAATAGGTAATCATTGAGGTTCAGCTCACTTTCAATTGCCCACGCAGAATAATTGATGGAGGTATCTTCCTGATTACCGAAACGATCAAGGTAGTAAATCTGGCCAAATGCTAGGTTAAAGCGCTCTTTGTAGCCATCATCAAAGAAACGGGTCGCAGCACCGACCGTAAATTGGTTAGCCGGGTTGATATAGTCAACACTGCTGTATTGGTTAGCCCGGAACAGACCATAGTAATCGGTTTGTAAACGTGCAGTATCATAACCACCACCCGAGTAGTTAACGGGGTTATAAATACCTGACTGATCAACGTCTTTGATGTAAAGATACTGAACTTGTGGTTCGAGAGTCTGAGTGTAAGGTGTGTCGAAGAAAGCGCCATTGCGTTCAAGCGTTACGACGGCATTAAGCCTTGTCATCGGCACTATGCGCGAGACAGTTGCCTCAAGCTCCTCACCATTAACGCCAGTCACACTATCAATATTCGACTGGTCATAGTAGGTGTAAAACAATTTACCTTCTGCAGTTGCACTCAACCAGGGCAGGTTGTAAGGCAAGACAAGGGTGGGTTCAATATTAAAGCGAAGCGCATCAGGTTTACTGTCGTCATCAGTTGCAAATTTACTGATTTTCGTTGGCATGTAAAAGTCTAATCCAAAGCCTGCCTCTGGACGATAATAGTTCATCGCAAGTTGCGGGAGTAGGCGATATACAGACGTGTTGGGGCTCAATGGCTGGAAGTTTCGGATACTCAGTGTCGAGTCCCAGTTCAGGTCACGATAGGACACTTCACCTGTTTGCAACAAGGTATTGTCTTCTCGGCTACCGACACGCGAGTCGGTATGACGGCTGAAGTAACTGAAGTCGCTGACCTTGCTGTAATCGATATCGTATGACCAATGGTTTTGAATGCCTGAATGAGTCCAGTTGAATCCCCAGCTTTTATCGAACTCTGGGTAGAGTTTATCTTCCCCCATATACTCAAGTACCATGCCGCCTGAACCCATTTCGGTCAGGTAGCGAGGCTCCAGAGTCATGAATAAACCACGATTGGACATGTACCGCGGTGTGATTAACATGTCGGTTTGAGGGTGGATATTCCAATAAAAAGGTGTTTCCAGCTCAAAACCATCAGTATCGTTCCAACTGATTGATGGGTATAAGAAGCCAGTCAGGCGGCCATCTTCTACCGGCACACGGAGGTAAGGTAGATAGAAGATTGGGGTATCCAGCACCTCAAAGCGGGCGTTGTAAAGATCAGCGAATATGTCACCATCTTCTTTTTCCAATTTCCCTGCGCTGAATCGCCAGCTCTTGTCATCGTCTGGGCAAGTGGTGTAGGTACCATCCTCGAGCTCGTAGAACGTTGTACCATTTTTAAAGACGCGTTTGGCTTCCCCGCGACCCGGTGTACACATCATTTTGTACTGGGCGTTATTTAATGTGGTGTCTTCATTATCCAAATTCGTCTGTAAAGATTCGCCTGAAATAGCGATCTGGCCGTCATGGAAATAAACATTGCCTTCCGCTGTGACAATGTTTTCTGGTTGGCGCAAGGTTGCAGAGTCAGCTTTGACTGTCCGGTTGCCTTGAGTCACGATGACATCGCCACGATAAGTAGCTTTTACATTAGCTTTGGCTTCGGCGCTGTCTGCGAGGATTTTAACGGGAAGATCATTGATGTCTTCAGCGCTGCCAGCGGTAGGATTACAGCGGTATTCCGGTGCAAGACATTTTCCTGTAGGGATCACCAGTGGATCGGTGCTGCTCTGAGTGGCTTGGCTCTCTTCCGCCATGGCCTGTCCATATAGGGCAAGGCAAATCATCGAGGATAAAAAACTTCTGGCAGTCAGTGACATTAAAACTCAATCCTGTTGTTGGCATACAGCACTGGTATACTCTTGCGCTGCGTCCTGGCAAATTTTTGCTGAAAAATGGGGGTTATGATAATGCAAATCATGCCTCACGGCACCTGCTTGCTGGCTTAAACGAGATAAATTAATCAAATAGAGAAATAAACATGGCGGTTTGGGGAAAAGTGTTGGGGGCATTCTTTGGCTTCCTGCTCGGTGGTCCTTTCGGGTTATTGTTAGGTCTGTTTCTAGGGCATAAGTTCGATAAGGCGAGACAAAACGTTTCCTTTGGCGGTGGTTTTCAGGGACAGAACCAGCAAGCGCGTCAGCAGGCTTACTTTCATGCCACTTTTGCAGTGATGGGGCATGTTGCCAAAGCTAAAGGTCAGGTGACACAAAATGAGATCCGTCTTGCGACCAATCTTATGGATCGTATGGGTTTGCATGGAGATGCCAGACGGCAGGCACAAGATGCATTCCGTGAAGGTAAAGACGCGACTTTCCCATTGGAAGACACGTTGGAATCGGTTCGTCGCAATTGTGGTGGCCGCTTTGACCTGCTGCAGTTCTTTCTCGAAGTACAAATTCAGGCGGCGTATGCCGATGGCTCCATGCACCCCAGCGAGCGTCAGGTGCTTTACACCATTGCCAGCACCCTAGGTTTTTCCCGTGAGCAACTCGAGCAGCGCTTGGCGATGCAAGAAGCGGCTTACCAGTTTTACCAGCAGCAGGGCGGTCAGCATCAAGGCCAGCAACAATGGCAACAAGGCTTTGGCGGGCCAAATATCGCCGATGCTTATAGGATTTTGGGTGTTGATGAAGATGCGAATGCGCAGACAGTTAAACGCGCACATAGAAAGCTGATGAATGAGCATCACCCAGATAAGCTAGCTGCAAAAGGCCTGCCGCCAGAGATGATGGAGATGGCGAAACAAAAAGCGCAGGAAATCCAAGCTGCATACGATCTGATCAAAAAAGAAAAGGGCTTTAAATAAGCCCTTACACGAGGTTTTGTGGATTACCTTCGATAAAGGCATTCAGGTTATCGGTAAGTTGATTTGCCAATGTCTGAAGACTGGAATCACTGCCCCAAGCGACATGAGGGGTTAGAATTAGGTTGGGCAGACCTGAATGAGCCAGTAACGGATTACTGTTTGTAGCAGGCTCTTCGGTAAACACATCCACCCCAGCACCTGCAATCTCACCCTTCTTAAGTGCTTCAACTAGCGCCATTTCATCCACTAAGCCACCTCGCCCTGTGTTTATCAAAACCGACGTAGACTTCATTTGGCTAAGTTCTTCAGCACCAATCAGGTTTCGGGTCGCATCGCTGAGCGGACAATGCAGGGTCAGGATATCGGCCGTTTGTAATACATCCTCAAATGAAACATACCCGTCTCGGACAGTTGTTTCGCCTTTTCGTTCTGAGCGAATCACCTTCATGCCGACAGCTTTAGCAAGTATCTCTACTGCCTGCCCCAAACTGCCTGACCCAATAACTCCAAGCGTTGCACCGGCAATATCACCGATAGGGTGAGTGAAAAAGCAAAATTGGTTCTTCTCTTTCCAAACACCTAGCTCAATGTCCCTGTGGTAGGCATTGAGGTTTCTTCTCAGTGCAAAGGCGAGTGCGATGACATGTTCGGGCACGGAACCAGTGGCATAACCACGGATATTACAAACGGGTAGGTTGTGGGCTCTGCACCAGTCGATATCGACATTGTTATAGCCCGTTGCAGCCACGGCAATCAGCTTAAGCGATGGCAATCGCGCCAGTAACTCGCCGCTGAGGAGAACCTTGTTGGCGACAACGATGGTCGCGTCTTTGAGTCTGTCTAATACTTCTTCGGGCGACGTTTCTTCGAAGCTTTCCCATTGGTGAGGAAAAGATGGCGAGGGAATACAAATATGAGAAGGGATAGTGGCACTATCCAGAAAGACAATCTTTTCCATGGCGGGCTTCCTTTTTCCGCCAGTGTAAATCCGAACTATTGATTACTTCAACAGTTCAGGGTCAGCTTTGATGCCTCGTCGTACCAGCGTGTCACCCGGCGCACTGCTGTAAAAATCACATGGCGCAGACAAATGCATCGGCTCTCCCGAACCCGGATGCAGGAAGCAAAGCTCCCCAGCGTGAAGTTGCAGTCTAGGTGAGTATTTTAGTGCCTGCGGGTGAGCATAAAACTCATCACCAACAATTGGGTGTTCGAGCGCCAGCATATGAACGCGAAGCTGATGGGAGCGACCCGTGATAGGAAGAAGACGCACCAGCGAGGTTTTCTTTTCCCGCTTGATCACTTCATAGTCTGTTATTGACGGCTTGCCATTTTCGAAACACACCATTTGCTTGGGACGGTTTGGCCAGTCACAAATCAGTGGCAGGTCGATTCGGCCCTCATCCTGCTCAACGCTACCCCATACGCGTGCGTAATAGAGCTTGTGGGTCACACGCTCACGGAATTGGGCTTTTAGGTGGCGTTCTGCCTCTTTGTGTTTGGCAAACACAATCAAGCCAGAGGTCGACATATCGAGTCGGTGAACCAGTTCAGCGTCAGGATATTCCGCCTTGATGCGTGACCATGCACTGTCGTAATGGGCAGGGTCGCGTCCCGGGTTGGTCAGAAGACCACTCGGTTTGTTGATGGCAATGATGTCGTCATCCTGATAGATAATATCCAGCCAAGGTTCCGTTGGCGGGTTATAAATAAAGTCGCTCATGGCTTTACTCGAAAAAGAACTGCTCGAAGTTTAGACGGGCGGCAGTTTAGCATGCCCCAATGTAAAGGGAAGGCTGGATACAAAAAGGCACCGCCGAAGCAGTGCCTTGCCTTTGGGCTAGCTCAGATTACTGATGGCTGACCACGATCACACGCAGCGCATCCAGATTCACCTGTGCCTGATTGATGTAGCCGCGAAGCTCACCCATTTGGGTTTCAATCGCTTCCAGCTCATCGTCACGGATATTCGGGTTCACGGCTTTCAGCGCCTGGAGGCGATCCAGCTCAGAACGAAGCTTGGCTGCCATCTCAGCTTCTGCGGCTTCTTTGACCACGGCCAGTTGTTTTTCAGCCAGCGGGTCGCCCATTTCTATCAGGCCATGAATTTGGGTCTGAACAGAAGAAACCAGCTTGCTTGCAAGATGGCGGTTTACTGGGCTCAGTTGGCGGTGGAAGCCTTCAAACTCTACCTGTGCTGCCAGATCGTTACCTTTTGCATCGAGCAATACGCGGATTGGTGTCGCTGGCAGGAACTGGTGAATCCCCGAGCTTTTCGGTGCCTGTGCATCTGCCACATACAACAGCTCAAGGAACAGAGTGCCGACGGGTAGCGCCTTGTTTTTCAAAAGGGAAACTGCAGTGGTGCCCACATCTTCAGAAAGCAACAGATCGATACCGCCCTGGATCATTGGGTGCTCCCAGCTGATAAAGTGCAGATCTTCACGTGACAGTGCAGTTTCGCGGTCAAAGGTGATGGTGCAGCCTTCACTTGGCAGGCCAGGGTAGCTCGACACCAACATGTGCTCTGAAGGCGTCACGACAATGGCATTCTCGCCTTTGTCGTCCTGATTCAGACCAACCGTGTCAAAAAGGCCTAACGCGAAGGTCACCAGATTGGTGTCACCGTCATGGGAGGCGATGGTTTCTGCCAGTGCTTTGGCACTGTCTCCGCCATTGGAGTGCATCTCGAGCAGACGGTCTCGGCCTTTTTCAAGGTCTGCTTTCAACCTATGGTGCATCTCGGCACTGGTTTCAACCAGCGTATCCAGAGATTCATCCAAGCTGCCTTTTGCCAGCAGTTGCAGCAAATCATCCTGAACGTGTTCAAAGACAGCGCGGCCTGTCGGACAGGTTTCTTCAAAGGCATTCAAGCCTTCGTTGTACCAACGCGCCAGCAGTGCTTGCGACGTCCCTTCCATGAATGGAACGTGAATTTCGATATCACGCTTCTGGCCAATACGGTCCAGACGGCCGATACGCTGCTCCAACAAGTCGGGGTTCATTGGCAAATCGAACATCACCAGTTGGTTAGCAAACTGGAAGTTACGGCCTTCTGAGCCGATTTCAGAACAGATCAGCACCTGTGCGCCGGCTTCATCTTGTGCGAAGTAAGCGGCTGCTTTATCGCGTTCCAGAATCGACATGCCTTCGTGGAAAACAGTACCGCGAATACCTTCACGTTCGCGAAGTGCTTGCTCCAGCGACAATGCAGTTTGTGCGCGTGAACAGATCACCAGCACTTTTTCCTGACGGTTGGACTTCAGCAAATCCAGCAGCCAATCGATACGTGGGTCGAAGCCCCACCAAGAGGCGTTTTCACCTTCAAATTGCTGGTAAATATCTTCAGGGTATAGCCATTGAACCGCTTTTTGCTCGATAGACTGGCTGCTACCGCCCATCATGGCGGCAACACGCATCGAGGTCTGGTACTGGCTTGGTAGTGCCAATGGGTAAAGGTTCAGGTGGCGTTGCGGGAAGCCCTGGATCGCCGCTCGGGTGTTACGGAACAACACGCGGCCCGTACCGTGGCGGTCCATCAGGTTGTCAATCAGCTCGTTACGAGCGTCACGACGTTGGTCGTCGTCGACATCTCCTGCTTCGACGATACGCAATAGCGGCTCAACATCCTGCTCGGAAAGCAGTTCGGTAATGCTGTTTTTCGCTTCATTGCTGAGCTTGTCTTCATACAGCAGCTGGCCCACTGCGTCAGCGACCGGAGCGTATTGGGTTTCTTCTTCTACAAATGCCTGATAGTCATAGAAACGATCTGGGTCGAGAAGACGCAGACGGGCAAAATGACTCTCGTGACCCAGCTGTTCTGGGGTTGCTGTCAGCAGCAGTACGCCTGGGGTGTTTTCAGAGATGCCTTCAATCACCTGATACTCGCGGCTGGCTTTCTCTTCGCTCCACTCAAGGTGATGCGCTTCGTCGACTACGAGCAAATCCCATTCGCCTTCGGCGGCTTGCTCCGCACGTTTACGGCTTTTACGCAGAAAGTCCAATGAACACAGTACCAGCTGTGCAGTATCAAACGGATTATCTGAATCCGCAAACGCTTCGATGCAGCGCTCTTCGTCGAAAATGGAGAAGTGCAGATTGAAGCGACGAAGCATCTCAACCAGCCACTGGTGTTGGAGGGTTTCCGGCACAACAACCAAAACGCGGGACGCGCGGCCAGACAGCACCTGTTGGTGTATGATCATACCTGCTTCAATGGTTTTACCCAGACCTACTTCGTCAGCCAGCAATACGCGTGGTGCGTGACGGCGACCCACTTCATGGGCAATGAAAAGCTGGTGAGGGATCAAACCTGCACGCATACCACACAGGCCGCGCATCGGGCTCTTGTGCTGTTCGTACTGGTTCTTCAGAGCGCGGTAGCGCAGTGCAAAACGGTCCATGCGATCGATTTGACCGGCAAACAGCTTGTCCTGCGGGCGGTTAAAACGGATTTGGTGGCTCAGGAAAATTTCACGAAGTAGCGTGTTTTCTTCGCCCGTGTCAGTGCGTGTACCCACATAGGTCAGCACGCCGCCTTCCTCGTCAACACGTTCAACGGTCAGAAACCAGCCTTCGTGACTTTCAATGGTATCACCTACGTTAAACATCACGCGCGTGATGGGCGCGTCGTTATTGGCGTAGAGTCGATTTTCTTCACTGGCTGGGAACATTAGGGTCACAGTACGCGCATCAAGCGCAACAACTGTACCCAGACCCAAGTCACTTTCGGTATCGCTGATCCAACGTTGTCCGAGGGCGTAAGACATAGGGGAGAAACCTCTGGTTAAAGCTGACACAAATTGGAGACCACGTGCCTCATGCGAACTACAGTGTAGGCCATGATGCGCACGGAGAAAAAGGCTGCCAATGGTACTCGAACTTGTGAGCAGGGTCACGGCGAATGTTGGAAATTTGGCGGTCGTAACAAACAAGTAACAAATTCATGAAAATGTGGCGTAGTCGACGGGTAAACACTGAAATATGTCTTACGATTAAGATTATGCAGACACGGACTTTATAGCGTAGTGGCTGTATTTACCCGATTACCGTGGCACGCGGTTTGCTTGCGGGATCAGGGGAAACTCGTGGGGCTCCCACAAGCCTATGCAACCAAGGAGGTGCCTATGGGCGATGCCGATCGGAAATTCTTTGTGCTGGACACCAATATCCTGCTTCATGAACCTTTCGCCATCTATTCCTTTCAAGAACATGACGTGATCATTCCCATGACCGTCCTCGAAGAACTCGACCGGATCAAAGACAGCAAGCGGGACGTCTCCCGTGACGCACGTGTCGCGATTCGTGCCCTCGAAGATATCTTTAAAGACGCCACCCCAGACCAAATTGCTGAAGGCATTATTGTCGGCAAAGAAGGCAGCACGGGAACCGTCTCCATATTTGCAGACTACGAAATTAAAGAAACCGTTCAGGCGTTTGCCGACAAGGCGGGGGATAACCGTATTCTGAATGCGGTCCTTCATCTGCAGGCAAAACGCTCGCCAAGGACCGTGGTACTGGTCACCAAAGATATCAACATGCGACTGCGTGCGAAAGGAGCTGGCGTACTGTTTGTTGAAGATTACCGTACCGACCAGCTGATTGACGATGTCAGCTTGCTGACCAAAGGCTTCCAGGTCTTTGAAGGCGGCTTTTGGGACAAGGTCGGTCAGGTAGAAACGGAAAATAGCGGTCGCACCACCTTACACACTTTGCCACGTGAACTCGCCGACACCACCTTCGTGAATCAGTACCTGCTTGACGAAGGCGACGACTTTGCCGGACGTGTCGTGGGGTTAACTGATACGGAAATGACCATTAAGGACATCAGCCGTGAACGTTTGATGCACCGTGAAGCCTGGGGAGTTCGCCCGAAAAATATCTATCAAGGAATGGCAATGGATGCATTGCTCGACCCGAATGTGGATCTGGTTATCCTCACTGGCCCTGCAGGCTGTGGTAAAACCATCCTGGCAATGGCAGCAGCGCTTGAGCAGGTGGTCGAAAAGGGCATGTATGACAAGATCATCGTGACTCGTAACACGCCGGAAATTGCTGAATCCATCGGTTTCCTTCCTGGCACCGAAGAAGAGAAAATGCTGCCCTGGTTAGGTGCAGTGACCGATACGTTGGAAGCGTTGCACAAAAATGACGAGTGTGCAGACGGCTCGATGCGTTACATCATGGATAAGGCCAATATCCAGTTTAAATCCATCAACTTTATGCGTGGCCGCTCTATCCAGAATGCCTTTGTGATTTTGGATGAGTGTCAGAACCTTACCGCATCACAGTTGAAGACCATCATCACCCGTTGTGGTGAAGGAACGAAAATTGTTTGCTCCGGTAACCTGGCGCAAATAGATAGTCCATACCTGACCCCTGTGACTTCAGGGCTGACGTACATTGTGGAAAGATTTAAGAACTTTGAAGGCAGTGCCTGCGTTTACCTCAATGGTGTGGTGCGCAGCCGTCTCGCAGAGTTTGCTGAAGAAAACCTCTAACCGGAACTGAATTGAAAAAGGCTGCCATTTGGCAGCCTTTGTTTTTTCTGCATAGTGCTACTATGCCCAGCGATGCTCAGTAAATAAATCGTCGTCATTGTTCCCCGCCGTAAAGTTAATTTGTGACGGTTTATTGGTGCGCATGCGTGCCGAAGCTATACGCACCATCTTTTCTCCACTTTCACCATCGTAGGGATAACAGGCAATCCCATAGCTGAACTTGACGGGTACGACTTGCTGGTCGATGTAAAGCAGGCTGAGCTGAAGCGTTTTCTGCAACTGTTGCAACTTACGTTGAGCCTGACTGCTGTCACTTAAATCAAACAGGACAGCAAATTCTCCCCCGCCCAAACGAGCGCAAAGTGTTTGGCTGGAGAGTTGGATGCGTAACTGCATGGCAAGGTGTTTGATTGCCATATCGCCAACATCCTGACCGTAGCTCTCGTTGACTTCCTTGAGATGATCAATATCCAGCACTGCCACCACGTAAGGCGATGGTGAAAAGCGCTTATCGCTCAACGCTGTGAAAAACTGATGACGGGTTTTGGTGCCAGTCAGCGGGTCATTTTGTGTTGCGGTTTCCAGTTTCTGCTTCGAGTCTTTTAAGGCTTTTACCGCGGATTTCAGCTCTTCTGTTCGGTGCTTGAGAAGGCGGTGATAAAGGAAAAGACCCAATGTCAGCAACACCATGGAGCCAATAAAAATCAGGTACTGTGCCGTTTTGTTTAGCCAGGGTAAAGCGAGATGTAACTTGTTTTGTGGCAACCACTTTTCGTAAATGGCTTTGATGTCATCCGGATGAATGTTGTCCAATCCACGCTCAACATCTGCAATCATGTCTTTTGAAGCTTTGTTAACTGCGAAATGTAACGGGAATGAATAAAGTTTCTGGCGCGAGGTGAACTGACCGCTATTGCCAGTATGGCGCATGTCATAAAGCGCGGTACTGAGATCATCAATAAACACATCTACTTCACCACGGTAAGCGGCATCATTCAAAGAGCCAAATGTCGGGAATAAACGGATGTTTTTCTCTGGAATTCGCGAGACTAAAAACGCGTGTTTGGTACTTTCTTTGACTGTGCCAATGAGGGCTGAATCCAGAGCATGCAAATCATCAAACGGCAGGTCTTTTTGAACGAACAAATTCACATTGTAATGGTTGAGCGGGAGCTCTCGGGAGAATGCGAGGGATTTAGCACGATCACCGGTATAGCCCAAGCCGCCATGGACAACGTTTGGCGTGTTGCGTATGAAGGCGAGTGATTCGCTCCAGGGTTTTAACTCAAACGAGATATCGACGTTGTTGGCTTCGCCGTAGAGACGCCAGAAGTCGACCATGATGCCATCAGGTTCACCAAAGCGGTTGATAAATGAGAAGGGTTGCCACGTCGAAGAGCCCGTAATGATCAGTTTCTTAGTTTCTGCATAAGAGAAGGAAGAAAACAGAAAAAGTACTGACGTCAGCGAAAGAGCAGCAAGCTGGCGAATACTGGGCATAAATAAACTCGGGTACATCAACCTGTCTAGATTATCTGACGGGATTATACGCAACCCTTTTCGCTGAGGGAAACGATTAATAAGATTTCTGTCAATCGTTAATATGATGTGAAAATTGAACTTATATCCCAAAAAGAAAAGCCGCCTTATGCGGCGGCTTCCCGAACAATGCGACGGTTAGAACAATTCGACATCATCCTCGGGCACAAGCTCTTTTAGTTCACCAGAGGCTATCAAATCTTCATAGAAGGCAACTTGGTTTCGGCCATTTTGCTTCGCTTTGTAGAGAGCTTGGTCAGCGAAACCCAGTACAGTGATAGCATTCAGCTCCTGATCACTGATGGCCGCAGCTCCCATAGAAATGGACACTTCCTTAGCTTGACCATAATCGCGTTTGTTGACGGTCTCCAAGAAGTTTCTCACCGTGGCTTCCATCTGTTCACGAGGCTGGGGATGCATAATCACTACAAATTCATCACCACCATAGCGGAACAGGATATCTTCCTCGTCAAATGTCTGCTTCATCATCGCGGTGATGAGAAGTAGCACTTCGTCGCCGAATACGTGACCAAGTGCGTCGTTGATTTGCTTGAAGTGGTCAACATCGAATATGCAGACCCAGTGGTGATGGGTTGGGTCATCCGTGATGCTGGAGCCCTGAATCAAAAAGCGATCGAGTAACAGGTCTATTTTGGTCGTCAATACTTTGCGGTTGTACAGACCTGTGAGGCCATCACGTTCACTGGCGGAAATGATCTTCTGGTAATTCTCATAGATCTTCGCTAGCCCTTCAATGAGCTGCACTTCATCGCCTTTGAGCTCGTCGGCTTTGCAAAATACGACAGCATGGATGTCATTGTTTTCACCGTAACGGATGGGGACGGCGAGCAAGGCTTGATTGTCATCCTTACTGTATTCCACCACGTTCTCACCAATGATCACGCAGTTGCGAAGTACCCGCTCAATGGCGTCTTTCTCTTCTTCGAACAAGAAGATGTCTGAACACGCGACAACCATGAACTCCGGACTTGCTTCTGCATTGTAATCCAACACCAATACCTGGTTAGCCGGTGTTAGCTGTAAAACAGTCGTAATAAGGCTTTCGGAAATGGTATCGGACTCTGTCTGGGCTGTAATATCGACCACCGAGTCCAGCACATCGATACTGGTAACAGTCACAATCGTGTCTCACTTATGAGTTATATGTCTTAATCGTAAGTATAGATGCGGTTAGTTGATGCGCAATATTTCACCACAGTACATCAACTAAGATTATGAAAGATAGGGCTTTATGACTTCTGGTGGCGCGCTAAGTTCTTCAATATCAGCGTGATAAACCACTTTTCCATCATCAATAAACAACACTCTATCGGCGATGGTGACGGCATCTTCTGGATGATGGGTCACCATCAAAATGGTGGTTCCTGTTGTTTTAGCAAGTTGCTGAACTTCCAGAAGCATATCCCGACGCAGGGAAGGATCCAGCGCCGAAAAGGGCTCATCCAGCAAGAGCAAAGGGCGGTTACGGACGAGGCATCTCGCCAATGCCACCCGCTGTTTCTGGCCACCTGACAGTTCACCAGGCTGACGGTTTAGGTAACCTTCTAACCCTACCTTAGCTGCCGCTTCTTTAACACTTGCTTTATCTTTAGCGGTCAAAGAGAGTTTGGGGCTGATGCCTAGCGCAATGTTATCGAAAGCACTCAAATGACTAAATAGGTTATGCTCCTGAAACAGCATAGAGAGCGGGCGCTCATACGACGGTTTTTGTGTGAAATCTTCACCAGCAAAGGTCACCGCACCGCCATGAGGTGGCAATAGGCCGCATAGCAAGGAAAGTAGGGTGCTTTTCCCCGCACCACTTGGGCCTAAAATCGCCGTGATACTTCCGGGTGCAGCGTTGAAGGAGAAACTGAGCGTCTCTGGCTGATACTGATAACTGAGTTCATTGACGTTCAGCATGATTTCTTCCTGCGATGAGTTTTTCGATGAGAGCGTAACTGCCAAGGCTGAGAGCGAATAGGATCAGCGAAGCGGCAGCTGCGGCATCCATTTGGTAACTGCCCATCAGGTGAAATAAATACAAAGGTAATGTTTGGAAATCCTGACTACCAACCAAAGCAATGGCGCCCAGATCGCCAGTTGAAAGCACAAAGCTGATACCTACAGCATGGGCAATAGGCGGTTTTAAAGCACGCCATTCAATGAGCTTGAGGCGGTTAAGCCCTTTCACGCCTAACGTATTACAGAGAGATTGGTATTGCTGTGAAAGCTGAAAAGCAGGTGTGCTTAGTGTTTTCACTACATAAGGCAGAGCCACTAAAGTATTGACTGCGAGAACCAGCCAATAGGGTGAGTTGAACACATCTATGTGCTCGCGCAGCATGAGAAAAAGTCCGGTGCTTAGCACCACACTGGGGACCACCAGGATCAAAGAAGCAGTCATCTCAATGCTGTCAGCACGTCTGCTTGAACCGCTTAAACGCCAGAATCGGCTGGTCAGCACAATAGTACTGCCAAGTATGAAAGCACAAAGTGATGCGCCTGTAGCGAGTGAAATGGAATTAGCTGTTGCTTGCCAAAGTGCTGCGCTTGTCAAAACGTGCAGCGCGCTGGGGTTGATACCTCCCAACGCGACCATCAAAAGGGGAGGTATGACAAAAAGTACCGCGAGTGAAATCCAAACAGTATCCCAAACTTTCTCAATGGTGCTGTCGAGTCTCGGAGGAAGCACAATATGGCTGTCCTTTCCTTGTTGGGATATGGGACGTGTTAGTCGCTGGATGGTGAGGTGAAATAGACCGCAAAGCAGCAATTGCCAAAGTGCCAGCAGTGCACCTGTCTGCAAATCAAAGTCAAAGCGGATAGCCTGATAGATAGCGAGTTCAATGGTCGTTGCGCTCGGTCCGCCACCGAGTGCCATCACCGCAGCGAAGCTCGTAAAGCAGAGCATAAAAACTAAACCAATGACATGAGGCAGTTGCTGACGGAGGTAAGGCCATTCCAAAAAACGGAAGCGGTACCATCCACGAATCCCGAGTTGCTGCGCAAGTCTTTGTTGATCACTTGGAACCCGTTCTAATACCTGGACCATAAGCTGGGTGGCAAATGGCATGTTAAAAAAAACGTGTGCCAGCAAAATGCCGGAAAGGCCATAAATGTTGACGTCCCAGCTTATACCAAGCAAAGGAAGCCAATCTGACAGTAATCCTCTTTTTCCGTAAATCGCCAGAATACCGAACACGCCAACCAGCACAGGAAGCACCAGTGTCATGGAAAATAATTTCAGCAACAGGCGTTTGCCCGGAAACTGCCGCCGCGAGAGTGCATGGGCGACCGGAATAGCCAAACCGACAGACAGTAGTGTCGAAAGCAGCGCTTGTTTGAAACTGAACTCAGTTACGTGCTGCAAGTAGGGATCGTGCCAGAGGGAGGCAATATCCAAAGACGGTGCCTGACTAAGCAAAGAAAACAAAGCGGCGCTAATCAGCACCGCGATGATTGACGCCGACAAGATGCCGGGCCAAGTTCTGGAAGGGTTCAACACGTAATTATTTTACCAGCGCCGATTGCCATTCACGAATCCATGTGCGGCGATTGTCTGCCACTTTTTCTGGAGTGAATTGCAGGCTCTTGCCAGGTACAGAAAGCGTTTCGAAGCCTTTTGGCAGTTCAACGCCCGTAACCGGATACATCCACTGACCGGTCGGTACTGCATTCTGGAAACCGTCACTCAGGATGAATTGCATAAACTGATCGGCCAGTTCCTGTTTTTCTGAGCTTTTCACTTTGGCTGCTACCTCTACTTGCATGTAGTGGCCTTCTTCAAAGTTAGCACTGCTGAAGTTAGGATTTTCTTCTGCAATCAGGTGATAAGCAGGAGATGTGGTGTAGGAAAGCACCATGTCCGATTCGCCATTCAGGAACATGCTGTAAGCTTCAGACCAGCCTTTGGTGACGGTAACGGTTTTCTGTGCCAGTTGCTGCCAGGCACCCGCAACATCATTGCCGTAAACAGACTTCATCCACAGCATCAGGCCTTGGCCAGGTGTAGAAGTGCGAGGGTCTTGATAAATAACGGAGATATCATCACGATTCTCAACCAGCTCTTTCAAGCTCTTCGGTGGGTTTTCCAGCTTGGTTTTGTCGTAAACAAAGGCGAAATAACCATAATCGTAGGGAACGAAAGTGTCATTGCTCCAACCGTCAGGCAGAGTAACTGATCTAGTATCTACTTTGTGACGTGCCAACAGGTCTGTTTTTTCTGCTTCAGTCATTAGGTTGGTGTCTAAACCCAGGACCACGTCCGCTTTGCTGTTTTTTCCTTCGAGGCGCAGACGGTTCAATATGGTGACGCCATCTTCCAATGCGACCAGATTTAAGGTGCAGTGACATTCAGCCTCAAATGCTTCTTTAACTGCAGGGCCGGGACCCCAGTCAGCAGCAAAGGAATCGTAAGTGTATACCGTCAGGGTATCGGTAGAGTGCGCCAGCGCAGGACCAGCAATGGTCATTGCCAACATCAGAGCAGAAATAGAATATTTCATCGTTGCCTCACATCAATGTGCGGCGAGGGTGAGGTCATTGAGCGGGTCAGCTTTGGACATCTCATTCCTACGCCAGCATTATCTGGTTCAGGTACATGGGTTTAGCGTTAGCAATCTCAGCCGACGAAGTCAGCACCCCACGAGATGGTCAATATTGTAAACCAATCGCAATGATATACCCAAACAACTTGAAGATGCTCGCATTCAGAGGTCATCAATGCGTTCAATTCGAGGCAAATTTCGCGAGGAATAGTCGTTCTATTTCCGCGGAATTTAACGAAGAAGTGGGCGCATTGAGGCCCTCCCTTCGGGCGAGTTGACTGACGCCGTGCTCGTTGTTGTTCCTTTTTGATGGAGGTGACTACACCTACAAAGGAACGCCGCGATCACAACGCCAGTCAATCTCGCTGAATCCTACATTTTCAGGTTGTTTGGGTATATAAATAGCAACAGGTGCGTAATGCGCCCGTCTTCGGCGTTTCAACAAGATACGTTTTAAGGTTGGTTAAGTGACCAATCGTAATCGTATTTAATTTTACCCTTCCAGCCTTCAAGTTTTGAGCCGTCGCGGTATCGGTCGATGGCTTTTAATATTTCTTGCTCATTATTACCGAAATCTACGCCATACCAGTCATAAATCGAAGATAGTGTCAGAGTATTACCGTCAATACTGGCGCCTTTATGACTGTTGGTGAATTGTTTGGCTGCTGCTTTCAATAGCGCTTCACTGTTATCTGAGGAAAATGCGGTCGTTGCGAGGTTAGGGCAGCCCAAGCTTGCACAATTGACCGCATAGTGAATACGTGAGTCATTCCAGATTGGACGAAGAATACGGTGCTCAATATCATTGAGCGTCAATGCTTGCCCTGCGACTTTGGCAACATCATCATCCCAAGGACCAAAACTTAAAAAGCCACCCAGTTTAGTGATTGATTTTATAGGGTACTCATCAAGGATAAGTTGAACAGTCAGTGCATTGTACAGGTTTACCCAATAAGCAAACTGTTCAGCTTTGCTGTAATTGCGAGGATCCAGAGCAGTTAGATTAGTCAGGTATTGACTGAGTAAGGCCTTATCAGCCGGAATGACTGCGCTGTAATTGAAAAGGTTGTGCTGGCCTTTTTCGATAAGGTATTTGTCTAGGATTTTCTGCCAATGGCTGTGATCAAACGAGGCAGAGTTAGACTCGTTACTCTTGTCCCAAATAGGCCAAAGGTCGCTTTTGGGTGCAGCAAAAGCTTGACTGCTCAAAAATAAAAACGCGGCGCAAATGGTTAAAATAGTTCGCATGATCTTTTCCCTAAAGAGTCGTTCTAAAGCCTAAGACCTTTTAATCCATCATTTTCTTTCTGATATGACAAAAAAAGCCGACTCGATGAGCCGGCTTGTTGATACTTTGTCTGCGATCACGCCAAAAATGCTGGGATCTTACTTTCGTATTCAGCGATCTTTTCTTCGTGTTGCAGCGTCAAACCGATGCTGTCTAAGCCATTAAGCAAGCAGTGACGGCGGAACTCGTCGATTTCGAACGAGTAAGATTTACCACCCGCTGAAACGGTCTGCGTTTCCAGATCCAAGGCGATCTCCGCGCCTTCATTGGCTTCCACAAACTTAAACAGTTCGTCGACTTCTGCTTCAGTCAGCTTAACCGGTACCATCTGGTTATTGATGGAGTTGCCGTAAAAGATGTCCGCAAAGCTTGGCGCGATCATCACTTTGAAGCCGAAATCAGCCAGTGCCCAAGGTGCGTGCTCACGGGATGAACCACAACCAAAGTTTTCACGTGCCAGTAGCACACTAGCGCCTTTGTAACGTGCTTGGTTCAGCACGAACTCTGGGTTGTCTTGTTGACCTGCATCGTCCAGAAAACGCCAGTCGTGAAACAGGTGCTTACCAAAACCAGTGCGGGTTACTTTCTGCAAAAATTGCTTTGGAATAATGGCATCAGTATCGACGTTTGCTGCGTCCAGCGGTGCCACCAAGCCTGTGTGTTGTTTAATTCCTGACATGGTGGACTCCTTATAAACTGTTCACATCAACGAAGTGACCGGCAACGGCTGCAGCAGCTGCCATCGCTGGGCTCACCAAGTGAGTGCGGCCTTCACGACCCTGACGGCCTTCGAAGTTACGGTTACTGGTGGATGCACAGCGCTCTTTTGGCCCAAGGCGGTCATTGTTCATCGCCAGACACATAGAGCACCCTGGTAGACGCCATTCAAAGCCAGCTTCGACGAAAATCTTGTCCAGACCTTCTTGTTCTGCTTGTGTTTTGACTTGCTCGGAGCCAGGAACCACCAGCGCCTGAACGCCTGCAGCCACTTTACGGCCTTTGGCGACAGCCGCTGCTGCGCGCATGTCTTCGATACGTGAGTTGGTGCAAGAGCCGATAAACACTTTATCGATGGCGATATCAGTGATTTTTTGTCCTGCTTCGATGCCCATGTAGCGAAGCGCACGCTCTGCAGAGTGACGCTCGATAGGATCGCTAAAGCTCTCTGGTGCGGGAACCACATCGTTCACACCCACAACCTGACCTGGGTTGGTGCCCCAAGTGACCTGGTTGGAGATGTCCGCGGCTTCCAACGTGACGATGGTGTCGAACTTAGCGTCAGCATCAGTTTTCAGGCTGTTCCAGTATTCCACAGCCGCATCCCAGTCGGCGCCAGTTGGCGAGAACTTGCGGCCTTGCAGGTATTCAAAGGTGGTTTGATCTGGTGCAACCAGACCCGCCTTCGCGCCCAGCTCGATCGCCATATTACAGACCGTCATGCGGCCTTCCATGGTCAAATCTTCAATTGCTTGACCACAGAATTCAACCACGTGACCGGTACCACCTGCATGGCCAACTTTGCCGATGATCGCGAGAACGATGTCTTTCGCGGTTACGCCTTCAGCGACCTTACCTTTGACCTCAATCTTCATGGTCTTGGCACGGCCTTGCTTCAAGGTTTGGGTCGCGAGTACGTGTTCAACTTCAGAGGTACCGATACCGAATGCCAGCGCGCCAAACGCGCCGTGGGTCGCGGTGTGGGAGTCGCCACAAACAATGGTAGTGCCCGGCAGGGTAATACCCAGCTCAGGACCCATGACGTGAACGATGCCCTGATAAGGGTGGTTCAAATCGTAAAGGGTGACGCCGAACTCTTCACAGTTCTTTGCCAGCGTTTCCATCTGAATTTTTGCCATCTCGCCTGAGGCGTTGATGTCTTTGGTCTCAGTAGAAACGTTGTGATCCATGGTCGCGAAGGTTTTAGAAACCTGACGCACCTTACGACCATGCTGACGAAGGCCATCAAATGCCTGAGGAGAGGTCACTTCGTGGACCAAATGACGGTCGATATACAACAACGGGGTTTCGCCCGGTGCTTCTACGACGATATGCGCGTCGTAGATTTTTTCGTAAAGGGTTTTTGCTGACATTGCCCTGTCTTCCTTAATAATTATGTGCTTCCAGTGCGCTTAGGCTTCGCTTACATACGCTGCAATCTTATCACCCATTTCGGATGTGGTCAGCGGGGTCGCATCGCCAGCCAGATCAGCCGTTAGCTCGCCGGCTTCCAGCGCTTGGCTGACCGCAGCTTCGATAGCGCGTGCAGCGTCTTCTTCGCCAAGGCTGTAGCGCAGCATCAGAGCGGCAGACAGGATTTGCGCCACTGGGTTGGCAATGTTCTTACCTGCGATGTCCGGTGCTGAACCGCCAGCTGGCTCGTAAAGGCCAAACTTGCTGTCGTTCAGGCTTGCAGATGGCAGCATGCCCATGGAGCCAGTGATCATTGCGCACTCATCAGAGATGATGTCACCGAAGATGTTAGAACACAGCATAACATCAAACTGTGCAGGGTCTTTAATCAGCTGCATGGTCGCGTTGTCGATGTATATGTGTGACAGCTCAACATCAGGGTAGTCTTTCGCGATTTCTTCTACCACTTCGCGCCAAAGGATAGAGCTTTGCAATACGTTCGCTTTATCGACTGACATTACCTTCTTGCGGCGAAGACGTGCAGACTCAAACGCGATGCGCGCAATACGCTCGATTTCATAGCGGTAATAAACTTCAGTGTCGAACGCTTTCTCTTCTGCACCCGAACCTTCACGGCCTTTAGGCTGACCAAAGTAGATACCACCGGTCAGCTCACGCACCACTACGATGTCAAAACCGCGCTCAGAGATATCTGCGCGAAGTGGTGAGAAAGCTTCAAGGCCCGCATGAATTTGCGCCGGACGCAGGTTGCAGAACAGTTGGAAATGCTTACGCAGTGGCAACAGTGCGCCACGCTCAGGCTGTTCATTCGGTGGCAAGTGTTCCCACTTAGGGCCACCCACTGAACCAAACAGCACCGCATCTGCCGCTTCACACCCTTTCAGGGTTGCGTCTGGCAGCGGGGTGCCATGGTTGTCGATGGCGATACCACCGACATCGTATTCAGTTTTCTCAAAGCTAATGCCAAATTTAGCGCTTACGGCATCAAGAACTTTGTGGGCTTGTTGCATCACTTCCGGGCCAATACCGTCTCCCGGTAGAACGGCAATCTTATAGGTGCCTGCCATGGTTACACTGTCTCCATTTTTAATGTTGCTTGTTCTTTTATTTGCGCGATGCGGTCAGCGCGGTAAATGCTGTTAATCACATGCAGCAATGCCTGACCTGAGGCTTCAATAATGTCTGTTGAGACGCCCGTACCATGGTACTTGCGACCTTTGTAGTTAGCGATGATGTCTGCCTGACCCAAGCCATCTTCCCCTTCGCCTTTGGCGGTCAGGTCAAACTTGTCCAGTACAATGTCATAGCCGGTAATGCGGTAAATGACCTGATACAAGGCATCAACCGGGCCGTTACCAATTGCAGCGTCGCTGACTTCTTCATCGCCACACTGCAGGCTGACGGTTGTGGTCGCCATCACGCTGCCGCTTTGTACGCTCAGATACTTCAGCTTGTAGAAGTCATCTTCCTCCTGCAAGTTGTTGAAGAACATCAAAGCTTCCAGATCATAATCGAAAACCTGACCCTTGCGGTCTGCCAGTTTCAAGAAAGATTCGTACAAGTTGTCCAAGTTATAGTCTTCGTCACTGTAGCCCATGGTGTCCATGTGGCTCTTCACCGCCGCACGGCCTGAACGGCTAGTCAGGTTCAGCGCTTTTTGACCCAGACCAATCGACTCTGGCGTCATGATTTCGTAAGTGTTCTTGTTCTTCAGCATGCCATCTTGGTGAATACCAGAGCTGTGGCTGAATGCATTCGTACCGACAATCGCTTTGTTGGACTGAATAGGCATATTACACAGTTGGCTAACCATCTTACTGGTGCGGCTGATTTCTTTGTGATTGATACCTGTTTCCACGCCTAACAACTCGCCGCGGGTTTTGATGATCATCGCAATCTCTTCCAGCGCACAGTTACCGGCACGTTCACCGATACCGTTGATGGTGCCTTCAATCTGGCGCGCACCTGCTTGAACTGCGGCAATCGAGTTGGCGACCGACATGCCCAAGTCATCGTGACAGTGAACCGAAATCACCGCTTTGTCGATGTTTGGCACGCGGTTGAACAGGGTTTCGATGATGCCACCGAACTCACCCGGAACGGTGTAACCCACAGTATCAGGAATGTTGACCGTGGTTGCGCCAGCTTTGATCGCTTCTTCCACCATACGGCACAGGTTATCGATTGGCGTACGGCCTGCATCTTCACAGGAGAATTCCACGTCATCCGTGTAACGACGGGCGCGTTTGACGGCATTCACACCCATTTCAACAACCTGGTCGTAGCTACGGCGCAGTTTGTCCTGAACGTGAATAGTAGAAGTGGAAAGGAAAGTGTGGATACGGAACGCTTCAGCAACTTTGAGGGATTCAGCAGCAACGTCGATGTCTTTATCGACGGCACGGGACAAGGCACAAATACGGCTGTTCTTGACCGATTTAGCGATCGTCTGGACGGATTCAAAATCACCTGGGCTTGAAACAGGGAAGCCAGCTTCAATCACATCCACACCCAGACGCTCCAGCGCCAGTGCAATCTGCAACTTCTCTTTTACAGTCAAACTGGCGGACAGCGCTTGTTCGCCATCGCGTAATGTGGTGTCAAATATGATGACTTGGTCTTTCATGGTCGTTCCCTCATGTGCCTTTTTTAGGTTGTACTCCGCACCTTTGGCAGGTCATACAAAAAACCCGCGCCTTGGCGCGGGTTTCGTGTGTCAGGTGAAAACTGTTTTCAATCCATGACCTACCCGCGCGAACAATTCACGAGAAGTAGAAGGTCTAGAAGGAAAATGCGTTTCATCATTTGTAACAGTTCTCTAAAGATGTCTGCACAAATGAATACCAAACAGCTTACTAAAGCGTCAATATCAAATTAGAAAATAACAAGAAAGCGTCACTCATAATGTTAACTGTGGTTTAAAAAACTGCTTTTTTGTCAAAAAAGCAGAGTATTCATCTGTGGTTATTTTTTGAACGGAAATTCATCACAATCCTATGATCTAGGGAATTAAATTGTGCGAAAAGAGACCAAACAGGGAGTAGTATAAATTCAACGCTGATGAATTACGGATGATGCCATGACCAAAAAGCCGGGTCGACCATTGGGAGGCTCTGATGCCAGAGCTGCGCTGATCAGCGAAGCCCAACGCTTTTTTCACAAACAACCCTACCACAAGGTGTCGACACGCCGTATTGCAGAAAATGCCGGTGTCGACGTGGCGATGATCCGCTATTACTTTGGCAATAAAGCAGGCTTGTTTGAGGCCATGGTCAGAGAGACAGCGGCGCCGATGATCACCCGAATGCGTGAGGCGGTTGAAGAAGGGAAAATTGAAAGCCTCAATGATGTCGTCACAACGTTTTACCGCGAGATGTCTACAGGACCTAATCTACCCACGCTGATCTTCCGTAGCATGATGCTGGATGAAGACGATCAGCAACGACAGGCGGTAGAAAAGCTGTTTCAGGACATTCTCTTGCCCCTTCATCAATTACTCTTTCAGCGTCTACAGGAAAAAGGTGCTTTGAGAATAGACATCGATCCGGAACTGGCACGAATGAGCTTCTCAAGCTTGATGGTGTTTCCATTTATCATTCCCACAGCGCTCGCTGACATTCAAGGGATCACCATGGACAGTGCTTTTCTGGAAAAACTCGCCAAACACAACGCTGCACTGCTGCAACACGGAATTTTCAAGGTTCAGGGAGACAACACACCATGACACTTCGCCGCAAACTGCTTTTCTTTCCAGCTCTTGCCGTCGGTATTGCCGTGCTTTTTATTGCGATAAACAGCAGGCCAGATGTACCGGTAAAACCTGCGCAATCTAAAGCGCGGGCAGTGGATGTGGTCACCCTGCAGCAATCTGATATCGCCCCTGTGGTCACTGGTTTTGGTCGGGTGACACCGAAGCTCACCTGGCAGGCAATTGCAGAAGTGAATGGAAAGGTGATTTACCGCAATCCAGCGCTAGAAAAAGGAAGGGTGTTGCCCGCAGGCACTGAGCTTTTGCGCATTGACCCGACTGACTATCAACTGGCGGTTGCACAGGCTCAGGCTGACGTCAGTGTTAGGGAAGCGCGTTTGGCCAAACTGGAATTGGACGAATCCAACCTTAAAACCACCTTGGCGATCGAGAAGCGCAGACTGACACTGAGCCGAGACGAATTGACCCGCCAAAAGAACCTGCGCAAGAAAGGTCTGACATCACAATCGGCTCTGGACAACGAGCAGCAGACATTTCTTTCCCAGCAAACCCGTGTTCAGGATCTGGAGGCTCAGCTAAAAGTTCTGCCGGACGAAAAACGCATCACTGCATCAGAACTTGAAGCGAGCAATCTGGCGCTGGAACAAGCCCAGAGGAACCTTGATAAAACCCAAATCGTCTTACCTGTTGATAGCCGTATTGCTGAAGTGAACATCGAACGCGATCAGGTTGTTACACCGCAGCAAGTGATGGTGATTGCCCATGGTCTTGGCGCGGTAGAGGTGGATGCGCAGGTCTCCATCCATGATATGCAGACCGTATTCGACACGTTACACGGCAAGCATAGCGAAGGTTTTTCGGGGAAACTGCATCAACTTGAAGCGAGTGTGAGCCTTTCCAGTGGTAGCTTCGAAGAAGAGTGGCCCGCTAAGGTGGCGCGTTTGAGTGATACTGTCAGCCTGAATCAGGCGACGGTTGGGGTCATCCTCGAAATTACGCTTGATGAAGAACAAAAACAGGGTATTGCCGCACAGCCAAGTTTGGTGAATGGCATGTTTGTTAAAGCGCACATCGAAGGCAAACCTGTCGCTCAGTGGGTTATCCCAGAGCGTGCTCTTCGCGGTGATAAGATTTACCTGATGGAAGACGGTACATTGAAAGTGGTGCCGGTTACCATTTTATTCAGGCGCGGAGAAAGCGTGGCGATCGCTGGGGATCTGAAAGCAGGCCAGCAACTGGTGTTGAATGATCTGTTACCCGCGGTGCCAGGCATGGAACTTCGCGCGGTGACCTTAAACGGTGAGGTGGTAGAAAACAATGCGGTGAACGGGGAGGCATCATGATCCGTTTTTTCGCCCGTCACCCGACAGCCGCTAACTTGCTGATGCTAACGTTGATCCTTCTTGGATTAACGTCACTGCCACAACTCAAGCGTGAAACCTTTCCTGAATTTGCGCCGCCTTTTATCCTCGCCACGGTAGTGTATCCCGGTGCCAGCCCAGAGCAGGTAGAGCAAAACATCTGTTTGTTGATGGAAGACGCGGTAGATGGTCTTTCTAACATCGTTGAAACCCGCTGTGAAGCCGTGGAAGGTTCTGCTGGTTTGATAGTGAAGCTGGACGCCCAAGCTGATATCTCACGCATGCTGGTGGACATCCAAACCCAAATCAATGCCATCAACAACTTCCCGAGCGATATTGAGCCGCCAGTGGTGCGTGAGTTGGATTGGAATGAACCCGTGGTAGATGTGGCGATTGCTGCCGATACCGATTGGGTGGGGCTCAAAGCCTACGCAGAGGCTCTCAAACAGACACTTAAACGTGATTACGATGTCCCTTTGGTCAGTGTGGCAGGCTTCTCGGGAAAGCAAATCCGCATCGAAGTGCGAGAGAGTGCACTTCGCCAGCTAGGGTTAAGTGTTTCTGATATTGCCGCTCAGGTCAGTGCGCAGAACATTAACCTCCCTAGCGGTAATGTTGAGCTTGATAACAAGAGCCTGCTGATACGCTTTGATGAGAGACGTATTGCTGCGGATACCTTAGGGCAGATTGTCGTTGCTGCTGACAGCGATGGCGGCGTGATTCGTCTACAGGATATCGCCACCCTGACTGAGCGCTTTGAGCTGGATGAACAGCAGGTGTGGTTTGATGGCAAACCTTCGGCGCTGCTTAAAATCAGCAAAAACAAAGCTGATGATGCTCTTCGTATTAAAGAAAAAGTGGCGCAGTTTGTTGATGACGAACGAACCCGCGCGCCCAATGGTGTGACACTTAACCTTACCAATGATTTCTCGTCGCTCCTTTGGGATCGCCTGACCATGATGGCCCGCAATGCCTGGCAAGGGGTGATCCTGGTATTTGGTGTGATGTGGATGTTCTTTTCGTTGCGCTATTCATTCTGGGTGGCGGCAGGCTTGCCTGTTGCCTTCCTCGGCAGCTTCTTTTTGATGGCGCAACTAGGGCTTTCCATCAACATCATGTCGCTGGTCGCGCTCTTGATGGCTATCGGCATCATGATGGATGACGCCATTGTGATATCCGAGTCCATCGCCTCCCATATCGATCGGGGGCAAAAACTTGAAGATGCCGTGGTTAATGGGGTCAAAAAGGTGCTGCCTGGTGTGGTGTCTTCTTACCTCACCACAGTCTGCATTTTTGGTAGCCTGATCTTCTTGCAAGGTGAGATGGGAGCGGTGCTCCGGGTCGTGCCTATGGTACTGATCCTGGTACTGACACTCAGTCTTGTCGAAGCCTTCCTTATTCTGCCGCATCACTTGCAGCATTCTTTGGCGAAAGCCAAAGCGCCAAAACCTGATTTGGCTTTCAAACGCATCTTTCTCGAGAAGTTTGAAGCTTTCCGCGCGGGTAAATTGGCGGAGTTGGTCACCAGTGCCGTGAAATGGCGCTACCCCTTTGTGGGAGGCGTGATAGCCATGTTGCTGATTTCAGTTTCACTGCTGGCATCTGGTCAACTGCGGTTTGTCGGCTTTCCTGAGCTCGATGGGGATATTGCGGAAGCCCGCGTCATATTGCCGCCCGGTTCATCACTGGCGCAAACTGAGGCTGTTGTCGCAAGATTGGTTGCCTCAGCCAATCGAGTGGGTGAGCGATTAAGTGAACAAAATGAGAGTGGTCAGCCTTTGGTGGAGCACATTACTGAACAGTTCAACTTCAACGCCGATGCCGATGAAAGTGGTCAGCATATCGCAACAGTGAGGCTTGATTTGTTGAGTGCGGAGATACGCAACACCTTGATTGATGACTTCATCTCAGATTGGGAAAAAGAAACCGGCGTGCTGACTGATCCTATTTCCATGGTTTTCAAGCAGCCCGCGTTTGGACCCGGTGGACGCGACTTTGATATTCGCTTGCAACATGACGATTTGAACGAATTGAAACAAGCCTCGATCGCCATCCAGCAGTTTATCAGCCAGTTTCAGGGCGTATCCGGCGTTCTGGATGATATGCGCCCCGGTAAGGAAGAAGTCAAAGTCACGCTGCGCCCGGGGGCGGAAGCCTTTGGCATCAACGGCCAGTTAATAGCCCGTCAGCTTCGCGCCGCGTACTTTGGTCAAACGGCAGATGAAATTCAGGTGGGCCCTGAGAGTATCGAGATAGATGTTCGCCTCGACAGTGATGATGCCGCCAGCCTGCAAAGCTTTGCCAATTTCCCGATTGTATTGCCTGATGGCAGTCAGGTACCGCTTTCTACCGCCGCAGAGCTTAATTACCAGCGTAACTTCGTGCGTATCCAGCGCATTGATGGCATGCGCACGCTCAGTGTTTATGGCGATGTGGTGCAAAGCCAGGTCAGTATTGGTGATGTTTTGGCGCAATTAAAACGCGATGTGATCCCAGGGCTGGAAACGAAATATCCGGGGTTACATGTTTTGTTTGAAGGCCAGAGTCAGGACACGGCTGAGACCAGTCAATCCATGACCATTGGTTTTGCTCTGGGCTTGTTCGGTATCTTCGTGATCCTGAGTTATCAATTCCGCAGCTACCTTGAACCCTTTGTGGTCTTGATTGCCATTCCACTTGCCTTAATTGGCGTGCTGTGGGGGCATTGGCTGCTGGGGCATCCGCTCAGTATGCCAAGCCTGATGGGGTTCGTTTCGCTGGCGGGTGTGGTCGTAAATGACTCCATCTTGCTGGTGCAATATATCCGTCATCACCTGGACGAAGGGGAAGACATTTATGATGCCGTGGTGCGAGCCAGTCAGGAGCGTTTCCGTGCCGTCTTCCTGACGTCGCTGACCACGGCGGCAGGTTTGTTGCCGCTACTATTGGAAACCAGTTTGCAGGCTCAGGTGGTGAAGCCTCTCGTCATCTCGATCGTGTTTGGGATTTTCACTTCGACACTGCTGGTGCTGTTTATGATACCGGCGGCCTACGCCATATTGGCGGACTTCGGCAAAGTGAAAAAGCACGAGTCTTTGCACGGAGATTTCGCTTAAAAGTTCATCAACTCGTCTGCAAAGCGTCACGGGACTGTCATTCCTGACTCCTAATCTGAAACGGTAACGTGAAGAATTGGAGTAGATGAATGCGGAGTCTTGTCGCTATCCAAAGGGTGGATAATGCCGTGTCCACCCTTTGCCTTAATCACCGTTTCAGTGCGGATATCGCACGGATTTTCCGTTGGGTCTCTAAAAGTGGAGACGGTCATCTTTATGCAGCAATAGGTGTGTTGCTTGCTCTTTTCGGCGGCATGCAAGGCCTACATTTCCTTGTCGTCGGCCTGCTAGCGTTTGCCATTGAAGTCCCTCTTTTTATGTGGCTAAAAAGGCGCTTTCGCCGCGCAAGGCCACAGCATCTTCCAGCATTTATCACGCCGTCTGATCTCTACAGTATGCCTTCAGGACACACGGCGGCAGCATTTGTTATGGCGGCATTGCTAAGCCACTTCTACCCCGAATTCAGTCATGTTTATTGGGGATGGGCGGCCGCGATTGGCGCTTCACGTGTGCTGCTTGGTGTTCACTTCATTACCGATGTCTTCGTCGGTGCTCTGCTTGGACTGGCCTGTGCTTCATTGGCTTTAATGGTCTGATTAATCACAACGAGAATCTGCATGAAAATACTTTATGGCGTGCAAGGTACAGGGAATGGCCATATTTCCCGTGCGCGTGCGATGGCTGAAGCCTTTTCCAAGCTACCGCATGTTAAGGTGAAGTTTCTGTTTTCCGGCCGACCTGCGTCGGAATATTTTGATATGGGTATATTCGGGGATTATGAGGTTCGTCGTGGCCTGACGTTTATCAGTGAGGCAGGCAAAGTCAGTATGCTGAAAACGGCATTGAACAACAGTCTGGTGTCGTTTGCCCGAGAAGTGCGTGATTTGAATGTGTCCGAATACGATTTGGTGGTGTCTGATTTCGAGCCAATATCCGCGCATGCCGCTAGGCGTCAGAGGGTGCCGACAGTATCGGTCAGCCATCAATCGGCGTTTGCCTTCGATGTCCCAAAGCAGGCGCAATCCCTGCTGGATAAGCTCATCATGCATTACTTTGCGCCAACTGAGACCAAAATTGGCCTGCATTGGTACCACTTCAATCAGCCTATACTGCCGCCGATCATCGATCTGAAAACAACAGAAACCTCCAAGAATGGTACTGTTTTGACGTACCTTCCGTTTGAAGAACTGGACGAGGTTATCGGCGTACTACAACATTTCAGTCACCGTTTCATTTGTTTTCATCCATCCTGTCAGGAAGCAAGAATCGAAGAGAATGTGGATGTGCGTCCGTTGAGCAAAGCAGCTTTCCATGAAGCGTTAGCTCGTTGTGATGGTGTGATTGCTAACGGCGGATTTGAGCTACCTTCTGAAGCATTGTCTTTGGGAAAGAAGCTATTGTTGAAACCCCTAAGTGGTCAGTTTGAACAGCAAAGCAATGTCTCGACGCTCGACATGCTGGGGCTTGCAAGCTCGATGGAGTCGCTGGATGTTGGCATGATTCGCGAGTGGCTGGAGCAGGCAGAGAGCAGTCGAGTTAAATACCCGAATGTTGCTTCGGAATTGGCAACATGGCTCGGGAAAGGGGATTTAAGCACCTTATCCTTGCTTCGTGAATCTCTCTGGTCACAAGTGTCATTTCCAGAGCATGTCACCGATCTTCTCTCAGATTTCTGGCCTCAAAAAACACGTAAGCGTGCGATGTTCAGCATGCGGCTGCCATCGCAAGCGAATAAAGGATTACGCCAGCATTGATGGAATGAATGTGTAACTAACAAGGTTGTTAGTTTTGATTTTTAGATCTAAGAGGCTGATTATCAGCCTCTTTTTTGTTTTATTTTTAGATTTTTACCATTTCTGTTGCACATGATTTTATAACAATTTACTGGGGCGCATTTATCCGATCATGTTACTAAGTTGGTGCCTTGGTT
This sequence comes from Grimontia kaedaensis, assembly GCF_023746615.1. Classification (NCBI taxonomy): domain Bacteria; kingdom Pseudomonadati; phylum Pseudomonadota; class Gammaproteobacteria; order Vibrionales; family Vibrionaceae; genus Grimontia; species Grimontia kaedaensis. The sequence goes on along the minus strand of NZ_CP082275.1, from coordinate 3,346,121 downwards.
AGCGTGTGTTCAGTTTCACTCATTATGCTGGGGCGTGAGCAGGCTGAGTTGCCTTACTGATAGCTGTCGACCCTTTTCAATTTACATACTCATTTTCAGGGTCGTTCGGTAATTTCGGTGACGGACGCTTTACATTTACTCCTTCCTTTAGGGTTTTGCTATGACGCAGAAAGAGTCGGTTAACAATATTGAAAACCGTACGGATACGACGTTAAGAAGTGTTGATCTCAATCTCATCACCGTTTTTGATGCAGTGATGCAGGAACAGAACATTACGCGCGCCGCACAGAGTCTAGGCATGTCACAACCAGCGGTGAGTAATGCAGTGTCACGTCTTAAAGTGATGTTTAACGATGAGCTGTTTGTTCGAAATGGCCGTGGTATTAAACCTACCCAACGTGCCCGTCAGCTATTTGGTCCGATTCGTCAGGCGATCCAGTTGATTAAAAATGAACTGCCTACTTCCGTATTCATTCCGGAAACCAGTAACCGTACATTCCGCTTGGCGATTTGCAGCCCATCAGACATGCGCTTTGTTCCACAAATCCTGAACACGATTTCGTCAGTTGCACCGTGCGTGAAAGTTCAGGTAGAAACGGAATTTGATCGTGATATCGCGCGTAAGCTGCGTTATCAGGAAGTGGATTTTGTGATTGATTACCTGCACTTCAATGAATCAGGCTTCAGCAGCACAGAAATGTTCAATGATGAGCTGGTTGTGGTGGCGAGCAAGAATCATCCCCGTTTGACAGAAAGCATCACAGCGAAAGAGCTGGCAGCTGAAGCGCACGCCGTGCTGAAGCGTAATGGTGAAATGCAGGGTTACGCAGAAGCGCTTTACCGTGACGGTCGTTACCGTGAAGCGTATCAGGGCGTTAGCCTGAGCAATATTCTTTATGTGGTCAGCCAATCACAGCTGGTGGCTGTAGCGCCTCGCTGGATGATCGAAGCAGGCCATAACCGCGATAATTTGAAGATGTTGCCGCTGCCATTGGATACCAACCGTATCAGTGGCTATCTGAGCTGGCATGCGTCTGCAGAAAAAGACAAAGGCCACCTTTGGATGCGTGACCAATTACTGTCAATTTGTGGTAATTCACTGGCATAAGTGATGCCAAAATAGATGTGAAAACCGGCTTCGGCCGGTTTTTTTGTGCCTAAGACCTTTTTGATTACAGCCTGTTACAACTTTCCTGAAAGTTGAGGAAACAAGTGTACTCTGAAATGAACAGTGTTCGTCAAAATCATTGCCTATATTTTAACCGCTTTGGCTGCGCTTTTTCTTGTAATTGATGGGGGAGTCATTACACTGCTGCCTGAGTTTTAGCTTACAAGTGTTAGCTAAATTTTGTCGTCGTCCCAACATGTATTCCAAAGGGACGCACCACGTGCTGAGAGAGAATTAAATGGCGCTGGAACTTCATATCGTTAACCGAATTCGCGAGCAGGTAAAAGCTCAAGGCGAAAAAGTCGCACTGCGTTTCCAGCAAGGAAATACCTGGGGCGAAATGAGCTGGCGTCAGTTCGGTGAGCGTATTGATGCAGCTTCAAAAGCGATGCTGGTTTCAGGCCTCGCTGTGCAGGACAAAATCGGCATTTTTGCCAACAACTGTGCGGAATGGAGTATTGCGGATATTGCCGCACTTCAGGTGCGCTGCGTGCCAGTGCCAATTTATCCAACCAACACTGCCGATCAGGCTGCGTATATCCTGTGCGATGCGGGTGTGCGTATTCTGTTTGTTGGCGACCAATCGCAGGCAGATGCCGCGATGTCGATTGCAGCAAGCTGCCCAGCACTGGAAAAGATTGTCAGCTTTGCTGATAACGTCGATTTTGCCGGCCATGAAATGGGCCAAAGCTGGGAAGCATTCCTGCAAACAGCCAATGACAATGTCGAGCAGGAAATGCAGGCGCGTATTGCAGACGCTTCAATGAGCGATCTGATGACATTGATTTATACCTCAGGCACCACGGGCGAGCCAAAAGGCGTGATGCTGGATTATGCCAATGTCGCGGCACAGATTGAAAGCCACGATAAGGTGTTGGGGATCAGTGAGAACGAAGTATCACTGGCATTCCTGCCGCTGTCTCACGTGTTTGAGCGTTGCTGGAGCTTTTACGTCCTGCACCACGGTGCGACCAACTGCTATCTGTCTAACACCAATGCCATCCGCGAAGCGTTGCAGGAAGTCAAACCAACCGTGATGTGTGCGGTTCCGCGCTTCTACGAGAAAATCTATAGCGCCGTTCACGAGAAGGTGGCGACAGCCAGTCCGGTGAAAAAAAGTATGTTCCGCGCCGCGGTATATATTGGCAACCTGATGGCGGAAATTACCCGTAAAGGTAAGAAACCTGCACCGTGGCTGAAAAGTGCTCACCGCATGGCAGACAAACTGGTGCTCAGCAAGCTGCGCCAACTGCTGGGTGGTAATATCACCATGATGCCGTGTGGCGGTGCTAAACTGGAGCCGACCATTGGACGCTTCTTCCATGCCATTGGTGTGAACGTGAAGCTGGGTTACGGCATGACTGAAACCACCGCCACCATCTCTTGCTGGGACAGCGGTAGCTTTGATCCGGATTCTATCGGTATGCCAATGCCGAATGCAGAAGTGAAGATTGGCCAGAACAACGAAATTCTGGTGCGCGGCCCAATGGTGATGCGTGGCTACTACAACAAGGCAAAAGAGACAGCGGAAACCTTCACGGCGGACGGCTTCCTGAAAACCGGTGATGCAGGCCATATTGATGCGCAGGGTAACCTGTTTATCACTGACCGCATCAAAGAACTGATGAAAACCTCTGGGGGTAAATACATCGCCCCACAGGTCATCGAAGGTAAGCTGGGTAAAGACCACTTTATCGAGCAAATCGCTGTCGTAGCGGATGCGCGCCATTTTGTGTCTGCACTGATTGTGCCTTGTTTTGAATCACTTGAAAGCTGGGCGAAAGAGCTGAACATCAAATACCATGATCGCATTGAGCTGATTAAGCACAGTGAAGTGGTGGAAATGTTCGAAAAACGCGTAGAAGAGCTGCAAAAAGAGCTGGCGAAGTTTGAGCAGGTGAAGAAGTTCACTCTACTGCCTTCTGAGTTCTCCATGGCACAAGGCGAATTGACGCCTACGCTGAAGCTACGCCGTAAGGTGATCCTCGAGCGTTATAAGAAACAAATCGAAGCGATGTACAAGAAGCACAGCTGATCCTGATTGGATTGAGAAGCCCGGCCACTGAGCCGGGTTTTTTATTGCTGCCTTCCCCAAATTCCCGTAAGGAAAGTGGCGTTAAAGTGTCCTTAACGTGCTACTTCCCAGGAAATCTGTCGGTAACAGCCAAAAACATACTTTTGTCATACGCTGAAACACCCATCTTATGAACAGTAAATATTGTCAATTGGAGGGTTTTTAGCAGTGAATGCTGATTTGGGTGGTCTGGGTAGAGTCTTTAGTGATGAAACTTTGCCCAATTAGAGTATTAATGGGAATCTGAGTTAACCAATAGACATATTTGCTAACAAAGCGTTAAAGTTGACAGTGCTTTAACCGCAGTGAGCAACTGGCGTCAGCCAGCCCAAAAAAGCGGGAAAAGTGGAAGCTTTTTTGATTCTTGTTACGACCGGAATCAAAAGCATAGCTGGCATGGATTGGCGGCAAACAGGTAGTCACGCCGACATCCATCTCTAGGCTACAAATAAGTCCTAAACTATGCATACATGGAGGCATATAGTGGAAATGTTGTCAGGAGCCGACATGGTCGTTCGTTCGATGATCGACCAAGGCGTAAAACATATATTTGGGTATCCGGGCGGATCGGTTTTGGATATCTATGATGCACTGCATGAGAAAAGCGATATCGAGCACGTTCTCGTTCGCCATGAACAAGCAGCCGTTCACATGGCTGATGGCTATGCTCGTGCAACCGGCGAAGTCGGTGTTGTACTGGTGACTTCAGGCCCAGGCGCAACCAACGCCATTACCGGTATCGCGACCGCGTATTACGATTCAGTTCCTATGGTGGTTTTGTCCGGCCAGGTCATGAGTAACCTGATTGGTAACGATGCTTTCCAGGAATGTGACATGGTGGGTGTCTCGCGCCCTATCGTGAAACACAGCTTTTTGGTGAAAAACACCGAAGACATTCCAAAAATCATCAAGAAAGCTTTTTATTTGGCGTCAACCGGCCGCCCAGGTCCTGTGGTTGTCGATCTGCCAAAAGACATGCTGAACCCAGCAAACAAGTTCCCTTACGAGTACCCGGAAAGCATGTCCATGCGTTCTTACAACCCGACAACCTCGGGTCATAAAGGACAAATCAAGCGTGGCCTTAAAGCTCTACTCGAAGCGAAAAAACCGGTACTGTACATCGGTGGTGGTTCCATCATTTCTGAGTGTGGCGAGCAAATTAAAACGCTGGCAGACACACTAAATATTCCTGTTATCAGTACATTGATGGGCCTTGGTGCTTATCCGGGTACGGGTGACAAATCGCTGGGCATGCTTGGTATGCACGGCACGTACGAAGCCAATATGGCAATGCACAATGCGGATCTGATCTTCGGTATTGGTGTTCGCTTTGATGACCGTACGACGAATAACCTCGAGAAATACTGTCCAAATGCCAAGGTCATGCACATCGACATTGACCCATCGAGCATTTCAAAAACCGTTTCGGCTGACATCCCAATCGTTGGTTCGGCAGACGTGGTACTGAACACCATGCTGAAGATCCTGACCGAGCAGGGCGGCACGAACGATGAAGCCGCACTGGACGCTTGGTGGAACAACATCAACGTATGGCGTGAACGCAAGTGTTTGGCTTACGAAACGAATAACGAACGCATCAAGCCGCAGCAAGCGATTGAAGCGGTCTATAAGCTCACCAATGGTGATGCATACGTGGCATCGGATGTTGGCCAGCACCAAATGTTTGCTGCGCTTTACTACCCGTTTGATAAGCCACGTCGCTGGATCAACTCCGGTGGTCTCGGCACCATGGGCTTTGGCCTACCTGCTGCGATGGGTGTGAAATTTGCAATCCCTGATGCAGAAGTGCTGTGTGTGACAGGTGACGGCAGTATCCAGATGAACATTCAGGAGCTGTCGACGGCGCTGCAATACGATATCCCCGTCAAGATTATCAACCTCAACAACCGCTTCCTCGGCATGGTGAAGCAGTGGCAGGACATGATTTACCAAGGTCGTCACTCTCACTCTTACATGGACTCGGTGCCTGATTTTGCTGCAATTGCAGAAGCCTACGGTCACGTAGGTATTCGCATCAGCGATCCGGCTCAGCTGGAAAGCGAGCTGGCACGCGGTCTGGCGATGAAAGACAAACTGGTCTTCTTCGACATCAGCGTGGATGAAACAGAGCACGTTTATCCAATGCAGGTGCGTGGTGGTGCGATGAATGAAATGTGGTTGAGCAAGACGGAGAGAACATAATGCGCAGTATTGTATCGATTTTGATGGAAAACGAACCGGGCGCATTGTCTCGCGTAGTTGGCCTGTTTTCACAGCGTGGCTACAACATTGAATCCCTGACGGTTTCCCCGACAGACGATCCAACGCTGTCCCGCTTGAACATCACGACCACCGTGGTTAAAGCGTCTGAGCGAGAGCAGATTGAAAAACAACTGCACAAGCTGATTGACGTACTGAAAGTGAGTAATGTGACTGAGTCAGAGCACATTGAACGTGAACTGGCGATGGTAAAAGTGAAAGCGAGCGGTTTTGCGCGTGCAGAAGTTAAACGCACAGCTGACATCTTCCGTGGCCAGATCGTGGACGTGACTAACTCGCTTTACACCGTGCAGATTGCAGGCTCAAGCGACAAGATTGAAGCCTTCATCGCAGCGATGAAAGATGTCACTGACATCATCGAAGTCGCGCGAAGCGGTGTGGTGGGTATTGCACGTGGTGAACGCGCACTGCGTCAGTAAATCTGACAGCTTGTCTCAGAAAAAACCGATGGTGAAAACCGTCGGTTTTTTTATGCCTGACAGGCTACTTAGAGATGCTCTCAACTTGTGACTTTCTGCCCAAAATGTATACTTCCGGGGTACAATAAAAACAAAATAAACCCAAGAGAAAACCGTTGTGTTGCAAACCATCAATAAGTATTTGGTGAGAGTGACAACCCTGTCTCTGGCTGTCCTGACAATTAAGGTCGGCTGGATTTATCTGGTGCCGATGGCGGTACTGATGAACACTCACCGCAGTGAACTGGTTCCATCCAGATTTAAGAAGTAAAAGCCCACAGAAAAACAGAATTTTAGCCCGAGCGCTAAAAACAAAAAAGGAGCCAATCGGCTCCTTTTTTTATGCACGGTACGGTTCGATTACAGAACGTGTACAGATGCAGTGTTAGTCGTACCAGAAGCAACCAGAGCGCCTGAAACCATAACAACGATGTCGCCTTTCGCAGCCAGACCTGACTCCAGAGCGATTTCTTTACCACGACGGTAGAACTCGTCAGTGTTTTCGAACTGGTCAACAACCACTGAAGTTACGCCTTTGCTCAGGCAAAGTTGTGCAGCCGTTTTCTCGTTGATAGTGACAGCGATGATGTTTGCAGTTGGGAAGTACTTGCGGATAGAACGCGCAGACTTACCTGCTTCAGTTGCCACAACGATCAGAGGAGCACCCAGCTTCTCAGCGGTGTCTACAGCGCCTTTACATACTGCTTCAGTGATACGCAGACGAGAGCTGTCAAGACGTGAGCCCAGTTCAGCTTTCAGTACTGCATCAGTACGCTTCGCGATTTGCGCCATGATGGTCACAGCTTCAACTGGGTATTTACCCTTTGCAGTTTCACCAGACAGCATTACTGCGTCAGTGCCGTCCATGATCGCGTTCGCTACGTCACCCGCTTCTGCGCGTGTTGGACGTGGGTTCTTGATCATTGAGTCCAGCATTTGAGTTGCAGTGATAACCACTTTACGTGCGCGGTTACATTTCTCGATCATCATCTTCTGAGCGAAGATAACTTCTTCTGCTGGGATTTCTACACCCAGGTCGCCACGTGCAACCATGATGCCGTCAGACAGCTCCAGGATCTCGTCGAAGTTATCAACGCCTTCCTGGTTTTCGATTTTAGAAATGATTTGGATGTTCTCGCCGCCGTTTGCAGCCAGAAGTTCACGAATTTCTTTAACGTCAGACGCTTTACGGATGAAAGAGGCAGCGACGAAGTCAACGCCTTGCTCACAACCGAATACCAGGTCACCTTTGTCTTTTTCAGACAGTGCAGGCAGGTTGACGGAAACGCCTGGCAGGTTAACGCCTTTGTTTTCGCCTAGGTCACCATTGTTCAGAACTTTACAAATAACGTCAGTTTCTGTGGTTTCCAGAACTTCCATCTCGATCAGTCCATCATCAACCAGGATGGTGTTACCTGCAACCAGGTCTTTTGCAAAACCAAGGTAGGTCACTGCAACGCGTTCTGCGTTACCCACTACTGAGGCGTCAGTAGTGAAAGTAAAAGTTTGACCTGCAACCAGAGAAACATCGTTGCCGCCTTCCAGTTTGATGGTGCGGATTTCAGGACCCTTGGTATCCAGCAGGATAGCCAGTTGCTTGCTGCTGTTTTCCATTACCTGGCGCAGGTTAGAGATGCGCGTGCCGTGCTCTTCGAAGTCGCCATGCGAGAAGTTCAGGCGCATTACGTTCATGCCTGCATCTGCCAGCTTAGTCAGCATCTCTACTGATTCGGTTTTTGGTCCAATCGTACAAACGATTTTGGTCTTTTTCATGTAGGGTTCTCTCCGGTCGAACTTTTACTACCCAAGGGATAAATGTCGCTGTAGTCACATTATTCAGGTTCTTGAGTTTTGTAAGAAAACAACAAGCTACTGTGTGATGAGCGGCAGCATTGCCATGCGCTCTTACAGCGTTAATATTGATTCATGCCACATAATTGTGTTGTCCAAACGCGGATTCGCTTGGACAACACAACTCATCCATGAAAGCGGACACAAGTATACATGCTTTATATGGCGGAAATTTGATCGCAGGCAATTGAAAAAGGGTTTATTCCAACCTTCCTTGCACTATCCACTCAAATGAAACAGCAATATGCCTTTTTTCAGGGCCGTAAATTTACCACAAAAACTTATCTAGATCACTAATCAGTAACGAATAGATAAACAGCAGTGAACATCCGTAAACATTGGGTTGAATGCGTCAAAAGATAGCCCACTAGACGAGGATCATGCCTGAATATTTTTGAAAAAAAATGACATTATCTCGTCACCTCATGGGTACACAGCGAAATTTTTCGCTATTTCATAGATCTATGTCTCGCTCTAGCTATCTAACTTGCGAACAGTATGTGGTCTGTTGGGTAAATTTTGCGACAATGTTGTCATCAATTCACCTAAGGGAATGTCCGCCTTTGATGCATTTGCTTCGGTTATGCCGATTCGTCTGTAGCGTTGTGGTATTTGTACTGGGGATCTCCCAGTCAGTTGCGTTGGCTGAAACGGATAAAGACACCATTATCGTGACGAACTCTCATAGCTGGAAGCCATTTGCTTTCTCTGAAAATGGCATCGCTAAAGGAGTGTTGGTCGATTACTGGAAGTTATTTGGGGAGATCAACAATACGCCCGTTGAGTTTGCGCTTTCTGACTGGAATGACTCGTTGGTTGCGATGCAAGAAGGTGGGCGCAAAGTACACGCTGGTTTGCTCTATTCCGAATCTCGCGACGAATATCTGGATTACGTTTTTCCCCTTTTTGAAATCTCCACCACTTTATACGTAGTCAATGATGCTGAAGAGCTGAAAACACAGGGCGTCGTACCGGGCATGGTTGTCGGTGTGGTGCGTGGTGGCTTTGAAGAGGAGTACCTGAAGAACCGTTATCCGCTCGTTGCTACCATGGGCTTTGATAACAATGCCGCCCTAATTCAGGCCGCGCGTAATGGCAAAATTAAGCGCATGCTGGTCGATACCCAAGTTGCTACCTATTATCTGCTTCAACAGGATAGGCCTCTGGGGTTTGTTCCCATTGAACGCATGTACAAAAAAATGCTGTACGCAGCGGTACCTGCAGGCAACGAACTGCTTCAACGCGAAATCGAAAGTGGTATCAAGAATATTCCTCCCCATGAAATCGATCGCATCAAACAAAAATGGCTGAACACCAGCAGGACCACGAAAATACCAAGCTGGCTTTGGCCACTGGTAGGTTCAGTCTTGTTATTGGGCACAGCCAGCTACATTATCTTGCTGAAGAAAGCTGTAAGACGAAAAACCCGTGCTCTCAAAGCGTTGAACAGCAAACTTGAGGAATATGCCTTCACAGATTCCTTGACGGGCTTGATGAACCGCCGGGGTCTCGACAGGGTGTTCGCCAGTAAGCGGGTCAAAAGCATGCTGAAACGTGGTCAACTGGGTGTATTGATGCTCGATGTGGATCACTTCAAGCAAATTAACGACAAATATGGCCATTCAAAAGGCGATGAAGTGCTGAACAATCTTGGCCGGGTACTGAGCAACTACCTGCGTGAGGCGGTAGCGATATCCCGCTTAGGGGGAGAAGAGATTTGCTTGTTGGTGTCGGCGGAAGCTCTGCACGATCTGGAGGTAAATGCCGATTATGTTCGTAGCTTCATTGTACCGCAGGCATCCCAAGAGGGTATTGGGCTAACTGTTACTGCATCTGTTGGTGCGTTATTGGTAGACAAAGACGGAAAAGAAACGTCACTTGAAGCGCTGCTTCATCACGCCGACCGATTGATGTATCAGGCGAAAGAAGCGGGACGCAACAGAGTGATGCTGGGCTCCCTGTCCAGCCAACAGCATCATAGATATCCAAGTCAGGTCAGTGCTTAGTTTTTTTCTGGTGCATTTTCAGCAGACTCGTCGTAATTGATCACGCGGTTACGCCCAGTCTTTTTCGCTATGTAAAGAGCTTCGTCTGCGCGTAGGCTGGCGGAGAGAAAGTCTTCTGTCACATCAAGTACAGTAGCGCCGATGGAAATTGCACAGCTAATCGTCAGAGGCTGTGAATTTGGGTGACTGACCCTGACTTCACAGTCTTGTACTGATTGCCTTAACTGTTCTAAGCGCGCCGTGGCCTCGGTATGGTTATCCGCCCAGATAAGCAATGCAAACTCCTCCCCGCCTAAACGAAACGCATACTCATCTGGCGCAGTGAAGTCTTCAATTTCCTGAGCAAAACGACGGAGCACGATATCACCGACTGGATGGCCAAAGGTATCGTTGATACGTTTGAAGTGGTCTATGTCCGCCATGGCGAGGTACTGACGGCGCTGCTGGGCGGCATGACGCTCGCTGAACAGATCTAACAGATAACGGCGGTTATAAAGATTGGTGAGATCGTCCCGGTTTGCCATATCACGCAAAGTGCGTTCACGACGGATTTGGTCGGTCACCACACTTACAAACGTGCACATGGCTTTTTCGCCATACCAATCAATCACTTTATCCGTAATTTCTGCGATCATTGGATTCCCTTTCAGGTCCATATGATTGATGACTTCAGGCTGTGTTGGGATCCCAGTTTCTATCGCATGATTGTAGCGGCGCTGCGCTTCTGGCCAGTGTTCCTCTTCAAAGAGCACACGGATAGAGGGCAGACTCAGCACATCTTCTGCACTCGCCATTCCACTGAACTTTGCGAATGCGTTGTTGGCATACTTAGGGACAAAGTTAATGTGAATAACGCAGGGATTGGGGTGGATGTCGAGTATGTCTTTAAAGTCTGGCATCGCGTGGAGAAAGTGCTGTTCAAAAATTTAATGTGAAAGTTATCACTTACCAGTATGAAAACTGCGATGTATTTCAAGAAATTGGAAGTGTCGTTATAAACTAATCAGTTGTGAATCATATGTCTTACGTCTTTGTTAGTAGTGGGGCGAAAAATTATCATTCCAATCAATAATGACACTCTTTTCTCAAGACTTTTCTCAAGCACTCTTTTTACTCAGGACTGACAGAATAGGAGGTGTTTTGACAAAAGTTGCCTAGCTATTTTCCTATTCCCGCATCTTTGAGATCTTGCGACGTAATATCTTCGCCATCAGCTTCAAAGCTAAATAGGCCACTTGCTTCTTTAGAAGGCAACATGAAAGGCGGTGCACTATGAACCAGTTGAAACTCCAGCAAAGTGTAAGGACGCTGCCACAGCCACTCACGATTATTCACGGCACATAAATCCGGCTCAGGCAGAGGCTCATCAATAAAAGAATAGAAATAGAGTGTAAAGCCGTAACTGGTGACAGGTTGGATGGATTTTAGCGTCAGACCCAAGCTATCCGCCCATGCCTGCATAGCATTTTCGTTATGACAACGGAGGGTAATATGTGCCAGCGTTGCTCCATCGGCTATCGGGTGCGTCAGTGGGCAGTTTTCCTTCCTGTTACCCTCAAAGGTGGTTTGCAGCAACTCAATGGTTAAACCGCTTGGGTCAGAGAGATGGGCGAGGTAGCCAATATCCTGAAACTGGCGTGGCGCTGAGACATTAATACCTTGCGATCGAAGCCATTGGCAGGCAGCATCCAAGTCCACGACGGTAATGCCTATCTTCCAAAAAACATCGGTTGGTGTTGGTTGGTAATAAGTTTCAGACGGAACGAAAGAAAGCGACGCGCTTTCGCCGTCAAACCGCCAGCCAGAATCAGTGAGTTTCATGCCCAGAATGTCTTGATAGAAAGCGTAAAGACTCTGACCCAGCTTTGCTTCGATGGTAATGCCTGTGAACACCGAGAGCTTCTCCTTTCCTTATGTTTATGCCTTTTATTGTTGCTGTTTCTTGGGCAAAAAGTGCGATGAAAAAAGCGTGATTTCAGACCGAAAGCAACTGATTGATTTGTAAATTTGCCAACGGCGTCCCGACACTCACCGATAGGTTTGCAATTGCAACGTGATGTGTATCAAAATTGCCACACGGTAAATTTTGGAATAGAAATCACGTTAATGCTCAGGGCGTCAACTCTCGCAATATCACTGCTATCAATCGTAGGCTGCTCCCAGGAAAAAGACGGCGACGTCTTTCTGGAACGCTGCTTTGCTGATCGTGAATATAACTACGAATGCGATGGAGTTAGTTTTACTGCGCTACCAGGCTTGGTTGAAAAAGCCAGCGAGCAAGAGCTGGTGGTCAGAGTTGGAAGAGAACCTTTCACTCTTGCCAATCCTGAGGGTTTTGAAGGGCTGGCTGACGTGGACATTGATTACCTGAAAAACCTCTCCATCAAGTTTTCTGGCACGATCAAAGAAGCTACCTGGATCCAGAAAAGTTTTGATGTGGAAAACCCTCGTATTGACTGGTTTGAGATGCCTGACAAAGAACATATTGCCAACATCCGGAAAGAGCGCAAAATCCGCTCAGCGATGTTAGATGCCCGTGGTGGTGAAGACGAAGCCTATCAATATTGCGCGGCACAGGCAGAAAGCTTTTACGGTGCCGATTGTGGTTTCGACCAAAGCTTCCAGTCAGTCTGGAACAAAGACACGCTATTCACCACAGTGAGCTGTAGAGGGGAAAGCGGGAAGAAAACCCGCTATAAGTGCAGTACCTATGACGGTATGACCGTGCTTGAGTCTTACTGGTGAGCGCAGCGTTACTGTTCTAATTCAGAATATTTACTGATGATCTCTGCGTATTTGCCCGACGCTTTCACCTGATCCAACGCCGCTTGCCAGCGGGCTATCTCTTCGTCTGACGTGTTTTTAGAGAAAGCGATATAAAGCTGAATGTTGAACAATGTAATGTCGGTTTTCTCGATGGCATCCGGAGCAATATCGCTTTTTTGTATCATCGACTTGTAGGCAAACTCCCCAATCGGTGCCAAATCCCCCCGTCCCATCGCTAACATGGTGAAACTTTGTGTGGGCGAATTGGTCATGTGGAGATTGTTGAACTCTTGAGCTTGGAGAAAGTCCGTTTCTGGAAAACCTCGAGTGACAAGAATAGAGCTCACTTCTCGTGCATCATCCAATGATTGGATATCTACCTTGCCATCTTTGCGGCAAAAAAAACTTACCCTGTCCTCAACCAAAGGCCCAACCCACTTAAACATTGGCTCGCGTGCTTTGGTCCGGCTCATGGAAAAAAGAATACGGTTTTCTTTCCGTTGTGTTTCTTTGAAGGCTCGCGCCCAGGGTAGGAGCTCTATATCGTCAGGATGTTCCACTATCGCGAAGATTTCCCTCACTATCTCGACCGATAAACCTGTCAGCTTGCCGTTTTCCACATAACCAAACGGAGCAAAATCTTCCGTCATGACAGTGAATGTTTGGGATATTGCGGGCTGGCTGGCTATCAGCAGCGGCAGTGCAAAAAGGTATCGAATGGCGGAGTTTAACAACGACTTACCCGGTATATTCATTCCTTCACCTGACATTACGACTCGTTACGTATTTTCAAATTTCTGCGCTTAAGTTTACTCAAGATGATTGCTTGTTTGTGTTTATTTCCGCTGAATCTCAATTGTAAATCCAGTTGCACCAACATGTCGCATAATGGGTGTCTAAGTAATTGATATTAAAGGCTGGCTTTACTGCGTTGCTTGTTAAAAAAAGCAGGCAAAGCCTGTTTGCTGGTTCTGCTGATAGTTTGCATCATTGCAAAGGTAGGATTAGCGATACCTTGCTGATCCAGTTCATCCAGCATCAGAAGCCAGAGCCTTGCTGTCATTTCAGCATCCGCCAAAGCGCGGTGGAAAACGCCATCATTGGCAATGCCCTTAAAATGCACGAGATCGCCAAGTTTATGGGTAGGGGAGTCTTGAATCAGGCGGCGGGCAATCAGCATTGAGCAAGTAAACTGACCGGAATATCCTGCATGAAAACGCGCTAACTCCGCATCCAAAAAACGCTTATCGAAAGAGGCGTTGTGAGCCACAAGATTAAAGCCAGCGATAAACTCAGCAAAGCGACTCATGACACCTTCGCAACCTGATGCGGTGCGAAGCATATTGTTAGTGATGCCTGTGTACCCTTCGATAAAACTGCTGACGCGAAAGCCTGGGTTCATCAATTCCTGAAAGGTGTCGACTACCTCACCGTCAACCAGCTTTACCGCACCGATTTCAATGGCGCGATCGCCCATGTTAGGTGATAAACCTGTGGTTTCGAAGTCGAGTACGACAACGGTATTAGCGGATGTGGATGGCATCTAGAGGGTTCCAAAGCGAGATAATGCAGAGGGGAGGAGTATACAGGGAAACGACGATATGCGGGAAAATTGAAAATAAAGCTCGCTATTTAACCGACACACTGTATAGTTCTCGCCTGGCTCAGAAAGAGCTGTTAATGCCAAATCTAGTTTAAGTTTCTGCTCAGCGACTTCTCGATAGTCTTCGTTAATACCCTGCGTCAACTTGTGCTTCATCGACCATTCAATAGCTTTCCATACAGCCTTACTGTTCAACGTCAGCGTTTAGCCTGTCGTTAACACACTCATTTAAAAACAAATTAGAGGTTACTATGTCTGATAAATCGACTGGTCTGGTAAAATGGTTCGACGAAACTAAAGGTTTTGGCTTCATTACTCAAGACAACGGTGGCAAGGACGTATTCGTTCACTTCCGTGCAATCGTTTCTGACGGTTTCAAAACTCTGGCTGAAGGTCAGAACGTACGTTTTAACGTTGAGCAAGGCCAAAAAGGTCCTCAAGCGACTAACGTAGAAGCGCTGTAATTCAGCGAGAGACTGCGCAATACTCGGTATATTGCGCAGTTTTACTTCCCGCCTTTTTTCCTCAGGCTATGGCCCTTAAAGTTGAACCCTCACCGTTTGCAACGCATTCGCTGGCAGGGTTATCAGCGCACTCTGCGCACCAATCACCAAATCAAATTGTATCGGCTTCTTGGTCGTGTTCAGCAGTTGCACACTCAGCAATCCTGATTCATTCAGCGTTGCACTGGCATGCAAATCATCCTGTTCCAATCCGCCTAACAAGGTATCGGTTTTGACGGCTTTATCACCGGGACGAATCGTGCGGCTGAACTGTGCTAACACATCGTAAATCGGTGTGTAGTAGACATAGCCCGTTTCCGTATCAATCATGATCGGCGCACCACAGAAATTTCCGGCATGGTTAGGGCCGCCTTTGGCATCTAATACTGCATTCCAATCTACCCAACCGTTCATCCAGTGATTCAGGCTGACAATAATGTCACGCGCGTAGCGATGCACTGGGGTGTAGATAGGGTGGTTTTCTGGATTTGGCGCCCAGGTGGCGGTGTATGCCCAATCGGTCGCGTTTTCATTCCACCAGAACTCGTCGTTATCAAACCAGCCGGACTCCTGAAATTTCACCGGATCCAAAATGCCTTTCGGCGCAGGCTTGCCGAGATCGTCAATTGTGCCTTCGGTATGGATGATGGCGAAATCCGGGAACTTGTTGTGTACCTTCTCCAGCACTTTTTCGTACACATCGACCGTGCTGGAATACCAGTGAACGGCTGAGCCATAAACATACGGCGCGGTGTCGGGATCGCCCAGGATCACATCCGTCCAATGTTCCAGATGATCACGGTTTTGATCATAGATCAGCAATCGAGTATCGCTGAAAGCGCTTTCTTTTAAAGCCGGACCAAGAAACTCTTTGATGAAGGTATTCTGGCTCTCCGCAGTAAAGTGCATGCTCTCCCAGTTGCCGCTGTTGCCGTGCGGTTCATTAACTGGTGTTAAGCCCCAGATATCAACACCGGCCTCCTTGTAATGCTCAAGGTATTTCACCAGATAATTCGCATAAGTGGATTCATATTCCGGTTTGAGCGATCCGCCTGTGCCTTCCCAATCGTTCTCTTCTGAGCCTTTGATAAACCAGGTATTGATGTCCTTCATCCAAGGCGGCGCAGTCCAGGCAGAAGCGATGATGTTAAGGGTGCCGTCGCCTTGTTTTGCTTTGATCGACTTTGCTTCTTTGATCATCGGCAGCACGTCGAACGATTCATCCTGAATGCCCGGGTACTTGGCTTTCGAAAAGCCATCGCTGTCTGGTGCGATAGTAAAATGCTCAAGCGCTGCATCACCTTCGACTTCGGCATAGCCGAGCTTTCCTTCCACAGAAAAGTCAGTCGAGCCAATCGGCGTGCGGGTCAGCGAGAAGTTTGCGCCTGACTCGCCATAGAGATTATTCATAACCTCAATGCGCTTTTCTGGCGGAAGGTGAGCCAATACAAACGCAGCAGATTCGGTGAAAGACGTACCGATCCCTGTAATGGTTTGTTTGGTAATATCCGGTTGGATGACGACTTGTGTGCCGTTTACGCGTTCAGTGGTGAAGGACTGGTTTGGCATCGCCGACATTTTGTCGCCCGCTTCGCTGGTCAGCAGGATTTCACTTGTCGAGGTTAAGCCAAAATTCTTGTTATTACTCAATGCTTGCTCCCTGTCTTTATCAGAAGTGCAGGAAAGCAGCATTGCCGAAGACAACGCAACAAGCGCTGCAGCGACTGCTCTCACTTCCATGTTCTTTGCTCCACAGTGGGAATGATTGGTTTCAAATAAAAAGCCGCACATTAGTCCCTGCTGCGCGGCTTTCTACATATACCCGTTCTGATCTTCTAATGTAACCAGAGCCCAGGTTTACTGTTTTGTTTTTCTTGTAATCAATACATTCCCGACAGTCCAAAACTGAGCAGATGAACGAAGGTTGTTATTCGCTTCGCTCGGCATTCGCGATTTCAACTAATGCATCAGCCACACCTTTTGGATCAGAGAAAATCACAGCATGACTTGAATCAAGGGTGAAAGTACCTTTAACGGGTTGCCCTTGAATCATCGCGTCCTGAACGGCTGGTGGAATAGCATTGTCTTCAGAGCATTTCACGTAATAGCGGGGAATGCTGCCATAGTTTTCCTCTGTCAGTGACAGCTTGTAAGTAAGCGGTGCTGTTGGCTCCATCACCATAGACGCTTTTGCACCTTCAACGGCCTCTGCAGGTAAATCATGGGCAAAGGCATGATGGATTTCGGACTCTTTGATACCAACGGCTGTGTTATCTTCGTTAAAGAAAAGGTTATCCAGCACGGCAGAGCCCTGAACGCCTTGCGTGGCATCCATAAAAGAGACCCCATCAGGCAGCATGAACGCGCATAGGTAAACCAAAGCACTGACTTTATCAGGGCGCGCTTCGGCGACTTGGCTGGCAATCATCCCTCCGAAACTGTGGCCAACCAAAATGGTCTTATTATCTTGTTTATCCAAGATATCCGTTACTGTTTTGACATAGTCCTCGAAAGTAATGTCTGCTGGTTTAGTTTTATCTGCTCCATGCCCTGGCATGTCTGGAGTATTGAAGGTGGCGGATTGTTGTTTTGAGACTTGCTCTTGAACACCTTGCCATTGGAAGCCCCCAAGCCAAGCCGAATGAATCATAGTGAAATTGTCCGGTGCAGGCGCGGTTTCTGAAGTCAAAGAGTCAGAAGAACATGCGGCAGATAACAAGGCCATTGTAATGGTGACGGGTTTTACGATGTTGGTGTTGAAACGTGGTTGAAAACTCATATTTCTACTCCTTTCAAATAGAGTTAACTCAGTGAACCCAAAGGGGATGTCGCGTCTCGCTTTCTCTTTTTTAATCGCTATGTTGTGAGTATCCGACTGACTATTTCTTTGTCGTGAAAATAGAAAAAGTTTTTACAACACCGATTGAAGAGGGCTTTGAATGCGAGGCTTCATTCAGGGCTTATGGCAGGAGTCATTAACAATATGATGTGTAAAGTGAGTTTGGTAGATGAGGCCAAGTTTAAAGTGTATTAGTGAACTCAGGCACTTAGAGTGAGGCCTAAGACGTGAAGCTTCCTTTTTCACGATAGTTGTTCATATTTCTGGGGATACTCTTGAAAATGAGACGTTTGGGCTCACTCAAACTACCCATCAAAGGGGCTTTCTACCGCAATCTTCTAGGTCGTAGTTTCCAGAGATTTTAGCCACTCAATCGCCAGCTTTTCCAGCGATTCCCACCCTGTGATCTCGTGGGTGCCGATGTGAAAACGGGAGGAGGTTAGTTGTCCATAGAGCTTAAAGTTAACCTTTTCTCTGGGGTACTGAATCTCGCAATGCACTGACTTAGCAAGGGTATCGATATCAAACGCGACCACCATAATTGGCAGCGACTTATCACCGCCACGAATATTGAGGCGAAGCACCACCGGCAGCCCTGTATCATTGGCGAACATATACATAGGCACAACACTGTGCTTGCTGCCGCTAGGGAGCAATTTGTGAAGACAATCCAGCCTATCGAGCATACCTTTCCCCTTGGGTTTTGAGGACTAATCCAACTTAAGCCATTTTTTCAGTGTAGTGATATTTACGGATTAGAAACTTGATTTGGTTAAACTTTGTGCGATTTGGCACAAGGGGATTAAAGAATGGCGTGTTGAAAATGAAAGGCATGCCACCGCATTTACAGCAGTGGCACTTCGTTTTTCCTAGGTGCGTAGACTATGCGATTACGGCCTTCTCGTTTGGCTTGGTATAACGCATGGTCAGCATTTTGCAGCAATTGGTCGAGATTTTGAGTGGGATGCCAAGTGGCCATACCGACAGAAATGGTGACGCGAACAAATTGGCCTTCGAACTCGATATCCGAATCTTCTACGGCTGAAAGCAAGCGTTCTGTCATTCTCTGAGCGGCCTCTCCCGGTGTGTTTTCCATGATCACAGCAAACTCTTCTCCTCCGAGACGCGAGAGGAGATCGGTTTTTCGCAGTGATTGGTTTAACACCTTGCCGACATGTCGAAGAACGGCGTCTCCACAGGCATGACTGTATGTGTCATTCACCTTTTTGAAGTGATCAATATCGATCATTAGCAGGCGCAAATTTGGCGAGGTGTTTCGTTTGGCCCGCTCAATGAATTGCTGTGCGCCTTCAAAGAAAGAACGTCTATTCGGTAGCCCTGTCAGCAAATCGGTGCGGGCTTCTTTTTCGGCAAGCGCTTTGGCTTCATATAGCTGCTTGGTTTGCTCTTTAACCCTTTCTTCCAGCACGTGCGCAGCATTTTCCAGATGTTGCCAGTGCTCTGCTTCAATGCGCTGCTTTTCTCGTTGCATGTGCTTGAATCGAAGGATCATGACCGTGGTCAGCAGGATGACTTCAATCAGACCACCAAAATAAATCAGCCACTCAGCGAAAGCGCTATCTGCGATGTATCCTCTGAGCCTTGCCGAGGCGAGTGCCATACCAATGGCAAAGAAGACCCAACTTCCTGAAAACAGAAGTGCGTGTGGCACTTTCTTCTTGTGCGCATAGATGCCAAGTGGGATCAGGAAGAAAGCTCCAATCGCCGTAAAATCAATGATGATTCGGGAAAGGTAAGGCTTACCAAAGAGGTTAAGCACCACGCCGACCGCCACCACTGCCACCACTGCCAGCATGATTTTATCAACACGTGGTAAGTGCTCCGGCACATTCAAAAAGTGACGGACAAAAAGAATGGCGGAGAGTTGGCAAATATTTATCTGAAGCACCACCATCCATAACTCATAGTGCTGTGATGCGATTAAATAGCTCCATACTCCACTGAATGCGGCAAAAAGCGACGCTGCTGAAAATGCAAAAGCGGTGTAATAAAGATAAAGACGGTCCTTTGTGGCGAAATAGGCGAGCAGGGTAGACAGACCCATAGCAATTTCAACACATAACAAAATCACCAATAGAGACAACTCTACATGTGTAGAGTGGTAAAAATCAGACTCTTCCCAGATACGCATCGAGTCAAACTTGTGCATAGGGAATTCACTTCCCTGAAAGAGGCGGTAGTAAACCTCAACCTCTGATTCAGGCGGGACTTCGACAGAGAATGCAGGCCTGTAAAAAGACACTGGCCGCGAGTCTGTGGGCTGAGTGTAAACAAAGCGTTGATGCGTGAATGTGCCGTCACTACCCTTCAAGCGGAAGTAGAAATTGATGGTATCTACGGACGGCTCCACATACTCCACAATGATCTTTTTACTGACGGGCTCAGGATTAGATAACTGAAATGTTATCCAAGTTGGAAGCGTCGAAAATCCTCGGTTAACTTCGCCTTTTTCGGGGCGCTGCCAGTCTGTGATGGGCACAACATCATCAATGGTTAACTCATACGAGGGATCATCGATAAAACGGAATTTATCAACCGTCGACCCTCCGCTTTCCCACTGTGACAAATCAATGGTCGTTTCTGCAGAAGCAAAACCAGAGATACTGAAAGTGATAAACAGGACGGAAAAAACCAGTGATAAAAAGTGATTAATCCGACGTTGCCACATGCATTTATATTCCTGAGTTAATGGGCTTATCACTGTCACTCCCTGCCAAGCATTGCCGGATACCCAGCAGGGAACTGCCAATGATTAAATACTGATGCTATTCGGTATCAAAGAAGGCAGTTGCATCACATACGGCATAGGTCGTGAGGCATTGCGCTCATGAATATCGGCTTCGATTCTGTTTAAGTTCATGTGGAACTGAGCCAGTATCGGTGCCACACGTTTGTCGTTGAAATATTGGTTTCTTGGGTCATCCGTATAGTGACCAAGGGTGTCATATTGCACGCCAGCTAACAGGTAGGCGAATGAGGTTTGATACAGCGCCACATCCAAAGGTGGAAGCCAATCAACCACGTCTTCCTGAGCAAGTATTTCACTGCGTCCTGGCATTGGCTTATAAAGCGTTCCGCTTGCTCCTGGGATATAAGACATCAGCGGGTACTGCGCATAGTTCACAGAAGCATGTTGGGCACTTGCGGTATAAATGATTTGCGCAACGACACGGCAGAGATAATCAAAACTGTCGATTTGTACTGGGCTCTTTTCATCATTCGTTGCCGTTAAGCCATCTAAGCCCCTCACTGCGGCGCGTTTTGGATTAACCAGCTCATTTACCCAGGCTTGCAGTTCAAAATCATCCAACACCGTTTTATTGCGTGCTTCCGCCGTTTCGCCCTCGTAGTAAAGCGACAGGTAATCCGTCACGAATTGCTGAATCGCCGCCCAAAGGTCGAGGGTATCTTCCCTGAATGGGAAAGACGGTAATGAGTCGCTTGAGACACCACGTTGATGGAAGATCTTGTCTGGATACTGGTCATCAAACCGGCGCTTTTCATAAGCGTCTACCAGTATTTCTGCGGTTTCCTGATGTGAGGTTGAAATCACGGAGGCTACAACGCCGCCTGGCACCATCAAGCTGGTGTAAGCGCCATGGTTAATGTCCAAGGTAAATCGGAAATGAGGCTTCAATAGCACCATCAGCGGGTGTGTTTGTGGCAACTGTCGATGGCTGGCGACAACAATGGGTTCAATCACCAAATGGCACGCGCCTAAATGCGCCACGGTTTCATGCTCAATCGTACAGGCGTTCTGAACCACCATTTTTGCCAGCAGCCATTTTGCGCCATCCACATCATTATTATTGGTGCAGTCATTTGGCGTAAAAATCGGCGTGGTGTCGGCATCAAAATGCTGCCCTAATTGAATGGCGATAGGTTGCATGGCACCGTCAGTCGGGTAGCCGTGTGGTGGCGACGCATTCCAATAAAACAGCGCAATTGGCGCTTCAGGGTAACGGTGTAGACCATGTAAAGGAGCGCCTTTCTTGCCTTCAAACATGGCATAATCGCAAACGTACAATAAGCCTTTATTGGCGGCTTCAGTAAGCGTTAACGTATTATTGCCGCTCACTTGCTGCAAGGTGTCATCACTAACGGGCATTTTTTCCAAAAGCTCAGCCAGTAAATACACATTCTCATGCGCTTCTTTCTTCGTTCTGACACCTTTGAGGTTAGTGGTATTGAACCCCGCAATTTGCATGTAGCCAAAGTACCAATCTTGCAGACAAATCGGTAAATCATCTTGCGGCATCCATGCTTTGCGCTCGACATTCAAGGCTTGAGGTGTCGGCAAGGTGTTAAACAGCAACTCGTAATCTGCCAGTCCTTTCGGTTTGAGATACTGAGACCCACTCTCGTCATTCAAGGTGTAGTAAAGCGTGTCTTTAAGAAATGCCGTAAAACCCTCTGACTCAAATTGCTTGGTGACTTTCGTCAGCCCTTCAACAATACGCACGAAATCTTTGGGTAAGTGAGAAAGGTCTTGAAGCGTCCCTCTAATAGCATTGGGTACCTCAGCCAGCGCCTCGAGCAACGCCTTGGTTGCCGCAGCATCTTCAATCATAGCCAGCGGGGAGCTTGGCGATTTTAACGCCTGGTAGGCATCGTTAACCTCTTTGATCGCCTCTGAGACATCACCGGTTAAATCGTCCTGCAGCTCCCGCTCAAGCAAAGACACAACAACCTTGGTGAAGTTTTCCAGCAAGGGTAAAAAGACCTTAGTAACTTTCGCTTCATACTCGAGCGTAAACTCCTCTCCTTTAGGCAGCCCTGCAGATAGGGATAACGGCTCAATATAGCTGAACATATAGTTATATGACGCTTGTGATACCGATACCTGAAACGCTCTATCCTGAATAGCTTTCTGAGAAAGAGTTTGGGGAAGTGATGGAGGCATAGAGGAGGTTTTAGGTTGCATGTTCTTTCCTTGCTTGCTTTTCCCAATCTCCTTGGGATACATCTTTTCAAACGAAACTATGATTCGCTTTTGTTTCATTGGTCTTATATACGAAACAGAAAATAATAAAACCATCACTAGAGGTTCATGCGCGCAAATTCAGGCACACTGCACAAACAGCAACATTTGCGGCGGTAATTTCATAAAATTGAAAGAGTAAATCGCTGTTACATTTGGCCACACTGTTCTTAGAGTCAGAGGGGAGGGATATGGATTTGAACCTACCTGACGCTTCCGCTGCCTGAAATTGGAATACATCACGCCAAACATCACTAGCGCTGAAAACTAACCCAGACTTTGTGAGTTTTGGGGTTAAGCTTGGCGTTATGTACAGAGGCAGAAATATGCTTTACCGCATTCCTGCTTCGCACCTACTGATCTTTCTCCTTCATGTTGAAAATTATGCGAAAGGTTTAGCTTATAATGAGTATTTTTGAACTGGAGACCAATCGATTATGAGTCATGATTATTAGACATCTCATTTCATCTCACCACATCTCATTTCGACATATATATATGTTATATATTGATAAATAATATTTTCGCTCATACTGTCATGTCTCATTAGGTGACATCAGGTGATGGCATAACATGACCTGTAATTTATCTATAATCAGAGTTGATGTAGTTAAGGAAGGGTTGAGTATGACTGTGACGCAACGTGAGCTTGCTGGGCTGAAGCCGAAGAAAAATGCATATTATGTTTGGGACAATACAAGGACGAGAGGCACAGGAAGACTTGGTCTGAAAGTCTATCCAGGAGGCAGGAAAACGTTTGTTTACCGATACTATCGTGACGGCAAGCCTGTATTTATTTCTATCGGTGACTTTCCCAAAGTTAGCCTATCTGATGCCAGAGAAAGAATTGAACGTTTTTCTGACATGCTCATGCAGGGCATGGATCCTAAAAGCGAACTGGAGAGGCAAGAACGCCAGAAACAAAAAGAGATTGAAGAACAACAAGCTAAGGGCTCGATAGAAGAATTGTTCAAAAGCTATGTGGCTCAAATGAAAAAAGACGGGAAGCGAACTCACCAGAGTGTATACCGTGCCCTGGAAAAGGAAGTGTATCCTTTTATCCCTCCTGAGACGAAAGCTTGCGATGTCACTACTAAAGATCTCATTTGGGCTTTATCGCACATGGTTAACAGAGGTGCGCTGACACAGTGTAACCGTGTTCGCAGCTACCTTCATGCTGCATTTAATCATGGTCTAAATCATGATTATGACCCTGCAAATTACCAAAAACATAGCAAGTTTGCTTTGTTATCCAACCCAGTGTCTCTGGTTAGAATTCAAAAAAGTGCAGAGCGTGTGGGGCAGCGGTTCCTTTCTTACCCAGAGCTAAGAGAGTTCATGCATGATATTGAGCATGAAGTCGAGGGTGTTAGAGCTAGCCCGGTGATGAGAGCGCTACTTTTACTGTGTATTCACACTGGCGGCCAACGTCCTTATGAGCTGGCGGCATCCAAATGGGAAGCGATAAACTGGGAAGAAAAAACACTCTTAGTTGTAGCCGATGTTTCCAAAAACAAACGAGACCATCTATTGCCTTTGACGGATACAGCGATGGATCTTTTCAGGCAAATTAAGAGTTATTCAGAAGGTAATCCCTACATCTTTCCCCATACCCGAGACCTTTCTAAACATATCCGTTTGGACTCGCTGAGTCAGGTGATTGCCAGATACAGAGAAGACCATCCCCACTTTGAGCACTTTATTCCGAGGGACTTGCGTCGAACATGCAAGACTTTGATGGGGGAGATAGGTATCAGTAAAGAGTTGAGAGACCGAATTCAGAACCATGCTATGAACGATGTCAGCTCAAAACACTATGATAGATATGACTATTTATCAGAGAAAAGGCGTGCGCTTGAAGCATGGGAAGTACGCCTGCTGGGTGTCGACCAAGATGATTCTAATGTTGTGCCACTTAGGGGGTAAAATTTGGAAAATCAGACAAGTGCCTTTGCGCGCGCTTTTCCGCCTATCGAATATGCGGATGTTTCTAGAGCTGTATCTCTTTTCAAACCATACGGAGTGGAAGAATGGGATATTGAGCACCTCATCAAAATGGGGGAGGTTTCGCTGTTTGTACCGCCAAAGATCTCCCTTCTCTCAGAAAACATTGAGATAGTCACTAGCAACAAAACTCTTGTCGATAAGTTGTCCGTCGCTACAGATGGGCATCGGGTAGACGACTTTATTTCTTGTGATATCAAAGTGGATAGCATTAACGAAATCACTGAGTTCTCGGATTTGGCTGAGTTGAGCTTTTTCCCTGAGCAAACGGGGTGGAAAGTATCTTGTGTTGGTGAGATAGCAGGAAGTTGGCGGCTGGAGGCTGATGAAGAATTCAAGTTTGTTGGAAAGGAAGGCAAACCGCTATGTGTATTGGCTGAATTACCGCCTGACGTTGATGATGTCCTTCAAATCAAAGCGACAGTCGAACAGCCCCGCTGTCTTAAAGAATGGCTTATCTCTCGCGAAGACTTACTGCTTATTAAGCAGGCGACTCTCGAAGGCAGAACGGTGAGTGAGGTCTATTACCAAGCCTATGGTGAACCAAAAAAACAAAGGAAACCACGCACTGAACCAAAGCAAGTTGCAATGATAAAAGCCCTGGTGATGAGTATTCCTGAGTTGGGTGAAGGTGTCATCAATAAGCCCTCTATCGCACTTGCTGCCATCCA
Organism: Grimontia kaedaensis; assembly: GCF_023746615.1. Classification (NCBI taxonomy): domain Bacteria; kingdom Pseudomonadati; phylum Pseudomonadota; class Gammaproteobacteria; order Vibrionales; family Vibrionaceae; genus Grimontia; species Grimontia kaedaensis. The sequence continues at coordinate 3,320,896 of NZ_CP082275.1, read as the reverse complement.
AGAGCATTTCAATAAAACTAATACTCCCTATGATGACCTTCCTTGTGAGAAAACAATCGCTAATTGGTTCAAAAGCAACTGAAGTAGAAAGATAAATAACTTTCTCCGAAAGTTATTTATCTTTCGTGAGCTTAGAACTGCTAACCGGCAACCTCCTTAGTTAACGGCAACAACTGCTTCGAGGAGGTTACCATGCCGCAAGATAGAATTATGTCACTGCAAGAAGTGTCTGCTGCTCTCAACCGTGACCCCAAAACGATTTGGCGTTGGTGGGCAAAAGAGAAACGTTTCCCTAAACCTATCCAATTTAATGGTCGTTGCCTTGGCTGGAAAGCATCCGTCTTTCAGGCTTGGTTGGAAGAGCAAGGAGTGGATTAGTGATGAAACGGATTAATGAACAAAAGACGCCACCTAGTCCCGAGTTGCCAGATTTTCCGCATGTCAGTGAGCGAGGAGGGCAGAAGCGAATACAGAATACAGCGGAAAACCTCTCTGCCTTACTTCACTTTGTGGGATTTAAAGCGGCATTCAACTTAATGACGTATCGCGTCGAAGTTCATCATAAAAATATTATTTTCAAAGAAGATGAGCTCAGAAGTAAGCTCATCAGCGTTTCTTCCATAACAGGTTTTCCAAAACAGGGTATCGATGATCACCTCATCACAGTAGCTAGAGAAAACGACTATCACCCCGTTCAGCGTCTTTTAGCAGCAAAAAAGTGGGATGGGGTATGTCGGGTCAATGAGGTCATTCAGTGTTTACCGGCAACGAATCCAATAGTCGCTAAGATTGCTTTAACTCGGTGGCTTGTTGGCTGTATTGCTTCTGTTTATGAGCCCGGTTTTAAAAGTAAGCTGATTCCTACAATAAAGGGTGAGCAATCTAGCGTTAAAACGGCATTCATCCAAAGACTTGCAAGTGTCGTTGACCACGGATTCCTCGAAGGTGCAGAGCTAAACCCTCACAATAAAGATCAGGTACTAACGTGCATTCGGGCTTGGATTGTAGAGCTCGGAGAGTTGGAAACCACGACAAAGCACAGCCAGGGTGCACTGAAGGCTTTTATTACTAAGGGGATGGATACTATTCGACCTCCATTTGGGCGTTCGGATATCCATAAGCCTCGCCAGACCAATTTCATTGGAACAGTAAACCGAGCTGACTTCCTAAAAGATGCAACCGGTAATACCCGATACGCATCGATTGAAATTGAAGGCCGCATAGACATTGAAACAGTTAACAACATACTTGGGTGGAAGTTCACTCCCAACGGCAGAACTACACTAGTAGATCCAGAGTCTCTTATACAATTTTGGCTCGAAGTGAAACACTGGTACGAGCGCGGCGAAGGCTGGCATCTCTCTGAAGAGGAACTGAAGTTGATTGGAGAGGCCAATGAGTCATTTGTCGATAAAGGGCCTTGGTACGAATTGCTGAAAGAGCGTATTTGCGAATCCAGAGAATGCTCAGATTCCCAGTTTGAGTGGCTTACAGCTGGTCATATTTGTAAAAACATGAGCTTTCCCATCAACCAAAGTGGCCGTGTTGGCAGAGCATTAAAAGCGCTTGTAGAGGATGGGCTCATTGAAGTGAAAAAGCGTGATGGATACAGCCTCTACTTTTTCCCAGTCTAAGTTGGAACAAGAGTGTTGTAAGTGGGGAAGGTTACTTCACCTACCCCACTTGGTATAAGTAATATTGCTCTTTTTGGGTTTTTCATTATTGAGGAAACACGAAAATGGGCAAAAATGAGTTTAAGGAAAACTAACATTATAGCTATAAATGATTCTATTTAGATAAAGATATATTTAAGTATGGTTTTGTAGTTTTAATTTTAAAAATAAAAAGTTTAAATAAAACACTCACATTATATGATATACATGAAAGGATCCGTTATTCACCTATGAATAACGGGCTGGGATGATTATGAGAGCTTTAGGCTTCAGTTTTTGTGCGTTCCTGGGAAGAGATAGTTAAAGGTGTTTGCTCTTGTTAATTTTTTAAAGGGCACTTCTAATGCTAGAAGTACCTTCGAAACTATTCTTCTATAGAAGAGTTGCTAATGCAAAATTTAAAGCCAATTAGAGATGAAACCTCCCTATCTTGTGAAGAGTCGCCGTCACCATTTTCACCACTTACATACCATACTGAGACTTCAGGATGAGGAATACAAGTTAGTAGTGATAATGCATAAAATAGCTTTGGCCCAAATGGAAGTAACACAACTTTATACTTGTTTTTATTGGCTCTTATGACAGCATCTAATGAGTAGATAGCCTCAATGGGTGACTCCAGACGATACAGTAATTGATCACGTTTATTAAAGTTCTCTAATAAGCTGCTATTTTCGGTAACTACGTCAGTAAAGTAGTCTTCTTCGATTGATTGAGGGATGTATAGGCATACCTCTGAACTTTCCAAGAATTCAATGGCACCCATTGCTTTATCTCTCTCATAGCCAAGACCGACTATTGATAAGACAGGCATTCCTGGTCTATTTGACCAGCCTGAGAAAAAATGAGATACAGGCTTAACATTATTATTTGATAGAATTTCACCTGATGGAGGAGCATATTTTGCCAATGCATATATAATGCTTACCTTATAACTGTGTTCAATAGCTAATTTGGCAAGAATAGAAAATAGTTCAGCAAGTGACTTTCTATCTATTAGAGAAATATCAACAGATATTTTTGTTGAAGGCCCATTTTCTTGATTTTGTTTTAGACACCCCTCTATATCGTCAACGTCAATACACAATATCTTATCATGGAGGTGTTCTTGCAAACCAGTGTGGGTTATTGCATCTCGGTTAACACCCCGTTTAGTGATGATGAAATCACTATTTAACATCTCACTCTCTACAGAAGTTGTATCAAGATTTAGGATGTTAGTAATGTTATAGCCTGATTTCATAGAAACATATCCTGTTGCCGGCTTGCTGGGTCAAAATCAATTTTATCGCATTTGTTGTTCTGTGTTGCAGCTAGAATAGAGCTTAGGTTTATAGGTGCTCCAGTCGTGAGGTTTAGCTCGAACTTTGGTGCCAATAGATATGAAAGTCTAAATCTCATTCCTTGTAAGCTGTCATACGTACCAAATGTGTTCGCAGAGTCAACAGATATGATAGCCCCATAGTTCCACGCTATCATTAAGGCCGCCTCAACATCCTTGGGAACACCTTTATCAACTGTAAATGTTGATCTAGATGATATCTGAAAGTGTTCATCTATCATTCGATAATTGAAGTAGTTACCAATCTTTTCTAGTAACTCAAAAATTGGTTGCTGTGTTGATAACCCCATGTTGTTAGAAAGAGGCAATGTTTTCAACATTGCTGCATAAGAGTTTGTTGAGTCTACAACTCTTTGCACTTGGGCAGAGTCTGAAATCTTAATGCTATTTGCATTCGTAATTAGAGGACTCAAAACAGAAAGAAGCCACCTTGGGTTGCCTTCACTAATTGCTGATATAGCTTCCCAACCGGCATAAAACTCAGGCAACAACCTTCTACCCTTCCGTTTGCCATTTTTATTTAAAAACGCATTTCTAAAAGCTACAATTGGTGATATTTTCCGCACTAAACTTGAGGCAGCATTGCCTGATGACAATTCTTTCTTGTAATTAATTTTCTTTGATAGGATAAATGCTTTGAAACTAGAGTCTTTGTCAAACAATTCATCAAAGGCAACAAGCCAATGTCGTGAGTTATTACTAATACTAGATCCAAATTTGGTTGAACCTAGCTTTGTCATAGGGGCTTCTATGCCGAACTTTGATTTCACTAGGTTGGTGCAAAAATCTTTGCTCTCACCTTTTTTCACATACCAGAGTTCGACGATTGAATAATCATTAATTGAGCTTGTTTCGGTTTTAATTTCTTGGTGAAACCCGCAAGGTACAAGGGCTACCTTAAAAATGACTTTTTGCGCAGCTGAACGCATGCTAGAAATTACTTTATCAAGTAAGTATTTTGGGGCGATTTCGAACTCATCTAAAAGTAAAGCCCAACGATGTTCCGGGCGAGCTAATGCACGATCTATTGAATCTAGAACCGATTCAATAGTGATCTTAAGGTCAGAATATGCAAAAGGAGCTTTTTCTTCAAATTCTGTTTGATCAAATTGATCTGCTCCCACAATGCTAAGCTTGCGAGAATATTCTCCCAAGATATTTAACTTCATTACAAGCTCATGTCTAATTCTTGACAATGAAATTTTCTCAGGTTTCAGCTTTAATACGGCACAAATTTCCAAGAAAGCCTCATGAATAGCGCCTTCTTTTTCTTGCAGAAGCTCGCGTGGGCATCGTTCTAGAGAAATCTCGATACTGTCGACAGCATTAAGCATTACATGGGTAAAAAACGCGCTGTAGGCAAATGATTCAGAAACGTTTTGTGATAAGCCAATATCCTCTAGGGACTTAATCATCTCCCCCCAGACAAGATCACCAGGAACATAAATTCCTTCATATTTGATATCTAGCTCATTTGAGCCCTGCCACTTTGATAGGGTGTTGATACTTAACATACGTAAAAACGTTGTCTTTCCGCTACCTCTCGGACCAACTAGTATTGTGTGCTCATTTTTTGCAGTCTCTAAGAACAATTTTGAAGACACAAATGAATTAGCAATATCTTCACTTTTTAAGTGCTTTGCATTAAATGCATCAAATTTAGACTTCATGTTATGCCTCAGATTTCTCTAGTTTGTCTATCTCACCATCAGCCGTGGTAGTTACATCAACATTGTAAACTTGCAGGTTGTTTTCTAAATGATCTAAGTCCTTTGGAACACAATGTTTAAGCTGTGGGAATTGTTCGACAATACTACCCCAGTCTGTACCTGTGACAGAGGATACGGCTTGAGAAATTTTTTCTGCTAATTCTTCAAGACACCCTATGTCACCAAAACCAACGCCAGTGAAAACCCCGTCTTTTCTTCGTTTGGAGAGAGACCAATGATTACCTTGCCATGAGTAAACATTGAGGGTTCCTTCAGGGGTTCCTCTTGTCTTACTTGAGTCAATATCAATGACATAGAATTGATTTGTAAAGTCGTCGTTCAAATTTTGCTTATGGCATGACAGTGTTCCTGCTGCGAAGACTACTGTTTTTTTACTTCCATCAGAATGATAAGACAGTTTTGCATGATGCTTATGGCCATGAATTACGATCCAATTTCCATATCTATTTAGCATTTCGAGGAGTTCCGTCCCCCCTTTCATAAAATCGTATGTACCGATGCCATGATCTGCATGTTGTATAGGATGGTGGTGGCACACAAGTATACCGAGCTTTTTATTTGTTGCGTCGAAACTACTTTTAAGAGCACTCTCTAACCATTGGTGAGTTGTATTTGATACAAAGCCCCTTTCATACGAAATAGGGTCGCTAGTATGACTAGCGCAACTGTTCAGTATGACTAGATTGTATTCATCTTGGTTAGGAGCAAACAGAAAATCGGAGCCAAAATAGTGGATTCGGTTGATATGATCTGTTTCGGATTCTACTTGATTGATGTTAACCAGAGGATAGGGGGGCGAGAGCTGTTTTAGATTCTCAGTTAAGCTGTGATTCTTATCAAGATCTCGTATAGGGTTTCCAATATCGATTCCACGACTATTGATGTCGTGATTACCAGTAGCTGTTGCTAGAATGCTACATTCTAAAGCTGCAGCTAATTCATTCAGTTTTCCCCATGCAAACTTGAGCGCGCTTCCCTCTGCATGAGTAGTGATATCACCCGGACAAACTAACAAATCTGCTTTGATACCATCTTTCTTGACTTTATCGATCAAGCTTTGCCAAAAATTATTATCTAAGTTGCCCTCTGGAGTAATTGTTAGCCAAGAATGATAGCTTGCATCTTGAACATTTGCACGATTCACAAAATGTAAATCACTTACTACGGCAATCTTTAGTGAGTTTGATGGCATTAGCCCTGCACCTTCCTAAATATATTTCTCTCAATATTATAATGAAATAAAAATCACTTTTGAATTATTTATATAATAAAACTCTCAGTTCAACGCAGTTGATAAGAAACTAGACATATAAATAGTATTTGTGGATCAAAATGTAAGTTTTGATTGTCTTACTAATATTTTTACTACTTTTAATTCCACCAAGCCTGCGACGTCGTTTAATGTTAACCTGAGCGATACTTATACGAACTAAAATTGACCACCTGAATCACGGTGGACGATTTGAAAAACAATGGATGTTTTTAGAGTCTAGCTTTGGGTTTTCGTTAGATGAGTATTTAGTGCTTATATAAACTAAAGCAATTATCAAACCAAAGAACGTAGAAAATATCATTTTTTCGATAGCCAACCATTGGTTTTAATCCGTGATACCGAAAAGCTAAAAAGTGTTCTACGTCAGGTGTAATAAATTTAGGGATTGGAGCCTTAATCGCCACCCGGGCAATTTTTTCAAAACCTAGACCATGCTTTGGCATTTGTTTGATTTCTTTCCAAAGCTTATCTTTTCTCCGATATATAGCATCAGCAAAATTTGCTTTACCCTCTTGGTCGAGTTCTTGGAGGCAGTATGTGCCTGCCTGTAAGCGCTCCAAGGAAAAAATCGGAGGACATTCGTCATAATTAGGTGTGGCTTCTTGAGCTGAGATTTTGTTGCTAGATTTTGCTTTGGGAGCGTTTATTGATCTTTTCTTGCTCATAAATCTTAACTAACACGAGTTTCAAAGTATTCTTTTAGTTCTTTTTTGGAGATGACACTTGCTACAGCTTCATTAGCAACCCAAGGAGCCTCTTCATGAGTCATGTTACGAAGCTTCCATGCGCTAAATTGTCCAAAAACATCATAAATCTCTTCGATATGAGCAATTTCCTGTTTTGTCAGGCAGACATATGCATTGAACCTCGATTCAAGTTCTATTGGAGATTTTCCGAAAGATTTGTATTCATGGTATAGCGTAGGGATAACTGGGCCATGAGCCCACGCTTCAATATCGTCATCGAACAATGTCTTCCCATACAGAGCAAGGAAAAAGCCTTGCGCATAGTATGCTAACTTTTGAAGTTTCAGATTTGATACGCCGTCTTCTTCACCAAGACTAACAAACATCTTAGCAACATCTTGTATATTAGCCATTTTGAACCCTATTTATCATTTTCGCGCGATTATACTTCTATACAGTAGTATAACAACCAAACATTACTACTTATTCGAGCTGCATTCTGTGCTTAAAAGCATTTAACAACTTATTAGCGGGTAACTTTCCCGTTTAGTATAAAACGGGACGCCCGACTAATTAGCTCTTCCTAATTGTAGATCTCTGCTTCTGATAGGCACTTTGCAGAGATAGCGCCGCTTTTAGCTGACAGGTGGCGTTACAACATTACCGTAAGGCCTTGTATTTAAGAAGGCTAACAAGGATGTAGCGCTATTAGGATCAGTTATTTAGTCCCTGTAGAATTGCGAAAACCTTCTTTTGGTCAGGATGTTATGTCGCTACCCCCTTCGCTTGTGAGCATGCAACACGCTATCATTGTCTAAAAATTTTAGCGTAAATGTACCACAAAGTGCATAAAAGCAGATTTGATTTCGATCGCATGGGAGTTTGACTGCGTAGATATTGTTCAAATGAATAAGGTGGTTGTAGAGAGAGTATTGGCTGCGCAGGGCAGCCGAGGAAGCTTGGAGTTATTGGTCGAGGGAGGGGACATAGGTGTTATAACCCGCTTGAGTCAAAACCAGCTTCAGCAAACCTTTTCAACATTTTGTACTTGTACGCTTGATTATCAGTCCACTCGAATCTCACATACTTCATGTTGAGTGCTGCTTCTCGTGATACAAGAAACTCAACTCCATGTCTGATGAGATTTTCAATTAGGTATACGTGCTTTTCAGTATCTTCGTTGTAGTCAACGGCATATAAACCCCAGCATTGATGGATAAAGGGGTCTATGACTTTGTATATGAACTGGACTGTTTCCTCTGCGCAATCTCTTCCTCTAGGGTCAGCGAAATGTTGAATACAATTCCGTAAGTTACCGAAGCTTCTAAAAATATTTGGATTTTCCAATTTTATCCCAGTTGCAGCCCATAATCGCTCAGGTAAGTCTGAGTACTGGATAGTCTTCGCCTTCTCTACTAGGTGTTCAAAATCGAGAGTACTAGATTGAACTTGGGTAGATCTTGGTAGTTGTTCAAATATAAGTAGTGGATGCTCTTGGGCAATACGAGCTTTAATCAAAATTTCCGCAGCATGAGCTGCTTGAAGCACAGACAACTGAGACCACATGTGGTTCTCTAGACTGTAGTAATTAGCATGCCAGTTAGCATGAGCTAAAGCACCTAACCCAAGATCTAACATATTCTCATACGTATTTTTTAATTCTGGATTCATCCCTTTACCTAGTACAGGGTGATAACGCCAAATTTAGGTCTGAATAACGCTCCTACCTTACCTAACACATTGTACCATAAATAATAAACTTACTTTAAATGAAAGTAAGTTTATTGTTTATCGCTCTCAAATTTATTGGGTTATTGCAGCATTTTTTTGATTGTCTGCTTTTTGTGATCAATCATTTCATATAGAAATGAAGAGTATATTTTGTCACCCTCGAAATCTAAAAAACCTCTAAGTCCATGATTGGAGTCAAAAAATTCTTCTTGCTCTAATAGATTAACTTGCTCGCACAGTGTTTTTAGCTGTTCTAAATGATAACCAAGCTCTAGTGTAGGGGTTGATGAATATTCCGTTTCAATTCGGGCGTTTATTAGAAGCTCTAGTTGCTCTCTATTTGCAACGATAGATTGAGTTCCATCCCGAACGTATACTACGCTAGACTTCAGTCCATTACCTTCTTTCAAACAAAGTACTGGTAGGAGCTTTTCAGAATACTCAACAAGCAATACTTGAAACCTTTTTCCGGCTAATTTTGGTTCGGATTCATCGTATACAAAGTTAAAGACGTCATATTTCACTTGGATTGGGATGAACTTTTTAAGCGTTTTACTTAGAACAGCCATATCGACTAACTTTTCTAACCCTCTATTATCAAATTCTCCATCAGAATCTTCTGAGACACCAAAGATAATTGCTCCCCCTCCACTATTTGCTAACGCTAGAATATGTTTTGAGATTTGCTCAAGTTGGGGCCACTCTGCCTTAAAATCTAGATAATCTCTTTCACCAATATTGTCTTTAAAGATCTCTTTCAAAAAGCCTCGAGTAGGTTTTTCGAAAAACTGTCTAAATAGTTCATGTTGTATTTTCTGCAGACTCATTTTTTATCTCAAATATCTAACAATTTATTAAATCCCAAAGTAGGATAATTAAGCGCCCAACTTTGGTTTCTTTGCTCATCCGCTGGACACTTGGACTTAGCATAAGCGCATGTTTTGAATAGAATATCATTATACATCCTAAAATTACGAACGAGAGAATACGACAAGGCGGGGTATTTTCTATACACCTCATGACTAGCATTAGAAAATCTATAGAAATATCTCGACATGAGAATGATTACGTTAGCTTTCGCCCGCAAGGAGCTGGGCAATTTTGGGTTAGTTGGTAAGGTAGAGAACCTATCTCTATTCAGCGTTGAGTTGGCAGGAGAAAGGAGAAGGCTCTCTTACAGCATCATTGCCAGAAATGGGTGTCTTCGCTAGTAGGATATTGATTATTTGGACGTATGCTTAATCAGCAAGTAAATGATATGTCAGTAAATTTAAAACAGACCAACTGACGTGGCAAACGGACTTGGCCTAGACTAGGCTCCTTGGCCTATTGAGTTCTGCGTTTTTGCTTCTCAATCCACTTATCAATGTCTTCATACCTGTATCTCACCGCTCTACCAACCTTGATAAAAGGTGGTGCTTCTGTTCGGTTTTGCCGATGTCCCTCCATCCTTGACTGGCGTAGGAACGAGCGACTCATCCCGATAAGTTCTGCCACTTGCTTCTCTGTAAGTAAGCGTGGTTTTGAAGACTTTTCCATTGAAGCTTCAGTCTTAAATTCAATTCTTGTCGGTGACGGCCTTTTCTTTGGTTGCTCTTCTTCTATTGCAATCAACCGGGAATAGATGGCCAAAGGGACGGTAAGCCTTGTTGTACTTTGCTGGATTTCAATAGCAAGCTCTGAGACGTTAGTGACCTCACCTTCAAATCTCACATTCCAGTCTGCATCGCACAGTTTGTAGTGTTTCCCAATCATCCAATCCATGGCGACTACCTCTCTTTGAGTGTCCTCAGAGCATAGATTATTCATCAGTACATGATTTGCCGATGACACAGACTTTGACATAAAAGTGGGGTAAGTGAGGTAGGTTTCGGTAGCTAGGCTATGTCACCACACGGAACAAACAGTTCGCACTGCGAACTTTTAGAGCTTTGTTAGATGGCGTAACCACGGTGGAATGGGGGATACGGTGTTGCAAAAGTGCTAATTAAACGCAACTGCTGCTCAAAAGAACTCATCAGTTCTCAATCGCGGATACTGCATCTCATAGCGTCGCACTCTGGGTGTGCGGGCAGAAAAAGAGAGAGCATGAGATGATAGCGAGACGTTTAACACCGTACCAGTTTGTACAAGAGTTCTATCCTGGCTTAGGGTTGCAGGAGAGTTTGGTGGTTAAGTGGATTAAGCAAGGCAAGCTCAAAGGTGGGAAGATGAGGCTTGGTGTCTATTATGTTTACATCGACTGATGAGAAGCCTTCGCATCACTGAACGTCGGTGTTCACGAGTGAGGTTAGGGGGTTATAGCGATAAAACCCCCTATAGCCGTTCCCAAAATCCCGAAAATCGCTGCCCATTTGACCAGAGGTTCACTGGAAGATTTTACACCCATGGCTATCGAAGCCACCACTAGCATTGCAGCAATGGCTCCCCAAGCCTTAGTGTCTTCAAAACCTCTGAAGAAGAGTACTGCCAGTACATAGATACCAGTAATCCAGGGTATTGATACCTTTAGTATCTTGTCACAAAGCTCGACGTTACTCTTCATACCTTTCCTTAAGCTCAATCGCAAAGCCCATCAATAGATTGTCAGACCTCTTTTGGCAAACCGTAACGAACTTCCTGCGTGTCGTGTCTCGGAAACATGTCTTTGGCTCCCCACATAACTCCGACCTAAAGTTCGCAGTGCGAACATTTAGAGCATTTTTTGATGAGGTGGTAACGGAAGAACGCGCGATGCAGGGGGTGTGAACATGTTAATTGAGCCAAATGCTGCGCAAAAGGCCGCTGCCTTGAATTCTCCTTCAGTATTGATCATGTGACTGGCATCACTCGGTCACGTTCACCACCGCTAGACCCATGTCGGGCGGTACATGAAGGCATATAGCCTTACTGTATGAGGGAATCACTATGAATCAAGAAAAATACGTGCACGTACCAGAGTACTGTTGGGAAAACATCCAGAGCAACTTCGGTGACATGATGTTTGAAAAGCTGTTGTTTGGTTACCATCAGGAAGACATGGATGCTAGCTTTGCTCCTAACCATGAGAATGCCATTTGTGCCCTCGGAAAGCGTGCAGGAAAGTGGATCCTTGACTGCGGGAAATGGCAAGAATCGTTCAAGTCCAGAACTACTGCTATCAAGTGGGCAAGAGATAACTTAGCTGTAAAGGCTTTCAGGGATGTTAACTTTGCATTGTATGATGCAGGGAAACCAGATACCTATTCGTGGGTAGAGTACATCTCCGAGCAAGATACTCGGGAGCGATTGGAAATGCTCTTCAATCGCTTTGGCTTCATAGGCCACCCGCTTTTCATGTATAGCCCGTTCAAGTCTTGCCGTATGCCCAAAAAACCATCTGCTAAGGTTTGGCGCATTGTTGATAAGTACATATCAGAGCTAGATGAGAAGGAAGACCTTGAAGTGCCATACTCCGCTTGGCTACTTGATCTTCCTCGTGAGCCAGGTTGCTACTATGTCTGCAAGCGTGGGAGTGCCGAACTGCAGAAAGTAGAAGTGACTCGTCATGAGGAGGACGGCTTTTGCCCTGAGTTCGTTCTCAGTGTTTTGGAAAATGACGGTACGACCTACGCACTTTATGGCGAAAGGAACTGTGAAAAATGGATGTGGTGTCACTGCTACGAATGAGAGTAGATCACCGAAGTGTAAGGGCTCACAGTTGTGGGCCCTTTGTCTTTAGGTGACTGAAAAAGTTCGCACTGCGAACGTCCTTACCAAAACTCTGCAGGTCCTGTCACTCTGACAAAAAAGAGTGACAGGACCTCTACTCCGCAATTTTACTGGGCTACAGCACAAGAAGATTGAATGCTCAGCGAATGACGCCGAAGGCATGGCGCTCCCTGCGCCACACTCCCTTGATGATTTTAAATGCATAGACAACAATCAGACATGTAACACCTCGCGGCTATTGCTGCACAGACTACTTCGAACTGAGAACCCACAAACAACCAGCGCATTCGACTCCTCAAGCCCTACGGGCATCTGGATGTTGGCAATTGTTCACGGCTCACGGCTGTTCAATTGTTCGGAAATTCTTATCCGCGCAGTAGTCATCGTCCCAATATCTCTCGTTTGTTCGAGAGGCACTTTTAAAGAAAGTGGGGGCAATAACACTTATCTATCATACGACGTACCACGACTACTGCACCTTACGAACTGCGAACGAAAACAGCCATGACAAAGCCAGCCCTGCGTTGGCTTTTTTTGTTTATCAATTCACAAGGAGACGGTCTCATGGCGACCAATTTCATGTGCCAGGCCAATCAGGTCTTGCGAAGAAACCGCGACGGTTCACATGCAACACAAGCTGAACGTAAGAAGGTCATCCAGCTTATAGACAAAGAGCTCAGGGAGCTTGGAGTGAAGAAGTTGGAACTCAGAAATCTGAAAAGAAAGCATATCGACAAGCTTTTGAAGCACTGGAATGAGAGTGGAAAGGCAGCTGGGACCATCAAAAACCGCATGTCCCACATACGCTGGCTGGCAGAGAAGATAGGTAAGTCTGGCCTAGTGCCTGCCAGCAATACGAGTCTTGGTATCGCGAAACGTCAGTATGTGACGAACAAAAGTAAAGCCAGGCACTTGTCGGAAACACAGTTGAAAGCAATTGGGGACCCACATTTAGAAGCGGCCCTTCGCATGCAGAAAGCCTTTGGTCTTAGACGGGAAGAAGCGATGAAAATCATCTTAAGGGATGCCGATAGAGGAACGCACCTCCATATCGTGAAAACCAAGGGGGCTAGGCCTCGTGACATTCCAATCCGAACTGAAGAACAACGAAGTCTGATCGATGAAGTGAAAAACTTGGTAGGAGCAGGTTCATTGATCCCCCCTGAACTCAAGTACGTGCAGCAGTTGAGACGTTTCGAGAAAGCTTGCATCGAGATTGGCTTAGATAGAAGTCATGGACTTCGGCACGCATATGCACAACAGCGATACCTTGAGCTGACAGGACGGTGCGCTCCTGCTGCGGGAGGGAAGAGCTCAAAAGAGCTTACTCGAGAAGAGAAGCTCAAGGATAGGGAGTCCCGCCTAATCATCTCAGAAGAGCTTGGCCATTCCAGAGAAGATGTAACTGCCGTCTACTTGGGGCGGTGAGTTTTGACAGCGGTGACTCTTGTGAATGTGAATGGAGTCATCGCATCAAGTTATGTGGGAAACAGCGGGCTTGCTTACTCGTTGTTTCCTTCATAAAAGTGGGGAAGAGACACTAACTATCAATCCAAATGAGGTTGCGAATGAAGCAGATCGATGTTGTTCTAAGCGAGTTTTTGTGCTCTTAAACATAATTGCAAATGAAATAAGTAACTATTGAGACTGAAAAGGAAGGTTTTGTCACACATTTTTGGTTTGAAGTGTTAAGTTTCATGTGAATGTTGTTTTCTAGTATATACGTTTAATCTATTTTACTTTTTTGTTGGTCTACTTTGAGAAGAATTATATACCTTCATATGAGGAAGGAGCTGATTAAGTTAAGTTATACATGGTCACTATTTCCTGTTTCCTTTTTTATTCTGTTGTTTTTGTATGAAGGGAGATTGATTGATTTAGATAGCAACATACCAGAACCAATATATTGGTTTTTATCAGAAGGATTGCTTGATCTTGATGAAATTAATATGTTGTTCATAATTGTCTTTCCAGTGGTATTTCTAATTTATATAGTAGCCAAGGCATATAAATTCACCCGATTGGAAAGAACCCGGATTAGAAAACTATACCTTTTTATTGTTAACCAAATTATAAATATATTTCGAGTGTTATCTGGATGTTTGTTTGGTTTGTGGATGGCTCAATTTTATCCTGAGTTTGGGGTGATTGGTTCATATGAAAGGCTAGTTGCAAGTTTTTGCTTCCTTTTGAACGCAATAATCCTGTCAGCTTTTTCTAGACATATGTTTGATCAACTAGTGGTTAATAGTAAAGGTTGCTAAGTGTTCAAATAAACATTTCTTATAGGTTTTCCTTTAGGTTATGTATTTTAAAACTTTAATTCTTGGAGGTTGTATGTATTCTATTCTTGACGAGATTTGTGATAGAGGATATGTGAAAATCTGGTTCACATGGATTGAATGGCTAACCCTAACCGCTGCAATTTTCCTAGGAGCAAATGCTTGGGATTCACTATTGCTTTATGTGATTGGTGCAATATCTTCGATATTTGTCTGGTGGTCTGCTTGTAGGGCGATAATCTCCGCTATTACTGGATTTTTATTGCCTAAAAATATTAATAAATTAATTAAAAAGGCCATTGCCATATCCTTTGGTTGTATAACTCCAGCGGTGGTTTTAATTACTGTGGTAAATTTAATGTCAGGTTTTATAATGGCTTCATAAATGTTCTAAAGACTACTTTTCGTTTAATGCTATGGTCATTTTCTTTATGGCTTTTGCCACTTGGAAGAAAAGTGGTCTCTGAGATGTTTTTCAAAAATGTTGTCAATTATTCTTAATATTAACCTAATTTATTCCCTGCGAGCTTTGGGATTCAAGCTGTAGGCCGCAATCAAACGCCGACCATACCTCTGGGATGAGAGTGGATAGATAGGTTTAAGTGCATAGGAATGGCAAAATAAAAAGGGTGTACTTACCTTTTCTATTGGAAATGCTGGTGCATTCGACGCTCTGAATCATAGTAAATTTCTTTGTCCGTGAAGAGGCAGGATAAGGTCTCTATCAAATCATCTTCAACTGTTGCCTGAGACAGAAGATTTCATCACGGTTTGTTTCTTGAGCCATTGTCTCGGTTGTTCTCGTCGTGTCTTTTCCCCACTTTATTGCTCTATTGACTATTGCTTAAGTTACTGGTGCTGTTTTGCTGCAATAGCGATGGCCAAATAATGTATAAGAAGACATTGGGATTATGATGTGTTCGGAAGAGGTGGAACAACGCTAAACGCAGCGCTTTCTGTCTTTGTATCAATCTTAAAAGCAATAAAGTGGGCTAGTCAGCTTAAGAGAGACGTAGTGAAAAAATCTTAGTTGAACTCACTACTAGACTCATTAGCGTTAAAAAAGCAAAAGGCCTGAGTGGTTACTAACCTCTCAGGCCTTTCTATATATGGTGGCCCCTCCCAGATTTGAACTGGGGACCAATCGATTATGAGTCGACTGCTCTAACCACTGAGCTAAGGGGCCGTGTAGGGGGTTGATTATAAGGGGTGGAAGCAGGGGTGTCCAGACACAACCACACCCTATTCAGTATGCTTTTTAGCCACTTAGTTCAAATCGCAGAAATGAAAAAGGCGAGCAGTGCTCGCCTTTCCAATATTGCTATTAAATGCGTCTTGGATTACTCATCCAGGAAGCTGCGCAGAACTTCTGAGCGGCTTGGGTGACGCAGTTTACGCAGTGCTTTCGCTTCAATCTGACGAATACGCTCACGCGTTACGTCAAACTGTTTGCCCACTTCTTCCAGCGTGTGGTCGGTATTCATGTCGATACCGAAACGCATACGCAGAACTTTCGCCTCACGAGGTGTCAGGCCAGCCAATACTTCGCTGGTTGCCATCTTGAGGTTGTTCATGGTTGCGGAATCCATTGGCAGTTCGAGGGTGGTGTCCTCGATAAAGTCGCCCAGATGTGAATCTTCATCGTCACCGATTGGGGTTTCCATGGAGATTGGCTCTTTGGCGATCTTCAGCACTTTGCGGATCTTGTCTTCTGGCATTTGCATGCGCTCTGCCAGTTCTTCTGGCAGTGGCTCACGACCCATCTCCTGAAGCATCTGACGTGAGATACGGTTCAGTTTGTTGATGGTTTCAATCATGTGAACAGGGATACGGATAGTACGTGCCTGGTCTGCGATTGAACGGGTGATTGCCTGACGGATCCACCATGTTGCGTAAGTCGAGAACTTGTAACCACGACGGTATTCAAACTTGTCTACCGCTTTCATCAGGCCGATGTTACCTTCCTGAATCAGATCCAGGAATTGCAGGCCACGGTTGGTGTATTTCTTCGCGATAGAAATAACCAGACGCAAGTTCGCTTCAACCATCTCTTTCTTCGCACGGCGTGCTTTCGCTTCACCGATTGACATGCGACGGCTGATATCTTTTACGCGCTCTACAGAAAGACCGGTTTCGTCTTCAACGATTTTCAGTTTCTGTACGCAGCGGCGAAGATCTTCTTCGTACTGCTTCAGGCGATCGACGTATGGTTTGTCGGAAGCCAGTGCTTCATCCAGCCAGCTGTCTGACGATTCGTTGCCGCTGAACAGTTGTACAAAGGTTTTCTTCGGCATTTTCGCTTGGTCTACACACAGGCGCATCACGATGCGTTCTTGTGTGCGTACGCGATCCATTGTATCGCGCATTTCATTAACCAGGCGGTCGAATTGTTTTGGTATCAGACGGAATTGCTTGAACACCTCTGACAGCTCGGCGATTGCGCCTGCAGTGTCTTCGTGGAAGCGGCCGTTTTTCTGGATGGACTGCTGCATGCATTCGTAAGCCAGGCGCAAGTCGTTAAACTTTTCGCGCGCTAGCTCTGGGTCGATGCCAGTGTCTTCTTCTTCGTCATCATCATCATCGTCGTCGCCATCATCTTCATCTTCCAGTTGCTCTTCGGTGAGCTCTGAACCGATGTGGGTGGCGGTAGGTGCGATGTCTTCCTGGTTCGGGTCTACGAAGCCAGAAATGATGTCTGTCAGGCGAAGCTCTTCTGCTTCTACTTTGTCAAACTGATCGAGCAGTGATGAGATGGAGCCAGGGTATTCGGCAACCGATACCTGTACTTGGTTAATACCATCTTCGATGCGTTTGGCGATGTCGATTTCGCCTTCGCGGGTAAGCAGTTCTACTGTACCCATTTCACGCATGTACATGCGCACTGGGTCAGTTGTACGACCTATTTCAGATTCAACGCTAGAAAGTGCTGCTGCTGCTGCTTCGACGGCATCTTCGTCCGCGACAGTTTCAGACATCATCAGCTCATCGGCATCTGGCGCTGTTTCCACCACCTGAATACCCATGTCGTTGATCATCTGAATGATGTCTTCTATCTGATCAGAATCGACAATGTCTTCCGGTAGGTGGTCATTTACTTCTGCATAGGTTAGATAGCCTTGTTCCTTACCTTTTGCGACAAGCAACTTTAGCTGTGACTGCGGATTTTGATCCATAGACGATATCCAACTTCGGGTCTGAGTGAAGAATTTAGTATGCGGAAACGCAAACTGCCAATTTTAGCAAAATACAAGTATGCTGGCTAGTTTCTAGTCGGGCCGGTTGAGGATTAACAACTGCAACTCCCGCTTCTCTTCGACTGATAAGCCGACGGTATTCGATTTAGCTTGCAACTTGGCTATTTGTTGTTTGACACACTGGTCCAGAATTTTGTCCAGTGAGTCTAAAAATACATCTAATACATTGTTTTCGTTGATAGGTAGTTCCCAACTTGCCAATTTGGCTAACAATGCTTCTTGTTCTGTGCCGCGCCAATGTTCCAGCAGCTGTCCTGTCGTAATATTGGGACGGGATCTGCAAAGTTCAAGCATGGTGGTGAATAAATTTAAGCCGGGGATCCCGAGCTCATCCAAACCATCAAGTGGCGGTACGTTTTCTACAAACCCTGGATTTTGCAATAACAGGGTTATCACTTCTCTCATTGGGGTACGTTTCATTTCCGGCAATGGTTGACGTGTTTGCGTCTGACCTTGTCGGCTGATGAGCTTTTCGAGTTGTTGCTCATCAGGTAGACCTAGCTTCTGGCCCAAAATGTTACGTAGGTAGAGACGAAGTGTGCCGCCCGGCACTTTGTCAATCAGTGGCACCGCCAAAGTGGTGAGCTTGGCTTTACCTTCCTGACTGCTGGTGTCGACTTGTTCCATCAAGGTGTTAAACAGAAATTCTGACAGCGACATAGCACCTGCGAGGCGCTGTTCAAAGCCTTCTTTACCTTCCTGCCGAACCATGGAATCTGGGTCTTCACCGTCTGGCAGGAACATGAATTTGAGCTGGCGTCCATCTACCAAGTGGGGAAGTGCCTGCTCCATTGCACGCCATGCGGCGTCACGTCCTGCGCGGTCACCGTCGTAGCAGCAAATCACGTTGGAGGTTTGGCGGAACATGGTTTGCATATGTTCTGCGGTGGTCGCGGTGCCCAGTGATGCAACAGCATAATCAATGCCAAATTGCCCCAGGGCGACGACGTCCATATAACCTTCAACAACGAGTAATTGCTTGGGCTCGCGGTGTGCCTGCAGTACTTCGTACATGCCATACAACTCACGTCCTTTATGGAATATCGGTGTTTCCGGTGAGTTGAGGTATTTCGGTGTGCCATCGCCAATCACGCGGCCACCAAAACCGATAACACGTCCACGACGGTCACGAATAGGAAACATCACACGGCCACGGAAGCGGTCGTAACGGCGTCCGTTGTCGTTTTCAATCAGCATGCCGGTTGATACCAGTGCCTGCTGGCTGGCGTTATCACGCCCGAAGCGTGAACGCACCTGATCCCATTCGTCAGCGACGTAGCCTATCCCAAACTTCTGCACGATTTCACCGGAAAGGCCACGGCCTTTAAGGTAATCAATCGCTATTTTACCCGCTTCATTACGCAGCCCACCCTGATAAAACTGGGCGATTTGCCCCATCATCTGGTAGAGGTCGCGTTTCTGATCGCTGCGTGCATAAGGCCCTTTCGGGGCACCACCGCCAGAGTGTTCTCTTGGCACATCTAGACCTAGCGAAGACGCTAGTTCTTCGATGGCTTCGACAAATTCAAGGCGATCGAACTCCATGATAAAGTCGATGGCGTTGCCGTGCGCACCACAACCAAAACAATGGTAGAACTGTTTCTCTTGGCTGACAGAGAAAGACGGGGTTTTTTCGTTATGGAAAGGACAGCAGGCACCGTAGTTTTTGCCTTGCTTTTTAAGTTTCACCCGCGCGTCTATTAGCTCGACAATATCGAGTCGTGCTAGCAGATCATCAATGAATGAGCGTGGGATCTTTCCTGCCATAAACCTTTATGCGTTCGGTGAATAAAAGAAGAGGGTACTCTCAGTATTTGCTACTGAGCGAATACGAACAAGCCGCGCACTCCAAAAATGGATAGCACGGCTTGTTTGCAGGTCGGATAAAAGTTAGGCCAGATTAGCTTTAACCAATTGGCTGATTTTACCCATGTCAGCTCGGCCCTGAACCAGAGGTTTCAGAACGGCCATGACTTTACCCATGTCTTGCATGGAGCCTGCTCCAGAAGTTGCGATGGCTTCTTTCACCAGAGCATCAACTTCTTCGTCGCTGAGTGGCTTTGGCATGAACTCTTCCAGAACGGAAATTTCTGCCAGTTCCACATCAGCCAGGTCATCACGGCCTGCTGACTGATATTGCGAAACAGAATCACGGCGCTGCTTAACCATTTTGGTCATCACTGCCAGCACTTCGTCTTCGTTCAGAGTTTTCTGACCGTCAACTTCTTGCTGTTTAATTGCAGCCATGATCAAACGGATAGTGCCAAGACGAGGTTTGTCTTTGGCTTTCATCGCCGTTTTTTGTTCGTCTTTCAGACGTTCAAGCAATTCCATCTCGCAATCCTGTATTAATCGTAATTAGTACAGGCGAACGCGACGTGCGTTTTCGCGAGCCAGCTTCTTCAGGTGGCGTTTAACTGCAGCTGCTTTAGCGCGTTTGCGAACGGTAGTCGGCTTTTCGAAGTGCTCACGACGGCGAACTTCAGAAAGGATACCTGCTTTTTCACAAGAGCGCTTGAAGCGACGCAGTGCTACGTCGAATGGTTCGTTTTCACGTACTTTAACTACTGGCATGTGCCTTTCACCTCAGGGGTTAGTCAGTTATCGCTGGAGACAGATTGACCAGCTTTGATTAAAAATGGTGCGGAATTCTAATCCGATACTAGGGTGCTTGTAAAGCATAACTGGTGAATTTGATGCCGCCCATGTAAGATTGCCGCCTGTTTTAGAAACCAGCAGATCGAAAGCGGATCGATCTGTGATCCAAGTGAGCTGAGGTGTTATGCGAATTCTGGGCATCGAGACGTCGTGCGATGAGACCGGCGTGGCTATTTATGATGATGAAAAAGGTCTGTTAGCGCACCAGTTATACAGCCAGGTAAAACTGCATGCTGATTACGGCGGTGTGGTGCCTGAACTAGCTTCTCGCGATCACGTTAAGAAGACGATTCCGCTGGTTAAAGCTGCGCTGAAAGAAGCTGGCTTGACGCCTAAAGACTTGGATGGCGTGGCTTATACGGCAGGCCCTGGTCTGGTTGGTGCGCTTTTGGTCGGTGCGACGATTGGCCGAAGCTTAGCTTATGCTTGGGATATTCCAGCGGTGGCGGTTCATCATATGGAAGGTCACTTGCTGGCGCCGATGTTGGAAGATAACCCTCCTCCGTTCCCGTTTATCGCATTGTTGGTTTCTGGCGGTCACTCGATGATCGTTGAAGTAAAAGGTATTGGTGAATACCAGATCCTTGGCGAATCGATTGATGACGCTGCCGGCGAAGCGTTCGACAAAACCGCGAAGCTGATGAACCTGGATTACCCAGGCGGTCCTCTGCTTTCTAAACTGGCAGAAAAGGGTGACAGCAGCCGCTTCACTTTCCCACGTCCAATGACCAATGTACCGGGCTTAGATATGAGCTTTTCTGGCCTGAAAACCTTCACCGCCAATACGATTGCTGCCAACGACAATGATGACCAAACCCGCGCTGATATCGCCCGTGCGTTTGAAGATGCCGTCGTTGACACCTTGGTGATCAAGTGTAAGCGAGCATTGAAGCAGTGCGGTATGAAGCGTGTGGTGATTGCTGGCGGCGTGAGTGCTAACCGTCACCTACGTGCCAAGTTGGAAGAGCTGGCGAACAATATCGGTGGTGAAGTTTACTATCCACGCACTGAGTTCTGTACCGACAACGGTGCCATGATTGCTTACGCTGGCATGCAGCGCCTGAAAAATGGCGAGCACAATGACTTGGGCGTGAAAGCTTCCCCACGCTGGCCGATTGATACACTTAAGCCGATCGAAGGGTAAGAGCGAAGAGCAGGTCCTAGGAAAAGAAAGGTCCTAGATCCTAGGAAGAGCAAAAAGCAGAGCTTATAGAACAGAAAAAGCGGCAACTGAATTTCAGTGCCGCTTTTTTTATTTGTCTGTGTTGGGGCCAATCTCTTCTAGGACCCTAGGACCCTAGGACCCTAGGACCCTAGGACCCTAGGACCTTAAATCTCTTTCCCTTCCTGCTCTTCGTTTTCTGTCAGCTTTTTCTTTTTATTCCAGATTTTTTGCTCTTCCTTGCGAAGCAGGCGTTTTATGTTTTCCTGATGGCGGAAAATGATAAGACAGGAGAGCATGGCGACAGGCATGGTGAACTGGGGTTTGACCATCCACGTAAAGAGTGGTGCAAACAAAGACGCGAGAAGTGCGCCGACAGAAGAATAGCCCGTGACTAAAACGGCAGCTATCCATGTCCCTAGCATCATGCCGGTGAGATCTAAGCCTATAGGTGCAATGGCACCGAGTGCAGTTGCGACCCCTTTACCGCCACGAAAATGAAAGAAAATGGGGTAGATATGACCAAGGCAGGCCGCGATACCAATCAGGCCGAGCATGAAAGGGTTGACGCCCAACAGGTAGCTTACCCAGACAGGAATAGTGCCCTTGAGCATGTCGCACAGCAGCACTAGGGCCGCTGCGAGCCGACCACCTAAGCGGAACACATTGGTAGCACCTGGATTACCTGAGCCTTGTTCTCTTGGGTCTGGCAGGCCGTAAAGACGACAGATCAATACTGCGCTGGATATGGAACCCAGTAAATATGCAAGTACGATCATCAATAGGCCAAAAGCAGTCATTCAGTCATCCAGTTTGAACATTCGCTAGGGCGGCGAGAACTTGGTATAGTTCGCGCACCAGACACAAAGTATCCAATTTTTTAAGGATATTGTGTAGATATAATGAGCGCTCAGGCTATTTTTGCTGTGGCGCTGGTTGAGCCGATGTTACGTGCTTTTGCGCATAATGGGTATCCGACCTCTGATATTTTTGAGTGAACATGGATTTAGTATTTATTGAGCAGCTTGAAGTCGTGACCACTATCGGCGTCTACGACTGGGAACAACAAATCAAACAGAAGCTGGTGTTTGATATTGAAATGGCGCATGACAACAAGCCTGCGGCAGATAACGATGATGTGGCTTACGCACTGGACTATGCATCAGTGAGTGGCGCGATTATCGATTTGGTCGAAAACGGCCGTTTTCTCCTAGTGGAACGCGTTGCGGAAGAAATTGCGGCGCTGATCCAGTCCCAATTTTCCGTACCTTGGGTTCGCGTGAAAGTGAGCAAACCAGGTGCTGTCCCTCAGGCTCGCACCGTGGGTGTGGTGATTGAGCGAGGCGCCAAGTGATTCAGGTTCTCGTGAGCGTCGGCTCTAACATTGAGCGCGAGCATCATATCTCTGAAGGTATTGCTGCACTCAGAGAGCTCGACCCTGAATGTCGTTGCTCCCGCATTTTTGAAGCTGTTCCCGTCGGCTTCGAAGGTCCTAATTTTTATAACCTTGTCGTTGAACTTCATACTGAACTGAGCCTCGAAGGCATTATGGCTGCGCTGCGTGAGATTGAATCGCGCTGGGGGCGTGAGCGAGATGCTATCAAGTTCCGTGATCGCACGCTGGACATCGATTTGCTGACTTACGGTGAGCTGGCGCAGCCGGAAGGTCCGACATTGCCGCGCAACGATGTGTACAAATTTGCCTTTACCCTTTGGCCGTTGGCAGAGCTTTGCCCTGACCAAGTCATTCCGGGTGATGACAAAACTTATCAAGAAGCGTGGGATGCTTTCTCAGAAGAACAACCCCTTTGGCCGGTGACCGATTTTTCCCTTTAATAACTATAAGTGACTTAAAACTATGAGCATGTTTGAAGCCTTTGCGCTGGCTTTAATTCAGGGTCTGACGGAGTTTCTTCCCGTCTCGAGCTCTGCGCATCTTATTCTTCCGTCAGAAATTCTAGGTTGGCAGGATCAGGGTTTGGCCTTTGATGTTGCCGTTCACGTGGGTACCTTGCTTGCTGTTGTGGGCTATTTCCGAAAGGAAGTGACGCAATTGCTGGGCGCATTCTTCCGCTCCATCTTCAAGGGTGAGCGTTCTTCTGATGCCACATTGGCATGGATGATTGCACTGGCAACGATTCCTGCCTGTATTTTCGGCCTGCTCATGAAAGATATCATCGAAGTTTACTTGCGTTCGGCGTGGGTGATTGCGGTGACCTGTATTGTCTTCGGTCTGCTGCTTTGGTGGGTCGATGTGAAAGCCAAGTGCGAGTTTGACGAATACAAAACCACGCCAAAAATGGCGCTGTGGATTGGTATTGCACAAGCGCTGGCAATGGTCCCGGGGACTTCCCGCTCTGGCGCGACCATGACCATGGCCCTTTACCTGGGTTACACCCGTGAAGCTGCCGCGCGTTTTTCTTTCCTGATGTCAATTCCAATCATCGTATTGGCGGGTTCTTACCTTGGCCTGGGTCTGGTGAAAAGTGACGTACCTGTCATGTGGGCGCCTATCATGACTGGCGTACTGGTTTCATTCATCAGTGCGTATGCGTGTATCCACTGGTTCCTGAAACTCGTGACCAAGATGGGCATGAAGCCATTCGTGATTTACCGTGTGGCGCTCGGTCTTGGCTTGATGGCGTTCTTGGCGACGCGATAAGGGCTTTGGGGCTAGGCAAACAGTTCCTAGGAAATACAGATCCTAGGTCCTAGGAAGAGCAAGAGCAGATCCTAGGGATAGAAAAAGCGGCAACTGCTAACAGTGCCGCTTTTTTTACGTCTGGAGTTGGAGATACTGCCTTCTAGGACCCTAGGACCCTAGGACCCTAGGACCCTAGGACCCTAGGACCCTAGGACCCTAGGACCCTATTCCCTTCCAGATACTTTTTCACCGCTTCAATCCGCTGCCTTGTCAGCTCTTCCCGTATTGCTGGGCCTTTAAAACCAGCAGCCACAATCGGTTTCACTTCAACAGTACTGGCGGCATCAAATGCACTTGTCAGCCATTCAGACTGCGGATAATCACGCTCTTCAAATCCTGTGCGGCCTTGGTGATCGGCTTTGCTCGCCGTTGCGAGCTGAGGGATTTTCTCGGGCTTTCGCCAGCAGTCATTGCGGTCAAATATCTTGACGAAAGTGGCGGCTTTTAACTCGCCCGCGTTGTGTACATTGGTGTGCTCGGCGCAGACCAGAAGCGCGGCGTCGCGGTAGGCGTTTGGCACACGGATGCGCTCGCACAGGGCTTTAATCGGTGTCAAACCGAGCTTGGTATGCAGTTTGTGGCTCGGCCACTCTTCTTTGGGCGTCAGGCCCTTGCCCAAGTCATGCACTTGCGCAGCAAAACGTATTATCGGATCTTGGGTTAGAAGCGCTGCTTGTCTGGCGACCATGAGAGTGTGAACACCGGTGTCGATTTCAGGGTGCCACTGTTCGGGCTGAGGTACGCCGAACAGGACGTCTATCTCAGGCAACACAACAGCCAATGCACCGCAGTCGCGCAGGACGCTTAAGAACACTTCGGGATGCTGGGAAGTGAGTGACTTTTCCCACTCTTTCCAGACGCGCTCGGCGGTCAGGGCTTCAAGCTCGCCGCTTTTGACGATTTCCTGCATCATCGCAAGGGTTTCATCAGCCACGCGAAAACCAAGATGATGAAATCTTGCCGCAAAGCGTGCAACGCGCAGCACACGTAGCGGGTCTTCTACAAAAGCAGGGGAAACATGGCGAAGCAGACGATCGTTGAGATCTTGCTGGCCGCCGTAAGGGTCAATCAGCGATCCATCTTCGGCTTTGGCAATGGCATTGATGGTCAGATCGCGTCGCTGTAAGTCTTCTTCCAGTGTGACTTGTGGCGTGAAATCGCAGACGAAACCTGTGTAGCCTTTACCTGATTTACGTTCTGTCCGCGCCAGTGCATGCTCTTCATGAGTCTTAGGGTGGAGGAAAACGGGGAAGTCAGAGCCCACTTGCTGGTAACCAGCGTTTAACATGGAATCAATGTCTGCGCCGACCACGACCCAGTCCCTATCTTTGACTTCCAGACCGAGGAGTTCGTCGCGAACGGCACCGCCGACAAGGTAGGTTTTCACATTACTATCCGAAATCTAAGCAATAATGTGATCATCATATACCGAAACCATGGGTCTATGCAGGCGTGAACCGTGCGTAGAATACAGGGATGTGTGTAAAACCTGCGAACCTGTCCCTGATTACACAGTCTGAAGCTGTGACTGGCTTTACTTCATCTTTAGGCCGCGCTACCTTGCGAGCCATTGAGGGAACAGAGAAATATTCATGTACCAAGACTTTTTCCGGTTAACCGAGTCGCCATTTGCGATCGTGCCCAATCCTAAATTTTACTTTTTGAGCGAAAGGCACAAAGAAGCGCTGAGCCATGTCCTGAATGGCATTGAGGATGGCGGCGGTTTGGCGCTTTTAACCGGCGAGGTGGGCACGGGTAAAACCACCACCATGAAAGCCTTGTTGGATCGCATGCCAGAGAAAACGCAGGTTGCAACGATCCTGAATCCGAGTGTGTCTGTTCTCGAACTGCTTCAAACGCTTTGCGATGAGCTGGGCGTGGAATATAAAGAGGACGATAGCTTCAAACGCCTCTATGACGCCATATCCGATAAGCTGTTCAATAACGAATCCAAAGGCATACAAACTGTGTTGCTGGTGGATGAAGCCCAGCATTTAATGCCGGACGTGTTGGAGCAGCTTCGTCTTCTGACCAATATCGAAACCTCTTACCGCAAGCTGTTAAAAGTCATTCTGATTGGTCAGCCTGAGCTGCAGCAAATGCTGCGTCAGTCCAATCTTCGTCAGCTTGCTCAGCGCATTACCGCGCGTTATCACCTGATGCCGCTCACGCCGGATGAAGTGCATCAATACATCACGCACCGTATCAGCTGCGCGGGTGGTTTGGAGCCTTTGTTTGATGGGGCAGCTATTAAGTTGATTGCCAACGAGACGGGCGGTGTGCCGCGTCTGGTGAACTTAGTGTGTGATAAAGCGCTGAAGATGGCGTTTAAAGAATCGCGCCAGAAGGTCAACCAAGCCATTGCGGCGCGTGCCTGTCAGGACGTATTGGAATGGCAGGGCGTGGTACAAAGCAAGCCACACACTGACTACAAACGTTACTGGCCAGTTTATGCCGGTGCGATTGGCGGTGCTGCGCTGCTCGCGATTGCTATTCGAGTGGGACTTGGTGTTGGCAGCGAGGACGGAGCGATTGTTGTTGAGACTGAATCTCCAGCTCCTGTGGTTGTCACTCAGCCAGCTGTTGTTGAGGTGGTTGAGCAACCAGCGCCTGTTGTTGTCGTTTCCGATCCGACACCTGTGGTAAAAGTCGAGGCTAACAAGCCTGTCCAAACCATTGTCACTTTGCCACTTAGCGAAGTGACTCGTGAGAGCCTGAGTGCAGGTTCTTCGATGCAA
This sequence comes from Grimontia kaedaensis, assembly GCF_023746615.1. NCBI lineage: Bacteria > Pseudomonadati > Pseudomonadota > Gammaproteobacteria > Vibrionales > Vibrionaceae > Grimontia > Grimontia kaedaensis. Next base: position 3,293,973 of record NZ_CP082275.1, on the reverse strand, counting down.
TCCCTTTACAAGCTTTGGGGCTTTGATGCCGATGTGTTAGCGGCGGGCTGTTCATCAAAAGTGCGTGGCGAGCTTGCCTGCTTTAAAGGAAACTTACCGCTTTCCCAATTGTTGACCATCGATCGCCCAGCAGTGCTTGAAATGAACGGCACAGGTGGCCAGAACTGGTTTGCCGTATTGTATGGCAGAGGCGACGGCCAGTTTGAATTGCTGGCGGCGGACAAACGTCTGCTGGTGAGCGAAGAATTCCTGAACCAATACTGGAGCGGCGAAGCATTGGTGCTTTGGCGTCCGCCGTTGGGCAACCCTAACTTTATCCGTTTCGGTCAGCGCGGCGAGCGTGTTCAATGGCTGGATCAACGCCTGAATCTGGTGCTGGGCGAGAATACGCCTGTATCGAATACCTTTGGGCAGGAGCAGCGCGTAAAAGTGCGCGAGTTCCAGCGAAGTAAAGGCTTGGATGCAGACGGTATCCCTGGCGCTATGACCTTTATGGTGCTCGATTCGGTGCTGCAAATGCCTGGGCCAACGCTGGTCGGTAGCATTGATGCTACACCGGGCGAGAAGCTGGCGCTTTCTGATGGTGAGATTGTGGTGATGCCAGATTCAGATGTCTTTGAGCTGGCACTCGAACCTTTGCCGCAGCCTATCATTGAGCCAGTTGTGGAAGAAGATATTGCTCAGACTGAGCCACCAGAGCCTGAAGCGGTGGAAATCGGCAGCACAACCTTTACCGCGCCGAATCAGACGCAACTGAAAGGGAATGATGAGCTAACACTGGAAGATTTGGACTTGTCTGAGCTTTCTCCTGAACTGGCGCAGAAAGTCGAAGCCGCCATGGGCAGTGATAAGTCGCGTACCTTGGAAGCGAAATTGGACCGCGCTCAGCCAGAGAGCAACGTCGTACCGATTGCTGAGCTGAATTCTGCGCAATTAAACCGATTGCCTGCGATGGACTTTCAGACCCATATCTATACCTCTAATGAGAGTAACCGTTGGGTGAAGGTCAACGGTAAAGAAGCCCGTGAAGGTCAGTTCGTGGCAGATGGTGTGTTACTTCGAGGCATCGAGCCTCAGCAAGTAGTGGTGCAGTTTGAAGATGCGCTTATCGCGATTCCAGCGCTAACAACATGGTAATGGGTAATTCAAGAGTTCGCGTCTAGAGTTTTTTCCTGGGACCCAGAACCCAGAACTCAGGAAGAGCAGCAAGAGCCAAACGCTATCGCCTTTTGTGCTGATTCAAAAAACAAAAAAGCCGCTTTCGCGGCTTTTTTGTTGTCGTTTGCTTATCGCTTACGCCCAACCATTATTACGCTTCTTGCGGCGTGGGATCAGGTGCGGCAGGATGAGACCAAACAACAGGCCACCACCTGCAACCATGCCACCGTAGGCAAAGTAGCGCATCAGCAGATCATCTTTCTGAGTGTCGATACGTGCGCGCAGTTCGCGGATTTCGGTTTGCGCATCGATCAGCTTCTGGTTCAGTTCGCTGGTGTGTTGCTCCAACTCTTTCACCTGAGCGTTACGCTGATCCAGCGACTCAATCAGGCCTTTGGTTTTTGCTTCCGCATCGCCTTGTGCACTCGACAGTGCTTCTTTTACCTGCTTCAGTTCTTCTTCCAATGCAGGTACACGAACTTTCAGACCAGGTTGTTTAGAAACATACTTGGTTTCAACCCAGCCTTTACGACCACGATCATCAATGATTTGGGTGTAGCCAGCGTTACGGTTACTGTCCACAACTGTCACTTTCGTGCCCGCATCCACACTGCCGAGAATACGGAACTGGGTGCCCGGGCCAGAATGCATGTAAGTGAAAAGCTCATCTGAGATGTAGTTGTCCTTAGCATGTGCAGCAGGGACTGCCAGCATCATAAGTACAGCCAGGGCAGAGAAAAGTTGCTTCACGGAGTATTCCTTTGTTTTGGTCGTGAGTATCTGTTTGTGCCAAATACTAAAAAATTTTGGGGTTCAGGTACAACAAAAGGGAGGCATAACCTCCCTTTTTTGACCGAAGACTGACATCACTGCACAAAAACGTGACTAAAACGCCTTTCTTAATTTGCTTTATACACCAAATGCAGCCTGCATGGCGTAGAAGAAAATCACCGCAAGTAGCGCACCGGCTGGTAGCGTTACAACCCAGGATGCTACGATATTACGCACTACACCCAGGTTCAGTGCACCGATACCACGCGCAAAACCAACACCTAACACCGCACCAACCAGCGTTTGCGTGGTAGAGATTGGAAGGCCCGTACCAGATGCCAGAACAACCGTTGATGCGGTTGCCAGCTGAGCCGCAAATCCACGGCTTGGTGTCAGCTCAGTAATACCGGAACCTACCGTCGCCATCACCTTGTGACCCAAGGTTGCGAGACCAACAACAATACCGATACCACCAAGAGGTAGAATCCACCATGCAATGGTGCTCTTCTCGGTGATTTGGCCCATGTGTTCAACGGTAGAAACAATCGCTGATAGTGGGCCAATCGCGTTTGCTACGTCGTTAGAACCGTGCGCGAACGCCATCGCACAGGCTGTTACGACCATCAACAGGCTGAATACGCGCTCAACGCCCTGGTAACCATTTGTACTTGCTGTGTCGTCTCTGTACTTACGGTTAATGTAGACATAACCGAACATCATGATCAGAGCAGAAACCGCAATGGATACCATCACGGCTTCACCGGTAGAAAGATGCAAGCCGACGTGCTTCAGACCCTTCTTGATTGTCACCATAGCGATAATCATTGCGGTCAGGAACATATAAACCGGTACGAAGCGCTTGGCGTTGATGAGAGGTTTGTCGGTATCAAAAATCAAACGCTGGGCGCTGACAAAAATCGCGTAAGCGAACACACCGGAAATCAACGGCGTGACAAGCCAGCTGCCTACGATGCCTTGCACGGAACTCCAGTCCACGGCTTCAGTGCCGACAGACACACAAGCGAAACCGATAATGGCACCAATGATGGAGTGAGTCGTGGACACCGGCCAGCCCATATAGGACGCAACCAATAGCCATGTACCCGCTGCCAGCAGCGCAGACATCATGCCGTAAACCAGCACTTCAGGTTGGGAAGCGTAAAGTGACGTTTCAATCACCCCTTTTCGGATGGTGTCTGTCACTTCACCACCGGCCAGATAAGCGCCGGCGAATTCAAAAATCATCGCAATGATGATGGCTTGTTTAACGGTCAGTGCCTTAGAGCCCACTGACGTACCCATGGCGTTGGCAACGTCGTTTGCACCGATACCGATAGCCATCATGAAACCAAAGACTGCGGCCACCAAAATAATAATGGTGCCGTAATTCGCTAGGATTTCCATTGTTTTACCTTGTTATCTCTTAGATGAATGGCGCTTTACGAGCGCGACAGCATCAGCTCTAAACGCGAGCCAACACGTTGTGCCTGATCAGCGATAGCGCCGACCCATTCAAGAATCTTGTAAAGGAACATCACATCAACCGGGTTGTATTCACTCTCGATTGACATCAATTGCTGGCGAAGTTTGATTTGCATTGAGTCAGTATCGCCCTCAATGGTATCCAACTGGTGGATCATTTCTTCAACCAGAGTGACTTCACGTCCTTTAAAGCCAGTTTCCAGCAGTTCATCCAATTCACTGATAACGCGACGTGCCTGATCGGCAGCATCCAGACAACGTTGCACGTAGGCGACGAAGTCGGTGTAGAGCAAGGAAGGGACTTGGAGTTGTCGACCAATCACACGGCCGGCAATATCTTTGGCGAGGTTTGCAAGCTTGTCCTGTTGGATAAGCAGGTCGAGCATGTCAGTACGGTCTACCGGGAGGAAGAGGCCGCGAGGCAATTTAAGGCGGATTTCACGTTTGAGCGCATCTGCTTCTTTCTCAATCGTTGAAATCTCATGGCGCAGCTGTTCTGCACGTTCCCAATCGCCTTTCTCACAAGCTTCGAAGAAAGGGACTAACAGCGAGCAGCAGTCGTTTACGCGGCTCACGTGGCGTTGCAAAGGTTTTAAAGGGCTCTTTGCGAACAGCCCAACAATTGTATTTACAGGCATAGCCGTATCTACCTAAAAGACCTGTCCAACGGATCAGGCTAAATATTACACCGGAACTCATCTGAATGTTTCAGGAGTATGAGTTTCTAGTGACGCGATGGTTATTTAGGCGGCGAATGTTATCGCAATCACATTTGTATTGATACCGTTTCAGATCAATGAAAGTCTCTTGCCCGACTTAGCGAATATCCATATCCTTGTTCTGCTATTGGTTATAGGTACCTTTATGGAAACTGAGATAGAGCTAAAGTTTTTTGTTTCGACGGATTTTTCACGCCAGATCCGGGACAAAATTGCTGATTTAAAGGTATTGCAGCAACGCCAGCGAGACCTCGGTAATATCTACTACGACACCCCGGATTACGTTCTGCGACGCCATGATATTGGACTACGTGTCAGGCGCTATGACGATGTGTTCGTGCAAACACTGAAAACTGCAGGCCGTGTTGTTGCAGGACTTCACCAACGTCCGGAATACAATGCAGAGCTGGAATCTCCAGTTCCTGACCTTTCACTGATCCCCGCAGATGCTTGGCCAGAAGGTTTAGACATCGAATCACTCAGTGCCAACCTGAATCCTTTGTTCTCTACAGATTTTGAGCGCCAGCAGTGGCTGCTTGCGATGCCTGACAGCAGTCAGGTTGAGCTGGCTTTCGATAGTGGCGAAGTCACCACTGAGAACGGGGGCTATGACCCGATTTGCGAAGTTGAGCTTGAGCTGAAGTCTGGTCAGACAGATGCGCTGTTTGTGCTGGCGCGCGAGCTGGCAGAAAACGGCGGTTTGCGTTTGGGCAACCTGAGTAAAGCGGCCCGAGGTTATCGTCTTGCGACTGGCTATGAAGGTGATCCGGTGAAACCGCTGACCATGGTTCATGTTAGCGACCAGATGTCGGTAGAGCAGTCGTTTGTGAAAGCGCTCGAGCACGCGCTTGATCATTGGCACTACCATGAGCAGGTCTACGTGGAGCGTCCTGAGCAGGAAGCCATCTTTGAGATGTGTAACGCGGTGTCGCTGATACGTCAGGCTCTGGTGCTTTATGGTGGTTTGATCCCGCGTCGCGCCAGTGCTTTGCTTCGTCAGGAATTGCAATGGCTGGAAGGGGAGTTGGACTGGGTTTACGAGGGCAGAGCTATTGAGCGCTTGCTCGACGATAAAGGTCACTTCCTGCGTAAACTTAATGCGCAAAAGCCGTTGATGGCAAAGCTTTCTGATCGCTATGACGAATTGCCAGAGCGTGCTGAAGTGCTTGAACTCCTGCATTCAAGCCGTTATTGCAACCTGTTGTTGGATCTAAGCCGTTGGATTCTCACCCGTGGTTGGCAACCATTCCTGGATGACAAAGCCCGTGAAAAATTGGGTGAGCCTATTCGCCAGTTTGCCAACCGCTCGCTGGCCCAATCCTGGGATGAGCTTTTAAGTGTTTTCGCGGAAGGTAATGAACTGGATCGCTTTGCTTATCTGGATCAGCAGCCGCGCCTGAACCGAAACTTGATGTCAGGGTGTTGTGTGGCTGCCTTGTTTGAGACTGAAGAACGAGAGACTTTCCGTCTTCCTTGGCTTGACCTGCTGCAGGGAATTGAGGACTTTCAACTGCTTGAGCCAGTGAGAAAACTGGCTGATGATGAAGATTTGGAAGAGGATGATCGCGCGCAGATCGAAAAATGGCTGGGTCGTAAGGAAGAATCTTTGCTGCATGCCATGATGCAATCTCGTCAGATTGGCTTAACGCTTGCTCCCTATTGGGATATCTAAATTATGGATATCTAAAAATAGCGCCTGATGGCGCTATTTTTTTTCTTGCTGCGAAGGTGGTTTGTTCTCTAGCTTGGCTTCAATTGCGGTAAGACGTCCCAATATTTCAGTTTGCTGCGTGAGAATCAGTTCTAGCGCTTCGCGGCGGCGTTCTTCTCTTTCCTGTGCTTTCTTCTCTGGTTTGGTGACATAAGAAGTCACAAGGCCGGTGATGGCACCAAAAATACCGACACCACACATAATCACTATTACCGCGACGGCTCGCCCTGCTGGCGTCACAGGGTAGTAATCACCATAACCTACGGTAGAAATAGTGACAAACACCCACCAGATAGCATCAGTCAGGCTAGTGATGTTGGCTTCGATCGCGGGGCTTTCAAACGCAAATACCGCAGCAGATCCGGTTGAAACCAGTACCGTTAGTAATAGCAGAATGGTCGCCATGGTGGTTTCATTGCGGTTTTCGTTCATGTAGGTGAGCAGTGACTGGCTTTGCTGAATAAGGCGGATGACCCGGAATATTTGAAAAATGCGGGCGAAACGTAATGCTTCAACCACAGGGATGCTGGCGAGAATATCTATCCAATGCGTTTTCAAATAAGTGACTTTGTTATCACTTTTAAGAAGATGTAGGGCGATTTGTAGCAAAAATATCAGACAAATCAGCGTATCGATGCCTAGCAATAAGGTATAAAGAGGATCGCTTTTAGGCAGCAATAAAATGGTAGTGACCACACAAAGTGAGACAAAGGAAAGCAACAGACTCAACAATCCCATCGGATTCAGATCTAAGTTTTTCGTTTCGGTCTCGCTCATCACTCAATAAACAACCTGTGCTGCCGTTAGTTCTGTAGGGCTCAGCATATCTATCGAAGTTTACTCTCGATAGATACCTAACCCTATTCCGCTTGCTTTCTCTTTACTGTATCGCAGTTTACGCGATGCAACTATCAAGGAGTCACCGAGAATGTCACAGATGATATTCAGGCCCTGGGAAAAGGCCGCTGCCAACATCAAACTGGTTCCCAAACTCATTCTTTTAATGGTTTTCAGTACCTTGCTATTGGTGGCAAAACAGCTGTGGGACGCCAATACGTTCCGGGACTCTGTCAGTGAGGTCACTGAAGCGCAAAGCCAAAGTCTGGCATTGCGAAGTGCTGAAATGGCAAAAGAGCTTTTGAAAGAAGAGAACGGCACATCGCTGCTTCAGCGTGTGGTGAGCCGAGAAAATGCGACTAGCGAAACTAACCAATATATCTACTTCACCAATCGTAAAACCGGTGAAGTCCTGGCGCACCCAAGCATCCGTAATTTTGATGGATTGAACCTGCCACTTGAAAATGGCCGCATGCTGACAGAAGTGATTCGAAATACTCAAGGTGAATTCACCTACCACCTTGCCAACGAAGGGCGTCATGGCATTGCGGTACCTGTAGGAAATACAGATTGGCTGTCTATTTCCTCCCAACCCGATTCCGCGGCTGAGCAATACTACAATGCTTATTTGATTCAGGTGGCATGGCAAACCGCGCTTATGATTGTCGCCTTTATGATCATTCTGTTGGGCGGCTCTAACCTGATGATTCGCCAAATCAATTACTTGATTGATGGTATGCGTAATATGGCTCAGAAGAACCTGAGTGTGCCAGTGGTAATGGACTGCAAAGACGAGTTCGGTGAGCTGGCACGTGAACTGGAAAAAAGCCGTATTCAACTGTCGAGCGTGATTAAAACGCAGCGTCACTCTTCGGAAGAATTGTCTGATATGGCTGAGGTGATGAGCATCAGCATGGATGAGACTCGGGAATCTGCCAAAGAGCAATTCGGTGAAATCGACCAGTTGGCGTCAGCCATGAGTGAAATGACTTCTACGGTGCAAGATGTTGCGGGCCATGCCCGTGCAGCTTCACAGGCGACAGAAGCGTCCCGTGAACAGGTGGCAAACGGTCAGCATTACGTGAGCAACACGATTTCGACTATCAACAAGCTGTCTGATGATATCCGCGAGTCAGCGAGCGTGGTCAATCAGGTGGAAGAGCGCGTTGAGAAAATCAGTTCTGTGGTCGTGACCATTCAAGGGATTTCAGAGCAAACCAATCTGTTGGCACTTAATGCCGCGATTGAGGCAGCGCGTGCTGGTGAAATGGGACGTGGCTTTGCCGTGGTAGCAGATGAAGTTCGCAACCTGGCGCAAAACACCCAGAAAGCGACTTTAGAAATTCAGGATATGATCACCCAGCTTCAGTTTTCCGCTCAGCAGGCAGTTGGCCTGATGGAGCAAAGCGTGGTGGAAGCGGTGGAAAGCGTAGAGTCAGCCAGCAAAGCGGGCGAAGAGCTCAACCTGATCGTGGAGCAAATCTCCCAAATTAACGATATGAACTTCCATATCGCCACCGCCGCAGAGCAGCAAGCCTCAGTGGCTGATGAGATGAACCAGAATCTGACCAATGTCCGAGAGCTGGTGGAAGCATCTGTCACTGTGGTGACTGAGCTGGCCGAAACCTCAGAAAGCATGCAGGGCAATGCAGAACAGCTTGATCTGAAAATCAAAGAGTTCGCGGTTTGATTTCCGTTTAGGAATGAGGAAGCCCACCGATTGTGTGGGCTTTTTTTATGATATTTTAAGGTTAACTAGAAATATCAAAGGAAAGAACACAGATGTCGCTTCCCACGGAACTGGATACTTGTGCAACCCGCGCTATCGACACTCTGGTTGAAAAACAGCCTGATAACCTTGAACAGTGGCAAGGTGCTGATAGGGAAACCCTTTCCCGCACATTGGCACTGAGCGACTTCATCAATGAATCGGTGCTTCATGACGAAAACCTGTTGCCTTGGTTGAAGGACAATCTCGGCTCCGGTCTTCGTATCGCGCAATACCGAAAACTGCTGAAAGAGCAACTCGATAGCCAGCAGGATGAAAATAGCCTGCTGCGTGAGCTTCGCCGCTTCCGTCGACGTGAGATGGTTTGGCTGGCTTGGCATGACTTTAACGACACCATTTCCCTTGATGATGGTCTCGCCCACCTCTCTAAACTGGCAGAAGCCACGATCATGGAAGCCTATGGCTGGCTTTACCGTTTCTGCTGCAATGAATGGGGAACGCCCTGTGATGCAGACGGAAACGCGCAACCAATGTTGATCCTCGGTATGGGCAAGCTGGGCGGTGGCGAGCTAAATTTCTCTTCTGATATCGACCTTATTTTTACATACCCTGAGAACGGCGAAACGCAAGGCGCGCGTCGCAGCATTGCCAATGCCCAGTTCTTCACCCGTCTCGGTCAGCGCTTGATCAAAGCGTTGGATCAGCAAACCTATGACGGTTTCTGTTATCGCGTCGACATGCGCCTTCGCCCATTCGGCGACAGTGGCCCATTGGTCATGAGCTTCGCTGCGCTTGAAGATTACTATCAGGAACAAGGGCGTGACTGGGAACGTTACGCGATGATCAAAGCGCGGGTGATGGGGAAAGAGCAGTTTGCCTGTTACCAGACTCTGCGTCAGATGCTGCGCCCCTTCGTGTTCCGCCGATATATCGATTTCAGTGCGATCCAGTCTTTGCGTCGGATGAAGGCGATGATCCGCAGTGAAGTGCGCCGTCGTGGCCTGACAGACAACATTAAGCTTGGTGCTGGGGGCATTCGTGAAATCGAGTTTATCGTCCAGTCTTTCCAGCTTATCCGAGGCGGTCGCGATCCGATTTTGCGTAAACGTGGCCTTTTTATCACTTTGAATGCGATTCGCGAACTGGAGCTGCTGCCAGAGAAGGAAGCTGACACGCTCGAAGCATCATACCGCTACCTGCGTAGAGTAGAGAATTTGCTGCAAGCCATTGGTGATAAACAGACCCAAACCTTGCCTGATAGCGATCGTGATAGGTTGCGTCTTGCCGTGGCTATGGGTGAAACGGAGTGGGTCGCGCTTCGCGAGAAGATTGCTTTCCACATGCAGGGTGTCCACGACATCTTCGATAATCTGATTGGCGACGAAGAGGAAAACGAAGAAGAGAAGATCGGCGCTGAATTCAGTGAGATCTGGGATGCTGCACGGGATCCTGACTTGGTCGAGAAGATCCTGAACGACATGCAGGCACAAAGCGCTGAAGATCAGGCCAAAGCATTGCTGCGATTCAAAGAAGAGTTAGCAAAACGCACTTTAGGCCCTCGAGGCCGTGAAGTGGTGAACCGCCTGATGCCTATAATGCTCAGCCACATTGTGTGCCGTACAGATGCAATGGCGGTGCTTGAGCGGGTGCTCAAACTGCTGGTCCGTATCGCTACACGGACTACCTATCTGGAACTTCTTGATGAGCACCATGGAGCAATCACCCAATTAGTGCGCCTTTGCAGCGCAAGCCCAATGGTGGCAGAGCAACTTTCGAATTACCCCATCCTTCTGGATGAACTTCTGGATCTGCAACACCTCTACAATCCAACGCCACTCGACCAATACCGCAACGAGCTGTTTGATTTTCTCGCCCGTATTCCGGAAGAGGATATGGAGCAGCAAATGGAGAATATCCGCCAATTCAAGCAAACCCAGTTGCTCCGTATTGCCGCCGCTGACATTGCTGACGTGTTGCCGGTGATGAAGGTGAGTGACCACTTAACTTATCTGGCGGAAGCCATTGTAGAAGCGGTGGTGAATCAGGCCTGGTATCAGATGACGGAAAAGTACGGGCAACCATCTCACCTATCCGGCCGTGATGGGCGTGGCTTTGCGGTGATTGGTTACGGCAAAGTGGGAGGTATTGAGCTCGGCTACAACTCAGACTTGGACGTGGTGTTTGTGCACGATTGCCCGGATAACACTTACACTGACGGCCCGAAAGAGATAGACAGCCGCCAATTCTATCTGCGACTGGCTCAGCGTATCGTCCATCTGTTTTCTACCCGCACAGCATCAGGCGTGTTGTATGAAATCGATACCCGCCTTCGCCCCTCTGGTGCTTCTGGCATGCTGGTGACAACGCTCGAATCGTTCGAGGAATATCAGAACGAGGAAGCCTGGACCTGGGAGCATCAGGCGCTGGTTCGCACCCGTCTGGTTTATGGTGATGCGCTGCTGACAAAAGGTTTCGCGGACGTGCGAAAGCGCGTGCTGACGAAAGAGCGCGACATCGATGCCCTTCGCAAGGAAGTGGTCGAGATGCGCCATAAAATGCGCGACCACCTTGGTAGCAAAGAGAAGGACAAATTCCATATCAAACAGGATCCGGGCGGGATTACTGATATTGAATTTATGACTCAGTTCTTCGTGCTGGCGAATGCCAATGACGAACCTGCGTTGACCCGCTGGAGCGATAACGTACGCATCCTTGAAGACATGGCACAAGCGGGTATTCTCAGCACACCGCAGGCACTGACGTTACGCGATGCGTATGTTGCAATGCGTGATGAAATTCATCGTCTGAACCTACTTGATGCGTCCGTGGAAGTGGACGACAGTGCATTCATGGCAGAGCGCGAAGCGGTGAAAGCAGCTTGGGAAGAGTGGATGGAGCCTGTGTAAAACAGGTCCTAGGAAGAGAAGGGCCTAGAGCTTAGGAAATGAAAAAGCGGCTACTGGTTCAGTGCCGCTTTTTGCCGAATTACTCGCAGGTCCTACCACCTTGATACGTCAGTCATATAGTGAGGGTTCGCCTTCAGGACGACTCTTGAATCGGCGGTGCAGCCACATGTACTGCTCAGGCGCACGCATAATCGAGCGCTCCACAAACTTGTTGGTATAAACCGCAGAGGCTTCGGCATCATCGTAAGGGAAAGCCTCCATCGGCGGGTCCAGCCTCATGGTATAGCCAGTGCCTTCACGGTCTCGTGTGATGGTGAATGTAGCGACTTTACATTTGCTGGCAGAAGCAAGCAGGTGTGTACCCGTCGTAGTGCAGGCTTTTTCGACCGCAAACAGTGGTGCCCACGCATAGCGGTGACGGCCATAGTCATGGTCCGGTGCATACCAAACCAGCTCGCCTTGACGAAGGCGTTTGATCATCTGCTTCACGTCACGACGATCAATACATTTGTTTTCGCGTGTACGTCCACGGTATTGGAACCAGTCGTAAACCGGGTTGGTATTAGGGCGGTAAACACCGTAACCCGGGGAGTGAACCCCAAACGCACGGGCACCAAGCTCCAAATTAAATGAGTGCACAGCAACGACTAGCACACCTTCTTTGTTGGCTTTGAATGCTTCTATTTGTTCAAAGCCTTCGTATGTCATGTGTTTCTTGATACGCCATGCTGGCCAAAACCACGCCATACAAGTTTCAAAAAACGCTAAGCCCATATTCTGGAAGTTCTCCTTGAGCAGGGCTTCCCGTTCACCGCCTGTCATCTCCGGGAAGCAAAGCTCCAGATTTCGCGAAGCAATCTTTTTGCGACTCTTGAAGAACTTCATGATCATCAAACCAAGCTTCCGGCCAAGGAAGCGCTGCAGGCGATAAGGCATCCAACTGATTAGGAACATCAACCCGACACCAATCCAGGTGTGCCAATACTTAGGATGTAGTAAGGACCATTGGAAAGTGGGCGCTTCAGAATTGTTGCTCATGGCGTTGTCGTGTTTCCTGAATCAAGCGAGAAAATAAGGTCGTCATTGTATACCGAAACTTTTGAAATAGTCAGAGTTCGTCAACAAGCTATCTTACTGTAGCAATTGAAAGACAAAGAAGATGTGAGTTGTTGCCCGCATGGCTGTTGCAGTGATGTGTTTATGGTAATATCGCCGACGTTCCTTTTTCCCTGGAGAAAACAATGAAACTGACTTTGCCTGATTATCAGCAAGCCGATGTTCTGGTTGTTGGAGATGTCATGCTTGACCGCTATTGGTATGGCCCAACGGGACGTATCTCTCCGGAAGCTCCGGTACCGGTCGTTAAAATCAACCAGACTGAAGAGCGTCCAGGCGGTGCTGCCAACGTGGCGATGAACATTGCAGCGCTGGGTGGCAAGGCACAACTGATTGGTTTGGTAGGCCAGGATGAGCAGGCACAAGTGCTGAACACCACGTTGAGCTCGCTGAAAGTGGAATGTGATTTTGTTGGTTTGGAGAATTTCCCGACCATCACCAAGTTGCGGGTAATGAGCCGTAACCAGCAGTTGATTCGTCTGGATTTTGAAGAAGGTTTCCACGATATAGACGTTCAGCCAATTCTTGAGCGTATTGAAGCGGCACTGCCAAAAGCGAAGGCAATGATTCTGTCGGATTATGCGAAAGGCGCATTGGAAAATGTTCAGCCAATGATCCAACTGGCGCGCCAGGCAGGTGTTGCTACGTTGGTCGACCCGAAAGGTGCTGACTTTGAACGCTACCGAGGTGCAACGTTGCTGACGCCAAACATGAGCGAATTTGAAGCCGTTGTGGGTACTTGCCGCACGGAAGAAGATATTGTTGAGCGTGGTTTGGCACTTATCGAAAAATTCGAATTCGAAGCCTTGCTGGTAACCCGCAGTGAAAACGGCATGACTTTGCTCCGCAAAGATCATGAGCCACTGAACCTGCCAACGCTGGCAAAAGAAGTCTATGACGTGACAGGTGCGGGTGATACCGTGATTTCGGTTCTAGCGGCTTCTTTGGCGGCAGGCAAGCCTATCGAAGACGCCTGTGCGCTGGCAAATGCTGCCGCTGGTGTTGTTGTTGGCAAGCTGGGTACATCCACTCTGTCTACCATTGAACTGACAGAAGCTGTGCATGGCAGCCATCATTCTGGCTACGGCGTTGTCACCGAAGAGCAGCTGATAGCAGCTGTGCAGATGGCTCAATCACGCGGTGAAAAAGTGGTGATGACTAACGGTTGTTTTGACATTCTGCACGCAGGACATGTTGCTTATCTGAATGAAGCAGCAAAACTGGGTGACCGTCTGATCGTTGCTGTGAATACTGACGAATCTGTGCGTGGACTAAAAGGTCCGGGTCGTCCTGTAAACCCCACCGATCGCCGCATGGCTGTATTGGCAGGTTTGGGCGCAGTGGATTGGGTTGTGCCATTCGGTGAAGAAACGCCGCAACGTCTGATCAGTGAAGTGTTGCCTAACCTCTTGGTGAAAGGCGGCGATTACAAGCCGGAAGATATCGCAGGCGGTGAAGAAGTGATTGCCGCAGGCGGTGAAGTTCGCGTGCTGAATTTCGAAGACGGCTGTTCAACCACAGAGATCATCAACTCTATTCTGGGCGGCCACAACAAGGCTTAATCTCCTATGTGGCACAGTGAGTTGGAAACAAAAAAGGCGCCTAAGGCGCCTTTTTGATACTTACCGAAAGTTACTTTTTCGGTGGAAGCAGACCGTTGTTGATATCAACCAGATCTTGTTCGTTCAGCGTGCCCACCGCTTGACGCAATTGCAATACGCTGATGATGTAATCGTAACGCGCATCCGATAGATCACGGTTCGCATCGTAAAGGCGACGGGTCGCATCCAGTACGTCTACGATAGTACGGGTGCCGACTTCAAAGCCTGCCTCTGTTGCTTCCAACGCAGAGCGTTGTGAAACCACGGTTTGCTCATACGCACGAAGTGCACCGATGCTGGCGTTGATGTTGTTGTAAAACGCGCGAACATCTTTCACGGTTGAACGGTATGTGCCTTCTAACTGCTCGGACGCGGCAACGTAGTTAAACTGCGCTTCTTTCACGCTTGCACTGACGGTACCACCAGAGTACAGAGGCATGTTCAGGTTAATACCTGCGGTAAACTGGTTGTTGTCGCCACTGCTTTCGCTGCGGGTTTTGTTGTCGGTATCAGCGTAGTCATAGCCGGCATTGAAGGTCAGAGACGGCAAGTGTCCAGACTCAGCTAAACTGATGCGTTCTTTTGCCGCATCACGTGAAATACGCTGTGCCAGCAGGCTCAGGTTGCCTTCTTCTGCCTGTTTTACCAATTCATCTGCAGGTTGCTCTGGGCGTGCCGCTGAGAAAGTTTTGGTATTCAGTACATGGAGGTCAGCGTGACGGGAGCCAGTGATCTCACGTAATTCTTCGTAACTGTTGGATACTTGGTTTTCAGACAGGATTTCCTGAGCAAGTACTGAGTCAAATTGTGCTTGTGCATCATGTACGTCGGTGATTGCAGATAGACCCACTTCAAAGCGCTGTTTGGTTTGCTCTAATTGGCGACCAACTGCGGCTTTTTCTGCGCGGACAAAAATCAAACCATCAATGGCGCGAAGTACGTTGAAGTAAGCCTGGGAAACACGAAGGATAAGACCTTGCTGCTCTGATGCATATACCGCATCCGCCTGACGGGCAGTGATTTCAGCGATATCAAGAGTGATCCAGCTGTTTTGCTCGAATAGCTCTTGGCTTAAATCGACCCCAGCACTCAGTACATTGGTATCAAAAGGGCCGTTCTGAGTGTTGGTACTGTAACGCGATAGGTTGTACCCAGCATTCAGATTAATCTGCGGCAGCAAGGTGCCACGGCTAGTGTCAACGGCAGCAAAAGCAGCGTCTTTAGTCGCAGCGGCTCGTAGAAGTTGTGGGTCGCTTTGTTTCGCCTGCTCGTAAACCTGAATCAAATCGTCAGCGCTTGCCAGGGGAGCGGCAGTGCCTAGCGCAACCCCGATAAAAAGGGGGAGCAATTTTTTCATAATAGGTAGTCCCTGAACTTATCGTTATCTCGTCATTTGCCAATAGGTGTTCGACCCTAGTGTAAACTATGGATGCTTACTTGAAACTGACAATGTGATGGTTTCTTGAGAAAAATTGATTGTAAAACCATCTGAACCACAAAGATATTCAAATAATTCTGCAATCCATACCAAAAAAGTGAAGGTGCGACATTGCAGCCCCATATTTCGACCATTTATCATTTGCCACCCGTTTGCAGGAATAAAGGGATATTCCGTGCCACAGCAAAATGCACTGTCCCAGTTTGGGAAAGGCGACGTAAAAATTGAAGCAAGTGACGTTGTCTATAATGGTTACTTCAAGATGGTGAAATATCGATTTCGTCATCGCCTGTTTGCTGGTGGCTGGAGCGAGACCATCAATCGTGAGCTTTTCGAGCGTGGTCATGCTGTCGCGATGCTTCCTTACGATCCGGTGACTGATCAGGTCGTCATGGTGGAGCAAATTCGCATTGGCGCGATGGTGGCAAGTGAATCTCCCTGGCAGCTTGAAATTGTCGCTGGAATTATCGACAAAGATGAATCGCCAGAAGAAGTGGCAGTGCGTGAAGCGGACGAAGAGGCTGGACTGACTGTTGAAAAGCTTGAGCCGATGACCAGCTATCTGTCGAGTTCTGGGGGATGTTCTGAACGCATTCATTTGTACCTTGGATTGGTCGATGCGTCAGAAGCCAAAGGTGTTCATGGCTTGCCAGAAGAAGGCGAAGACATATTGGTACATGTGGTGCCGTTTAACACAGCAATGCAATGGATTAACGAAGGCAAGGTCGAAAATGCCGCGTCTCTTATTGCTCTGCAGTGGCTGGCACTGAATCGTGACAGGGTTCGCGCGGAGTCATCCAGCATTGGGTGAACACGCTGCGATTGGGAATAAGGGTATGTTGAGGCAAGGATATCGAGTCGACTTGAATGCGCTGATGCGTATGTACGAGACCAACTACGCTAAATTGCTAAGACTGATGCCGCGTAACGATAACGTGGGGGACTCCTGCGTTTATGAAATCCAGGGACACGAGTTCCAGATGGATATCGTAGAGTCAACGCGTTACACCACCTTGCTCGATATTTGGCAGCGTGGTGAGGTGCCCCAATATTTGCGACCCAGACTCACAGTTCGTATGTATCATGATGCACGTGTGGCCGAAGTGTGTACCACACAGCAGATTTCTCGCATCCAGCCGCGCTATGATTATCCCAACCCGCGTATGCACCAGAAAGATGAAAAGCATCAAGTGAATGCTTTTCTTGCTGACTGGTTAGCGCATTGCCTGCAAAACGGTATAACAAAACAGAATATAATTTATTAGTTTGACGTGCATGAGCGCGTATTTACGATCAGGGTTTTCAAGACGTTGCGGATAAGCCATCTACCTAGCCAACACAGCCAGACCGTCCGGTTGTTACAAATTACAGATACCCATCTCTTTGCTGATCCTTATGGTTGTTTGCTTGGGGTGAACACAGCTGCGAGTTTTCAAGCAGTAGTCGGCGAAATCCAAGCCAGTCAGGTCGATTTTGATGCCATTATCGCGACCGGCGATATTTCCCAGGATCACACTGCCGAGTCCTATCAGCGTTTTGTTGATGGGATTGATCACTGGTCACAGCCTTGCTTCTGGCTACCTGGCAATCATGATTACCAACAGGAAATGCAATCCATTCTGGTGCAATCCACGCTGCAACGTTGCGATAGCGTGTTAGTTGGAGAGCATTGGCAACTGGTGGTGTTGGACAGCCAGGTGAAGGGCGTCCCGCATGGCCGCCTTTCTGAAGAGCAACTTTCCTTGCTTGATACTGCGCTATCAACGAACAAAGACCGTCACACTCTGGTGCTGCTGCACCACCATCCGCTCCCAGCTGGCAGTGCATGGCTGGACCAACACCAACTCCATAATCAGGAGGATTTCTGGGCGGTGGTTGAAAAGCATAACAACGTGAAAGGCGTCGTATGTGGTCATATTCACCAAGCGCTGGATATCGAACACAAAGGTCGTCGCGTCATGGCTGCACCTTCAACCTGCATCCAATTCAAACCGGATTCTGATGACTTTGCGCTGGATTCTACTAATCCTGGCTGGCGCGAGATTGAATTGCATCAAGACGGCACTATTATCACTCACGTAGGACGACTCAAGGGCACGGAATTTCAGCCTGATATGAATTCCACAGGCTACTAAAATATGAAGCCCTTGCTCCTCTATATTCATGGTTTTAACAGCTCGCCACTCTCTGCGAAGGCAGAGCAGATGCGGGCTTGGTGCGAATTGCACCGTCCAGACATAAAGCTGGAAGTTCCCCGTCTCGCCTGTTACCCTGCCGAAGCCGCACACCAACTCCAACATATTATTGAAACCTACAAAGGTGACTATCAGATAGGTTTGGTTGGTAGTTCTCTCGGTGGCTATTTATCGACCTGGCTTAATACCCAGTATGGTTTTCGTGCCGCGCTGGTGAATCCAGCCGTGAAGCCTTATGACTTATTGGCTGATTACCTCGGACCACAGCAAAACCCTTACACTGGAGAAACGTACCTGCTTGAGCCTCATCATATGGATGAGCTGAAAGCCTTGGATGTGGCCTCGATTTCCCATCCAGAGACACTCTGGCTGCTGCAGCAAGAGGGCGATGAAGTGCTTGATTACCGAGAAGCTGTCGCTAAATACCAGGGATGTAAGCAGACCGTTGAAGCAGGTGGCGATCACGCCTTTGTCGGATTCGACAGATACCCCGCTGATATCATTCAATTCCTGGGACTGTGACCACAACTCACAGAATAACCTCGTTAGCTGTGACAATATTTGACAAGCTAGCGCGGCATCACTGACCATGTGACAAAATTTAGAAAACCATTCATCTATGACAGACCAAGTTTATAACGCGGGATCCATTGAAGTTCTCAATGGTCTTGAGCCAGTGCGTCGACGCCCTGGCATGTATACAGACACGACCCGTCCAAACCACCTCGGTCAAGAAGTTATCGACAATAGTGTCGATGAGGCATTGGCGGGACATGCACGTAAAGTGGAAGTCATCCTTCATGCGGATCAGTCCCTTGAAGTGATTGATGACGGCCGTGGTATGCCGGTGGACATCCACCCGGAAGAAGGGGTTTCAGGTGTCGAACTGATCCTTTGTAAACTCCACGCCGGTGGTAAATTCTCCAACAAAAACTATCAATTTAGTGGTGGTTTGCATGGTGTGGGTATTTCGGTTGTAAACGCCCTGTCTAACCGTGTCGAAGTCTCTGTAAAACGTGACGGTCAGGTGTATGAAATCGCCTTCGAACATGGCGATAAAGTGCAGGAACTGACGGTGACCGGCACCTGTGGCCGCCGTGCAAAAGGTACGCGTGTTCACTTCTGGCCTGATGCGAGCTACTTCGATTCACCAAAATTCTCTGTTTCCCGTCTGAAAAGTATTCTGAAAGCCAAGGCTGTACTTTGCCCTGGGCTTGAAATCGTCTTTACCGACAAGAACACCGATGAAACCACCAAGTGGTGCTACGAAAGTGGCCTGAAAGATTATCTGGCAGAAGGGGTAAAAGGTTACGAACTCCTTCCAGCAGAACCTTTTGTGGGTGAATTCAACGCGCCGCATGAAGCGGCCGACTGGGCGGTTATCTGGTTGCCAGAAGGTGGCGAGCTGATTGCTGAAAGTTACGTTAACTTAATCCCAACCGCTCAAGGTGGTACGCACGTGAATGGTCTTCGACAGGGCCTTCTGGATGCGATGCGGGAGTTCTGTGAATTCCGCAATCTTCTGCCGCGCGGCGTGAAGCTGACTGCTGATGATATCTGGGATCGCTGTGCCCACGTGCTGTCTGTAAAAATGCAGGACCCACAGTTTGCTGGCCAGACCAAAGAGCGTTTGTCATCACGTCAATGTGCCGCATTCGTATCAGGCGTAGTAAAAGATGCCTTCAGCCTGTGGCTGAACGAGCGTCCGCAACTGGCGGAACAACTGGCGGAAGTGTGTATTGCTAATGCGCACCGACGTATGCGTGCCGCGAAGAAGGTAGTGCGTAAGAAAGTGGCGTCAGGCCCAGCACTGCCGGGCAAGCTGACAGACTGCTCAATGCAGGATCTGGCGCGCACCGAACTCTTCCTCGTCGAGGGTGACTCAGCGGGTGGTTCTGCCAAGCAAGCCCGTGACCGTGAATTCCAGGCCATCATGCCGCTTCGCGGTAAGATTCTGAACACGTGGGAAGTTTCAGCTGATCAGGTTTTGGCTTCTCAAGAAGTCCACGATATTTCTGTAGCGCTGGGTATCGACCCGGACAGTGAAGATCTGAGCGGCCTACGTTACGGCAAGGTTTGCATCCTCGCCGATGCGGACTCGGATGGTCTTCACATCGCCACACTGCTTTGTGCGCTATTCGTGAAGCACTTCCAGGCGCTGGTGAGAGCCGGTCACGTGTATGTGGCAATGCCACCGCTTTACCGTATCGATTGCGGCAAAGAAGTCTATTACGCGCTGGATGACGAAGAGAAAGCCGGCATCCTTGAGCGTTTGAGCCAGAAGCGCGCCAAAATCGACGTACAGCGATTTAAAGGTCTGGGTGAGATGAACCCACTGCAGCTTCGCGAAACCACCATGGATCCGAATACCCGCCGTCTGGTTCAGTTGACCATTGACGATCAGGAAGAAACGGATCGCATGATGGACATGCTCCTGGGTAAGAAACGCGCAGAAGACCGCCGCCATTGGTTGCAAGACAAAGGCGACATGGCTGAGCTGACCGAAGTTTAAGCAAGAATTTTAAGATCGGACGTTTTCAATGACTGATATCACTTATGACGGTGTCGAACAGCTTCCGCTGAGGAAGTTTACTGAGGATGCATACCTCAACTATTCGATGTACGTCATCATGGACCGTGCACTGCCTTTTATCGGTGACGGCCTGAAGCCGGTACAGCGCCGCATTATTTATGCGATGTCTGAGCTTGGCCTGTCGGCAACCGCCAAATACAAAAAATCTGCCCGTACTGTCGGTGACGTGCTGGGTAAGTATCACCCGCACGGTGATTCTGCCTGTTACGA
Source organism: Grimontia kaedaensis (assembly GCF_023746615.1). Taxonomy (NCBI): domain Bacteria; kingdom Pseudomonadati; phylum Pseudomonadota; class Gammaproteobacteria; order Vibrionales; family Vibrionaceae; genus Grimontia; species Grimontia kaedaensis. Next base: position 3,273,507 of record NZ_CP082275.1, on the reverse strand, counting down.
AGCCATGGTATTAATGGCGCAGCCGTTCTCTTACCGTTACCCGCTGGTTGATGGTCAGGGTAACTGGGGTGCACCGGACGATCCTAAATCCTTCGCGGCGATGCGTTACACTGAATCTCGCCTGTCACGTTTCTCGGAAGTGCTTCTGTCTGAATTGGGACAAGGCACTGTCGACTGGCAGCCAAACTTCGACGGCACCATGAAGGAGCCGAAAGCGCTGCCTGCACGTCTGCCGCATATCCTGCTGAACGGCGTGACTGGTATTGCGGTTGGTATGGCGACTGACATACCGCCGCACAACGCCCGTGAGGTGGCGAATGCGCTGGTGGCGTTGATTGATACGCCAAAACTGGAGCTGGATGACCTGCTTGAGCATGTCAAAGGCCCGGATTATCCGACCGAAGCCGAAATCATTACACCGCAGGTAGAGCTCAAGAAGCTGTATCGCGATGGTCGTGGTTCCATCAAGATGCGTGCTTGCTGGCACAAAGACAACGGCGATATCGTGATCACCGCGCTGCCGCATCAGGTTTCCGGTGCGAAGCTTCTGGAGCAAATTGCTAACCAGATGCGCGCTAAGAAATTGCCGATGGTCGACGATTTGCGCGATGAGTCAGATCATGAAAACCCAACCCGTATTGTGATTGTTCCACGCTCAAACCGTGTGGATTGCGATCAGCTGATGAACCATCTGTTCGTTTCAACGGATCTTGAAAAGAGCTACCGCGTTAACCTGAACATGATTGGTCTTGATGGCCGTCCTCAGGTGAAAGGTCTGGTGAAAATCCTGACTGAGTGGCTGGAATACCGCCGTGAAACCGTGCGTCGTCGTCTGCAATACCGTCTGGACAAAGTACTGGCCCGTCTGCACATATTGGAAGGTTTGTTAGCTGCGTACCTCAACATTGATGAAGTGATTGAGATCATCCGCACCGAAGACGAGCCGAAAAAAGAGCTGATGAGTCGTTTTGACCTCAGCGAGAAACAAGCCGAAGCGATCCTTGAAATCAAACTCCGCCAGTTAGCCAAACTGGAAGAGATCAAGATCCGTGGCGAGCAAGATGAGCTGAACAAAGAGCGCGAGCAACTGGAAAAGCTGCTGGGTTCTGAGCGCCGTATGAATACTCTGCTGAAGAAAGAAATTCTGGCAGATGCAGAGAAGTACGGCGACGATCGCCGCTCGCCATTGATTGAGCGCGCTGAAGCGAAAGCAATGACTGAGCGCGATTTGATCCCGAGTGAGCCAATCACGGTTGTTCTGTCTGAGAAAGGCTGGATTCGTCATGCCAAAGGCCACGATGTTGATGCGACCACGCTGAGCTATAAGTCTGGTGATAATTATCTGGCGTCCGCACGTGGTAAGAGTAATCAGCCGGCTGTGTTTATCGGTACTGATGGTCGAAGCTATGCGTTGGAGTCGCACAGTTTGCCTTCTGCGCGTAGTCAGGGCGAGCCGATTACTGGCCGCTTGAACATCACTGCAGGCACCACGGTGCGCCATGTGATGATGGGCGAGAACGATCATTTGGTGCTGATGGCGTCGGATGCGGGTTATGGCTTTGTGTGTAAGCAAGACGACCTTCTGTCGAAAAACCGCAGTGGTAAAGCCTTGTTGAGCCTGCCTCAAGCTGCTGAAGTAATGGCACCGCAACGTGTGTTTGATATCGACAATGACGATATCGTTGCTATCACTAATGAAGGTCGTATGCTGGTGTTCCCGGTGAAAGAGCTGCCTCAACTGGGTAAAGGTAAAGGTAACAAGATCATCAACATTCCTTCTGCGCGCGCGAAAGCCCGTGAAGAGCTGTTGGCGCAATTGTTCGTTATTCCACAAGGCTCAACCGTGACTCTGCATGCCGGTAAGCGCAAGCTGTCATTGAAACCTGCGGACATGGATAATTTCCGTGGTGAGCGCGGTCGACGTGGCTCTATGCTGCCACGAGGTTTGCAGCGAGTAACGGCTATCGAGGTGGTGACACCAGACACATCGTCGGCAGAAACCTCAGCGCCAGATATTCCGGAAGCTGAATAAGAAAAGCCCTCTACGGAGGGCTTTTTTTCGTCTTGTTAACCGAAGGTTGATGATTTTTGTCAATGCATGCGTATACTAGTCGCAGCCAATTTAAGCGAACAAGTGTACGCTGTAATTTTTACCCGACCGCCCCCAGGCCAACAGCCTGATTCTTTGCGGCTAAATGGTGTTAGGAGAATTTGAATGTACTTTATACTGCGACTGCTGGCTGTCGCGTTGTTTGCGATTTTCATGCTTGTATTCGGTTGTGGTTACTGCCTGTTCAGCCCGAGAAATCCAAAGCACGTTTATACTTTCGGCCGCATGTTCGGCAAGCTTTCTTCCCTGTTTGGTATCAAGCTTGACCTGCGCCAGTCTGAAGCATCAAAAGACGTTGGCACCTGTGTTTACATCGCTAACCACCAGAGCAACTGGGACTTGGTGACCGTATCAAATGCTGTTCGCCCGCGCGCAGTGACCGTAGGTAAGAAAAGCCTCGCATACATTCCTATTTTCGGCACCTTGTACTGGCTGACCGGTAACATCCTGATTGACCGCAACAACCGCAGTAAAGCAGTCGGTACTATTGGTCAGGTGGTTGACCAAATCAAAGACAATGACGTCTCTGTTTGGCTGTTCCCAGAAGGTACCCGTTCACGCGGCCGTGGTCTGTTGCCATTCAAAACCGGTGCGTTCCATGCAGCCATTGGTGCAGGCGTGCCTATCGTTCCTATCGTATGTAGCTCAACTAAGCACCTGAGTGCTTCACTTGGCGATAACGGACACATCATTGTAGAAGTGATGGATCCGATTTCTATCGAAGGCTATGACAAAGACAATGTGCGCGAATTGGCGAAGAAGTGTCATGACATCATGGCGGCCAAACTGGCAGAATTGGACGCAGAAGTAGCCGAGCTCAACAAGAAGTAATAGACTACTCAGTAATTGTGAAAACCAAAGGATACGCTGATGCGTATCCTTTTTGTGTTTTAAGAAGCCTCTGATTTGTAAGAGAAGTAAGACAGGTATGCTGAGAGATCAGGTTGTTCTGGTAACAGAAAATGGCGAGCCAACAGGGCTTGCCGAAAAACTGGCTGCGCACGAGCAAGGGCTTTTGCATCTGGCATTCTCGGTGATGATTTACCGGGAAACCCCGCATGGCCGTGAATACCTGCTCCAGCAAAGAGCAATGGGTAAGTATCACAGCGGTGGATTATGGACTAACACCTGCTGCTCGCACCCTATGCAAGGGGAGTCTTTTGAGGTTGCAGCGAAGCGTCGCTTGAATGAAGAACTTGGCATTGTTGCGCCGCTCAGTTTCGAGATGGGCGAATCCTTTTGCTACCGCGCTGAACTTGATAACAATCTGACTGAGCATGAGTTGGACCAAATCATTGTCTGTCAGGTAGATGATGTCTCCTTGGTTCCCAATCCTGATGAAGTGATGGACTGGCGCTGGTGGCCTCAGCAGGAAATGAGTGTTGCTATGGGTGAAAGGCCCGAGCAGTTTACGGCTTGGTTCCATGAGGTTGTCGACAAGATTGAAGTACAGTTGGCGGCTTAACTGCTTGCCGTGACAATAAAAAAGCGACCTTTTGGTCGCTTTTTTCATTCTCGTTCAATCAACGTCATCAGACTTAGAAAGATTATTTGCGTACCGCGATCGCTTCGATTTCGATACCCACATCTTTTGGCAGACGAGCGACTTCAACACAAGAGCGTGCTGGGTAGTGTTCTACACCATGCTCGTCGAAGAATTTGCCATATACCTCGTTAACAGTACCGAAGTCGTTCAGATCTTTTACGAATACGGTCAGTTTAACGATGTCGCTAACAGTCAGGCCTGAAGATTCAACAACCGCTTTCACGTTTTCCAGAGACTGGCGTGCTTGAACCGCGATGTCTGCTGACACTTCACCCGTGACTGGGTTCACTGGGATTTGGCCTGAAGTCAGTACCATGTTACCCAGATCGACGCCCTGAATGTATGGGCCAATTGCTGCTGGAGCGTGTTCAGTGTGAAGCACTTTAGTCATTTACCAATCCTTCATTCAATGTTTTTCGGTAGGGTGGTTAGTCTGCATGGCGACTCGCCTGACGTAAACCCAATTCCATCACATTTTATACCCGACACCATGTAATGTTCCGCTCATGGGCAAGAAAAGCCAGCGCAAAGGCTGGCTTTTTCAGTTCAAAGAAAACGATCAGTGGCTTTCTGTCATGATTTCGCGTGAGAACACCTTCTCACAGTATTTGCACTTAAGGTGGATATCATCAGCTTTCTCAATCACGTTGAAGCTGCTCTCAACGGCTTTTTCGTCGTGAGTGATGCAGTTGGAGTTAGGACAACGGAACACACCCAAGATGCTCTTAGGCAGCGTCAGCGGGATTTTCGCGACAACTTGGTAGTTCTCGATTTGGTTGACGGTCGCTTTAGGGGCGTAGAGTGCCAGTTGTTGTGCCTGTTCTTCGGACACGAAGATGTTTTCAATCTTGATCAGATCTTTCGCACCGAGTGCCGAGGAAGGCAGGTTCAAACCTACGGTCACGCGTTCGTTGGTTTTGTGTAGCTTAAACAGCTTCATGACCTTAAAGCCAACATTAGCAGGGATGTGGTCGATAACTGTGCCGTTCTTGATGGCTTCAACCTGTAATTTATGTTCTTTAACCATGTCGATTCTCCTGCCTTAAACGCTTCCGTTGATAACCAATGCCAGTAATGCCTGACGCGCATACACACCATTTTCCGCCTGCTCGAAGTAGTAGGCGTAAGGGGTTTTATCGACAGCGACCGTGATTTCATCTACGCGTGGCAGTGGGTGAAGCACCTTGAGGTTATCACGGGCATTGGCAAGCTGAGGGGTGTCGAGAATGAATGCCGCTTTGATGTGCTGGTACTCGGATTCGTCAAAGCGCTCTTTCTGAACTCGTGTCATGTAAAGGATGTCGAGTTCCGGCACAACGTCTTCAATGCTGGTGTGCAGGCTGTAAGGGATGCCTTGCTCGTCCAACTCTTCCAGAATGTAATCTGGCATCGCCAGTGCTTCCGGTGCAATGAAATAGAACTGGTTGTTATCGAACTTCGACAGTGCCTGAGTCAGAGAATGCACGGTACGGCCGTATTTCAGGTCACCGACCATGGCCACTTTCAGGTTGTCCAGACGCCCTTGGGTTTCGTAAATGCTGAAAAGGTCCAGCAGAGTTTGGGTTGGGTGTTGGTTAGCGCCATCGCCGCCATTAATCACTGGCACACCTTTGGAGAACTCTGAAGCCAGACGGGCAGCGCCTTCTTTCGGGTGACGCATCACGAACGCATCAACATAAGAAGAGATGACCTGTACCGAGTCAGACAAGGTTTCGCCTTTTTTACCTGAAGACGTATTTCCGCCATCCGGGAAGCCAATGACTGTGCCACCAAGACGCTGAACCGCGGTTTCGAAAGACAGGCGGGTGCGGGTTGATGCCTCGAAGAAGCAACTCGCGACTACCTTGTTCTTCAACACAGTAGGGTTCGGTTCCGCTTTCAGTTTGCCGGCAGTGTCAACGATAAGTTCCAGTTCTTCGCGGGACAACTCCGGGATGGAGATGATGTGTTTATTGTGCAGCGAGGTCGCCATGTCTTCTCTTCCCTTAACAGATTCCATGCGTTGGCTAGGTGAAAACAGCCAGTGCAACATGGTGGATGGTACATTTTGGTCAAAAAAAAGCCTCCCGATCAGGAGGCTTTTCTTGAGAATCCAGTAAAAACAAAAAAACGGTGCCAGTGCCGAGATTCGGCAGGTTTTAGCAGTCAGTTGTGTCGCTAATGTTGGCATTCCGATTCGTTTTTTTGACAAATTGCGAAGGATTATACGCCCATTTTTGTCCTGTGCAAGGCAGAGCCAATGACATCGTGTCGCCCTATAAAATAAAAAGCCGCGCAGGTGCGCGGCTTCATGGAGCGATGTAATAGGGTTAACTGCCCAGCGTGGCTACCATCACTGCTTTAATGGTGTGCATACGGTTTTCTGCTTCATCAAACACGATGGAGTATTCAGATTCGAATACGTCCTCGGTGACTTCGAGCCCTTTCATGCCGTATTTCTCTGCTACCTCTGCACCAATGGTGGTTTCATCATTATGGAATGCCGGCAGGCAGTGCATGAATTTGACGTCTGGATTACCTGTGGCTTTGATCATGCCCATATTGACTTGATAAGGCTTCATGATGGCAACACGTTCGTCCCAAGCTTCTTTAGATTCACCCATGGAAACCCACACGTCGGTGTAAAGGAAATCACAACCTTGAACGCCTTCTTCCACGCTTTCCGTCAGGGTAATTTGCGCACCGGTCTTAGCGGCAATCGCCTGACACTCTTCAACCAGCGCTTCTTCCGGCCAGAACTGACTTGGGGCAACCAGACGGATATCCATGCCCATCTTCGCTGCACCCACCATCAGGGAATTACCCATGTTGTTGCGTGCATCGCCAAGGTAAGCAAACTTCATTTCGGAAAGCTTTTTGCCCTGACCGTGCTCAAGCATGGTGAGGAAATCTGCCAGGATCTGGGTTGGATGGAATTCATCAGTTAGGCCATTCCAAACTGGAACACCTGCAAATTGGCCCAATTCTTCAACGATAGACTGGCCGAAACCGCGATATTGGATGCCGTCATACATACGGCCAAGAACACGCGCAGTGTCTTTCATCGACTCTTTGTGACCGATCTGCGAACCAGATGGACCGATATAGGAAACCTGTGCGCCTTGGTCAAAGGCGGCAACTTCGAAGGCACATCGCGTGCGGGTAGAAGCTTTCTCGAAGATCAGGGCAATGTTCTTGCCTTTCAGACGAGGCTGCTCATAGCCACCGTATTTAGCTTTCTTCAACTCTGCGGAGAGATCCAGCAGGTGCGCGATTTCTTTTGGCGTGAAATCCAGCAGCTTGAGAAAGTTCCGGTTACGCAGATTAAATGCCATGTTGAGGTCCCTTTCTAAAAATCCGTTTACTGCGATGTGACCTATACCCAAACAATCTGAAGATGCGCGCATTCAGAGGTCATCAATGCGTTCAATTCGAGGCAAATTTCACGAGGAATAGTCGTTCTATTTCCGTAGAATTTAACGAAGAAGTGGGCGCATTGAGGCCCTCCCTTCGGGCGAGTTGACTGACGCCGTGCTCTTTGTTGTTCCTTTTTGATGGAGGTGACTACACCTACAAAGGAACGCCGCGATCACGACGCCAGTCAAGCTCGCTGAATCCTGCATCTTTAGGTTGTTTGGGTATAAATTTATGTCACTTTGATATTAATCACGATTCTGACTTATTTGTGAGTATTAATTCAACCCCTTTGAATAAATATTTATTTGTGTTTGGTCGACATTTTCCCGGAGAAACGAAAAAAGCCACCTCGCAATGAGGTGGCTTGTTCGGTTAAGGAGAGTGGGAGAGTTCGGTTATCTTCTACAGCCCTTCGCGTTCGATAGGGCAGCTCATGCAGCGCGCACCGCCACGACCACGGCCAAGTTGGTCGCCCGGGATAGGCAGAACAGTGATGCCCGCTTTGTCGTATTTTTCATTGGTGTATACGTTGCCTTCATAACCAATCACTACACCTGGGCGCACGGTCAGCACATTGTTGGCATCGTTCCACTGTTCACGCTCTGCTTCAAAGCTGTCACCGCCGGTGGTGATGATATTGAGCTGAGGCAATTCCAGCGCTTTTTCGATGGCATTTAGGAAGTAGTCAGCTTCTTTCACTTCTACGTCACCATTGCCTTTGTTGATAAGACGCCAGCTTTGCAGGTCTCTACGCATTACTTGCGGATAAACAGAGAAAGTGTCGATGTCCATGTGAGTCATCACGGTATCCAAGTGCATGCAGGAGCGGTGCTTTGGCAGGTTAATCGCGATCACTTCTCTTGCCTGACCATTAGCAAACAAGCTGCGTGCCAGTGCCTCCACACCTTGTGGTGTCGTGCGCTCAGACATGCCCACCAGAACTGCACCGTTGCCGATAACCAGCACATCACCGCCTTCGACCATGGCATTGTCGTAGTCGCGCTGTTCATCGCCAAGGTAAGTGATGAAGTCCTGACCCGCAAACAGAGGATGCCAGCGGTAAATGGCGCGCAGGTGGTTGGTTTCACGCTGACGGGCAGGCATCGCCATTGGATTTAAGGACACACCACCATATACCCAGCATGAAGTGTCACGGGTAAACAAGTGGTTCGGCAGAGGGTCGATGATGAAATCCATACGTTCGTGCATTGCCTGCATCATCGACGCTGAATGGTTTGGAAAATCGATATAGCTCAAACCGCCAAGAAGGATGTGTGCCAGCTCTTCGTTACTAAGGCTTTTTAAATAGCTTCTCACATCATGCGCGAACTGGTGACCAAGACGGTATTCGCCCACCTGGGTGTTGAGCAACCAGGTTTTGGCTTCCGGCACTTCTAAAGTCTGGGCCAGAAGATCGTGCAATAACAGCACTTCAACACCCTGGTCACGCAGGGTCTGCGCGAATTGATCGTGCTCCTCTCCGGCACGTTCCACCGCAAGTACATCATCAAACAAGAGGTCTTTGTAGTTAGATGGTGTAAGGTGGTTTAGCGCTCTTTCTGGTCGGTGAAGCATCACACGCTTCAATTGACCGACTTCAGATCCCACATATAGCTGACTCATGATCGTTTCTCTCTTGAATTTTTATTAACCTCCACCGTTTTGCCTTGTCCGACATGAGATGCAAAGAGACGCTTTCTCTTGGTCATGTCAACGCGCAGCAGGAACGACGGGGAAAATGGAGATAAAGCGACAGAATTCTGTATTCGTGGCGTCGGATAGTAGAGACGCCTGAAAATTTGTCGTAAATCCATTTACCTTTTTGCATTAGGGCTAACCTTGGTTTGCTCGATCTTTGCGAGTGGGAAAGCCATCAACACATCTATCGGTGCTTATCTATGCGATAAAAATGCACACTATTCCATAATTCAGGGTTTTATTGGCGCAAGATTGGGTATTTTTAATTATATCCAGCATCTTGTGTTGTTGTTGCCCTGTTCTCAAATAATGACAACCTTGTTCGATAAGGTCAATTTTACTTTTAATTAACATGTGGGGAGTGTGGGAAATTGGCGTGGTAAACCATGCCAATCCATGCCATAGTTCTGCCGTTAATTAAGTGCCTGGAGTGATCTGATGTCTTACGCTGACATTATTGAAGAACAAAAAGCGGAAACCCGTGAAATCATTGAAGCCCTGCTAGAGGATGGCAGCGACCCTGATGCGCTATATACCATTGAGCACCACCTGTCTGCAGACAGCTTTGCAGAGCTGGAAGGCGCGGCAGTAGAAGCGTTCAAAATGGGCTTTGAAGTGCTGGAAGCGGAAGAGCTTGAACTGGAAGACGGCTCCACAGTGATCTGCTTTGATGCAGTGATGGAATCGGCACTGGATGCAGACCGCATTGACGAACAGGTCGAGAAACTGGTCAAGCTTGCTGAGAAATTCAGCATCGATTACGACGGTTGGGGCACTTACTTTGAGTCGGACGAAGAAGACGCCGAGGAAGAGGGTGAACTGGAAGAAGACGGTTAATTGTCTTTGCCGAAAAGAAAGCCGGAGCGTTAAAGACCCCGGCTTTTTTGTGTCTGGTAATTGGTGACTTACAGTTTTTTCAGCATCGCGACTTCGCAGTCTGTATGTCCGGTGTTACCAAGTGGCTCATCAAGATGTTCAAAGCCGAGCGATTCATAGAGACTAACGGCTTCTTTCAGACAGGCAGTCGTTTCAAGATAACAAGCGTGATAACCCTGATGTCGCGCAAATTTCATGGCCATTGCCGCGAGTCTTCTTGCAAAGCCTCGGCCACGTAGTTCAGGACGGAAATACATTTTCTGCAATTCGCATACACCCTCTTCACCGGGCAAAGATGCAACGCCGCCACCACCTAAAATTTTTCCGTTCTGCTCGACTACCCAATAAGCAGCATTATCCGCTTTGTAGCTTTCACTTAGTGCATCTAGTGTCGGGTCTGCCACGCTGTAGCCTTTGTCAGCAGTCAGGCCATATTCTGCTGATACTTTGCGAATAACAGTAGCTATAGCTGCGTTATCAGCAGGCTCTAACAAGCGAAGGGTGAATCCTTTCTGGTACTCGCTCTGCTCCATTGCCCGGTTGTAGCGGTGCAGTGATGTGGAAAGGGATTCAATTTCGTCGGTATCCAGCTGCTCCAGATACAGGGCGATTTGCTGATTGATACCGAAATGATGCTCATCCAGTCGCTCTTTGCCTACATCAGAAAGAGAATAGCGCGGCAGATTACTTTCATGGTCGATAGAGGAAGCAACATTGTCATTGTTGATGAGAATTGCCAGCGTTCGGTTGGCATTGGCGACATCAATATTTAGGCGTTCAGAAAGCTGCTCAGCAGTCAGAGGTTCCTGCTCAAGCTCAATCATGACGTGACATTGCACTGTGGTCAGCCCAGCTGTGCCGTAAATATTGTCCAACAATCCGCGATGGCGAAGTAGTTGGCGGACGAGCGATCTGATTTCAACCGGACCTGTAGTCATTGTGTCTCCATTTTACACCGAATGTGTCACTTTCCTTTGTGGCTTACTGTCTCTTGGTTAAGCAGGCAACTCGAAGGTCATTGCTCCGTTTTACACAAAATAAAGCCTCTTGATTCGCATTTACTCAATTTGGCGATGAGCCTATTGAGCTTAATCATTATTATGGCGAAACCATAATAAAACAGTTGGCAAAGGATTGACCATGGAAAACAAAATGACATTTCACGGCACGGGCCGTGAGTTTTTTGGCATTTGGATTGTAAATATTGTGCTGAGTGTTCTTACGCTGGGGATTTATTCAGCGTGGGCAAAAGTGCGGACAAAAAAATACTTCTATGGAAACACTGAACTAGCGGGTGATCGCTTTGATTATCATGCCACACCAAAACAAATCCTGATCGGGCGAGTGATTGCGGTCACGGCGCTTGTCATCTGGATTATAGTTGGTCAGTTTTTTCCGCTGTTTTCGGGCGTTCTATTTTTGGCTGGTCTTCTGGTATTGCCTTGGCTCGCGAGAAACAACGCCCGTTTTGATGCGCGCATGACCAGTTATCGAAACGTACGGCTCAACTTTACAGGCTCTTTGCTTGGGGCGTATGCGGCTATTCTTGGTCGTGGTGCGTTGATTGTCTTAATGTTTATTGCACTGGTGGCGTTTGCCACTACCCAAACGAATGGCTTTGTGATCTTTGTCTTTATTCTGGGCGGATTCATAGCAGGATTTGTTATGTTTGCTTGGTTGATGAAAGGTATCGCAAATTACTTTGCTAATGGCTATGGATACGGAAGACTTTCCTTTCAAGCTGAATTATCTACTGGGGCTTACGTTCGGATCTATTTGGGCGCTCTGCTATTGGGATTCTTGGTGTCCATCGGCACCGGTATTTTGTCCGCGGTTGTGGTTGCGATTGCTGAGTTCTTCTTTATTATGCCGCTGGCATTGAGTGATATAGATATTGAAAGTATCTCAATATCTGACCTAGGTGGTGTACTCAATTTAGCCTCCGTCATTATCCTTACTTACGCAACCATGTTTGCGTCTTTTCTCGTTGTAAGTGCATACGTTGTTTCTCGTACTCGAAATCATGTGTTTAGTCGCATGCAAGTTGGTGACACGGGAGACTACCGCCTGAAATCTGAGATGCGGGCTCGTGACTATGCATGGCTGGTTGTGAGTAACTTTTTCCTTCAGGTGTTTACACTGGGTCTCGCTCGTCCTTGGGTGAAAGTGCGTACTACCCGTTATTTGTTGTCTGTGACTACAATTCACGGCGATCTTGATGCGTTAAGCGTTTACGAAGATGAAAATGGTGCGAAGTCTGCAGTAGGTGATGAAATGTCACAGGTCTTCGACTTAGATATCGGGATAAACTGATGGTGAAAGGGACAGCGTTTGCGGCAGGTGAGTCAGGTAAGCATGAGGCTGAGCTCTTTGTCATGGGTGAGACCAAAGCGATACTGAGATTCGACGGTAAAACCATTGAATGCCGTTTGGATGAAGTCTCCCGCTCTGAGCGCATTGGTAATCTTCCCTTGCAGCTTCGTTTTCCAGAGGGTGAGCTCTTTATTGCGAATGATGAAGCTGACTTGCCCTACTCTTTTCAGGCTAAAAAGCGAGGATGGCTGACACGCCTTGAGAGTAGTAAAACGGCAATTCTTTCTTCCATTGCGGCTGCGCTGCTGTTTATGGTGGCCTTTTTCTATATTGGCTTGCCTGGGATCAGTAAAGGAATAACCCAGCTTTTACCGGATGAAATTCCGATGGCGGTGGGTGAGCATGTGATGTCTCAGCTCGATGAAAGAATGTTTACTGCTTCCGAACTGGATACCGAACGCCAGCAAGCGCTAAATCAGCGTTTTGATGAGCTGGTTGAAATACTACCGCCGATGCCTGTCAAACCTAAACTGGTGCTCCGCAATTGGAAACAAGGACCGAATGCATTTGCTTTAAGTGATGGCACTGTGGTGCTGCTCGATCCGCTGGTGAATCTGGCAGAGAATGACGCGCAGTTAGAAAGTGTAATACTCCATGAGCTTGGACATGTTTATCACCAGCACGTGATGATAGGGTTGGTGCGATCAACCCTGATTTCAGTCTCCGTAGCCGTGATCACTGGTGAAAGCACTGGTGTTATCGACATGATGACAGGCTTGGGTGTACTTGCGGCAACGGCTGGGTATTCAAGGGCAGATGAGGAAGAGTCCGATCAGTTCGCGGCTAAATACCTCAGTACTTTTTATGGAGATGCCAGTGCTCAGGCGGAAATGTTTACTTTGCTTGGCGAAGCACATCAGTCTGGTGGAATGTCTCAGTGGCTGAGCTCTCACCCAGATACACAAAGCCGCATTGAGGCAGCAAACAGTTTCCAGACAGAATGATAAAAGGGCAGTTCACGCTGCCCTTTTTTTGTTTCCAGACATGTTCTCTATCAAGCTGCCATAGGGTGCTGGCGTTGCATCATGCTCAGGCGTTCTTTCTTCTGCCATACACGTTCATGGAAGTAGTAAGCCATGGTATTGATACAAGGTTCAATCATTGCCATCACACTGCCAATCAGTACATCACCCGTCAGCAGGTAAGCCACACCAAACGCAACGCTGAAATGTACAACAGCGAAACTTGCTGTTTTACGGCCTGGATGGTTTGTTGCCAGACGCTTCAGTAATTTGTTGTCCCACGCTTTTTCGTGGAAGTAGAACGCGACCGTATTGACCATAGGCTTTACCATGGCAATCAAACTACCCAGCAGAATATCGCCAGTCAGGATATACGCGACTGTAAACGCAACGGTAAAGTGAATCACAGCAAAACTTAAGGTCTTTTTCATAACAGTTTCCTCATTCGGTACGACCTCATTATTGCAAATAATTCTCATTTGTAAATGGGTTTTCTGTCAATGATTTTGATAGGTTTAGACTATCGGAAGTTTCGAGGTTAGCGAGAACGAGAACAATGAAGGAATAAGAAAGCGCTGAGAGTGAGCCCTGGCTCCAGATGCTGAACCAGGGCAATAGGAAGTCTTTAGGCGACTGCCTGCTCTTTTAGAGCAAGAGTGAATGCATCCAAAGTAAGAGGTTTGTAGAACAAGTAACCTTGTGCCAGCTCCAACCCGGCAGCAACCGCGGAAACAAGTTGTTCCTCTGTCTCTAGCCCTTCAATCAACACCTGTTTTTTCATGCCTTTAAGCATATTGACCATACCACCAAGCAGGCGTTCTGAGCGGTCGCATTTGTTAAGCCCCCAGGTAAAGATGCGGTCTATTTTTATAACAGAAACCGGTAAATCGAGCAGATAGCCGAACGAAGAATAGCCTGAGCCAAAATCATCAAGATGTAATGTCCAACCTTGTTCATGCAGCTTGGTAATATTTGCCTTTGAGCCTTCCCCCTGCACAAAACAACCTTCGGTGATCTCCAGTGATACTCGGCTTTTGTCTATGCCATATTGCTGCAAGATGCCGTCGAGAATCGGAAGCAACTCTCGTCTGTTCAGAGAAAGAGGGGAGATGTTGATAGCGATCTCTGGCAGTTCAGGTTGATTTGCCAATACTTTACAAGCTGACCGAAACACAAAAGTGTCGAGTTCGAAACTGAGTCCCGCGGCCTCTGCTATTGGGACAAATACACCCGGGGACACCTCCCCCAATTCTTCATGGTTCCACCGCAGTAAGGCTTCAGCCCCAATAATGCGATTATTAATGAGGTTGACCTTAGGTTGGAAAACCAGATAAAGCTGTTCTTCAGATAGGTCCTGACGCAGTTTGTTGATCAGGTTCAGCCTCTCGTTGCAGGCTTTTTCCATATCATCATCAAAGATGAGTGTGGCACCACGACGTTTGGATTTCGCTTGTTTTAGTGCCATTTCGGCGCGTCTTAATGCGACTTCTATGTTGCTGAGGTTTCCATCCTCCTGCACGCTAAAAATGCCGGATGTCACACCAAGGTAGAAGGTGCCGCCATCTCCCATCTCAAAACAGGTGTCTTGAAGGGTTTGAAGTACATTCAGCAATGAGGCTTCGCCTAGTTCTGTGGCGACAGCAAAAGCATCACTGTGCAGTCGGCTGACGACGCTATTGGCTGGGAGGTTTTGTTTTAAGGCATTACCGAACACTTTGAGTACTTTATTGCCGTAGTCAAAGCCCAGCGATTCATTGATCTGGTGAAAATCATCAATATCAATCATTGCGAGGGTGAGGCGGCCTGCCTGCTTCAAAAGTGATGGCGCTTGTGAATCAACAAACCCGAGGCGGCTGTGAAGACCGGTAATTTCGTCGATAAAGGCGGCATCAAAAAGCTGATTGACGAATTTAGTATTCTCCAAACCGAGTGCGACGTTCTGGATGAATACAGACAATAGCTCTGGATCAAGCTGCTCTAACACATTGGTTTTATCAGTTAAAATGTAGATCACCGCTTTCCAGAGACTTGGCGTATCCATATACAGGGCGATGTTCCCGCCATTGATCACATTGCGACCTTCCTGAAAGGCTTGCTTGATAACACTATGTGAGGTTTTATCGAGGGCCACACTGTCGAGATTTTTACCAAATGCTTGTTGGTACTTTTGACTGGTAGCCACAACAATGTGTTCGTCTTCATGCCGCTTGCTGGTGGCATGAAAGTAGATCTTCTCCAGTTGTTGAGGGGGGTTTAGCGGTCGGCTGGACACGCAAAAAATACCTTCAGAATGAATGTCGAACAGTACATTGATTTGCTCCAACACACCTTCAGTAAAACTAGCAAGAGAGCGCTCCTGGAATCGGTTTGCTGCAGAGTCGACGATCTTTCTTAATCCATCGCGACTTCTTTGGATTGAATACAGGTTCTTGTATGAGCGGATGGAGGTACAAAGGGTACTAAATAACTTGGTTCGTGTGAGCTCATTCTTTGTCTTGTAGTCATTTATTTCGAAGTTCTCAATCACAGACTCTTCAGGGGCATAACCGGGCTGGCCAGTGCGCAGAACAATTTGCGTGGCGTGGTTGCCAAGCTCGTTTCGGATATAACTCGCGAGCTGTAACCCTGCATCTTCGGTTTCCATCACCACATCAAGCAGTACTACTGCAGTGTCTGGGTTTTCTTCTAGGAGCTTTTGTCCTTCTTTGCCCGAGTATGCATGAATGAATACGAGTGGATAGCCCATGATGGTGACGTTGTTTAATGCTAAGATGGTGGCCTGATGCATAGAGGCTTCGTCATCAATGATGGCGACCTTCCAGCTCCGGCTTATGGCTACTTTTTGTTGGGAAGACGCTGAAGAGTCGTCGATAATATTGATTTTAAAGTCGCTCATTGTCCACCTTCTGTTGTTTAATCGATCCCGGAATCGAGATGTCGAATACGGCACCGTTATCGTTGTAAACTTTAATGTCTCCTTGCAGCATATTGACGACGATGCTGTAGACGATATGCATGCCCATCCCTGAACCGCCTTTGCCTAGCCGGGTGGTGTAGAATGGTTCAAAGATTCGTTTAATCCCTTCCTCAGAAAGCCCTTTACCTGAGTCCCGGTAGAGCCAACGTATGTGACTATTTTCTCTCGTCAGTGTCAGGGATATTTTACCTTTTTCATCATTGTCAAAACCATGAAGAATCGAGTTGTTGAAAAGGTTGGTAAATACTTGCCCAATCGGTCCTGGATAGCTGTTCATCATCAGTTCTTCATCAATATGAAGCTCGAATTGGATAGGGCGATTTTTGATTTGGTGATGAAGGGTGCTATACACCTCTTGCATCAGCGTGCCCAACTCAAACTCGCGTAATTGTTCGCTGGTCTGATCGTTGGCTACCTGTTTGAAACTGTTGATTAGCTCAGATGCTCTTTGTAGTGAGCGGTTGAGGACGCTGAACGCATCTCTACCGTGAGATTCAAAACTCTCGAGCTCTCCCCGGCGTATCTCACCGGTGTTGAGTTTTTCCAGAAATGCCAGATGTTCGGCTTCCAGGGTGCTTGCCATGGTCACTGAAATACCAAGCGGCGTATTTATTTCGTGAGAAACCCCTGCTACTAGGCTGCCAAGGGAAGAAAGCTTCTCTGTCTCAATGAGCTTATCCTGCGCTGACTTGAGGTTTTCAAGCATCTCAGTGAGCTGTTCTTTATCTCTCTTTAGCGCTTCTTTCTGATTGGCATTTTCTATCTGCAGTTGGTCGAGTTTTGACAGGGCAACCTGGAAGTTTTTGAGGCTTAGGGTAATTCGCCCCAGCTCATTGTCTTCAACGTGCTTAAAAGTGATATTGCGATGACCCAGATGCAGTGCCTGAATAGCCGTGTTGATTTTCTCCAGCGGCCTGAACAGTGAACGTTGGAAGAAGAGGACAATAAATGCCAGTAAAACAGTCGCAAATATAGTGACGAATATCAGTAGATACATGGACTTATTAGCTATGTTGCGTAGCCCATGAGATTCCTCAATCAATAGGCTATCCGACTGGTCAGCCATTTTGTTGAGTAGTGTCTTCATGTCCAGAAATATGCCTCGCTCCAACGCAATAACCGCTTTTAGTGCACGTTGTCGGGCTGTGTTGTCATGGTGTTTGAAAACGTTATTGGCAATTCCGAAAAATCTGGCAAAGTGCCATTCAATGCGCCTTAGCTGCTCGAGAATACTGGGGTCGCTCGTTACATCAGAAATTGACTTCATGTAGTACTTGAATTCTTCTGCATTGGCGATGAAGCGTTTTTCAGCTAATGGGTAACCAAGTAGATAAATATCTAAATCAGATACCATGTCCTGCATTTCATCGAGTAACTCTAGATCGTATCTATTTAACGGAGCGAAGTCGCTATGGAAAGCCTGTAGGTTGCTCTGGTTGTTTATTAAGGTTTGGAGCTTATCTAGAAGCACTTCAAGTGGTTGACTTGTTGAGTTGATGAGAGAGCGGGCGCGCTGCTCTGCTGTAGGGTCGAATACGTTAAAGACACCTTGTTGCGAAAGTGACAGAAAGGCTTGGTGTAGTTTGCGCAACTCTGCAATATCCTGGCTTATCGCCTCATCTTTCGAGACACTGAGAGCCCGTTTGTGTTTGACGAACGTCTCCAGATGTTCAAGAAAGGCTGCGTGACCCTCCTCATCTTCCTCTTCTACATACCGCATTAGATTGAACAGCATTTCGCTAAGCTCATCCACCATGTGTATGGTGTTGATGGTATTGGGAAGTGCCTTATCTAACAGCGCATCAGTACTGCTTCGGGTATTAAGCGCGACCCAAACAGTCAGAGATGACACGGTGAGTAAGAGAACCGTTAGTGTTATCAGACTGAGGTGCAGCCTGAATGCGATTGAATTCATTTCTATGTTTCATTGGTTGCAGGATGGCGTTCTATAAAGCGTAGTAATGGAATTCGATGTGAATGTTAAAGTTGCTCACCAATTGCGGCGCATGTCACTTCCATGCGTCGAATTGTTGATAGATTTAACAGTGTTGGTGGGTGGTGAGAGAAAAAAGACAGGCCTTCCGGTAGAAGGCCTGTTTGTAAGCACAAGTGAAGCGATGAGATTACAGTGCAGCGATAACTGCTTTCTGCTCTTCCAGCTTAGTCAGGGTTTCTGCGTAGCCATCTAGCTTCGCACGCTCAGCAGCGACAACTGCTTCCGGTGCTTTCGCCACAAAACCTTGGTTATTCAGCTTGCCTTCAACGCGTTTGATCTCGCCCTGAGTCTTGGCAATTTCTTTGTCCAGACGAGCCAGTTCGGCGTCTTTGTCAATCAGACCTGCCATTGGGATCATGAGGGTAGATTTACCAACCAGTGCGGTTGCACATGCCGGTGTTTCTTCGTCTGCTTCCAGAATGCGGATGCCTTCCAGCTTCGCCAGTGACATTAGAACCTGCTTGCTTGCTTCAACACGAATAGCATCTTTCTCGTCAGCGGCTTTCAGCATCACATCCATAGGTTTGCTCGGTGCGATGTCATATTCAGCACGCAGGTTACGGATGGCAGTGATGAAACCTTTCACCCACTCGATATCGGTCAGTGCTGCTTCATCGAACTGTGCTTCGTCATACTGTGGCAGTGCCTGCAGCATGATGGTGTCACCTTCAACGCCGCTAACCAGCGGTTTCACGCTCTGCCAGATAGATTCTGTGATGTAAGGAACAACCGGGTGGGCCAGACGCAGTGTCTTCTCAAGCACGGTGATCAGCGTGTGACGGGTCGCGCGCTGTTGTGCTTCAGTGCCTTTCCACAGAACGGGTTTGGTAAGCTCTAGGTACCAGTCACAGAATTGGTTCCAGATGAATTCGTACAGGGTGTTCGATGCCATATCCAGACGGTAGTTTTCGATATGCGCGTTGAACTCTTTCGCTGCCAGTTGGAATTGAGATTCGATCCACTTGTCAGCCAGTGAGAACTCCATCTCACCGCCTTGCATGCCGCAATCCTGATTTTCTGTGTTCATCAGCACGTAACGGCTTGCGTTCCAGAGCTTGTTACAGAAGTTACGGTAACCCTCAAGACGCTTCATGTCCCAGTTGATGTCACGACCTGTTGAAGCCATGGCAGCCAGAGTGAAGCGCAGTGCGTCAGTACCGTAGGCTTCGATTCCGTTTTCGAACGTCTTACGGGTGTTCTTTTCGATCTTCGCTGCCAGTTGTGGCTGCATCATGTTACCAGTACGTTTTTCTACCAGTGACTCGAGATCGATGCCGTCGATCATGTCGATCGGGTCCAGAACGTTACCTTTAGACTTCGACATTTTGTCGCCGTTTTCGTCACGGATCAGACCCGTTACGTAAACCGTCTTGAATGGCACTTGTGGTTTGCCATCTTCATCTTTCATGAAGTGCATGGTCATCATGATCATGCGCGCAACCCAGAAGAAGATGATGTCGAAACCGGTTACCAGTACGTCAGTTGGGTGGAAGGTTTTCAGTTCTGGCGTTTCTTGTGGCCAGCCCAGTGTACCGAATGTCCACAGTGCAGATGAGAACCAGGTATCCAGAACGTCATCGTCCTGACGTAGAACAACAACGGGTGCAAGACCGTTCTTCTCGCGCACTTCTTCTTCTGTACGACCTACGTAAACGTTGCCGTCGTTGTCATACCAAGCAGGAATGCGGTGACCCCACCACAGTTGACGGGAGATACACCAGTCTTGAATGTCACGCATCCAAGAGAAGTACATGTTCTCGTATTGCTTAGGCACGAATTGGATATCACCGTTTTCAACTGCTTCAACCGCAGGCTGAGCCAGCGTCGCAGTGCGAACGTACCATTGGTCAGTCAGCATTGGTTCGATAACCACGCCACCACGGTCGCCGTAAGGGACAGTCAGGTCGTGATCTTTGATTTCGTCCAGCAGGCCTAGCGCTTCAAACTCAGCAACGATGGCTTTACGTGCAGCGAAACGCTCAATGCCACGGTATTTCTCTGGCAGGTCAGTGCTGTAAACATCGCTCGCTTCGCCGTTGGTATTGAACACCTCGGCTGCGTCGCGGATGTCTGCGTTGAACGTCAGGATGTTGATCATTGGCAACTGGTGACGCTTACCAACTTCGTAGTCATTGAAGTCATGCGCAGGGGTGATCTTCACACAACCTGTGCCTTTCTCCATGTCTGCGTGTTCGTCGCCCACGATTGGAATGCGGCGGTCAACGATTGGCAGGATGATTTCTTTACCGATCAGATCTTTGTAACGAGGATCTTCTGGGTTAACAGCTACACCGGTATCGCCCAGCATAGTTTCTGGGCGGGTAGTTGCAACCACGATGTAGTCTTTACCGTCAGCGGTTTTTACGCCGTCAGCCAGTGGGTAACGGAAGTGCCACATGTGGCCTTTCACGTCTTTGTTTTCTACTTCCAGATCGGAAATAGCCGTGTGCAGTTTAGGGTCCCAGTTAACCAGGCGCTTACCGCGGTAAATAAGGTCATCTTCGTAAAGGCGTACGAATACCTCCTGAACCGCAGCGTAGAAACCGTCGTCCATGGTGAAGCGCTCACGATCCCAGTCTACAGATGCGCCCAAACGACGCAGCTGCTTGGTGATTGTGCCACCGGATTCGCCTTTCCACTCCCAGATCTTGTCGATGAAAGCGTCTCGGCCATAGTCGTGCTTGGTTTTGCTTTCTTCTGCAGCGATCTTACGCTCAACAACCATTTGGGTCGCGATACCTGCGTGGTCAGTACCGACCTGCCACAGGGTGTTTTTGCCTTTCATGCGCTCGCAGCGGATCAGGGTATCCATAATGGTGTCTTGGAACGCATGGCCCATGTGCAGGCTGCCCGTGACGTTGGGTGGTGGGATCATGATGCTGTATGCAGCTTTTGACGTGTCACCGTGAGGCTTGAAGTAGCCAGCCTCTTCCCAGCGCTGGTACAGCGCCTTTTCAATTGATGTTGGGTTGTATGTCTTTTCCATAGCGCTCTTGATGGACTGATTTAATAGGACATTTCTTCAATGGCGAGAGTACGCATTTGACGCCCCGCCATGCGGTAAATTTTGTAGCGTTCCCGAGCCTGTTGCTTGGGAGCTTCTTCGCAAGGCACGAAGTCTACCACTTGTGCAAAGGAAGGCGCAAAAGTTGCTGCTTCTTGCGCCAGATTTATTAGCACTTGGCGGTGGCCAGCATGGCGTACACCCGGCCAACCAATTTCAACCTGTGCACCACCACGGGGACCTTCGCCAACGAGGTTATGAGGCACAAAGTACTCTGCGGTTTGCTGGAAGAGCAATTCATCAATCGCTTCGGCTTGGTTTTTGTCTTCAGCCATAATGAATGCCTTCATGCCTTGCTGACAAAAAAGGGCAGAGAGCTGGCTAACCTTTTCCAACATTTGTTGTGTTGGTTGGCCTTGCGATTCATCCAGTATGTAGAAGGTCGCCATGCCTGTCATCGAATTCCCTCTTTAGCCATTGGGCGGTGTTGATAACGCCACTGTGTTCTGCTCAGTGTGCGGTGAGTTGTTCACTCACGCAACAAAAAGCAGCAACAAAAAAGGAGGCCTCGGCCTCCTTTATCTCTTTGTGCAGTTTTATTCTGCGACTTCAAGGCCAGAACGGTTCAGAAGGAACTGGACCAGCAATGGAACAGGACGGCCTGTCGCGCCTTTGTTCTGTCCGCCTTTGAACGAAGTTCCTGCTACATCAAGGTGCGCCCAGTTGTACTTCTTCGCAAAGCGCGAAAGGAAACAACCCGCAGTAATGGTGCCGCCACCTGGACCGCCGATGTTCGCCATGTCAGCAAACGGGCTCTTCAGTTGGTCTTGGTATTCTTCAGTCATCGGCAGGCGCCAAGCACGGTCACCCGCTTGCTCAGATGCATTCACAATTTCGTGTGCCAGTGGGTTGTGATTTGAAATCAGGCCGCTGATGTGATGGCTCAGTGCCACGATACATGCGCCCGTCAGAGTTGCCACGTCAATCACACACTCTGGCTCGTAACGCTCAACATATGTGAGGGCGTCACAAAGTACCAGGCGGCCTTCTGCGTCTGTGTTCAGCACTTCAACAGTTTGGCCAGACATGGTGGTCACGATGTCGCCTGGACGGTAAGCATTGCCATCAGGCATGTTTTCACAACCAGCTAGAATACCCACCACATTGATTGGAAGGTCCAGTTTCGCCAGAGATTTCATTGCACCGAATACAGATGCTGCGCCACACATGTCGTATTTCATTTCGTCCATGTTGGCAGGCGGCTTCAGTGAAATACCGCCAGCATCGAACGTCAGACCTTTACCAACCAGAATGATTGGCTTGGCATCTGGGTCTGGGTGACCTTTGTACTCCATGATTGACATCATAGATTCGTTTCTAGAGCCTTGACCAACCGCCAGGTAAGAAGTCATGCCAAGCTCTTTCATTTCTTGCTCGCCAATGATCTTGGTGCTGACTTTTTCAAAGTCATCCGCCAGACGGCGTGCTTGCGAAGCAAGGTATGCTGGGTTTGCAACGTTTGGTGGCATGTTGCCAAGGTCTTTACATGCGTTCACACCGGAAGCAACCGCCAGGCCGTGTGCAATCGCACGTTCACCCAAATTCAGTTCACGGCGTGTTGGTACGTTGAATACCAGTTTCCGCAGCGGACGGCGGGTTTCTGGCTTCACGCTCTTGAACTGGTTGAAGGTGTAGAGGCTGTCTTTGGTGCTCTCAACCGCTTGGCGTACTTTCCAGTATGTATCGCGGCCTTTCACGTGCAGCTCAGTCAGGAAGCAAACGGCTTCCATTGAGCCCGTTTCGTTCAGCGTGTTGATGGTGTTTTTGATGATTTCTTTGTATTGGCGTTCACCGAGTTCACGCTCTTTACCACAACCAACCAGAAGCACACGCTCAGACAGCACATTAGGAACGTGGTGCAATAGCAGCATCTGGCCAGGCTTTCCTTCGAGGTCACCACGGCGCAGCAGGCTACTGATGTAACCGTCGCTGATTTTATCAAGTTGTTCTGCCACTGGTGACAGGCGGCGTGGTTCAAACACACCTACAACGATACATGCACTGCGCTGTTTCTCGGGACTCCCGCTTTTTACACTGAACTCCATGCGTACTCCTACATCCTAAAGACAAGTGAGGCTAAATGTTGGATAATGCCCGCTTTATCGGAACTCGAAACTGTGTTCGACGTAAATTTCATTAAGCAGGCCAACACTTGGCCGAAAGATTAAAAAATAACTAATTTACCGAAAAACTATAGCGATTCGAGTAAAAAAACAAGTTTTCTAAAGGTAAAACGCCGTGATTATTGTTCGGTATTTGATCCGAGAAACAGTGAAAACGCAACTTGCGGTGCTGTTTGTGCTATTTCTGGTCTTTTTTAGCCAGAAATTTATTCGAGTGCTGGCTAACGCTACAGATGGCTCAATTCCGGGCAGCGATGTGTTAACTCTTGTCGGTTTGTACATGCCGTCGATGGGTATGCTAATGCTGCCGCTCAGCCTCTATATAGGTATTTTGATCACTTTTGGGCGTTTGTACGCAGAAAGTGAAATTACAGTAATGAATGCGACAGGTATCGGGAACAAATTTCTGATCCGGGCCGCACTTTATTTAGCTGTGATTACTGGCACTGTTGCTGCGTTCAATGCGTTATGGCTAACACCATGGGCAAATGATAAAGAAGTCAAAGTAATGGAAAGTCTTGAGGCCGATACGGGCCTTGAGCTTTTGGTGCAGGGACAAATCCAAACTACGCCTGATGGACAGGCAGTGGTTTTTGTCAGTGAAATCACTGGAGACGGTAAAGATCTCCACAAAGTGTTTATTGCACAGCCAGTACCACGAGGTACCTTGCGGCCCAACGTTGTCGTAGCGGATAAAGGCTATATCTCTGAATTACCAGATGGACGTCAGGTTCTCGATCTGAATAACGGTATGCGCTACGAAGGTGTGCCAACCCTGCTCGATTACACAGTGACAGATTATGAGAACTATCAGGTGCTCATTGGTCAGCGTGAAGTGCGCCAGAAACACCGAGATTGGGATGCCGTTCCGACCCAATCGCTGATCAACGAGCCGTCGGCCCGCGCTCAGGCTGAACTTCAGTGGCGTATCTCTCTGGTGCTGTGTATCCCGCTGATGACCATGATTGTAGTGCCGCTTTCAGCTGTGAACCCGCGTCAGGGACGTTTCGCGAAACTCTTCCCAGCGGTATTAATTTATCTGGCTTACTTCCTTTCTATCAGTGCGGCTAAATCCGCAATAGAGGAGGGCAAGTTGCCACCGGAGATCGGTCTTTGGAGTGTGAACATTTTGGCTTTGCTGGTGGCATTAATGTTGATCAGTTGGGACAGCCTACCAATGCGTAAACTGAAATACCGACTGAGGAGAGCGGCTTAATGTTTAAGATCCTCGACCTTTATATAGGCCGCACCATTATCGCTACAACAACCTTGTGTCTTGCAACACTGGTTGGTCTGTCCGCCATCATCAAGTTTGTTGAGCAGCTGCGTTCAGTGGGTGAAGGGACCTTCACCATGATGACGGCGATTCAGTACGTGTTACTCAGTATGCCGCGCGATATTGAAATGTTCTTCCCAATGGCTGTGCTTTTGGGTGCCTTGATTGGACTGGGCACGCTGGCTTCAAGCTCTGAGCTTGTGGTGATGCAAGCGGCGGGCTTTTCCAAGTTGGATATCGGCCTGTCGGTACTAAAAACCGCCATGCCTTTGATGCTGGTGGTACTGGCGCTGGGGCAGTGGGGGGCGCCTGACGCTCAGAAAGCTGCACGTGAACTTCGTGCTTTTGCCAAATCTGGTGGTAACGTGATGTCGGTGAGAACCGGCGTGTGGGCAAAAGACGGCTCAGACTTCATCTATATTGCACGCACTGATCAAAAAGAGTCACTGACGGGTGTGAATATCTGGAAGTTCGATGATACCCAGAATCTGCAAGCTCAGGTGTTCGCAGAGCAAGCTAAATATCTGGATAAAGACAGCTGGATGCTGGAGAAAGTGACAGTGACGCACTTCGATGGCCCAGTGAAGATCAGTGAAACCAAAGAAGCAGAGCTGGCATGGAAAACCACACTGACACCGGAGAAGCTCGCGATTGTGACGGTGAAGCCTGAAGAGTTGTCGCTCAGCGGTGTCTTCAGTTATGTGGATTACCTGAAAGCATCAGAGCAAGATGCTTCCCGCTATGAGCTGGCTTTATGGCGTAAGGCACTTCAGCCATTATCGATTGGTGTCATGATGCTGTTGGCGCTGAGCTTTGTCTTCGGACCCTTGCGTTCGGTGACCATGGGGGCGAGGGTGTTGTCGGGGGTGATTTTCGGTTTCGCTTTCTATATATCTAATGAAGTTTTTGGCCCGATGACACTGGTCTATAAGCTACCGCCATTTGTTGGTGCGGTGGCGCCGAGTTTGGCTTTTATCGGTGTTACGCTTTATCTATTAAACCGAAAGCTCTGATAAAAGACGATATCAGATTGGAAAACGAAAGAGGGAGCCTATTGGCTCCCTCTTTATTGTCTGCATTCGAACGAACTATTTAATCGTATCGACCTTAATCACCTGACTATTCGAGAAGTGATCCTGAAACGCACGATTGTTGCGGTCAAACAGAGCCAGCAGGTTACCGATACCTAAGCAAGAAGTCGCCATTCGGATCAGTGCTTGCGTAAAGGTGATATTCCCACCGAACTCACTGACGACTTTAAGCTTCCATGCTTTCATTCCAACTGTCTGTCCTGCTCGGGTCCAGAAGTAACCATAAAAGCCAGCTGCAATAGCAAACACATAGATAGTAAAGAAAGGACTGACTGCCGGGTTGCGTGTCAGATAATCGCTGACATCTTCATAGCCATCAATGGAAAGTCCCAGCTGCACAGCGATAGCCACGGCACCGACGACTAATGCGATTGCCAACATCTCCACAGCGATGAGTACGAGAAAGTCATAAAGCCAGGCGCCGAAGCGGCGGAAAAAACTAGCGCCCTTGGGCACGCTGTACTGTGTCGATGATTGAGCCATTGTTCTGTCCTAGAAATGAGTACAGTGTGTAGTTTACCAGCCTAATCGATAGTGTTGAATGCGTAAAAATAAGGCAGATAGCGCGCGTTTATAGCACTGTGGTGAAAAAAGAACCGATCGAGAAGGTTTTGTGAATTATAGGCTTGCTTCAACCCATTGCTTGCGTATAATTGCTCGCACTTGCCCGGGTGGCGAAATTGGTAGACGCAGCGGATTCAAAATCCGCCGGTGGTGACACTGTGCCGGTTCAAGTCCGGCCCCGGGCACCAATTTCCGGAAAAGCCCCAGTCGAAAGACTGGGGCTTTTTTCGTTTTATACTTTTCTATTGTTACTCCAAAAAAATCCTCTTTATTACGTTCCCTGACTCTAATCTCCATTTAATGATGCTTTGCTCCCTACCACTTTCATCCTAAATACCAGTGACAAGAAAAAGCTCAATGATTATTGGGCTCATCAGCGACTTCTTAAACACAATCTCTACTATGTATAGGGATGAAGGTGTGCTTCATTTCATTTTTCTTTGCACTTTTAGGGTGAAAGTTGTTGGATAAATACTCATTTTTGCAGTTTTTGCTGGCTTTGTGACCATTTGAGCTGATTTCTGAAAATTATTTGGTTTTTGCTATTGCCAATGAAAGTGAACTCTCTATAATGCGCCACATCGACACGGCAAGCGGCTCGCAGAGCAAGCTACCAAGTCAACGTTCTTTAACAATTTGACCAATGCAATCTGTGTGGGCACTCGTGATTGATAGACAAAAGATTTATCGATGTTTACTGAGTGACCAAACGAAAACTCTACGGAGTTATCGGCACAGTCAATTCGTTCTGCTCTTTCTTTACTTTGTAGAGAGGGGTTAGAACACAACAGTATTTCATCGAGCCAAAAACTTTAATTGAAGAGTTTGATCATGGCTCAGATTGAACGCTGGCGGCAGGCCTAACACATGCAAGTCGAGCGGCAGCGACAATAAAGATTCTTCGGATGATTTATTGGGCGGCGAGCGGCGGACGGGTGAGTAATGGCTGGGAACCTGCCTGGTAGAGGGGGATAACCACTGGAAACGGTGGCTAATACCGCATGACGTCTACGGACCAAAGAGGGGGACCTTCGGGCCTCTCGCTACCGGATGGGCCCAGTTGGGATTAGCTAGTTGGTGGGGTAAAGGCTCACCAAGGCGACGATCCCTAGCTGGTTTGAGAGGATGATCAGCCACACTGGAACTGAGACACGGTCCAGACTCCTACGGGAGGCAGCAGTGGGGAATATTGCACAATGGGCGCAAGCCTGATGCAGCCATGCCGCGTGTGTGAAGAAGGCCTTCGGGTTGTAAAGCACTTTCAGCCGTGAGGAAGGCATTGTACTTAATACGTGCAGTGTTTGACGTTAGCGGCAGAAGAAGCACCGGCTAACTCCGTGCCAGCAGCCGCGGTAATACGGAGGGTGCGAGCGTTAATCGGAATTACTGGGCGTAAAGCGCATGCAGGCGGTCTGTTAAGCAAGATGTGAAAGCCCCGGGCTTAACCTGGGAACCGCATTTTGAACTGGCAGGCTAGAGTCTTGTAGAGGGGGGTAGAATTTCAGGTGTAGCGGTGAAATGCGTAGAGATCTGAAGGAATACCGGTGGCGAAGGCGGCCCCCTGGACAAAGACTGACGCTCAGATGCGAAAGCGTGGGGAGCAAACAGGATTAGATACCCTGGTAGTCCACGCCGTAAACGATGTCTACTTGGAGGCTGTAGTCTAGAACTGTGGCTTTCGGAGCTAACGCGTTAAGTAGACCGCCTGGGGAGTACGGTCGCAAGATTAAAACTCAAATGAATTGACGGGGGCCCGCACAAGCGGTGGAGCATGTGGTTTAATTCGATGCAACGCGAAGAACCTTACCTACTCTTGACATCCAGAGAACTTTCCAGAGATGGATTGGTGCCTTCGGGAGCTCTGAGACAGGTGCTGCATGGCTGTCGTCAGCTCGTGTTGTGAAATGTTGGGTTAAGTCCCGCAACGAGCGCAACCCTTATCCTTGTTTGCCAGCGAGTAATGTCGGGAACTCCAGGGAGACTGCCGGTGATAAACCGGAGGAAGGTGGGGACGACGTCAAGTCATCATGGCCCTTACGAGTAGGGCTACACACGTGCTACAATGGCATATACAGAGGGCAGCGAGACAGCGATGTGAAGCGAATCCCAGAAAGTATGTCGTAGTCCGGATTGGAGTCTGCAACTCGACTCCATGAAGTCGGAATCGCTAGTAATCGTGGATCAGAATGCCACGGTGAATACGTTCCCGGGCCTTGTACACACCGCCCGTCACACCATGGGAGTGGGCTGCACCAGAAGTAGATAGCTTAACCTTCGGGAGGGCGTTTACCACGGTGTGGTTCATGACTGGGGTGAAGTCGTAACAAGGTAGCCCTAGGGGAACCTGGGGCTGGATCACCTCCTTAACGATACTATTAATGCTAGTGTCCACACAGATTGCTACGGTCGAAATGATAAAGAAGGTAAAAAGCCCTAATGAATGACACTGTCATTGATTAGCGCTTTTTGCGCTGTTCTCGAAAGAGAAATGCTCTTTAAAAATCTGGAAAGCTGACTAAACAAACTCAATGAGTTTGTTTGTAAAAGTTCTCAAATGTTGATTCTTCGGAATTAACACCAAACACATTCAAGTGTTCTTGGTTTCATCCTTCCTTGGAAGTGATGAACAATATTTGAGTCCGGCGAAATCGTTCATCGCTTTATGTTTCCGCTTTTTAAGAAAAAGCAGAGGCAAAAAGGGTGAACATGTTCTTATTAGAACACCTTGGTTGTTTAAACATACGAAACCTCTTGGGGTTGTATGGTTAAGTGACTAAGCGTACACGGTGGATGCCTTGGCAGTCAGAGGCGATGAAGGACGTAGTAACTTGCGATAAGCCCAGATAAGGCAGTAACAGCCATTTGAATCTGGGATTTCCGAATGGGGAAACCCACTGGCATCAGCCAGTATCCCACACTGAATACATAGGTGTGTGGAGGCGAACTCGGGGAACTGAAACATCTAAGTACCCGAAGGAAAAGAAATCAATTGAGATTCCGGCAGTAGCGGCGAGCGACCCCGGATTAGCCCTTAAGCGTTTTATGAGTTAGTGGAAGCCTCTGGAAAGTGGCGCGATACAGGGTGATAGCCCCGTACACGACGGCTTGTTTAACGTGAAAACGAGTAGGACGGGACACGTGTTATCTTGTCTGAAGATGGGGGGACCATCCTCCAAGGCTAAATACTCCTGACTGACCGATAGTGAACCAGTACCGTGAGGGAAAGGCGAAAAGAACCCCTGTGAGGGGAGTGAAATAGAACCTGAAACCGTGTACGTACAAGCAGTGGGAGCCCACTTGTTGGGTGACTGCGTACCTTTTGTATAATGGGTCAGCGACTTACGTTATGTAGCAAGGTTAACCGTATAGGGGAGCCGTAGGGAAACCGAGTCTTAACTGGGCGAATGAGTTGCATGACGTAGACCCGAAACCGAGTGATCTAGCCATGGGCAGGTTGAAGATTGAGTAACATCAATTGGAGGACCGAACCGACTAATGTTGAAAAATTAGCGGATGACTTGTGGCTAGGGGTGAAAGGCCAATCAAACTCGGAGATAGCTGGTTCTCCCCGAAAGCTATTTAGGTAGCGCCTCGGACGAATACTACTGGGGGTAGAGCACTGTTAAGGCTAGGGGGTCATCCCGACTTACCAACCCTTTGCAAACTCCGAATACCAGTAAGTACTATCCGGGAGACACACGGCGGGTGCTAACGTCCGTCGTGGAGAGGGAAACAACCCAGACCGCCAGCTAAGGTCCCAAAGTTATCGCTAAGTGGGAAACGATGTGGGAAGGCTCAGACAGCCAGGATGTTGGCTTAGAAGCAGCCATCATTTAAAGAAAGCGTAATAGCTCACTGGTCGAGTCGGCCTGCGCGGAAGATGTAACGGGGCTAAGCGATACACCGAAGCTGCGGCAGATATTTATATCTGGGTAGGGGAGCGTTCTGTAAGCCGTTGAAGGTGGTCTGTAAGGGCTGCTGGAGGTATCAGAAGTGCGAATGCTGACATGAGTAACGACAAAGGGGGTGAAAAACCTCCTCGCCGGAAGACCAAGGGTTCCTGTCCAACGTTAATCGGGGCAGGGTAAGTCGGCCCCTAAGGCGAGGCCGAAAGGCGTAGTCGATGGGAAACGGGTTAATATTCCCGTACTGCTGATAACTGCGATGGGGGGACGGAGAAGGCTAGGTGGGCCTCGCGACGGTTGTCGAGGTTCAAGTGCGTAGGTGGGTGTCTTAGGTAAATCCGGGACGCTATACACTGAGACACGATGTCGAGTCACTACGGTGATGAAGTCATTGATGCCATGCTTCCGGGAAAAGCCTCTAAGCTTCAGGTTATCAGGAACCGTACCCCAAACCGACACAGGTGGTCGGGTAGAGAATACCAAGGCGCTTGAGAGAACTCGGGTGAAGGAACTAGGCAAAATGGTACCGTAACTTCGGGAGAAGGTACGCTCTCGACGGTGAAGTCCCTTGCGGATGGAGCTATTGAGAGTCGCAGATACCAGGTGGCTGCAACTGTTTATTAAAAACATAGCACTGTGCAAAATCGAAAGATGACGTATACGGTGTGACGCCTGCCCGGTGCCGGAAGGTTAATTGATGGGGTTAGACTTCGGTCGAAGCTCTTGATCGAAGCCCCGGTAAACGGCGGCCGTAACTATAACGGTCCTAAGGTAGCGAAATTCCTTGTCGGGTAAGTTCCGACCTGCACGAATGGCGTAATGATGGCCACGCTGTCTCCACCCGAGACTCAGTGAAATTGAAATCGCAGTGAAGATGCTGTGTACCCGCGGCTAGACGGAAAGACCCCGTGAACCTTTACTACAGCTTGGCACTGAACATTGAGCCTACATGTGTAGGATAGGTGGGAGGCTTTGAAACACAGACGCCAGTTTGTGTGGAGCCGACCTTGAAATACCACCCTTGTATGTTTGATGTTCTAACTTAGGCCCCTTATCGGGGTTGAGGACAGTGCCTGGTGGGTAGTTTGACTGGGGCGGTCTCCTCCCAAAGCGTAACGGAGGAGCACGAAGGTGGGCTAATCACGGTCGGACATCGTGAGGTTAGTGCAATGGCATAAGCCCGCTTGACTGCGAGAATGACGGTTCGAGCAGGTGCGAAAGCAGGTCATAGTGATCCGGTGGTTCTGAATGGAAGGGCCATCGCTCAACGGATAAAAGGTACTCCGGGGATAACAGGCTGATACCGCCCAAGAGTTCATATCGACGGCGGTGTTTGGCACCTCGATGTCGGCTCATCACATCCTGGGGCTGAAGTCGGTCCCAAGGGTATGGCTGTTCGCCATTTAAAGTGGTACGCGAGCTGGGTTTAGAACGTCGTGAGACAGTTCGGTCCCTATCTGCCGTGGGCGTTGGATGATTGAGAGGGGCTGCTCCTAGTACGAGAGGACCGGAGTGGACGAACCTCTGGTGTTCGGGTTGTCACGCCAGTGGCATTGCCCGGTAGCTAAGTTCGGAATCGATAACCGCTGAAAGCATCTAAGCGGGAAGCGAGCCTCAAGATGAGTCATCCCTAGGGCTTTAAGTCCTCTAAAGGGTTGTTGGAGACGACGACGTAGATAGGTCAGGTGTGTAAGCGCTGCGAGGCGTTGAGCTAACTGATACTAATTGCCCGTGAGGCTTAACCATACAACACCCAAGGGGTTTTGACGGACTCGAATAAGAACGTTGAATGTGTAAGAACGAGAACAAAGACAGTCACTTTCCAAGATTTTGGTTTTTACCTTTTTTAAAAAGGTGAAGACTTAGCAGAATTTGCTTGGCGACCATAGCGTTATGGACCCACCTGACTCCATGCCGAACTCAGTAGTGAAACGTAACAGCGCCGATGGTAGTGTGGGGTCTCCCCATGTGAGAGTAGGACATCGCCAGGCTTCCAATACAGTCGAAAAGGCCATCCGCAAGGATGGCCTTTTTGCGTTTGTCTTTTCTCAAAGCTCTCTTTTTCTCCTTTAATCACCACTCAATTATCCGAATTAACGAGATTTGAGATCTCGGCTGCCTAAATCTTCCCAATATTAATTTTTGTTAATGCTGTTAAAAGGTCACGTTAATCGCACTCGCTCTACTCTGACATGGTCATTTTAACGTTCAGAAATGGCCTAACAGATTGAAATGGAGGGAGTGTTAACGTGAATATTTTGGGATATTTACAACAAGTCGGTAAGGCATTAATGGTGCCGATTGCCGTGCTGCCCGCGGGCGGCTTAATGTTGGGATTGGGCTATGCCATTGACCCAGCTGGTTGGGGAGCGAATAGTCCACTGGCAACCATCTTAGTGTTTGGTGGGAAAGGGATAATGGATAACCAGGCTTGGCTGTTTGCAGCAGGCGTCGCCTACGGTCTAGCTAAAGATAACAATGGTGCGGCAGCACTGTCTGGTCTTCTGGGTCTTCTCATTGTGGAAATGGTTGTTGGGAACATCAATGTGATTTCCCAGATAACCAGCGTACCGGTCGCTGATATGTCTCAAGCTCAGGTTATTGCCTCAGGGGCTGCGGTAAGTGCCTTTACCGGCATATTAATGGGAATTGTGGCGGCGGTTTTATATAACCGATTCCACAATATTCAGTTGCCTACGGCACTGGGCTTCTTTGGTGGTCGGCGCTTTGTACCTATCGTTACCTCTTTCTCTGCGATTGGCATCAGTATCTTGATGGTGTACGTGTGGCCGACAGTTTATGGTGCTTTGGTTAACTTTGGTATCGCTATCTCTGAAATGGGCGCAGTAGGAGCGGGTGTCTATGGCTTCTTTAACCGTCTATTGATTCCAGTTGGCCTTCACCATGCACTGAACCAAGTATTTATCTTTGATCTTGTTGGGATCAGCGATATTTCAAAATTTTGGTCTGGAACCGGTGAGTTGGGCGTGACGGGCATGTATCAGGCGGGCTTTTTCCCAGTAATGGGTTACGGTTTGCCAGCCGCATGTTTGGCAATGTACCACTGTGCAAAACCAGAAAATAAAGCGAAGGTTGGCGGCATTTTGGGTGCTGCTGCGGTAACCGCAATAATCACCGGTGTGACAGAGCCCATCGAATTCGCCTTTATGTTTGTCGCACCTGTGTTGTATGTCATTCACGCTGTACTGACAGGGTTGTCGCTCTTTATTGCGGCGAGCATGCAGTGGTTTGCTGGATTTACCTTCTCTGGCGGTTTGATTGACTTCGTGCTGTCGTTCAACTTGCCGCTTGCCATTAAGCCTTACATGCTGATTGTTCAAGGTCTGTGTTTTGCTGCTATTTACTATGCAGTATTCCGCTTTGCTATCGAGAAGTTTGACCTGAAAACGCCAGGTAGGGAATCGGTTGATGCGAAACAGCAGTTATTACCAGTCGATGATCGCGCTGAAGCTTATGTGTCAGCATTGGGAGGAAGAAGTAACCTTGTGAGCATAGACGCTTGTATCACACGTCTTCGTTTAACGCTGAAAGATGTCAACCGTATTGACGAGGAAACACTGACCGAACTAGGTGCTCTGGGTGTGGTAAAACTGGGTGATAAGAACCTGCAGGTTATCGTTGGAACAGAAGCGGAGTTAATTGCACAAGCCATGGCAAACGGACATGAAAGTGCTGTTGCTGCAAGTTAAATGATTGCTCCTACTCAGCATGGGTTTGGATCGGGTCCAACAAGATCCGAACCCTGGTTCCTGGATGGTTATCTCGAATCAAAAGACTCGCTTTATGCCGACTGACAACCGCATCGACTAAAGCTAATCCGAGTCCGCAGCCGGATTCAGTTCGGCTTTTATCTGCACGATACATTGGTTTGCATACAGATAGTTTGTCTTCATCGTTTATCCCGATACCATTGTCAGTAACCACAACACCATAGCTATCAACAACCACTTCAATGGTCCCTTGCTCCGGCGTGTACTTAACTGCGTTCTCAATCAAATTAAATACTGCGCGGAATAGGAGAGAGCGATCCCCTTTCAACTGGCATATTTGGTCTTGGCGAAAGGAGAGTGTTTGCTGTTTTTGTTCAATTAGAGGTTGGATAAACTCGATGGCATCTCGAGTCACCAAACTCAAATCTACGCTTTGTTCTTCAATCTTTGTCTCAAGGGTATTAAGTTTGGCGATCTCTAGCATGCTATTGAACATGGAGAGCAGCAGTTCAAGCTCATCATGACAGGCTCCAATGTCTTTGGCTTGGTCGGGAAGAAGCGTCGGACTATCTAGTGTTTGTTCTAACCTAAGTTTCAATCTAGCCATCGGTGTTCGCATGTCATGAGCGAGACCTGTTGTTAGAGAGCGCAAAGTAGCTTCATTCTTCGTCATCTGCTCAATCATAAAGTTGAGATGAATCGCGAGGATGTCAAACTCGTCATCTCTGCGGGAAACGGAGAGCTTCACATCACTTTCCCCGCAGACAAACCGATTCATTGCAAGGTTCACCCGTTCTAATCTCCGCTGAATTTGAACGCTGAAAGAAAAGGCGACAATGAGCATGAAAGCGATTGGTAGCAAAATGCCAGAGAAGACGATAGGCACAAGTGCATTCCGAAAGGCTTCTAACTTGGCAGGATCTACACGAACCTCTAAGTGGTAGTCTGGAGCTAGAGAGATTTGAGTGTTGGATTGAGGTAGTCGGTGCATTGGGTATTCACCTACCTGAATAGATGGGCTATCCCTTAGCTGGTAATAAAAAAGTCGCTCTGTGGTTTTCTTTGCTGCCAAGAGTTGCTCAACATCGTATCGGTTGGATCGAGCCGCATATTTAAACTCGGAGATCTCATCATTAAGCTGATCTGTCAGTTGCTCTCTGTGAAAGGCCTCTGAATCCGTGTAAACCTGATAAATGACGACGACATTTATCGAAGCAATCAAGAGAAAAAGTCCCACCAAAGTTCTGAAGACAGATGAGCGGGTTAGTGTGTAGTTATCGGCGAAGAACATAACCTGCTCCGCGCACTGTGTGCAAAATACCTGAACAGCCAGCCTCTTCGAGTTTTTTACGCAGATTCGCTATGTGCACATCAATAACATTGGTCTTAGGATCAAAATGATAGCTCCAAATAGCCTCAAACAGACGCATACGAGACACCACCTGCTCGTTGTGTTCAATGAAATATTGAAGCAAACGCAGCTCTTTGGGCTGTAAGGAGAGCTGGTGATGATGGCATTGGGCACTATGTGTTTTCAGGTTGATCTTGAGACAGTCGTAAACCAGCTCACTAGTAACAGGTTGATGACGATGTGCTCTGTTGATAATGATATCTACGCGGGCAATCAATTCTGCAAGGGCAAAAGGTTTGGTGAGATAGTCATCGCTCCCAGCGGTTAGGCCATCCACTTTGTCTTTGACGCTATCTAGTGCACTAAGAATAAGAATGGGAAGCTCGGGCTCTGCAGACTTCAGCGCGGTAAGTACTTTCATCCCATCGAGGTTTGGTAGCATGCGATCGAGTATGACCAACTGATACTGGCTGCTCAGTGCCATCATCAGACCATTTTGGCCATCTTCGGCGATATCAACAGCATACCCATGCTCTTTCAGCGCCTTGGCAATAAAGTCTCTTGTTGTAATGTCGTCTTCAACGATGAGTATTTTCATGTCCCCTCCATAGGTGTATGAATATCTTACGTTTTACTCATTACACTACTTATAAATAAAAACAGGCTCGCACTGAGAATGCGAGCCAACGCCAGTTTGGGGGAACTGTAATTTTCTAAATTCGCCAGTCTGCAAATGCTGACGTGGAAATAGCTTAGCGAAGATTGAATTAACCGAGGGTGGATGAAAGGTTAATTATTGTTAAGGTTAGAAATTTAAGCCCGTACTGTGCTTGATATGCCAACTCTGCCCACAATAAAAAACGCCTTGGTCATTAATGACCAAGGCGTTGTAGTAAATAAGCGGAGCGTTATTTCACTTCAGCAACTCGGCTTGAGCGATCTCCTGAGACGGTGCGAATAAGTGCACTAGTCACTGCAGGCGCTTGATTCGCATCATAGGCTTGCCAGCTTTGACCATTGTCAACGGAGTATTCAATCGGAAGACCAGGGAAAGCACTGTTCGCTTTCAATACGCCAGCTTCGATGATGCCGCCAGGTACTGGCAAGTTAAAGGCGATACCACCTTCTTCCAGACTAGGCATGATGTTTTTCGCAACAAGGTTTGCGAACTGATTGTAGCCAGCATTACGTGCTGCCTCATCAACCAACTTGCCGTCTGCATCGTGAGCTTCCCATGATGCCGAATGCCAAGCACGCTCTGCCAACGCGATTGCGCGAGGGAAGGTCATGCCTTCGAACTGCGCTTCAGTACGGATAGTTTCACTCCAGATAGAGCCCTGAAGTCCCAGAACGTTTTCTGGACGCTCAAGTGTTTTCACACCAGCTGCGTTGAGGACTTCTTCTTTAGTGATTGGCGCGCCAGCACGGGTAAAGTCGGCATTCGCGTACAAGTCATCTGGCATAAAGCCGAATGACTTACGGGTGTCAGTGAAACGTGGCGCCCAGTAATAACCGCGCTCTTCTGGATCTGGCTCATGTGGGTGGTCGAAGTAGAAGTGAGTTGCTTGGTTATAAATGACGCCATAGCCATTGTTGGCAAGATTGTAAGCGCGGTCTGCAACGCCCCATTCCCAGATGTTCTGCCAAGCATTACCAGCCACCTGTGCGTTCACCATTTCACCACGTGGGTAAACTTTGTTGTTGTGCATCAGGCCATCTTCCCAACCACCCAAATCAAGGTTGTGGCTCGCCGTAATGGCAGAGATACGTTCAACGAAGTATTGGCTTAGCTCGTCAATGGTAGAGATGCCATGGCTGTTATCTGCAAGGAATGCCTGACAGACAGGAGAGTCTTTCCATGCACCAGCGATTTCATCACCACCGAAGTGGAAGGTTTTGAGTGGTTGAATATCCTGATGAAGGGCAACCAATGAACCAACAACGGTATCAACGAAGTTGTAGGTTGATTCCATACAAACGTTCATGGCGTTATCAGTGAACATCTGTACTGACAGATATTCTGTAGTGTCGTCAGGATCGCTCAGGCGGAACTCATTGGCTTTGACCAAATCACCTTGCGCGGCAAATTTCTCAAAGCGTGCGTCCATCGCTTTGATAGCGGCGTGCGCGTGGCCCGGCATATCAACTTCAGGGATTACCTCAATGCTTAGCGCTTTAGCAGCGGCCAGGATTTCCTTGTAGTCAGCCTGGGTGTAGAAGCCATTGGATTCGGCTGTGCCATCAGGGCCAGCGCCAAGGAATGGCAATACACATGTGGTTTCAGTAAGGTCATGACAGCGTTTTGAGCCAACGTCAGCGAGTTCTGGCAACTCTGGGATTTCAATACGCCATGCTTCATCGTCACTCAGGCGAAGATGCAGTTTATTCAGTTTCACTGCCGCCATCTGATCGAGTAATTCCAATACAGACTCTTTGCTGCGGAAGTTACGTGCTGCGTCAATGGAAAGTCCACGGTAAGCAAAGCGTGGGGCATCAGCGATTGACGCTTCAGGCACAGTGCCGTTGTCTGTTAATTGAATAAGTGATTGTGCAGCATACAAGGCACCTGCGGCATCAACAGCGTTGATCTCAATCTTTTCTTCTGCTGCGGATACACTCAACTCGTAAGCTTCTTCCCATTTGGGTTTACCATCAATGGTGACTTGCCCCCAGCCAACATGAATCACTTTGGATTGATTTGGAGACCAAGGCGCTGCGGTTAAGCCAAACTGCTTAGCGATAAACTCTGCCTGGGTTTGGTAACCATTGTCATAAACCACTACCCAAGATGGATCGATAGTGAGCTCACCTTCCCCGAAGCTAATTGAAGCAGGTGTAGGGATAACCCCCTTTGCGTCAGCAATCTTGCTGAGATCGCTGTTTTTCGCGTAACGATCGGCAGCGGTGAACGGGTCGTAGAAATCTGTGATGCTGCCGCCATAGCGCTTCCACTGTAGTTCAGTGTCAAAATCTGAAACGAAAGGTAGCTCTTCACCTGGTTTAGTTGGTACTTCACCATTGATGATGTTGCTTGTGCTAGCAATCAGAGCGGTATCACCATTGTCGGAAACCAGATACCAGTTTGGCATAACGTCGGTTTTCGCGACTTGCCAGAATTCGGATAAGAATTCGATATCAAGTGACTGTCCCGGTGCGAGGGGAGAAAAAGAAGCGGTAGGTTCGATCTTGAAGATATCACCGTTAACGTGAGAAACCTTAAGCGTGTCTGTTGCTAAAGGTTTGATCATGCGGATGTGGCTGAAGTAAATAGCCCATCCTGACGATGGCAGCGCGGTTGCGCTGTCATTGGTGAGAGAAATGACGCCTTTAAATGTACGCCACTCATCTTGCTGGTTATCGATGACTGAGTACGTCAGGTCGAGACCTTGGCCCAACTGAGTTAACTCCTGCGAAGAGACTGCATAACTCGGTGCCGCTAATACTCCAGATACAGCGGCCGCCAATAAAGCGTGTTTTAACATCAGTTTGCTCCTTTAATTTCTAACGCGAAATAAATCATAGAAAAGCATAACGATGAAAAAAGGCAGGGTAATTAGTTGCGAGGGAAGACTTTTCCTTTTGCAAATGCGGTCATCGATTGACGCTGAAATGGAGGGCATTTCAATATAATGTTTTCGTTGACCGCACAATGTACAGAAAAATGACTATACATGTCGTCTAATATGCGCTCTTTATTTCTCCCCTTTAATTTATTCAAATTTCATATTTTCAATATCTTGTTTTGAAGCAAAGCTTCGCCTTTGATCAAACTAGAATGAAATGTTGTGACTAGGTTTTCATATTAATTTTTGCATTCATGATGAGATATATACCCAAACAATCTGAAGATGCTCGCATTCAGAGGTCATCAATGCGTTCAATTCGAGGCAAATTTTACGAGGAATAGTCATTCTATTTCCGTGGAATTTAACGAAGAAGTGGGCGCATTGAGGCCCTCCCTTCGGGCGAGTTGACTGACGCCGTGCTCTTTGTTGTTCCTTTTCGATGGAGATGGCTACACCTACAAAGGAACGCCGCGATCACAACGCCAGTCAAACTCGCTGAATCCTGCATCTTCAGGTTGTTTGGGTATCTGAAAACGCAGTGACGGAGAAGAATGATGAAGAGATTACTTGGCGTTACGATGTCGGCCTCTCTGCTGGCCGCTTGTGCTTCCCCATTGCCTCACCAATATGCGTGTGAGGATGGCCAGGTGTTCGGTGCTATGGTGCTGTCAGACTACGCGTTGATTAATGTCAATGATGCTGAGTATGAACTCCCCCGAATTCGATCTGCTTCCGGCGCGCAATATGAACTGGAAGATGGCTCTGTGGGGCTATATACAAAAGGAGATGACGCTATGCTGGTTGTCGGTGACCTCTCTTTCCGTGAATGCACCCTCAGCAGATAAAAGAAAGGGTAGCTAAGCTACCCTTGTTGCAAAAACCTTTCGGTTTGCAGGAATGAACAGCATTGTTGCCAATTTAGTGGATTAACCTGTTCATTTTTGACATCAAACGTACAGGAACTCTTTGATTTGTTGAACCAGAGCCTCCGCGGTGTCTTTGTCTTCCCACTCCACGAAAATACGCAGTAGTGGCTCGGTGCCTGAGAAGCGCGCCAATGCCCAACCGCCGTTCTTGAAGTAAACCTTCAGGCCGTCGGCATAGCTGACTTTTTCAATCTCATAAGCGAATTCTGGCAGCGCTTTTTCTACATAAATCTTGTTGTAGAGTTCTTCGCGCTGAGAAGCTTTGAACGTGCAATCACCTTCAGCTGTGTAGGCGTAGCCATACTTGCTGTAGATTTCATCAAGTAATTCAGATAGCTTCTTGCCCGTTACGCTGATCATTTCCACCAATAAGCTTGAAGCGAATACGCCATCTTTACCTTTGATGTGACCGCGGATTGTCAGGCCCCCAGAGCTTTCGCCGCCAATTAGAGAGTCATCTGCTTCCATTTGTGAACTGATGTGCTTGAAGCCAACAGGCACTTCAAAACTCTTCTCGTCATGGTCTGCGGCGACTTTATCCAGCAGGTGAGTGGTCGCAATGTTACGTACAACAGAGCCTTTCCAGCCTTTGTACTTCAGCATGTAGTAGTACAGCAGCAACAGGACTTCGTTCGGGTGAATGAAGTTACCTTTCTCGTCGATGATGCCAAGACGGTCTGCATCACCATCGGTACCAATACCGATGTCGTAACCTTCATGAGCAACCAAATGTTTCAGGCGATAAAGCGTTGCAGCACTTGGTGATGGCATCAAACCGCCGAAGCCTGGGTTTGCACCGTCGTTGATAACGTCAACATCACAGCGGCCAGAGATAAGAACGGTTTGCAGGGCGTTTTTCGCCACACCGAACATAGGGTCGATCAGCACGCGCAGGTTGGCTTTCTTGATCGCTTCAATGTCGATGAAATCAATAATCGAATCCACGAACTCGTTCATCGGGTTGATGATCTTGACCGAGCCTGCTTCAACCGCATCTTCGAAGTCGATGGTTTTCACATCGCTCAGTTGAAGTTGGCTGATTTGCTCTTCAATCTTCGCAGTGATGATTTCGTCTGCGTCACGGCCACCTTTGATAAAGACTTTGACGCCGTTGTAATCCGCAGGGTTGTGCGAAGCGGTGATACACGCCGAGTAGTGGGTTTCCATTTCCTTCGCCTTGAACATGACGATAGGGGTTGGAACGTATTTGTCGATAAAGCTAACGGTGATGCCGTTTGCAGCTAGCACGCTCGCAAACCATTCTGCCGCTTTGTCAGACAGGAAACGGCGGTCATAACCGATAACAAAACCAGGCTCGATCGCGTTTTCATTGATCATGATGTTGGCAAGGCTCTGGGCAACGAGTCGCACGTTATCGCGGGTAAACTCTTCGCCAATCAGTGCACGCCAGCCACCGGTACCAAATTGGATCATAGTTGAACTCCTTTAGAAACAGACAAATAACGGGGCTGATTCAGCCCCGTTTTTGTGATTAGCCCAGAACAACAACCACTTCGTTCACAGAGCCTGCAGCTTGTGCAGGAATTGCACCTTCAACAGTCTCACCGTTCAGAGTGATTGATTTCACGCCTTTGCTAACGCTGTTCGGGTTTTCAACCTTGATGTTGTAAGTCGCATCGCGCCATTCACGACGAACTTCGAAACCAGGCCAGCTTGTTGGGATACATGGGTCTACGATCAGACCGTCGAAACCGGTTTGTACACCAAGAATGAAGTTAGTTACTGCGAAGTAAGCCCAACCAGACGTACCTGTCAGCCATGGGTGGTTTGCGCGGCCATGGTTTTCGTGGTCACGTCCCATGATGAACTGAACGTAAGAGTACGGTTCAGCAACACGCTTCTCGATAATGTCGTTTTGGTTGAATGGGTTCAGTGCGTCGTAGAACTTCATCGCGCGGTCACCACGGCCCAGTTTGGTTTCTGCAACCCAAGCCCATGGGTTTGGATGCGAGAAGATTGCGCCGTTTTCTTTCACGCCCTGGTAAACGCGGGTTACGAAGCCAATGTCATCGTTTGGCGTTGCGAATGATGGGGAGTTCAGGTGCAGACCGTACTCACAGTAAAGGTTCTCATCAACCGCGTCCATGGCCTTCTCACCACGTTCTTGTGATGCCAGGCCAGATAGAACTGCCAGAGTGTTTGACTCAAGGTGAACACGACCTTCAGCTTGTTGCGCTGTACCGATCTTGTCGCCATCTTTTGTCA
The DNA here is from genome assembly GCF_023746615.1 of Grimontia kaedaensis. NCBI lineage: Bacteria > Pseudomonadati > Pseudomonadota > Gammaproteobacteria > Vibrionales > Vibrionaceae > Grimontia > Grimontia kaedaensis. The sequence goes on along the minus strand of NZ_CP082275.1, from coordinate 3,231,750 downwards.
GACCACGGATATACCAGCCACCTTCATCATCCCAAAGGTGTTTTTCACACGCTTCACGAAGGTTTGCTGCCATTTCGGTGTACTTCTGAACGTCGGCTTCCTGGCCTTTGTATTTAGCCAGTTGGATGAACTCTTGCAGTGCCCAGAAGTGCAGGAATGATGTCATTGCTGACTCACCGCCACCCAGGTTCAGACAGTCGTTCCAGTCTGCACGCAGACCTTTACATATACCGGTTTGACCTACGTACTCAGCAGAGAAGTCCAGTGCTGCTTTCATGTGCTCGTAGACTGATGCATCACCACCATTTGCGTATGGAATCATCTCATCCAGGAAGCTCTCTTCGCCAGTTTCCTGAATGTAGTTAATGATGGTTGGTACAATCCACAGGTGGTCGTCAGAACAGGTGTCTTCGATACCGTGGATCTTATCTTCATCGCTTGGTGTTGGAACAACAGTCGGTGATTTAGATGGTTTAACGTCCGCTTTTTCTGGATCGAACCAGTCTGGATCGAACAGGTGCAAACCGTAGCCTTCTTTCACCTGACCACGCAGCAGATCCACCAGACGTTTACGCGTCATGTGCGGGTTTGCGTGAGGAACTGAAATCGCATCTTGCGCGGTATCGCGGTAGCCCAGACCAGTACGACCACCTACTTCGATGAACGATGCGAAGCGAGACCAAACCACACAAGTTTCTGCCTGGTACAGAGTCCATGCGTTGATCATGGTGTCCAGACCTTCGTTTGGTGAGGTTACCTGGAACTTGTTACAACGCTCATCCCAGTGGCCTTTGATTGCTGCAAATGCAGCATCAACGTTCGCCATATCCTGGTATTTCGCACGTAGACGCTGACCTTCGCCTTTGCCAATGCCCAGCAGGAACACGAAGCGAACTTCTTCACCTGGCTGAATAACGAATTGCTTGTGCAGTGAACCACAGTGGTTGTAACAGGTTTGAACGTGGTTTGAACAACGGCCGTTCTCTACTGCAATTGGGTTTGCTTCGTCACGGTACATGCCCAGGAAGCTATCACGCTGACCGTCGTAGCTGTCAGGGTCGAAGCTAGACGCCATGTAGTAGAAACCTTCGTAATCATTGGTGTTGTAGTACAGGTCGTACTCAATCACACCGTCGTTGTACGAAGTGCCTGCAGAGTAAAGGCTCATCTGATGATTCTGGTTATCAGACTGGATGTGGCTGAATGAGAACTCAACGAAAGAGAATGCACTGATAGTACGAGGTTTGTCGCCGTCGTTCTTGATCTTCACGTCCCAGATTTGTGCGTCTTCGCCTTTTGGTACGAACAGCGTTTTCTGTGCGGTGATGCCGTTGTACTCACACTTGAACTTAGAGTAAGACAGGCCGTGACGCACTTCGTACGACGCTTCTTCCAGGCTTTTAGCCACTGGCTGCCAAGAGATTGACCAGTAGTCGCCAGTCTCGTCATCACGCAGGTATACGTAGTGGCCTGGACGGTCAAAGGTACCGTTTGGACGGAATTTGGTCACGCGGTTGTACTCAGGGCTGTTGTAGAACGAGTAGCCACCTGCGTTGTGTGAAATAACGGTACAGAACTTTTCTGTACCTAAATAGTTGGTCCATGGCGCCGGTACGTCAGGGCGGGTAATGACATATTCCCGGTTGTCGTTATCAAAGAAGCCGTATTTCATGGCATGTATCCTTCTACAAATCTCAAAAAATTGAAGTAATTACCGACGATAGTTAATACCCAGACGATCCAGGTACTGCAGTTGTCCGCTGAGACGGGCTTGGAAATCTGCCCAGTCCCGCTGTTCCTTGGCGCTCCAACACACTTCTGCGATCGCCAGAAGGCGAGGGAAGATCATGTACTCGAAGCGGCTTTGGGTATTGGTCATCTCGCACCATAGTGCGCATTGAATCCCTCTCACTTTCCCAAACTCTTCTTTGGTGACGGTTGAGTTAGCGAAAGGTTCGTAGTGGTAGGCTTTTTCAAGCGGTACCTTACAGGCCCAGTCTGTGCCCGGCTCACAAGCCGAGTAGTCTTGTGCCATATCCAAGTAAGTTTCGTGGCCTGGCTGAAGCACAACGTTGTAACCGTTGCGAATGCAGTCGAGACCGGATTGCTCGTTGAGCCAAGAGAAGATCACTGTGTCTTTGCTGACTTTGTTGCCAAACACCGCCTCTTCCCAGCCGAACATTTGCTTGCCTTTGGTGCTAAGGAAATCTTCACAGTGACGCAGAACGTGACCCTGAAGATCTTTGAAGTCTTTGTAGCCGTGGGTTTTCATCAAAGTCTGACATGCAGGGCTGTCTATCCATACGCCTTCAGGTACTTCGTCTGCGCCAATGTGAACGTAAGGCCCAGTGAAAAGCTCACACACTTCTTTTAGAACGGTCTCCAGGAAGGTATAAGTGCCTTTGAGTCCAGGGTTCAGCACATTGTCGTTGTAGTTTTGGATGCTGCGATACGTTGAGGTATCCGCATCTTCAACCAGCAGTTGTGGCAGGGATTTGATAGCTGCACGGCAGTGACCAGGGATATCAATTTCTGGCACCACAGTGATGCCTCGCTCTGCAGCATAGGCAATGACATCGCGGATCTCGTCTTTGGTGTAAAAACCACCGTGGATCTTGGACAGCGAAGTGTACTGAGGCTCAATGCTTTCAAATGGCCCGCGCCAGGCGCCGATTTCCGTCAGCTCCGGATACGCATCAATCTGGATGCGCCAGCCTTCGTCATCGGTTAAGTGCCAATGGAAATGGTTGAACTTAAAGCGAGCCAGTTGATTGATCAGGTTTTTCACACGGCTGAGAGGGTGGAAGTGACGTGCACAGTCCAGCATCATGCCGCGGTAACCGAAGCGGGGATGATCTTCAACTTCAACGCATGGCAGGGCGTAATCGAAATAATGCCGATGCGATGCCTGTGTTGGCAGCAGTTGAAGTACTGTTGCTACACCATGTGCAAAGCCTGCCTCGTTAGATGCTGAAATCACCACTCCCTGGAGGGTTATGCTTACCCGGTAGTGCTCTGGCTTCAGGTTTTCGTCCTGAACCAGACGGATTTGCGCTTCTTGCTTGATAGTGACATCACGGCGAAGGTGTTGTGACATCTCTTCTGCCAGCCAACGCGCAGCAGGTTTGCTGATCTCACTGTCAGATTGAATCGCGATGTCGTCAGTCAGCGCAAACTGGCCTTGCTTTACCACCAGCGCTTTTGGCTGAGGGATCAGGTTGATCGCCTTCGGCTCTGGAAGTGTCAGTGGAAGGCGTTCTGGTGTTTGGGTGCCGAGGTTGATTGGAGTTGTTTCAACTGGCACGGCCTTCACGCCATCTTCTGTTGTGATCAACAGGCATGCATCACCAATACCTTCATCATGCATAGAGAAAGGCTTGGTAGGATGGCTGAACTCGAGGTACAGATGATCGTTTGCGTTTAAAGGTTCGCCCGTTTCAAAAATACACAGACTGCCAATCTGTTTTAAGGTGCCGTGAGACACTGACGTTGGCAGCACATAGCGGCTGGCGCTGAATGTCAGCTGCCAGTTCTGGATGTTAGTTTCAGAAAGGTTATGAAGCACTAACGCAAAGCGACTTTCACTTGGCGTCGCTTCAATAACATTGAGGTCTAGGCGAAAGTTCATGGCTCACCTCTAAAACGGATAAAGATTGTGGTTACCGCGCGCCATCAAAATAGCGCCGGCCATGGCATCCGCCTGGGGTTTTACCAGCAAAGACTGGGCCGCTGGAGACAGCCAGCGAACAATACGTTCACCAATGCTGCCCATCAGCGCGATTTGCGTTGCGCCTTTTCGGTTCAAACCGAGGATAAGACGCTCCACATCATCAGCAGAGCCTTGCAGTAATTCCATGGCAAGTTCATCTCGTTCCATTGCCAGTTCGAATACTTTCGGACTGAATTGGCCGTAATCGCGAGGTTTCGCGGTTTTAGACCATTCAACAATGGCATCGAGGTCGTTGTTGAAATGCGCAAGGACGTGATCTGACAGAGCTGAACTGGTGCGAAGACCATCGTGTGCCAGCAGTGTTTGTTGGATCAGGCGCAGTCCCATAACCGCGCCACCGCCTTGATCTGATATTGGGAATTCACGGCCACCGACAACATGCTGTTGACCGTTTTCTAAATAGATACCGACAGAGCCTGTGCCAGCGATAACGATGGCACCGTTATCACCGCTGAATGCGCCCATACATGCACCATAACCGTCAGTGTTCAGGGTCATGTGTTTGTAAGGGTGCGGTAGAGCCATAAAGGCCTGCCAGGCCGAGCGTTGCTCGGCTGCTGCTAATGCCAGACCGACAGAAAGGGTGGAAAGGTCGGTGATGCCAGCCTGTTCAGCCGCTTGAGCAATAGCGCTTTGGATGTTCTCCATCGCCAGTTCTACACCCAAAAGGATGTTGGCACTGCCGGTTTTGGCTTCACCCAAAAACTGGCCTTGTTCATCAACAATACGCGCGCGGCAGGAAGTACCACCACCGTCTACGCCACAGAAGAAATTACCCATGGGCAACATCCTTCTTTTGCATAGCGATCGCTAACAGATACCAAGCTGCATGTGGAATCCATTGCTCACCCCAGCGCCAGTTCTGCAGCATGTCATCTTTCTGGCCGTCCGGTTTAAAAGCGATGTCATGCTCGTTTTCAAAGCCAGCCGTAATGCCGTTACACACGCCGCCTTTGGCATTGATAAAGCCAAGATCAGGCAGATAGTCAGGGTTGTTGCGGCCATGGCCATCCAACATGCACATGTCGTAAGGGTTGAGTCCCACAATCCAGTTCAGGGCATGTTGACCGTATTCACGAAGCTTGGCTTTTTGCTCTTCGTCAGACACATAGCTGGTGGCCATAAATGCCATGGCAGCCAGTGAACCCAGACGCGCATTTTCACCTTGCCACCAGTATCCGGTCTCGTTGCGCTGGGCCACGAAAAAGCTGGTGCGCTTTTCTGCGTCGACATTCTTGATGTACTGACGCGGATAACCGAACGGGTTGTTCACTTCGGCGGAGATGCTGAGCTCAAAGTTCAGCGCATTGAAAAGGGTTTCCGTATACTTCGCTTTGAGTGTGTCATCGCCTTCTACCTGAAGGTATTGCATCAGCGAAATCGCAGGCAAGCCTGCTTCAGCAGCATGAAAATAAGGGCGCGAACCATCACCGTTAGCGGACCAGAAGTGATTAATACATTCATCACTCTGTTGTTGCTCGGCAAGGCGGGTTGCCCAATAACGCGCTTCTTCAAGGTATGACTCTCTGGCGGTGAGTTTGAAAAGTTCTGTTGTTGCCAGCAGCGCGCAGTAGAAGTCGATGGTGTTTTCCTGACCATCGTCTAGGTAAGACGAATTGTTTTCTTTTAGATGCCAGTAGCCCGTTTCTGCAGTCTTCTGGTAAGTCTCAACATCGTATTCGCCGTTAACGCCAAAGCGCGCGGCAGCGGCAAGTGATGCGATCGCTACGCCAGCCCCCTGACGGAAACCAGCCTGGAATGCATTGGTCTTGTGACCTTGCTGGGTTTCATAAGCGCAGATATCACGTTGAGATGGGTCTTTGCTCCACTTGTCGAACACGGTCAGGTAGAAGAAACCTTCTGCGTCCTGCATGCGAACGAGAAAATCTGCACCAAACAGCGCTTCATCATGCAGACGGGTTTTAGAGAATGGAGCCAGTTCTGAAGAAAGGGTTTCCAGAGTATTCAGCATATTCCAGACAACCATCGGAATTTGCTGAGGGTTTAAATAGTTAGCATATGAAAGGTGGCTGAAGTATTTGCTGACGTCGCCTGACGCATCATACCAACCGCCATGAACATCAACGTGACGATCTGTGCCAAGAAGGGGCGCAGTAAGATCGCGTTGATCAAACGTGCCTGTACAACGCTGGGATTTGAAGTAGTGGATCACATCTGAAAAGGTGCGATCAAACAGGATACCTTCTGCGACAGAAAAAGCCGGAGACGAAACGTCTCCCACTTTCACAAAGAAATCTCCGCACTTATTGAGTGCAGAGAAATCGATACGGTAAACGTCGCCGGTATGCCATTGGTCTACAGAACCACAAGCACAAACAGGCAGCTGCATCACTGATTGCCCAGTCTGGCAATCTACAATATCGGCATGTGTTGCAGTGACTTCTTGCTTTGCAAGGATCAGCGCTTGTTTATTGCCGAAGCGCTCATAGCCGATATGATTGATCAACAGCTGCATTTTACCTCCTAAAACTCTAGCCCGAGGTTCACTCGAACAGATAGCAGCGAACGAAGTGGTTATCCGCCAGTTTGGTCACTGGAGGTAACGCCTCACGACATTTTTCTGTCGCGTGCAGACAGCGGCCAGCAAATGGACAGCCAACAGAATCCGGCGTCCATAGAGGAATCTCGCCTTTATTACCTTCCAGCTCGGTGTGGATAGATTTCGAAGGATCTGGTACTGCGGAAACCAGCAGGCGTGTGTATGGGTGTTGTGGACGGTGAATGATTTCTTCACAGTCACCCCATTCCACCATGTGGCCAACGTACATTACCGCCAGATCCTCTGCGATATAACGTGCAGTTGCGATGTCGTGCGTGATGTACAGCAGCGCCATTTCCTTTTCGAACTTCATCTCTTCCATCAGGTTCAATACACCTGCACGGATAGACACGTCGAGCATGGAGGTTGGCTCGTCAGCCAGCACAACTTCAGCACCCACAGCGATGTTACGCGCCAAGTTAACGCGTTGGCGCTGACCACCAGAAAGCTGGTGAGGGTACTTCCGTGCGGTTTCTTTTGGTGGTGTCAGACCAACCTGATTCAGCAGGTCATACACTTGTTCTTCCAGTTCTTTCGGATTGCTGCTCGCTTTCTTGTGAATGTGCAGCGGACGCGCGATGTGGTGGAAAATGGTGTGTGTTGGGTTCAGAGAACCGAACGGGTCTTGCCATACCATCTGAACACCTTCGCGATAGGTCATCAGATCGTTTTTCTTGGTGATAGTCGCGATGTCGCGGCCTTTGTACTCAATAGAGCCAGAGGTTGGTGCATACATCTTGGCGATCATTTTTGCTGAGGTAGATTTACCTGAACCAGATTCACCTACTACCGACAGACCGCGGCTCTTATACAGTTTGAATGACACGTCATTCAGTGCGCGCATCATTGGCTTGTTCAGCGCATTACTGCTGATAGGGAAATCTTTTACTAGATTTTTGCCTTCAACAATCGGTTGGCCTAATTCTTTAGTCATTGCTCACTCCTACAAGTCGCTAAAGCCAATTACTTGCCTGTAAACAGGTGGCAGTTGGTGAAACGGTTTGGCTCTACCTGAGTCAGCGTGTTAGCCACTTTGAAACAGGTATCTTTGGTCTTTCCGCAACGAGCCTGGAAACGACAACCTTGTGGGATTTCAAGCAGGTTCAATGGGTTGCCTGGAATACCGGAAAGGTGTGTTTTTGGACCCGTCAGTGGAGGGAATGAGCTAGCCAGACCTTCGGTGTAAGGGTGATAAGGGTTTTTGAGGATTTCTTTCGATGGTGCCACCTCAATCAACTGGCCGGCATACATGATGCCGATACGGTCAGTGAACTCGACCATCAGTGACAGGTCGTGGGTGATGAACAGAATCGAGAAACCAAACTCTTCTTTCAGTGCGTGGATCTTTTGCAGGATCTCGCGCTGAACCACCACGTCCAATGCCGTTGTCGGCTCGTCCATGATGATCATTTTCGGGTTCAGAGCCAGTGCAATCGCGATAACCAGACGCTGACGCATACCACCAGAGAACTGGTGCGGGTAGTCGGTCAAACGGCTTGGGTGGATATCAACGATTTCCAACAGACCTTCTGCGCGACGCTTTGCCTGTTCGCGGGTCATGTTGGTGTGGCGCATGATAACGTCACAGAACTGCTCTTCCATGGTAAGCACTGGGTTCAGGGCGTTCATCGCTGACTGGAACACCATGGAGATTTCTTTCCAGCGGAAGCGACTCATGCGCTCATCGCTGTATTTCATGATGTCTTCACCGTTGAAGAGTACTTCACCGCCGCTGATGAATGCAGGCGGCTTATGAAGACGCATCAGCGAGAATGCAACGGTGGATTTACCACAGCCAGACTCACCGGCCAGACCGAAGACTTCGCCTTTACCAATATCAAAGCTTACGTTGTTTACTGCGCGGACATCGCCCGCGTCAGTAATGTAGTCAACACATAGGTTGCGGATTTGTAGTTGTGCGTCGCTCATTATTTCTCTCCGCTCATTGCTACTTGTGGAGTCAGCTCAGTTTCTGCACGTGACTGAGTTTCTGCTTCTTGCATCTTCTTCCAGCGCTTAAGGCCTTTTTGTGCACGCAACTGCGGGTTAGCGATTTCATCGACTGCGAAGTTAACCAGTGCCAGTGCAAGAGACAGCAAGCTCAGCGCCAAACACGGAGCCAGTACTTCCCACCAGATACCCAGTTGCATTGCTGAAGAGGTACGTACGTTGTACAGCATTGAACCCCAGCTCACTGCGCTCGGATCGCCCATACCGATGAACGAGAGCACAGACTCAGTCAGGATGGCGTACATCACAGAGCCGATGAAGCTTGCACCTACCAGAGGGATAAGGTTTGGCAGGATTTCAACAAACAGAATGCGAGTGCGGGATTCGCCAAGTACTTCTGCGGCTTTAACGAATTCTTTCTCACGAATTGCCAGTGTCTGGGAGCGGATTACCCTGGCGCCCCATGCCCAGGAGGTTAAGGCTATTACCAAGGCGATGGTGAGCGGACCTGCCTGTCCGACGAATGCTGCTACGACCATCACGATTGGAAGCTGAGGCATAACCAACATGACGTTCATCGCACCCGACAGTACGTTGTCTACACGTCCGCCAAAGTAACCTGCTGAGATACCCATGATGGTGGCAACCACACACACGAAGATACCGGCAGTGAAGCCAACGAACAGTGAAGTTCGAGCACCATGAACTACCTGAGACCAGATGTCGCGGCCAAGACGGGTAGTACCCAGAACGTGCTCAGCGTCTTTTGACATGCGCAGACGACGTTGGTTATCTGCCAGGTTCTCAGCTACCCATCCATCTGGATTAGCCTGTGCCATTTTGACAACAAAACCAGGGTATTCATGTGGTGCACCCGTGCGCTTGTGCGGGTCGTACTGAGAAAGAAATGGTGCAAACACAGCCGCGATGATAAACATCAGAATCAAAATGACGCCTACCAGAGCTTTTGTATTACCGCGAATAATATTAAGAAAATCTTTCATGATTATTTGCCTCCCTTACGCAGACGTGGGTCAAGCAAAACGATGAGAACATCAGCGATGAAGTTGAAGCACAGCATAACGATGGTCAGGATGATCAGCAGGCCTTGCAGTACTTGGTAGTCACGGCCGTTAACGGCATTGAGCATCGCAGTACCCAAACCTGGGTATTGGAAAATCATTTCTACAACCAGCTGACCAGCCACCGCCATACCCAGGGCCATAGAAAGCGCAGTCACAGTTGGCAACAGAGCGTTACGAGCGGCGTAGTTGAAGACAACGCGGTTCTCTGAAAGGCCCTTACCTTTAGCCATGGTGATGTAGTCTTCCGCCAACAAGTTGATCATGTTGTTACGCATGTTGATCAGGAAGCCACCGATTTGTGCGATGGTCGCACAGAACAGAGGAAGGAAAGCGTGGTAGAGAATGCCGCTGTAAGTCTCCCAGCTGGTAAAGTCGAGGATTGCGCCCTCTGGCATGCCGTAAGATGTCGGGAACCACTTGAGTGTAATACCGAATATGAAAAGGATAAGCATGCCGATAACAACAGGTGGAATTGCCTGTAAGGCCATAAAACCTGGAGATACGAATGAGTCGAAGCGACTGCCACGGCGCCATGCCGCGAAGATACCAACCACTGAACCGATACAAAACGCCATCACTACGGAAGTACCTGCAAGGAACAGAGTCCAACCGAGAGACTTAGCAATCAGCTCGTTAACAGTCATTGGATAGAATTGGGTTGATACGCCAAGCTCCCAAGTGAAAATACTTTTCACGTAAGTCAGGAACTGAACGTGGATAGGGCCATCAACGAAACCCAAAAGTGCTTTCATTGCCGCGATACGTTCAGGGGTTACCTGTACACTCGCGTTGGCAAACATCATGGTCACCGGGTCGCCGGGCATTGCACGTGGTAAAATAAAATTCAGCGTGATTGCGATAAGCAATGCGCCAAAATAAAACATTAATCTATTAAGAAAAAATCCCATAACTCACACCTTAAGTGGCACGACGAAGCCGTGACCAAAGAATTAAAGCTCAAAGGTCAAAAGTACCGATTGTTTATCTTTGGAAAGAGGCGGCGCGGATGCGCCGCCAGATTTAGAGATTAAGCTTTTGGCTTAAGGTCAAGAATGTGCAGCAGACGCTCATTGATACCTTGCCAAATCATTGGACGGCCTTTGGCATTGTCCGCACTCCACCAGCCAGTGAAGCGTGATTCGTTGAACTGGTAAGTAGAAGCCGCAGACAGAACTGGAATCACAACTTGATTGTCAGACAGGATCTTTTCAATCTTGTGAGCCATTTCCACTTGCTCTGCACGGTCAGCTGTTGAGTAGAATTTCTCCAGCAGCTCGTCTACTTCCGCGCTCTTGAAGCGGTGCATCGCGAAGCGTGGGTTACCTTCTTTCGCCATGAAGCGAGAGTGGAAGCCAGTATCCCAAGTCTGGTGTGGATCTGGACCTGTGAAGTAGTTAGTCAGAGCTACGTCGAACGTACCACCAGCCATTGCTTCGTTGTAAACAGAGAAGTCAGGGGTTACAGCTTTCGCTTTGATACCCACATCTGCCAGGTTTTCTGCTGCCAGTTGTGAAGTGTTGTTCCAGTCAGTCCAGCCAGAAGGAGTCTGGATTGCCAGTTCAAAGCTCTTACCTGATGGAGTTTCTACGAAGCCGTCACCATTGATGTCTTTGAAGCCTGCTTTCTTCAGCAGCTCTTTAGAAAACTCAACGTTGTATGAGTTGAATTTCTTCGCTGCATCATAAGTTGCAGGATCAGACCAGCTTTGGTAAAGCGCCGCGATACCTGCTGCAGAGTGGTTTGGAGAACCTGCACCGTAGAACGCGATGTCAATGATTGATTGACGGTCGATAGCAGTAGACATTGCGCGACGGAAGTCAACGTTAGTCAGTGCTTCGTTCTTAGCTGCTTCTGGGTGCTCGAAGTTAACTAGCAGGTTAACAGAAGAACCTACTGGTGCTGGCCAGTATTTGTGGTTCTTGTTCACTGATGCGTAAACTGCGTCGATATCTGGGATGAACGAAGAAGTCCAGTCCAGCTCAGAAGCAACAATCTTAGACAGCAGACCGTCGTTGTTGTTGATCAGAGGCATACGCAGACAGTCGATAGCTACGCTGTCAGCATCCCAGTAGTTAGGGTTTTCACACTGTACGTACAGGTTGCTGGTGAAGGTATCAACTTCGGTGAACGGGCCAGTACCAACTGGAGTTTCGTTCGCGAAAGCTTCTGGCTTGTCGACCTTGCTCCAAATATGCTTAGGAACAGGATGCGTTTGAACCAGTTTGAAAGGTGCTGAAGAGTTAGCTTCGTTCAGCGAAATTTCAACGCTGTTGCCTTTTACTTCAACGTCGCTGATCAGAGCTGCGTTACCTGCAAGGTCAAGCGCTGCGTTTTCACGGATCAGGTTGTAAGTAAATGCCACGTCCTCTGCAGTGAAAGGTGTGCCGTCAGACCATTTAACGCCTTCACGGATTTCGAAAGTTACTTTTTTCAGGTCATCTGAAACAGTGTAATCCTTCGCCAGACGCATTACTGGAGTGTTACCGTCCAGCTGGTTGAAGATAACCAGTGGCTCGTAGACGAAGTCCAGAGTTGTTCTTAAGTTGTTCTGCAAGAACGGGTTGAAGTTACGAGTAAGTTGTGGGTAGAAATCAGGTACGATAGTTAGTTCTACTCTATCAGCAGCGCTGACAACAGGAGCTGTCAGTACCGACGCTGCGGCCGCAACGACGGCTACTGCAAGTTTTGTTTTCTTTAGATTGGCAAGCATAGCTGTTCCTTACTAGTTGCTTTGTTCCACTTGGTTCTGACCGTAATCAATTTGGTCAGGCCGGAACCCGCTATGGATAACCACTCAAGTGAACTTGGTCATCCACATGGCCGTGCAGGCTCAGTGCAATGTAAGGAAACTCCTGTTCTGTTTTTTGGTCAATTGGGCTGCCCGTTAAAAACGTTAAAAGAAACCGACCTCTTGTCAAAACCGTCAATATTGACGATTTTGACAAGGCTTTACCACATTTGACTGAGGTCAAAAAATGTCCTGATTCATGACTTTTAACCACTCATTGTTAGTAATTGCTAACCATTTATCCCTTTTCAAATATAGTCTTTAACGAGATTGAAATATTGAGTGATCTCGATCTCCGTTTGTCTGAGTCGTTAATTTTTTGCTGAAAATTTGGAGGCTAACTTTGTTGTGATTTTCTTCTCATAAACGGAAGAATAGTCTCGCACTTATATGTTGAGGTTAAAAATAGAACACTTTTAATGGGGTGTTTTACTAACAAATCACCCTATGCAAGGTATGTTGAGTTATAGATTTTACGTCGAAAAATAAGTTGAGCTGTCGCTCTACACAGTGATTTACAAGCACTGGCTTCGCTCTCATGAAGGGGCTTTTAGGCACCTTGGCGAAGGCTTAGATAAGACGATTCCGGACAGCATCTAGCGCGTGAGAGAAAGACTAAGGTAGGAATGTATTTTGTCATTAGTGGAGCAAGCGTAGACCCAGGCTTATCTTTTTTCGGCATTGAGCGTGAGGGAGTTGATGTCGAAAAAAGCCCCTGAGCGGGGCTTATTGGTATGACTGGATTATTTTGAAATCAACGTCTGAAGCCTTTCTCTGAGCACTTCAAGCTCGTTTCTTTCTTTGTTTTCTTCTATGCAGCGCTCAAGGACAAAATCGATGGTACTAATGACTGTTCGCCAGCGCGGAGATTTTGGAACGGTTTCGACATGGAGGTATTTGTCGAGCGTTCGTGTTTGCAAGGTACTTCGGTCAAGATAGACTCGCCAAAGTCCGCTCTCCTCTGCAAGATCAAACTTGGTTTTACCTGTGGAGTTTTGCCAAAAGTTTAAGGTAGCACTCATCACTTTGACCAGCGTATCTCTCAGTATGTCAGCTTTGTCGGGCTTACTACCTGAGAAACGGTCAGCCATTCTGGTGAACTCTCCGCCAAGCTCACGGAGCTGCTGAAGTTTTTCCATATCGCCATCATAGGCATAGTCTGATAGTGCAGATACGGCGTTTTCCAAAAGCTGTACCCGATGCGAAGAAGCTCTCTTCCCTGTGTTGAGGATTAGCATCATCTGCAGACCAGATGATTCGGGTAGGGTGATTAAATCCGTATCAATATCAACGATGTCCCCATCGACTTTAAACCTGAATTGGCCGCTGTAATGACCTCGAGCGGACTCTGGTTCAGGCAATGCCATCGCTAAGAAATCTTCAAGCTGGTGGCGCTCAATTTGTTCGGCACTAAGGCGGAATATTTCGCTGCATGCATCATTGGCGTAACTGATCCGTCCATTATCCTGCACACAGATAATACCTTCAGAGGCGCTATCCAGCATGCCAAGCAGTTTGTTCTGTACTTCTCGAAGACCAGCTTCAACTTGCTCACGAAAATGAATTTCTTTCTGCAGAGTGCGGTTGTGCTCGCGCTCCTGCTCAGTCAGCGATGCATTGATGTAAGCTCGTATACGAGCACTGAGTTCGTCTTTGTTGAAGGGTTTTGTCAGGTAATCGTTGGCACCGGCATCAAACCCCTTCACTTTATCCTGCACCTGACCTAACGCCGAAAGCATAATAATAGGCAGATCAGCCCGACCGTATCGCTCTCGCAGGTGAGTACATACTTCATAGCCACTGAGCTCCGGCATCATGACATCCAGCAGCATCAGGGCTGGCTTTTCCATAGTGACGGACTCAATCGCCTGACGGCCATTTTCGACGGCTTTTACCCGATAACCTTCAAGGCGCAGGAAGTTATTGAGTACCTGCAGATTTACCGGTTCATCGTCTACTACCAAGATCAACGGTCCATCGGGGTTTTCCGGTAACTGGGTGTAATCTGTCTGATCCAGCTCTACACGAGGTACGGCGAAGTGCGCATTATTGGCAAGGCGCGTTTTCGCTTTGTCTTCTTCAGTGGCCAACGGCAAAGTGAAGCTGAACGTAGTGCCTACCATTGGTTGACTGGATACGTAGAGCTGGCCCCCCATAATGTCGATTAGCTGGCGGCTGATAGATAACCCAAGGCCTGCGCCCTGCCGGTATTGTGCAGCGTTGCCACTTGCTTGGGTCAAAGGTTCGAAGATGTACTCGAGTTGGTCGGATGGGATTCCCTGACCAGTATCTACCACCTGAATGCGAAGCTGACCTTCTAATACGGTGGCAGAAATAATGATTTTGCCTTCGTCGGTGTATTTGATTGCATTACCAATAAGGTTATACAGAACCTGCTCCAGACGTTGTTCATCGGCACGAACCAACGGTAAGTCGATAGGCACCTGGTTAATAATGCGCACGGGTTTTCCACCTAAAAGGTGACTGGAGAGCTCGATAACCAGTCTCACCGCATTGGCGGTGTCGACAGCCTGTGGAGAGATTTCAAGTTCGCCGTAACGCATCTTGTGGTAATCAAGCAAATCATCCACCAGATTTGAGAGACGCTCGCCACTGTTAATGATCATTTGGAGCTGATGTTTTTGGCGTTCTGGCAGCGGGCCTTCAGCGCCAGCAAGTATGGACTCGGCAATCCCCACCATGCCGTGGAGCGGTGTACGCAGCTCATGAGAGGTTGTCGCCAGAAAGTCATCTTTCATGCGGTCGGCTTGTTGAAGCTCTTCATTCTTTTGCTTGATGACCTGAATGTTTTGTTCGAGCTCTTTATTTTGTTCGCGGATAAGGGCCAGCTTGTCTCGAATTGAGCGTTGCATGCGCGCAAAACTGACAGCCAGTCTACCAATCTCATCGTCACGGTCTGTACTGTTAATTTTTTGTTCCAAATCGCCGGCAGAAACTTGCTCAGCGGCCCAGGTCAGTTTGAGCAAAGGTGCCGTGATAGAGTTAGACAGCATGTGTGAAGCAATCACTACCAACAAAATGGCAATGACCATGACCGCAATGAAGATTTTCTCCAATTGGTAGATGCGGGCGAATGCTTCCTCTTCCGGCAGTTCGAGGACGATCGCCCAGGAAGTACCCGGAATATCAACTGGCGCATAGGCACCCAATACGCGGTGATTCTCCGGACTCAGGAAACTGCCGACATCACGAAGACCTGCGAGAGCCGCTTCAATCGCGGTACTGTTAATCGGTGCCAGTATCTCTGTCGTCACCAGATTACGAGGGATAAGGTCATTGCCCACCAACAGGGTACTAATGTAGCCCTTCTCCTGGGGGGTTGAGTTGAGCATTTTATCCAACGCATTGTTTGGCAATTTGAACAGCACATAGCTGTGCAGGTAGCCCTGCTGCATGATAGGTGCGGCAAACCACGCCACCATTTCACCATCGGCTTGTTGGGTGTAGTCGGTAAAAGCGATCGGTGTATTTTCACTATCTGTCAGTGGGGAATCGACCGCCTCTCTGATGTCCGAGAACGTTTTACCGACAGCGGTTTCACGCCACTTTTCAGAAAGCAGGTTTGAGCCAAAAGCGTCATCTTTTAACGTAGAATAAACCACGTTGCCATGAATATCGACCAGCAAAATATCTGAAAAATCAGAACGCTTCAGGTGTTCTTTATAGGCCCAGTCATAGCGCTTATGCAGCAGGCGATATCGCTCGCTGCCAATGAAATTGCTGTCGTTAGCGCCGGGTGGTAGCGTGGCGTTTGAATCGGCACCATAGCGTTCCCGGGCAACGTTGCGGGCCATTTCTTCTGTGTCGCCTAGCTGTTGGAATGCTGCGATTAAACCGTAGAAGCGCCCGCCACTGGCGGTCGCAAGTTCTGAGCGGCTAAAGGATTTGACCTCTGAGTGACGGGCATCAAAGTAGCTGATTATTTGCTCTTTTTTGTTGTCACGTAGAAAAGAAAGGTGTGTGGTGCTTTGTTGTTCAAGATCGCTGCTGTGAGATTCAAGGAAGAAAATCGCCAACAGGGTGAGAGGCGTGATACTCAGCACCAGAAAAGCCAACATCAGCGTATGCTGAAGTCGTTTGAATTTCTGTTTTTTTTGCATGTCTCTGCCTGAGAAATTGGAAATCAAAAGGCGCTTTACTTAACCTAAAATTGTCGAATTTGACGGTGGCTAAAAAGGGCACATATGAAATAAATCCACCTTCAGCCCTTATACTGACTTAATTTTTATTGGCAAGTAAGTTATCAATGAACTCCGTGTCAGTGCGCAAAATTAACGTTTTTGACGAGATTTGAGCCTGATGGGAAATAAGAAGGAAACCAACTTGGTTCCCTCGTTTTTGGCGTGTTTTCGTGGTCACTTTGATGCGTGATAGATTGCGAATTTATTACTTTTTGCTGGCGTCTCGAAATGTCCAAACGCTTTCTCAATAAATGGTGAATAACGAAGGAAACTATTGGCCACAATGGTCAGGCCGCCCTCACGATTGAGGTATTCAGGCGCTCGCTCAAGCAAAGTTTCCGTTGCGGCATAATGTGTTTTAAGCCCTGCATGGAATGGCGGGTTACTCACGATATGATCGAATTGCCGTTCAATATTACTATAAACATCAGAGGCATAAACCTCTCCGCTGAGATTGTTAAAACACAGAGTTTCTCGTGCAGAAGCCACGGCCAGTGCACTGATATCTACCATAGTAATTTGTGTATTCGGGTGACGCAATTTGATCACTGATCCAATGACGCCAGCACCACATCCAAAATCGAGAACCTCGCCTTTCAATGTTGGCAGGTTGTCCAGAAGCAGTTGTGTTCCTGCGTCCAGCTCACCGTGGCTAAAAACACCCGGAAGAGAGCGGATAGTCAGTGACTGCTCACCGACATTGATAGGATAGCTCTTGTACCAGTCCTCTAAAGAGAAAGAAGCCGGTTGGTTATCGCATTCACCGCAATAAAAACTGCAGCGGCGGGCTGAATCAAACTTGGTGACGCGGCCGTAAGGAGCGAACATCTTTTCTATGCTTTTCACACCGCTACGGTTTTCGCCTACGACCGCAATTTCTGTACCTGTACCAAGTTGCGCCATCAGCATAGCCAGAAGAAACTCGGCTTCAGCCTTGGCTTTTGGCCAGTACAGCAAAACCATGTCAACGCCAGGTGTTGCCTGATAACTCTCACCAAACTGCACATTGATGTTTTCATAACGACGCATTTGGTTGGCGTATGCAAGATTGGTTGTAAAGATGTTTACACTGGCAGCAGTGCCTTCAAGCTCCGTGGCAAAGGTGTCTTCCAGTTCACCGGCAAGTAGAACGTGTTTGCCTTCGAAATACTCGAGCTGGCGAGCTGCAATTTGGCTAGGAGCAGTGTAGGACATGGATACCTCGGGGCTATCAAACAAAGAGGCGCGGATTTTCCCACAAAGTCACCTTTGAGGGAATATCCCGCGCCTTAGGTACCTAAGCTCAACAGCCCCTAGCATCAGCAATTATCTTGCTTCTCAAGGAAGCTATGGAATTCTGTTTCGTACATGCGAAACAGTACCAGTGTGAGTGAGAAAATGATGGGGCCATAAATCAATCCCATCAGACCATACACATGCAGACCCCCAATTAGGGAGAAGAAAATCAGCAAGGTGTTCATTCCCGAGTTGCCCTGCATCAGTAGTGGGCGAAGGATGTTATCTACCGAACCGACGACAATAACGCCCCAACCAGCCAGAAATGCCGCCCATTCCCATTGGCCAATAAGAAGTAGATAAGCCGCGGCGGGCATCCAGATCAGCGCAGTACCAACAACAGGAATAAAAGAGGCAAATGCCATCATGGTGCCCCAGAATAAACCCGCAAACCCTGCCAGCCACATGGCAAAACCGCCTACAACGCCCTGCGCCAGCGCAGTCAGGAATGAACCGAGTACCGCAGATTTAGCCACTTTTTCTGCTTCATCGAGCAAGGTGTCTTCTTGACTGCGCGAAAGCGGACTGACATGACGGAGCATATTGATGATCTTGTCGTGGTCGCGAAGCAGGAAGAACAACACGAATAGCATCAGCAGGAAATTAACGAAAACGCCCGTCACATCACCGAGTATTTTGGAGCTCATTCCCAGCATTTGAGAGCTCATAGAAGAAAGCGTTGACGCTGCTTTGGCAACCAACTCCTGCGGGTTAATAGAGTCTGTTGGTAGCCATTTATCTACCAAAGCCAGGCCAGTTTTCACAATCGGCGCAGCCAGAATCTCTTTTGCGCCGCCTTGGGTCAGCCATTCATATGCACCGGTAAAAAATGTCACTCCCTGGCTCAGTATGGCTGCTGCGACGAAAATCATTGGAATGATAATTATCACTGTCAGCAGGGTGCAGGAAAGCGCTGCAGCAACGTTTGGGTGTGATGGTAGTTTGTTTTCAATCTTCTCATGCAGAGGGAAGAAAAGTAGGGAGACAATAAATGCCAACACGATGGAGCCAATGTAGGGGGCGATCAACATATAACAGGCGTATGCTGCGAGGAGCAACGCGCCTATTAGTGTCCAGTGTCTCGGTTCGGCCTTGAATGATGCCACGGGCGGGCTCCTTATTTTCTCTCAGCGGTGTTGGAGATGAGTGTAGTTAGGAAGATATGATACGTTGTGATAATTCAACGAGAAAGGACAAAAATCATGCCGTGTTGTGAAGGCAACTGCGAGTCCAAAAAACGACGCAAATTGAGCTTGCCGTTGCTTTGTGCTGTCGCCCTTGTGGTGCTTGCCGTGATTAACTGGCAATAAAAAACGGAGCCAAAGCTCCGTTTTTCCATTCGATTCTTATCAATTATTCTGCAGCGAGTTTGGCAAACGCGCGGTCAGCTGCCGCCAGCGTCGCTTCCAGCTCTTTCTCACCATGTGCCAAAGAAGTGAAGCTTGCTTCAAAAGCAGACGGTGCCAGATACACACCTTCATCCAGCATGAGGTGGAAGAAGCGTTTGAACTTCTCAATATCACACTGTTGAACGTCAGCAAAGCAGCCGACGGTGTCTTTATCAGTAAAGAAGAAACCGAACATACCGCCAACTTGGTTTATCGCCAGAGCAACACCGTGTCTGTCAGCAGTGGCTTTGAAACCTTCAGCCAAACGCTTGGTTAGCTCGGCAAGGTGGGCCTCATTGCCTTCTTTTGAAAGCTCGGTCAGAGCGGCTTCACCAGCAGCCATGGCAACAGGGTTACCAGAAAGCGTACCCGCCTGATAAACCGGGCCAGTTGGTGCGATGTATTCCATCACGTCACGACGGCCACCGAATGCACCGACAGGCATACCGCCACCGATAACTTTACCCAGAGTCGTTAGATCCGGCTTGATATTGTAATGTGCCTGCGCACCACCCAGAGCAACGCGGAAACCTGTCATCACTTCATCGAAAATCAACAGTGCACCAAACTCATCACACAGCGCGCGAAGACCTTCTAGGAAACCTTCCTGCGGTGGAATACAGTTCATGTTGCCTGCAACCGGCTCAACGATGATGCAGGAAATCTCTTCAGGGTATTGCTCGAAAGCTGCACGCACTGAGTCCAGATCGTTGAAGGTACAAGTAAGGGTGTGTTTGGCGAAATCTGCAGGCACGCCCGGAGAGGTAGGCTCGCCCAGTGTCAGTGCACCAGAACCGGCTTTCACCAGCAGGCAGTCTGCGTGGCCATGGTAGCAGCCTTCAAACTTGATGAATTTGTCGCGGCGGGTAAAACCACGTGCAAGACGGATTGCACTCATGGTGGCTTCGGTGCCAGAGCTCACCATACGCACCATTTCCATGGAAGGCACCAGTTTGCTAACTAGCTCAGCTAGCGTGATTTCGCGGGCAGTTGGTGCGCCGAAGCTCAGGCCATTTTGCGCTGCGGTGATCACGGCATCTCGAATACTTGGGTGATTGTGCCCCAGGATCATAGGGCCCCAAGAGCCAACATAGTCGATGTAGGCTTTGCCATCTGCATCATAGATGTACGCGCCGTCAGCACGTTCGATAAAAATTGGGTCACCACCTACACCCGCGAAAGCGCGAACCGGAGAGTTCACACCACCTGGGATGGTTTTACGGGCTTGTTGGAATAGCTCGGCTGATTTTGTCATGGTTCTTTCCTAGGGTCTGTTGGCCTTTGGTGGTTAAATTTTGTTCTTGAGAAAAGCGTTTTAGGCGCGGCGAGCTTTATGACGCTTAGCATTCTAAGTAAATACAGCTCAACAAAGCATAAAGCGCTTTTAGCTGAACCTTTCGGGCGGCGTTTGTGGGGGCTTTCTCCCGCGTTATCGGCTTCTCGTGTAGGCCAGCTACACGTCGAAGCCTCTGCCTTGTATAAAGTCCCCACAAGCGCCGCAAAAATGATCACCAAAGGTCAACAGACCCTGGACTATTTGATCATTAATTCACTGTCAATGCGTATTGTACGGGATACGTTGAAAGGGTGCGAGATGGATGATGAGGTAAGCATCACATCCGGCTTAGACTTGGTGTATATTGCTGAGTAAGTTTCCGTGCGAAGAGCAATACTTGAACGAATTAGTCAGGTATTAGATAATGCGGTCAGAATATAAAGAGTTAATGTGAGGTAACAATGAGTGATGCCGCTTTGCCACTGCAGTTTTCTGAAACCGCAGCGAATAAGGTAAAAACACTGATTCAGGAAGAGGAAAACCCAAACCTGAAGCTACGTGTGTATATCACTGGTGGTGGCTGTAGTGGATTCCAGTACGGCTTCACGTTTGATGAAAGCGTCAACGATGGCGATATGACCATCGAGAAAAGTGGTGTCACCTTGGTTGTTGACCCAATGAGCCTGCAGTATTTGATCGGCGGCGTCGTCGATTACACAGAAGGGTTAGAAGGCTCACGTTTCTTCGTTAATAACCCTAACGCAACGACTACCTGTGGTTGTGGTGCCTCTTTCAGTGTATAAACTATAAGACACTCTTTAAGACGCGGCAGTTCTTAACAGAGCTGCCGCGTTTTTTTCAATGGACCAGTAGGGTCTGCGTCCATTTTCTTTCACTGCAGTAACTACGTCAGGATGGAACGATTATGACGAATGCAGGCGCGAAAACGTCTTTCCTTTCCCAGCGTCCCTGGGTCATTTCTTTGGTGCTTCTTTGTGGCTTGGTATTTTGGGTCGGAAGCGGTCATAGTAACGAAAAATCTGAATCCGCAGAGGAAAAGGCGTCAGCTCCTCTGACCCGCGTTGCGATTGAAACTTTCTATGCGGAACCCGTTACACGTTCGATCTCCCTGTACGGCCGAACTGCACCTGACAGAGATGCCACGATTTCGGCAGAAGCTGCAGGTCGTGTGACCAAAGTAAATGTTCGTAAGGGCGCTTCAGTGAAGAAGGGGGAGTTGCTGATCTTCATAGACCGTGGCGATCGTGAAGCTCAACTTGAGCGTGCGAAAGCGCTGTTGTTGGTTCGTGAAAAAGAATACAACGCAGCGAAATCGCTGAAGAAAAAAGGGCTTCAGGGTGAAGTTGCGTTTTCCCTTGCTCAGGCCAACTTGGTTGAAGCCCGTGCAACGGTTGAGAACCTCGAACTTGCTCTCTCTCACACTGAAGTTCGTGCGCCATTTGATGGGATTGTTGATGACATGAATGTCGAAGTGGGTGACTACCTCGGCATAGGTGATCCTATGGCCACTATTCTGGATCTGGACCCTTTGATTGTGACCGCAGATGTCAGTGAGAAGCATATCAGTCACATTGATGTCGCTTTACCAGCTAATGTGCTGCTGGTTAATGGTGCAATGAAAGAAGGGCGTTTGCGTTATCAATCCAGTATTTCATCCCCCGCAACCAACACTTTCACTATTGAACTTGAAATTCCTAATCCCGAGCAAAAACTGCCGGCAGGTATCAGCGCCGAAGTGGATCTCGCTTTAGAGCAGCAGAGTGCAGTGAAGTTAAGTCCTTCAATGTTGGCTCTGGATGAAAAAGGTAATTTGGGTGTCAAAACCTTGCAGGGTGACAAGGTCGCCTTCGTTTCTGCGAATATTGTTAAAGCTGAGCAAAATGGCATTTGGCTGGCAGGGTTAGGTGATGAAGTCGATGTGATCACCAAAGGGCAGGGCTTTGTGCGTGACGGTGATGCTGTTGAGGCGGTACGTCAAGCGTCGGCACAATAAGGGGAGCATCACATGAGAACATTGATTGATGCGTCACTGGCTCGTACCCGTACCATGGTCACCTTGTTGTTGGTGCTATTGATCGCGGGCTTTTACACCTACCAAACCATTCCGAAAGAGTCTGATCCTGACATCACCATTCCGGTGATTTATGTCTCTGTCAGCCACGAAGGTATTTCCCCAGAAGATGCGGAGCGTCTGCTGGTGCGTCCGGTTGAGCAAGAACTTCGCTCGATTGAAGGCATCAAGGAGATGACGGCAACGGCGACCGAAGGCCACGCTTCTGTGACGCTGGAATTTAACGTTGGTGTTGATCTTAATGAAGCCATGGCTGATGTTCGTGAAGCTGTGGATTTGGTGAAGCCACGCTTGCCGGATGACAGCGACGAACCGACCGTCAACGAAGTCACCTTCGCCAATATGCAACCTGTGCTTTCCATTGCCTTGTATGGTGATGTTTCTGAACGAGCGATTGTGAAAATTGCCCGTGAACTTCAGGAAAAGTTGGAAGGTTTCAAACAAATTCTGGAAGTGGATATCGCAGGCGATCGTGATGATGTCGTAGAAATCATCGTTGAGCCTTTGCTGCTTGAAAGCTATGGGCTGGATCAGCAGGACATCTTTAATCTGGTTTCACGTAATAACCGCGTTGTCGCGGCGGGTTATGTGGATACTGGGTATGGCCGCTTTTCTGTCAAAGTCCCATCAGTCTTTGAAACTGCAAACGATGTTCTGACTTTGCCGATCAAGATTGAAGGTAATCAAGTGGTCACGGTGAGTGATGTCGCGACCGTTCGCCGTGCATTTAAAGACCCAGAAAGTTTTGCCCGTCTGGACGGTAAGCCAGCAGTCGTGCTTGATGTGAAAAAGCGGGCCGGTGAGAACATTATCGAGACCGTTGAGCTGGCGAAAGCCGTCATGAACGAAGCGCAGAAGTCTCCGCTTTGGCCGGGAGCACTTCAGGTGAAATACACTTGGGATGGCTCTGAAGATGTGCGCTCGATGTTGACTGATCTCCAGAACAACATCCTTTCCGCTATCTTGCTGGTGGTGATTGTTATCATCGCGATTCTGGGCGCGCGTACTGCGCTGCTGGTGGGCGTTTCGATTCCTGGCTCCTTCTTGACGGGTCTGGTGGTGCTGTCATTGGCCGGACTGACGGTCAATATCGTCGTGTTGTTCTCTCTCATCATGGCTGTCGGCCTGTTGGTAGATGGCGCGATCGTAGTGACCGAATACGCCGATCGTCGTATGCGCGAAGGTGTAGATCGTAAAATGGCTTACCGCGAAGCGGCGCACCGTATGGCGTGGCCGATCATTGCATCGACAGCCACTACACTTGCCGCTTTTGCGCCGCTTCTGTTCTGGCCGGGGATCACCGGTGAGTTCATGGGCTATATGCCACTGACGCTGATTGCAACACTTGCTGCATCGCTGGCAATGGCGCTCCTGTTTGTACCTGTTCTGGGGAGCATGGTGGGTAAGCCACTGCCTTTGACAGCGGAGCAACAGGCTGGTACTCATGCACTCGAGCAGGGGGATTTCTCCCAAGCCCGTGGCATTACACGCGCCTACATCAACACGCTTTCTGTTGCAATCAAGCATCCCATTAAGATTCTGATTGCAGCGGTGATTGTGGCTGCTGGTGTTATCTTTTCGTACGGCAAGTCAGGTCTTGGTTCCGAATTCTTCCCTGATGTGGATCCTGCATTCTTTAACATCAAAGTACGTTCCCATGGTGATTTGTCGATCTTTGAAAAAGATGCCTTGATGGCTGAAGTTGAAGATCGTGTGATGGGAATGGATGAGATCGAATCTGTCTACACCAAAACCGGCGGTCAGGACGAAATTGGTGTTATCCAGATGAAGCCTGTCGATTGGCAAGAGCGTCGTAAGGTGAAGGAGATCATCGAGGAGCTGCGCGAGAAAACCTCTGACTTGTCCGGCCTTGAGCTGGAGTTCAAAAAGCCCGATGCAGGGCCGCCAAGCGATCATGACCTGTCGATTGAAATCAGCGCTGCAGACCATAGGCTGATCGCCCCCGCTGCGAAACAAATCCGCGATCTGCTCGAGCAGGATCCTGCGTTCACCAACTACAGCGATACTCTGACTAAACCGGGTATTGATTGGTCAATTGATATCAACCGCGAAGATGCTGCACGTTACGGGGCTGATGCTTTACTGGTGGGTAACACAGTACAGTTCGTGACCAACGGTCTTAAAATTGGTGATTACCTGCCAGATGACGCTACTGAGGAAGTTGATATTCTGGTGCGTTATCCGGAAGAAAAGCGCGATATCGGCCGTTTTGATGAGCTTCGTGTTAAAACTGCTTATGGATTGGTACCTATCACCAATTTTGCCCAAATTAAGCCAGAGCCAAAGCAAGGCAATATTGACCGTGTTGACGGCAGACGTGTTGTGAAAGTGATGGCTGACATGACGGAAGGTTATAACCTCAGTTTGTCGCTACCTGGACTCAACGAACAGATTGAAAAACTGGGCTTGTCACCAGAAGTGATAGTGACTTTGCGTGGACAAAATGAGGAGCAAGATGAGAGCTCAGCCTTCCTGATGACAGCCTTTCTGGCGGCATTGGCGGCGATGGCGTTAATCCTCATCACTCAATTCAATAGCTTCTATCAGGCGTTTCTGATTTTGAGTGCAGTCTTGTTTTCTACAGTGGGTGTATTCCTTGGCCTTCTGGTATTCCAGCGTCCGTTTGGGGTTATCATGTCAGGTGTTGGGGTGATTACACTGGCGGGTATCGTGGTGAACAACAATATTGTACTGATTGATACTTATAACGTGTTGCGTCGCAGTGGCCTTGAAAAGATCGACGCCATCCTGAGAACCGGCGCCCAGCGTTTACGTCCTGTACTACTGACGACCGTGACAACGATTCTAGGCCTGTTACCTATGGTTCTGGAAATGAACGTTGATTTGGTCAACCGCGGTATTGAGTTTGGTGCGCCGAGCACCCAGTGGTGGTCTCAGCTTGCAACTGCTGTAGCGGGTGGTCTGGCTTTTTCTACTGTGCTAACGCTGGTCTTGACGCCCTGTCTTCTGATGCTGGCGCGTGAGCCTAAAGGCGTGAAGAAAGAAACTAACTTGGTTTGGCAAACCGAAGAGAAGGAAGCGCCACACCCAAAGGCACAAAGGGCAGCTGAGCCTCAGCTTTGAGGCTGAATTTCCATGCACAAAAAAAGCAGCGCACAAGCGCTGCTTTTTATTTTGTACCAAACCAAAGGTCAACAGACCCTATGAAGAAACGCGTTCAAGGGTGCGGATGGACGCTAACAGTTGCTCGAACTTATTAAGCTGCGCCATGCGGTCTTTAGCCAGTTCGATAAAAGCGGTTTTTTCCTTACCCGCCAGTGACTTTGATTGCGGTAACTTCACTGTTCTTGGGTTCTTGTGAACACCGTTTACCAGAAATTCATAGTGAAGGTGAGGGCCGGTAACACGGCCTGTACCGCCAAGAGTACCAATGGTCTGCCCTTGTTTAACACGCTGTCCGGTCTTCACTTTGCGCTTTGTGAGGTGAAGATACTTGGTGATATAAGTTGAGCTGTGGCGGATGAAAACGTAATGGCCGTTAAACTTGTTATAGGCCGATTTCATCACCACGCCATCGCCCGCCGCCCAAATCGGTGTACCAACAGGTGCTACATAATCTGTGCCTCGGTGTGCCTTAACCCGGCCCGTTACAGGGTGCAGTCGACGAGGGTTGAAGTTCGAGCTTACGTATCGGAAGTTAACAGGTGAACGCAGGAAGGCTTTCCTCATTGCGCGGCCTTTCTCATCGTAATACTTACCCGACTCAGATCGTATGGCAGTGAAAGTTTCGCCCTGGTTGGTAAAGGTCGCGGCTAGGATATTACCACGACCAATCATTTCGCCTTCTACCAATTGCTCTTCAAACAACACCGAAAACTTGTCGCCTTGACGGATATCGAGGGCAAAGTCGATGTCCCAGCCAAAAATCCCTGCCAGCTCCATGATTTGGTTGGCGTTGAGTCCTGCTGCGACGCCTGCATTCCAGAAACTGGAGGTGATGGTTGCCGAAGCAAAGTTCACCTGAGTATCAATTTGCTTGGACTCTGTTTTGGAGAAGAACTCATCACCTATGCGGGTGACGACCAGTTTCTCATTGGCATTTTTCGGCTGCACGAGCTGAGTGAATAAGCCGTTTTCGTCAAAGCCAAGGTGGATTTCATCGCCCACTTTCAGCGAAGCCAGCGATTTGGTGCCCTTGTCACTGTTGATCAGGCGATAAAGGGTCGTTGGGCTTATGCCAACACGGTCAAAAATTACAGCCAGACTGTCGCCAGCTTTTACCTTGAACTTATGCCATTCGAGCGGCGCATAGGCCACCACGGGTAGTTGTTCATTTTCCGGTGGAAGCAATGAGACGGTATCTAAGGGAATGGAATATTGTTTACCCACTTCAAATTTGGCGTCCGGGTGTGAAGCTGGGGTTTCAGTGGGGAGCAAAATCAGCAGTACCACAAAGGCACTGAGAGCCATAATTGAGACTTGGTGAAGCCTAGGTAGCGCAGCAATATGTTTAACAGGCATTAAAAAACAGTCGTTAAGAAAATGAATTTAGTTGGGATGTGCCAACTCCCTCTAAAAATCAGAATGGCGCGTTAATCCCTTTTTGCTTGCTTCAAGTCTAACTGGTTTCAAAAACCATCGCTATTCAAGTAGTATGTCGGCTTACGAAAAAATGCCGATTCTGTGGGAGCGATAAAATATGGCGAGCATTGAAGCCGCGCTAGCTGAAATTAAGCGTGGTGTTGAGGAGTTGATTCCTGAAGAGGGACTCATTGCAAAACTGAAAGAGAACCGTCCTCTTCGTATCAAGTTGGGCGCGGATCCAACTGCACCAGATATTCACCTTGGTCACACTGTGATCATGAACAAACTGCGTGCCTTCCAGGAGCTGGGCCATGAAGTTATCTTCCTGATCGGTGATTATACCGCGATGGTAGGTGACCCAAGCGGTAAGAACGCAACGCGTCCACCGCTGACGCGTGAGCAAGTTCTGAGCAATGCTGAGACTTACAAAGAGCAGATCTTCAAAATTCTGGATCCAGAGAAAACCCGCATTGAGTTCAACTCGAGCTGGCTGAGTGAGCTGGGTACGGATGGCATGATCCGTCTGGCAGCAAGCTCTACCGTTGCGCGTATGCTTGAGCGTGACGATTTCAAAAAGCGTTACAGCAACAACCAGCCAATCGCGATCCATGAGTTCATTTATCCGCTCCTGCAAGGTTATGACTCAGTGGCGCTGGAAGCTGATGTTGAACTGGGTGGCACTGACCAGAAGTTCAACCTGCTGATGGGTCGTGAGCTGCAAAAGCAAAACGGCCAATCACAGCAAGTCGTGATCACCATGCCTCTGCTGGTGGGTCTGGACGGCGTGAAGAAAATGTCGAAGTCGGCGAACAACTACATCGGTATCAGCGATGTACCGACCGAAATGTTCGGCAAAATCATGTCTATCTCTGACGATTTGATGTGGAACTACTACGAACTGTTGTCGTTCCGCCCATTGGAAGAGATTGCGGGCCTTAAAGAAGAAATTGCTAACGGCCGCAACCCACGTGACGTGAAGATCCTGCTGGCGAAAGAAATCATTGCTCGTTTCCATTCTGAAGCGGATGCAGAAGCGGCAGAGGCTGAGTTCATCAACCGTTTCCAGAAAGGCGCGATGCCTGACGAAATGCCAGAGTTTTCTTTCGAGCAAGGTGTGGCTATCGCTAACCTGCTGAAAGATGCAGCTCTGGTAGGCTCAACCTCAGACGCAATGCGTATGATTCGCCAGGGTGCGGTGAAAATCGATGGCGAGAAGTTGGATGATACCAAGCTGGTACCTGAAGCAGGCACTGCCGTTTACCAGGTCGGTAAACGCAAATTTGCCCGTATCACGCTGGCATAATCACGAAAAAGGCGCCAAACGGCGCCTTTTTGTTATCCAAATTAGCATCTATCGAATCAGCTCCGCCACTCGCTCACCTAATCGCACCGCAGTTTTTGCATCCACCGGATGAAGACCACTCTCTGTATCAGCCAGTGCTACTACGCCAAGAGAAGCATTGAGGCGGTTAAAGTCTTTACTGAGTGCGCCTTGCGGCGCATCAATGCCCACCCAAAGCATACTGTGTTGGGACGCCAGTATGTTGAAATATTCCACCGTGCTTTGTACCTCGCCACAAGGGCTGCCGCCAACGGTAAACCCTGCGGCGAGCTTGTTCTTCCATCGCTGCTTGGACCAACTTTCACTGCTCGCATCAGCAAAAGCTTTGAACTGTGCTGTCGGGCCACCCATGTATGTTGGTGAGCCGAAGATGATGGAATCCATGTCACTGAGCTCTTCGAATAACGCGTCGTTTTTGAAGCGTCCTTCAACGATGTCTGAACCTAATATGCGGTAAGCAAAAACCTGTGCCCCGTGCGTTTCTGCGCCGCATGCCACGGCTTTAGCCAGTGCATCCGTAGTACCGGTTTGTGAGAAATAAACAATCGCGATTTTTTTCATAAAGATCCTTTTAGCCTGACGTTGATTGCGAATAGCGCTTCGTCCAGTTGTAATTCGTTATAAATTCGGGCGCAGCTGTAGATAAGTTTGATGGTGTGATCGTCTTGTGTTGCCAGTGCCTGTTTAAACCAAAGCTTCCAATCCAGTTGGATATTTCTGCACTCGAGAGTGGCTGGCTCACGGTATTCAGCAGTGCATGCTGCACCGACATAGGCTTGCCAGAAACAGTCGAGAGCGAAATCAAAATTGTCGATAAACGGCGCGAGTGATAGCAGAGCCTGAAAACCGGTTACGCCATGGAGCAAGGTGAAATCATTGCTCGCGGAATATTGAGAGAGGACCACAATGGCAACGGACTCTTTGGTCAATGAAGCTGGCTGTGTGGAAACAGCGTGGTACTTAGCAAGTTCCCTTAGCTCTTCGACATGATCGATGATGATCCCTTCTCGATAGGTGTGATCCCGCATTACCCCAAGCGCCTCATTGAGATGGGTAACGGCGTCTTTATCCGTGGCATATTGCAGCTTCCCTAGCGGCGTAAATCCGGATGACCAGTAGGCGAGTGCGTGACTGATTTCAGTGAAATCTTCACCTTCCACCGCATAGGCGAGGCGAATTAAGGCATGGAAAGAACCTGCCGCGATACCGGGTAGTAAGGTTGGAAAAGCCTTCTTTAATGTTGCTTCAATGCCTTTGGTTTCCAGCTCCTTGCTGTAATAGAGCACGAAATCCGCATTGTGTGTTTTCTCCCCAAGCTTTAATGCTTGAGGGGTAACAGGGTTTTGTTCCGCTTCTAGATGAGGGATTGCCCGTTGGAACTCGTCATGTAAGTCCTTTGATGAGGCACCTAGCCGGGACATGGCAATCAGCGCCATGGGCAAGTGGTTGGAAAGCCTTGGCCCAAAGACTGGAGAATATCGATGTCCATGCCTGATAAGTGATAGTGCTTCTGACGTTATTGGTTTAAACATGTCTGCTTCTCTTTATTTTTCTTCTTTCTTCGTTCTTAAAGCAGGTAATCGTTCCGGCTTTCGATGGAATCGGTCAGGTATTCGATGAATTCCCACTCCATACCATCGCTATCGAAAAAATACGCACGCTTGCGGGCTGGATGGCTCTTGTCAAAAGAGGCCTCTTGATAGCCCGCTTCACGCAGACGTTCCGCCGTACCTTCCGCATCGTCCACCACAAAGCCAATGTGATTGATGCCAAGTTGGCGGTAAGGGACTCGTTCGACAGCCTTGTCGATGACCACTTCCTGAAGGGCGATGTAAGAGGTGTCGGTACCCAGATGACACCAGCCGTAATCATCATTCTGGCCTGAGCCACGGATTGAGAACTCCGGCATGGCGGTCTGCAAAAACTGGATAGCGTTATCGAGATTGGTCACAGTGATATTGGCGTGTTCGACATAGCTGCTCATGGGATGCTCCTCGTTATTAAGTAAAGCTATATGTTTACATAATAAATCGGATTGCCATTAAATAAAGTAAAAAGTTTATTTAATGGCTTTGGATGGATGAGATGATCGCCAGATCGGGATCTGTGGCGCGGAAACGATGAAACAGAATGAGAGAAGGGTGTTGGTGGGTCAGAAACAAAAAACGCGCCCAAGAGGCGCGTTCTAAATGCTTGAAACTAAGGTTACTTTCCTGAACCGAATACAGGCAGAGAAAGGTGCCAGCGTATCGCGGCAAGCCTGATCAACAAGGTAGTCATCATACCGGCAATGGACGCTATTTCGACATCCACGTTGGCTGCCAAAGCCACTGTATGGATAATTCCACCGGCAATACAGGCGGTTGCGTAGACTTCGGTTCTGAAAAGCATCGGGATTTCCCGAGCGAGTACGTCGCGGATGATACCACCGCCACAACCAGTAATCACACCCATGATCACTGCCACCATAGGGGAAGCACCATAGCTCAGCGCTTTATCGACACCGATAGCAACAAAAACGGCGAGGCCGATGGCATCTGCCACGGGCAAAAAGTACCATGGCAGGCGACGCGGTTGACGGATCAGCAACATGGAAAGAATACAGGTGACAAGGATCATCCAAAGGTATTCCGGCTGGTTGACCCAAAAGACCGGTGTTGCGCCTAATGCCATATCACGAATGGTGCCGCCACCGATTGCGGTGACCATAGCAAGAACGATCATCCCAAAGGGATCCATTCTTAACTTACTGGCAAGTAATACGCCTGATATGGCGAAGACTGCCGTACCAAACATGTCCAAAATATACAGAAGCATAAAGCGCTATTTCATCCCTTAATCAAACATCCAATTCGACCTCTATCGCTGGTGTTTCTCTGCGTCTTATTTTTTATTGTGACACGGAGTTCCAGTAACACGGATTGGTTAAGCGCGCGCGATTTTACGTGAAACGTGGTGGCGGGCAATCCAACAGATAGAGCTTCTGCAAGTCACTATTTGAATTAGTGATCGAGATCGCCTCTTACCTTATCCATCGCGAGGCATATCTGTCTTACCGCTTTTAGTGCTCTTGGTGTTGGACGATTTAGCCAGTCTCCGGTTATTGCAAAGATAGCGCTGTTTTTTACTGCGGGGATAAAGTCCTGCCATTTTTGCCAACCAGCCGTAGGTTTCTCACGATCCGCAGGGTAAAAAATCGCTAGTGGTTTTCTCACTACAACCTGCTCCATGCTGATCTGAGGGTAAGGCGCGGCACTTTCTGCGAAGATGTTTTTGCCGCCACAGAGAGAAAACAAAGGTTGTGGCCAATGATCGCCGTTGTTCGTGAGCAATGGTGACTCACTAAGTTGGTAAAAATAAGATACCTTGGACTTTCCCGATTGCGCTGCTTCAATGCTTGCCAGCTCCTCACGAACGGCATCAGCGCGAGCTTTGGCTAACGCCGGGTTTTCTGACCACTCTCCCAACTTTTCAATGTTATCGGCAGCGTCGTAAAGAGAGTGCGGATTCGAGTAGAACACTTCAATGCCAAGCCTTTCGAGCTTGGCGAGTTCTTTATCTGGATTTCCGCCTTTCCACGCCAGCACCAAATCCGGTTTAAGCGTAACGACACGTTCAATATTGATCCCGCGGTAGTTGGCTACCTGCTCAAGTTCCAATGCTGCTGGTGGGTAATCGCTGTGAGCACTGACGGCAATCAGGTTATCTCCCAGCCCTGCTTCAAACGCGAGCTCTGTGGTATGTGGAGAAAGGCTGATAACGCGAAGTGGTTCGGCAAAGGATAAAGATGGAAGAAAAAGTAAAACCAGTAAAAAACGGAACATCATAATAATCCGTGGGCAAACCACATTAGGAAACTTTGGATGAGGATCCAGAGCAAGGCCTTTTGCCTCAGCTGTTGATTCAGCAGTGCTAGGTGCATAGGAGAAGCAGCAACGCTTCCGCCAATGCTGGGGCGAGTGCATTTCTCGCTGTCATAGATAGCGGGACCACCCAGGGAAAGCTGCAGCTTGGCACCGGATGCGGCAAGAAGCCAGCCCGCGCCGTTCACTGACCAGCTTTGTCCATGTTCACGGATTGCCGTGAGTGCAGGTTCAAAGCGGTGTCCGGCGGCAATGAGAAGCGCAAATAAGCGTGATGGCATCCAATCGAGCAAAGCAAGAAAACCTGAGGCAGCCAGTCCGAACTGGGAGAATTCCTGTCGGCGTGGTGGCCAGACACGGGCAAGTTGCGCTGCCAGCGTGTAAAGAAACGCACCAATGCCACCGAAAACGGCATACCAGAACAGCACGCAGACAAGGCCTCGCGCATACCCCACCAGTAGCGTTTCACAACTGGCTTTGGCAATACCAACTGGAGAGAGTGAATGAGTTTGGCGGTTCAGTGTTTGTGACAGCAAGGTCCTGGCTGCAGGCTTGTCGTCACGAATTAGCGCTTGTTCAACCTGCATCGCGAGCTCAGTCAGGGGCTTCCAACTTAATGCCAGCCAAAGCATCAGAA
Source organism: Grimontia kaedaensis (assembly GCF_023746615.1). Lineage (NCBI taxonomy): Bacteria > Pseudomonadati > Pseudomonadota > Gammaproteobacteria > Vibrionales > Vibrionaceae > Grimontia > Grimontia kaedaensis. Next base: position 3,198,996 of record NZ_CP082275.1, on the reverse strand, counting down.
GGTCGAACAACCAGCCAATCCAGACAATTTGCTTCAAGGCGACTAAAAGCACGGCTAGGGTCAGCCACATCACAGCGAGCGCTAAACCGCCGGAAAGGCGCTGTTGCTCCGTGGAGTCTTCTTCGTGATTGACCTTTTCGGAGATGGCTTCGGCAACACGACGCCATAGGGTGACAGGGCTGATATAGGCAGGCACTGGGAAAAACCAGTGCAAAATAAGGGCTCCCCACATCGCAAGCAATGTGGTGTGGTTTAACAGTGCTTCAAACGGTGTGGAGAGCTCGGTCATTATGCTTTCAGCAACTCGACCATTTTCTCAACCATGGCGCTTGAGCTTTTCGCTGCCAGCGGCAGGAATTCATCAAATGTCATTGGCGACTCTTTATCAGCAACGTCAGAGATAGCGCGAACTACCACAAACGGGACTTTGAACTGGTGACACGCCTGAGCAATCGCTGCCGCTTCCATTTCTACTGCAATCACAGTTGGGAAGTGTTCACGGATGTAATTTTGACGCTCAGCAGTACACACAAACGCATCACCGGTACAAATCAGACCGCGAACCGCGTGCGGTGCTGGCTCCATCGCTGCCAGTGCCTGCTCTGCCACATCCATCAGTTTTTCATCAGAGGTGAAAGTCGCTGGTTGGCCTGCCATTTGACCCATGGTGTAACCAAACGCGGTCACGTCAGCATCGTGGTAAGCCACATCGGTAGAAATCACTACGTCACCCAGATTCAGGCTGGTATCGAAGCCGCCCGCAGAACCTGTGTTGATCACCGCTGTTGGTTTGAAACGCTCCAGCAGGATGGATGTGCCCACTGCCGCCGCTACTTTACCAATACCTGATTGCAGCAGCACCACGTCTACGCCATTCAAGTCACCCGTATAAAATTTGCTGCCACCAATCTCTTGCAGTTGGCAGTTGTTGATCTTGCTTTTCAGCAGGGTTACTTCCTGCTCCATGGCACCGATAATACCGATTTTCATCTTGTTGCTCTTTGATAATCAGGGAATAGCGAGAGTGTATCACGGGCGAAAATTGGGGCGAAAAAAAAGTGCCTTTGCAGGCACTTTTCTGTCGGTTTTGAAGTCGGCTTATACCTCGAGGTAATCGAGAATGCCTTCTGCCGCTTTACGGCCTTCATCGATAGCGGTGACCACGAGATCAGAGCCACGGACGGCATCGCCACCCGCGAAGATTTTCTCGTTAGACGTTTGATAAGCGTAATCAGATTGCTCTGGTGCTTTGATGCGTCCCCATTGGTCGAGGTCGACACCAAACGGTTCCAGCCATGCCATTTTGTGTGGCTGGAAACCAAAGGCCATGATCACAGCATCCGCGTCCAGCACGTGCTCGCTGCCTTCAACAGGTTGAGGACGGCGACGGCCCGCTTCATCTGGCTCGCCCAACTCGGTTTTCACCACTTTCACGCCGCTCACATTGCCACTGGCGTCGAGCTCAATACCCAGCGGTTGCAGGTTGAACATAAAGTTCACCCCTTCTTCGCGCGCGTTTTTCACTTCGCGGCGGCTACCCGGCATATTGGCTTCATCACGACGGTAAGCACAGATAACGTTTTTGGCATTCTGGCGAATCGAAGTACGGACACAGTCCATCGCGGTATCACCACCACCAAGAACAACCACTTTCTTGCCTGCCATATCAATGTATTCCGGCGGATTTTCCGTTAAATCCATCACGCGGTAGGTATTAGCAATCAAAAACGGCAGGGCATCAAATACACCCGGCGCATCTTCGTTTTCCAAACCTGCACGCATGGATTTGTAAGTGCCGACGCCAAGGAACACGGCATCGTACTCATCAACCAGAGACTGCAGCTCGACATCTTTACCCACTTCAGTGTTGAGTCGGAACTCGACACCCATTTCGGTAAAGACGCGCTGGCGGTTTCGCATCACGTCTTTTTCGAGTTTGAATGACGGAATACCGAAGGTCAGCAGGCCACCGATTTCCGGATAGCGGTCAAATACCACAGGCTTCACGCCATTACGGACCAAGACATCCGCACAGGCAAGGCCAGCAGGCCCAGCTCCGATAATGGCGACTTTCTTGTCAGTCAAAGTGACGCCTGACATGTCTGGCTTCCAGCCCATCTCGAAAGCTTTATCCGTAATGTACTTTTCAACATTACCGATGGTGACGGCGCCAAAGTCGTCGTTGAGGGTACAGGAGCCTTCACACAGCCTGTCCTGTGGACACACTCGGCCACAGACTTCCGGCAGACTGTTGGTCTGGTGCGATAGCTCCACCGCTTCAATAATGCGTCCTTCCTGGGCAAGCTTGAGCCACTGCGGAATGTAGTTGTGCACCGGGCACTTCCACTCACAGTAAGGGTTGCCGCAGTCCAGACAGCGGTCGGCTTGCGCCGACGCCTGCTTGTGTGTGAAAGGTTCGTAGATTTCAACGAACTGAGTTTTACGCGTTTTGATCGCCTTCTTTCGAGGGTCGATACGTTGCACGTCTATAAACTGGTATACGTTCTGGCTCATAGGGTCCTCCGTTACTGCGCCTGAACACGCAGCTCAGCTGCGCTTCGGCTTTGGTGACCCAGCAGGGAACGCACGTCCGCTGATTTCGGTTTCACCAGATAGAATTTACTGATCCATTGTTCAAAGTCCGCGATAATTTCCTGAGCGCGGCTGGAGCCGGTCAGTTCGAGGTGTTGATCAATCAGACCACGGAGGTGTTCCTGATGGATAGCCAAATTGTCGAGTGACAAGGCTTCGACCAGTTCTGGGTTGACGCGACCGGCAAAGTCTCCCGCTTCATCAAGCACATAAGCAAAGCCGCCTGTCATACCTGCGCCAAAGTTCACACCGGTATGGCCAAGAATCGCCACAATACCGCCTGTCATGTATTCACAGGCGTTATCGCCTGCGCCTTCGACGACGGCTTGCGCGCCAGAGTTACGCACCGCAAAACGCTCACCCGCTTTACCTGCGGCAAAGAGCTTGCCGCCCGTTGCGCCGTAAAGACAGGTGTTGCCGACGATGGTAGATGCGTGGCAATCGAAGGCTGAACCAACTGGCGGCTTGATCACGATATTACCGCCTGCCATGCCTTTGCCGACATAGTCGTTGGCATCGCCGGTCAGGGTAAGGTTAACGCCACCAGCGTTCCAAACACCGAAGGATTGGCCAGCTGTACCCTGAAGGTTGATTTCAAGTGGTGATGCCGCCATGCCCTGGTTGCCATAACGTTTAGCAATGGCTCCGGAGAGTGATGCGCCCACCGAGCGATCGGTGTTTCGGATGTCGAGATACGCGCTGGCTGAGCGACGCTCTTCAATCGCCTTTTCAAAGGTTTCCAGCAGCTTCTGGTTAAGTTCCGCTTTATCAAACGGTGCGTTTGGTTCACTCCAGAACACGGATTTACCTGGCTTAGGCTGCGGGCTTTCCAGAATGTCTGAAAGATCCAGTTTGAGCTGTTTGGCGGTGAAACCGTCGACTGCTTCGAGCAAGTCGGTGCGACCAATCAGGTCAGTGAGTTTCTCAACGCCAAGCTCTGCCATCAGTTCACGCACTTCTTCGCCGAGGCCTTTGAAGAAGTTCATCACCTGCTCTGGCAAGCCTTTGAAGTACTCACGGCGAAGGGTATCGTCCTGCGTTGCTACACCGGTCGCACAGTTGTTGAGGTGACAGATACGCAGGTATTTACAACCCAGCGCAACCATTGGCGCGGTACCAAAGCCGAAGCTTTCAGCCCCCAGAATAGTCGCTTTGATGATATCCAGACCAGTTTTCAGACCGCCATCAACCTGAAGGCGAATCTTGTGGCGAAGGCCATTGGTGACCAATGCCTGTTGGGTTTCAGCAAGGCCAAGCTCCCAAGGGCTACCCGCGTATTTCACGGAAGTCAGTGGGCTTGCGCCGGTACCACCGTCATAACCTGAGATGGTAATAAGGTCCGCATAAGCTTTTGCGACACCCACTGCGATAGTGCCCACGCCTGGTTCAGAAACCAGCTTGACGGAAACTAGTGCATCGGGGTTCACCTGCTTCAAATCGAAAATAAGCTGCGCCAAGTCTTCAATCGAGTAGATGTCATGGTGCGGTGGTGGTGAAATCAGGGTCACACCTTGTACCGAGTGGCGAAGACGCGCGATTTCAGCCGTAACTTTATGGCCTGGTAGCTGTCCACCCTCACCCGGCTTCGCACCTTGCGCCACTTTGATTTGCAGTACATCAGCATTAGTCAGGTAGTGTGGCGTCACACCGAAACGACCCGAAGCGATTTGTTTAATGCGCGAATTACGCTCTGAGTTAAAGCGACGTGGGTCTTCACCACCTTCACCGGAATTGGAGTTACCACCGAGGCGGTTCATCGCAATCGCCAGCGCTTCATGCGCTTCGGGGCTCAAGGCGCCAATCGACATAGCTGCTGAGTCAAAACGTTTGAATAGCTCTGTTGCCGCTTCCACTTTCTCAAGAGAAATTGGTTTGTCGGCAGGTTTGAGGTTCATCAAATCGCGCAGTGACGAGACTGGACGGCTGTTAACAGTTTCAGCGTAGGTTTTGTAATCCATCGTTTCGCCGGAGCGAACTGCCGATTGGAGTGTGTTAACCACATCCGGGTTATAGGCGTGGTATTCGCCGCCATGGACGTATTTCAGCAAGCCGCCGTGCTCGACGGGCTTACGTTTCAGCCATGCTTTGCGCGCAAGGTTGTGTAAGTCCTGCTGGAAGTCAGAAAAATCTGCGCCTTGGATGCGGCTGGCGACGCCTTTAAAGCAAAGCTCAACCACATTATTGTTCAGGCCTACAGCTTCAAACAGCTGTGCACAGCGGTAAGAGGCTATGGTCGAAATACCCATCTTCGACATGATCTTGAACAGGCCTTTATTGATGCCATTTCTGAAGTTCAGCATCGCATCACCCATGGATTTCTGGATGACACCTTTCTCTACCATCTTGCCAATGGATTCGTAAGCGAGGTACGGATATACCGCTGTCGCGCCGAAACCAAGCAATACCGCGAACTGGTGTGGGTCTCGCGCAGAGGCAGTTTCAATCACGATGTTGGCATCACAGCGAAGCTGCGCGTCCACCAGACGTTTCTGAGCTGCGCCCACTGCCATTGCCGCGGGAATAGGTAGTTTTCCTTTCGAAATGCCGCGGTCGGACAGTACCACCAGTACAGTGCCGTCGCGGACTACTCGCTCTACCTGATCGCACAGATCGACAATCGCTTGCTTGAGATCTTTCTCATTTGGATCGAAGTTGATGTCGATGATGCTGTTGCGATAGTGCTCGTCATCCAGCTCCAGCAGCTGAACCATATCAGAATACAGAAGCACCGGGCTCTTGAACGCAACACGTTGCGCGTGGCCATCGGTTTCTGAAAACACGTTCATTTCGCGGCCGATACAAGTCGCCAGCGACATCACATGATTTTCGCGTAGTGGATCGATCGGTGGGTTGGTGACCTGAGCGAACTTCTGACGGAAGTAGTCAGCGACATGGCGTTCTTTCGAAGAAAGCACTGCCATTGGGGTATCGTCACCCATGGAACCTGTGGCTTCCTGACCGATGTCACCGAGGACGCGAAGTACCTGATCCTGCTCCTCGCTCGAAACACCAAACAGTTTCTGGAAGACATGCAGCTCATCGTCGTCCATGCCGCGTTGGCCGGAAGAATCTTCTGCTTGCAGTTCTTCAAACGGAGTCAGGCGCTTAACATTTTTGTCCAACCATTCTTTGTAGGGGTGGCGGCTTTTCAGGTCGTTATCGATATCGGCAGAATGCCAGATCTCACCTTCGAAGGTGTCTATAACCAGTAATTCACCCGGTCCAACACGACCTTTTTCTGCTACTTCATCAGGGGCGTAATCCCAGATACCGACTTCGGATGCCAGCGTGATGAGTTTGTCTTTGGTCACCACATAGCGGGCAGGGCGCAGACCATTACGGTCGAGGTTACAAGCGGCATAACGTCCGTCGGACATTACAATGCCTGCAGGACCATCCCACGGCTCCATGTGCATGGAGTTAAAGTCGTAGAATGCGCGAAGATCCGGGTCCATGTCCGGGTGATTCTGCCATGCAGGTGGCACCAGCATCCGCATCGCGCGGAAGAGATCCATACCGCCAGCAAGGAAAACTTCCAACATGTTGTCGAGGCTGGAGCTGTCAGAACCTGTTTCATTCACAAACGGGGCAGCCTGTTTCAGATCAGGCAACAGTGGTGAATTGAATTTATAGGCACGGGCGCGAGCCCATTGACGGTTACCTTCAATGGTGTTGATTTCGCCGTTGTGGGCGAGGTAACGGAAAGGCTGTGCCAACGGCCACTTCGGGGTGGTGTTGGTTGAAAAACGCTGGTGGAACAGACATATAGATGCTTCAAGACGTAAATCTGCCAAGTCTAAATAGAATCTTGGCAGGTCTGCTGGCATGCAGAGGCCTTTGTAAACAATGGTGCGCGTTGACAGACTGGTGATGTAAAAATCCGGGTCGTCCGCGAGTGCTTTCTCTGCGCGACGACGGGCGATGTAGAGACGACGCTCCAAATCGCGGGCACGCCAACCTGCGGGGCCATTGATGAACACTTGCTCAATGTTCGGTACAGAGCTGGCGGCGATTTCACCCAGCACGTCTTCGTTGGTTGGCACTTCACGCCAGCCCACGATAGAAAGGGTTTCGGCTGCAATTTCCTGTTTAAAGATCTCTTTAGCGCGCTTCGCTTTAGCAGGATCTTTGCTCAGAAAAATCATACCTACACCGTAGAGCTTACTGAGGGTCCAGTTGTTCTCTTCAGCGATGATTCGGAAAAAGTTATCGGGCTTTTGAAGTAATAAGCCGCAACCGTCACCGGTTTTCCCATCAGCGTTAATTGCGCCTCGGTGGGTCATCCGGTCCAGTGCGGAAATTGCGGTTCGGACAAGTTTATGGCTGGCTTCACCCTCGGTATGAGCGATCAGGCCAAAGCCGCAGTTGTCTTTCTCCAGCATTGGATCATACAGCGACATTGCAATTCTCCCTTGCGACTGCGTTACACAGCGACTGCAGTTTTTCATGCCGTCCTGGCATCTGATTTTCAGTGGCCTCCCTTCCTGGGAGTGTGTTTTACCGAAAAATCAGTTTCGATTTTACGTATACCCATATGGCCTGAACTTTGTTGCGTCAGGTCACATGGGTATGCGAGCCAATCAACTTATCCGTTAATGATGAAGAGGTCAAATTTGGTCACATTACATTAACTTTGGTAATTAAAAGCTATATATGTCGAAAGTACTGCCTACATGCAGCATTTTATGGTGGTTTTTTTAAGCCTGTCGCAGAGATTAACTTGGTCTATATGGGGGCTTATTTATGGAAAGCTTTCAATTTTTGGTCGGTGAAGCTTTTATGTGGGCTCAAAACGAAAAAAGCCAGCCGCAGAGGGCTGGCAAAACTGGAAGATAACACTCGTTATTTTTATGCGGAGAGCATCAGTGAGTCCGCTTTGGCCTCGAGGTTGGTGCCGCCCATCAGATATGCGTCGATAGAGCGGGCACATTCACGGCCTTCATTGATACAACGCACAACCAGTGACTGGCCTGTGCGCATATCGCCTGCAGCGAATACACCTTTCTGGTTGGTCTGGAAGTCCTGTGTTGCAACATTGCCGCGGTCATCCAGCGCCACATCAAGTTGTGCCAGCACACCGTGTGGTTCTGGGTGCAAGAAGCCCATCGCCAGGAATGCCAGATCACAAGGGATTTCGCGCTCAGAGCCTGCAACTTCTTCGAAGGTTGGACGCTCGCCAGGCGCTGCGTCTTTCCATACGATGTCAGCCATGCGCAGTGCTTTTACGTTGCCGTTTTCGTCGCTGATAAATTCTTTGGTCAGAATGTTCCAGTGACGCTCACAGCCTTCTTCGTGAGAAGTCGACGTACGCAGGATCATTGGGTACTGAGGCCAAGGCATGTTCGCAGGGCGCTTCTCTGGCGGGATCGGCATGATTTCCACCTGCGTAATGCTTTCCGCACCATGACGGTTGGATGTGCCCACACAGTCAGAGCCTGTATCACCACCGCCGATAACCACAACGTGTTTGCCTTTGGCGTGGATTTCTTCGGTTTTCAGATCCATACCGTTTGCACGGCGGTTGTTCTGACCCAGAAATTCCATCGCAAAGTGCACGCCTTTGAGCTCACGGCCCGGGATTGGCAGGTTGCGTGGCACAGTAGAACCACCAGTCAGGAGGACTACATCGTAGTCCTGACGGATTTGCTGAGCGTTAACATCAACGCCAACATGGGCGTTGACTTTAAACTCGATACCCGCTTCAGCCATCAGGCTGATTTTACGGTCAATCACGTCCATACCCAGCTTGAAGTCTGGGATACCAAAACGCAGCAGACCACCGACTTTTTCATCACGCTCAAACACAGTCACAGAGTGACCTGCACTGTTGAGCTGCTCAGCCGCTGCAAGACCTGCAGGACCTGAACCGATGATCGCCACTTTCTTACCTGTGCGGGCAGTCGGGGTTTTCGGTTTGGCATAACCTTCGCGGTATGCTGTTTCCACGATGGTTTTTTCAATGTTACAGATGGTGATTGGGTCCTGATTAATACCCAGGACACAAGAGCTTTCACATGGAGCCGGGCAAACCCGGCCAGTGAACTCTGGGAAGTTGTTCGTTGAGCTCAGGATGTTCCAGGCTTCTTCCCAGCTGTCGCGGTAAACCGCGTCGTTAAACTCTGGAATAATGTTCCCGATAGGACAACCGTTGTGACAGAAAGGCACACCACAGTCCATACAGCGGGAAGATTGCTCGTTAATTTTCTCGCCAAACTCGTCGTTCAGTACAAATTCCTTGTTGTCCTGAATACGAACGGCAGGGTCTTTTTTGGCCGGCAGTTCACGGCCAAATTCTAGAAATCCGGTTGGCTTACCCATTTACAGCCTCCACTTCTTCCTTGTTAGCGGCTTCTTCTTTGCGTTTTTGCAACACAGCTTTGTAGTCGCGTGGCATGACTTTGACGATAGACTTGAGGTTCTCTTCAACATTCGCAAGGAATGTTTCTGCAACCGTACTGCCTGTCAGTGCATGGTGCTTGCTGATCATTTCTTTCAGCAGTGCGATATCTTCTTCATCCAGCGGATCCAAGTCCACCAGCTCAGGGTTGAGTTTGGACTCGAAGTCATTGAACTGATCCCAAACGTAAGCTACACCACCACTCATACCCGCAGCGAAGTTACGGCCGGTTTGACCCAGAACAATGGCAACACCGCCTGTCATGTATTCACAGCCGTGGTCACCGATACCTTCGACAACCACTTTCGCGCCTGAGTTACGTACACAGAAACGCTCACCGGCTACACCGCGGATGAAAGATTCGCCCGAGGTTGCACCATAGAAACAGACGTTACCGACAACGATGTTGTCTTCGGCAATGATGTCGCTCTTCGCGTCTGGGTAAAGTACCAGCGTACCGCCAGACAGACCTTTACCCCAGTAGTCGTTCGCATCACCTTCAACGGTGAAGTTCACGCCTTTCGCGAGGAAGGCACCGAAGCTTTGACCTGCAGAACCTTTGAACTTCACGCTCATTACTTCCGGCAGTCCCTGATCTTTGTACACTTTCGAAATTTCGTTCGACAGCATAGTACCGGCACTGCGGTCGGTGTTCACAATCGCGAACTCGGCATCGACTTTACGACCTTCTTTCAGCGCGCTGGACGCGGCTTCAATCAGGCGGCGGTCAAGCACGGTTTCCAGACCATGGTTTTGCTCGCGCTGGCAGTACATTGCATCGCCTTCACGTGGCTCTTCTTTGTAAAGAACAACGTTGAGATCCAGATTCTGGTATTTCCAGTGACCAACATCAGAGCGAACTTTCAGGTGTTGCGATTGACCAACCATCTCGTTGATAGAGCGGTAACCCAGCTCAGCCATGATTTCACGCAGACCTTCAGCCATATAGGTGAAGAAGGTGACGATGTCTTCTACGCGGCCATCGAAGCGCTCACGCAGTGTTTTGTTCTGGGTAGCGATACCAACAGGACAGGTGTTGAGGTGACACTTACGCATCATGATACAGCCTTCAACAACCAGAGCTGCTGTTGCCACACCCCACTCTTCAGCACCCAACAATGTCGCTACTGCGAGGTCACGAGGGGTTTTCATCTGGCCGTCAGACTGAACCACGATGCGGTTACGCAGACCATTTTTCAGCAGTGTCTGGTGTGTTTCAGCCAGACCCAGTTCCCATGGCAGACCTGCGTGCTTGATTGAAGACAGTGGTGATGCACCAGTACCGCCGTCGAAACCAGCAATCAGAACCACGTCTGCTTTGGCTTTGGCTACGCCTGAAGCGATGGTGCCGACACCTGCTTCAGAAACCAGCTTCACGTTCACACGTGCTTTACGGTTTGCATTCTTCAGGTCGTAAATCAGCTGTGCCAAGTCCTCGATAGAGTAGATATCGTGGTGTGGCGGTGGCGAAATCAGACCAACCCCTGGGGTGGAGTGACGGGTGCGACCAATCCAGTCATCAACTTTGTGACCTGGAAGCTGACCACCTTCACCTGGCTTCGCGCCTTGCGCCATCTTGATCTGAATTTCATCAGCATTGGCAAGGTAGTAAGAGGTCACACCGAAGCGGCCAGAAGCCACCTGTTTGATAGCAGAACGTTCCCAATCACCGTTTTCTTTCTTGTCAAAACGGACTGGGTCTTCACCGCCTTCACCAGAGTTCGACTTAGCGCCGATACGGTTCATGGCAATCGCCAGCGTAGAGTGCGCCTCATGTGAGATAGAACCAAAGCTCATCGCACCTGTCGCGAAACGCTTCAGGATGTTCTCAACTGGCTCAACTTCGTCCAGAGGAATGCTGCCAGCAGGGTTCTTCACGAAATCAAACTGGCTACGCAGAGTTGCTGCATCATCGCCTTGGCTGTCTACTGCATGGCAGTATTCTTTAAACTGCTTTTTGTCCTTGTTGCGGGTAGAGTTTTGCAGCAAGTGGATAGTTTCAGGGTTGAACAGGTGCTTCTCACCACGTTGTTTCCACTGATAAACACCACCTACGTCCAGCATTTGGACAGGGATTTCACGCGTTGGGTAGCCCAGACGGTGACGAACCAATACTTCTTTCGCGATATCGTCAATCGACAGACCCTGAATACGGGATACGGTACCGGTGAAGTATTTGTCGACCACTGCTTTGCTGATACCCAGCGCTTCAAAAATTTGCGCACCATGGTAAGACTGCAGGGTTGAGATACCCATCTTCGAGAAGATTTTCAAAAGGCCAGCGTTGATCGCTTTGCGGTACTGTTCAAACAGCACATCCACATCCGCTTCCGGATCCAGCTTCTTCTTACGCTGCAAATCCACTAGCGTTTCGTAGACGAGGTACGGGTTAACAGCATTCGCACCGTAGCCAACGAGTGTGGCGAAGTGATGGGTTTCACGCGCGTCACCGGTTTCAATTACGATGTCGGCTTTCGCACGCAGACCTTTGCGGATCAGGTGGTGGTGAACCGCACCGACAGCCAGCATCGCTGGGATAGCAGCGTGGTTAGAGTTCACTGCACGGTCAGTCAACAGGATGATGGAGTAGCCATCAATTACGGCATCTTCGGCGTATTGACAGATGCGCTTCAGTGCGCGTTCAAGTTTGCCTGGCTCACCGCTGGCACGGAATACGATATCCAGTGTTTTCGCTTGCAGGTGATCATTGTCAACCGCACGCAGTTTTTCCAGTTCAGCATTGCTCAGTACTGGCGATTCCAGCTCAACTTTGCGGCAGTGAATAGGCGATTCGGTCAGCAGGTTCTGATCTTTACCCAGATACGTTTTCAGCGACATCACCATGCGCTCACGAATTGGGTCGATTGGCGGGTTCGTGACCTGCGCAAACAGCTGCTTGAAGTAGTTAGATAGATGCTGTGACTGGTGTGACAGTACTGCCAGTGGCCAGTCAGCACCCATAGCGCCTAGTGCTTCTTTGCCGTCTTTTGCCATAGGAACGATGATTTCGTTCACTTCTTCAGAGGTCACACCGAATGCTTGTTGATGATGCAGAAGACGCTCAGGAGACGGCTGATGATGTTTGGTGTCAGCTTCTGGCAGCTTATCAATGTGCAGCAGGTTCTTCTCAACCCACTCCTGATATGGCTGTGCAGAAGCGATTTCGTTCTTCACTTCTTCATCAGAAATGATGCGGCCTTGCTCAAGATCCGCTACGAAGATACGGCCAGGCTGCAGGCGACCACGGAAGTGAATGTTTTCCGGCTCAATCTCTACCACACCTGACTCAGATGCCATGATGAGGTAATCGTCTTTGGTCACGGTATAGCGGCTTGGACGCAGACCGTTACGGTCGAGAGTCGCACCTACTTTCACACCATCAGTGAAACAAACAGACGCCGGGCCATCCCACGGTTCCATGATGTTTGCGTGGTACTGATAGAAAGCACGCAGCTTTGGATCCAGGTTCGCATTCTCTTGCCACGCTTCCGGTACCATCATCATCAGTACGTGTGGCAGGCTTCGACCACTCAGAACCAGCAGTTCCAGCGCCATATCGAAGTTTGCAGAATCCGATGCGCCTTCCTGACACACAGGCAGCAGCATTTTCAGCTCTTGGTCAGTGAACAGCTCTGATTCCAGCAGGGCTTCACGCGCTTTCATCCAGTTCAGGTTACCGCGAACGGTGTTAATTTCACCGTTGTGTGCGATGTAACGGAAAGGTTGTGCCAAACGCCAGCGAGGGAAGGTGTTGGTCGAGAAGCGCGAGTGAACCAGCGCCAGCGCCGTTACCATTGACGGGTTCTGCAGGTCGAGGAAGTACTGAGGTACTTGCTCGGTGGTCAGCTGGCCTTTGTAAACCAGTGTCTTTGCAGAGAAAGAGTTGATATAGAAGTCGTCGCCAATGTTTGAGACGCTTTCCAGGCACACGCGCACTGTGTAGTTACGCAGTACAAACAGTTTACGTTCGAGCTCATCAAGAGACAGGCCGACACCGCCTGTGACAAAAGCATGCTCGAACTGAGGTTCTGTGCTCAGAGGATCTGCACCGATCATAGAGTTGTCGGTTGGCAGAACACGGTAGCCAATCACTTCGAGATCGAGGCGTTTGGCATTACGCTCGAAGATTTCACGGCACTGCTGGCGTTTGTTCTCGTCTTTCGGGAACAGCATTACACCAACACCGTATTTGTCAGCTGCCGGCAGTTGAATACCTAGCTTACGGGTTTCTTCGAGTAAGAATTCATGGGGTTTTTGTAAAAGAATACCTGCACCGTCACCACTACATGGGTCACAGCCCTGGCCGCCACGGTGTTCCATGCGGGCCAGCATATCAAGTGCCTGAGTAACAATCGCATGAGACTTTCTGTTCTTCAGGTGGGCAACGAAGCCAATACCACAGGCGTCGTGTTCCATTTCGGGCACATAAAGTCCCTCGGTGCGTAGCACTGAATCAGTCATGTTTACGTCCTTCCAGTTGACACAAATGCAGGGGGAGCATTTGTCTTCCCTTGCTGTACCTGTTGCGGGCACAGCTGAGCGGTCGCCAAGTTTGAATCAACAAAATGTGTAAATTCGCGGTAACCAAGCCCGGCTACTGTCTAAAAGCAGTAACCATCTTCTTTTGCAATCCTATGCATAAATGCTGCGCTTTCTTTAATTTGCCAGATAACCCACTAAATTGGGGTCCTGTATGGCGAATTTTATTGCTCACAATTTGGGCGCAGCTGTAGCTATCCTACAATTTTGGAAAATTAATTACCATAAAAAGTTGCACTTCAATGGCAATGAAAACGGTTACCTTAGACTGGATTTTTATTTCAAATGAATAAAAATTCGAATAGAGGTCGATCTGATGAATATATAAGAAAGAGCCTTGGGGCGTGACTTTTCCCCTTGTAAACGAAATGTAATTTACTTTCAGTTTGTTGATGAAAACTTAATCTAACATTGATTTGATCGAGGTTTTCTCTTTTTTCCCAATGCTAGGATCGCGCGCTTTTTTCCTTCATCCAATATTTTAGGCGGTCAGCGATGGAACTTCATCAACTGGTGAATACCTTTGGTCAGGATTTACAACGCAGGTATGGCGAAAAAGTTCACAAACTTACTTTGCATGGCGGGTTTAGCTGTCCCAACCGGGATGGAACGCTGGGAAGGGGAGGGTGTACCTTCTGTAACGTGGCTTCGTTTGCTGACGAAACTGCGCAGCAACTTTCTGTGACCAAGCAGCTATCTCAGCGGGCAACAGAAGTACACCGCGCTAAGCGCTACCTTGCTTATTTCCAGGCATACACCAGCACTTATGCGGAAGTGGAAAAACTAAAAGCCATGTATGAGGAAGCGTTGAAAAGTGCAGATATCGTTGGCCTGTGTGTGGGGACACGTCCAGACTGCGTGCCTGATGCCGTTCTGGATCTGCTCGCCCATTACAAAGATCAGGGTTTTGAGATTTGGCTGGAGTTAGGTCTGCAGACCGCTAATGACAGCACGTTGAAACGTATCAATCGTGGTCACGACTTTGCTTGTTATGACGCGGTGACCAGAAAAGCACGTGCGCTTGGCCTTAACGTGTGTACCCACCTGATTGTAGGCCTGCCTGGAGATACCAAAGCCGACCATATCAATACCATCGAGCAGGTAGTCGATACAGGTACAGACGGCATAAAGCTGCATCCCCTCCACATTGTAGAAGGCTCTGTATTGGCAAAAGCTTGGCGGGCCGGACGCCTTGATGCCATCTCACTTGAAGATTACGTTGAAAGTGCCGCTGAGATGATTTTGCGCACCCCTGCCGAGTTGGTTTATCACCGTGTTTCAGCTAACGCGAGAAAACCAACGTTACTGGCGCCAGAATGGTGTGAAAACCGTTGGCTCGCGATGACAGATATCGCCCGTATGCTTAATGTGAAAGGTGCTCAGGGCAGTCTCACAGGGAGGCCTTTTCATTTTCCACAATAATGTGACCAACGTTTGATACCTCGCAAAATAAATGAGGGCCATTCGTTCTCTTTCATATCGATATGGCAAGATGAAGCGTGATGTTTATTCAAAAAAATTGCTTCTTCAAGGATGACGGGCAGAAGGTGGAATGATGATTGAGTGGTTACCATTAGCCGTGTTGGTGCTTTTGGTAGGTTTTTTGATGGGAATGATGTGGGTATCTTATCGGCGTGTGATGTCGATGAAAACTTGGCAACTTTACCTGGCGAATCTGCACTCCCCTAAAGCGATAATCAACCACAAAGACGGTAGCATTTTATATGCGAACCGCAGTTTCGTGCGTCTCTTTAACGTCGAAGCGAGTGGACACAAATATCATATTCGCGGTGAGCGGGAGCAGCAGACTTTTGAGGCTCTGCTGGCATCACGTCGTTGGCCACACCCCTTTGTAGAAATGACGGGGGATTTTCGCGCCGTTTCTGATCACCGCACGCCAAGGCATGCACGCTTCTCTGGGCTTCCTGTTTGGTGCGGTGGTCAACGGGTCTGGATTGTCTCGCTAGAGCCTAAATCAGAAGCTGTCTACAGTGAGCCCTTCGCCGACAATGACAGCCAGATTTTCCGAAGTGTCATCAACTCCCTTTCTGAACTCGTCTGTTTTCAGGATAAAGAAGGTCGCATTGTGGGCTCCAATCTGGCCTATGACAGATTCTGGAAAGGTCGCGAGCAGGAGGGCCTGATTTTCTCAACCGACGAGAACGCGCGGGGTCGACGAACGCAGCAGAGCTGGACGACAAACCCAAACGGCGACAGCTGCTTGCTTGAGTCCAACCAAACGGTATTGCTGGATGATGACAACCATGTCTTCGGTACGTTAAGCATCAGCCATGACGTGACTAATTGGCATATGATGCGACAGTCGTTGGAGCAGGAGATCGAGGCCCGTCAGGAAGTTGAACAACAACTGAAAAAACACAGCAATGTGCTTACTTCCATCTTCAAAGCCAGTGTCGATCCGATTGGTATTTACAACAAAGATTACGAATTCTTGGGCGGGAACGCCGCATTTGCTGAAGCCATGGGGGCGCAGCATGATGAACTGGAAGGCGAAAATGCAGAAGATCTGATGGAGCCTGAAGTGCTGGCACAACATCGTAAGATTGACGTGCCTGTGCTTGAAAGTGGCGACACGGTGAAATATGAAGATCTGGTGATGAAACGTGATGGCTCTATGGTCTGGTATGAGCTGACCAAGACCCAGTTCCGTGACCCAACGGATGAGACCATTGGAGTGTTGGTGATAGCCCGTGATGTCACAGAGCGTAAAGCCACTCAGCAACAACTGGCAGATGCCATCATGGAGCTTGAAGAGCTGAGCTTTGTAGATGGCCTCACCAAGGTAGCAAACCGACGCAGCTTTGATGAGCAATTGGTGAAAATGTGGCACTCCCACATTCGTGAGCAAGAGCCACTTTCACTGATCTTCTGCGATATTGATTACTTTAAGCCATATAACGACAACTATGGTCACCAGCAAGGTGATGAAGCGCTGCGCAGCGTGGCTGACGTATTCCAACGTGTTATCAGACGACCGCTGGACGCAGTGGCTCGTTATGGTGGCGAAGAGTTCGCGATTCTCCTGCCTAACACAACGGAAGAAGGCGCTGTTGTTGTGGCGCAGAATATTTCGGACGAATTGAAAGCAGCTAATCTTCCCCATGCATTTTCCAAAGTCGCTGATAGACTGACCTTAAGTCAGGGCATTGCCACTTTGTATCCCGTCGCGGGTCAGGATTATGGTGATTTGGTCTCTTTAGCCGATCGCGCGTTGTATGGTGCTAAGCATGCGGGCAGAAACCGTGTGGTAACTAGCCAGTCAATGAAGCAGGCTGAGCTACCGGCGAATGCCTGATCTTTCCAATGAAATTGGCTCTGGGCGCAGGTAATGCGCCCTTTTTCTTTAGCTTCTCCGTCCCCAGCGTTATTATTTTCCTATGCTGACTCAAGGCTGATTCAGCCTTCCCCTATTTATGTTGATCTGGACGTTCAATGAAGCAAATTAAACTTTTAGCGCAGTACTACGTGGATCTGCTGGTCAAGCTTGGCTTGGTTCGGTTCAGTATGCTGCTGGCGCTGGCTCTTGTTGCCCTCGCGGTAATAGTTCAAGTAGGCATTACTCTTGTTTTGAATGGTACGGTGCATGATGCTGATATCGTTCGCTCTGTTTTTTTTGGCCTGCTTATCACGCCTTGGGCGGTGTATTTCCTTTCTGTTGTGGTGGATCAGCTAGAGGAATCCCGACAGCGCCTTTCAAAACTGGTTTCCAAGCTTGAAGAAATGCGTGCGCGTGACATGGAGCTTAACCGTCAACTGACTGAGAACATCACCCAACTGAACCTGGAGATTGAAGAGCGTAAGCGTGCAGAAGAAGCGCGCGAAGAAGCCATGCAAGATCTCGAGAACGAGGTCTATCAGCGTGAAAAAGCGCAGGTGGAATTGGCAGAACAAACCGCGTTGCTGCGTTCGTTTATCGATGCTTCACCGGACTTGATTTATTACCGCAATGAGAAAGGCCAGTTTTCGGGCTGTAACCGTGCGATGGAAGATCTGACGGGTAAGAAAGAAAAAGAGCTGGTAGGACTCACGCCTTGGGATGTTTACCGCGAGGATATTGCCAGTAAGGTGGTAGAAACCGATCAGCAAGTTTTCGACAGCAATGTTTCCCTGACTTACGAGCAGTGGCTGGAATATAAGGATGGTCGCAAGGCCTACTTTGAGCTGCGTAAACTGCCGTTTTACTCCCGTGATGGCCGTCGTCTTGGCTTGGTAGGTTTTGGTCGCGAGATCACTGAGCGTAAGCGTTATCAAGACGCCCTTGAGAAGGCGAGCCGTGACAAGACAGCGTTTATTTCTACGATTAGTCACGAGTTGCGTACACCGCTGAACGGTATTGTCGGCTTAAGCCGAATGTTGCTTGAAACCCGTCTTTCTGAAGAGCAACTCGGTTACCTGCGCACTATTCATGTCAGTGCGATCACGCTAGGTAATATCTTCAATGACATCATTGATTTGGATAAGTCAGACCGAAGTCGTTTGGAGCTTATGCCACAGCCGTTGGACTTCCCGGATTTTGTTTCTGAGATTGAAAACATCAGTGCGTTGATGGCACAGCAAAACGGCCTTCGCTTCACACTGGATAGACTGACTGACTTGCCGCCAGCAGTGAAAGTAGACGCTACTCGCCTCCGCCAGATCCTATGGAATCTGGTCGGCAATGCTGTGAAATTTACTAAACAGGGCGCTGTGAACGTCACAGTCAGTTGCGATATTGAAGGTGATGTGGCGCACCTGCAGTTTGATGTGGAAGACAGCGGCGTCGGTATACCGCAGGAAGAACAGGACAAGATCTTCGCCATGTATTACCAAGTGAAGCAAGGAGAAGACAATCTACACGCCGTAGGCACGGGGATTGGTCTGGCAGTGTCCCGTAAACTCGCCCGCTTGATGAATGGAGATATCACAGTAGACAGCGAAGTGGGTGAAGGTAGTAATTTTACCGTGACGTTGGAAGTGCCAGTTTGCGAAGTGGTCTTAAACAAAGAGAGAGTGACATCGGCGCATAGCCCGCTGCGCATTCTGCTGGTGGAAGACATTGAACTGAACATCACGGTAGCCACCAACCTGTTAGAAAGCCTGGGTCATTCAGTAGATATCGCGCGAAGTGGTCAAGAAGCGCTGGATATGTTCCCACAATCTGAGTACGACTTGTTGCTGCTCGATATCCAATTGCCGGATATGACGGGCTTCGATATTACCAAGACACTGAGAGACAGCGGCGAGGCACTACCTCCTCTGGTTGCGCTAACGGCAAATGTTATCAAGGACAAGACTGAATACATCAACAACGGCATGGATGACGCAATAAGCAAACCGATCAGTGTCTCCGCTGTGGCTGAGGTGATTGAGCGTTTGGCACTGCAATGCCCGGTCGCAACCGAAGCTGCTGAAGTCAAAAAACGCAAGAAGCCTGGCAATGAGATGCTTGATAAGCTTCTGGATCTGGAAATGTTGACCTCTTACGTGGATATTGTCGGTCCAGAGCCTGTGTTCCAAAGCATCAAGATGTTTGAAGAGCTGATGCCTGAGTATATTCAGATCCTCGACAGCAATATGACGGCGAAAGATCAGGACGGCATCGCCAGCGAAGCGCACAAAATTAAAGGTGCAGCGGGCTCAATCGGCCTGAAACACATTCAGAAAGTAGCGCAAAAAGCGCAATCACCGGAGTTACCAGCCTGGTGGGAGAACATTTCTGATTGGGTTGATGAAATCAAAGAAGGCTATGTTCAGGATCTGGAAGTGCTTAAACAATGGCTTGAGGATTACTCTAATGAGGTTTAGCCGCGCATAAGTTCTGAGAAGGAGCCCAAATTGCGTTTAATAAAAGACTTTTCAGATAACAAAAAAGGCCTGCATTGCAGGCCTTTTTTATAAGCTTTTCGAAGAAACTAGATTTCTTCCAACTCACCACAGAAGCGGTAACCTTCGCCGTGGATAGTCGCGATGATTTCCGGGGTGTCACCGAAAGACTCAAAGTGCTTACGGATGCGACGGATAGTTACGTCAACAGTACGATCGTGTGGCTTCAGCTCACGGCCAGTCATCTTCTTCAGAAGATCTGCACGGGTTTGGATTTTGCCCGGGTTCTCACAGAAGTGCAGCAGTGCACGGAACTCAGAGCGTGGCAGTTTGTACTGCTCGTTGTCAGGGCTAACCAGTGAACGGCTGTTAATATCCAGCGTCCATCCATTGAATACATAGCGGTCAACAGAACGCTTGTCTTCTGGCAGTGCGCCTTGGCTCATTGCACGGGTCAGCAGGTTGCGAGCACGGATGGTTAGTTCGCGTGGGTTGAATGGCTTAGTGATGTAATCATCCGCACCGATTTCCAGACCCAAGATCTTATCAACTTCGTTGTCACGACCGGTCAGGAACATCAGCGCCATGTCACCTTGCTCACGAAGTTCACGAGCGAGCAGAAGACCGTTTTTACCAGGCAGGTTGATGTCCATGATGACCAAGTGTACCTGATTGTTAGAGAGCACTTGATGCATTTCTTCGCCATCGTTGGCTTCCAGAACGGTATAACCTTCTGCTTCGAAGATGCTTTTTAGCGTATTACGAGTTACGTGTTCGTCTTCAACAATCAGAATGTGAGGGGTTTGCATTGGCGTTACCTAATTTCTTTAAGGAATCTGGTACTGGGGACAGCGAAAAAGCGTCTCCCCAATCAACCACAGTGTCTTATCGACCCTGTGAAGAAAATTTACAAACAGGAAAAGTATATCAAACCGATTGATGCGATTTACGAGCATACTTTCCTGATACAAACGCCATCCCTAGAGAAGCTGGTTGCAGTTGCGATTTTTCGCCCTGCATACTACTGGTCAACTCATTTTGACCAGCTAATCCTTTGGATAGCGCTGATTGTATTCATTTAACAGCGTGCTAACAATATTTAGTAATAAATCAACGCAACTTTTTTCAATCTTTATTGATATACGTCAATCTCGCCTTCTGTGGTCGCAATTGATGGAATTCCAGTGCAAAAACTTCGCTAAATTTTACAAACTCGAATTAACTTTTTCGTACTATTACCACAGGTGTGAATATTGTGTAAAAACGCTTTTATCAGACCATTTTGTTGCATACCGGTCAACTATCTCCTGTTGATAGCACTTGGCGGGTCACTGCTCAAAATGAGGAAAATGCGCATCATTGCACGTATGCTTTTTCGTATTATATCTGACAGTTATGCCACTTGCCGTCCGCCCATCCGAATTTGACCTTTCCGTGTTCCTGCTTTGTCACTAACACCAAAGTTTGAGTGAGCCATGCCAGCTTTATAGAATTTGGGAGAGGCGAAGTGGGCGTATCTTGCTAGCTTGATACCAAGACTTGATAGGAGGAAGCATGGAAGATTTACTACCTGATATCAGTGATGCACACGGCGATGAGGTATCGTGGATTCCGGTTCAGTGGCGCGATTTTGGCGGAAAAAAGGTATTTTCCGGTCGGGTGGAAACCCTGCGTTGCTACGAAGATAATTCAAAGGTGCGCGACATTTTGGGTAAACCTGGTGCTGGCCGTGTTCTCGTGGTGGATGGACACGGTAATCTCAACAAAGCCCTGTTGGGAGATTTGCTCGCTGAACGTGCTGTGGAGAATGGCTGGGAAGGCATCGTGATTTTTGGCGCGGTGCGAGATGCGGGCGCATTGAGCGAAATGGCTTTGGGTGTGAAAGCGTTAGGTGTGTGTCCCATCAAAACGGAAAAACGTGGGTTGGGTGATGAAGATGTGCAGCTACGTATTGAAGGGATACCTATTTCGCCCGGAAACTACCTTTTCGCCGATCTCAATGGCGTGATGATCAGTCAGCATCCGATTGAATTTGGTGAGCCATCGTAAATCTAAGGTGAAGCCAGAAAACTAAAAAACCGCCAATCGGCGGTTTTTTCTCAATACGTTCAGTAGCTCTAGAAGCGATAACCCACGCCGAGTTGATAATTGGCGGAGGCTGCAGGTGTTTGGTTCAGGTTGTAGTCGAACTTGGCTTCCAAGTTGAGCTTATCGGTCAGTCGTAACTTGCTGCTCATTCCTACCACACCAAAGGTTTCTGCATTGACGCGTTCAGCTTGCACAGTACTGCCAATGCTGAGCTTTTCATTGAAGTTATATTGGATGCCACTGAGTAACCCTTTACTGCTGGCAGTGTGGTCGGTTTCCGTGGTCATTTCGGTACCCAGATACACATTCACGTTTTTGAGCACGGGATAGTGATAACCAGAGCTGACAGTCCAGCTGTCATAGCTTTGATTGCCAGTTGTAATGGAGCTCGAAAACCAAGGTTTCTGGTTGTCGTCGGAATATTCATACAGCGGTAACGAACCCTGCGCGAATGCCAAAAGAGCCACTGATTGCAGGGTGACGGCGAGTAGGATTTTTTTCATTATGCCACCTTCCCCGATTCGTTCTTATTAGACTGAGTTTTCAGTCTAGTTCACCTGTTTTGTTTTTGATAAAGAGAGTTTCAGGTTTTCCGGCTGCTCTCTCACCTTGCCCTTAAATTCAAACGTTTACGACGCGATATTTTGAATGTGGCAAAATTCTGCCATCATCATGAGGCGTTTAATATTTAAGCAAGTGGCGTGCCTAAATGGCGATGAAAAATTGACGCTGATTGCTCAGCGTCTCATTTTTATTGATTGGTGAATCGACAGTCGTCACTGTAAGGGAACACATCGTTAAATTGGCCTTGCTGAATGTTCTCCTGTAACCCTTTCCAATAATCCGCCTCAAAGAGATCGGAGTGCAGCTCTTCGAACAGGGCACGGATTTTCGGATTGATGAGCAGGAAGGTACGGAACTCTTCCGGGAACACATCGTATTCTCCGACGCTGTACCATGGTTCTGCCGCCATTTCGTCTTCTGGAAACCGTGGTGGTGGGATCTTGCGGAAATTCACTTCCGTGAGATAAGAAATCTCATCGTAATCGTAGAAAATGACACGGCTGTGGCGCGACACACCAAAGTTCTTGAATAGCATATCCCCGGCAAAGATGTTTGCGGCGGCAAGTTGTTTAATTGCGTCGCCATATTCTTGAACAGCATTTCTCAATTCGTCGTCATCTGCCTGCTCAAGATAGATATTAAGTGGGATCATCCGACGTTCCATATATAGGTGACGAATGTGGACTTCATTTTTGGTGAGTTTGATCAGTGATGGTGCAACCTCAAGTAACTCTTCGATGAGCTCTTCGCTAAAACGTTCTCTTGGGAAAATGAAGTTGCGATAATCGAGGGTATCGGCCATGCGGCCAACCCGGTCATGCTCTTTAACCAAGCGGTATTTTTCTTTGACGACGGCGTGAGTAATGTCTTTTTGTGGCGCGAACCTGTCTTTGATGATCTTAAAGACGAAGCCATAAGAAGGCAGGGTGAACACCGACATGACCATGCCTTTGATCCCCGGAGCAATAACAAACTGATCGTCAGAAGATTCGATATGGTGAAGGAATTCCCTGTAGAGCTCTGTCTTACCGTGTTTCTGACACCCAATTGCCGTGTAGAGCTGGGCTGGCGTTTTATGGGGCATCAATTGGTTGAGAAAATCGACCAATGCGGCAGGCGCAGGCGCGAAAACCATGAAATAGGAGCGAGCGAAGCCGAAGATCACACTGAGTTCATCAGCGTCAGCAATACAGGCGTCGACATAAAGCTCATTTTTCGAATTCACCAATAAAGGCAATACCAGTGGGCGCACCTGATTCGCCATATCAATGCGTCCTATCAGATAGGCGGCTTTATTACGATAGAAAGGCTCGCGAACCATATCGATGGTCACTTCAGTCAGTTGTGGTCCTAACCTTCTTTGTAATGCTTCGACAATACGGTGTACATCGCGCGCTTTATTCACCCAAGGGAGAGTAAAGGGCGTATCGTTCAGAATGCGCTCGATAGTCTGAATAAGATCCTGATTGGATGAATAACGCTTAAGCAGTGGGGTTGGGTATTTAGGAATACGGCCGCCCTGTGAGCTGTTCACAAAGAGCTTTTCACGACGGATATTGCGATGGTCGAACATCCGACAATAAACAGAGTTAAAGAAGCTTTCCGCGATGTCATAGCGAGGATAGTCGTCCAATAGGCGACTGTATTCCGCTTTGACCGCCATTAGGAAGGAGCGAGTGGCGTGTTTTCTCCCCAGCATGGTTTTCAATTGCTGGCTGACAAGACCCACGTGATGGTCATAAAAGTTAATGCGGGTTTTCAAGGCTTTTTGCACGCTTTTCCAGTCGCGCGCTTCAAACCTTTCCTGTGCCCCAGCGGTGACATCCAAAAATCGTCCATACATGGCATCAGAGCCTTGTAAGATGGTCTGGGCGACCAACTCCTCCATCGCAACTGCCATGGTTCCCTCCTTCGCGGTTGCTGATTTTCTGTCCAATTCAGGTAACTATGTCTGCCTTAACCACTCTTAGCAAGGAAGATGCTGGTAAATGGTGCGGTTTCTCATCTTTTAAATTCGTTAGTTAAGAGTTGCGAATTGAAGCGTTTTTTTGAGGGATAACTTAAATTTTTGTTGACCTTGATACCCTTGTTCGGTAAAGGTTATAAAAACGCAGCACGGAAGGTTAAAAAGCCATGCTTAAAACAGTCGGCACTACAACCATTATCACCATTATTACCAACACCATTGGTGCGGGTGCGGGCTGACATGCACAGAATTTTAAAAAGAAGCCCGTACCCAACAAGGTACGGGCTTTTTTTAACCCCTTTATTTTTGAATTTGCGAGTTCTGGAAGGAATTGGAGGAAAGGATGCGAGTATTAAAGTTTGGTGGTACTTCGCTGGCAAATGCTGATAGATTCAGCCGCGCAGCTGAGATCATCACCAGCAATACCTGCCAAAGTGAGGTATCTGCGGTACTATCCGCGCCTGCTAAGATCACAAACCTGTTGGTTGATGTGATTGATAACACAGTTAAACATGGCGAAGCCGAGATTCAGGTTGCCGAGATCAGGAAGATCTTCTCTGCCCTGTTTGATGGTTTGGAAGAAATGGAGCCAAGCATCGATAAAGCTACGCTTTATGACAAACTAGAGCGCTCTGTGAATCAGTTGAAGCAATATATCCATGGTATTGCGCTGCTGGGTTTATGCCCAGACAACATCTATGCTCGCATCATCAGTAAGGGTGAGCGCCTTTCTATTGCGACCATGTCTGCACTGCTTCAAGCCCGCGGTTACAACACTTTTGAAGTTGATCCGGTAAAATACCTTCATGCAAAAGGTGATTATCTTGAAGCCATGGTGGATATCGAAGTTTCTTCCGACCGCTTCAAAAAAGAGCCCATTCCTGCTGCACACATCGGTTTGATGCCAGGGTTCACTGCGTCTAATGAGCAAGGTGAACTGGTTACTCTTGGCCGTAATGGTTCTGACTACTCAGCAGCAGTGCTGGCTGCTTGTGTTCGCGCTGAATGTTGTGAGATCTGGACTGATGTGGATGGCGTTTACAGCTGTGACCCTCGCTTGGTGCCAGATGCGACCCTGCTTAAGTCTCTGAGCTATCAGGAAGCTATGGAGCTTTCTTACTTTGGCGCCAAAGTGCTTCACCCAAAAACCATTCTTCCAATCGCACGTTTCCACATTCCTTGTCTGATCAAAAACACTGCAAACCCACAGGGTGCAGGCACTTTGATCGGCAATGACAGCGGCGAAGACAACCTGGCAGTGAAAGGGATCACCACCCTGAGTAAACTGAGCATGGTCAACGTATCAGGTCCTGGCATGAAAGGCATGGTCGGTATGGCAGCTCGCGTCTTTGGTGCCATGTCAGCAGCGGGTGTTTCTGTTGTTCTTATTACCCAATCTTCTTCTGAATACAGCATCAGCTTCTGTATCGAAGCGGAAGACAAGCCGATGGCACAGCGTGCTCTTCAGGAAAGTTTTGAGCTGGAGCTGAAAGACGGTTTGCTTGAGCCTGTAGACTTCGTTGACAACGTAGCTATTGTTTCGCTAGTAGGTGACGCGATGCGCACCTCGAAAGGCGTGGCATCTCAGTTCTTTACGTCATTGGCCGAAGTGAACGTCAATATTGTCGCGATTGCGCAGGGTTCTTCTGAGCGCTCAATCTCTGCGGTTATCCCGGATGACAGCGTGTCTGAAGCGGTGAAAGCGTGTCACGAAAACCTCTTTAACTCTAACCACTACCTGGATGTGTTTGTGGTCGGTGTTGGTGGTGTCGGCGGCGAGCTGGTTGAGCAAGTGAAACGCCAGCAGGCGAAACTGGCCGACCAGGGGATTGTCATCCGTGTCTGCGGCATGGCAAACAGCCGCGGTATGTTGCTGAACAGCAAAGGTATCGACTTGAACAACTGGCGTGATGAGCTGGCGAAAGCGGACGAGCCGTTTAGTCTCCCTCGTATGGTGCGTCTGGTTCAGCAAAATCACATCATCAACCCTGTATTTATCGACTGTACCTCTGAACAGGGTATTGCGGATCAATACGCAGATTTCTTGTCTGCGGGTTTCCACGTCATCACGCCGAACAAAAAAGCCAACACTGCGGGCATGGCGTACTACCAGCAGCTACGTAAGTCTGCACGTGCGACCCGTCGTAAGTTCATGTATGACACCACGGTGGGTGCTGGTCTGCCAGTCATCGAAAACCTCCAGAACCTGATTGCAGCAGGTGACGAGCTCGAAAAATTCACCGGTATCCTGTCAGGCTCTCTGTCTCATATCTTCGGTAAACTCGACGAAGGCCAAAGCTTCTGTGAAGCAACGACAGCAGCACGTGAGAGCGGCTTCACTGAACCGGATCCACGTGATGACCTCTCTGGTATGGACGTGGCGCGTAAGCTTCTTATCCTTGCCCGTGAAGCGGGTATGCACCTTGAACTGGAAGATGTTGAAGTTGAGCCGGCATTGCCACCGGGTTTTGACGCCTCAGGTGATGTGGAAGCCTTCATGGCAAAACTGCCAGAAGCAGATGCATACTTCGAGAAATTGGCTAGCGATGCACGCGCCGAAGGCAAAGTGTTGCGCTACGTCGGTAGCATCGAAAACGGTCAATGTTCAGTGAAAATTCAGGCCGTGGATGCTGACGACCCAATGTTTAAGATTAAAGAGGGCGAGAACGCGCTGGCTTTCTATAGCCGTTACTACCAGCCGATCCCATTGGTACTGCGAGGTTACGGTGCAGGTACTGCCGTAACAGCTGCAGGTGTGTTCGCAGACTTGATGCGCACACTTGGCTGGAAACTGGGAGTATAAGATGAGCGTTGTTGTTTACGCACCGGCTTCAATCGGTAATGTCAGTGTAGGCTTTGATGTGTTGGGCGCCGCAGTGTCGCCCATCGACGGCACTTTGCTTGGCGATCGTGTGAAAGTGGAAGATGGCGGTGATGTGCCATTTACCCTGAACTGCGTTGGTAGCTTTGTTGATAAGCTGCCGAAAGAGCAGGAAGAAAACATCGTGTATCAGAGCTTCGTGGTCTTCTCCCGTGAAATGGAAAAGTTGGGACTGCCTGTTCGTAACGTCACCATGACGCTCGAAAAGAACATGCCTATTGGTTCAGGTCTGGGTTCCAGTGCTTGTTCTATCGTTGCTGCTCTGGATGCCCTGAATAAGTTCCATGATGAAGCGTTGGACGAAACCACTTTGCTGGCGCTGATGGGCGAGATGGAAGCGGCGATTTCCGGTAGCCTCCACTATGACAATGTGGCGCCTTGTTACCTTGGCGGTCTGCAGCTGATGGTAGAGCAAATGGGGATCATCAGCCAGGAAGTGCCTTGCTTTGACGAATGGTACTGGGTGATGGCTTATCCGGGTATCAAAGTACCGACGGCTGAAGCGCGTGCGATTTTGCCTGCACAATATCGCCGTCAGGATGTGATTAATCACGGTCGCCATCTGGCAGGCTTCATCCATGGCTGTTATTCTGGCCAGCCACAACTTGCTGCGAGCATGATCAAAGACGTGGTTGCAGAACCTTACCGCGAGAAGTTGTTGCCAGGCTTCGCCGAAGCTAGACATTACGCGGAAGATGCTGGCGCACTGGCGACCGGTATCTCAGGTTCCGGCCCGACGCTGTTTAGCATTACGGATGACAAAGCCGTGGCAGAGCGCGTAGCGAAGTGGCTAGAGGAAAATTACGTTCAGAACGAAGAAGGATTTGTCCACATCTGTCGATTGGATGTGAAAGGATCGACAGTGACAGGAAGTGAACTATGAAGCTTTACAACATCAAAGAAAACGACGAGCAGGTATCGTTCGGTCAAGCCGTGAAACAGGGTCTTGGCCGCAATCAGGGCCTGTTCTTTCCAAGCGAACTGCCAAAATTTGACGACGTTGATGCGCTGCTGGATAAAGATTTTGTCAGCCGCAGCAGCGATATTCTTTCTGCATTCATCGGTGACGAACTGTCATCAGAAACCGTGCGTGACATGGTGGAAAATGCCTTCCAATTCCCGGCCCCGGTCGAGAAAGTAACCGATCAAATCAGTGCACTTGAGCTGTTCCATGGTCCGACGCTGGCGTTTAAAGACTTCGGCGGACGTTTTATGGCCCAATCGCTGGTAGCAGTATCTGACGGCGGTAAAGTAACCATTTTGACTGCCACTTCTGGTGATACCGGTGCTGCTGTTGCCCATGCGTTCTACGGCATGGAAAACATCAATGTGGTTATCCTATACCCGAAAGGCAAGATCAGCCCTCTGCAGGAGAAACTCTTCTGTACTCTGGGTGGCAACATCCACACTGTGGCTATCAATGGCACTTTCGATGATTGTCAGGCGATGGTGAAAAACGCATTTGATGATGCAGAGCTTCGCGCTGCGATCGGCCTGAACTCTGCAAACTCGATCAATATCAGCCGTCTGATGGCGCAAATTTGTTACTACTTTGAAGCTGCGTCGCAGCTTTCCAAAGCACAACGCGAAAACCTTGTGGTTGCAGTGCCAAGTGGTAACTTCGGTAACCTGACTGCAGGTCTGCTGGCGAAAGCGATCGGCCTGCCAATCAAACGTTTTATTGCAGCAACCAACGTGAATGATACCGTGCCACGTTACCTGCAAACCGGTGAGTGGACGCCAGAGCCGACTATCCCAACGCTGTCAAATGCGATGGACGTGAGTCAGCCAAACAACTGGCCACGCATTGAAGAGCTTTGCCAGCGCCAAGGCTGGGGTTTGAACGAGCTGGGCGCAGGTGCAGTGACCGATGAGCAAACTGCAGAAACACTGAAAGCGATGTTTGATGGCGGCTACCTGTGTGAGCCACACGGTGCGATTGCTTACCGTGTGTTGGACGAGCAACTGCAGGATGGCGAGCATGGCCTGTTCCTGTGTACCGCACATCCGGCGAAGTTCAAAGAGTCCGTCGATGAGATCCTAGGTCAGGACATTCCGCTGCCAGGCCCTTTGGCAAAACATGCGGCGATGGAACTGCTGTCTGTTGAGCAGGATGCAGATTTTGCACAGCTGCGCGAATACTTGATGAAGGTCGCTGGCTAATCTCATGAGATAGAAAACAAAAAACCGGCCAATTGGCCGGTTTTTTTATGTTTCGACTAGCGGATTACAGAGTGTTAGTGAAAGTACGTGCGATAACGTCGCGCTGCTGTTCAACAGTCAGAGAGTTGAAACGCACCGCGTAGCCAGATACGCGGATAGTCAGCTGTGGGTATTTTTCTGGGTGCTTAGCAGCGTCTTCCAGTGTTTCACGCTTCAGAACGTTAACATTCAGGTGCTGACCACCTTCGATTTTTGCAGGTACTTCGATAGCGATTTCACGGCTTTCGTACTCGCCCAGATCTGCTGCAGGGATAACCTGATCCGCTTCGAAACCTGCTTTTGCTGCAACGCAACGTGCTTCGTTGGTTTCACTGTCCAGAAGCCAGATAGAGTTCAGCAGGTCGTCGTTTGCCGCTTTAGTGATTTGAATACCAGTGATCATAATTCTTCCCCTTTTGATAGGCTTGGTGGTTTTAATTTTCCATCAATTGATAAGCTAGGTACTTGTATAGCTTACTTTCTATATGGTTATTTTGATTTTAGTCAAAATACAATCAAAATATGCGAAATTCCGAGCTGATATTTTTTGTCTTGAATCAATAAAATATTAAATATCTGGTTTAAAACATATTTTTATCAGCATGATATTCCGCTCAAATTACGTATGTAGTTTTATTACTACATTTTGAGTGGTTCTTCGAGTCAGAATACATACTGTTTTTATATAAAAGCCAAGTGATGGCACAGACTCAGGGTGCTAGAACGAAAGACAAACCAAACCGGACTTTATGGTATGAGTAACTTAAAATGTTTTCGGTTACGGTTTCGGCCTGGAGAGAGAAGATGAAGTTTATCGGAGCACATGTATCCGCTTCCGGTGGGGTAGAAAATGCCCCAGTTAACGCAGCAGCGATCGGTGCAAATGCCTTTGCACTGTTCACCAAGAATCAAAGACAATGGCAGGCAAAGCCATTAGAATCGAAAAATGTCTCTGCGTTTAAGTCAAATTGCCAAAAGTATGGCTTTGTTCCTGAGGCAGTGTTGCCACATGATTCTTACCTCATCAATTTGGGTGCACCTGAAGAAGAAAAGCTGGAGAAATCCCGCGCCGCCTTTATTGATGAAATGGAACGTTGCCAGACACTCGGACTTCCCTTGCTGAATTTCCATCCGGGCAGCCATTTGAAGAAAATCAGTGAGGAAGCTTGTCTCTTACTGATTGCTGAATCCATCAACTTGGCACATCAAGCCGTGCCAGAGGTCGTTGCTGTGATTGAAAACACGGCGGGTCAGGGGACCAATCTTGGATGGTCTTTTGAGCAACTGGCGGCGATTGTCTCGCAAGTGGAAGATAAATCCCGTGTTGGTGTCTGTATTGATACCTGCCATGCCTTTGCGGCAGGGTATGATCTTCGCACTCACAGCGCGGCAGAAGCGACTTTTACTGAGTTTGATAACACAGTAGGTTTTCAGTATCTGCGTGGTATGCACCTCAACGATTCTAAAACGCCTTTTGGTAGCCGGGTTGATCGTCATCAGGCCCTGGGGGAGGGCGAGATTGGTTTGCCGTGTTTTGAGGTCATCATGCAGGACAATCGCTTCGATGGCATCCCGTTGATTCTGGAAACCATCAAACCGGAAGCGTGGGCTGATGAAATCCGTTTGCTGCGTCAGTTTGAAGTCACAGCATCTGAGCGTGTTTCTGCGTAGAATAGCGAACGTTACAGAACAGAGAGGATTGGGGAAGGCATGACACAGGCGATGACCTGGCACGATGTGATTGGCCAGGAAAAGGAACAGGACTATTTCAAACATACCATGGCTTATGTGGCGGAAGCCCGACAAAAGGGCACGGTGGTATTTCCACCGAAAGAAGACGTGTTTAACGCCTTTCGATTTACTGAGCTGGCAGATGTGAAAGTAGTGCTCCTGGGGCAAGACCCTTACCACGGTCCTAATCAGGCGCATGGTCTTTGTTTTTCAGTCCTGCCCGGTATCAAAACGCCACCCTCGCTGGTGAACATGTATAAAGAGCTGGCTCAGGATATTCCAGGTTTCACCATTCCACAGCATGGATACCTCAAAAGCTGGGCGGATCAGGGCGTGTTGCTCCTTAATACCGTGCTGACGGTCGAGCAAGGTAACGCACATTCTCATGCCCACTTAGGTTGGGAAACTTTTACGGATCGCGTGATAGAAGCCGTAAACCAACATTGTGAAGGCGTCGTGTTCCTGCTGTGGGGCTCCCATGCCCGCAAGAAAGGGCGGGTGATTGATCGCAACCGTCACCACGTTCTGGAAGCGCCGCACCCTTCTCCGCTCTCCGCGCATCGTGGTTTTTTGGGCTGCAAACACTTTTCATCGACTAACGAGTTGTTGGCAAGAGCTGGCCAGGCGCCGATTAACTGGCAACCGGAACTCGATTGATAACAGCGTTTCATTGATTTCCCTGATATCAATAGATCCTAAAGCCCGTGATTTTCATCGCGGGCTTTTTGTTTGTCAGTAGTGCAAAGGTGAAACTGAGCAAAAAAACGACCTCGCGCAATTTGTGAACAGTCCGGTTCGATAGACTGATCTCGTGGTGTGAATGAAGAAAGGGAGGAGCTATGTTAGTAGCCAGCATTCATAGAGATCACCGGAACATCAGCCGACTGCTTAAGCTACTATCGAAAAAGCTGACGGCCATTCAGCAGGAAAAGCCTGTTAACTACAGCCTGATTAAGGACACGGTCAGCTACTTGCAAGAGCACGCTGAAAAGTATCACCATCCAAAAGAAGATCTTATCTACCACTACTACTTACAGCATTACCCTGATTCAGAGGGGGTGGCCAGATTGGATGATGAACACCAAGCACTGGCAGGTTTAACCGCGGACTTTGCGGATACTGTCGACATGATATTGATGGACGCTTTCATTCCGCTCGATCTCTTTGCAGACAAACTCAACCGATTTGTAGGCTGTCAGAAAGAACATCTGGATTTGAAAGAGAAAACCATCCTGCCTGTGTTGGAGCAAACCCTGACAGCTTAGGATTGGGAATACCTCCAGACACAGTGGGAAGAGGAGGAGATTGATCCGCTGTTTGGTGAACAGGTGGCAGACAGGTTCAAAGAGCTTGCCGCTCATATATAAACCCAAGACAAAAAGACAAAAAAAGGCACCCCATGTTGGGTGCCTTTTCTTTAAAATTCCAATGTTATGTTGTCAGTAAATTGACGATTTAAACCAGTGAGTACGCTACTTAAAAATCGAAATCGCTGTCGTTGAAGTCACCGAGCATATCGATATCTTGCAGCTCTTTGCGCAGGCGTTGTCTGTCTTTTAACGCCTCAATTTCTCTCCACTTACGTTTTGCTTGTTTGGTTCGTCCACCGCGTTGTGGTCGCTCTTGATCGAATACATCATCAAAGGCAAAGCTATCCATAAATTCACCTCGTTTTACCGTTGCGGTCGCTAATTAAGTATCAAACCTCCGACAAAATAAAATTGAAGTGTTTCTCATTTGTTGCACCTCAGTGAAGTTTTTATGAGAACGCAATCACCTTTATCCCGTCGCTGGGTAAAATGTGTGCAGTTGCAGTGCCTTAGATTGTCTTACAGCTACAACATCAAATTCTTGTGGGGAGGTGTTCCCCAAGCCCCTGTCTTGGCAACAGACCGGGGAAATCGGGAATTTGGTCACACATTGAATAAAATGCATAAACGGTGCCAGACAAGGTGAATGGCTTGTTCTATTCCTGTTATGGAAAAGCAGTAACGCAAACGCTTGGTCTTGATGTGTGGGCATTTTTTGTTCACTTAATATGAAATTCAATTCATATTGATTTTTATCGTGACTGATAGCATCATCTCGCGGCAATTTGCGGGATCTACCGCAAAACCGACACATTTGGGGGTTCTTGTGACGCTTTCTTGCCGACGAGACCCGCATCATTATCGGCAGACGCTAGGCTTGCGTCAGTCGCATCAAATCGCATTTTCTCCGCACCGGAGAACAACGACACTGCGAATCAGTTTATGCGTACAGAGAGGTAGGCGTGGTAAGTCTCATCAACTTTTTAAACGACCTGATCTGGGGATCGGTGCTCATCTATCTTCTGATCGGTGGCGGTATTTTCTTTACGCTGCGTCTCGGGTTTATTCAAATTCGTCACTTTGGGCACATGTTCAAGGTGATGAAAAACAGCCGTAAATCAGACAAAGAGGGTATCTCCTCGTTTCAGGCACTGTGCACCAGCTTGGCGGCGCGCGTGGGCACGGGCAATATGGCGGGCATTGCTGTTGCGTTAACCCTTGGTGGCCCAGGTGCGATTTTCTGGATGTGGTTAATAGCCGTGCTGGGTATGGCAACGGCTTTTGCCGAGAGCACGCTGGCGCAGCTTTACAAAACCCGTGATGACGATGGAAACTTCCGTGGTGGTCCAGCGTATTACATGGAAAAAGGACTCGGCATGCGCTGGATGGGCGTGGTCTTCTCCGTGCTGCTTATTATCGCCTTTGGCTTAGTGTTCAACTCTGTACAGGCTAATTCCATTACTCAGGCAGCTTACGTCGCTTTTGGCTTTGATCCCCTCCATGTTGGTGCTGTGCTTGTAGTACTTGCTGCCTTTGTTATTTTTGGTGGTATTCGAAAAATTGCCCGCACGGCTGAGTTGATTGTGCCTGTGATGGCACTCCTTTATCTGGCGCTTGCCATTTACATCATGCTGACCAATCTGGAAAAAGTGCCTGATGTACTGTCACTGATTTTCCGCAGCGCTTTCGGTCTGGAAGAAGCTGCTTCGGGCGCGTTGGGCTACACAGTGGCACAAGGCATGGTGCAAGGCATTAAGCGTGGCCTGTTTTCCAACGAGGCGGGCATGGGCTCAGCGCCGAATGCGGCAGCCAGCGCAACGCCGTACCCGCCACACCCTGCGTCTCAGGGATATGTGCAGATGCTGGGCGTGTTTGTGGACACCATCGTTATCTGTTCAGCCACCGTGGCAATTATCCTGATGTCCGGCGAATACATGCCGGGTAGTGAAATTACCGGCATTGAACTGACCCAGCGTGCGCTTTCTAACGAAGTGGGTGACTGGGGTGGCATTTTTGTGGCGGTCGCGATTTTCTTCTTCGCGTTTACCTCGATCATTGCCAACTACTCGTATGCGGAAACTAACCTGATATTCCTTGAGCACAACCACAAGGCTGGTTTGAACCTGTTCCGTTGCGTGGTACTTGGCATGGTGATGTTTGGTGCGATGGCTGAATTACCCGTGGTGTGGATCATGGCGGATACCTCAATGGGCTTGATGGCGATCGTCAATATGATTGCAATCCTGCTGCTATCCGGCACTGTGATGACACTGGCGAAAGACTACAACCAGCAGGTGAAACAGGGCAAAGTGCCTTCATTCAATAGCCGCAATCACCCTGACATGCTCAACCAGATAGAGCCTGGCGTTTGGGGTAAACCGCAAGTAACAGAATCGGAAAATCGTTCGTCTATACTGTAATTCATTCGGTTTCATCAATGGCAGTTATCGGAAAAAGCCACGCTTGATCGCGTGGCTTTTTTGATGGTCGGTGTTACTCTTTGCGCTAATAAGAGATTGAAAGGAATGACACTATGTTGATTGTGGTTTCTCCGGCAAAAACCTTGGATTACCAATCACCGCTCGCGACGGAGCGTTACACGCAACCGACGCTGACCGAGCACTCTGAAGCTTTGATCGATGTATGCCGTAAACTGACACCGGCAGATATCTCGAGTCTGATGAAGGTGAGTGACAAGATTGCAGGTTTGAACGCGGCACGCTTCGCTGAGTGGTCGCCGGAGTTCACGACCGACAATGCCCGTCCTGCGGTTTTGGCATTCAAAGGCGATGTATACACCGGCCTTGAAGCGGAAACCTTTAGTGAAGAGGACTTTGACTGGGCGCAGAATCACCTGCGTATGTTGTCAGGTTTATACGGTCTGTTGCGTCCTCTAGATTTGATGCAGCCTTACCGCTTGGAAATGGGCACTAAACTGGCGAACCCACGCGGCACTAATCTCTATCAGTTCTGGGGTGACATCATCACGGATGAGCTAAATCAGGCACTGGCCGCGCAGGGCGATAAGGTACTGGTGAACCTCGCATCGAACGAGTACTTCAAATCAGTCAAACCGAAGCAATTGGACGGGCAGATCATCACGCCAGTGTTCAAAGACCAGAAAAACGGCCAGTACAAAGTCATCAGCTTCTTCGCTAAGAAAGCACGCGGCATGATGGCGCGTTACATCATCGACAACCGCATTGATTCGGTTGAAGCGTTAAAGCAGTTTGATACGGCGGGATACTGGTTCTGTGCTGAAGAGTCGAGCGACAAGGAACTGGTGTTTAAGCGCGAAGAACAGTAATCGCGATTTAAAGTCATTAAAAAGAAAAGGTTAGCCGAGGCTAACCTTTTTTGTATCTCAATAATCTCGATTAAGCCGTTGGATTGACTGGCTTACCGGAGACTTCATCCGAAGCTTCGCTGTCTTGAGTACGACGTGCCAGACGACGCTCCCAGTAGTCAGCGTTCTTTATGCCAAGCTTCACAGGATCGAAGGTATATTCTTCCACGCCTTCTTTCTGCTGACGCTCGTAATCATGTAGCGCTTTAAGGGCAGGCTTGCTCAGGAAGAAGATGATCACAAGGCCTACAATATTCAGCCAAGCCATCAGACCCACACCCACATCACCCATCGCCCACGCGAGGTTGGCGGTTTTCACGGTGCCGTAGAATACCGCTGCCATCAGAATCACTTTCAGCACAAACATCATGCCTGGAAGTTTGATGGTACGGCGCAGGTATGCCACGTTGGTTTCTGCGATGTAGTAGTAAGCCAGAATCGTGGTGAACGCAAAGAAGAACAATGCAATCGCAATGAACGGTTTGCCCCAACCCGGCATGGTGCTTTCAATTGCCATCTGGGTGAAGACTGGACCATTCGCAGCAATGTCTGCTGCAACGTTTTGGATGATGAAGGCTTCGCCAGCACCGTGAACGTTGTAGGCGCCAGTGATAAGGATCATAAACGCGGTGGCAGAACATACCAGCAGGGTATCAATGTAGATAGAGAAGGATTGAACCAGACCCTGTTGCGCAGGGTGCTGAACGTTTGCAGCTGCCGCTGCGTGTGGGCCTGTACCCTGACCCGCTTCGTTTGAGTAAACACCACGCTTAACACCCCAGCCAATAGCCGCACCAACACCTGCCATAGGGGTGAATGCGTCGCCAATGATCATCGCAACGATACCTGGGATTTCAGTGATGTTCAGCGCAATGATAACGAATGCGATGATGATGTAAGCCAAAGCCATGAAAGGCACGACGACCTGAGTAAAGCTCGCGATTCGCTTCACGCCACCAAAAATGATGAAACCAAGCAAAATGGAGATCAGGGTGCCGGTGATGATTTTCGCCAGGCTGTAGGTGCCAATCGCGGTTTCAATCATTTCACCAGAGCCGAATGCGGCTTCAACGGCGTTACCGATACTGTTTGACTGTACGCCCGGCAGCAGAACACCACAGGCAAAGATAGTTGCGATGGCAAAAATCCATGCGTACCACTTCTGACCCATCGCTTTCTCGATGTAGTAAGCCGGACCACCACGGAATTCACCTTTGTCTTCTTCTTTGTAGATTTGCGCAAGGGTAGATTCAGTGTAAGCCGTTGCAGCGCCAAGGAAGGCAACAACCCACATCCAGAAAACGGCACCCGGACCACCGAAACCGATCGCTGCAGCGACACCTGCGATATTACCGGTACCAACACGGCCTGAGAGTGAAACGGCCAGCGCCTGGAAAGACGAAATACCTTTCTCAGAACTTTTGCCAGAGAACAGCAGGCGAGTCATTTCTTTGAACTGACGAACCTGAACAAAGCGCGTTACGATGGAGTAGAACAGGCCAGCACCCAAACAGGTGTAAATAAGCACTGGACTCCAGATAATGCTGTTTAAAAAATCAACAACAGATTGCATTACAAGATCCCTCAAATAAAAAATATTGGATAGATGATTTTTTATCAAACGGCAGGATAATCCGAAAATGACACATATTGTTAACATTTTGTGTTGTCAATGTGACGGATTGTGAGCCCGATCTTTAGTCTGCCCTCCATTAGCAAACTAGAATATTTCTCTGCGACTGATCGCAAACAAATAAAAAAGGAGGCTTTTCGCCTCCTTTTCTAACGTTAATTAAATTGAAAATCCAGTAAAAGCTTGATTATGCGGATTTTTTCGCTGATTTCTTCGCCGCTTTCTTAGCTTTTCCTTTTACTTCTTTGTTAGAAAGCTTTTTCTTTTTCTTCTTAAATTCCGGCTTCTTATGTTTTGGCTTCATGCCATCAACATAGCGTTCTTTCACGTCTTCTTTCATGTAGCGGCAGATACGGTCCATCATTGGTTGATCGTGTGCTTCTACCAGAGAAATGGCGTTACCTTTCTTACCCGCGCGGGCGGTACGACCGATACGGTGCAGGTACACGTCGGCTTTGCGTGGCAGGTCGAAGTTGATGACGTGGTCGATGTCTGGCACGTCGATACCACGTGCTGCAACATCAGTCGCTAACAGAACATTAATTTCACCAGTGGTGAAACGCTCGATCGCGTAAGTACGCTTTGCCTGAGCCATTTCACCTTGCAGCCATGCACAATTCACTTTCTCTTTGGTCAGGAATTCACGCAGTGCAGCCAGGCGCTCACGGGTTTTCACAAAGATGATCGCACGCTCAGCCTGTTCCGTCAGAATTGCTTTTAACAGGGCATTTTTATGC
Organism: Grimontia kaedaensis; assembly: GCF_023746615.1. Classification (NCBI taxonomy): domain Bacteria; kingdom Pseudomonadati; phylum Pseudomonadota; class Gammaproteobacteria; order Vibrionales; family Vibrionaceae; genus Grimontia; species Grimontia kaedaensis. The sequence goes on along the minus strand of NZ_CP082275.1, from coordinate 3,161,187 downwards.
GCCATGTCGTCACAGCGGTAGTACCACTGAGTGATCTTCTTGCGTTCACGGCGTGGTGGCTCAGCTTCTACTTCTACCGGATCGGTCAGCAGGGTGTTCTTGAAACCTTCAATGCCTTTACCTTCCAGCGTCGCGGAGAACAGCATACTTTGTTTGCGCCAGCGACATTCGGTAGAGAGTTTATCAACAGCAGGGCCAAAGCCCATGTCCAGCATGCGGTCGGCTTCGTCCAGTACCAGGCTTTCAATTGCGCGACAGTCAAAGCGTTCAGCTTCGATGTATTCCATCAGACGACCAGGAGTCGCAACCACGATGTCTTGGGTTTTCCCCAGAATCTCAGCATGCTCTTGGTACGAGATACCACCTGTGATGGTGATGATCTTTAAATCTGTGTATTTCGCCAACGCGCGGGCTTGATCAGCAACCTGAATGGCCAGTTCACGGGTTGGAGTCAGGATCAGGGCGCGTGCAGGACCCGGCTTCTGACGAGGGAAGTCAATAAGGTGTTGCAGCAATGGCAATACGAAAGCCGCCGTTTTCCCTGTTCCCGTTGGCGCAGACGCCAAAATATCACGGCCATCCATACCATGAGGGATCACGCCAGCCTGGATCGCTGTTGGTCGCTCGAAGCTCATGTCATCCAGCGCTTGTAGCAGTTGAGGATCCAGTTCTAGTTCAGCAAAAGTTCGCACGCGTTGTTTCTCCACTCAAAGTTAGGGGGCGAATTATAGAGACTAATTCAAGTACGATCATCACATCTTGAGGTAAAAATCTCTTGTGAGCGAAATAAAGTCGTTTGTATAGCCTCCCGCCGCCTGGATCACCAAGGTTTTGGCATCTAAACCATGTTCTTCCTGATTCGATAGCGACATCAACTTTCGACTCACCGGTTTGTTGGCGGTTGGTTGTACGTTCAACAGCCGTTGGCAATAAAGTCCATACTCTTTGGCTTTCGCCAGCAAGGCATCAGCCTCCACTGAAGGTAAGATCAAATGCGCCTGTCCGTTGGGTAAAAGTCGAGTCTTTATCACTTTTAATAAGGTGTCGTGAGAAAGGGTGTCGGTGTGGCGCGCAGTGGCTCGCCGAGAATCGCCTGCTTGCTCGCCGGAGTTAAAGTAAGGGGGATTGCAGATAATAGTATTGAACTGCAGCGGTTTTTCCCACTCGTCAATATCCTGATGCAGCACATTTATCCGATCTGCCCAAGCAGATTGTTCTGAATTGAACTGCGCTGTGTTGGCGGCGTGTTCATCGATATCCAGCGCGGTGATTTTAACTGCGGGAAATCGCTGCGCCATCATCAGTGCCAATAAGCCAGAGCCCGTACCAATGTCGAGCACTTCATCAGACTCTCCCGCCTCAGCCCAAGCGCCAAGCAGCACGCCATCCGTGCTGACGGGCATGCCACAGCCTCTATCTTCGACAGTAAATTGCTTGAATCTGAAGCCTTTACTCACGGTACCCTCTTGATCTCTACTCGTTGTCATTGTCGATAACTGCTTAAAAAATAGATAATTATGTTACTGCTACGTTATGGGTTATAGCGTTTAATATCTTTAATATGTATCGTTTAAAGGTTAATGTTTGGTTGTAATTACCAATTAATAATTAAAAAATAGATTTATAATCTATTTTTTAATGCTCTATTGTCTGTGCGGTGAAACTTCGTCATTATTCTGCGCAATCGGTATTGCGCAGTAAAAATAACCAAAAGGCTAACCGGTTGATTACACAATTATTAAGCAAACACACATAGGTAGTACGAAGTGAAAGAGAGTTTAAAGGTTAGCGATATACTCGCGCTAGGGTTTATGACCTTTGCATTTTTCCTCGGGGCCGGAAATATCATTTTTCCTCCTCTGGCGGGCTTTCTGGCTGGTGAACACACCTTTTCTGCAATGCTTGGCTTTTTGACCACTGCTGTAGGCCTTCCTCTTATTGGTATCGTTGCGGTTGCTGTGGCCGGTGGCGGCTGGAAAGGCCTGACCCGCGATCTTCCAGCGTCAGTGGCAACACTGATGGCGGTGCTGATTTTCATTATTATCGGTCCTGCTTTTGCAGCGCCACGTGCGGGTTTGGTGGCCTATGAGATGGGCTTTAAGCCTTTCCTGAATGCACCGGGCCAATTCGAATTGTCGCTTTTCTCGGTGGTGTTCTTTGCCATCGCAATGTTCTTCTCCCTGTCTCAAGGCAAGCTTATCGACACTATTGGTAAGCTGCTGACGCCTGCGCTGTTTGCGGCACTGGCAGTACTGGCGATTGCAGTCGTGGTGAACCCACAAGGCGATATCGTGGCAGCGCAGGGTGCGTATGTGGGTCAGGCCTTCACGACAGGTTTCCTTGAGGGTTACAACACCATGGATACCTTCGCCGCACTGATGTTCGGTATGTTGATTGTTGATGTTATCCGTAAGAAAGGCGTGACTGATCAGGCGAAAACCTGTCAGTACCTGATTTATGCAGGTGTGATTGCAGCCGCAGGTCTGGCATTTGTTTACGTTTCTCTGTTCTATCTGGGTGCGACAGCGACGGGGGTGGCACCGGGCGCGGCAAACGGTGGTGCGATTCTGTCAGCTTACGTGTTGGCGCTGTTTGGCCCTGCTGGTCAAATCATCCTGTCGACCATCATTGTACTGGCGTGTCTGACGACGGTTATTGGTCTAGTTTCAGCGTGCTCTGATTACTTCAGTACTCTGACCAATATCACTTACCGTCAATGGGTCGTTATCCTGTCTATTGCTTGTGCAGTGGTAGCGAACGTTGGCCTGAACCAGTTGATCGCCATATCTGTTCCTGTCCTGTTTGCACTGTACCCGGTTGCGATTGCACTGATTGCTCTGACGTTCCTGCGCCGCTTTATGCCTAACCCACAACTGGCATACCGCGTGGTACTGGGTGTGTCTCTGGTGTTCGCGCTGTTGGATGCGGCGAAAGTCGCGGGCGTTGATGTGTCTGCGCTGAAAGTGCTGCCACTGTTTGACTATGGCATGGCATGGCTGCTGCCAACGGCAATTGCGCTGGTAGTAGTAAGCTTTGCGGGTAAGCGTAAAGACGAAACGTCACACGCGTAAAGCAAAGTCATTGGAATACAAAAAAACCACCGGATGCGGTGGTTTTTTTTATGTATGAAAGGCGGCTTGCAAGTTCAGGGGCTATAGCGTTTCCTGAAACTCAACCAACACCTGCTCACACCAGGTAGCGATGCGCTCATCACTCAGCTCGTATTGGCTGTCTTCATCCAATGCCAGTCCGACAAACTGTTTACTATCTTCGGTCAGCGCTTTTGATGCTTCAAAGGTATAACCTTCATTTGGCCAGTAGCCGATAAATTTCAGGCCGGTTGGCAGTAGTTCATCATGTAGCATGCCCATGGCATCAAGGTACCATTCGGCATATCCTTCCTGATCGCCAAGACCGAAAAGGGCAGCGACTTTACCTTGCAGGTTCAGGCCATTAAGTTGTGACCACACCGCTTCCCAGTCTTCCTGCAACTCGCCGAAGTCCCAGGTGGAAATGCCCAGCAACAGCAAATCGTACTGATTCATTTGGTCAACCGGCGTTTCTTTGATGTTGTGAATATCCACCAAGTCGTCACCCAGGATATCGCGGATTTTTTCCGCCGCCATTTCGGTGTAACAGGTAGTGGAGCCGTAAAACAAACCTATTTTCATGTGCTTTTCCTGCTGTTGCGTCGTGGGGATTCTACTCCTCGTGGCGTTGTATCTCTACCCCGTAAACCACGAGAATTTGGCGTATTTTGATGCAATCGTTTTGCTTAATCAGGGTAAACCTTGCATTCATGCGGGGGTTAGGTAGTTTGAGATAAGCAACAATCGAACTTAAGTGAGTGAATCGTGGAACAAAACGCGGCGTTGGTAGAGCAGTTTTTGGATGCTATGTGGATGGAGCGGGGGTTATCTGAGAACACCCTGGCCTCATATCGAAACGATCTGACCAAACTTTGCCAGTGGCTGGATAATGACAGTGTGGCTCTGGTGAAGGTGACATCGTCCAAACTGCAGGATTATCAGCATTGGTTATTTGATCAGGATTACAAGCAAAGCAGCCGCGCCCGTATGCTCTCTGCAATGCGTCGTCTTTTCCAATACCTTTACCGCGAAAAGCAGCGTGAAGATGACCCAACGGCCACATTGATCAGCCCCAAATTGCCTAAGCGCCTGCCAAAAGATTTGTCGGAAGAGCAGGTGGAAGCGCTATTGGATGCGCCGGATGTGGAAGACACTATCGAGCTTCGCGATAAAGCCATGATGGAGTTGCTGTACGCCACAGGTCTTCGCGTGACTGAACTTATTAGCCTGACCACTGAAAACGTCAGCCTGCGTCAGGGCGTAGTGCGTGTTATTGGTAAAGGTGGAAAAGAGCGTCTGGTACCGATGGGGGAAGCGGCGATTGACTGGCTGGAGCGTTATATGGCGCACAGTCGCCCTGCATTGCTCGGTGAGCAAAGCTCGGATGTGTTTTTCCCTAGTCGCCGCGCCCGGATGATGACCCGTCAGACTTTCTGGCACCGCATTAAATTTTATGCGGCGCTGGCAGGCATTGATGGTGACATGCTTTCGCCACACGTTTTGCGCCATGCTTTTGCAACGCACCTGCTGAACCACGGTGCAGATTTACGTGTAGTGCAAATGTTGTTGGGGCACAGTGACCTGTCGACCACGCAAATTTATACTCACGTCGCGACTGAGCGATTAAAACAGTTGCATCAGGAGCACCATCCTCGGGCATAATGAGACGAACGGGCGTTTTTTTATCGCACTTGGGATTTATTTCGTCACTGTCCGGTCTGAGTGAGTGATAGTTTGCCCGCAAACCCATTTTTCAGGATCTGAACACTATGAATTTTAAACAACTGATGGCGCGTACTCTGATTGCCTCTGTTATGTTGTCTTTTGGCGCACAGGCTGCTAATGGAGCAGATAAAGCAGCAATTGCTGATGTACTGGCTAAATACCGCCTGAATGTTGAAACTATTGAAAAAGCGCCGGTTGAAGGCCTTTACGAAGTCGTGACGAATGGTGGCGTAGTTTACGCCAATAAAGATGGCTCTTACTTTATTTACGGCCAGCTTTTCCATACCACGCCAACGGAATCTATCAACCTGACTGAAATCACTCAGGCGAAGCGTAATAAAAAGCTGTTTGAAGAAGCGGATGTTGAAAAAGAACTGATTGTCTATCCGGCGAAAGACGAGAAATACGTGGTTAACGTGTTTACAGATACCACTTGTGGTTACTGCATGAAGCTCCACAGTGAAATGAAGGAATACAACGATCTGGGGATTACCGTTCGTTATCTGGCATTCCCTCGCTCGGGGGAGCGTTCCCCAAACATCGGCCAAATGAGTGCCATTTGGTGTGCAGATGACAAATTGGACGCTATGAACCTGGCAAAAGCGCGCAACTTCGATGAGGACAGCAAACAGTGCACGGATCTTGTCCGTCGCCATATGGCATTGGGCAACGCAATGGGTGTGACGGGTACACCTGCCATTATGCTTGAAGATGGCACGCTTTTGGGCGGCTATCTCCCTGCAAAGGGTTTGCTGCAGAATCTTGAACAGAAATTCAAAGGTTAAATATTTTTTCTCAAAAAGCGCCGACTTGATGGCGCTTTTTTCTTTCTGTCTTCACAGCATTCAGTTCCAAAGTCTTCCGCTTTGAAAACCACCCGCTAAAATGGAGGCTCAATCCGCATTCTTAATGCTCATCGGTATAAGCGATGACTCACAGGTTCTCTCCATGATTGAAATTAAACGTCGTCACGCGGCACAGGATGCTGCTTTTCCTGCTTCAATTCCGCCATTACTCCAGCGTATTTATGCTAACCGAGGTATCACCTCTGAAGGTGAACTGGAGCGAAGCGCTCGCGGGCTGCTGAATTACAACGAACTGCATGGTATTGAACGCGCCGTAGAACTGCTGGCAACTGCAATGGCAGAAGGGCGACGCATTATCGTGGTAGGGGATTTTGATGCTGATGGCGCAACGAGCTCGGCGCTCTCAGTGACGGCATTTCGCATGATGGGCTGCACTAACGTCGATTATCTGGTGCCGAACCGGTTTGACGATGGCTATGGCTTGAGCCCAGACGTGGTAGAGCAAGCTGCGGCCAAAGGCGCGGAGCTTATCATGACCGTGGATAACGGTGTGTCTTCGATTGAAGGGGTTGCGGCGGCCAAAGCCCGCGATATTCAAGTCGTCGTGACTGACCACCACTTACCGGGCGAAGTGTTGCCGGATGCTGATGCCATGGTGAACCCGAATCTCAGTGAATGTGGCTTTCCGTCCAAATCGCTGGCAGGTGTTGGCGTAGCGTTTTATCTGATGTTGGCACTGCGTGCTCATCTTCGTGATAACGGCTGGTTTGCCCAGCGTGGTATGGCTGAGCCGAACTTGGCGGAACTGTTGGATTTGGTCGCATTGGGTACAGTGGCCGATGTGGTATCGCTGGATACCAACAACCGCATTTTGGTGCATCAGGGTTTGATGCGAATCCGCGCGGGCAAGTGTCGACCGGGTATTCAGGCCTTGATTGAAGTGGCGAACCGCAATATGACGACGCTGGTGGCGAGTGACTTCGGCTTTGCCTTGGGGCCACGTATCAATGCGGCAGGCCGCTTGGATGATATGTCATTTGGTATTGAGCTTTTACTGTGTCAAAACCTTCAAGCTGCGCGCCAGATGGCAAGTGAGCTGGATGCCCTGAACCAAAGCCGTAAGGAAATCGAGCAGGGCATGAAAGAAGAGGCGATGGCGATTTGTGAGCGTCTTCAATTTGGTGAAGGTAGCAGCCTGCCTTGTGGCCTTGCACTGTTCCAGCGCGAATGGCATCAGGGGGTGATTGGTATCCTCGCATCACGTATTAAAGACAAGTTCCACCGTCCTGTGATTGCCTTCGCGGATGGCGGTGAAGGCACCATTAAAGGATCCGCGCGTTCTATTCAGGGGCTGCACATGCGTGACACCCTGGATGTGATTGATACGCAAAACCCGGGCCTGATTAAAAAGTTCGGCGGTCACGCCATGGCAGCGGGTCTGACGATCGCCGAAGCGGACTTTGAACGTTTCTCCAAGCTGTTCGATGAAGCCGTGAAAAACATCATCAGCGAAGAAGAGTTGAAAGGGGTACTGCTTTCAGACGGTGAACTCCTTTCCAATGAGATCAATCTGGATGTGGCTGAAACGCTGCGTTCTGGTGGTCCTTGGGGGCAAGGCTTCCCTGAACCTTTGTTTGATGGCAAGTTCAAGTTGCTACATCAAAAGCTGGTGGGCGGAAAACACCTGAAAATGATGTTGGAACCTGTCATGGGCGGACAAATGGTGGACGCCATCGCCTTCAATATTGACTTGCACCGCTGGCCAGATCCTTCTGTTCAAATGGTCGAGGTCGCTTATCGCCTCGATGTGAATGAGTTCCGTGGCAACCGCACGGTGCAGTTGATGGTTGAACATATGGCAGCGGTTTAGGTAAGGAAGAGCAGGTCCTAGGGGCCTAGGAAAAGAAGGTGCTAGGAGAAGCAAGAGCCAGAGGCTCAGCCAAACAGTTCAAATACTGTAGGACCTAGGTCCTTTTCTCTCATTTTTCTCTGAAAATTTCTCCTTTGATCCCCATCACACTCTGTATATTCCGTCCGCAATTCTGTAGAATTCGGCGGTTAAAACTCATTCCGAACACAGAAAAGTGACCATGTTTGAAATCAATCCAATCAAAAACCGCCTAGCGGACATTGCCGAACGTGCAAATGTCCTTAGGGGGTATCTTTGACTATGACGCCAAGAAAGAGCGTCTAGAAGAAGTTAATGCCGAACTCGAACAACCTGATGTGTGGAACGAACCTGAGCGCGCTCAAGCGCTGGGTCGCGAACGCGCGTCGCTGGAAGCAGTAGTAGAAACTATCGACCAGCTTGATCAGGGTGGCGAGTACATCACCGAACTGCTGGAATTAGCAGTAGAAGAAAACGATCAGGATACGTTCGATGAAATCGAGCCGGAGCTAAGCGATCTGGAAGAGAAGCTGTCGAAGCTGGAATTCCGTCGTATGTTCTCTGGCGATCATGACGGTTCTGATTGTTATATCGACCTGCAAGCAGGTTCAGGCGGTACTGAAGCGCAAGACTGGACATCCATGATGCTGCGCATGTACCTGCGCTGGGCTGACGCAAAAGGCTTCAAGACCGAAGTGATTGAAGTGTCTGAAGGTGATGTGGCTGGATTGAAATCAGCAACCGTTCGTATCAGCGGCGAATACGCTTACGGCTGGCTGCGCACCGAAACCGGTGTTCACCGTCTTGTTCGTAAGTCTCCGTTCGATTCAGGCGGTCGTCGTCATACGTCGTTCTCTTCTGCGTTTATTTACCCGGAAGTGGACGAAAATATCGACATCGATATCAACCCGTCTGATCTGCGTATCGACGTATACCGTGCGTCGGGCGCGGGCGGTCAGCACGTTAACACCACTGAATCAGCGGTGCGTATTACACACGTACCAACCAATACTGTGGTGCAGTGCCAGAATGACCGAAGCCAGCACAAGAACAAAGACCAGGCGATGAAGCAGCTTCGCGCAAAACTGTTTGAACTGGAACTGCAAAAGCAGAACGCGGAGAAACAGGCGAATGAAGCAGCGAAGTCTGACATCGGTTGGGGTAGCCAGATCCGTTCTTACGTTCTGGATGACTCACGCATTAAAGACCTGCGTACCGGTATCGAAAACCGTAACACCCAAGCGGTGCTTGACGGTGATCTCGATAAGTTTATTGAAGCCAGCCTGAAATCTGGTTTGTAATTTTTTAAGTTAATTCAAAGGTTCACTATGACTGACCAGTTACAAGACGAAAACAAGCTGATCGCGGAGCGTCGTGCAAAACTGAACCACATTCGTCAAAGCTGCAATGCAAACGGCCACCCAAATGAATTCCGCCGTGAGCACAAAGCGGCTGATCTTCAGGCTGAGTTTGGCGAAAAGAGCAAGGAAGAGCTGGAAGCATTGGATCATAAAGTCAGCGTTGCTGGCCGTGTGATGGCAAAGCGTGGTCCTTTCCTGGCACTTCAGGACGTGAGCGGTCGCATTCAGGCGTACGCAGCGAAAGACGTTCAGAACGTGCTGAAAGAGCAATATCAAGGTCTGGATATCGGTGACATCATCGGTGTGAAAGGCGCACTACACAAGTCTGGTAAAGGCGATCTTTACGTGAACATGGAAGAGTACCAACTGCTGACTAAAGCACTGCGTCCTCTGCCAGAAAAATTCCACGGTCTGACTGATCAGGAAATGCGTTACCGTCAGCGTTACGTTGACCTGATCGTGAACGAAGATTCGCGCAACGCATTCAAGGTGCGCTCTAAGCTGATTTCTGCGATTCGCCGTTACATGGAGTCAAAAGACTTCATGGAAGTGGAAACGCCAATGATGCAAGTGATCCCGGGTGGTGCTTCTGCACGTCCGTTTATCACTCACCACAACGCACTGGATCAGGAAATGTTCTTGCGCATCGCGCCTGAACTGTACCTGAAGCGTCTGGTTGTTGGTGGTTTCGAGCGCGTATTCGAAATCAACCGTAACTTCCGTAATGAAGGCCTGTCTCCACGCCACAACCCAGAATTCACTATGATTGAGTTCTACATGGCGTACGCAGATTACAACGACCTGATCGACCTGACTGAAGACATGCTGCGTACCGTAGCCGTTGAAGTTCTGGGTGAAACCTCTATGCCATACGGCGATTACACCGTGGAATTCGGTGGTAAATACGCACGTATGACCATGCTGGAAGCGATAAAGCACTACAACCCAGAGCACGCTGATATCCAAGCACTGACCGTTGAAGAGGTTCAGGATCGCGAGAAGCTGGTGGCTATTGCGAAGTCACTGGAGATCTACGTTGAGAAATTCTGGACTTGTGGTCAGCTGCTGGAAGAAATCTTCGGTGAAACTGCAGAACCTAAACTGATCCAGCCAACTTTCATCACTGGCTATCCGGCAGACATTTCTCCTCTGGCGCGCCGTAGCGATGACAATCCGTTCTTCACCGACCGCTTTGAGTTCTTCATCGGTGGCCGTGAAGTGGCGAACGGCTTCTCGGAGCTGAACGACGCAGAAGATCAGGACGCACGTTTTAAAGCGCAGGTTGATGCGAAAGACGCAGGTGACGACGAAGCGATGTTCTACGATGCAGACTACATCACTGCACTGGAACATGGTCTGCCACCAACAGCGGGTCAAGGTATCGGTATCGACCGTCTGGCAATGCTGTTTACCAATACGCACACTATCCGTGACGTGATTCTGTTCCCGGCGATGCGTCCACAGAACCAGAAGAAAGACTAAACCCAACTGACTTCTGAGACGTCTCGGAGACACCAAAAACACTGGCTTATGCCAGTGTTTTTTTGTATGTACTAAGACCGTGACGCAATGCAGCCAACCAAGGTAGTTAAGATGGTGACGATGGGCGCTGCCCGCGCGCTCCATATTGAAGATAAGATAGGTTCATTGGAAGTAGGTAAGTTGGTAGATATCATCGTAACCGATACGAAAGCACCAAACATGGTTCCAATGTACAATCCATATCCCGCATTAGTGTATTCAGCGTATGCATCGAACGTGAAACACGCCATTGTGGATGGTCGCGTGCTGATGCAAGAGAGAGACATCCTGACTGTGAATGAAGACAAAGTATGCCAGAAAGCGTTGCAATTTGCAGACAAAGTCCGCGAGACAGTCATCGCCAATGGCGAAGAAGTGAGATAGTTGTATACCTATTTGCCTTAATTGAAAGACCGTGTCTCAACCGGATGCGGTTTTTTTGCTTTCTCTATCAATAGATAACCTCACGAAAGCGGGTCATAGTCTATGATTTAAGAAATTAAATAGAGAATCCCAAATTTCTCAAAAATGAGAAGTGTTTGAAATGTTGGCCATTTTGATGGCTTTTTTAGGCATTGTAGAATAGTCTATCTTACTAATATTACTGATAATTATGTCAGCTACTGGATGCCTATGTTGTCAGCAAATCGAACAGCAAAAGTGTCTGATCTGGGAACTGTGCTGATTCGAGAGGGACTTTGTATCTACATTGAGACAGACCTGCTTGTCTTACAAAATATAATGATACTCACAACATTTTGAACACGTGTCGTTAATGGATGACTAAAGGCAGGCGTTATGGGTATGCAATTCAGATCTGAGGCGGTTCCAAGTTCTCTCGTCGTAGTGGGCGGAACTTACGAACCATGGCTGGCAACACTGGAACAAGCAGGTTGGCGTTGTCACCGCTGTTATGACCTCAGAGCAGCACAATCTCTCCTTCAGGACATTGGTCCTTGCATTGGTATTGTGGACATCAGCCACGATGATTTCAGTCTTAACGGTGTCGCATCACTGGTAAACCGCAACAAGCAGGTTCGCTGGTTGGCGCTGATCCGCGAAGATCAACTCAACAATGATGCAATTTGTCAGTTCATCGTGAGCTTCTGCATCGACTACTTCACCTCTCCAATTCCAGATAGCCAACTGATGAGCACCATCGGTCACCAGCTGGGTATGCTGAAGCTTGAGCGCCACGTATGGCCTCAACTGGGCGACCACAGTGACATGGGTCTACTGGGTAAAACGTCAGTGATGAAGAAGCTGCGCGATCAGGTTCGTCGTGTTGCTCCGACGGATGTGTCGGTGCTAATCAACGGTGAAAGCGGTACAGGTAAAGAGCTGGTGGGTATGGCGATTCATAACGCCTCAACCCGTGCGAAAGGCCCGTTTATTTCAGTGAAATGTAGTGCGCTGCCAGAAAAGCTCATCCAAAATGAGCTCTTTGGCGATGGCACAACTGAAGGCAAAGTACAGCAAGCACACCAAGGGACGTTGTTCCTGGATGAAATCGGCGACTTGCCATTGAACCTTCAGGCGAACCTTCTGCACTTACTGCAAGACGGTACAGTGGAAACACACGACGACAAATACTCGAAAGAAATTGACGTGCGTGTGATTGCGGCAACACACATGGATCTGGAGAAAGCAGTTGCTGAAGGCCAGTTCCGTGAAGATTTGTTCTACCGCCTGAATGTTCTTCGTATCTCAGTGCCTTCGCTGAAAGAGCGTAGTGCAGATATTCCAGAGCTGGCTGAACACTTCCTGTTGAAGTTTGCACGTCAGTACAACACTCAGGCGCGTACCTTCTCTGAAGAAGCCAACAAAATCCTGACCAACTACAGCTGGCCAGGAAACGTACGCGAGCTGATTAACCAGGTTAAACGTGCAGTACTGCTAGCAGATAATTTGGTGATTGAAGCAGAGCATCTTGATCTGCCGCGTCAGGGCGATTACAAACAAAGTCTTCGTAAGATTCGTGAAGAATCTGAGCGCGATGCACTGCTCGCTGTTTTGGAAAGCAACAATGGTCAGGTGTCTGCGGCAGCGAAAGAGTTGGGTGTATCCCGTGCGACTATGTACCGTCTGTTGAACAAGCACAGCTTGATTCCAGCACCGCGTAGCTTTCGCTAACTGATTAGCTGAAATAAAAAACCGCCTTATTAGGCGGTTTTTTTCGTCTGATAGATTACTGGGTGACTAGCTTCCCTTCATTGATAGGGAAGACTTTATCGTACGCCAGATTGTAGACGTATGCGTAAACCAGGTAGAAAGCCACCAGACCAATGTCCATCAGGATCGCTTGCCAAAGGCTCATGTCAAGCCACCATGCAATAGCAGGCAGCGTCAACCAAAGCAGTCCCAGCTCAAGCAGTATCGCATGCAGGATACGATGCTTTTGTGTCTTCTCAGTCTTACCTGTGAATCTCACCATGGCTTTGTCAAACCACAGGTTATAAATGTAGTTCCAACCAGTCGCCAGGATGGAGAAGGCCACACCCAGTGCTCCAGTGTGCGCCGCATCAAAACCAAACAGGGACAAAATGCTCACGATGAGAATAAGGCCAATCACCTCAAAAGCGATGGCGTGTCGAATACGGTCGGCGATAGTTCTCATGGTTCATTCCTCTCAATCAATAACGACATTATATCTACTAATGAGATTGAACATAGTTACTTACTATCCGTAAAAGAGATGGGTTTTGAGTGTTCTTTATTCGGGTTTGTAACAGCTTGATGATTTGCGGGAGTACTATTATTGGAGCGATTGATTTTAAAATTGGCTAGTGAAAAGCAAGATGTCCTTTTAAATAGGCAAAACCTCGAACAGGATACGGTGAAACTTTACTCAAATTGTTTAATAAAGCACATGCCACTAAATTCATGGTTATATTAAATAACGCGTTGATATATTGATCTAAATCATTAGTATTAACAGTGAATTTACAAGTGCGGAATGTTCCGCAGGTTTACGCAGAAAGGAGGCAATAAGATGACAAATCAAATGTTTACATCCGTCATGACTTGCGCCACCCATCTGCGCGCAGATATGCGAAAACCTGTACACTAATCCGCACCCTTTTAGCAAATGGGCCGCGGATATGACTGCGGCTCTGAGCGACACTTCCTAGTCAAGATACCTCTCCCGCAATCTATCCAAGGCCTCCTGTAACTCATCAAGGAGTCCGTCATGAACCAATCTATGTACCTGCGTCTGGCCGTGTTTTTCGTCCGTATGGATATCAAACGTGAAGAAGCAGCCTGGAGAAAAGCCCATCGCCGAATTCGCTACGTTGGCGAGCCTTTGTCAGAGCATCTAATGCGAGATATTGGCTTCGAGAAAGATGGCTTATCTATCGGTCACACCGTTGCACCTCAATTCAAGGCTCAACGCGAAGTGGCACGAATGCGCAGGAAGCTAAGGCTGAACCTGACTACGTAATCTTTCGGGAGCTGCATCTCTGAGTGTGTGGCTCCCGGAAAACAACCAATAAAAGAAAAGCGCCGTAAGGCGCTTTTCTTTTATTGGTGCCACTTCTAAGGGCAAGGGTTGGAGTACTTTTTACCAATCTCTTCAATACGTTTCAGTAGCTCTTCTGGCAGCTCGACATCTATAGAGTCGATGTTGGTTTTGAGCTGTTTAATTGTTGTAGCACCAATGATGTTGCTGGCGACAAATGATCTGGTATTCACATAGGCCAGTGCCATCTGTGATGGGTCAATGGCGAACTCCTCAGCAAGATCGACATAAGCCTGAGTTGCTGCCTGCCCTTGCTCGTTGAAGTATCGTGCGAAACGTTCCCAGCGGGTGCAGCGCGCCCCATCAGGTTTGGCGCCATTGAGATACTTTCCGCTCAACACACCAAACGCGAGCGGTGAGTAGGCGAGCAGTTCGACACCTTCCTGATGGCTGATTTCAGACAAGCCAACTTCAAAGCTGCGGTTGAGTAAATTATAAGGGTTTTGAATAGAGACAATGCGCGGCAGGCTATGTTTCTCAGCCAAACGAAGATAGCTCATCACACCCCATGGGGTTTCGTTTGATACACCAATGTGACGGATTTTGCCTTCACGCACCAATTCTGCTAGCGCATCCAGAGTGTCTAACAGAGTAACACCTGAATTTTCGTCCTGATGGTCGTAGTTTAATTGACCAAAGCTGTTCACATGTCGCTGCGGCCAGTGCACCTGATAAAGATCTATGTACTCAGTCTGCAAGCGCGCAAGACTGTCGTTGACCGCTTGGCGGACATTACGACGATCCAATGACATATTTTCGCGGATATAAGGTACGCCACGGGGGCCAGCGACTTTGGTGGCGATAATGACTTTGTCACGTTTGCCGGATTTCTGTAGCCAAGTACCAATGTACTTCTCTGTCAGCCCTTGAGTTTCTGGTGTCGGCGGCACCGCATACATTTCCGCAGTATCAATAAAGTTCACACCGTGGTCGAGCGCAAAATCCATTTGCTGATGAGCATCCGCTTCCGTGTTTTGCTGACCGTACGTCATGGTACCGAGACAAATCTTGCTGACTTCCAGGTTGGTATGGGGAAGTGTGTGGTATTGCATCCTTTCTCCTTGGGCTGCATCTCATGGACGACGGGAAATACGTTAACGAGATGTGCGGGGTTTACTTTCCATCTTAGGAAATTTTCCTGTCGGTACAAGCGAAAAAGTGGTGGAGCGGTGTCGGAATTGGATGAAGATTTTGAGCAGTCGCAAATGGATTACGTGGAAGCGCTCAGAAATATCAGTTTTAAATCACACACCCTATTCTGAGACCTTATACTAGAGTTAACATTCGATTAACAATGCGGGTAACAAGATGAAATTAAAGCAATTGAAGAGCTGGATACAGGCTCACCCCGACAACGTACCCCATTGCTATGTGATCGCGCATGCAGGTGGTGCGCAGTATGTGGTGGAAGTAGAAGTCAGACACAAACTTGAGCCTTTGAAAGATGACAATACCGACGAGGTGCTGCATTTTGACAACATGGAGCAGGTGTCGGAGAAACTTCGTAAGGTCGGCGTGAAAAAAGCCACGCTTCGCCTGCTTGACCCCTATGACGAATTTGGACCCGCAGACACAAGCTGTAACGAAGACATGGAAATTACGCTGTAAGGTTAGCTTTCGCTTTCTGGCAGCATAAAGTGGCGGGCGAGTATCTTGCCCGTGAACTGGGTGCGAAGATAAAAGCCACGGGGCAAGGTTTTGATGGGTTGGCCTTTTGCACCATAAGCTTCCGTTTTTGCTTTGCTGTTTGCTGCTTTAGGACGAAGCTGTAAATACTCACCATGTCTGGCGCTGATTTCATGTACCTTGCCCAGCACGATAAACTCCATTAACTCTTCCCAATCCGCTTTGAGCTGCGCTTCTTCATCTTCAGAGGGTTGCCATAGCAAAGGCATGCCGACATGACGCTCACATACCGGTATTTCCCGTTCACCTTCAACCGGGATCCAAAGCACTTTGGATAACTTATTGCGAATGTGGCTTTGTTCCCAAGTCAGTCCCTGAACCCCTGTCAGTGGTGCAACACAGACAAACGTGGTTTCCAGTGGTTTTCCAGTATGGCTGATCGGAATCGATTTCAGCTCGATCCCGATCTCCTGGAAATCCTGTTCGGGTTTACTGCCCGCCGTGGCTCCCAAGCATGTTTCCAATAACATGCCTACCCAGCCTTTTTCACGGCGAAGATCAGCCGGACACTCCAGCCCGTGTTGCTCAGCAAGCTCGCCAAGCGTATAACCCGCCAAGGAAAAGGCGCGTTCAAGGAGTTCAACTTCAGATGTTGGGGCTGGGATCATAATGGCTTTGAATACGATTAATCTGATGAGAACGCTATCAGCCTCCACAAAATGGATCCACCGATTTTTGCATTTATCTTTGAGTTATCCACATTGATCTGCTGACTTAAGGTATAAAAATGGATCATGGATGCCTGTACAGTGGTTTTGCTCACAGAATATGGTTAATCTTGGATCAGACTGGCGACAAAGTGAACGAGCAGTGTGGGTAAGTCAAAGTTTGATGGATCTTTGACCACTTTAAGATCGTTCTAAATTTGGCCATTAAATCTCAGGTTGACCACAGTGAGATTTTTCACTATGTAATTGAAATATAATTATATATATTTTTATGCTCAGTCCGTGATGTGTCTTTAATTCGTCATGGTGAGACACTTTTAATCAGTTTGAAGTCTGTTCTGCACAAATGTATCCACAGAAAGCGTGAATAAATGTGCGCTTAGTCTCACCGAGCTGTTTATAACTTTGGGTAACTGGTGGAATTATCCATAAAGGCGGTTGAAGCCCCCAAAAAATGCGTCTCATACACAATGTTTGTTTACCACTGTGCACATAGTGTGAAAAAATCACTGGTAATAGAGATTTATATTTGAGGTCGTCCAGTGATAGATGGCGATGGCTACCGTCCCAACGTAGGGATAGTAATTTGTAACAGCCACGGTCAAGTTCTCTGGGCTCGTCGATACGGACAACACTCTTGGCAATTTCCACAAGGTGGTATTGATGACGGTGAAACTCCTGAACAGGCCATGTACCGTGAACTCTACGAAGAGGTAGGGTTAACAAAGAAAGACGTAAGAATTCTGGCTACCAGTCGTCACTGGCTACGCTATAAATTACCTAAACGTCTGGTACGCTGGGATTCCAAGCCAGTGTGTGTCGGCCAGAAGCAAAAATGGTTTTTGCTGAAGCTGGAGTGTGACGAGTCAAAGGTGAACATGCAACGCGGGGGAACGCCGGAATTTGATGGCTGGCGCTGGGTCAGCTATTGGTACCCCGTAAGGCAAGTGGTGTCGTTTAAACGCGAAGTTTATCGACGTGCGATGAAAGAGTTTGCGCCTATGGCGATGCCTTTTCGCGAAAGAAAAAACAAACGGAAAGGCAAGCGGGGCACAGCGAAGAACTAAGGATAAACGTCGAGGGCGCTGATGCTGACGAAACTGCGGGATATCGTTAACAATGTAGCGTCGTCCACCGACGTCAAACAAGCGCTCAATGTCTTAGTGCGTGAGACCTGCTCTGCGATGGAGACGGAGTGTTGCTCTGTCTACATCGCCGATTATGAGCGCGAACAATATGATCTTATGGCGACGCAGGGACTCAATGCCCGTGCACGCCGTGTTTCCCTCTCCTTTAATGAAGGTTTGGTCGGGCTGGTTGGTCGCCGCGCTGAGCCTATCAACCTTGCACTTGCCAGTTCCCACAGCGACTTCAAACACTTTCCTGATATCGGCGAAGACATTTTCCACGCCTTCCTGGGTACGCCTATTATTTATCGCCGAAAAGTGCTGGGTATTCTTGTTGTGCAGCAGCGTGACTCTCGCCAGTTCGATGAAAGTGAAGAGTCATTCCTTGTTACACTCGCCGCCCAGTTGGCCGTGGTGTTTGCCCATGCCAAAGCGCAGGGCTTCTGGCCTAATAATGCAAAAGGGGCGTTATTGCTCGAGGGTGCGGCAGCTTCGCCAGGTGTTGCTATTGCCAAAGCCTGGTGTGATGTTTCACAGCCACGGCTTGATTTGGTATTCCCTGCTTCTTGTCTTGATACCCAAAAAGAACGCGATAGATTGGATGGTGCTATCAGTGCAGCCATTACCGAATTCCGCCGACTGAGAAAGCGTTTTGATAGTGAACTGAATCAGGACACGCTGGCGATCTTCGATCTTTTTATCCACCTTCTTAACGATCCCATGTTGCGAAAGGCCATGAATGAACGCATTCAGAATGGCGACTTAGCAGAATGGGCGGTAAAGCAAACCATTGACGCGTTTTCTGAGCGTTTCCAGAATATGTCCGATCCTTATCTTCGTGAACGTGCAAACGATGTGAAGGAGCTTGGACAACGCCTGCTTTATTTCCTCGAGAACCAGGAGATTAAGCAGTGGAATTTTGATGAGCCTATCGTGCTGTTCGCCCGTGAATTGACGGCTGCCATGCTGGCTGCGATCCCTCGTGATCGCTTAGCTGGTGTTGTCGCTGAAGAAGGCGCAGTGAACGCACATGCCGCCATTCTGGCAAGAGCGCTTGGTATTCCTGCTGTTATGGGGGTTGAATTCAGCCCGCAGTTGGTTCACCGCAAACAGATTGTGCTCGATGGTTTCAAAGGGCGATTACTGGTTGAGCCAGCTCCGCAGGTGCTTGAAGAGTACGAACGCCTTCGGGATGAAGAGCTCGAACTGCAACAGGAAGTCGAAAGTACTTTCACCAAGAAAACAGAAACTGCCGATGGGGTGAGGGTCGAAGTCCACTTGAATGCGGGACTCAGTGCTGATACCAGCATTGCTATCAACCGTGGGGTCGATGGTGTTGGCCTGTATCGCACCGAAGTGCCGTTTTTGATGCAACGAAGCTTCCCGTCGGAAGACGACCAGGTAAATCAATACCGCGCAATTCTAGATTGTTATCCTAAGCAACCTGTGGTGATGCGTACGCTGGATATTGGTGGCGACAAGCCGTTGCCTTACCTTAAAATTGAAGAGGACAACCCCTTTCTGGGCTGGCGTGGTATCCGATTCACTCTGGACCATCCGGATATATTTCTAATTCAGGTTCGCGCCATGCTGCGTGCCAGTATCGGGCGCGACAACCTTTCTGTTCTACTTCCCATGATCTCTGGCTTATCAGAGCTTCTTGAAGCCAAGACCTTGATTGAAAGGGCATTCTCAGAAGTATCAGAAATCGCTGATCAGCAAGGAGAGACTTTAAAGCTGCCAAGGTTGGGTATCATGGTAGAAGTGCCTTCTGTCCTCTACCAGCTGGATACCATCGCGCCGCATATCGATTTCCTCTCAGTAGGTACCAATGATCTGACACAGTATTTATTGGCTGTAGACAGGAACAACGCCCGGGTCGCTGAGGTCTATGATACATTCCACCCGTCAGTATTGGCGGTGCTTAGACAAATTCTCGACAATAGCAAACGGCTCAAGTTGCCAGTCAGTGTCTGTGGTGAGTTTGCTGGTGATCCTATCGGTGCAGTGTTACTGGTAGGTATGGGGTACAGACAGCTCAGTATGAACACACGAAGTGTGGCGAAGATTAAATACGTACTGCGCCATATTCCCAGTGAGGAGTTGGAATCGCATACGGCGGCTGTCCAACAACTGTCATTAGCGGGTGACATAAGAAACGCCTCTGAAGCCTTTTTAGAGCAGTACAATCTCGGCGGTTTGATCCGGGTAGGTAAATAACCCGAGCTTTACTGGGATGTTAGGTAAAGGGAAAATAATAAGGTGACTTGGCTTTTGTCTTGCGCCAATAGGAATCTTTCATGTTAGAAGCCACATTGTGGTTGTTTGGCGTTTGTCTTTTCGTCGGTGGCATTGTTGGTCTGTTAGCTGGGCTATTAGGTATTGGTGGCGGCCTGATTGTCGTGCCTGCGTTGAGTGTTCTTCTGCCTTGGGCTGGAATATCTGCCAACCTCGTGATGCCGATGGCGCTCGCCACTTCGCTTGCCAGCATTGTTATCACCTCTTCCTCATCTGCTTATACCCATTATCGCTTGGGCAATGTCCAACCTTCGGTTATCCGCACACTGTTGCCGGGCATTCTTTTCGGTGGTCTGCTGGGTAGTGGTATAGCTGACCGAATGCCAACTGAATATTTACCGAAAGTGTTTGGGGCTATTGTGTTGCTGCTTGCTCTTCAAATGGCATTATCGCTGAGGGTTAAGTCTGCCAGACCGTTACCTTCCACCCTAGGAAGTATGACCAGCGGGGCAGCGATTGGTATGATAGCCAGCCTTGCGGGAATTGGTGGCGGTTCATTGACCGTGCCTTACCTGCATTATCATGGCGTCGAAATGCGAAAAGCCATCGGAAGTGCTTCACTGTGCGGTGTCTTTTTGGCGTTTTCCGGTGTCATTGGTTTTATCTTTTTCGGGCTGAATCAACCCGAAGCGCTACCACCCTACAGTGTTGGTTATGTTTACTTACCTGCGTTGATTGGTATTGTAGTCACTTCCGTAATGACAACACGCTACGGTGCTAGACTTGCGACCCAATTACCGACACCCATCATAAAACGCGTATTCGCGGTTTTTTTGCTCGTAGTGGGCGCAAGCATGTTTTTTAGCTAAGGAAGACGAATTCATGTCACTGACATTTCCCCAAATAGATCCTGTCCTGATTGAAATCGGGCCGCTGGCAGTTCGCTGGTATGGCTTGATGTACCTTGCTGGTTTTGCGTTTGCGCTCTGGTTAGCTAACCGCCGTGCAGACAAAACGGGTAGTGGATGGACAAGAGATGAAGTAGGTGACTTACTGTTCGCAGGTTTCTTAGGCGTCGTGTTAGGCGGTCGTATTGGCTACGTGCTGTTTTATCAATTTGACGCTTTCCTTGCCGATCCCTTATTCCTGTTCAAAGTGTGGACAGGCGGCATGTCTTTTCACGGTGGATTGTTGGGTGTGATTGCAGCCATGGCTTGGTATGCCCGCAAGACCAAGCGGACTTTCTTCGCTGTTTCAGACTTTATTGCGCCGCTGGTACCATTTGGGCTGGGTGCAGGCCGTCTGGGTAACTTTATCAATGGTGAGCTTTGGGGGCGTGCGACAGATATGCCATGGGGAATGATTTTTCCGACAGGAGGCCCAATTGCACGTCATCCTTCGCAGCTTTACGAATTTTTGCTGGAAGGCATCGTATTGTTCCTCATCCTTAACTGGTTTATCAAGAAGCCGCGACCTGCCGGTGCCGTTTCCGGTCTCTTCCTGATTGGCTACGGGGCGTTCCGCTTTATTGTTGAGTTTTATCGCGAGCCTGACGCACATTTGGGCCTATTTGGTGATTGGATCAGCATGGGACAAATATTGTCGACGCCAATGATTATTGTGGGTGTGTTAATGGTAGTCTGGGCTTATCGCAGAGACCCAAGCGCAGCGCGCTCCATATAATAATTTCAGTTTAAGCCGCAGATCTCTGCGGCTTTCTTTATATTTGTGATTTGTCACCCCGCTATGGCGGGTAGTAAAAGAAAGGAAGAGTCATGAAGCAATATCTTGATTTGATGCAGGATATCATTGATAACGGCACCGACCGCGGTGACCGTACTGGAGTGGGTACACGCTCTGTTTTTGGACGTCAGATGCGTTTCGATCTTAGTGAAGGCTTTCCGCTGCTGACCACCAAAAAGCTTTACACTCGCGCCATCATCCATGAGTTGCTTTGGTTCCTCAATGGCGATACCAACATCAAGTATCTCCAAGAAAATAATGTAACAATCTGGGACGAGTGGGCGACAGAAGAGGGCGATCTAGGCCCGGTTTACGGAGCTCAGTGGCGTTCATGGGCCTGTCCGGACGGTTCAACGGTTGACCAGATTGCTGAGCTGATTGAGCAGATCAAAGCCAAGCCAAATTCGCGTCGCCACATTATTACGGCGTGGAACCCTGCTGACCTGCCTGACGAGACCATCAGCCCGCAAGCAAATGCAGAGCAAGGCAAGATGGCACTGGCACCATGCCACTGTTTGTTTCAGTTCTATGTAGCTGATGGCAAGTTGTCATGCCAGCTTTACCAGCGCAGCGCCGATTACTTTCTGGGCGTACCTTTCAATATCGCGAGTTACGCGCTGTTCACTCACATGATTGCGCAGCAGTGTGATTTGGAAGTGGGTGATTTCGTCCATACCTTCGGTGATGTTCACCTTTATCACAATCACCTGACCGATGACATCGTCTTCGAGCAGCTCAAACGTGAGCCTGGTAATCGTCCAACCTTGACAATCAAACGTAAGCCAGACTCTATCTTCGATTACAAGCTGGAAGACTTTGAGATAGAAGGCTATGAAGCTCAACCATCGATTAAAGCGCCGATTGCGGTATAAGAGGGTTTAGGGTTCCAGGAAAAGAAGATCCTAGGAATAGAAAAAGCGGCAACTGATCACCAGTGCCGCTTTTTTAATGTCTCGATGGTCTTGAATAATTCCTGCAGGACCCAGGGCCCTAAATACAAAAACGCCCGCATCAGCGGGCGTTTTCAAATCAGTTTGTCAGTATTGCTTATTGGGTTACCAGCATCACTAGCGAAGGAATCGCAATGAATACCAGACCTAAGTAAGCCACGACAGCCATCTTGTTCTTCGCTGCAGCTTCACCCAGCATTTCCGCGCACTTCAGTGGGATTTCACGCAGGAATGGTGTACCGAAGATCAGCAGGGTTGCCATGATGTTGAACGCCAGGTGTACCAGAGCGATCTGCAGGGCAAATACAGCGTTAGGACCCGTCACTGCCGTTGCTGCCAGCAGGGCGGTGATACAGGTACCGATGTTCGCGCCCAGAGTGAACGGATACACGTCACGTACTTTCAGTACGTTGGTACCTACTAGCGGAACCATCAGGCTGGTGGTCGTAGAAGAAGACTGAACCAGAATAGTGACCAAAGTACCGGACATAATGCCGTGGATAGGACCACGACCAATCGCTTTGTGCAGCATTTCTTTTGCACGGCCGACCATCAGAGAGCGCATCAGTTTGCCCATCATGGTGATAGAAGCGAAGATCAGTGCAATACCCAGCAGAGCCAGTACGATGCCGCCCCAACTACCCGGCAGTGAAGACAGCACATCTTTAGTGCCATTAACCAGTGGTTTGGTGATTGGACCCATAAAGTCCAAACCTTTCATACTCAGGCTACCTTCAAACATGAAAGGTGCCACCAACCAGCTTGAGATCTTGTCCAGCAGGCCGAACATCATTTCCAGCGGCAGGAAGATAGCTACAGCAATCAGGTTAAAGAAATCGTGAACAGTTGCACAGGTAAATGCACGGCGGAATTCATCTTTGCAACGAGCGTGACCCAGACTTACCAGTGTATTGGTCACGGTAGTGCCTATGTTTGCACCCATCACCATAGGGATGGCGGTTTCAACTGGCAGACCGCCAGCGACAAGACCAACGATAATAGAAGTTACAGTACTGGAAGACTGGATGAGCGCTGTCGCTACGATACCAATCATCAGACCTGCAACAGGATGAGAAGCGAATTCAAACAAGGTTCTAGCCTCGTCACCCGCAGCCCATTTGAAACCACTTCCAACCATGGAAACTGCCAGAAGCAGTACATAAAGCATAAGTGCCAGGTTGGCCCAACGTACCCAATTCTTAGAGCTGTTAATCGGTGCAGCAGTAGAAGCTTGGGAGGTCATAAGAGAAATCTCCGTGACAGTTAAATGTCAGATTTGTGTCAGTGAAAGAATCTGGCGCGGATATTAGGTACGAAATATTTCACTAATATGACAGTTATGAGGTGGTGTATCAGCCATTCATAAGAGAGGGTGTAAAGACTTTGTGTCATATGTTCAATTTACTATAAAAAACATGAAGATAAGTTGTTTATGTGAGGGGTGAAATCGCAGTATAAAAAATAGGCACTTGAACCGTTTTAATGCTTGATGCAGGCTGGGCTGTGACGTTTATGACAGAGTTACCGATTTTCGTTGCGAAAAAAGTAACAATTTTGATTGGATACTTCGGATATTTCGATGTTTAATCTCCGAAGAACCGATTTTTCTTTATCGATGATCGGCGCCTAGACTAGTAGAGATTAACTAATTTAACGGAGTGCTTTTAATGACTGATGCGATTCGTCAGTTTATGAAGATGGAATCAGCTGGTGGTTTAGTGCTGATCATTGCTGCGATTCTGGCGATTATTATTGCCAACTCGCCTTTGCAGCCACTATATGACGGCGCTCTTCATAGCTATATAGCTGGTTTGTCTGTTGCACATTGGATCAATGACGGCCTTATGGCCATCTTCTTCTTACTGATTGGACTTGAGGTTAAAAGGGAGCTGATTGAAGGCGCTCTGAATACCAAAGAGAAAGCCATCTTCCCTGCTATTGCTGCTGTCGGCGGTATGGTAGCACCTGCTGCAGTATATCTAGCATTCAATGCTGGCGACCCTGTTACCCAAGCGGGTTGGGCAATTCCAGCTGCGACGGACATTGCATTCGCACTGGGTGTGATGGCGCTGCTGGGCAAACGTGTTCCGTTGGCACTGAAAGTCTTCCTACTCGCATTGGCGATTATTGATGACCTAGGCGTTATCGTTATCATTGCGCTGTTCTATAGTAGCGATCTGTCTGTGACAGCACTGACAGTTGCTTTCCTCGCGACGGCCGCGCTCTTCTTGATGAATGCAAAAGGGGTGACTGCAACCAAGTGGTATTTGTTAGTCGGTGCCATCCTTTGGGTCAGCGTTTTGAAGTCAGGTGTTCACGCGACACTGGCGGGTGTGGTGCTGGGCTTTGTGATCCCGCTTGAAGGTGGAAAGGACGGTAAGTCACCACTGAAAGAGCTTGAACATGCTATTCACCCATATGCTGCTTTCCTTATTCTGCCTGTCTTTGCGTTCGCAAATGCTGGTGTATCACTGGAAGGCGTATCGATTGAAAGTTTGACTAATACGCTTCCATTGGGGATTGCATTGGGCCTGTTGATTGGTAAGCCTCTGGGTATCTTTACCCTGAGCTGGGCGTCAGTAAAACTGGGTATTGCTCGCCTGCCTGAAAACGTAAACTTTAAGCAAATCTTCGCTGTGTCTTTGTTGTGTGGTATCGGCTTTACCATGTCCATCTTCATTTCGTCTCTGGCGTTTGTCGGAGTGGATGAAAGCTACATTACCTTCTCAAGACTGGGCATTTTGATTGGTTCAACTATCTCGGCCGTGGCAGGTTACGCCTTGCTTAATGCTGTATTGCCGAAATCGAGTGAGGTTGAGGAAGATAGCGATGAGAAAAAAGTTAGCATTGATTATTAGCGGAGTGCTCTTCGCTACACCAGCATTGGCTGCGAACAAATACTCACACTGTTTCGATGATAATTCGACTGATGTGTGCAAGGCTTTCCTTGCTGGGCTGGAAACGACTCAACCTGAGGTTGTTGAAAAAGCCTTACTGACAACAACGCCACGCGTCGACAAAGAAACCCTATTAGGCAGAGCGCTGGAACAGCGTGCAGGAGGTCGCTACAAGACCTCCACCATTGCTAAAAAAGGATAGGCTATCATCCCAAAACGCCAGCCGTGGATAACGCGTCTGGCGTTTTTTCGTTGAGAACACATGTCACACTTAAATTATAACCACCTCTATTACTTCTGGATGGTCTGTAAGCAAGGTTCAGTATCAAAGGCGGCTGATGCTCTGTTCCTAACGCCACAGACGGTTACAGGACAGATCAGAGCGCTTGAAGAGCGCCTTAAAGGCAAATTGACCAAGCGTGTAGGGAGAAATATCGAACCTACAGAGCTCGGACAGCTTGTTTTTAAGTACGCCGATAAGATGTTTGGCTTGAGTTATGAAATGCTCGATATCGTGAATTATAGCCAACGTGAGCACCAGTTGTTCGATGTTGGCGTCGCGGACGCACTCTCCAAAAGCCTTGTTAGCCGTGTGCTGTTAAAAGCATTGCCTGAAGACGATGGTATTCACCTTCGCTGCTTCGAATCGACCCACGAACTTTTGCTTGAGCAGCTTAGTCAGCACAAACTGGATATGATCCTGTCAGACTGCCCTGTGGATTCAACACAAAGCCCCGGTCTTTTCAGCGTGAAAATAGGTGAGAGCTTGATGAGTTTCTTCTGTTCAGGAGATACCTCCAAGAAGCGTTTTCCTGCTGTCATTGAAGAGCATAAGCTGCTTATTCCAAGCACACGTACTGCCATGGGACGCAAGCTAATGCATTGGTTTGATAGCCAGGGCATCACGCCTACCATTCTGGGGGAGTTTGATGATGCGGCATTGATGAAATCATTTGGATCGAATCATAAAGCCATGTTTGTTGCGCCGACATTTTACTCTTCAGATGTGCTGGAACTTCCCAATGTTATGGAAGTGGCAAAAGTGGATGCGCTGAAAGAAGAATACTATGTCATTTTTGCGGAACGCATGATTCAGCACCCTGCAGTAAAACGCATATGTGAAGCCGATTTCAGCAAATTGTTTCACTAAGTCTCAACATCTGTATAGCATTCTTAAGCGCGGACCATTGTTACTGCTCTGAACAGTGTTAAACTTAAGTCAAACACAAACAAACCTTTAGACGTATTTTTAGCAGGCAGTAAGTATGGAATTAAAACAGATGCAAGAAGCTGGGCCTAAGGCCGTGCAGTTGCTGAAAGCAATGGCTAATGAGCGCAGACTCTTCATACTGTGTTATCTGCTGGAAGGAGAAATGTCGGTTGGCACGCTGAGTGAGAAGCTAGAACTCAGTCAGTCTGCATTATCTCAACACCTAGCTTGGTTGAGACGGGATGGCCTGGTGGCGACAAGAAAAGAAGCGCAGACAGTCTACTATTCGCTGAAAAGTGTAGAAGTGCAAACCATCATGACAACACTACACCAGTTGTATTGCAGTAAATAAAAATTAGAACAAATAAAAAAACCGGCCATGAGCCGGTTTTTTTATTTCAAATCGGAGCGCTATTACAGAGCTTTGATTTGAGCAGCCAGAGCAGCTTTATGACGAGCAGCCTTGTTCTTGTGGATCAGGCCTTTAGTAGCCATGCGGTCCAAGATAGGTTGCGCTTCAGCATATGCTTTAGTAGCCGCTTCTTTATCGCCTGCTGCAATAGCTGCGATAGTTTTTTTCAGGTAAGTGCGCATCATTGAGCGACGGCTTGCGTTGTGCTGGCGACGCTTCTCAGATTGGATTGCACGCTTCTTAGCAGATTTGATATTCGCCAAGGGTCTAACTCCCAAATCTTATATTCGGTGACAATTTAAGGCCGAGGAATATGCCTCGTTTTACCCGAGTTGTCAATTCATTTGTGCAAATATCCGCCGCACTCACCTTAGGATTGGCGTGCTGCGAACATCGCGGTTAATATGGCGGCAGATTCTACCAGCATTCTTTACTTGAAGTAAGCCTTTTATCTGTGCTTTTCGTGCTATTCAAGGTGCCTCCTTTCTTTTCATAACTACAGGGGGCTCCTGCGACAGGCGGGCAGGTTTACTTCCTTTTGTTTTTTTAAGGGGATATAGGTGTCAAAGCGATTACTTCGCTCCGGATTGATTGTCAGTTCGATGACTATGATTTCGCGTGTGATGGGTCTCGTGCGTGATGTGGTTATCGCGAATTTAATGGGGGCAGGTGCTGCAGCGGATGTTTTCTTCTTTGCTAATAAAATCCCCAACTTCCTGAGACGCCTTTTTGCAGAGGGGGCTTTTTCTCAGGCATTTGTTCCGGTGCTGGCCGAATACCAAGCCAGTGATGATAAAAACAAAACTCGCGAGCTGATTGCCTATGTGTCAGGCACACTGGGTCTGTTGGTAACGATAGTCACCTTGATTGGTGTGATTGCCTCACCAGTTATCACGGCATTGTTCGGGATGGGGTGGTTCCTCGATTGGGTAAACGATGGCCCTTCTGCCCACAAATTTGAGTTGGCCTCTCTGATCCTCAAGATCACGTTCCCATATCTTTGGTTTATCACTTTTGTGGCGCTAGCCGGCTCGATTCTCAATACCTTGGGTCGTTTTGCAGTTTCGTCTTTCACACCAGTGTTTCTGAACATTGCGATGATTTCAGCGGCGATTTGGATTTCACCAAATATGGAACAGCCTGAGATTGGTCTGGGTATTGGTGTATTTCTGGGGGGCCTTATTCAGTTTGGTTTCCAAATCCCGTTCCTCTATCGTGAAGGGATGCTGGTTCGCCCTAAATGGGGCTGGTCGCATCCGGGCGTGGTCAAAATTCGTACTCTGATGATTCCAGCATTGTTTGGGGTTTCTGTTAGCCAGATTAACCTGCTACTCGACACCTTTATTGCTAGTTTCCTGGCAACAGGTTCTATTAGTTGGCTTTACTACTCAGATCGCCTGCTGGAATTTCCATTAGGTTTGTTTGGGATTGCCATTGCGACAGTGATTCTTCCAGCGCTTTCCAAAAAACATGTGGAGCAATCTTCAGGACATTTTGCGTCGACCATGGATTGGGGCGTGCGCATGGTGCTGCTGCTTGGCGTTCCTGCCATGGTCGGTATGATTGTGCTGGCGAAACCGATGCTGATGGTTCTCTTTATGCGTGGGGAGTTTGGCGCTGACGATGTGAATGCGGCAGCCATGTCACTGATTGCTTATTCGTCAGGTCTGCTTAACTTTATGTTAATCAAGGTTTTAGCGCCTGGGTACTACGCCCGACAGGACACCAAAACACCGGTGCGCTATGGCATTATCGCCATGGCAAGCAACATGGGTTTTAATTTAATTTTTGCGTACTTCTATGGCTACGTAGGCTTGGCGATTGCTACTGCGCTCTCAGCGCTGGTCAATGCAGGTTTGCTATACCGTGGCCTTCACAAGCAGCAGGTTTACCGCGTCAGTAAAGATACTGTGGTGTTTACTTTGCGTCTTGTCGTGGGTGTGGCTCTCATGGGCGCGGTGGTTTATCACTTTATGCCGGTATTTGAGCAATGGCTGATGATGGATTTGTGGCAAAGAGTTTATACGCTGACCGGCTTAATTGCTGCGGGCGCAATCACTTACGTAGTCTCACTGGTGATTTTGGGTTTGCGACCGCATCAACTTCGCGCGGAAGGCTGATTGCGGCTTCTGATTAGTATATAATCCGTCGGTTTTTTAAGGGGAAAGCTGTTTTACCGCTATGGAATTAATTCGGGGTATCCATAACATCCGCGATAGACATCGTGGCTGCGTGCTAACAATCGGTAACTTTGACGGTGTCCATCTCGGTCATCAGGAAGTGCTGCGCCGCGTGGTGGAAAAAGCACGCGAACTTGGTTTGCCTTCAACGGTAATGCTGTTTGAACCTCAGCCACGGGAGCTTTTTTCGGGAGAAAATGCTCCGGCAAGACTTACCCGGCTTCGAGATAAGTACGTTCAACTGGCCAAGCTAGGTGTTGAGCGTCTTGTCATGGTCAACTTCAACGCCAAATTCGCCTCTATCACGCCGCATGACTTCGTTCATCGCTTGTTGGCTGAACAATTGGGTGTTAAGTTTCTCGTGGTTGGTGATGATTTTCGCTTTGGCGCTAAGCGTCAGGGCGATTTTTGTTATCTGCAAAACGAAGCCAAAAGCGTTGGTTTTGAAGTGGTAAGCACTGACAGTTTTACTGTTTCAGAACAACGTGTCAGCAGTACAGCCATTCGTAACGAATTGGCTGCAGGGCACCAGAGTGAAGCAGAAGCTATGCTTGGTCGCCCTTATAGCATTAGCGGTCGCGTTTCCCATGGTAAAAAGTTGGGTCGAACCATCGGCTTCCCGACGGCAAATGTTCCGCTCAAGCGTCGTGTATCTCCTGTTTCCGGTGTGTATGTGGTGCGAGTTGGCGGAATTGAAGAAGAACAATGGCTGGGTGGTGTAGCGAATGTCGGTACACGGCCTACTGTCAACGGTGTGCGCCAACAACTGGAAGTACACCTTTTTGACCTGGAGCGTGATCTCTATGGTCTTCAAATCGAAGTGCAGCTTTTACATAAACTGCGTGACGAGATGAAATTTGGCTCGCTCGATGAGTTGAAAGCCCAAATCGGAATTGATGCCCAGACAGCGCGTGCGTGGCTGGCTGAGCATGATGAGAAATAATGTCTAAACGTCCATATACGGAATGAACAATCAATGAGTGACTTTAAAGATACCTTAAACCTGCCGGAAACTGGGTTTCCGATGCGAGGTAATCTTGCACAGCGCGAGCCACAGATGCTCAAGCGCTGGTATGACGAAGATCTTTACGGTGAAATCCGTAAAGCGAAGAAAGGCAAAAAATCTTTCATTTTGCATGACGGCCCTCCGTATGCGAACGGCAATATTCACATTGGTCACTCCGTAAACAAAATTCTTAAAGACATTATTATTAAGTCCAAAACCCTTTCGGACTTCGACGCACCTTACGTACCAGGTTGGGACTGTCACGGCCTGCCTATCGAACTGATGGTTGAAAAGAAAGTCGGCAAGCCAGGACAGAAAGTGTCTGCGGCTGAGTTCCGTCAGAAGTGTCGTGAGTATGCTGCGAAGCAGGTTGAAGGCCAAAAGGCAGACTTCAAACGTCTGGGCGTGTTGGGTGAGTGGGACAAGCCATACCTGACCATGGACTTTGACACCGAAGCAAACATCATCCGTGCACTGGGTAAAATCGCGGGTAATGGTCACCTGCATAAAGGTTTTAAACCTGTTCACTGGTGTACTGACTGTGGTTCTGCACTGGCAGAAGCTGAAGTCGAGTATTACAACAAAGTTTCTCCTTCAATCGATGTCATGTTCGGTGCTGTCGATGAAGCAGCAGTGCTGTCTAAGTTCAACCTGAACGAAGGTCATGCAGGTCAAGGCGATGTGTCCATCGTTATCTGGACCACCACGCCTTGGACTCTGCCAGCGAACCGTGCAGTTGCGGTTTCTGATGCGCTGGAATACGTGCTGGTTCAGGTGGAAGGTGACACGCCTCGTCGTCTGATCATGGCTGCGGAGCTTGCTAAAGATGTGATGGATCGTGCCGGTATCGAGCACTTCCACAATCTGGGCTTCTGTAAAGGTGATGCGCTGGAACTGCTGCGCTTTAACCACCCATTCTACAGCTTCGATGTTCCTGTGATCCTGGGTGATCACGTAACGACTGAATCAGGTACGGGTGTTGTTCACACCGCACCAGGTCACGGTCAGGAAGACTTCGCGGTTGGTCAAAAGTACAACCTTGAAGTAGCAAACCCAGTAGGTAGCAACGGTGTTTACTTGCCAGACACAGAGTTGTTTGCCGGTCAGCACGTATTGAAAGCGAACGATAACGTGGTTGAAGTGCTGAAAGAGCACGGTGCGCTGCTGCATCACCACGCTTACGAACACAGCTACCCGCATTGCTGGCGCCACAAAACGCCAATTATCTTCCGTGCAACGCCTCAGTGGTTTATCTCTATGGAGAAAGCGGGCCTGCGTGCAAAAGCACTGGAAGAAATCAAAAACGTACAGTGGATCCCTGAGTGGGGCCAGAACCGTATTGAGTCAATGGTAGAAGGTCGTCCTGACTGGTGTATTTCACGTCAGCGTACTTGGGGTGTGCCAATTGCCCTGTTCGTTCATAAAGAAACGGCAGAGCTTCACCCGAACACCGTTGAACTGATTGAGCAAGTAGCTCAGAAAGTAGAGCAGTCTGGCATCCAGGCATGGTGGGATTTAGACGCTGAAGAACTGCTTGGTGCAGAAGCGACAAACTACGAGAAAGTGCTGGATACTCTGGACGTATGGTTCGATTCAGGTGCAACGCACTATGCAGTGGTTAACCAGCGCGAAGAGTTTGCTGGCCATGAAGCCGATATGTATCTGGAAGGTTCTGACCAACACCGCGGCTGGTTCCAGTCTTCCCTGATGACCTCTGTGGCTATCAAGAACCACGCCCCTTACAAGCAGGTTCTGACGCACGGCTTCACTGTTGACGGCCAAGGCCGCAAGATGTCGAAGTCTATCGGTAACGTGGTTTCCCCTCAGGACGTGATGAACAAGTTGGGTGGCGACATCCTGCGTCTTTGGGTGGCATCGACTGACTACACCGGTGAGATGACAGTTTCTGACGAAATCCTGAAACGCAGTGCAGACGCATACCGTCGTATTCGTAACACCGCGCGCTTCCTGCTGGCGAACCTGAACGGTTTCAACCCTGAAACTGATATGGTTGCAGCGGAAGATCTGGTAGTTGCAGACCGCTGGGCAGTGGGTAAAGCACTAGAAGCTCAGGAAGAGATCGTGAAAGCGTTCGAAGAGTGTAACTTCCACGCTGTTACGCAACGTCTGATGCAGTTCTGTTCGGTTGAGATGGGTTCATTCTATCTGGACATCATTAAAGACCGTCAGTACACCGCGAAAGCGGGTGGTCACGCACACCGTAGCTGTCAAACCGCGCTATTCCACATTGTGGAAGCACTGGTTCGCTGGATGGCGCCAATCATGTCGTTCACTGCAGATGAAATCTGGAACGAGATGCCAGGCAACCGTAACAAGTTCGTTTTCACTGAAGTATGGTACGACGGTCTGTTCGGTCTGGGTGAAGATGAGCAACTGAACAACGCATTCTGGGCTGAACTGCTTCGCGTGCGCGGTGCAGTGAACAAGGTTCTGGAAGCTGCTCGTAACGAGAAAACTATCGGTGGTTCTCTGGAAGCTGAAGTAACGCTTTATGCCAAACCTGAGTTTGCCGCCAAGCTGCAGGCAATGGGCGATGAACTGCGCTTCGTGCTGCTAACTTCAAAAGCTGAGGTCGTTGCTACTGATGCAGCACCAGAAGCGGCGGTAGCGACTGACGTTGAAGGTCTGTCTGTTGCTGTTGCCAAGTCTGACGCAGAGAAGTGCGATCGTTGCTGGCACCATGTTGCGGATGTTGGCACCATCGAAGGTCATGAAGCGATTTGTGGCCGTTGCGTAAGCAACATCGATGGCGAAGGCGAAAAGCGCCAGTTCGCGTAACAGGCAACGATAGGAAAGCTGGATGAAAGATCTGACAGCGAAACAATCAGGATTGCGTTGGCTATGGCTAGCGCTTCTGGTGTTCGTTCTGGATATCGGCAGCAAATTGCTGGTGATGAATACCATGGGTTACGGCTGGTCGAACCGCATTGAGGTCCTGCCGTTTTTTAACCTGCTTTATGTTCATAACTACGGCGCCGCGTTCAGCTTTCTGAGCGACGCCGGTGGTTGGCAGCGTTGGTTCTTCGCGGCAATAGCACTGGGCGTATCAGGTATGCTTGTTTACTGGATGCGTTCAACGCCTGCCAGTCATCGAATTCTGAATGTTGCCTATGCGTTGGTTATTGGTGGCGCTATCGGTAACCTATTTGACCGTCTGGTGCATGGCTATGTGGTGGACTTCCTTGATTTCTTTATCGGGAACAATCACTGGCCAGCATTCAACTTGGCTGACACTGCGATTGTGATTGGTGCAGTACTCATTGTTCTGGAAAGTATCATCGCATCAAAAAAGCCTCAGGCTGAAGCCGAGTAGAACCTATCGCGCTTCGAAAATAAAAATTGGCGCTGACTGCTCTGTAGTCGGCGCCAAGTCGTATAAAAAACCTTGATAACCCAATTGAAACTGGGGACTTAGGGGCTGTTGCTTTTGGTAAATTGCCCGCCAACAAAGGAAATGAGTTAATGGCGCAAATTATTGCAAACAGTGAAGTCATCATGCACTTCACCATCAAACTTGAAGACGGCTCAGTAGCAGACAGCACCAAAACTTCAGGTAAACCTGCGAAGCTGGTGATGGGGGATGGCAGTCTGACAGAGAACTTCGAAAAGTGTCTGTTGGGCTTAACCGAAGGAGAGTCGGCAAGCTTCACATTGGAGCCTGAAGATGCTTTTGGTCAGCCAAACCCAGATAATGTTCAGCACATGGACCGCAGCCTGTTTGCCGGTGATGCTCCCGCTGAAGAGGGCACCATTATTGCCTTTTCTGGTCCAGGCGGTCAGGAGATCCCGGGTCTGATTACGGAAGTGGCGGGCGAATCTGTGACGGTGGACTTCAATCACCCATTGGCGGGCCATCGTGTTATCTTTGACGTTGAAATTGTCAGTGTTGCTTAAAAGGCTATCCCATGAAAGTCATGCTAGCTAACCCACGAGGGTTTTGTGCCGGTGTTGATCGCGCGATCAGTATCGTTGAACGTGCTCTGGAACTTTACCAGCCACCGATTTATGTACGTCATGAAGTGGTGCATAACCGCTTTGTCGTTGAAGGCCTAAAAGCGCGCGGCGCCGTGTTTGTTGAAGAGCTCAGCGAAGTGCCAGACGACAGCATTGTGATCTTCTCTGCGCATGGCGTTTCTCAAGCGGTACGTAATGAAGCTAAAGCCCGTGCGTTGACCGTGTTTGATGCAACCTGTCCGTTGGTGACCAAAGTCCATATGGAAGTGGCACGTGCTAGCCGCCGTAATATGGAAGTGGTGTTAATTGGTCATGCTGGGCATCCTGAAGTAGAAGGCACCATGGGACAGTATGCCAGTGAAACTGGTGGCATGTATCTGGTAGAGAAACCGGAAGACGTTTACAAGTTGGACGTGAAAGACCCATCCAACCTTCATTTCGTGAGCCAAACGACTTTGTCGGTGGATGAAACAGCAGAGGTGATTGAAACTTTGCGTAAGGTCTTCCCGGAAATTCAAGGCCCACGTAAAGATGACATCTGTTACGCAACGCAAAACCGTCAGGATGCCGTGCGTGATTTAGCGACCCAGTGTGATGTATTGGTGGTAGTGGGCTCGAAAAACAGCTCTAACTCAAACCGCTTGCGTGAACTCAGTGAAAAACTTGGAACACCGGGTTATCTGACCGATTGTGCAGAAGATGTGAAAGCGGAATGGTTTGAAGGGAAAACCAAAGTCGGGATTACCGCAGGTGCATCTGCGCCAGAAGAGCTGGTAAACCTGATTATCGCCCGCATTGAAGAGCTGGGTGGTACATCAGTTGAAGAGCTGAAAGGTCGTGAAGAGAATATGTTCTTTGAAGTGCCACGAGAGCTTCAGGTAAAAGAAGTGCATTGATCGATAAAACCGAAAGGGAGCGAAGGCTCCCTTTTTTACGCCGCCACTTCCGCGATTGACCGCGCAGAGGTTGATTCACATCACGCCACGAAAAGGGTAGAGT
Source organism: Grimontia kaedaensis (assembly GCF_023746615.1). Lineage (NCBI taxonomy): Bacteria > Pseudomonadati > Pseudomonadota > Gammaproteobacteria > Vibrionales > Vibrionaceae > Grimontia > Grimontia kaedaensis. The sequence continues at coordinate 3,126,186 of NZ_CP082275.1, read as the reverse complement.
GGTTATCCAGTTACGAACATAACGCGCGCAAAGCTGCGTGATGACAGGAAGTTAAAAGGGGAAACAGATGGTTCGCATTGCAATTGCGGGCGCTGCCGGACGCATGGGCCGACAGCTTATTCAAGCGACTGACGCGATGGAAGGCGCGGTTTTGGCTGCAGCAAGTGAGCGTCCTGAGTCGAGCTTGATTGGTACCGACGCAGGTGAACTGGCAGGTATTGGTAAGCGCGATGTAACAATCGTTGATGATTTGGCGAAAGTGGCCGATCAATTTGATGTCATCATTGACTTCACCGCACCAGTAGCGACGTTGGCAAACATTGAGCTTTGCCGCGCTCATGGTAAGCGACTGGTGATTGGTACGACTGGCTTTAGCGAAGAGCAGCGCGCACAGATTGATTCGGCGACCGATGTTGGTATCGTCATGGCGCCAAACTACAGCGTGGGCGTGAACCTGGTTTTCAAGCTGCTCGAGAAAGCCGCCAAGGTGATGGGCGGTTACTGTGACATTGAAATCGTTGAAGCGCACCACAGACATAAAGTGGATGCTCCATCAGGGACCGCTATTGGTATGGGTGAAGCCATCGCGGGTGCCATGGGTAATAAGCTGAGTGATGTCGCTGTATATGCCCGTGAAGGAATCACTGGTGAGCGTACTAGAGATGAGATCGGTTTTGCGACCATCCGAGCGGGCGATATCGTCGGCGAGCATACTGCGATGTTTGCAGACATTGGTGAGCGTGTGGAAATCACCCACAAAGCATCTAACCGTATGACCTTCGCCAATGGAGCGGTTCGCGCAGCGGTATGGCTGGCAGCTAAAGACGCGGGCTTCTACACCATGCAAGACGTGCTTGAGCTGGACGCCCTGTAAATTACTCGTTTTTCCAGTCAATACGTATTCATATAACTATGCAGTGTCTCTCTGTATGCTGCATAGTTTTTTTTTAATAAGCGACGATTTTATTTAAATGGTCGCAGATTACAAAATTCCTGCCACTTAACTGCTTTTAATTTGATGTTATTCTTGTTTTCTTTGTTAAGCCCATAAAATACTATCTAAACGTTATTGATAAAAACGGTTGCGTCTCTACCTGACTGCTTTATTTGTCTCAAATGCTACGGCGTAGAGAAAGTGTTAACCTGTGCTGCATAATTTTGCGTGAAATCCTCAGATAACCCTCACTTTTACCTGCTTGGTAGTCAAAACCGCAGTTGTAGACCATAAGTAATATTCTTTTTTTTGCCACTTATTGACAGCTTGTGAATCGATCTCTAGAATGCGCGCAATTTGTCAAAATTCAGCTTTAGTGATTTTTGGCACTTGTATGGAATGCTTTGATGCAAGATTATATAGTTTTTCTGCATCTTTATTGATTTGGAGGTTGTCTTGAGCAAGTCTGCGCTCTTAGTCCTGGAAGACGGGACTGTATTCCACGGTGAATCCATTGGTGCTGATGGAACCGCTGTTGGTGAAGTTGTTTTCAATACCTCGATGACGGGGTACCAAGAAATTCTCACCGACCCTTCCTATTCCCAGCAAATCGTTACTCTCACTTATCCCCACATTGGCAATACCGGTACTAATACCGAAGACGAAGAATCCTCAAAAATCCATGCTCAAGGCCTGGTAATCCGCGACCTCCCACTTATCGCTTCTAACTTCCGTAATCAGCAATCCCTTTCTGATTATCTGAAATCCCAAAACATCGTTGGCATCGCTGACATCGACACCCGTAAGCTGACCCGTTTGCTGCGTGAAAAAGGCGCTCAGAATGGCTGCATCGTTGCGGGCGACAACATCGATGAAGCGCTGGCACTGGCAAAAGCCAAAGAGTTCCCAGGCCTGAAAGGCATGGATCTGGCGAAAGAAGTGACGACAGCTGAAGCGTACGAGTGGAAACAAGGCTCATGGACGCTGGAAGGCGGCCTGCCAGAAGCGAAAGATGACAGCGAACTGCCTTATCACGTAGTGGCTTATGATTTCGGCGCGAAACGTAACATTCTGCGTATGTTGGTTGACCGTGGCTGTCGCTTGACTGTGGTTCCAGCTCAGACGTCAGCAGAAGAAGTGCTGGCAATGAATCCAGACGGTGTGTTCCTGTCAAACGGCCCTGGCGACCCAGAACCATGTACTTATGCGATCGAAGCGACCAAGGTGTTCCTGGAGAAAGGCTTGCCAATCTTTGGTATCTGTCTGGGCCACCAAATCCTGGCACTGGCATCAGGTGCACAAACCGTGAAGATGAAGTTCGGTCACCACGGTGCGAACCACCCGGTTAAAGACTTGGACCGCAATGTCGTGATGATCACCAGCCAGAACCACGGCTTTGCAGCAGACGAAGAGACGCTGCCAGCTAACCTGCGCGCGACGCACAAATCTCTGTTCGACGGCTCACTGCAAGGCATCCACCGCACGGATAAACCTGCATTCAGCTTCCAGGGCCACCCTGAGGCGAGCCCAGGTCCGCACGATGCGGCACCGCTTTTCGACCACTTTATTGAACTGATCAAGCAACACAGCGCGTAATCCGGAGTAGCAGAGAATGCCAAAACGTACAGATATTCAAAGTATTCTTATCCTTGGCGCAGGCCCGATTGTTATCGGTCAGGCGTGTGAGTTCGACTATTCAGGTGCACAGGCGTGTAAAGCGCTGCGTGAAGAGGGTTACCGCGTTATTCTGGTGAACTCTAACCCTGCAACCATCATGACTGACCCAGAGATGGCTGATGCGACTTACATCGAGCCAATCCAGTGGGAAGTGGTACGCAACATCATTGAAAAAGAACGTCCAGATGCGGTTCTGCCTACCATGGGTGGCCAGACAGCTCTGAACTGTGCACTGGATCTGGAAAAACACGGCGTACTGGCTGAGTTTGGCGTGGAAATGATCGGTGCAACGGCGGACGCGATTGATAAAGCAGAAGACCGTTCACGCTTCGACAAAGCCATGAAGTCTATCGGCTTGGAATGTCCACGTGCTGACACGGCGAAGACCATGGAAGAGGCTTACAAAGTCCTCGATATGGTGGGCTTCCCATGTATCATCCGTCCTTCTTTCACTATGGGTGGTACCGGTGGCGGTATCGCGTATAACAAAGAAGAGTTCGACGAAATCTGTCGCCGCGGTCTGGACCTGTCTCCAACCAACGAGCTGCTGATTGACGAATCTCTGATCGGTTGGAAAGAGTACGAAATGGAAGTGGTTCGCGACAAAGCGGACAACTGTATCATCGTGTGTTCTATCGAGAACTTCGATGCCATGGGTATCCACACCGGTGACTCCATCACGGTTGCACCTGCGCAGACCCTGACTGATAAAGAATACCAACTGATGCGTAATGCATCGCTGGCAGTTCTTCGCGAAATCGGCGTTGAAACCGGTGGCTCTAACGTTCAGTTCGGTATCAACCCGAAAGATGGCCGTATGGTTATCATCGAGATGAACCCACGTGTATCTCGCTCTTCTGCACTGGCATCGAAAGCAACGGGTTTCCCGATTGCAAAAGTGGCAGCGAAACTGGCTGTTGGTTTCACCCTTGATGAGCTGATGAACGACATCACTGGCGGTGCAACGCCAGCGTCTTTTGAACCGACCATCGACTACGTGGTTACCAAGATCCCACGCTTCAACTTCGAAAAATTTGCGGGCGCAAATGACCGCCTGACTACCCAGATGAAATCCGTGGGTGAAGTCATGGCTATCGGCCGTAACCAACAGGAATCACTGCACAAAGCGCTGCGTGGCCTGGAAGTTGGTGCGACCGGTTTCGACGAAATGGTTGACCTGGATGAGCCAGATGCACTGACCAAAATCCGCCATGAGCTGAAAGATGCAGGCGCAGAACGTATTTGGTATATCGCAGATGCATTCCGTGCGGGCATGTCCGTAGACGGCGTATTCAAACTGACGAACATCGATCGCTGGTTCCTGGTTCAAATCGAAGAGATTGTGAAGCTGGAAGCGGAAATCAAAGAAGGCGGCTTTGCTGGCCTGAATGCGAAAGTACTGCGCAAACTGAAGCGTAAAGGTTTCTCCGATGCACGTCTGAGCAAGCTGCTGGGTGTGAGCGAAAGCGAAATCCGCAAACTGCGCGACCAGTACGACATTCACCCTGTTTACAAGCGTGTTGATACCTGTGCAGCAGAATTTTCTTCTGACACGGCGTACATGTACTCATCTTACGATGAAGAGTGTGAAGCGAACCCTTCAGACAAAGACAAGATCATGGTTCTGGGCGGTGGTCCAAACCGTATCGGTCAGGGTATTGAGTTCGATTACTGCTGCGTACACGCGTCACTGGCACTGCGTGAAGACGGCTACGAAACCATCATGGTTAACTGTAACCCTGAAACGGTTTCGACTGACTATGACACCTCAGACCGTCTGTACTTCGAACCGGTAACACTGGAAGACGTACTGGCCATCGCGCGTGTCGAAAAGCCAAAAGGCGTTATCGTTCAGTACGGTGGTCAAACGCCACTGAAACTGGCGCGTGCGCTGGAAGCAGCAGGTGTGCCAATCATTGGTACCAGCCCTGATGCTATCGACCGTGCAGAAGACCGTGAGCGTTTCCAAGCGGCGGTTGAGCGTCTTGGCCTGAAACAGCCTGAAAACGCGACAGTAACGGCACTGGAGCAAGCGGTAGAGAAATCCCGTGAAATTGGTTACCCGCTGGTGGTTCGTCCTTCTTATGTACTGGGCGGCCGCGCAATGGAAATCGTTTACGACGAGAGCGATCTGCGCCGTTACTTCAACGAAGCGGTAAGCGTATCTAATGAATCACCAGTACTGCTGGACCGTTTCCTGGATGACGCGACAGAAGTTGACGTCGATGCAATCTGCGACGGCGAGCGAGTGGTTATCGGCGGCATCATGGAACACATCGAACAAGCGGGCGTTCACTCTGGTGACTCTGCATGTTCACTGCCTGCTTACACCCTGAGCCAAGAGATTCAGGACGAAATGCGCCGTCAGGTAGAGAAACTGGCTTTCGAGCTGGGTGTTCGTGGCCTGATGAATACTCAGTTTGCTGTAAAAGACGGCGAAGTTTACCTGATTGAGGTAAACCCACGTGCAGCGCGTACCGTGCCTTTCGTATCAAAAGCGACCGGCGCACCACTGGCGAAGATTGCAGCTCGTGTCATGGCGGGTCAGTCTCTGGAGTCACAAGGTTTCACCCAAGAAATCATTCCTCCTTACTACTCAGTGAAAGAAGTGGTTCTGCCATTCAACAAGTTCCCTGGCGTAGACCCACTACTTGGCCCTGAAATGCGTTCAACCGGTGAAGTCATGGGTGTGGGCGACACGTTTGCAGAAGCATTTGCGAAAGCAGACCTTGGCTGTGGCAAAACGTACACTGATCAAGGTCGTGCTCTGCTGTCTGTTCGTAACAACGACAAACAACGTGTTGTTGACCTGGCAGCCAAGCTTATCAAGTTGGGCTTTGAGCTAGATGCGACTCACGGTACTGCGGTTGTTCTCGGCGAAGCGGGCATCAACCCACGCCTGGTGAACAAAGTACACGAAGGTCGTCCTCACATCCTTGATCGCATCAAGAACGGTGAGTACAGCTACATCATCAATACCACTGAAGGTCGTCAAGCGATTGAAGACTCGAAGGTACTGCGTCGCGGCGCACTGGCAGAGAAAGTGAACTACACCACTACGCTGAATGCAGCATTCGCAACCTGCATGGCTCACGCTGCGGCTGACCTGTCGAAAGTGAATTCAGTACAAGAACTGCATGCACGTGTGGCAGAAAAGTACGGTAAATAATTAACAAAACAGCCCCGATCGATTTGGAGCTTGCGCTTTGAGTTGTGAGGGGAGACTAATGAGTCGGCAGTAAGCCGACCGTTACGATAACCTCCTTGCCCGCCTTAATGGTGGGCTTTTTTATGTTTTTAGTTTTTTGTCCTTGATATTTTTTGCCTTGTTTTTAGTTGAGTTCTTTTACGTTTTACATAGAATTTACGAGTCGCAATGCTGCGACTGAATTGGAGAAAACCATGAACGTTATCGACCAGCCTCCGAGTTGCAAGGGAAGCCTGTAATCCCAGACGGTAACATTCGTGATCATTTCGCGTTTCAATCGTCCGGTTGGAATGCTCCGCTTTAAAGCTCCTTTTTATTCCCTGTGCTTCCCGAAAATTCTGAGTGAGAAAACTGACTGTATTCGTATGTCGCTAAAAGGCTTCTGCACTTTTTCGTCTGAAATCAGTCGCTTTTCTATGGTCGTTACACCTAGCCAATCGGGAGGTTCGCTATGGCGGTAATGAACGCTACTTCGCTGGGAAACCAGCCAACTGCTTTTGCTGCGAGAGAAATTGAAGCAGCAAGAAGCGCATTTTTATTTCATGAAAACAATGAGCGTGTTCGCTTGCTCTCCGTGATGCCCGTTAGTGAGGCGATTGCAGTATTAAATCAGTGCCCAGTGGCATTGGTTCGACGGCTGCTTGATGACTTGGCTGAAACTGGGGAGGTAGTACGTGTGAGGCAAATTGCCACTGGACTTGGGCTTATAAGCTCAGAAGCAGAGCCTGATGGCAACTACTTGACTAACTCGGTATTGAGCCATGTCCGTCAACGGATTGGTTGGATTGTCGGATTAGCACTGCTTGGCATTGTTTCGGGACTTATCATCTCGCACTACGAGGATACATTGAGTCAGCTCGTGTTACTGGCTATCTATATGCCTGTCATTGCAGCTGCAGGCGGCAATGCAGGCTCGCAAGCCGCGACACTGGTAGTCAGGGCGCTGGCTATGAATGAAGTCGGACCGGGACAATGGCTGCTCGTGATGTGGAAAGAAGTGAGGATCGCGTCGATCATCGCTATTTCCCTTGCCGCTGTCATCATGGCAAGGGTGATGTTATTCAGTGATGACAGTGCGCTGCCAGCAGGCATGACCTTAATTGATATCGCCATAGCCATAGGCCTGGCACTGAGTATTCAAGTAACAATTTCGACCACACTTGGCGGAGTGCTGCCTTTGGTGGCAAGAAAGCTCAAGCTCGACCCTGCCGTGTTGGTCAGCCCTGTGTTGGCGTCAGTGGTTGATATCAGTGGAATGGCGATTTACTTCGTCACTGTTAACGCATGGTTAGGCTTGACGTGAGTAGTGCCTGATAAAGTTCCCGTTCAAATTGGGTGATCGGGCTGGCGACATTGGCTGGCCTGTCATCCGATTTAGGGATGTGATAGTTCGTCACCAATTGCACCACCAAGATATCTTTACCTTGCTCGTTTTTAAGCACACCAGCGAGATTATAGCTTCCGTAGACCGAGCCTGTTTTTGCTGAGAGTCTTTGCTTTAAAGGGGCATGGCGTACACTGGAGCGGTACTTTAAAGTGCCGTCAACACCAGATACCGGCAACATGGTAAGCACGCCAAGATTTGGGTTTTCATATACATACTGCATGACATTCATTAGTTGAGATGCGGTCATGCGGTTGTTTCGTGAAAGGCCAGAGCCATCAACCATTACAGCATGGGTTAAGTCTAGCCCTGCCTTTTCCTGCAAGATAGCTTTCACCGCAGCGGCGCCATTGGCGAAGGTGCCAGCTTTACCGAAGTATCGATGACCCATGGTTTTAAGCAGATTGTCAGCGAGTAGGTTGTCAGAGCGTTTTAGCATGACTTTTAGCAAGGCATCACGGGTATCCGAGGAATGTTTTGCCAGAAAAGTGCGGTTACCTTTTGGGGAGCCAACACGAATACTGCCATCCAGTCGAATAGCGGCCGTTTTTAATTCATCAGCCAATACATCTTCGACATACTTTTGCGGATTCTGAACAGCAAACTTGAGAGGGAGAGGTTTCGAGCGTTGTTGCAAGCATCCACTTAGTTGATATTGGTTGTTATTGTCGTAGTGAAGTTCCAAAGCGCACAGACTTGCTTCCTGCTCGGCTTTTGTTACGACTAGAGCGTCTGTGCTCACTTGTACAGGTTGGTGCTCAGGAACAAAAACACGCGTTTTCTGTCGGCCCTTCTCACTGTAAATTGAACCTTGTACACAGTTTCTTTCAAGAGCGACAGCGCTGGATGGGGCACTGTAGCAGACCCCAAGAATATCCCAAGGCCAGCCAACTGCTCTTTCATACCCGGAAAAAACAGTCCCATCAAGCCAAACATCTCCCCTAATACGCTTCACACCTTTTGCTTTGAGAGCGCCAACCAAGAGTTTGAGATCTTTTCGCGTCAGTGTTGGGTCACCGGAAAAAGTAAATACGATGTCTTTCCCTACTTGATCCACGCTTGTTTCGAACGCAAAGCTTTTCGGCAGATAAAGACTTGCTGCAAGTGCCGTTACCACTTTCTGGGTGCTGGCCGGTGGCAACAGAATGTCTTCATCAACGGAAAGGATGGAAGAACCAGAATTTGCATCTTGAACTGAAAGCGCAAGCTGACTACCAGCAGGGAGCATGGCCTCAATTTTATTGAGGGGTATGGCGAAAACTGAAAATGAAAAGGGGAGTAAAAGCAGAAGGGTAAGAAGGCGCACCATGATTTCTCCGGTAAAGAAGGCAGATCCAGTATGGTACAAAAAACGCCTACACGTAGGTAGGCGTTTTGATATTCAATATTAAGTCTTTAACTTAACAGAGAATTAGAAGTCGTAACGCAGACCGAATACCATCTCGTCTTCCGCATCTTTCTTAGTAGCAACTTCATTTTCATTTAGCAGATTGAAGTTGTAAGAAACGTAAGTGCGGAAGTTGTCGTTGAAGTAGTGAGTTGCGTCAACAGCGATAGAGTCGTAAGTATCTGACTTAGTTGAGCCAGCTTTAGATTCAGCGTTGTTGTAAGTCGTGGTGAACTTGGTGTTACCCATTTTGTAAGCAGCAGCCAGTTCGTAACCAGTCAGGTCTTTTTTCACGCCAGACAGTTTCTCTTCGCCATCTTTGTACAGTGCTGCAACGTAGATGTTGTTGATTGAGTAAGAGATAGCTGCTTCGATTTGGCTTTCAGTCAGCTTAGCATTGGTGTCTTGGTCAGCATAACCCAGACCCATTGCCAGACCGTTGTCCATTGCGTAAACCGTACCCAGAGAGTAACCTTTCTCAACAGAGTCGTTCTCGCCAACGTAGTTCGCTTTAACAGTCAGACCACCGAACTCACCAACATATGCAATGTTGTTGTCTGTACGGTCAGCAACGTCGATTTTAGAGCTTGCACCAGCACCGTGGTAAGACATGATATCAGTGAAGTCTGTGATCATGCCCAGAGAGCCGTCGTTCTTACCGTAAGTTACCAGACCAAACTCAGTACCGATACCTGCATAGATGTAACGGTTCTCGTCACCCTCTTTGTCTGACTTAAATTCGCGCTCGAAGAAGCCAACACCGTATGCACCCTCAGCGATTTGGGTTGTACCCAGAACGTTGATACGCACGCGGCTGTTGTCAGTCATATCGCCATCTTGAATAGATGCGCGAGCTTCAGCGCGACCGCCGATAGCCATAGAAGAAGTGCCGTCGTTAAAAACTTCAGCAGCAGAAACAGAGGTAGAAGCTACAGCAGCTACAGCAAGAGCAATCAACTTTTTGTTCATTACGTTGTCCTTTATATGAATTTGATTTTCGTGACGTTATCTCCAAACGCCGCGATGCCTTGTTTGTAACCGCTCCCGATTTGGGACTGTTAGTAAAACAATCAAAAAACAAATAGAAAACACTGTTTTTTATATGATCCAAGATTTTTAATGTATTTAATAACAGTGGGTTATAACTTTTTCATAAGGTTCATTGAACATGGGAGGGTTTAGAACTTTTTATATTTGATTGCGAACTAAATCTCCGTATTGTTGGTTTGATGTGTGACATGTATTTGAGAATTATACTCTAAAGTATGTTTCGGTTTTTTCGCTCGTGGTCTTGGAGAGCCCGGCTTTCAAATCGTTGGTGACCTGAGCAGATAACTTGTTTACACTGAGATGAAAGTAATTCGTTGGCTGCGCTCAAACTCTGTCTGGGCGTGGCTTTGTTTTTGCCAAAACATATGGTTTTGGTCACAGAGGTAATGTCATTTATGGATAAAGTACCAATGACTGTGCGTGGCGAACAGCAATTGAGAGAAGAGCTGGACCGCCTGTTAAAACGCCGTCCGCTAATCACTCAAGCGATTGCAGAAGCGCGCGAACTTGGTGACCTGAAAGAGAATGCGGAGTACCACGCTGCTCGAGAAGAGCAGGGCATTTGTGAAGCACAAATCCGTGATATCGAGTACAAGCTTTCTGTCGCTCAGGTGATCGACATTGCGAAGATGCCAAACAACGGCAAAGTTATCTTCGGTTCTACTGTAACGCTTATCGACTGCAACACCGATGATGAGGTGACTTACCAAATCGTGGGTGATGACGAGGCGGATATTAAACAGAACCTAATTTCTATCAACTCGCCAATTGCGCGAGGCCTTATCGGTAAAGAAGAAGGTGATGAAGTGTCAATCACTGTGCCGGGCGGTGTGAAAGAGTTTGAGATTGATAGCGTAGAATACGTTTAAAGGTTGGATGCCTGCCGCCGATAAAAATGTTAGCGATTGTTACAGGCACTATACGTAAAAAAGGCCGCTAAGCGGCCTTTTTTATTTGCGTGGCAATTCGATCTTGCGCTCTTCGCTTTGACGGTACAGAACCAGAACTTTACCGATAACCTGTACTTTCTCTGCTTTAGTTTCACGAACGATTGCGTCTACAATCAGGTTCTTAGTGTCGCGATCTTCTGATGCCACTTTCACCTTGATCAATTCGTGATGATCGAGAGCGATTTCAATCTCAGCAAGCACGGCTTCTGTCAGGCCATTCGCACCCATGAGTACAACCGGCTTCAGGTTGTGTGCAAGACCTTTCAGATACTGTTTTTGTTTTGTGCTTAGATTCATTGATGACTCGATTTATTGTTTTATCGGGGTTGAAAACGTGACATTCTACCGCCATCTCTATCCAAACTGAACAAATATCCCCCTGAATCATTCGCAAGATCTTTGCGGTAGTAGTGTGGGCTAGGTAAAACATGAGCAAAAAGAAACACTCAGCGAGCTCCGGTCGCTGGTTGAAAGAGCATTTTGATGATAAATATGTTCAGGAAGCCCAGAAAAAAGGCTTTCGTTCGAGAGCAATTTTTAAACTCGATGAGATCCAGGGGAAAGATAAGCTGCTAAAACCGGGTATGACTATTGTGGATTTGGGTGCTGCCCCTGGTGGTTGGTCTCAATACGCAGTAGAGCAAGTCGGTGATAGTGGACAGGTCATTGCCTGTGATATTCTGCCTATGGACTCTCTTCCTGGCGTGGCGTTTTTGCAAGGCGACTTCCGTGAAGAAGCGGTGCTGAATGCGTTGCTTGACCGTATCCAGCCAGACATGGTTGATGTGGTGATGTCAGACATGGCACCAAATATGAGTGGAAACTTGGCTTCAGATCAGCCACGCGCCATGTACCTTGTTGAGCTTGCATTGGACATGTGTCGTGAAGTCTTGGCACCGAATGGTTCATTTATTGTCAAAGTTTTCCAGGGTGAAGGCTTTGATCAGTACTTGGCTGAAGTGCGTAAGATGTTTAAAGCGGTTAAAATCCGCAAACCTGATTCCTCCCGTGCACGTTCGCGCGAGGTCTACATTGTGGCTACAGGCTATAAACTGTAGTACTCTACCATTATTAATATAGTTTTTGCGAGGCTAACACCTTGAGTGACATGGCAAAAAACTTGATTTTATGGCTGGTTATCGCTGTCGTATTGATGTCTGTGTTCCAAAGCTTTGGACCAGGTGACAGTGCTGGCCGTCAAGTCGACTACACAACGTTCGTCCAAGAGATAGGACAGGATAAAATACAGGATGTACAGTTCGATAACCGGGAACTGAAAGTGACACGTCGTGATGGCACTGGTTATGTCACGTATATGCCTGTACTCCAAGATCCTAAACTGCTGGATGATTTGATCAACGCTAAAGTTCAGGTGCGTGGCACACCGCCTGAAGAACCAAGCATTCTTGCATCTATCTTCATCTCTTGGTTCCCGATGCTTCTGCTTATCGGTGTGTGGATTTTCTTCATGCGTCAAATGCAAGGCGGTGGCGGAAAAGGCGCGATGTCTTTTGGTAAGTCAAAAGCGCGCATGATGAGCGAAGAGCAAATCAAAACCACTTTTGCCGATGTTGCTGGCTGTGATGAAGCAAAAGAAGACGTCAAAGAGCTGGTTGATTACCTGCGCGACCCAAGCCGTTTCCAGAAACTGGGTGGTAAGATCCCGACCGGTGTTCTTATGGTTGGTCCTCCTGGTACTGGTAAAACCCTACTCGCAAAAGCCATTGCGGGCGAAGCAAAAGTGCCTTTCTTCACGATTTCTGGTTCCGATTTCGTTGAAATGTTCGTGGGTGTGGGTGCATCACGTGTACGTGACATGTTCGAACAAGCGAAGAAGGCATCACCATGTATCATCTTCATTGATGAGATTGACGCAGTTGGCCGTCAGCGTGGTGCTGGTTTGGGCGGTGGTCACGATGAGCGTGAGCAGACCTTGAACCAAATGCTGGTTGAAATGGATGGCTTTGAAGGTAATGAAGGCATCATCGTCATTGCAGCAACTAACCGTCCAGACGTTCTTGACCCAGCGCTGTTGCGTCCCGGCCGTTTCGACCGCCAGGTTGTTGTTGGTCTGCCAGATGTTCGTGGTCGTGAGCAGATCCTGAAAGTTCACATGCGTAAAGTGCCATTAGGCAGTGATGTTGAAGCATCACTCATTGCTCGTGGTACCCCAGGCTTCTCGGGTGCAGATCTGGCTAACCTTGTCAACGAAGCAGCACTGTTTGCTGCACGTGGTAACAAGCGCGTTGTTTCAATGGTTGAGTTTGAATTGGCGAAAGACAAAATCATGATGGGCGCAGAGCGCAAGTCTATGGTGATGTCTGAAGAGATAAAAGAATCAACGGCATACCACGAAGCTGGTCACGCTGTTGTTGGCCGTCTGGTGCCTGAGCACGATCCTGTGTACAAGGTCTCTATCATCCCACGTGGACGTGCGCTGGGTGTAACCATGTACCTGCCCGAGCAAGACCGTGTCAGTATGTCCCGTCAACACTTGGAGTCGATGATTTCAAGCCTGTACGGTGGCCGACTGGCTGAAGAGCTCATTTACGGTGTAGACAAAGTGTCTACCGGTGCATCTAACGACATCGAGAGAGCTACAGATATCGCCCGTAAGATGGTGACTCAATGGGGCTTCTCTGAGAAATTAGGTCCACTGCTTTACGCTGAAGACGAAGGTGAAGTGTTCCTGGGTCGCTCAGTGACCCAGAGCAAGCATATGTCTGATGAGACAGCTCGTCTTATCGATGGTGAAATTCGTGAACTGATTGACCGTAACTACCTACGTGCGCGTAAGATCATCGAAGAAAATATGGACATCATGCATGCGATGAAAGATGCATTGATGAAGTACGAAACTATCGATGCTGCACAAATTGATGACCTGATGGCAAGACGTCCTGTTCGTGAGCCTGCAGGCTGGTCCGCTGACGACAGTTCAGATAATACACCGACCAAGCCAAGTGCTGACGCCAGCGCTAGCGACGTTCCTCCGTCTTCGGACGAAGTGGAAACTGGCAACAAGTCAGTTGACCCAGACGGTAAGTCGGAAGCGTAATTGGTGATTCAAACCGACAAAACCCCGGGCTAACTCGGGGTTTTTCTTTTATCTGTAGAAAATTCTCTGCCCGAACAAAGCCCTCATATGAAACTCCTCAGTAAAAATAAAACCCTTGATCTGTCTTCTTCACAGGTAATGGGGATCCTCAACGTGACCCCTGATTCGTTTTCTGATGGCGGACAATTCAACCGGTTAGATACAGCTCTCCATCATGCTGAAGCCATGCTAAAAGCAGGCGCAACTATTTTGGATATTGGCGGTGAATCGACCCGTCCTGGTGCCGCAGACGTTTCCTTGGAAGATGAGTTGGAACGTGTGGTTCCTGCTATTGAAGCTATTCGTTCTCGCTTTGATTGTTGGATATCTATAGATACCAGTAAAGCAGGAGTTATGCGTGAAGCCGTGGCTTCCGGTGCCGATATCATCAATGATGTTCGTGCTCTTCAGGAGCCACAGGCATTGGAAGAGGCAGCAAAAGCCAACGTACCCGTTTGCTTGATGCATATGCAGGGACAACCGCGCACCATGCAAACCAATCCTACTTACGATGATTTGTTTGGAGATATTTTTAGCTTCTTTGATGCTCGCTTGAAGGCGTGTGAAGGTGCAGGAATCGAAAAGAGCAAGGTTATTCTTGATCCGGGATTTGGTTTCGGGAAAACACTGACACATAACTACCAGCTACTTGCAAAGCTGGAAGACTTTCATCGATTTGGCCTACCAGTTCTGGCAGGAATGTCACGAAAGTCTATGATTTTTAAATTATTAGAAAAATCCCCAACTGAGATTCTCGGGGGGAGCTTAGCTTGCGCCACCATTGCTGCTTTGAAAGGGGCTCAAATCATCCGCGTTCATGACGTAGCTGAAACCTCAGATGTCGTCCGTGTTGTGAACACAATGCGAGAAGCAGCAGGAAAATTTGGAGATACACAATGATAGAACGTAAGTACTTCGGCACCGATGGTGTCCGCGGTAAAGTGGGCCAATTCCCAATCACACCTGACTTTATCCTCAAGCTTGGCTGGGCGGCAGGTCGCGTACTGAGCCAGCAGGGCACAAAGAAAGTACTGATTGGTAAAGACACGCGCATTTCTGGCTACATGCTGGAATCGGCGTTGGAAGCTGGGCTTTCAGCTGCAGGTCTGCAGGCTGCATTTACGGGACCAATGCCTACCCCAGCAATCGCTTACCTTACGCAAACATTCCGTGCTGAAGCGGGTATTGTGATTTCAGCTTCACACAACCCTTACTACGATAACGGCATCAAGTTCTTCTCATCCGAGGGAACCAAGCTGCCGGATGCCATTGAGCTTGCGATTGAAGCTGAGCTTGAAAAGCCTCTGACCTGTGTAGAATCGGCGCAACTAGGTAAGGCAAAACGTATTGTTGATGCCGCAGGTCGCTATATCGAATTCTGCAAGGGCACCTTCCCTTCTGAAATGAACCTTAAGGGTATGAAGATAGTTATCGACTGTGCCCACGGTGCGACCTACCACATTGCACCTTCCGTGTTTAAAGAGCTGGGTGCGGATGTTATCGCAATGGGTGTTGAGCCGAACGGTACCAACATCAATGATGAAGTGGGTGCTACTGATGTACGTGCGCTTCAGGCTCGCGTAGTTGAAGAACAAGCCTTGCTTGGTATTGCTTTTGATGGAGACGGTGACCGCGTCATCATGGTTGATCATGAGGGCAACAAAGTCGACGGTGATCAGATTGCTTATATCATCGCCCGTGAGTCACTGCGCCGCGGTGAACTGAAAGGCGGGGTAGTGGGCACATTGATGACCAACATGGGCATGGAAGTTGCGCTGAAAAACCTTGGCATTCCATTTACCCGAGCCAAAGTGGGCGATCGCTATGTGATGGAAAAACTGTTGGAAAACGGCTGGACGATCGGCGCGGAAAACTCAGGTCATGTCATTTTGCTGGATAGAGTGACGACGGGTGATGCGATTGTTGCGGCGTTGCAAGTGTTGGCAAGTGTTGTCGGTACCGGTATGTCTTTAAAAGAGCTGTGCGACGGCATGAGTATGTTCCCACAAGTGCTTGAAAACGTGCGTTTCAGTGGCGATAGCGACCCTCTGGAGTCTGACGCTGTTCTTTCAGCGAAAGCCTCTGTTGAGGCTAAACTTGGCGAGACAGGTCGCGTGTTGCTGCGTAAGTCTGGTACTGAACCCCTGATCCGCGTTATGGTGGAAGGCGAAAATGCGGATGACGTAAAAGCTTACGCATTGGAAATTGCAGATGCGGTGAGAGCAAACTGCTAATTCCAAAGTCCTTACAAGGATGGTGATGGGGCGGGAGCGTCCAGTTGGTCACAAGATGTGCAAACGAAATGAAAAGTCCTGTTTTTTTGCATTTTTCACTTGTTTCACCTGCTGGCATTCGTTAGTATTCTCCCGCTCCCAATGATGGGAGTTGCGCTGGTGAACTTGAATTGGTCATCTGGCTCAACAATTTGGAACATAGGTGGAACCCATGTACGAAATTCTACTTGTGATTTATCTGTTGGCCGCACTTGCTGTTATTGGCCTAGTACTGGTTCAACAAGGTAAAGGCGCAGATATGGGAGCCTCATTTGGGGCTGGAGCATCAAACACTGTGTTTGGCTCTGGCGGCTCTGGAAACTTCCTCACCCGAATGACCGCGATCTTCGCGACGATATTTTTTATTCTCAGCCTAGTGCTAGGTAATCTGACTGCAAAGCAGACCAATGCTGGCGGAGAATATGACGACTTGAGTGTTCCAGTAGAACAAATCGAGTCAGGTGATGTTCCAGCTGCTGGTAACAACAGCGACATCCCGAATTAATACCTTTCGCTGAGGTGGTGGAATTGGTAGACACGCTGTCTTGAGGGGGCAGTGCCTTAACAGGCGTGCGGGTTCAAGTCCCGCTCTCAGCACCAATTTAAAAGTCCTGAATAAGGCCATTGCACTTGAATTAGTGCATGAGGCGACGATATAATGTGCGCCGTTCGGACGCGGGGTGGAGCAGCTTGGTAGCTCGTCGGGCTCATAACCCGAAGGTCGTCGGTTCAAATCCGGCCCCCGCAACCACTTTGAGGTGATTGTTTATAGAGACCAAAACAGTCACTGGTCATGAGAAATCATGACATCAGGGTCCAGTTACATTAAACCCCGACATTCGGGGTTTTTTGTTATCTGAAGATGACCATTCGGATGGATGACTGGGCTTTTAGGCCCTTTTTTTATTTCTGGGGTTTGTATGACCGGACTAGAGAAACAGCTTCATGCCTTGCTTGAAGCGCCTGTAGAGGCACTAGATTACGAACTGGTCGGGCTTGAGTTTGTTCGCGCAGGACAACACTCCACCCTTCGTATCTATATCGATCACGAAAACGGCATCACAGTCGAAGATTGTGCAGAAGTGAGCCGTCAGGTTAGCGCAGTAATGGACGTTGAAGATCCAATCACTGTGGCTTACAGCCTGGAAGTATCGTCTCCTGGCTTGGAGCGACCATTATTTAAAGCTGAACATTATCAGCGCTTTGTTGGCCATGAAGTGAACATTGTGCTGAAGATGGCCATGCAGAACCGCCGCAAGTGGAAAGGTGACATTCTTTCTGTCGAAGGCGAAACCGTCACCATCAAGGTCGATGGCAACGAAGAAGCGTTCGCCCTGAGCAATATCGCCAAGGCCAACCTGGTTCCTTCATTTTAAGGTTAAATGAGGCATTAGTTCATGAACAAAGAAATCTTGGCTGTCGTAGAAGCGGTATCCAACGAAAAAGCGGTTCCACGTGAGCGCATTTTTGAAGCACTGGAAACGGCGCTGGCTACAGCTACAAAGAAAAAATACGAAGCCGACATCGATGTACGTGTTGCTATCGATCGTAAAACTGGTGAGTTTGACACCTTCCGCCGCTGGTTGGTGGTAGAAGAAGTGGCGTTGCCAACGCGTGAAATCACGTTGGAAGCGGCGCAATTTGAAGATGAAACACTGGATCTGGGTGGTTTCGTTGAAGACGAAATCGAATCAGTGACGTTTGACCGCATCACGACCCAAACTGCTAAGCAAGTGATCGTGCAGAAAGTACGTGAAGCAGAGCGTGCCCAAGTGGTTGAGCAGTTCATGGATAACGAAGGTGAGCTGATCACTGGTGTGGTCAAGAAAGTAAATCGCGATGTGATTATCGTCGATCTGGGTAACAACGCAGAAGCGGCAATCCAGCGTGACGATCAACTGCCACGTGAAAACTTCCGTCCAGGCGACCGCGTTCGTGGTTTGCTGTATGCTGTACGCCCAGAAGCGCGCGGTTTCCAGCTATTCATGACCCGCTCTAAGCCAGAAATGCTGATCGAACTGTTCCGTATTGAAGTGCCAGAAATCGGCGAAGAAATGATCGAAGTGATGGGCGCGGCTCGTGATCCAGGCTCTCGTGCAAAAATCGCGGTGAAGACCAACGACAAACGTATTGACCCAGTCGGTGCGTGTGTGGGCATGCGCGGTGCGCGTGTTCAGGCTGTTTCTGGTGAGCTGGGTGGTGAGCGTATCGATATCGTTCTGTGGGACGATAACCCAGCGCAATTCGTTATTAACGCGATGGCACCAGCTGATGTTGCTTCTATCATCGTTGACGAAGACACTCACGCGATGGACATCGCCGTTGAAGCTGACAACCTGGCGCAGGCTATCGGCCGTAACGGTCAAAACGTTCGTCTGGCTTCTCAGCTGACTGGCTGGGAACTGAATGTAATGACCGTTGAAGATCTTCAGAAGAAGCATCAGGAAGAAGCTGGTCAGTCTATCGAACTGTTCAGCAAGCACCTGGATATCGACGAAGACTTCGCAGCAGTGCTGGTCGAAGAAGGTTTCACAACGTTAGAAGAAGTGGCATACGTACCAGCAGCAGAGCTTCTGGAAATCAATGGACTGGATGAAGACACCGTTGATGAATTGCGTAACCGCGCGAAAGAAGCACTGACCACTATTGCGTTGGCAAAAGAAGAAATCCTTGATGGTGCAGAGCCAGCAGAAGACTTGCTTGGTCTGGAAGGTTTGGATCGTGAAATGGCGTTCCGCCTGGCGTCGAAAGGCGTTTGCACTCTGGAAGATCTGGCTGACCAAGGCACAGATGATCTTCTGGATATCGAGGGAATGGATGAAGTTAAAGCGGGCGAGCTGATTATGGCTGCGCGCAATATTTGCTGGTTCAGCGACGAAGCTTAAGCGCAGCAAAGGAGGAGCAGAATGTCAGAGGTTACAGTTAAAGCACTGGCGAGCGAAATTGATACGCCGGTAGAACGTTTGCTGAAGCAATTTCAAGATGCAGGCATTCAGAAATCGGCAGACGACAATGTAAGCCAAGATGAGAAACAAACCTTACTGTCTCACCTTAAGCGTGAGCATGGTGATGATGGTAGCGCTCCAACTCGACTGACGTTACAGCGCAAAAAACGCAGCACATTGAGTGTTTCAGGTGCTGGCGGAAAGAGTAAGGATGTTCAGGTAGAAGTACGCAAAAAGCGCACCTACGTGAAGCGCAGTGAACTGGAAGAACAGCGTGTAGCTCAGGAAGCTGCACAACGTGAAGCTGAAGAAGCAGCACAACGCGAAGCCGAGGAAAAGGCACGTCGTGAGGCTGAAGAAGCAGCGAAACGTGAAGCTGAAGAGAAAGCAAAACGTGAGGCTGAAGAGAAGGCCAAGCGCGAAGCAGAAGAAAAAGCACGTATTGCGGCTGAGAAAGTAAAAGCTTCAAGCGAAACTGCGGAAGAAACCGCAGCTCGTGAAGCAGCTGAGGCGCAAGCAAAGAAAGAAGCTGATGAACTCAAGCGTCGCCAGGAAGAGGAAGCCAAGCGTAAAGCTGAAGAAGAAAGTCAGCGCCAGCTAGAAGAGGCACGCAAAATGGCAGAGTTGAACGAAGAGCGCTGGAGTCAACAAGACGCAGCTGCTGTTGAAGTAATGGAAACAGCTGATCACCACACCACGACGTCGAAGTACGCACGTGAAGCAGAAGATGAAGCAGATCGCCGTCAAGAAGCTGCACCACGTCGTCGTAAGAAGAAAAAATCAGCACAAGAGAAAGATGACTCCTCATCCTCTCGTTCACGCGGTGGTAAGGGTGGCAAGATCAAAGGCCGTATGGCTAAGCCAACCTCAATGCAGCACGGCTTCCAGAAGCCTGCTCAGAAAGTTACCCGTGATGTAGAAATCGGCGAAACTATCACTGTTGCTGAACTTGCAAACAAGATGGCAGTGAAAGCGACCGAAGTGATCAAGGCCATGATGAAGATGGGTGCAATGGCAACCATCAACCAGGTTATCGATCAGGAAACCGCTCAGCTGGTAGCTGAAGAAATGGGCCACAAGGTTGTTCTTCGTAAGGAAAACGAGCTGGAAGAATCAGTACTGTCAGATCGTGACGGTGATGCGATTCGTGAGCCACGTGCGCCAGTTGTTACTATCATGGGTCACGTTGACCACGGTAAGACATCGCTGCTGGACTACATCCGTAAAGCGCACGTTGCATCGGGCGAAGCGGGTGGTATTACCCAGCACATTGGTGCATACCACGTTGAAACCGACAATGGCATGATCACCTTCCTGGATACTCCTGGACACGCAGCGTTTACGTCTATGCGTGCTCGTGGTGCGAAAGCAACGGACATCGTTGTTCTTGTTGTTGCTGCAGACGATGGTGTAATGCCACAGACTATCGAGGCAATCCAGCATGCGAAAGCGGCTGAAGTTCCTCTGATTGTTGCAGTGAACAAGATCGATAAAGAAGCAGCTAACCCTGACCAAGTGAAGAATGAGCTGGCGCAGCACAACGTTATCCCGGAAGACTGGGGCGGCGAGAACATGTTTGTTCACGTTTCTGCGAAGCAAGGTCTGAACATTGATGCGCTGCTGGAAGCTATCCTGCTGCAATCAGAAGTTCTGGAACTTGAAGCAGTACGTGATGGCATGGCGAGTGGTGTGGTTGTTGAATCACGTCTGGATAAAGGCCGTGGTCCAGTAGCAACTGTTCTGGTTCAGGAAGGTACGCTGAAGCGTGGCGATATCGTTCTGTGTGGCCTGGAATATGGTCGTGTTCGTGCGATGCGCGACGAGAACGGTAAAGAAATTGACGAAGCAGGTCCATCTATCCCTGTGGAAATTCTGGGTCTGTCAGGTGTTCCTCAAGCGGGTGACGAAGCGACTGTAGTACGTGACGAGCGTAAAGCACGTGAAGTAGCACTTTACCGCCAAGGTAAGTTCCGCGACGTGAAACTGGCTCGCCAGCAGAAAGCGAAGCTGGAGAACATGTTCTCTAACATGGCTGAAGGCGAAGTGTCTGAACTGAACATCGTTCTGAAAGCAGACGTACAAGGTTCGGTTGAAGCGATTGCTGACTCACTGGTGAAACTGTCTACCGACGAAGTGAAAGTGAAGATTGTTGGCTCTGGTGTGGGCGCAATCACTGAAACTGACGCAGTACTGGCAGCAGCATCGAACGCGATTCTGGTTGGCTTTAACGTACGTGCTGATGCATCTGCACGTAAGACCATCGACGCTGAAAGCCTGGATCTTCGTTACTACTCAGTGATTTACGCACTGATCGACGAAGTGAAACAAGCGATGAGCGGCATGCTGGCACCTGAGTTCAAACAAGAAATCATGGGTCTGGCAGAAGTACGTGACGTGTTTAAGTCACCGAAACTGGGCGCAATTGCAGGCTGTATGGTTACTGAAGGTACCATCAAGCGTAACAACCCAATCCGCGTACTGCGCGATAACGTGGTTATCTACGAAGGTGAGCTTGAGTCACTGCGTCGCTTTAAAGACGACGTACAAGAAGTGGCGAAAGGTTACGAGTGTGGTATCGGCGTTAAGAACTACAACGATGTACGTGTAGGCGACCAAATCGAAGTATTCGAAATCGTCGAAGTGAAACGTACTATCGAATAATAACCGACTGTAACAGGTTGTTTATAAACACCATGGGGGGAAGTGCTCAGCGCTTTCCCCCCATTTCTTATGAGAGAAGAGCGTTATGGCAAAAGAATTTAGCCGCACTCAACGCGTGTCGCAGCAGTTGCAAAAAGAAATTGCCCTGATCCTGCAACGCGAAATTAAAGATCCACGCATTGGTATGGTCACAGTTTCCGGCGTAGAAGTGTCCCGTGATCTGGCTTACGCAAAAGTATTCGTGACTTTCCTGACTATGGGTGAGCAAACCCCACAAGGTGGTCTTGAAGCGCTTCAAGAAGCAACTGGCTACATCCGAAGCCTGCTGGGCAAAGCGATTCGTCTGCGTGTCACTCCTGAAATTACTTTCTTCTTTGATGAATCACTTACAGAAGGTATGCGTATCTCCAACCTGGTTTCTCAAGCCGTGAAATCAGACGAAGAGCGCCGTGTGGATGAAAACGGAGAAGAAGAGTAATGGGTCGCCGTCCACGTCGTCGCGGACGCCCTGTCGACGGCATTATCCTGCTGGATAAGCCGACAGGCATTACATCGAACTCCGCGTTACAGAAAGTTAAAAACATCTACTTCGCTGAAAAAGCAGGCCATACCGGTGCATTGGATCCACTGGCAACCGGTATGCTGCCAATTTGCTTCGGTGAAGCGACCAAGTTCTCGCAGTTCCTTCTCGATTCTGACAAACGCTACCGTGTGATTGCCAAGCTTGGCGAGCGCACGAACACCTCAGATTCTGACGGTGAAGTGGTTGAAACCCGTGAAGTGAAAGTGAGCATGGGTGATCTGGAGCGCAGCATAGCGTCGTTCCGTGGTGAAACCATGCAAGTTCCTTCGATGTTCTCAGCATTGAAGTACGAAGGTAAGCCGCTTTACGAATATGCCCGCAAAGGTATCGAAGTCCCGCGTGAAGCCCGCAAGATCACTGTGTACGAAATCTCACTGCTACGCTTTGAAGGTCATGAAGTTGAGATGGAAGTCCATTGCTCGAAAGGCACTTACATCCGCACTATCGTTGACGACTTGGGTGAGATGCTGGGCTGTGGTGCACACGTGACCATGCTGCGCCGTACTGGCGTTTCAGGCTATCCATACGAGAAAATGGTGACGCTTGAGCAATTGGAAGCGCTGCTTGAACAAGCTCGCGAGCAAGACATTCAGCCGCGTGAGTTGCTGGATCCACTGCTTCTGCCACTGGATACTGCTGTACAGGATTTGCGTGAAGTGAACTTGTTGCCAGTGGTGGCGAGTTACGCACTGCAAGGCCAGGCCGTTCAAATCCCAAATGCGCCTGCAGAAGGCGAAGTCGTCCGTGTGACCATGGGTGAAGACAATGCCTTTATCGGTGTCGGTGAAATCGATGCTGAGGGCATGTTGAAGCCGCGCCGTTTGGTGCGTACGCACGACGTATAAATTTATGGCGTGATGAAGCCTGCAGCGGTTGCCTTATGTTGGGAATCGCTGTAGAATTCGCCGCCTCGGGTGTCGGCTGAATCAGAGATTGGCTGACACAAATTAAAACCTTTTACATTTAGGAAAAGACTATGTCTCTGAATGCAGAAACTAAAGCAGCAATCGTTGCTGAATACGCGCAAGGCGCAAACGACACTGGTTCTCCAGAAGTACAAGTAGCTCTGCTGACTGCTTCTATCAACCACCTGCAAGGCCACTTCGCTGAGCACAAAGGTGACCACCACAGCCGTCGCGGTCTGCTGCGCATGGTTTCTCGCCGTCGTAAGCTTCTTGACTACCTGAAAGGTAAAGATGCTGACCGTTACCTGGAGCTGATCAAGCGTCTGGGTCTGCGCCGCTAATAAGCCTTTGGCTTTTAAGTATCGCATTCCGAAGAGGAGCCCTTGTGGCTCCTTTTCTCGTTTTTGCTCCCCGAAACCTCCTCCCTTAGACTAGGCTTAGCCTTCGGTTCGCTTTCCGCACAATACCTAAAAGGGCGATTGCGGATAAACCTTCAACATCCGTAGATTTTTGTGGCATTTACGCACGAAACTTACGGTCTCACGTTACCGTTCATCGTGTAGCCGTGTATAATGTTGGCGCTTTCATCGGACTCACAGTCAACGAAGTCGACCATCAGGTCGCGACTATTGAGAAAGCTTTCCAGCCAAGGCGAAAACTTTCTCATTAGTCGCGATTGGTGAGACCTTTGAAAGAAAAGTAAAACCGCGCGTATTCGCGCACAACTACAAGGAATCTCCCGTGAATCCAATCGTAAAAACGTTCCAGTACGGTAACCACACCGTGACTTTGGAAACTGGCGTAATGGCTCGCCAGGCTACTGCTGCAGTTATGGTTAGCATGGACGATACTTCAGTATTCGTTTCTGTTGTTGGTAAAAAAGAAGCGGTTGAAGGTCAAGACTTCTTCCCTCTGACTGTTAACTACCAAGAGCGTACTTACGCGGCAGGTAAAATCCCAGGTGGTTTCTTCAAGCGTGAAGGTCGCCCTTCTGAAGGCGAAACCCTGACTGCGCGTCTGATCGACCGTCCAATCCGTCCGCTGTTCCCTGACAACTTTAAAAACGAAGTGCAGGTTATCGCGACTGTGGTTTCTGTAAACCCGAACGTTAGCCCAGACATCGTGACCATGATTGGTACTTCTGCGGCGCTGGCGATTTCTGGCATCCCATTCAACGGCCCAATCGGTGCTGCACGCGTTGGTTTCATCAACGATGAGTTGGTACTGAACCCAAGCAACACAGAGCTTGAGAACAGCCGTCTGGATCTGGTTGTTGCTGGTACTGAAGGCGCAGTTCTGATGGTTGAATCAGAAGCTGACCGTCTGTCTGAAGAGCAAATGCTGCAAGCGGTGGTGTTCGGTCACGATCAACAGCAAGTGGTTATTCAGGCTATCAACGAGTTCGCAGCAGAAGTTGCTACTCCAGCTTGGGATTGGACTGCACCAGAAGTGAACACCGAGCTGAAAGCGCGTGTTGCTGAACTGGCTGAAGCACAATTCACCGAAGCGTACCAAATCACTGAGAAAATGGCGCGTTACGACCGTGTTGGCGAAATCAAGTCAAGCGTGAAAGAGCAACTGCTTGAGCAAGACGAGACGCTGGACGCACGTGAAATCCAAGGCATGCTGTACAGCCTTGAGAAGAACGTAGTACGTAGCCGTATCATTGCTGGTGAACCACGTATCGACGGTCGTGAGAAAGACATGGTTCGTGCACTGGACGTTCGTACTGGCGTTCTGCCACGTACCCACGGTTCTTCACTGTTCACCCGTGGTGAAACTCAGGCGCTGGTAACGGCAACTCTGGGTACTCAGCGTGATGCGCAAATCATCGACTCAATCACTGGTGAAACAACGGATAACTTCCTGTTCCACTACAACTTCCCTCCGTACTGTGTAGGTGAGACCGGCTTTGTTGGCTCTCCTAAGCGTCGTGAAATCGGCCACGGTAAACTGGCGAAGCGTGGTATCCAGTCAGTGATGCCATCTCAGGAAGAATTCCCATACACGGTTCGCGTAGTATCTGAAATCACTGAATCTAACGGTTCTTCTTCAATGGCGTCTGTTTGTGGTTCATCGCTGGCGCTGATGGACGCAGGTGTACCAATCAAGAAATCTGTTGCGGGTATCGCGATGGGTCTTGTGAAAGAAGGCGAGGATTTTGTTGTTCTGTCTGACATCCTGGGTGACGAAGACCACCTGGGCGACATGGACTTCAAAGTAGCAGGTACTGACGACGGTGTGACTGCACTGCAGATGGACATCAAGATCGAAGGTATCACCAAAGAGATTATGCAGATCGCTCTGAACCAAGCAAAAGGTGCGCGTCTGCACATCTTGAGCGTGATGGATCAGGCTATCTCTTCTGCACGTGACGATATCTCTGAATTCGCACCACGTATCCATACCATCAAGATCAACCCAGAGAAGATCAAAGATGTCATCGGTAAAGGCGGTGCGGTTATCCGTGCGCTGACTGAAGAAACTGAAACCACTATCGAAATCGAAGACGACGGTACTGTGAAGATCGCAGCAACCGACGGCGAGAAAGCGAAAGCGGCTATCGCGCGCATCGAAGCGCTGACTGCAGAAGTGGAAGTAGGTCGTATCTACACAGGTAAAGTCACTCGTATCGTAGACTTCGGTTGCTTCGTGTCTGTTATCGGCACCAAAGAAGGCTTGGTACACATTTCTCAAGTGGCTGATAAGCGCATCGAGAAAGTGTCTGACTACGTTGAAATGGGTCAGGAAGTACAGGTTAAGGTTCTGGAAATCGACCGTCAGGGTCGTATCCGTCTGTCAATGAAAGAAGCGGTAGAGCAAGCGCCGGAAGCTTCAGAAACTGACGCACAGCCAGAAGCTGACGCATAACGGTTTACGCTTTAGCGTGAAACACGGTATAACAAAGGGGGCAATGCCCCCTTTTTGTTTTTCAGGAGAGAAGCGCTAATGCGAAAACTTAACTGGCTGCCACTGACGGTTCTAGGCTCTGCACTGCTGTTGTCAGGCTGTGTGACCTCGGGCAACTCAGTGAACAAAGACCAGCCTTGGCATATGTTGCCAATGGCGGTGCCACTGCAGCCAACCACGCAGCAGGAAGTGCAGCTGGCGCGTATCGACCAAATTTTACTGCGTGATGACTTAACCGAAAGAGACCGGGCGCAGCTTTTCTACGAGCGTGGCCTGATTAACGACAGCTTGGGTCTTCGCGATCTGGCGCGTCTGGATTTTAATCGCTCACTTTCTTATAACCCTGCTCAGCCGGATGTGTTTAATATTCTGGGTGTCTACTTTACCCAAAGTGGCATGTATGACGCCGCCTATGAAGCTTTTGACTCTAGCCTTGAACTGAACGAGCAGCACCAGTTTGCTGAGCGAAACCGCGGTATTGCTTTGTATTACGGCGGCCGTTACGAACTGGCTGTCCGCGATCTGCTCAAGCACTACAACGATAACGAGAATGACGCCTACCGTGCATTGTGGCTGTATCTTGCGGAGCTCGAAAAAGATGGCCCGGAAAAAGCGCAGCAGGGTCTGAGAGTGCGCTATGACCGCTCAGATAAGCTTGATTGGGGCTGGTTGCTGGCAAGGATGTACCTGAATGATATCAGTGAAGAAGCTTTCTTCACTGAGGTGATGAACACCAGTACGGATAATGCCCAGCTTGCAGAACGACTCTGCGAAGGCTACTTCTATCTTGCCAAGCGCTATCAGGCGCAGGGTGATATTAATTCAGCCGTGGCCCTTTATAAGCTGGCAATGTCTGGCAATGTGTATGACTTCGTCGAGCACCGCTACTCCATGCTGGAGTTGAGCCGTATCGCTTACGATCTGAGTCATCCACCATCTTCTTGATGGGTTTTAGACAAAGAAAAAGCCGCGTTCGCGGCTTTTTTCTTTTTAACGTTGTGTCGCCATCCCTTCAATGCTGTGCCAGTAGCCATTACAGAAATGACTTTTTGGTGCAAAACCCGATTCACCGTGTTTAAAGCCGGCAAGCACATCAAGCGTCGCGCCGCTTTGCGGACTGATACGTACGACATCCACCAGGCCTTCCATCGACGCCATATCTGCACTTAGGTCATAACAGTAGCCAGATTGAGTCTGGATACCATTTAGGGTAAACACAGACTGGCCTTCCTGACTTTTTACTTCAAGACCTTGCGGATAGTTGATGCAGCAGGTCTCGCATTTATCCTTTGGGCGATTCTCAGCACGTGCGCTGAAACAGCGGGCGGAATAGGCCAGTGGCAAGTTGCCGTAAGAGAAGACTTCCACTTCAAACTGATCGCGAATCCCAATCGTCTCGGCTTCCTTCAGCAGTTTGCGTAGCCATTCACGTGACAACTCAACAGGCATACACCAGCGGGTCATACCTTTTTTCAGCATCACTTGAAGTGCTTGCGCGTTGTATAGGTTCAATGCCGGTCCTGCAACAAACGGAATGCCTTTTTCGTGCGCCAGTTGAATAGCGGAGACATCATTGGCTTCAACAATGAATTCGCCATTGTCGATGTAGGTTTGCATCACTTTCACTTCGCTTGGCGCTTCCAGCAGCGCCATAGTGGAAAGCACGACTTGTTTACCACCGGCTGCCAGTTCGCGGCCCAAGTTCATCCAGTCTGCAGGACGCACTTCACGTCGCTTGGAGCACACGGTTTCACCGAGATAGACGATATCCGCATCACTGCTCACCGCTTTTTGATAGAAGGTTTCTACATCGCTTTTTGGCCAGAAGTAGAGGAGTGGGCCAAGTGAGTATTTCATAGGAGTCTCCTTTACTGCCATTTACGGTGATAGGCACCAAGGGTGGTTTGCGCGCCTTCTGAAACACTGTCCAGGCATTGATTCCATTGAGGCAGCACCTGGTAATTGTCCGGATTGCGTTGATAGCTGTCGATTGCCTGACGCCATGCACGGGTGACCTGCTCAACATAGGCAGGGCTGCGCTGACGGCCCTCGATTTTCACTGACGCGATATTGGCTTCAAACAGTTCAGGCAGAATTGATAGGGTGTTGAGACTGGTGGGTTCTTCCAATGCATGGAAAGGCTCACTGTCAGTGACGAAGCGGCCTTTACACAGCGTCGGATAACCTGCGTTTTCGCCCGCCTTATAGCGATCGATCAAAATGTCATTCAGGCGTGATTCGAGACCTTCTGAGGTTTCTTGCCAGCGCACGTACTTGGCCGGTGAGCAGGCTCCGACGGTATTCGGCGACTCACCAGTCAGGTAAGAGGAGAGATAACAACGACCTTCTGACATGATGCAGAGGCTACCGAAGGCAAACACTTCCAAATCCACGTCTGTGGTGCGAGCTAATTGCTTCACCTGATGCATGGACAGCACGCGTGGCAGCACTACACGTTTAACATTGAAATGATCTTTATAGAACTGGATGGCGGCACTGTTGGTGGCTGACGCCTGCACCGAGAGATGAATTTCCATATCAGGGTGTTTGGTGGCGGCATAATCAAGCACGGCGAGATCGGCAATGATCAGTGCATCGACGCCCAGATCCACTGCCGCATCTACGGCGTCAGTCCAACGTTGAAAGCCATCTGGATGTGCGAAAGTGTTTAGCGCAACATGGATATGTTTCTGGCGGTCGTGAACGTAAGAAACGGCTTTTTCCAGCTTCTTACCATCAAAGTTCAGACCGGCAAAGTGGCGGGCGTTGGTGCCGTCTTTAAAGCCAATGTATACCGCATCCGCGCCATTATCGATGGCGGTTTTCAGGGCAGGAAGGTTACCTGCCGGGCAAAGCAATTCCATATTTCTCCCCACTTCGCGTGGTCAGCATCAGGCTGGTTATTCGTATTTCGATAAACCCTGAATTGTAGGGAGAGTTTGGGAGTGGGATTTTGATATAAGGCAGGTTAGTGCCAACAAACTGATAAGAGGGATAAGAAAAGAGGTACCGATGGCACCTCTACTCATTCCTCACGAAGCAATTTTTGCTTTGCGGTTGTTGATCAATAAAGCTTCAAATTCAGCCCGAGGCATGGGCTTATAGAAGTGGAACCCTTGAATCGTGTCGCACTTGAGGTTTGCAAGCACACTGGCTTGCTTACCGGACTCCACACCTTCTGCCACCACGGACATATTTAGCGAGCGTCCGAGATTGATGATGTTCTCAATCAAGGTGACCTGCTTGGGGAAAGTCTCCATGTCGCAGATAAAGGCGCGGTCAATCTTAATCTCATCCAATGGGAACTTGGCGAGATAAGATAGCGATGAGTATCCGGTACCAAAATCGTCAATCGACAGTGAGAAGCCGAGATCTTTGATGGCATTGAGCATCTGTATTGCGTGTTCGCCGTCATTCATCACCGCGCTTTCTGTCAACTCAAACGTAATCAGTGAGGGATCGGTTTGGGTTGCTGCCTGCAGCTTTTTCATGTGCGAGGTCAGGTTTGGGTTACGAAACTGCTGCGGTGACAGGTTAATGGCCACGCGACCTGGCAACACTTTCATGTTCTGCCAGCGGCGGACAGTCTGAAATACTTCACGCATGACATTGCGACCCAGCAATTCAATCATGCCGGAGCGTTCAGCAACCGGAATAAAGCGCCCTGGACTGATATACCCTTCCACCGGGTGCTTCCAGCGCACCAGCGCTTCTGCTCCATTAATGGTGTAGTCTTTGGCGTTAACTTTGGGTTGATACCAGACTTCCAGTCCGTTGTTTTGCAAAGCTTTTTGAAGTTCTATTTCCAGCCAAAGACGCATGCGCGCTTCTTTGTTCATGTGCTGGTTGTAAATCACCACACGGTTGCGACCTTGCTCTTTCGCCTCGTACATCGCGGTATCGGCATTTTGGAGCAGGCTGCGGGCATCTTTACCATCGCCCGGAAATTTCACCATACCAATAGAGCAGGCGAGGTACTTGCTGAAATGGTAGAGGTCGAACGGCTGGCTGATCACGTCGACCACTTTCTGCGAAAGCTCCTTAGCCACTTCATCGCTGCTTTGTTCTGGAAGCAAAATAGCAAATTCATCACCACCAAGGTGTCCAAGAATAGTATCGGCCGGTAGTTGCTTACGAAGACGTTGTGCGATGTCCTGTAAGACGCGGTCACCAATATGGTGTCCGAGGGAATCGTTGATGTTTTTGAAGTTGTCGACATCAAGGTAAAACATCAGAAGCGGCGTATTGCTTTTGATGAGCTGCTCTAGGCGTCGGGAGAAGCCGTGACGGTTGTAGAGCCCAGTTAAGGCATCAAACTGGGCCAGTTTTTCAATAGTCTGTTTGTGGTCAGAGACGGCTGCGGTACGGGAAAGCGTAATGATAGCACCACTGCCACCCAGCAGACTCACTGAACCATAGGACACATTGATGGTTTGACTGTCGCCAGTGCCTTTAGTCTGGCATACCAGCTGTTGCCCCGATTTAAGTGAGGTCAGGGAAGCGACAACAGATTGGCCTTTAACTGCTGGCACCAGCAGGTTTTCTATGTCTTCGCCGAGAATCTCGTTCTGGCTGTCAAAACCAAGCAGTTTCACTGCATGCTTATTGGCGCTCAGAACTACACCGTCGTCCAGCACACAACATCCTTCACCCACGAGCTGGCAAAGGTTATTGAATCGACTTTCTGAAGATTCGAGTGCGCTGGTAAGAACCTGCCTCTCTGAGGTATCTGCCGCATGGAAAATGACCGCGCTGTCGGCCCACTCGCTGTTGGCGAGTGGCGTCACGCTGAAATGAAAGCTGGAGTCATGAATACCATCGTTCAGGACGATTTCTCCCTCAGAGGCTTCTCCACCAAAGGCGCACTCATAGTGAGGCTTTAGCGCATCATAAAAACTGGCACCAAGGATTTCGCGATCCTGTTTTCCTACCAGTTCGTCCTGCTCCAGTCCGCTTATTTCACAATAGCGCTGGCTCACCCAGAGGTATTGGTGATGTTTATCGAGAACGGCAAAGAGAAACGGACTGTTTTGAGTAAGACGTGAAAACCAATAGGTCAACTGCTCAACGGGCATTTAGGCACCATACATCGTAGCTAGCAAAGCTATATCCAAATTCAACTCCATTATTGAGACAACACTATATAATGTGAGAGCTCAACGTTAAACCTTTATGGAGAAGAGCTTTGTTTTTTTGACTCAAGGCATAAAAAAACACGCGAGCAGTGTCATACAATGGCGAGTACTTTCGGCCTATTCATATTGGAACATCACTTTGTTCAACAAACTCCATTCAACGCTGGTGCAACAGGCACCTGGATTTCTTCGCTTTCCCGTAAAGCTTGTTCCTGCTTCGGTCCAGCAAAAAGTCATGCTGGAAACCCTGAAGCGTGTTTTTCATGAAGCTCTGGATGATGGTGAATTCGAGTTTCTTGAAAATCGTTGGCTTGAAGTGTATGTGCGCGACATAGACTTGAAGAGCTTCATCAGTTTTGTCGATGACGAGCTGGTGGTGCGCAGTGACATTGAAAATGCCGATGTGCGTTTTAGTGGTGATATTAACGACTTGATCCTTATTGCCGCTCGCAAGGAAGATCCAGACACTCTGTTCTTCCAACGCCGACTGCTGATCGAGGGTGATACTGAGCTGGGTTTGGAAGTGAAAAACCTGATGGACAGTGTCGACTTAGATTCACTACCATCTGTATTGCGTCAGGCACTATTTCCATTGGCAGACTTCGTACAAAAAGGGCTACAATCGACACCCAATGTCAACGAGGCCCAATATGCTCATAAGATCTGAAGCGCTGGCTGATCAGCTGGCCATTGATAGATTGCTTAAAAACGTATTCCCGACTGAAGCGGAAGCGGCTTTGGTCCGTGCGCTGCGTGAGAATGGCCATAACACGCTGTCTCTTGTTGCCTGTAACGATGACGGTGAATTGGTAGGACACCTTATGTTCAGCCCTGTACAAGTCGGCGAGTCTGATACTGGTGTTCAGGGTTTAGCCCCTTTGTGTGTTCACCCTGATTATCGCCAACAGGGCATTGCTGCTCAGCTGGTTCGCGAAGGTTTTGATACGCTGAACGAATTTGGCTATCCCGCATGTGTGGTGCTGGGTGACCCGGCTTACTACAGCCGCTTTGGCTTCAAGCCAGCATCCGGCTTTGGTCTCCGCTGTAAATGGGATGTACCAGCAGAAGCCTTCATGGCGTTTGAATTTGCCAAAGGTGCATTCGAGCAAGCCAGTGGTGAAGTGGCTTACTGCCCAGAGTTTGATGCGCTGTAAGTCGTCTTGCTCTAACCCAAAAGTTAAGGGCTGCAGCGGCAGCTCTTGTTCTTTGTGTTGTTTCCACTTGGTTTTGATAGCATTTATCCACAAAGAAGAGTCAGTGAGGCAGGCATGAACGATTTACAGAGACTAAAGGAAATGGGGATCACGGTATGGGATGTGAGACGTCCTGAGTGTTATCCTGATGTGTCTCCTCAGCCTGTTTCATTGCCTGACGATTGTAAGCTGCTGCTGGTGTGTGAATCCAAACCCACTGAGCAGGAAGCCCTGCTATTCAGTAAGGTACTTGCCAGCATGAAATTATCCGTTAAACAAGCGCTTCATCTTCCACCGCAGGCAGTTAATTTGCTTGATAAACACCAGTTAGAGTGGTGTTGGTTTGCTGGCACCCAACAAATGGATATTGACGGGGTGAAGATGTTAACGTCACCTTCACTTGCAGTACTCGAAAATGATCAATTTGCCAAGAAACAGCTTTGGCAGCAGATAAAGCAGTATGAATCCTGACATTCTTCCGATGGACAGCCAATGGCTAGACGAAGTCGTGCGCGTAGAAAAAAACGCACATACCCATCCTTGGGCTGACAGTCTGCTAAGAAAACCAGAAGCCAAATTTGGCTGTAACCGTGTGTTGGTTCTGGATAATCAACTGATAGGCTACTTCTTTGCTCAATGTGTGGCAGGAGAAGCATCCTTGTTAAATATTGCTGTCTCTCCGGAATGTCAGGGAAAGGGGTATGGCAAGCAGCTACTTCAGGCATTTCTTGATTGCATGCGCGAAGCGGGTGGAGAAGAAGCTTGGTTGGAAGTGCGTGAGAGTAATCAAGCGGCTATCAGAATTTATGAAGCTTTTGGCTTTAACGAGTTCGACCGTCGGTATGATTACTACCCGACAGCATCCGGCAGAGAAGATGCGCTCATTATGAGCTACTGGTTCGAATAAATCGGCCAGATGCCCTTAAAAGAAAACCCGCAATAGCGGGTTTTCTTGTTTAAGCGGTTTGTTCTGGTTGACTGATTGGCTTGGGTGGATGAATGAATCCCTGGTAAGCATCAATAAAGTCGGTATTGACCCTCGCCTTACTTTCATCGTCTTTTACGCCAGTGGCAATCACAATGAGGTTTTTTGATTCAGCAATGTTAGCCAGTGTTTCGGTAAATACGCGGTTCTGTGCGTTCTGGTTCTGACTGAATGCCTGATCTAACTTCACGTAACTTGGCTTCAATGCAGACAGGTACTCGACCTCCTGCAAATAGCGCCCAAAGTGATCGATGCCTATCCTAGCACCGACTTTTCGCATTGCTTCGCTAAAGCTGATGCAAGCAGTCAGATTACTCCTCGTACTGGCTTCGCTGATCTCAAAACAGATCTTATCTGCCGGCAGTTCGCTTTTCAGTACATTTTGAAGCCAACTGATGAAGAGTCTGTTTTCCAGACTCTCATCTGTCAGGTTTAGGGCATAAGGCTGCGAAATAGGTGCTTTTTTGTGAAGTTTGACCAACTGCTCCACTACAACACGATCAAACTCAACGCCTTTCTCAAATAACTGGATATAAGGCATCAGTCTTCCACCGGACTGCCAGGTTCCTTCAATGTGCGCCTGAGTAAAGACTTCTTGGTGTAGTGGCTCTGTTGTATCGCCAGAAAAACGATAGACAGGCTGAGACAACAGGCGTACAGCCTTACTCTTTAAAGCCCCATTGAGCAATGAACGCCAGGTTTCGCGGTCGATTACCTGCTCTTCTGACCCACGGTTAAACACAAACACATCGTGTTGCTTGATAGCCCGTTGCAGGGCGTTGTCAGCCAGTGACATCAGTTGCGTTCCTGGCAAACCATGGCCATGTACCACGCCAATGTGGAAACCTTCATTGGTATCAAAACCTGCCATATTGACTTCGTTGTTGAGGGTACTGATAAGAGTGTGAAGGCTATTACGGCTCTGCTCTTCGCTACACTCAGGAAGAAGCAATGCAATCTCCGTTTCGCTGATGCGTGCCACGCACACATTGGGGTAGGCACTGAAAGCTGATTGCAATGAGGCAGACAACAAGCGCCATGTTTCGTCGCGAGCGGCATAGCCGTAGCGGCGATAGATGGTGTCTAGCCACTCCATATTAGCGATCACAACAGCACTCGGGACACTTTCATCATCACCCATCCAACTGTTGAGCTGGTGGATGTAAAATTGACGGTTTGGTAAACCGGATGCTGCATCATACATCATGCTGTTATTCAGCGTTTTTAGCTCTTTGTGGAGCGATTGGATCATCCGTTGGATGTGAGATGAAAGGTTATCCAATGCGGCATCCAGCGACTTCACGCCAGAACGCTGCTTTGACTGAGAGGAGGTGAAGTCTTGTTCAGCCAAGCTATTTAGTGTTTTAGTGACGCGTGCTACGGCTCTCTTTCCATGGTTGAACGCTAGGGTGAAAATGGCCAGCAATACAGCAATCGCAGCACTCAATGTCAGTGCGCTTTGATTGAAGTCTTTCGCAATCTGCTGATTGGCGAAATGGGATGAGAACGACAGAGTCAAGGTCGCTACTTCTGAACCATCGTGGTGCAGTTGAATAACCCGCTCGATAGGCTGCACTGAATCCAGTTTTTCAAACCAGAAGGCTGTTTGGATAACTGCGTCTTCCCTAGACCAAATACCTTGCTCAGCCGTGATCTGGTCGGTCAATGTTATCTGGATCAATTCAGATGAAAGAGTTGCCTCAGTGATACGAGAAATCGCATCTGTGTCGTAATAAGCCACCAAGGTAGGCAGAATCTGGGTCAACTGGGTTTCAACTGTTTCAGCATATCGGGTCAATTGTTGTCGTTGTTGACTAATGCCGCTCGACAACATAGCGAGTAGCGACAACATGAGCAGCAAAATGGCCGACAGGTAAACCCCAACCAGTGGCGAGCGTCGTGTAAACATAGTGAGTCTCTAATTAACACACAGCAAGTGAAGACCGACAGAAGCTGCCGGCCTTTACCCATCAATTGGCTGTGAAAATAGTCCAGCGCATGTCCGTGGTGCTGTAGCTACCTGAAAGGGTGGCCATGACACGTCGGTTCACATCATGTGCATATTCAGACTCTTCATCGATCAGTGGTACGGTGTCGCCATAGCCAATGGCCTCAACGCGTGACGCATCAATGCCAAAATCGTTGACCAAAGCCTTTGCAACAGCATCAGCACGGTGCTGGGATAATGCGAGGTTATAGTCTGGGTTACCCACCTTACTGGCGTGACCTTCGATAGTGACGGTTGCTTCCTTTTGATCATTCAGAAAGTCAGCCAATTGCTCCAATTTGGCATAGTTGCTTGGACGCAATTCAGAGGAATCGTTAGCGAATTTCACATCTAAACGGAAGCTTTGTTGTACGGTTTTATCACTAGGGCACCCATCATTATTCACTAATGCACCTGACAGTGTTTCCGAGCATTGTTCACGCGCTTCAATAACACCATCGTAATCGAGATCCCGAAGGTCATTCAGCTGCACCGAACTGTCTTTCATCGTAATTACTTCTTGTGAAGAACATCCAGCCAAAACTAGCATAGGAAGAGCGATAAGAAGTTTTTTCATGATTGAACACCTCCTTTGTAGTTATCTTCACCGCTCCAAACCTCTGGTATTGTGATTCTCAGAGACTCAAGCAACTGACCTGTGGCGTTAAGCAAGCGGTATCGTGCTATCAGGTCGTCGTATTCAGCCGTGAGATACTCACGACGTGCCTGGAACAGCTCATTTTCTGAGTCCAGAACGTCGATGAGGGTGCGTTGACCCAGTTTGAACTGATCTTCATAAGCGTTGCGTGTTTCAATTGAAGCCTCGACATGCTGGCGTAGGTATTGCATCTGTTGGTTCAGGAATTCTCGAGCATTCCACGCCAATGTCGTGCCTTCAACGATATCGCGGTAAGCTTCTTGTTGAATTGCCTTTGATTCGTTGATGCTGTAAGCCGCCTCTCTTTCACGCGCGCGATCGGCACCACCGGAAAATAGG
This sequence comes from Grimontia kaedaensis, assembly GCF_023746615.1. Lineage (NCBI taxonomy): Bacteria > Pseudomonadati > Pseudomonadota > Gammaproteobacteria > Vibrionales > Vibrionaceae > Grimontia > Grimontia kaedaensis. Next base: position 3,089,925 of record NZ_CP082275.1, on the reverse strand, counting down.
TTGTAGTTCAGGCGAACTATAGCGAGCACTTCGTCACTATTACCACCTACATCTGCTGGAGAGTCAAAGGGGTTTGCCGTGGTGCCGTCGTTTCCATCAAGGTTATCGTCCCAACTAGCTGAGAGGTCAAAGGTTACCTGTGGATAGTAGTTACCCTTTGTCGCATCACGTTGGGCAGTGGCTGCCTGAATATCATTGTTTGCAGATTTCAACGTAGGATGGCTTGTTTTTGCCATATCCAGGGCCTGAGTTAGACTCTCAGGAAGCATGAGTGCATCAGGAACAGGGATGCGCATATCTTCTGGTGTTGTATTCACCAATTTCTGATAGACAATACGAGCATCAGAAAGATTATTCTGTGCCGAAATCAGGTTTGAGTGAGCTCGAGCTAAGCGTCCGGTTACCTGAGACAAATCCGCTGTTGAGCCGAGACCCGAGTCAGTTTTTTGCTTCACTTGATCGTAAATGATTTGGTGACTTTCCAGATTGCGCTCTGCTAGCACAACAATTTGTTCAGCCCGCAGGAATTCAAGATATGCGCGGGTTACTTCAAGAGCTAAATCTTCCGCAGAGGAAAAGAGGGCCCATTGGTCTGCACTCGCTTCATATTCTGAACGTTCAACTTCGTTCATGGTCTGAAAACCGTTGAACAATACCTGACGCAGGGAAACACCTATTTCCCTGCGGGTGAGTTCGACTTCTTCGCCCACACCATATTGAGCAGAGTCACGGCGTGTAGATGGGCTCTCTGTCCACTCTCTACCGATGCCTGCATCAAAATCTAGGGTTGGATAGTAGCCGGATTCGGCTTGTTTGATGAGTTCTTCGCTTGCTTTAAAGCGATTGAATGCCTGCCTGATTTGAGGATGAGTATCCAATGCAGATGCCACGGCTTGCTCAAGTGACTGAGCTGCTCCGGTCGTCGGAAGCAATACAACAGTCACTGCCAATGCCGCCACGCTTTTTCTGAGCGAGTGGCCAACATTCTTTCTCATTTCTCTCTCCTTGATTGTTATTATTTATCGCTCACGTAAAGCGGATTCTTTTGCTCGCAAAACTGGGTTGAGCAGATATTCCAGTACAGTTCGTTTTCCAGTAATGATGTCGACTGAGGTCAACATGCCGGGAATAATCGGCAGTTCGCTGCCATCCTTTTTCTCCAAACTGGAATTCTCCGTCCGGATCCTAACCAAATAAAAACTGTTACCTTCCTCGTCCTGCGTGGTATCCGCACTGATGTGCTCTAACGTACCGTTGAGGCCACCATAGCGTGTGAAGTCGTATGCCGTTACCTTGACGACGGAGGGCAGGCCTGCGTGCAGGAAAGCGATATCCTTCGGTGCGATCTTGGCTTCGATAAGAAGTTTATCCTCGGCAGGAACGATTTCTATCAAATCAACACCCGGCTGCACGACGCCACCGAGGGTATTGATATGAATGGTTTTGATTGTGCCAGTAACTGGCGCCGTGATGACGGCTTTGTCTACTTTATCCTGTGCACCTACCTGCGCTTGGCTTAAGCGAGAAAGACGGGTTTCCAACTCACTCATCTTTGAGCGGGTTTCATTGCTGAATGCGAGTACTGCTTCACGACGTTTCAAAATTGCTTCATCTACTGTCGCTTTGATTTTGGGCTGCATTAGACGAAGGGAGTTCAACTCGCCTTTAAGATCATTGACCTGGCGTTCGAGTTTGAGCAAATCGACTTCTGAAACGATGCCTTTTTTCGCCAATGGAATAGTAATTTTGAGTTCACGCTTTATCAGGCCAAAACTGTCTGACAAAGTACGGATTTTGGATTCAATTTCCTGACTCTCTTGTTGCTTTTGTAAAATCTGGCGAGCCAGAATCTCAAGGCGGTTTTTCAGATCCAATAAACGACCTTCGTATTCCTGACGCTGTCCTTCAATAAGCGCAGGCTCTGACTCTTCAAGCTCGGTAGGAAACTCAAGCGGAGACAGGGTGATGGCAATTTGTTCCCGCCAATTTGGCGCGGTAGGAGACAGCTCAATGCTGCGAAGCTCTGAGCGCATACGAATAATGTTGGCACGTAGGCTGGAGACTTCTTCTTCTTGCTGCGCAAAGTCAGAACGGAAGCGGGTATCATCAATGCGGGCTAGGGGCTCGCCTTGTTTGACTAACTGGCCTTCTTGCACATACATGGCTTGTAAAATACCGCCATCCAAGCTTTGAATGAGCTGGACCTGAGAGGAAGGAATAACCTTGCCTTCACCGCGGGTGACACGGTCTAAAGAAGCAAATGCCGCCCAGGCGATAATGGCAGCGAAGAAAGTAAATACGCCCCAGATAACAAGACGGTATCGCACCGGTGCGTCTGTCAGCATGGCACCATAGACGTCATCGGTCATTTCAATGTCTTCACGCTTTAGTGCGTTAGTCATTTTGACCTCCTCCGTTGCCGTTTAGACGCTCAAGCACCTTATCCCTTTGTCCATCCATGACAATGCGGCCTTTATCCATCACTATCACACGGTCAACCAACTGAAGCAGCGCCATCTTGTGGGTGATCATGACCAAAGTGCGGTCTTTCGACGCGAACTTCATAGCATGAATAAATTGGTTTTCCGCATGGGCATCAAGGCTGGCGGTTGGCTCGTCCATGATGAGTAGTGGCGGGTCATTGAGCAGGGCGCGAGCCAGTGCGACAGATTGTCGCTGACCACGGGAAAGTGCCTCGCCACGCTCGCCCACTTGCTTATCAAGACCTTCGCTGTCCTGTGACGTAAAAATCCCTACGCCGGACAGTTGTGTGGCACGGATTAACTGGTGTTCTGTCACCTGTCTTGTGCCAAACATGATATTTTCGCGTATCGTACCGTGGAATAACGTTACATCCTGTGCTAGATAACCCACATTGCGACGCAGATCTGCTGGGTGAATTTGCTTGGCATCGACACCATCAAATCGCAAGCTGCCTGCCGTTGGCAGATAAAGGCCTGATAGCATTCGGATAAGGGTACTTTTACCTGTGCCGTTCTTACCCAGAATGGCAATTTTTTCGCCAGCGTTGATGGTCAGGCTGGTGGGGTGGAGGATTGGTTTTTCTGACTCTGGGTAGCTAAAACCAATATTGTCTGCGTAGATATCACCTTTTAGGCGCTTGCGGCTAACCAAGTGGCCTTTGTCCGCAAATTCATCTTCCTGATCCATCATGGCATTGAGCTGACGCATACCAGATTGTGTCTGATTCCAGCGGCTCATGAGACCTGCCAGTTGCGCCATTGGCGACACGGCCCGGCTTGAAAGCATGACCGCCGCGATAATCCCCCCCATGGTAATTTGCGCATCTGCCACGCGATAAACACCGAGCACAACAACGGCGACAGAGGTGACCTGAACTATAAAAGAAGCAAAATAGGAAACCGAGTTGGTGATTTGTTTCACCTTAAGGTTCCAGTTTGCCGTGTGAGCGGTCATCTGTTGCCAGCTCTTTTGAACTATGCCTTCCGCGACATTGGCTTTGATGCCTTCCAGTGCGGAGAGACTTTCAATCAAATGGCCATGCTTTTGGCTTGCATATTTGTTTGATTCTTCAATAGCAGCTTTGAGCTTTGGCTGAACCAGTAGGGCATAGCCGATAATAAGAATGCCAGCGACGACAGGGACGGCTGCCAAATCACCAGCGAATATATAAATCACAAACAGGAAGAAAAGCGCGAACGGCAAATCTACTAAGGTGGTGATGGTGGCAGAGGTCAGCATGTCTCTGATGCTGTCAAATTCGCCAAGCTGCTTCGCCATACCGCCGACACTTTTTGCTCGCTTCTCAAGTGGGACCCCCATAAGGCGAGCGAACAGACGAGAAGACACAATGATATCGACTTTCTTACCTGCAATATCAATCAGGTAAGAGCGCATTTTTTTCATCAGGAAGTCAAAGCTAAAGGCAATCAACGCACCGGTTGCCAGCACCCAAAGTGATTCAAACGCAAGGTTAGGCACCACTTTGTCGTAGACATTCATGACAAACAGTGGTGAAACCAACGCGAAAATATTGACTAGTACAGAGGCAATCAGCGCATCGCGATAAATGGGCGAGGCGTCTTTGACGGTCTGCCAGAACCAATGGATTTTGGTGTCGTGAAGGTGCAGATCGACGCTATTGTCACCACGGTATTGGCGTTTAACCAAAAATGTGTAGCCCGTATACATGGCTTCCAGGTCTGCAAGGGAGATTTCTTCTTCTCCGCCGGTTTCAGAAGTTTGGATTAGCGCCGTGCTTTCGTTGGTGTTTATCTCACGAAGAATACAGGATTTTTTGTCAGTCAAAAGAAGTATGCAAGGCAATAAGAGCTTTGGTATTGCTTTTAATTGCCTGCGAGAAAGCTTGGCCGTCAGCCCAGCACGGGCTGCAGCCTGAGGAAACAAATCCGGTGTCAGCAGGGCGTCTGTCATCGGAAGGCCTGCCGTTAGAGCATCCCCCGAGCACGGCGAACCATAGTGCTCAGTCAAAAAGACCAAGCAATCTAACAACGGGTCGTCTACCGCCTGCGTTGACGCACTAATGCGCCACTGCTGCGGTTTGCGTTCGGCAATCGCTGCGTCAGTCACCTATTTCTCTCTTAAAAAGTCAAAAATAAACTTACAAAAATTAAAAGCAAAAAATGGGCCTAGCTGAGGTTAGGCCCATTAGTTTGGTTACGGATTATCAAAGCCATTCAGGTCAATAACAACCTTATTGCTTTCTGGGGCGGATGTCTCAGCACCACTCTGCTCGGAAAGGCGAGCAGTAGTGTTTTCATCAAACATTCCGTTTTTGATCACCCCTTCAACATCTTTGAAAGAGGTGTTTTCCAACACAATCAATTGATCTGCATAGCCGTCACCGTCTATATCGATCGATATTGTCGTACCGCTGTCATCTCCACTAAGGGTGATAACAGAGTTGTCTTGCAGTAGTCCTGAAATATCAAGGGTATCTTTATCTTTTCCAGTAGACGTTGCGTTGAAATCAACGATAGTGTCTTTGGTGAAGGTCTGACTGTCCGTTGCTAGATCGACGTGGTCTCGGGTCCAAACGAAGGTATCTTTGCCTGAATCACCGCGCATTAAGTCCTTACCAGCACCACCGATGATAGTGTCATTACCTGAGCCACCTCTGATGAAATCATTACTGGTGCCACCATCCAGTTTATCTTGGCCGGAGCCACCAAAAATAACATCAATTCCAGCTTGGCCTAAAATCACATCATCCCCAGCTTGACCATGCGCAATATCGGCACTCGGGTCACCTGTTAGCACGCCCGTGAAGTTGGAGTCTTCGCCATTTATTAAGAAATCTGTATTTGGCTGAGCTTGATCTCCATGTCCGGTTGTAAATTCACTTTCAATGAAACGCGCGAAAGTGGTTAGGTCATTTGGTGATGGTTCATTGCCAGAGTCTCCCAGCCAAATAGTGTCATTTCCTCCGCCGGCTTCAACGTTATCATTACCTCCACCACTATTTATAAAGTCATCGGTATCAATCAGGTTAATGAATGATTGATGGCCGTTATATGGGTGTTCAAGTACTGGTTGACCAAACTCACTATGAAGAACGTTAATATCTATTGCACCGGCATTGGCATTTTCGTAAAGCTCGTCATCAACTTTAATCCAGTTTTTATAATCGTTGGGCCTAATGGCTGGGCTACTAATACTGATATTGTGAAGGTTGTGAGAACTCATAAATTGGTAAGTATCATTCCCACTTCCTGATTCAAACTTATTGTCATAAGTTGGCTTTGGCTCAACCGGTGTGTTTTCTTTACCAATAATATCGATATACACTTTCGCGGTATCTGTATCGCCTTTCGCGTCTTTGATTGTGTAGTTAAAAGTAAAGGTATCTGTTTCACCTTTGCCCAACTCTTCACGGTCATTGGCTGTGAAACTAAACTCTCCCGTCACACCATTTATGTTCAGTGTTCCCTCATCAAAGATGACAGTGGAAAAACCGTCGGCGTCGAATACTTCTAGAGGTTTGCCATTGACTTCCGTGACTTTGAAACTGTGTCCTTCGGGATCTCCATCGTTATCCAACAGTGAGCCCTGCGCGGTGGTTTTAGAATCCAATGTTTCAGTTTCGGTAACGGTGTACTTTGCTTGGTCGCTGTATACCGCCACAGAGGTGATGGTGAAGTCAGATGAGTCGCCACTGGTTTTGTCAGAGCCGGTTTCGTTGACACGTGGCAATGCTTCGAGAACTACTTTGTAAATGCCTTCGGCTTCAATGGTGATGACACCTTTACCACTGGTTCTGTCGCCAAAATTGAATTCGCCGGTAGCGATAACTTGGCCGTCTTCGCCATACGCGGTCCATTTGGCAACTTCATGGTTACCCTGGCCGTGCTCATTCTGGAATAGACGGGCAATGCCAATCTCTAGCTTTTCTGCTGCTGAGGTGAGAACCAACTCCAACGCTTCCGAGGTGTTCGTACCGTGATCATACTCGACCTGATAGCTGACATCGCCGGCATTACCTTCGCGGGCTTCATCGGCCACACCGATACCATGTTTGTTATGCACGTGCTTGGAGTTTTCTGTGACTAAATCCCCTTGCGGCACACGCTGTCCATTTTCACCGATCTTAACCGCACTAATGGTCAGAATGCTGTTGCCATCAAGATTCTGCCAACCATCGTCGCTAGAGGTTTCAAACACCAAGCCTGTGCCATCATCGTTGGCATTCACTTCATTCACATAGATATGAATATCTGCAGGCTCCAACGACTTGTTGGTACCGTCAGTTGCAAAATATTCGATTTGCACAGGGCCGTTATAATCTGGATTTGGCTTGAATACCAAGCCTTGTCCATCGTCGCTAAGTTCGATCGAACCAGCCTCGCTTGGCACCAAGACAAAGCTGTTTAGATCGTCTTTATTCCAGACAGAAACCGTGTCACCTTCATCTGCATCGGTATCATTATGCGCTATGTCGGTAAAGGCAATGAAAATGCCTTCTGCATCACTGTTGTTTACCCAGTACGGTTGTGGGCCGTTGACTTCGATATTGTCGATGTAAGCACCATAGGTGTCGTTATTCGTGGTTTCATCGTCATTGGCAAAGGCAAGCTTAATCTCCGCATCATCTTGTGCGGTATAGGTTACTGAGATTGTTGTCCAACCATTTCCAGCGGACGATGAGGTAATGACGGGAGCGCCTTCCTGCAGTGCTTCAAAAGAGATGTTTTTTGAAGCACTGACGATAACTTTGTAGCTGTAATCACCAAATGTGAAAACCATGTCGCTATCATCTTCGTGGCGCGGGCGTGGTTTGAAATCGAAAGTCAGCGTATAGGGTTGACCTGCAATCACGCCGTCACCGGAGTCGAGAACACGACTGATTTCAACAGAACTCACTGCGCCATGGCTATCGAGTTCTGCGTGACTGCTTCCATCAGAAGCGGTGCTTCCTCCAACGTTCCCAGTCTGAATTTCTAGGCCATTTGTGATGTTCCAGCCATTGAATTCATCAACGACGACCCAGCCTTTTGAGCCGTTGCCGAACTCAAAGGACTCTTGGAACAAGGTGTTGGACTCCTTGTAGTCATCAATGGCTACAGGCGGGTTGTCGTTGTCGATGATGGTTGCGACGCCGGAGGTATCGTTGCCAGTTGTGGCCAGAGGGGTGTTGGTGCTGACGTCAAGTTTGAAGCCTTCATTTCCCTCATACGCACTGTCTTGATTGGTTTCAACAACCACCTTGAAGTCGGTCACAGAGCCATCGATGGTGGCAGAGTAGGTACCATCCGGGTTCATCGTTACGGTTACACTGTCAATCGCGTCGCCGTTTTGATTGGTCAGGGTCAGGCCGATAATATCTCTGCTGATGTCAGCGGCGTTGTCGCTGTTGCCTGAAAGCGTAAAGGTGTAGGTGACATCGCCCTTGACCTTGTTACCAAGCGCCACATCGAAGATGGCATTTGTGCCTTCGGCCACTTCGCCGGCGTCTGCAACGGTAAGGGTTGGGCGGTCGTCATCACCACCTGGCTTGTCATTGATTTGGCCATCATCGGATATGATTGTTTCCGCAGTAGCAGACTTGTTATCAGTAATGCCTTTAACGTTTTCTCCTGGAATCACTGTCAAAGTGAAACTTTCATCGCCCTCAAATACATGGTCTTGCTTCGTATCGACATAAGCTAGTAACTGATTCACTCCAGCCGGTACAGTGTAGTAACCGTCAGCGTCAGGAGTAATAGCCTCGAACTTATTGTACGTGTTGAGGAAATAGACAGTGACGTTACCGTAGTCATCAGAGTCAGCAGTGCCTTCTGTCAATGCGAGTTTGAACGTAACTTCCTTATCTGATTGGCCGTCCAGAGTGATCTTATAGCAGGCGATTTTGCCTTCGCTAACTTCTTTATTGCCCTCAATTGAAATAGTCAGACGGTCATCATCGCCGCCGGGCTTGCCGTCGATCACGCCGTCATCGGAGATGGTCGCGTCTTGGTTGCCGGTCAGTACCAGTGAGCTGTTATCGCCGTCGACCGTGATGCCGGTGTCTGCCGAGACGTTCAGGGTGAAGTTTTCATCGCCCTCAAAGCGCTGGTCATCACGGGTGTTGAAGACCACGTCAAAGTTCGTGTTGCCGCCTTGGATATCGAGGGTGTAGGTGCCGGCAAAGACATCGTCGATGTCATCAGTGGTCAATGCTTTACCGTTGATGGTCATGCCGGTGATGTCACCGCGCTCGACGCCGTTCTGGTCGATGTCGAAGGTGTACGTCACCTTGCCCGCGACCTTGTTAGACAGATCGACATTGAAGGTGATGTCCTGGCCTTCGTTGACTTCGCCGCCGCCGGTGACTGTCAGTGCTGGAATGTCTGAATCGCCGCCGGGCTTGCCGTCGATCACGCCGTCATCGGAGATGGTCGCGTCTTGGTTGCCGGTCAGTACCAGTGAGCTGTTATCGCCGTCGACCGTGATGCCGGTGTCTGCCGAGACGTTCAGGGTGAAGTTTTCATCGCCCTCAAAGCGCTGGTCATCACGGGTGTTGAAGACCACGTCAAAGTTCGTGTTGCCGCCTTGGATATCGAGGGTGTAGGTGCCGGCAAAGACATCGTCGATGTCATCAGTGGTCAATGCTTTACCGTTGATGGTCATGCCGGTGATGTCACCGCGCTCGACGCCGTTCTGGTCGATGTCGAAGGTGTACGTCACCTTGCCCGCGACCTTGTTAGACAGATCGACATTGAAGGTGATGTCCTGGCCTTCGTTGACTTCGCCGCCGCCGGTGACTGTCAGTGCTGGAATGTCTGAATCGCCGCCGGGCTTGCCGTCGATCACGCCGTCATCGGAGATGGTCGCGTCTTGGTTGCCGGTCAGTACCAGTGAGCTGTTATCGCCATCGACCGTGATGCCGGTGTCTGCCGAGACGTTCAGGGTGAAGCTCTCGTCGCCTTCAAAGCGCTGGTCATCACGGGTGTTGAAGACCACGTCAAAGTTCGTGTTGCCGCCTTGGATATCAAGGGTGTAAGTGCCGGCGAAGACATCGTCGATGTCATCAGTGGTCAATGTTTTACCGTTGATGGTCATGCCGGTGATGTCACCGCGCTCGACGCCGTTCTGGTCGATGTCGAAGGTGTACGTCACCTTGCCCGCGACCTTGTTAGACAGATCGACATTGAAGGTGATGTCCTGACCTTCGTTGACTTCGCCACCGCCGGTGACTGTCAGCTCAGGACGGTCGTCGTCATCGTCGCCATTGCCCGGGGTGCCATCATTGCCGTCGTCAGAGATGGTCGCGTTTTCTTTGCCGGTCAGTACCAGTGAGCGGTTATCGCCGTCGACCGTGATGCCGGTGTCTGCCGAGACGTTGAGGGTGAAGCTTTCATCGCCCTCAAAGCGCTGGTCATCACGGGTGTTGAAGACCACGTCAAAGTTGGTGTTGCCGCCGCTGATATCGAGGGTGTAGGTGCCGGCAAAGACATCGTCGATGTCATCAGTGGTCAATGCTTTACCGTTGATGGTCATGCCGGTGATGTCACCGCGCTCGACGCCGTTCTGGTCGATACCGAAGGTGTAAGTGACCTGGCCGGCGACCTTGTTAGACAGATCGACGTTGAAGGTGATGTCCTGGCCTTCGCTGACTTCGCCACCGCCGGTGACTGTCAGTGCTGGAATGTCTGAATCGCCGCCGGGCTTGCCGTCGATCACGCCGTCGTCAGAGATGGTCGCGTCCTGGTTGCCGGTCAGTACCAGTGAGCGGTTGTCGCCGTCGACCGTGATGCCGGTGTCTGCCGAGACGTTGAGGGTGAAGCTTTCATCGCCCTCAAAGCGCTGGTCATCACGGGTGTTGAAGACCACGTCAAAGTTGGTGTTGCCGCCGCTGATATCGAGGGTGTAGGTGCCGGCAAAGACATCGTCGATGTCATCAGTGGTCAATGCTTTACCGTTGATGGTCATGCCGGTGATGTCACCGCGCTCGACGCCGTTCTGGTCGATACCGAAGGTGTACGTCACCTGGCCGGCGACCTTGTTAGACAGATCGACGTTGAAGGTGATGTCCTGGCCTTCGCTGACTTCGCCACCGCCGGTGACTGTCAGTGCTGGAATGTCTGAATCGCCGCCGGGCTTGTCGTCGATCACGCCGTCGTCAGAGATGGTCGCGTCCTGGTTGCCGGTCAGCACCAGTGAGCGGTTATCGCCGTCGACTGTGATACCGGTGTCTGCCGAGACGTTGAGGGTGAAGCTCTCGTCACCTTCAAACACCTTGTCGCCCTTGGTGTCGATAACCACCTTGAAGCTTTGCTGGCTGCCATCGATAGCGGCCGTGATGTTACCGGCCAGGAACGCGCCGATGTCGACCGGTGTGCCATTGACCGTGATGCCTTCAATGTCATCAGCATCAATCTGGGCATTGCCAAGGCTGAAGGCGTAGGTGACGTCGCCGTCGACCGCTTTGGTGAGTTTGACATCAAAGACAATGTTCTTGCCTTCGTTGACTTCGCCACCGCCGGTGACTGTCAGCTCAGGACGGTCGTCGTTACCCGGCTTGCCATGGGTGGTGCCGTCGTCGGAAACAGTTGCATTGGCATCGCCATTCAGGATCAGGTTGCCGCTCTGGCCGTCGACGGTGATACCGGTGTCTGCCGACACGTTGAGGGTGAAGCTCTCGTCACCTTCAAACACCTTGTCGCCCTTGGTGTCGATAACCACCTTGAAGCTTTGCTGGCTGCCATCGATAGCGGCCGTGATGTTACCGGCCAGGAACGCGCCGATGTCGACCGGTGTGCCATTGACCGTGATGCCTTCAATGTCATCAGCATCAATCTGGGCATTGCCAAGGCTGAAGGCGTAGGTGACGTCGCCGTCGACCGCTTTGGTGAGTTTGACATCAAAGACAATGTTCTTGCCTTCGTTGACTTCGCCACCGCCGGTGACTGTCAGCTCAGGACGGTCGTCGTTACCCGGCTTGCCATGGGTGGTGCCGTCGTCGGAAACAGTTGCATTGGCATCGCCATTCAGGATCAGGTTGCCGCTCTGGCCGTCGACGGTGATACCGGTGTCTGCCGACACGTTGAGGGTGAAGCTCTCGTCACCTTCAAACACCTTGTCGCCCTTGGTGTCGATAACCACCTTGAAGCTTTGCTGGCTGCCATCGATAGCGGCCGTGATGTTACCGGCCAGGAACGCGCCGATGTCGACCGGTGTGCCATTGACCGTGATGCCTTCAATGTCATCAGCATCAATCTGGGCATTGCCAAGGCTGAAGGCGTAGGTGACGTCGCCGTCGACCGCTTTGGTGAGTTTGACATCAAAGACAATGTTCTTGCCTTCGTTGACTTCGCCACCGCCGGTGACTGTCAGCTCAGGACGGTCGTCGTTACCCGGCTTGCCATGGGTGGTGCCGTCGTCGGAAACAGTTGCATTGGCATCGCCATTCAGGATCAGGTTGCCGCTCTGGCCGTCGACGGTGATACCGGTGTCTGCCGACACGTTGAGGGTGAAGCTCTCGTCACCTTCAAACACCTTGTCGCCCTTGGTGTCGATAACCACCTTGAAGCTTTGCTGGCTGCCATCGATAGCGGCCGTGATGTTACCGGCCAGGAACGCGCCGATGTCGACCGGTGTGCCATTGACCGTGATGCCTTCAATGTCATCAGCATCAATCTGGGCATTGCCAAGGCTGAAGGCGTAGGTGACGTCGCCGTCGACCGCTTTGGTGAGTTTGACATCAAAGACAATGTTCTTGCCTTCGTTGATTTCGCCACCGCCGGTGACTGTCAGCTCAGGACGGTCGTCGTTACCCGGCTTGCCATGGGTGGTGCCGTCGTCGGAAACAGTTGCATTGGCATCGCCATTCAGGATCAGGTTGCCGCTCTGGCCGTCGACGGTGATACCGGTGTCTGCCGACACGTTGAGGGTGAAGCTCTCGTCACCTTCAAACACCTTGTCGCCCTTGGTGTCGATAACCACCTTGAAGCTTTGCTGGCTGCCATCGATAGCGGCCGTGATGTTACCGGCCAGGAACGCGCCGATGTCGACCGGTGTGCCATTGACCGTGATGCCTTCAATGTCATCAGCATCAATCTGGGCATTGTCAAGGCTGAAGGCGTAGGTGACGTCGCCGTCGACCGCTTTGGTGAGTTTGACATCAAAGACAATGTTCTTGCCTTCGTTGACTTCGCCACCGCCGGTGACTGTCAGCTCAGGACGGTCGTCGTTACCCGGCTTGCCATGGGTGGTGCCGTCGTCGGAAACAGTTGCATTGGCATCGCCATTCAGGATCAGGTTGCCGCTCTGGCCGTCGACGGTGATACCGGTGTCTGCCGACACGTTGAGGGTGAAGCTCTCGTCACCTTCAAACACCTTGTCGCCCTTGGTGTCGATAACCACCTTGAAGCTTTGCTGGCTGCCATCGATAGCGGCCGTGATGTTACCGGCCAGGAACGCGCCGATGTCGACCGGTGTGCCATTGACCGTGATGCCTTCAATGTCATCAGCATCAATCTGGGCATTGTCAAGGCTGAAGGCGTAGGTGACGTCGCCGTCGACCGCTTTGGTGAGTTTGACATCAAAGACAATGTTCTTGCCTTCGTTGATTTCGCCACCGCCGGTGACTGTCAGCTCAGGACGGTCGTCGTTACCCGGCTTGCCATGGGTGGTGCCGTCGTCGGAAACAGTTGCATTGGCATCGCCATTCAGGATCAGGTTGCCGCTCTGGCCGTCGACGGTGATACCGGTGTCTGCCGACACGTTGAGGGTGAAGCTCTCGTCACCTTCAAACACCTTGTCGCCCTTGGTGTCGATAACCACCTTGAAGCTTTGCTGGCTGCCATCGATAGCGGCCGTGATGTTACCGGCCAGGAACGCGCCGATGTCGACCGGTGTGCCATTGACCGTGATGCCTTCAATGTCGTCAGCATCAATCTGGGCATTGCCAAGGCTGAAGGCGTAGGTGACGTCGCCGTCGACCGCTTTGGTGAGTTTGACATCAAAGACAATGTTCTTGCCTTCGTTGACTTCGCCACCGCCGGTGACTGTCAGCTCAGGACGGTCGTCGTTACCCGGCTTGCCATGGGTGGTGCCGTCGTCGGAAACAGTTGCATTGGCATCGCCATTCAGGATCAGGTTGCCGCTCTGGCCGTCGACGGTGATACCGGTGTCTGCCGACACGTTGAGGGTGAAGCTCTCGTCACCTTCAAACACCTTGTCGCCCTTGGTGTCGATAACCACCTTGAAGCTTTGCTGGCTGCCATCGATAGCGGCCGTGATGTTACCGGCCAGGAACGCGCCGATGTCGACCGGTGTGCCATTGACCGTGATGCCTTCAATGTCATCAGCATCAATCTGGGCATTGTCAAGGCTGAAGGCGTAGGTGACGTCGCCGTCGACCGCTTTGGTGAGTTTGACATCAAAGACAATGTTCTTGCCTTCGTTGACTTCGCCACCGCCGGTGACTGTCAGCTCAGGACGGTCGTCGTTACCCGGCTTGCCATGGGTGGTGCCGTCGTCGGAAACAGTTGCATTGGCATCGCCATTCAGGATCAGGTTGCCGCTCTGGCCGTCGACGGTGATACCGGTGTCTGCCGACACGTTGAGGGTGAAGCTCTCGTCACCTTCAAACACCTTGTCGCCCTTGGTGTCGATAACCACCTTGAAGCTTTGCTGGCTGCCATCGATAGCGGCCGTGATGTTACCGGCCAGGAACGCGCCGATGTCGACCGGTGTGCCATTGACCGTGATGCCTTCAATGTCATCAGCATCAATCTGGGCATTGCCAAGGCTGAAGGCGTAGGTGACGTCGCCGTCGACCGCTTTGGTGAGTTTGACATCAAAGACAATGTTCTTGCCTTCGTTGATTTCGCCACCGCCGGTGACTGTCAGCTCAGGACGGTCGTCGTTACCCGGCTTGCCATGGGTGGTGCCGTCGTCGGAAACAGTTGCATTGGCATCGCCATTCAGGATCAGGTTGCCGCTCTGGCCGTCGACGGTGATACCGGTGTCTGCCGACACGTTGAGGGTGAAGCTCTCGTCACCTTCAAACACCTTGTCGCCCTTGGTGTCGATAACCACCTTGAAGCTTTGCTGGCTGCCATCGATAGCGGCCGTGATGTTACCGGCCAGGAACGCGCCGATGTCGACCGGTGTGCCATTGACCGTGATGCCTTCAATGTCGTCAGCATCAATCTGGGCATTGCCAAGGCTGAAGGCGTAGGTGACGTCGCCGTCGACCGCTTTGGTGAGTTTGACATCAAAGACAATGTTCTTGCCTTCGTTGATTTCGCCACCGCCGGTGACTGTCAGCTCAGGACGGTCGTCGTTACCCGGCTTGCCATGGGTGGTGCCGTCGTCGGAAACAGTTGCATTGGCATCGCCATTCAGGATCAGGTTGCCGCTCTGGCCGTCGACGGTGATACCGGTGTCTGCCGACACGTTGAGGGTGAAGCTCTCGTCACCTTCAAACACCTTGTCGCCCTTGGTGTCGATAACCACCTTGAAGCTTTGCTGGCTGCCATCGATAGCGGCCGTGATGTTACCGGCCAGGAACGCGCCGATGTCGACCGGTGTGCCATTGACCGTGATGCCTTCAATGTCATCAGCATCAATCTGGGCATTGCCAAGGCTGAAGGCGTAGGTGACGTCGCCGTCGACCGCTTTGGTGAGTTTGACATCAAAGACAATGTTCTTGCCTTCGTTGACTTCGCCACCGCCGGTGACTGTCAGCTCAGGACGGTCGTCGTTACCCGGCTTGCCATGGGTGGTGCCGTCGTCGGAAACAGTTGCATTGGCATCGCCATTCAGGATCAGGTTGCCGCTCTGGCCGTCGACGGTGATACCGGTGTCTGCCGACACGTTGAGGGTGAAGCTCTCGTCACCTTCAAACACCTTGTCGCCCTTGGTGTCGATAACCACCTTGAAGCTTTGCTGGCTGCCATCGATAGCGGCCGTGATGTTACCGGCCAGGAACGCGCCGATGTCGACCGGTGTGCCATTGACCGTGATGCCTTCAATGTCATCAGCATCAATCTGGGCATTGTCAAGGCTGAAGGCGTAGGTGACGTCGCCGTCGACCGCTTTGGTGAGTTTGACATCAAAGACAATGTTCTTGCCTTCGTTGATTTCGCCACCGCCGGTGACTGTCAGCTCAGGACGGTCGTCGTTACCCGGCTTGCCATGGGTGGTGCCGTCGTCGGAAACAGTTGCATTGGCATCGCCATTCAGGATCAGGTTGCCGCTCTGGCCGTCGACGGTGATACCGGTGTCTGCCGACACGTTGAGGGTGAAGCTTTCATCGCCCTCAAAGCGCTGGTCATCACGGGTGTTGAAGACCACGTCAAAGTTGGTGTTGCCGCCGCTGATATCGAGGGTGTAGGTGCCGGCAAAGACATCGTCGATGTCATCAGTGGTCAATGCTTTACCGTTGATGGTCATGCCGGTGATGTCACCGCGCTCGACGCCGTTCTGGTCGATACCGAAGGTGTACGTCACCTGGCCGGCGACCTTGTTAGACAGATCGACGTTGAAGGTGATGTCCTGGCCTTCGCTGACTTCGCCACCGCCGGTGACTGTCAGTGCTGGAATGTCTGAATCGCCGCCGGGCTTGTCGTCGATCACGCCGTCGTCAGAGATGGTCGCGTCCTGGTTGCCGGTCAGCACCAGTGAGCGGTTATCGCCGTCGACTGTGATACCGGTGTCTGCCGAGACGTTGAGGGTGAAGCTCTCGTCACCTTCAAACACCTTGTCGCCCTTGGTGTCGATAACCACCTTGAAGCTTTGCTGGCTGCCATCGATAGCGGCCGTGATGTTACCGGCCAGGAACGCGCCGATGTCGACCGGTGTGCCATTGACCGTGATGCCTTCAATGTCGTCAGCATCAATCTGGGCATTGCCAAGGCTGAAGGCGTAGGTGACGTCGCCGTCGACCGCTTTGGTGAGTTTGACATCAAAGACAATGTTCTTGCCTTCGTTGACTTCGCCACCGCCGGTGACTGTCAGCTCAGGACGGTCGTCGTTACCCGGCTTGCCATGGGTGGTGCCGTCGTCGGAAACAGTTGCATTGGCATCGCCATTCAGGATCAGGTTGCCGCTCTGGCCGTCGACGGTGATACCGGTGTCTGCCGACACGTTGAGGGTGAAGCTCTCGTCACCTTCAAACACCTTGTCGCCCTTGGTGTCGATAACCACCTTGAAGCTTTGCTGGCTGCCATCGATAGCGGCCGTGATGTTACCGGCCAGGAACGCGCCGATGTCGACCGGTGTGCCATTGACCGTGATGCCTTCAATGTCGTCAGCATCAATCTGGGCATTGCCAAGGCTGAAGGCGTAGGTGACGTCGCCGTCGACCGCTTTGGTGAGTTTGACATCAAAGACAATGTTCTTGCCTTCGTTGATTTCGCCGCCGCCGGAGACAGTCAGGGTTGGGATATCAGAGTCGCCACCGGGCTCGCCGTCGATCACTCCGTCATCGGAGATGGTTGCTGAACCACTGTCAGAAATAACCTGACTACCGACTACAGATTCGACATTTAATTCAAAGCTCTCATCACCTTCAAAAACTGAATCTGGATTTGTATTTAGAACAACGTTGAAAAGAGTGTCGAAGCCGTCAATATTTAGCTCTAGGCCACCGCTGAAAAGTAAATCAATTTGTTCTGAAGTTAGAGGTTCTCCATCATTAATGGTTACACCTGTAATATCATCACGTTCGATACCGGCGTTCTGTAGAGAAAACTTGTAGTTCAAGCTTCCATCAACAGGGTTGGAGAGTGAAACAGCAAATACAACATCATTTCCTTCGCTAATTTCTCCTGCGTTGGAAACTGTCAATGTTGGGCGATCATCGTCAGACACAACGCCTTCTGTTACAGAACCAGTTCTATCATCTACAACGCTGGCTTCCCCAGTAACACCTACTTCGCCATTGCTAGTCAGTGAAGGGGAAGTACCTACCACTACTTCTGAAACAATAAGGCCAAAATTTTCCAGTCCTTCATAAACTGGCGTACCGTCCTCATTGACTGTGTTAACACGAACTTGAATACTTCCTTGACCAGCAGGCAATGTTATTTGTCCACCAACAATTGGTTGCCATGACGTACCATCAAAGTACTCAAGCTCACCAAGATCTTCTGACTCTGCACTGAAATCGCCACCAGTCAGAGGTTGGACACTCAATGTTAGGCTACTTGTCAGACTTACTGCTTGTCCTTCAAAGGCTAGAGCAATAGTGAAAACCGCAGGCTGTCCTTCGCTGACAGTTGATGTCGGTGAAAAAACAACAATTTCAGGTTGGATATCACTATCTACTTGGGTTGTCTCCACTCGAGAAGGGGTAAACGTGTTAAATCCACGTATGATTTCAGTTGTATCAAAACCAGCTTGAGCGATAGTTTCTTCACCGATACGAGCAATAGCCTCTGGCGCTTGCGAGCCTGAACTTGTAGGAGTTCCACCAGCTGCAGTTGCTTCCAGAACTTCCGTTGGGTCGACACCGTCTTCAATCAATGCCTGAATAGCAGCGATTTCATCGTCCAAAGGAGAGTCTAAAAAATCTTGTGCAGGTGAGTCTTGTTCACCAACAGGGAGCATTGTGCCGTCTTCAAGCGATAGAAGGGCGTTGGCACCCTCAGGGATAAAGATTTCAGTGCCGACGTTTAGGTCTAGAAACTCCGCGATGGGGACGTCTTTCCCGTTCACTTTGATGAATGCGTTGCCGTTTACTGAAATTACTTTTGCAGCCTGCTTGGTGATAATCGAATCCATGAATCTCTTCCTGCGAAAGGCTAATTTTGATTTTTCGTGTCAAAAAGGACACATAAGTATCGCATATATTACTATGCAAATAGATTTGTTATAAGACTTGACTTCAAACAATATCGCCAAAAAAGTGACGCTGATTGTAAAAACTATACTTATTGATGCTAAGTGTCTGAATTAATATGAAGGATTTGTTGCGGTTAGGTGCGATCAGATTCTAAAAGTGACGTTATGCACTGGTTGTTGTGTCATTAATTGGACACTTTCGATGTGCTAAATATGAGTATGTTTTCCGAAGAGAATTTTCTTTCTCTCGCTCCTATTTAAGGATTTTTCGGGCTAGCGTTGAGTCTCAACCCGAGATCGTACAAAATACCCGCCGATTTGAATTCATCTACAACTGCGTGCAGCTCCATTTTATGCCTGCGCGCTGTTTAACCCGGAAAAGCTTAAGCATGTCAAACTCTCCACTTCAGCAAGAAGTCGGCAAGCGTCGTACGTTTGCGATTATCTCGCACCCGGATGCCGGTAAAACCACCATCACTGAAAAGGTGCTGTTATTCGGACGCGCGATCCAGACTGCCGGTACGGTAAAAGGCCGCGGCTCTAACCAGCACGCTAAGTCTGACTGGATGGAGATGGAAAAAGAACGTGGTATCTCGGTCACCACTTCTGTTATGCAGTTCCCGTTCAATGATTGTCTGGTCAACCTGCTTGATACCCCGGGACACGAAGATTTCTCAGAAGATACTTACCGCACCCTGACGGCTGTTGACTCTTGTTTGATGGTTATCGATGCGGCGAAAGGTGTTGAGGATCGCACCCGTAAGTTGATGGAAGTTACACGTCTGCGCGACACGCCAATCGTGACTTTCATGAACAAGCTTGACCGCGATATCCGTGATCCAATGGAGTTGATGGATGAAGTTGAGAGCGAGCTGAATATTGCGTGTGCACCAGTATCCTGGCCGATTGGCTGTGGTAAAGAGTTCAAAGGTGTTTATCACATCCACCGTGATGAAACGATTCTGTACCAAACAGGTCAGGGCCATACCATACAGGACTCTCGCATCATCAAAGGTCTGGATAATCCAGAGCTGGATGAAGCTGTGGGTGAAAGTCTGGCAGAGCAACTGCGTGAAGAGCTTGAGCTGGTATTGGGTGCCTCTCATGAGTTCGATCAGGAACTGTTCCTGAGCGGCGAACTGACACCTGTTTTTTTCGGTACGGCACTGGGTAACTTTGGTGTTGATCATATGCTGGACGGTTTGACTGAGTGGGCACCTGCACCATTGCCACGTCAAACTCATGAGCGTGCGGTTGAAGCGGGCGAAGAGAAGTTCTCTGGCTTCGTGTTCAAAATCCAGGCGAACATGGACCCTAAACACCGTGACCGTATCGCGTTCATGCGTATTGTCTCTGGCAAGTACAGCCAGGGCATGAAGATGAAGCATGTGCGTACCGGTAAAATGGTATCAATTTCTGATGCGGTAACCTTTATGGCGGGTGATCGTGCCCGCGCAGCAGAAGCTTTTGCTGGTGACATCATTGGTCTTCATAACCACGGTACTATCCAGATTGGTGATACTTTCACGCAAGGTGAAGATCTCAAGTTCTCAGGTATTCCAAACTTTGCGCCTGAACTGTTCCGTCGTATCCGTCTGCGTGATCCACTGAAGCAAAAACAATTGCTGAAAGGTCTCGTACAGCTGTCTGAAGAAGGTGCGGTACAGGTGTTCCGCCCAATGACATCCAATGACCTGATAGTCGGTGCGGTGGGTGTACTTCAGTTCGATGTGGTTGTTGCACGCCTGAAGTCTGAATACAATGTGGAAGCGATTTACGAGCCTGTTAACGTTGCGACAGCGCGCTGGGTAGAGTGTAGTGATGCGAAGAAACTGGATGATTTCCAGCGCAAGAACCAAACCAACCTGGCATTGGATGGCGGTGACAACCTCACCTACATTGCGCCAACCATGGTGAACCTGAGCCTGACGCAAGAACGTCACCCAGATGTGAGCTTCCGTGCAACACGTGAGCACTAATCACAAGACGTAAAAGAAAGCCGCCCCAGAAGGCGGCTTTTTTGTATCCTCTATATAGACGTAGCCCACAGAGTCTTTGCTGCAATGATTGATACCCACTGCCATTTTGATTTCCCTCCGTTTGCTGACCACCCTGAAGATTGGGTGAGGCGCTCAGTAGCCGCGGGAGTAAACAATCTTGTGGTACCTGCTGTAGCGACAGAAAACTGGGGTCGGGTGGCAGCATTGGCTGAGACATTTCCCGAGATCTCGTATGCAGTTGGATTGCATCCTGTTTGGATGGCATCGCATCAAGACGAAGATATTGTAAAGCTAGATGCGTTTTTGGCTGACGCGCCGAAAGGATTGGTTGCTGTTGGCGAGTGTGGGCTGGATTTTGCGATAGAGAATGCTAACCCTGAACGCCAAAAATGGCTCCTTAACGAGCAACTTAAACTGGCAGTGAAATATCAGCTTCCAGTGATTCTTCACAGCCGAAAATCACACAACGAATTACTGCAAATTCTGAATGGCTTTCCAACATTGAAAGGCGTTTTGCACGCCTTTAGCGGCAGCGAGCAGATCGGACTTGAATACATAAAGCGCGGCTTTTTACTCGGAATCGGCGGCACCATAACTTACGAACGCGCGAATAAGACTCGAAATGCTGTGAAAAACTTGCCACTTTCTTCTTTGGTTTTAGAGACAGATGCACCTGATATGCCCATTTTTGGCTTTCAGGGGGAACCCAATTTACCGGAGAGATTACCACTGATTGCCCACGCTTTGGCCACGCTAAAAGAGGTCGATGTCGGGGAAATTGTTCACGCCACCAAACAAAACTCGACAGCATGTTTTGCATTGAACGTCTGAATGGCATCGTTTGCCCAAACGTTTGCGTCGTGCATAGGTCACAAAAATAGACCCTCGTCACCTTTTTGAGTGAATTTCACCAAATTTTTCACTTCAAGTGTGACTTGTGCATTCCTTTGCTCCCCGACCAATGCGTATAATCGCCGCCGGAATAACACTCCCAATTTGTCGAGACGCCAAGACTTTTTTAGGAACCCTTTTATGAGCCTGATTATGAGCATTGTAGGGATGGTTGTACTGCTGGGTATCGCAGTACTGCTATCTGACAACCGCAAAGCCATCAACCTGCGTACCGTAGGTGGTGCATTTGCGATCCAGTTTATTCTGGGTGGTTTCATCCTGTTTGTCCCAGCGGGCCAAGCAATCCTGAATGGCATGTCTAATGCTGTACAGAACGTCATCAACTACGGTAAAGACGGTATCGGCTTCCTGTTCGGCAGCCTGGTAAATTTCTCTGTAGATGGTATCGGCTTTATTTTTGCGTTCCAGGTTCTGCCTACCGTTGTATTCTTCTCTGCGCTGATCAGCGTGCTGTACTACCTGGGTATCATGCAGTTTGTTATCCGTATCTTGGGTGGCGCACTGCGTAAAGTGCTGGGTACTTCTCACGCCGAGTCAATGTCAGCAACCGCGAACATCTTCGTTGGTCAAACTGAAGCGCCTCTGGTTGTTCGTCCTTACGTGCCAAAAATGACCCAGTCTGAACTGTTCGCAGTTATGTGTGGTGGTTTGGCATCTGTAGCAGGTGGTGTACTGGCAGGTTACGCTGCAATGGGTGTACCTCTGGAATACCTGATCGCAGCATCATTCATGGCGGCACCAGGTGGTCTGCTGTTCGCAAAAATCATCAAGCCAGAAACTGACGAGCCAATCGAGCAATTGGGTCAAGACGGTGACGAAGATGAAGACAAGCCTGCAAACGTTATCGACGCAGCAGCGGGCGGCGCATCTTCTGGTATGCAACTGGCATTGAACATCGGTGCTATGCTGCTGGCATTCATCGGTCTGATTGCGCTGATCAACGGCATGCTGTCTGGCATTGGTGGTTGGTTCGGTATCGAAGGCCTGACGCTAGAGTGGATTCTGGGTAAAGTGTTCGCGCCACTGGCATTCCTGATTGGTGTTCCATGGGCAGAAGCTGACATCGCGGGTTCATTCATCGGTCAGAAGATTGTTGTTAACGAATTCGTTGCGTACCTGAACTTCACTCCAATCATCGGTGACCTGTCTGAGAAGACTGCAGCAATCATTTCGTTCGCACTGTGTGGCTTTGCTAACCTGTCGTCTATCGCAATCCTGCTGGGCGGTCTGGGCAGCATCGCGCCAACCCGTCGTCACGATATCGCTCGTTTCGGTGTAAAAGCAGTATGTGCGGGTACTCTGTCTAACCTGATGAGTGCAACAATCGCTGGTTTCTTCCTGACTCTGGCCACGCTGTAATCAGCAAGTAAAGAGATTCTAAAACCGCCTCCTTGTGAGGCGGTTTTTTTATGCCCGGAGTTTCGGGAGCCCAATCGTCAGGAATAAGACAAAGTGATGCTTATTCGCCACTTATAGTGATGCCAGTAACACCTAAAAATGCCCGCTCAAGTTTGCACTATCGGCAACAAAGTGTTTTTCAACAGAAACAGGTAACACCTAGTGTAACCAAAGGAAGATTGGTAAAATTGGTGAACGCTGTCAAAGTTTCAGAAGTGGTCTTTCATTAATTTCACTACTGTTTCACAGACAGCGGAAAGGTGAGACATCAAACCTGCTCCAACGTGTAAAAAATTGCAGCACGATGAGACAGGTGGACACCCGGCAGAATGCCAAAGGGTGTGCGGCAACAAGGAATGTTGATTGGCGCTGACCATGCAGCGCGCCAAACTTCAAGGAGCCAAGTCCGCTCATCAGATTATGTCGAGCAGAGCCTCGCATAGTTTGTTACTTGGTTTTGAATATTTACGACTGGAGAAAGTCATGAGCGATCTAAAAGCAGCAGCTCTTCGTGCCCTGAAACTGATGGATTTGACCACCCTGAACGACGACGACACAGATGCGAAAGTTATCGAACTGTGTAAGAGCGCGAGAACCTCAGTAGGTAACACTGCTGCTATCTGCATCTACCCACGTTTTATTCCTGTGGCGAAAAAGCAACTTCGCGAGCAAGGCACACCTGAAATCAAAATCGCAACCGTGACTAACTTCCCACACGGTAACGACGACATCGAAATCGCAGTGGCTGAAACCAAAGCGGCTGTGGCTTACGGTGCCGACGAAGTTGACGTTGTGTTCCCGTACCGCACACTTATCGCGGGTGATGAGAAAACCGGTTTTGAGCTGGTTAAACAATGTAAAGCAGCCTGTGGTGACGTGACGCTGAAAGTGATCATCGAAACCGGTGAGCTCAAAGAAGCAGCACTCATCAAGCGTGCATCTGAAATCTCTATCGAAGCGGGCGCAGATTTCATCAAGACTTCTACCGGTAAAGTGCCAGTAAACGCGACACCAGAATCAGCAGAAATCATGCTGACTGTGATTAAAGAGATGGGCGTTGCAGACAAGGTTGGTTTTAAGCCTGCTGGCGGTGTACGCACTGCTGAAGATGCATCGGAATACTTGGCGATGGCTGACCGTATCCTGGGCGGCGAGTGGGCTGACAATGCGCATTACCGTTTTGGTGCATCAAGCCTGTTGGCGAACTTGCTTCACACCCTGGGTGAAGGCGAAAAAGCGGCAGAAGGCGGCTACTAAGCACTTCTGTTGGGGAGCTGACAATTTCGGCTCCCCCTGTTTTTGACACCCAGTACGTGAGGTCGATTATGTACCTTCCCCAAGAAATCATTCGGAAGAAGCGCGACAACATTGCGCTGACTTCTGAAGAAATTAATTTCTTTATCCAGGGCATTGCAAAAGAGACTGTTTCTGAAGGACAGATTGCAGCATTTGCCATGGCAGTGTACTTCAATGACATGGCCATGGACGAGCGTGTCGCACTGACTTGTGCCATGCGTGACTCTGGCATGGTGATTGACTGGTCACACATGAATTTTGATGGCCCCATCGTCGATAAACACAGTACTGGCGGTGTGGGTGATGTGACCTCCCTGATGCTTGGCCCTATGGTGGCAGCATGTGGTGGTTACGTGCCAATGATTTCAGGCCGTGGTCTCGGTCATACCGGTGGTACGCTGGACAAACTGGAAGCGATTCCGGGTTATAACATCACGCCGAACAACGATGTCTTCGGTAAGGTGGCTCAAGAAGCAGGTGTGGCGATTATCGGCCAAACCGGTGATTTGGCACCCGCGGATAAGCGTGTATATGCAACCCGCGATGTGACAGCGACCGTCGATAATATTTCTCTGATCACCGCGTCTATTCTGTCGAAGAAACTGGCGGCAGGCTTAGAGTCGCTGGTGATGGATGTAAAAGTAGGCTCTGGCGCGTTTATGCCGAGCTACGAGAAATCAGAAGAACTGGCGAAATCGATAGTGGCAGTTGCTAATGGCGCGGGTACCCTCACCAGCTCACTGCTCACCGACATGAATCAGGTATTGGCTTCTAGTGCAGGTAACGCACTGGAAGTGAAAGAGGCGGTTCAGTTTTTGACGGGCGAATACCGTAACCCGCGCCTTTACGCCGTTACCATGGCACTTTGTGCGGAAATGCTGACCATCAGTGGTCTGGCAAAAGACAAAGATGAAGCCATGAACAAACTGCAAACCGTGCTGGACAACGGCAAGGCAGCAGAATGCTTCGGCAAAATGGTGGCAGGTTTGGGTGGTCCACTCGATTTCGTTGAGAACTATAGTAAGTATCTGGCAGCGGCAAACGTGGTGAAACCTGTGTTTGCAAGCCGCGCTGGTTTTGTATCAGCGATGGACACCCGTGCGATTGGCATGGCTGTCGTTGGCCTTGGCGGTGGACGCCGTGTTGCAAGTGATACGATCGATTATTCAGTGGGCTTTAGCGATGTTATCCGTCTGGGGATGCAAGCTGACAGCACCACGCCATTGGCGGTAGTACATGCCAAGGATGAAGCTGCATGGCAACAAGCAGCTGCAGCACTTCAGGCTGCCATGCGCATCGAAGACGAAGCGCCAGAAGCGACCCCTGAAGTTTACCGCCAGATTGGCCCACAAGACGTCTAAGGAGGCGATCATGAAACGCGCGATTATTTTGGTACTGGATTCCTTCGGGATCGGTGCAACCGAAGATGCTCACAAGTTTGGGGATGTGGGCGCGAATACTCTGGGCTCGATCGCGAAAGCATGTGCAGCAGGTAACGCGAACAATGATGACCGCCAAGGTCCACTCACGCTGCCAAACCTCAATGCACTGGGTTTGGGCAAAGCGTGTGAAGAATCATCAGGCTACTTCCCTGAAGGTCTGGACTCAAGCGCGGAAATCATCGGTGCTTACGGCCATGCGGCTGAGTTGTCTTCTGGTAAAGACACCCCTTCAGGTCACTGGGAAATTGCCGGTGTACCTGTACTGTTTGACTGGGGCTACTTTACTGACAAAGAAAACAGCTTCCCGAAAGAGCTAACCGACCGCATTTTGGCGCGTGCAGGTTTGCCGGATTATCTGGGTAACTGCCATGCATCAGGTACGCAGATCCTTGACGATCTGGGTGAAGAGCACATGAAAACTGGCTTGCCAATTTTCTACACCTCTGCGGACTCGGTATTCCAAATCGCGTGTCATGAAGAAACCTTCGGTCTGGATCGTCTACTGGAACTTTGCCAGATCGCCCGCGAAGAGCTGGAAGACTACAACATTGGCCGTGTTATCGCGCGTCCGTTCATCGGGTCGGGTAAAGGCCAGTTTGAGCGTACCGGTAACCGCCGTGACCTGTCTGTTGAGCCGCCTTCAGCGACCGTGCTGCAAAAGCTGGTTGATGAGAAAGGCGGTGAGGTTATGTCTATCGGTAAGATTGCAGATATCTACGCGCACGTTGGCATCACCAAGAAAGTGAAAGCGACTGGTTTGGAAGCCCTGTTCAATGCAACTAAAGATGCGATGAACCAAGAAGGTGACAACAGCATCATCTTCACCAACTTCGTGGACTTTGACTCTCACTACGGTCACCGTCGTAACGTGGCAGGCTATGCTGCAGCACTGGAGTATTTCGACAAGCGTTTGCCTGAAATCCTCGAAATGCTGAAAGAAGATGATGTTTTGATCCTGACCGCTGACCACGGCTGTGATCCAACGTGGGAAGGCACGGATCACACCCGCGAGCACATTCCTGTTCTGGTTTACGGTAAACATGTACCAGCAGGCTCGCTCGGTCGTCGCGACACTTTCGCAGACATCGGTCAGACTCTGGCGAGGTACTTCGGCACATCAGACATGGAATATGGAAAATCTTTCCTGTAATTCCACACTAAATTCCGGTCGCAGCAGTTTGGAAAATTACCTAAGCTGCGGCCAGATAAGCATCGGTTGACTCCGAAATTTGATCAAAAGGAAATAGAAAATGGCAACTCCACATATCAATGCCGAAATGGGTGATTTTGCAGATGTAGTTCTGATGCCAGGCGACCCGCTGCGCGCAAAATACATTGCAGAAACCTTCCTGGAAGATGTTAAGCAAGTTTGTGATGTTCGCAACATGTTCGGTTTCACCGGCACCTACAAAGGCCGCAAAATCTCTGTCATGGGCCATGGTATGGGTATCCCATCATGCTCAATCTACGCGACTGAGCTGATCAAAGACTTCGGCGTGAAGAAAATCATCCGCGTGGGTAGCTGTGGTGCAGTTCGTGAAGACGTAAAACTGCGTGAAGTTATCATCGGTGTTGGCGCGTCTACTGATGCGAAAATCAACCGTACCCGTTTCAACGGTCACGATTTCGCTGCGATTGCTGATTTCGAGATGACCCGCAATGCAGTTGATGCAGCGAAAGCGAAAGGCATCAATGTACGTGTAGGTAATATCTTCTCTGCTGACCTGTTTTACTCTCCAGAACCAGATTTCTTCGACACCATGGCGAAGTACGGCATCCTGGGTGTGGAAATGGAAGCAGCGGGTATCTACGGTGTAGCAGCAGAATTCGGCGCGAAAGCACTGACTATCTGTACTGTA
The DNA here is from genome assembly GCF_023746615.1 of Grimontia kaedaensis. Taxonomy (NCBI): domain Bacteria; kingdom Pseudomonadati; phylum Pseudomonadota; class Gammaproteobacteria; order Vibrionales; family Vibrionaceae; genus Grimontia; species Grimontia kaedaensis. The sequence goes on along the minus strand of NZ_CP082275.1, from coordinate 3,062,745 downwards.
TCTGACCACATCAAGACTGGCGAGCAAACCACTTCTGACGAGCGTCAAACCACGTTCAACGAAATGATTGAAATCGCACTGGAATCTGTACTGCTGGGCGACGCGGAAGAAGCGTAAGTTCTAATGACAGATGACGATGAAGAAGGATGGCTTAGGCCATCCTTTTTGTGTTTTGGGGAAAACTCCCGCTAGGACCTAGGACGGCTCTTTGTTCTTCTAGTCGTTACTCTTCAACAAAAACGTGGAGCGCAATAAGTCCTTGCGGTTAGCGAAAGTGAAGATCAGCAGGGCACCTGTGGCGATGGCCACCAGAATCATGGCGCGTACTAAGTTGATGCTTTGCTCAAGGCGGTTTGAGGCCGCTTTAATCACCTGTCCATGTTCAAGCGTGATACGCACAAAGCCCGATATATGACCATCTTCTGCGATCGGTTCAACAAGCTGTTGCCTGCCAATACTGGCGACAGAGAGCGGTGTATTGAGGCCAGTCAGTTGTTCTAGAGGCATTGCCCCTAAGGAGCTTGCCACCAAATTCCCTTTTACATCATAAACAGCCGCATCAAGGATCAACGGTTCGTTCTGTAGGTTAGTGACTAACTGCTGCACGGCTTCCATGTCATCATTCGAGAGCGCTTTATTCAAAGAAGCTGCGGCTTGACGGAGAATAACGCGGGACAGAGATTCTGTCTGGTCGTAGAGCATTTTGTAATTGCGATTATTCAGTTGGTTACTGTACATAAACAGCATCATTACTGTAGAAAAACAAGCAACTACAACAATAAACTGCCAAAGCCTTTTTAGGCGTTTTTTATTGATTTGAAGCATAAGCTGTCCAAGCTAAGGCGGTGTCCAACGTGTTACCGCAACAAATGGAGTGGGGTGAACACTCACTGATTCAGTTTGCTGTTCTGATTGGAAAAAAGCAAGTAAGTGACAAGTACGCCCCCTGCTGTGATCTGCCGCACTCTTTGATATAGTAGGGACATCTGACTAAAAGGAATTTATGCAATGGATGCATTTTCAGCCTATCCGATCAAAAAGCACGTTAAGCTGCTCAACCGTTTTCCTTCTATCCGAGAATTTCGTCCTTCCGACAGTCGTCAGGCAGGATGGATTCTGTATGGCTTGCACATAAGCCCTGGTTCTCTGGATGACCTTTCTTTTCTGCTCGGTGAGCCAGTATTTCCCCTGACAGGCTGGACTGTTGGACTTTACGAAGTCCTGCTGATGCGTGGTGAGCTGACTCCGGAAGTGGTGCAGCTTTGCGATGCATTGGCATTGGATTGTGCTGCGCTGGAGAATATCCCTAACCTTTATGAGCCGGGATTAGCGCTGTTTGACATGGACTCAACCGCGATTCAAATTGAGTGTATTGATGAAATCGCCAAATTGGCAGGTGTCGGTGAGCAAGTGGCGGAAGTGACGGAGCGTGCCATGCGGGGCGAACTCGACTTTGAAGCTAGCCTTCGCCAACGTGTTGCAACGCTGAAAGGCACGGATGTGTCTGTGCTAGAGCAAGTACGCGATAACATTCCTTACATGCCGGGCATGAAGCAACTGACGGCCTCCTTGCAGGCGCGTGGCTGGAAAGTCGCGATAGCGTCAGGTGGCTTTACCTGGTTTTCGGACAAGCTGAAAGAAGACCTGTCACTGGCCTATGCTGAGTCAAACCAACTGGTGATTGAGAACGGAAAACTGACTGGTGAAGTGGCAGGCTCGGTGGTGGATGCGCAGCGTAAAGCTGACATTCTCCGTGATCTGGCTGACCGCTATGAGCTTATGCCAGGTAATACAGTAGCGGTCGGAGATGGTGCCAATGATTTGGTCATGATGTCTGCCGCAGGTCTTGGTATTGCCTACCATGCTAAGCCAAAAGTGCAGCAGGCGGCGCAGGTGGCGGTTCGTCATGCCGATTTGGGAGGCGTACTCTGTGTGTTGTCAGCCTCTTTGCTGCCTCAGCGCCTGAGCTGGTAAATTAAGCAAGCCAAACAAGAAAGGGATGTCGAATGACATCCCTTTTGCTTTTTCATTGTTTCTTTGGGCTCAGCCGCCGATTTCTAGGCGCCTTAGTACTTCATCCGTAATATCACTCATCTCACCGTAAGCACAGAGGTCAGTGAATTCCATTTCCAACTGTCTGGCGCGTTGGGTCGATAGAGATAATAGCGACTCGAGCGTTTCTGGAGGCAGCCATTGAATGCCATCATCAAGCGGTTGCAGCCAGTTTCTGACAGCAAAGAACTTACCGCGTTTTCTAGCCTGTGAGATAAACATCTTGCGCTCTTCCGGTGAGCTGAAGCTCTCCAGTGGTCGGGATGTTATGTCGATAATGGCACCGTCGGTGACTGTTGCTGAAATATAAAACTCATGGCGGACTTGGGCTTCGCGGTTGCGAATGCGGGTGACAGGACTGGCGTATTTTGACAGATACTCGCCAATCACTGAGCGCAGCGACATCATGCCGGAACCCGCATTTTTCTGCAGCAGACGGCTAAGCTCATTACCCGGGAAATTGGCGCCAATCGCGGTCACCTGAAGCGTTTCACCACGGCGAACAATGAAATAAGGGGTTGCGGACAGACGGGTTAGTAACATCTGGTGCATGGCGTGCAAAAGCGGTGCATCAGGAAGCTTTTCGCTGTCGAGCAAAAGCTTGTGTTGATTGTGCTCTATCAGGCGTTGCAGGTAGTGACTACGGTGCTTGCTATATCTGTCTTTTAGCAGAGCCAGCCTAATGTTAGTCCTGTCTTCACTGATTTGAACCACCTTATAAGGCACGTTGCCGAGTGGCGCTTTAGGGTCAACGCGCTTGAGATCAGTGAAAGTTACCGAGACTTCCTGCTGCTTACTGCCGCTAAAAGGTTCATCCAGCACTACATTCAGCCCCTGAGTAGAGAAATCGATAGTCTGTCCTTGTAACTCGCCGCTTAGGTGATGCACCAGCGTTGTTTTAGTTCGGTGTTGATAACGCGGCTCTTTGCGCTGCGGTGCCAATACTGATGGTAGGGCTTCTACAGGTAAAATAGGGTCCCGTGGATGGGCAAACTGATTGAGGTTTTTGACCGAATGCTTTGGCTTGATTGGAATACGAAAATCTCCGTTTACGTGCGAAAGCGTAAGGTCCTGAATCGTCGCAATATGGGTCAGATCGTCAATTTGCTGGATGTAAGCAGGGGAGACTTCCTGCAACCGTCGCGCATCTTCTTCGCTGATCTTCGCCATAGTGACACGAAGTACGCGCCAGGAAGAGCGTGAGCTACCCACATGCCAGAACAAGTGGCGAAGCTCTGCATCAAGTTCTGTTGGACAGGCTGAGAAGAAGTAGGTTTTCTCACCATGCTGATGATTGAAGCAATAAACCAGGGTTTCGCTGTTTGTTAAGCCTTCCAGTGCCAAGTACTGCAAACGCTTGGGAGAAAACAGTTTGTCTATCACCGGCTGGTTTCGCTCGTCATGCCAGTAATCCCAAAGTTCACGGTTTTGCTCAGTGAGCAGACTGTATCTGAGTTTGTTGCCACAGAAAAACAGGGGCAACGAAGGTGTTTGTTCAAGGAAGACCTGCTCATAAGCGCGGGAGCGGGTAGAAAGGAACTTGTCTTCGTTTTCGGTTTTTGCAGCCAAACTATCCGTTTGGGATTTTATCTCGATTGCTTCTTTGATGGCATCGGTACTGCTCATCAAACGTAGGCGTAAACGCTGGAAATTGTCGCCATTGAGGTTGAGCTCAACGCCTACCACCCGATAGTTCAGCCCAGTGAAAAGCTCTGCAAGCTGGCATTCATCGCCAAACTGCGGAAAGTAAATCACCAGCGTCGAACCTGTTTCATAGCGAAACGAAGAGGGCAGTTTGACCTGCATACCGGAATTGGAAATGTCGATGGTCGACCCATTGACTTCCGTGCCATCAGGCAGGAAAGCTTGAATGCGGGTTGAAAGCTGGATACGGTTTTCGCTTCTCGACAGATAGTGACCAAAACGAATAGGTACAGCGTCGACAGTATCTAATGATTCCATCGCACGCGCATCGCCCTCGCGTTGCAAAACACGGTAACTGTTCGGTGTGTTGTGGAGCTCCTCCCAAAGCCCAATGGTCATTTTTCCCTGATAGATATCGACTCGACGGTGGTACAGATTAATAGCGACATCGTCCATCCAGTGATTTACATCATGAAGGAAATAGCGGCGGCACTCACCAACTACCTTGCCGCGAAGGTCAACTGGCTTGCTGCAAGGAGACATGAGGCGTCGCACTTCCATTTTGGCGATTAGCCGCTCGGACGCGTTATCATTCGGTGTAAGCTCTGCAAGAACTGCATCGAAAGCGTCTTGCTCGTAGAGGGGGAGTAGCTGATCGAACAGCGTCTTGTCGTAGTCCTTCATCTCGATAAAGTCTGGTAGAATCCTGAAATAATTAATACACAAGGTATATCGGCAAATCGCGCCTTTATCTTACCTTTTTTCCCTTCTCTGGCGTGAACTTATGCGCAGACTTGCATGCAATACATGTAAGAATTGGTAACAGGAGCAATCATGGCAAAAACAAAACGTGCTTACGTGTGTAATGACTGCGGAGCGGACTATCCGCGTTGGCAGGGACAATGCACCGCTTGTGGGGCTTGGAACACGATCACTGAAGTACGTTTGGCCGCTTCACCGACTGTGGCGCGCACAGAAAAATATGCCGGTTATGCAGGTGCAACGGAAGCCAAAGTTCAGACGCTCTCTGCTATCGATCTTCAGGAAGTGCCGCGTTTTACCAGTGGCTTTAAAGAACTCGATCGAGTGCTAGGTGGCGGTATTGTGCCAGGAGCGGCGATTTTGATTGGTGGTAACCCTGGTGCCGGTAAAAGTACGCTTTTACTGCAAACCATGTGTTGGTTGGCTAGTCAGATGCCAACGCTATATGTCACCGGTGAAGAGTCGCTCCAGCAGGTAGCCATGCGCGCTGAGCGACTAGGCCTACCGAAAGACAACCTCAAGATGCTGTCAGAAACCAACGTCGAAACTATCTGTTCGATTGCCCGCACTGAGCAGCCAAAAATTATGGTTATCGACTCGATTCAGGTGATGCATTGTGCCGATATCGCCTCTGCGCCGGGTAGTGTGGCGCAGGTTCGTGAATCTGCTGCAGCCCTGACCCGATATGCCAAGCAGCACAATGTAGCGATCTTTATGGTTGGTCACGTCACCAAAGACGGCACACTCGCGGGCCCGAAAGTGCTTGAACACTGTATAGACTGTTCGGTATTGCTTGATGGCTCCAGTGATAGTCGTTTCCGTACCCTACGCAGTCATAAAAACCGTTTTGGTGCGGTGAATGAATTGGGCGTGTTTGCGATGACAGGGCAGGGACTTCGCGAAGTCAGTAACCCATCTGCAATTTTCCTTTCGCGCGGTGAAGAAGCCACCTCTGGCAGTTCAGTGATGGTGCTTTGGGAAGGTACGCGTCCACTGCTTGTAGAACTTCAGGCGTTGGTGGATTACAGCCAACTGGCTAATCCTCGTCGTGTGGCTGTGGGTCTTGAGCAAAACCGATTGGCGTTATTGCTGGCTGTTTTGCACAAACACGGCGGCCTGCAAATGTCGGATCAGGATGTGTTCGTCAACGTAGTCGGAGGCGTCAAAGTTACTGAAACCAGTGCAGACCTCGCCTTGCTTTTGGCTCTAATTTCAAGCTTCCGTGACCGTCCATTGCCACGTGATTTGGTGGTCTTCGGTGAAGTGGGCCTTGCTGGGGAAATTCGCCCTGTGCCAAGCGGTCAGGAGCGTTTGTCAGAAGCATTTAAGCACGGCTTTAAGCGTGCTGTCGTGCCTATGGCCAATGCACCTAAAAAAGATATTCCGGGTATGAAGGTGTATGGAGTGAACAAGCTATCTGAAGTGCTGACCGTGTTGGATGAGATGGATTAACAGCTCTACTATTGATACTTCAACTAAAAAAGGCGCCGATTTGAATTGGCGCCTTTTTTGTATCTTGTTCTTATCTACTCGGTAGCAGCGAGAGTGACGACAGGTTCATCCAAGCTTTTCGCAGTAACTGTGCCAGATTGTGCCACTGCATCTGATGCTAACTGAACCTGTGTAGAAACCATGCTTTCGACAATCTTCACCAAACTTGCCCAATTCACTTTATCCTCTTGTTCGAACAGGGATTCGAAGTTATCTGGTGTCCAGGCGATAAAGCGTTTAGGGTTTAGAGCTCGGCCGAGGAATCGTACTTCATAGTGAAGATGCGGACCTGTCGATAATCCTGTGTTACCGGACCAGCCAATCAAGTCGCCTTTTTTGACAAACTGACGGGTTTCAACGTTGAACTTATCAAGGTGCGCATACAAGGTCATAAAACCAAAGGCATGGTCAATCTTCAGCATGTTGCCATAGCCTTTTTTACGGCTTGGTCGCTTGTATTCCACGACACCATCAGCAGGTGCGTATACTGGTGTGCCGATATCAGCAGTCAAATCCAAGCCAAGGTGAAACTTCTTATTTCCGGTTACTGGATGGGTGCGTGAGCCATAGCCAGACGAGCGACGGTAACTCTCGATCGGTTTACCGCTAGGGATCAATTGCAACATAGTAGCGCGGACAGCAGAGTTGATGGCTGCGACGTCCAAGCGTTCCGCCAAAGGCAAAGATTCATCGCCTTCTTTTTCCAGACCTAACACTTCTTCAACTGTCGAAACACGTTGTGTCAGATAGCTTAGTTGGCTGTCTTTTTCTTCGATGATTTGAGCGTATTCTTCTTCTTTATTGTTTATCAACTGCTCGAGTTGCTGACGCTTTTGTTTCAGGTCTTCAAGCTGACCAACAAGTTCGGAGCTTTGTTCTGTCATGTTTTTGAGCGTCACTTCTGCCGTGGTCGAGCGATGGTTCAGATAATAAATCGTCGCGATGCTGGCAAAGATGCCGATAATTAAGGTCGCTAGCAGCGAGAGCAACACTTTCTTGAGTGAAGGGGAAAGCACAAAATGTCGGGAGCCATTCGCATGAGAGACGGCGATTCGGATGTTGTGAGGCATGTTACTACTACTTCATGTATATGCGCTTAATATGACCACCGCGATTATACGGTATCTTTCAGATCTGTCAGTTGTGCAATTTCACGGTGAAGCAAATCATCGTTACCGACGTTCAACTCCACTAGACGTTTAAGGTGACTGGCACTGTCGATATCAATATGGTCGATTTGAAAACGCAGGTATTCATCGCTTTCCTGAATAAGCTTCAGATCCATATCCAGCTCAATGTCTGAATCGTTCAGACGAAAACTCAAATCATAGTCGTCAGCGTTACCGGATTCCCAGCCGGCGGGCGTGGCAAGCAATGCACCTTTCAATGAAAGATCCAGTACTTTGGTTTCCCAGCTTTTATCGTTTTGCCTGATAGTGGCTGGCGTACGATACACCACGCGGGAAAATTTACGACGTTCTGCCATTGAAAAGCCCTCAATTCCTTTTACACCAAGTGTAGGAGAGTCGACGTTATATCTCTACTTCGACGTTTAGTCTCCGTGATGTTCTGCGCGTCTTAATAATGAATCAATCGATAGTCAAAGCTAACTGGCAGGTAACCAAAATAAAGAGGGCCACATGATGTGACCCTCTATTCGACATGCGGTGATTATTTTGTCACGCGCTTGTACTTGATTCGGTGTGGCTGTGCAGCTGCTGCGCCCAGCGTTTGCTTCAGCCAATCGCTGTATTCTGCGTAGTTACCTTCGAAGAAGTTCACCTGACCTTCATCACGGTAATCCAGAATGTGGGTCGCGATACGGTCAAGGAACCAGCGGTCGTGCGAGATCACCATGGCACAGCCAGGGAACTCCAGCAGCGCTTCTTCCAGTGCACGCAGGGTTTCTACGTCCAGGTCGTTGGTTGGTTCATCGAGAAGCAGTACGTTACCGCCCGCTTTTAGCAGTTTTGCAAGATGAACACGGTTACGCTCACCACCTGACAAGTCGCCGATACGTTTTTGCTGATCGCTGCCTTTGAAGTTAAAGCGCGAACAGTAAGCACGTGCAGGGATCTCGAAGTTGTTGATGCGGATAATTTCTGCACCTTCAGAGATTTCCTGATAAACGGTGTTGTTGTCGTCCATGCTGTCACGGAACTGATCAACAGACGCCAGTTGTACGGTTTCACCCATTTCAACAGAACCGCTGTCCGGCTGCTCGGTGCCGCTTAGCATCTTGAACAGGGTAGATTTACCCGCACCGTTGGCACCGATGATGCCCACAATCGCACCTTTAGGCACGCTGAACGACAAATCGTCGATGAGGACGCGGTCACCGAATGACTTGGTCAGGTTATTCACTTCAATAACCTTGTCACCCAGGCGTGGACCCGGTGGGATGAACAGTTCGTTCGTTTCGTTACGGCGCTGGTAGTCAGTGGTGTTTAGCTCTTCAAAGCGCGCCATACGTGCTTTAGATTTTGCCTGACGACCTTTAGGATTCTGGCGAACCCACTCAAGTTCTTTCTCGATAGTCTTTTGACGGGCTTTTTCAGATGACGCTTCTTGTTGCAGACGCGCGTCTTTTTGCTCCAGCCAAGAAGTGTAGTTACCTTCCCATGGAATACCTTCACCACGGTCAAGTTCCAGAATCCAGCCTGCTGCGTTGTCGAGGAAGTAACGGTCGTGCGTGATTGCTACAACGGTGCCGTTGTAATCAACCAGGAAGCGTTCCAGCCAGCCCACAGATTCTGCATCCAGGTGGTTCGTTGGTTCGTCGAGCAGCAGCATATCTGGGCGTTCAAGCAACAGACGACAGATAGCAACACGGCGGCGCTCACCACCTGACAGGTGCTTAATTTTCGCATCCCACTCTGGCAGACGCAGTGCATCCGCAGCACGCTCAAGGGCGTTATCAAGATTGTGGCCGTCTTTTGCCTGGATCAATGCTTCCAGTTCGCCTTGCTCTTTTGCCAGCGCGTCGAAGTCTGCATCTGGTTCTGCATAAGCGGCGTAAACAGCGTCAAGGCGAGACAGGGCATCAACCACGTCAGAAACCGCTTCTTCCACAGTTTCACGAACCGTTTTGTCTTCATCCAGTTTTGGTTCCTGAGGCAGGTAACCCACTTTGATGCCAGGTTGTGCACGTGCTTCACCTTCGATATCGGTATCGATACCCGCCATGATGCGTAGAAGGGTGGATTTACCTGCGCCGTTTAAACCCAATACGCCGATTTTGGCACCCGGGAAAAAGCACAGAGAGATGTCTTTCAGGATCTGACGCTTCGGTGGCACGATTTTGCCAACGCGCGACATGGTATAAACGTACTCAGCCATTCTGCTCGCGTTCTCTTGTCACTAAATGGAAATGATTAGCCGGATATTCTACCTGCTTCGTTGATGCATTGTAACAACCCAAGGGTCTGTTGACCTTTGTTGATTAAATTTTGCTGCAAAAGTCATCATCAAAGATCAACAGACCTTAGGTCTCAAACCGATTAAAGGTCAGACTTTAGCTGGTCAGAGTATAGTTTTCGGGAACCATTTGCTGCGAAAAAAAACAAAACAAAAGAGACACACTTTCATCTCTCATGCTCGATGTCTCGTTTGTCGTTTTCAGTAACAGTTTCTTTGCAGCGAGAGGCCAGGGAGTTTGATATATAGAAGATGGTGCAACGGACCTGATCTTCCATCTAATTCGATGGATTGGGTATAAGCTTAAAGCTAAGCGCGCCGGGGAGAAGCATCTGAAATGCTATTAATGAAAAACTCAATAATTACAAAAGAATATATAACGTCAGTGGATAGATTTTACTTTGCAGCGCCTCTCGGCATGGTGCTACTGCTTGGCAGTGTTTTTCCTGCCAATGCACTTACGATCGACGAACAACGTACCCGTTACGAAAAAGCTATCGCTGCGATTGAGCGCAACGACATGGCGACGTTTTCTCGCCTGAAGTCCAATGTGAAGGATTACCCACTTTATCCGTATCTGGACTACCGCGATTTTATGCGCGATTTCAATAGTGCCAGCACTAAAGACGTGAACGCTTTTTTGAAAAAGCATGCTGATTTGCCGTTTACCGGCACCGTGCGGGCGCGTCACCTCAATGTATTAGCTTCACGGGGGAAATGGTCGCAATTACTGACGTTTCAGGACACTGTCCCCCGGGGAGAGAGTTATCAATGTAATTATTACTATGCGCATAGCAAAGCTGGCGACAAATCGCTGGCGCTGTCAGGGGCGAAATCCCTCTATCTGTCAGGTTCGTCTGTCGATAGGGCGTGTGACAAGCTGTTTGATTACCTCAAAGACAATGGCAAGCTGACAGATAATCTGGTGCTCGAGCGCATGCTGCTGGCGTTTGATAACCGCAACAAGTCGTTGATGACCTATCTTCAGAAGCAACTAACCACCACTCATGCCAAACGTCAGGCCAAAGAAATTCTGGCGCTTTATAACAAGCCTCATGGCGTGGCGGATTTCTCCAAAAAAAGCAAAGTCACCGCCTTTAATCGACACCTGGCCCGTATTGCCTTTGAACGCCTTGCGCGCAGCAATTCTGAAGAAGCAGTGAAACAGTTCAAACGAACGGTTGAAGGTCAGCATTACGACAAACATGAACGTCAGGCGATGGCGGATTACCTTGCTGGTCGTTTGATGTCGACCGAAGATGCGTCCCTTGCAACATGGCGTGACAAACAGCTCAAGCAAACAGTGAATCAGTCGCTGCTGGAACGCCGTGTGCGTATGAGTCTAGTGGAAGCGGATTGGAAAGACGTTGGCCGCTGGATTGATATCATGTCTGAAAAAGAGCGTGACTCGCTGAAGTGGAAATACTGGCGAGCCCGTGTGCTGAAAGAAGCTGGTAAAGCGGCGGAAGCCAACGCGATATTTGAATCCATGATTGGGGAGCGTAACTTCTACAGTGTTGCTGCCGCAGACGAATTGGGTAAGCCGATTGATATTCCTTATCAAACCACGCCGCTTAACCCGGGAGCATTAGCACCTTTCAACAAAGCCTTGAAGCGCGTCGATGAGCTGCTGGCGCTGGATAAAATCACCGCTGCGAAACGCGAATGGCAATTCATGCTCCTCAATGCAGACAGGGATCAGAAAGCCAACCTCGCTGCGTACGCATCTGACCAAAAATGGTATCACCTGTCTGTGCAGGCAACGATCGCCGGAAAGCTATGGGGGCATCTGGAATACCGCTTCCCAGTAGCGCACCGCTGGTGGTTTGAGTTCTTCAGTAAAGAGCGTGAGCTCCCACTGACGACTCTGCTCGCCCTATCGCGCCAGGAGAGCGCCTTCTACACTCGCGCAGTATCGCCTGTTGGCGCACGCGGTTTGATGCAGTTAATGCCTGCCACCGCCAAAGAAACCTCAAAGAAGCTGGGTTTCCGTTATCTGGGTAAAAGCACGCTGAACGATCCGGGAATCAATATCCGGCTGGGTAGTGGCTATCTTCGCATGTTGCTGGATCAGTTTGATGAAAACCGCATTCTCGCGTTTGCCGGATACAACGCAGGCCCCCACCGCGCCACCCGCTGGCTGGCGAAGTCTGATGGGAACCTAGATGCGATAGCGTTTATTGAAGCCATTCCGTTCCGTGAGACCCGTGGTTACGTGCAGAACGTGCTGATGTATGACATTTACTACCGTAAGTTGCTCGGTCAGCCCCTACAGTTCCTGACAGAAAGTGAGTCTAATCGTCGCTATTGAGTCAACAGATCCTAAGAAACAGAGAGACTTGGAGTATAATGTCGGCGTTATTAGTACCGATTTCTACGAGGTGACCATGAAAGCGACGCCGGAGTATTCTGACTGGCAAGATGTGCTGGATTTGATCCACAGAGCAAGTGACAACGGGGACGAAGCTAAACTGTTAAAGATGTTGCTGACGCCTGACGAGCGCAGCGCACTGATTGCCCGGGTCAACATTCTCAACGAGTTGTTGAAAGGTGAGGTGAGCCAGCGACAACTCAGTCAGATGCTTGGCGTAGGCATTGCAACCATCACCCGTGGCTCTAACGAATTGAAGCAACTGGATGATGCGCAAAAGCAGTGGTTGCTAGAACTTTTGGACAAGTAAAGATCAGGAAGAGAAGATCCTAGGAAAAACAGGTTCTAGGGAAAAAATGTGCGGCGACTGCCTCTTAGCAGTGCCGCTTTTTTATTCAATGTCGTCTGCAGGACCTAGGCTCTCTTTAGTTATCTTCCGTCGGAAACAACTCCGGATTTATAAACGGAATTAAGGCGAGGATCAGCGCCTGATGGTAGACCGAGCTTCTCGTCAGCAGGTGCCCTGTGAGCATGCCTATCGCCCCACCTTTTTGCTTCACGTTCTGCTCATTGAACATTTCATCCATCACGTCTCCCAGCTCTTTGCCTTCTTCTAACATTTGGAGTGCGGCGGGTGGCAAAGGCACGGATGCAGAGCGTGATTCACCAATGCGGTCTGCGGATTCCACGACCATCCAGGCGAAAGTATAGGGTGCATCCAGCCCAGCTTCGACACCCACGTAGAAATTGCCATCAACCATCTTTTTGGCGTTATGGACGCGGTTTCTGGCACCTGCCAACGTCTCCTCACTGGTCATTGGCTGATCTGCGACACCGCTGGAGACAGACACACCTTCAAACGTCATGTCATTGTTAGGAAATACTTCTTTGAAGGCAGCTTCCACAGCCGCAATTTTGGCAGGGTTAAGCGAAGTGACAATCACTTTGGTCATGGGTATCCAGTCCTGAATCAGAGAGAGTTATTTTGTTGTTTTTTCTCAGGGGCACGTTTGAACAATCGAAATGGCAAGGCAAGAAGGCCTGTTAGCCAGACGACGTGTCTTTCTTCCCGCTGGCTTTTTATACCAATAGTCATGCCGTAATGGCCTTCATCGGGGTGCGCGCGGTAAGTGTTGAACAGCCTGTCCCAGATAGCAAGATTAAAACCGAAGTTCGAATCGCTTTCGTTGCGGTGAACAGAGTGATGCACACGGTGCATGTCCGGTGTCACCACGATTTTTCGCAGCCAGCGGTCAATCGGCAAGGGAATGGCAACGTTACTGTGATTAAACAATGCCATACCGCTGAGGATGACTTCAAACAAAATGACGGCCACCACAGGTACGCCCAAAAGCGCGATAGCCGCGAATTTGATCAGCATGGAAAGAAGGATCTCAACCGGATGGAAACGGGCACCTGAGGTAACATCTAAATCTATGTCTGCGTGGTGAACCGCATGCAAACGCCAGAGAATAGGAACGGTGTGAAAGAGTTTATGCTGGAACCAGATGATGCCATCAAGCATCACAATGCTCAGGATCACTGAAAGCCAAAGTGGTGCATCAAACACATTGAACAAACCGATCCCCTGGCGGGAACACCAAGCTGCGAAACCGGCCGCTGCGAGAGGAAAAATAGCACGGAGCACCGCGGTGTTGAGCATCATCAGGGCGATATTGTTCAGCCAGCGTTTCGCTTTACTGACCGTCAGCACTCTTTTGGGAAATAGCCATTCCGCAGCTGCCATCACCCCGAAAATGGAAAAAAAAGTGAGCAGACGGACAACACTTTCCTGTGATTCGATAAAACTCAGCACTGGATCTCCCGCATATATCGTCTTTCCAATCAGCTTATCATAACTACGAGACCGGAAAGTAAAACGGGCACTTTCAACAGTGCCCGTTTGTTCTTTTTTGGTGACGCACTACCAAACGCGTTTGATGGTGACTTTCGCGCCTGGGTTGAGGAAGCGGTGTCGATAATTCAGTGCTGAGTCATCCAATCCGTCATCAGCAGATAGCACGCCAGGGTGAATGCGAAGGCGGTCTACATCATCACGCGCAGCGTTAAAGCCTTCCCCTCCTGCTGCTGGACCAGGAATTGTACCTTGGCTTTCAGAGTTAGCTTCAGTGCCGGCATCCCATACTGGCAATGTGATGGTGATGCTTTGACCCGGACGCAGTTTACGAAGGTCGATATCAGACTCTGCGACGATCGCATCGTTGGTATTGACCAGCATAGATGCTATCGAAAGGTAACGTGTCTTCTTGCGATTCAGCTGCAAATTGAAGCTTTCTGATGCGCCTGGAGGTAGCGGCGATGCACCAGAGAGGGCATCTTCCACGTGGCGAAGTTCTTCATAAGCAAGAACATCGCTGTTATCACCACCTTCCGCCAGTTTTTCCAGCGCGACAGAAACCGGTTGGCCAACCTCAAACAGCGTGTTGGTTTTGCTGTGGGTTAGCAGCGTGACCGGAGACATAGGTTGCGCATCCGTCAGGTTTTCTACGGTGACCGTGTATTCCTTTTGCAGGGGACACCCAGCCAGTGCCAGCGCTGCTGCGCCAATGAGAGCAAAGCGATACATACCACGCCCTCCTTAATAAACGGTGACGGTGATGATGGCAACTGGGTTGAGCCAACGGTGTTTGGTGCTGTCGAAGTCGCTCAGGCCACCCGTCGCATCAGTATCTCCCAGATTACCCGGATGAATGTGAACGGTTTCATTGGCGACTTCAGTATCGACACCTGTGCCGCCTTCACCAAAAGTGATGAAAGGGGGCGTCGGAACACTGCCTGCCAGCTCATCATTTGCTTCTGTGCCCGCGTCATAACCATTAGCTCTGATGACATAGGTGCCTTTTTTCTTTGGAATTTTCCAGCTGTCTACACCGATAAACGCATCGTTAGAAGGTAGCAACATCGCGGCGATAGAAAGCACATCGCCATGATTTGCATAAAGCGTGGTGGAAGTGGATGCGCCTGGGTCCAGAATGCCTTCTGCCGGGTTTGCCTCTACAGCAGCGCCAACGCCTTCAGCCAGTGTAACAAGGCCAGAAATATCGCCACCTTCTGCCATGGCTTCGACATCTGCAGATGCTGCTTCGCCGGTGCGGAACAGATAAGCATCCGGGCTGTGAGCAGCAACGATCAGTGGGGTGAAATAAATGCCATCGGTGGCATTGGTGATTTTAACATCGACGTTGGCGGCCTGCGCGGTGAATGCTGCGCCCATTGCCATGCTGAGAAGTAAGGTTTTCATTTTTCGCTCCCTGTGCGTTGAATTCTTCAAAGCATGGCGCGAAAAAATGGCGAAGCCTTCGCGAATTTCTCTCAAAATTCTTGCAAAGGTCAACAGACCCTAATGAGATACTATCAGGTTGTTATGCGGTGTTTTTTTCCTGAGAGTCATCACTGTTCCCTAGCTCAACATGGGTCACTACACGGTTTCTTCCCCGCTCTTTTGCCAGATAGAGTGACGAGTCGGCCACTTCGATAAGACCCTCAATAGAATCAAACTCGGGAAATGTCGCGATGCCTGCACTCAAGGTGGCAGTGAATGTTTCGGGGCCGTTTGAAAACGGCGTTTTGGCGAACGTACTGCGGAATTCATCAATCAGCCTAAGCGCGATATCTGCGGGCGTATCGGGCAGGATCAATGCGAATTCTTCACCACCATAGCGGGCGCTGGTATCAGTTTTGCGGAAGCGGTAATTGAGTAAGCGCGCGACACCTTTGATGACCTTGTCACCGACAGGGTGACCGTACTTGTCGTTGATGGATTTGAAGTGGTCGATATCAATCATCACAAAACTGACGGGAGACTTATGGCGTCTGGCGCGCGAAAGCTCACGTTCCAGCGCCATTTTCAGGTTAGAGTGATTGAGTAATCCGGTTAGGCTGTCTCTGTCCATCATGGCGCTTAGCGCACGAAAACGGCGGGCACGAATGGAGACGGCCTGTGTCAGGTGTAAGTCGTTAATGGGCTTAGTCAGAAAATCATCCGCGCCGACCTGTAGCGCTTTCATTTGAAGCTTAAGATCGGTTTCACCGGAAAGGTAGACGATAGGCACATTGGTGTGCGCAACATGTTGGCGTATCACGCTGGCCGCTTCAACACCTGAGCACTTCGGCATATACAGATCCATCAGCACTAGATCAGGGTGAAATTCACCCAGTTCATCGAGCAAATGATCTGGGCTGTCTACTATGCAGGTTTTCATTCCTGCGCCTTGAAGCACAATGGAGTAGTGCTCGGCAAGTGTTCGGTCATCTTCGACAATCAATACCCGGTATTGGGCATTGTTGGTCTCCCAGAGGGAATCTAGCAAACCGAGGATATCATCATACTCAACAGGCTTATGGAAGAAGGTAAACGCACCAGCTTTGGCAGCACGCAGGCGACTTTCCCAGCATTCTGTTGTGCTCAGTACAACTAAAGGTATCCCGCTGTTTTTACGCCAGACTTTAGTGATGTCATCAAGGAGTTCAAAGTCGATGAGGTCAACAATCAGTACCGAAGGTGCTTCTTGATCGAGTGCGACTTTAAGTTCGGTGGCTGTTTCGAACATTGCCACTTCGTAATCGATATACTGGAGCTGTTCGACCATTTCGGTGGCATCGTCAGGTTGTTCTGCAACCACATATATCAGTTGTTTGGTACGATCTTGCTCGTGAAGTAGTGTGACTTCACCGTATGTTAAATCATCAGGGCTTTTGGGTTCGATTTTGGCGATATCGTCGATGCCTAAAATTAGGCGGTCTATATCTTCATGACCGATGGGCAGCGTTTGGTTCTCAATGTGGGGTTTCAGTAATACTTCAATGTCACGGCCGCATTCTCCAAGATCGACAAAGCCCAGCGTAGTGGCGGTGCCGGCAAGTTTATGCGCTTCCATTACCAATTCTTCCAGTTCGCAAAAATCAGAGGTTTTCTGCGTTTGGATTTTATTCCACAGCGTTTTAATGCGCTTCGTGCGTTTAGAGACGCTTTTGGCGAACTTGGTTTGTTGCTCCTGAAACTTTTTGACTTGAGAAGGTCTCATACACTGCGCCTTTCCATTATTTTTTTGATTTCGTCTGCAAGTAGCATTGGGTCAAACGGTTTACTGATAACGCCTATAGCTCCACACTCGTGATAGGACTTGATTTCCGAGGGTTGAACTTTAGCGGTCATAAAAATGGCTGGTGTCCTCTCCAAATGTGGCAGTTCCCTGAGATGTCTGAGCGTCGTAGGGCCATCCATATCGGGCATCATGACATCTAACAAAAGAAGATCTGGGCTTGATAACGCGGCCTTTTCCAAAGCGACATCGCCACATTCGCATGTCAGAAGGATAAAGTCGTCACCTTCTAATGCGAGTTCCGCCACATCACGAATGTCCTCATCATCTTCAACGTAAAGCACAGTAATTGGCTTACCCATTACATCGCCTCTCTAGGAAATGTTTTCTTAAGTATAAGACGCAGTTCAGATTTAAGACTGTCGATATTCAAGGCGTGAATGTTATGGCTGGCAATTACCACTTCAGACAGAGGAATATCCTGAGACCCTCTAGTGAGAAATACTGTTGGAATTTTTCGGCGGCTAAGCTGATCCATCAGCTTGTCTAGCGACTCAGAAAGGGGATATTCAACCATGACTAAGTCAAATGGTTGCTGGCCTAAAGCTAGGTTTGCTCTCGATACCGTATCTGCTCCGGAGATCTCGCAGGAGGGGTAAAACTGATTTCGAAGATCTTTCAGTAAGCTGGTTTTCGCTCCAACATATAAAATTTGGAATGCAGCCAGTGGTAAAGCGTTCTGTTGGTCTTTTGACTGCAATGAACTTGTATCAAAGGGTAAGGTGAAGAAAAATGTTGAGCCTTCATTTTGTGTCGAGAAGAAGTTTATTTCGCCCTGATGTGCATCAATGATGGATTTGGATATGGCCAACCCAAGGCCTGTACCGCCAACACGTCGGGTATCAGAGCTATCTGCTTGAGAAAAACGCTGGAATATTTTTTCATGGAACTCGCTGGGGATGCCAGATCCAGTATCTGTGATTTCAACTTTGTACGTGTCTTTTTGAACGCTCAAAGAGACCTCAACAGTATCACCAACGTTGGAATACTTAATAGCATTAGAAAGCAAATTTGCCATAACTTGCTGTAATCGTGTGGAGTCTGCATTGATGTAGGCGCTTTCTGTGTCGGTTTGGAATGATATCCCTACTTTGTGCTGGCGAGCGTAATCCAAATTGTCTTCAACTGATCGTGTGATGATGCTGTAAAGGTTGTTGCGATGAAAGTTGTACGTCATTTGACCGGATTCGAGCTTTTCTATGTCTAAAATGTCATTGATTAGCAGGGTGAGTCGCTCACAATTCCTCAGAGCTAGTGACAACATCTTCTGTGTTTTGGCGGGTAATTCATCCGAGAACTTACCGAGGATTAACCCAAGCGCGCCTCTTATAGAAGTAAGAGGTGTGCGAAGTTCATGGCTAACGGTAGCAACAAATTCGCTTTTCATTGCATCGGCTTTTTTCCTAGAAGTAATGTCACGAATGATGCCTGTAAACATTCGCCTTCCAGATACTCGCATTTCACTGACTGATAGCTCTGCCGCAAAAGTGGTGCCATTCTTGCGCTTAGCGACCACTTCGCGACCAACACCGATGATTTTTGCCTGCTTCCCTGATAAGTAATCACTCAAGTAAGTATCATGCTCTCTCGAAAAGTTTTCTGGCATTAACATGTTGATTTTATTGCCTATGACGTCATTTGCTCTGTAACCAAATAATCCTTCTGCGGCTGGGTTAAAGGTGGCAACATAGCCCTTCGAATCAATGGTGATAATGGCATCCATCACGGTGTCGACGATCGCCAACAACTGACTTTGTCCCGACTGACGCTCTTCCTGTAGATTGAGCTCGTTAATTCGATTGATTTCGAGGGTTGCCTGATTGAATGATTCCGCGAGCGTGGTGAGCTCTTCGTCAGATGCCGACGTTTTTACAGGGTATTTACCGGCTTTCACTTCGTTGGCAAGTTCGACAATGGGCGTGGCCATTTTTTGTCCAAAGTGGCGGGTAATGAGCACAAGAGGAAGCATGGCGATCAAGGCGAGAATACTGAAGTTGGTGAGCCAGGGAGTGATTACGCCAAGCATGGAAATATAGGGTTCATTAAGTGTAATCGAAATGTCAAAGTCGCTGATGAGCATGTTTGGAGAAGGCTTTCTGGACACTTTGATACCTGGGGCGTCGATGTTGCCTTCGGTAAATCCCCATTTTTGGTGCACATTGAGATGATAACTGTGACCCAGGTTTTCCAGTGCCGTTTGGGTGAGGTTATCCAAATTAATTTTGGCGATGATGCCACCCTGAACTGCATAGTAATAACTAATAGGTTCAATAATATAAAAGCTGCCATTGAGAAATATCAGATAACCACGGCCAGAAGCTAAGGTGTCGGTCACCAAGCTTGGGCTGTACCATCTGACGTCTTCTTCTCTTTCATCAAGTGCGTTTCCGGCATAATCAAATAATAGCGCGTCTTCAATGGCGGTATAGAGCGTCAAATCCTCTAATGCGTGGTGGAAATAGTATTGCCCGCTACCGATATTTATCAGGCTGTTAATGGAGAGCTGGCTTTGCGCAGTGCGTGAAACTGCCCGCTGTTGTGTTTTGAGTTCAAGGTCGAGCAGGCTTAACGTATTAAAGGCTTCTGCGTGAAGTTTGTTTTGTAACTGGCGTTCTACACGGAGCATCTCCATGACGAGTGTGGCGCCGACAAGCACGAACAAGAAAGAAACCAGCAGAAGCAGTAGTCGCCTGGAGAAACGATTGGCAATACTGGTTTTCTTGGCCATCACTGGTCATGCTCCAGGGGGTAAAGGGCCCCATCCTTATAAAATGAGAAAAGGTAATCTTTTGCAGTCAGTGCATCTTGCTTTCCATCACTGAAAGGAGAGCGGTATGGTTTCATCAGTCCATCGTAATGCTCCAGCTTGGTCAGCTCTTTTTGAATTGCTGACATGTCGGCAGTGCCCGCTTTCTCTGCGGCAATTGCCAACATATGCATTAGGTCGTAGGCATGCGCCGTGCCAGATGGTGCTTGAATATCAGACTCATGGTTGGTGCCATAGCGTTGGTGATAGCGTTGAACCAAGGCTCTGGCAGCAGGTGTACTGTTTTCTATGAAGGTGAAAGTTTGAAGTACACGTAGGTCAACAGCTTTCAGTGCTTCCTCAGAGCGCTTGGCGAATTCTGAACCTGTAATGCCCCAATGAGAAAAAACAACGGGTGGTGTAGGGTGTGTGGCTAAGTGAGTGACGAATTTTTCACCCTCTACCGCGTTACCGACAAAAATGACAGCTTCAGCGCCTTTCTCTATGAGGTTACGGACCTTGTTTTCCATGTTTTTCTCGCCCCAATCAAACCATTCAATGTGAGCGGGGACGAGTGAACGCTGCTCCATCTGTTTCGTTAAGCCTTCGAAGTTACTTCTTCCCCAGCCGTTATTTACGAGCAGTAACCCAATGTTGTCAGTAACATCCAGAGCGCCTTCAAGCAGAAACTGAGCGGCATACTCATCCCTGACTGAGACCCGAAAGACAAAATTTGGGTCGTTACCGTTGTTGACTATGGGAGTGGCCGCAGCCCAAGGGGCGAGCATCAAGATCTTCCGCTCATGGAGCAAATCAAGCTCTGCCAGAACCACTGGACTGCTAATACCACCGAATACGGCAATCAGGTTCGGCAACTTTGAAAAAACTTCAATGTTATCCAACCCCCTGGAAGGCACCATGGAGTTGTTCCGGACGATCAATTTTACCTCTTTGCCTAAGATCCCACCTTTTCGGTTGATTTCATCCAGAGCCAGTTCGATACCGCGGCGAATGGATAGCCCTGAAATAGCAGCACTTCCGATCATATCAGCGTCTAATCCAACAATGAGTTTATCTGGGTGGGGCTGCTTCCAGTTCTCCTTTCCTTGAAGTACTTGCTCGATATAAGACGTGCCGATATGCATTCGACTTTTCTCTAAAACACCTGAAGAGGTTTGCTTCATCCAAGCGAGCAAAGAACTAGGGGGACTCTGCGTAATGCTTTCTTCATTCAAATTAGCCAGTGCTATGCTGTCTTTCCGCAGCGCGATTTCATATTGGAAGGCAGTGGCAACGTTGGCGGCGCTTTCAATCAGGTCAAGATGGGCAGGTGATAGCTTCTTTTTGGTGTGTTCAGACATGATCAACAATTGGGTTTGGTGACCATGTCGCGTCAGATAAAGGCTTTGCCCAGTGATTCGCCTTGCAGAAAGTTGGCCGAGTGTCAGTTCCTCACCATCTAGATCTCCATTTGAGAAAGCCAATGTGACCATCTCTTCCGATACGGGAATGGCGAGGCTGCCCCAGGCGGAGAATTGCTGACGAATCGTGGCACTTTCAGTGACGCGAAATCGGCGCTTTTTAAATTGTGATGCGTTATCCAATGGGAATGTAGTGACAAGGTGCTTAAATCCGCCATCCCAAAACGCCAACCCGACAATATCATTCTTATTAAGGTTATTGAGTAACTGTCGACCTGCGGGGCTCTTGTAAACCTGCCTAATTTGGTCATGTTCTGTGAAGAAAAAAGGTAAATCAAACAGCTCAAGCGCAGGGGAGAGATACGACAGCTTTGAGCTGGTGATCACCGCAAAATCTACTTCACCTTTTTGTACAGAGGCAACAAGTTCTCTTTCACTGGTATGGGGGGCTTTACTGGCTGTTGAAACCGTTATCTGACCTTTCGTTCTTTCCTTAATCAGGGAGGCAAAGTAAAGCGCCGCTTCAGAGCTAGCACTGCCTTCATGGCCAGAGACAGCGAGATTTAAGGCCAGTGTTTGTGTTTCCCCCAACTTTTCACTTTCAGAGAGCTCACGGCTGTCGCAGCCATTCAATAACATCAACAACGCGGTAAGTGTGAAGATGTATCTCATTGTTTTCCCCGCCTGAATAAGACTTTTGTGTCTCATGAAAGATTAGGAATGAGACAGGTGTTTTTCCAGTGGGAATGCAATGAACGTAGTGCGGTAAACCCGCCCCCAGGAAGGGCTGGTGGGAAAGTAAGCGCTAACGGAGGGTAACTTGATGAATATTAAATAAATCACTGTTAATCGTGGCGATGGTATATTCGAAGGGCGTGCCATCATCAAAAGAGACCACTTCGCGAAGCTCGATCATGGCCTGTCCTTCATCAACATTGAGAAGCTCTGCCAGCTCTGAATCCCGCAGATTAAAGGCGGAAATATCTTGTTCGCGGGTCAGTACTTTCTTGCCTGTCATCTGCTCCATGTAGCCGTATTTTGAGTGTTCAATCTGGTTGAATTCAAAGCCATCGCAAACCGCGACTGGGATATGGGTTTGCTCAAAAGACACTGGCATGTTGCCAAAGCTCATCAAACGCTCGATATGCTGATCGCTGTCTTTTACAGCCAACAGAAGCAGCAGTTTCACCGGGTCGTTTTCTTCACTGTGGAACTCGACGCCATTTCGGACGACGAGCAGGGAAAGCGCGTTATTGTTCACGCCCTGTTCCGGGCGGGCATGCGGCATGGCAATCATTGGTGCCAGCACGTAATAAGGGCCAAGCGACTCTGTGGTGTCGATAATGGCGGACTGGTAATCAGGCTCGATATCGCCAGATTTCACCAAAGGTGCGCACACCTGATGAATGGCGTCTTTCCAGTCAGAGACGGAATCTACCACCGCGATGCGGTGCTCGGAGAGTAAGGTTGAAAGCATACATACCACCATGCTTATACAGCTAATAAGTTGTCTATACAGGTGGCAATGTAGCGGTTTGAAAACCACTTTTTCGTGATGGAGGTCTAACCTGTGATTAGATGCTTTAGTAAGATATTAATAATTTTTTAATGGTAAAAATGACGAATTATTTTTTATTGTGTCAATTTTAAAGTTATATATTCCGATATGTATTGAGAGTGACTTGGTGATATGTGTGTGAGTGATTATGTGACTTCGGGGTTATTTTTGCACCAATGTCTGTATAGAAGTTTGCCAAAGCGTTAACGCCTCGATCTGGGCTAGTATGTTATTTGTGTGGTGGATCAATAAGCGGCAACCTATCGCTAATAAAAATGAAATCACCTTTGTAGTTAGCCAGAATTAAGGGGCGGTTTATGCTTTACCAATTCAACGCAACCTATATGGATGCCATCAAGCCTTTGAACAGTTGGGTCAAATTTGTCAGGGATGTGAATGCCGCGCCCTGGAACCCAATGAAAACCTCGCCGGTAACCCGAACGCTTGATGCCTCTATGGAGCTGGTGGAGCGTCTGACAGATTGCTACGACGAACCTGCTTGGGGGTTGGATACCACCGTCATCAACGGTGAGAAACTCGCGATTCAATACAATGTGATTGCCAATAAGCCTTTCTGTAATCTGCTGCATTTCCGCCGCAGCAAAGCGCAACCCAATCAACCTAAAGTGTTGTTTGTCGCGCCGCTTTCCGGCCATTTTGCAACGCTATTGCGCGGCACCATTGATGCCTTCCTGCCGGATCATGATGTCTACGTGACAGACTGGCGCAACGCCCGCGATGTGCCGCTCATGGAAGGAGAGTTTCATTTTGATGATTATGTGGATTATTTGGTCGAGTTCTTAGAGCTTCTGGGGCCAGACACTCATGCCATTGCAGTATGCCAGCCAAGTGTGCCCTTGATGGTAGCGACAGCGCTGATGTCTGCCGAGAAGAACCCCGCCGCGCCTGCAACCGTGACTTTGATGGGCGGACCTATCGACACCCGCATCAATCCCACTGAAGTGAACGACTACGCCAGCGGCAAGGATTTAGAGTGGTTTGAGTCCAAT
Source organism: Grimontia kaedaensis (assembly GCF_023746615.1). NCBI lineage: Bacteria > Pseudomonadati > Pseudomonadota > Gammaproteobacteria > Vibrionales > Vibrionaceae > Grimontia > Grimontia kaedaensis. Next base: position 3,039,150 of record NZ_CP082275.1, on the reverse strand, counting down.
GTGATATGTACTGTGCCCGAGCAATACGAAGGTGCTGGACAAGTGGTGTATCCGGGGTTTGTTCAGCTTTCCGGTTTTATGTCGATGAACCTTGATACCCATGTGCAAAAGCACTTTAAGTTTTTTGGCGATCTGGTCAAAGGTGACGGCGATAACGCAGAAGCGCACCGCAAGTTCTATAACGAATATCTGGCCGTGATGGACTTGCCTGCCCATTACTACCTCGACACCATCCGTAAGGTGTTTTTGGAACATGACCTACCAAATGGCACCATGACATATCGTGGCAAACCTATCGATCTTGCTGCCATCAAAAAGACAGCACTTCTGACCATTGAAGGGGAATTGGATGACATTACCGGCCGAGGTCAAACAGCTGCCGCGCTCGACATCTGCCCCAAAATCCCTAAATCTAAGAAAATGCATTACGAACAAAAAGGCGTCGGCCATTACGGTATTTTCAATGGCCGCCGTTACCGCGAGGCAATAGCGCCGAAGATCAAAGGGTTTATTAAAAAACACGCTTAATAGTTGAAGATATCGGATTTACTGAGCGTAACGGGTCTCAGCTATTGAAGTATATTGTATGTGGGGCTCTCAAGAAAATGGGGAGCCCCATTGTTTCTAATTAGTGCCTGTTGAAAAGAACTTGCGCCGAAAAACGCTGATTTCTCCTGCTTTGTATTCTTCCCAACGTTCATTGTCGAGATGAGAGTGCGTAGAAAGGCGTGCTGATTCCAATGATGCTTCAAGAGAGGAAAGGGCTGCCTGATAACGCGCTACTTTTTCTGATTGTGCTACTACCACTCGCTCACGGGCCATTACCTGCTCTGCTTCCTTAGGTTTGAGGTAATAACTTGCGAGTTGACTTTGGATCATACTGCGTTGCTCGTCGGTAAAACTGATAGGAATGAGAGCAAGGCCCTGCTCATACTGATTTACCCCTGATTCAAGCGCCAGTACCTTTAAATCTTCACGCCAGTGATCGAGGAGAGATTGATACTCCGACAAAAAGGTATCGGCTGGGACATGGTTTAGCTGTTGTGTTTGCTGCTTAAAATCCAGCATAGTGAATGCATCTGCCAACATCACATTGGTGTGCTCACCCCAAGTCTCCTCTCCGTAGTGTTTGAAGATAGCGATGTTTTCTTCAGTCGTATTGTCATTGGTGAGTGGGACGGTGGATTGGACTGTTTTCCAAATTTCACTTCGCATAGGGAAAGTGGCGAGCAGATCATAATTAACTGCGGAGAGATGCTGTTGAAGCTGTAACAAGCGCTCGTCGCAATTTTCTTTCCCAGAGCAGTGAGTCCAAAATGCCTGTAAAGATCGTTGCAGAGGCTCGCCTTTTAAGCGTTTAAGATCCCCTAAGAGTAAATCATCGCTGAACAATGAACTGTTCACCTCAAGGTTTGTTGAGGCGGAAACCTTATCTTTAGCGAGCAACGTTAAAGAGATTTCAGGCTCAGTTTGATGCGTATTGGTGACATCAGCTTTTGTCGGTATGACAGCCACATTAGGTGTATCAGCGCCACTTCCTAACCCAATGAAGATGCCTGTCAGTAAGACAGGCACCAAGCCGAAAACGACTTTTTTCATTGCTGAATCACCGCGGTGACAGGAAAGTGATCAGACAGATTCCAGTGTTTCCATAGTCTCGCGTCTGTTGTTCTGGGAACATCGACGCGGTTGTCATTGGTCGCGGTAGTTGAGCCATACTCCCTGCTGATCATGACGTAGTCGAGATATTCTATGTGCTCTCCACCGGATAGCGCTTCACCGGCAAAATTGTTGATACGTGGATCAAATGTTGATTCGGTGTAGCCCGAGTAGGTGGGTTCGATAGCAGCGAGGTTCTCGATCATCTGTTGATAGTCACCGGGAAACTTAAGTTTGTTCACGTTGAAGTCTCCGCTGTAGATGACGGTATCATTTGCAGAAATATCGAGTGAATTTGCGAGAGCCCGAATTTGTTGGAACTGTCGCTGCCTGTATTCTCTTGCGGTGTCGGTATCAAAAGAAGCCGTATGTGTGGCAAAGACATGATAGGCCTTTCCGCCTTTGATGATCTCCGCGTAATTTACCCCTTTATCTGCGAAGCAATCTGTACCCGAGCAATCAGGGAAGACAAATTGTGTTTCATTCACGATAGGGTAGCGGCTGACAATGATCACACCACCATCATATATATTTGAACTATTCTGACTCAGCATTCGGGTTTGATAAGGATATTCAGCGGCCAGTTTGCGGAGGAAGCTGCCTCTCCCATTAGCAAAGACTTCTTGCAGCGCAACAACATCATAGCCTTTCACGTATTCAGGGATGATATTGAACCGGTCTCCGATATGAGAGGCAATCAATGGTAAAGCCCAAATGTTATACGTCATGACTTTTAACGTATCTTCAGATGGGGCTTCAGGCTCGTCTATTTTCTCAGGAGTGATGGTGTAATAAAGATCGTCATACCTGGCGGTGGCAACAGACTTCATGGCCAGCTCTGTAGGACGGTCCAGAAACAATGAGGTATGGAAACGGTGAATATTCCGGTCATTCTTCATGTGTAAAGGCACATCATCTGCGCTGACACCATAGGAAATAGAAGAGTGACTCCAATGACCTTTCATGACTTGGTGCAACATAGATTGCTGACCAGATTCATTGGTGACTACAGTGGTGAAGCGATATTCTTTACCTGCTTTAACCCCCTCCCATCGATTGAAAGTCAACACGGGTTGAGTCTCCCAAGGCCCCAATGTTTGAGTATGTTGGAACCATTCATCTCCATGTTCAAGTAAGTCAGAGCCGGAATGATCAATATTGATAGTGAGAGTCTGGCTAGAGTTGTTTGTTAGGTAGACATCGCTACCAGCAAGTACGTTTGTTGTTGTTAAAAAAGATAATAATAAAGCCCATTTTTTCATTTGAGATATACCCTTTGATTGATTTTTCTGGGTGAACCTAAATTCCCAACGTGACAATATATTTCGATTTTTATTTCATATTTTTAAAGTTCATTTAACTCTAATTTAGTTGTTTGTTTTATTTTTTTGCTTCCGCCCTTTTATTGTTGTTTTAAGTTTATGTTTTTTAATTTATTTCCTGTGTTTAACTTTAATTGATTGACACCTCTTAGTTTTAAATTAAATGAATGACCCAGTTGATTTCTAAAGTGGCTCATGAATCTGTTTGCGATGAAGTTCAAACTGTTTTCTTTATGATTTATGACGAATTATAGAAATAAAATGCAAGTTTTTTCTTTTTGGTTTTTTGTGGCGTTTTCAAAGTTTGATAAAGCGGTCGAAGCGGTTCATAGGAAGCGGTTCATAGATAAGGACCTCACCTTTACGTTTGGGCTCCAGTGTGGGTAGGCAATACAAGGATATTCACTTAAAACAGAAAACACTTTTGCCACTGGCGTGATTCTGTTCTTTCCTGATCGTCGTTATAAAGAAACGAAACGGTTTGAGAAGGAACAGCGGATGTTACGAAAACTACTTCCCTTCATTGTGATGCTGGCAGGGATTGTCGGCGTTTCCATGGCCAATGCTCATGGCCCATCAAGGCTCAAAGTCTCTGAGTCTGTCACCATCAATGCGCCGGCTGACAAAGTTTGGAAAACCGCGGGAGCATTCGACAGCCTTTCCTGGTTGCCACCTGTCACCAAAGTGGTCATGGAATCAGGAAACCCGACCGAGAAAGGGGCGGTTCGCGTGGTGTATGTGGGTGACCAGAGCGTGACGGAAGAGATCAAACGCTACAACCCTGACGCCATGATGCTCAAATACAAGATCACCAAAGAAAACACTGCCTTGCTTCCTGTCACCAATTACCAGTCCACCATCAAAGTGAAAGCAGAAGGTGATAAAAGTATCGTGACGTGGAAGGCGGGATTCTACCGTGGCTATCCGAACAACGATCCGCCTGAAAACCTCAACGACGCAACAGCCATTTCAGCCATCACCAGCCTCTATAAAGCGGGTTTGGACAACCTGAAAGCAGAGATGGAAAAGTAAGATTTCTCCTATTTAACCCCATCCTTGTTTCTCCCTTTTAAAGGGAAGGACACAACCGGTCTTGGCTCACCCTTTTTAGGGGAGATGCGAGGAGGGGTTATCTCCGTCTTCTTCAGCTCAATTCCTGTGAACCACCGCCGCTGACAGTCAGCACTTGACCACTCACCCAAGCTGCCGCGGGTGAGCACAGAAACAGTGCGGCGAGCGCAATATCATCGGTTTTCCCGAGCCTTCCGAGGGGCGTGTGTTTCAGCATGGCTTTTTCATTATCCGGGGTGAGCACTTTCTCCAGCGCCGCTGTGCGGATAGCCCCTGGCGCAATGGCATTCACGCGAATGCCCCTGGTACCTAAATCAAAAGCGGTGTTGCGTGTGAGATGATTGATGGCGGCTTTCGAAGAGCCATAAGAGGCCATCATCCAGTTCTTGTTTTCGCCAGCCATCGAACTGATATTAAGCACCGCGCCTCCGCCGGCTTTTTCCATCTCCGGCGCGCAAAGCTGCATCAGCCTGAACGGTGCAAATACATTGAGTTGATACGCCCACTCAAAATCTGCCATGGGCATGTCGAAGGGTTTGGGGCCGCCACCGCCAGCATTGTTGGCAAGGATAGTTACCTTGCCAAACGTCGTGACAGCACGTTCAACCAGTGCAGCTCTGTCTTCTTCTTTGGTGACGTTACAGGCTGCGGCGATAGCATGTCTGCCCGTCGTATTGATATTGCAGGCGACTTCGTTAGCAGCATCCAAATCCAAATCGCTCACCACCACCTCTGCGCCTGCATCAGCAAACACTTCTGCTATCCGGCGACCAATTCCCGCGGCTGCGCCGGTCACAATGGCGACCTGACCATCAAGGCTGAACTGTTGAATGACTGACATGATAAACCCTCATTGAAAAGAGATGCATTGAGCCTAGATGTGGGGGGAAAAAGCGCGCGCGTTATTCTTGATACAAAGCGGGAAGGGGAAAGAGGGAAAGATAGTTCTCGGGAGAAGAAAGCAAAGAAGGAGCCTTGTGGCTCCTTCTCTTAGTCAGGTGTGTTATCCCGCGTAGCGGAAGTAATCCAGACCCTCGACATTACTGGTGATCTCTTTGGAGATGATTTGCGCCAGCAGATGACCAGAGCCACATGCCATGGTCCAGCCCAGCGTTCCGTGACCGGTATTGGTGAACAGATTGTCGAACGGCGTTTTACCAATCAGCGGCGTGCCGTCTGGCGTCATCGGGCGGAAACCTGTCCAGAACTCGGCTTTGTCGAAATCGCCGCTGTGTGGGAACAGATCTTTCACCACCATAGAAATCGTCGCTTTGCGCTTTTCCGGAATAGAAGGATCGAAGCCTGCCAACTCAGCGGTGCCTGCGACACGGATACGATCGTCAAAGCGGGTCAGGGCGACTTTGTAGGTTTCGTCCATCACGGTTGATGTCGGTGCCTGCATTTCATCAGTGATTGGCACGGTGAGCGAGTAACCTTTCACCGGGTACACAGGAATACTCAGACCAAGACCTGCCATAAACTTGGTCGAGTAGCTGCCCATCGCGACCACATAAGCGTCTGCTTCCAGCTCGCCTTTGTCCGTTACCACGCTGACAATGCGGGTGCCTTCACGTTTCACATTCTTCACTTCGGTGTCGAACATAAACTCCACGCCGTGCGCTTTGGCAAGCTCGGTCATTTGTTGGCAGAACAGGTAGCAATCGCCCGTTTCGTCATCCGGCAGGTAGAGACCGCCAGTCAGCTTGTGGCTCACAGACGCCAATCCCGGCTCTTGCTTGATGCAATCTTCGACCGTCATACGTTGATAGCGGGTGCCGCTTTGCTCCAGAAGGGCGATGTCTTTTTCTACCGCATCGAGTTGCTTCTGATTACGGAAGATTTGCAGTGTGCCTTTCTGACGGCCCTGATATTCGATGTTGTGCTTGTCACGAAGCGCGAGCAGACACTCACGGCTGTGGTTAGCAATGCCCAACATGCGGGATTTGTTCACCTGATAACGATCAAGCTGACAGTTCGACAGCACTTGTGTCGCCCACTTGATCAACTGAGGATCCAGCGTCGGCTTGACCTTCAGCGCTGCGTGTTCTTCCATCAGCCAGCGAATGGCTTTTTGCGGAATACCGGGGGCCGCCCAAGGGGAAGAGTAACCATAGGAAATTTGCCCTGCATTGGCGAAACTGGTTTCTTCGCCCGCTTTAGATTGGCGATCAACAACAGTGACTTTGTAGCCTGCCTGCTGTAAATACCAGGCGCTCATCAAACCAACAACGCCACTTCCCAATACCAATGCTTTCATAATTATTCTCCCCAATCAGACAGGGCGAGTTTGCGGTGTTTACACAACCCTAACAATCGATTTAAATTAATCTCTGTGTATAGAATTTCTAAAAGCAAAGATGCAAACACTCAAAAGCCAACATCTCGGTGCCCTTTATACTTTTTCGGAAGTTGGGAGGCACAACACATTAACCAGTGCCGCTAAAGCCATGCACTTGACTACCGGGGCGGTGAGCCAACAGTTGCTGCAACTGGAGCAGCAACTGGGCTTCACTCTGCTTGAACGTCACTCCCGTGGTATTCGTCTGACCGAAAAGGGTAAACAGCTTCATCAAAATGTGAGTTTCCATTTAGCAGAAATTGATGCAGAAATCGCCAGCTTGCAGCGTAACACCGGAAAGAAACAGGAAATCCGCCTCAAGCTCACGCCCTCTTTTGCGTTTAAATGGCTGGTACCGAAACTCGAAAGCTTCCACGACGTTAACCCGGACATTCAGGTGCAAATTTTCGCTGAAGGCGCACTGGTAAACGCGGACACGCGGGACTTTGACCTTGCCATCGACTATCGCCCGCATCCTTTCAAACACCCGAATGCCGAACTTCTGCTGGACGAATACCTGCTGCCGGTGATGAACCCAAGATACCTGGAGCGTCATCAGTGGCTGCAAAACGATGCTGGTAAATCCGAACATTGGCAGGGAGTCACCTTGCTGCACGATGCCATGCCATGGGAAAAAGCGGAGAAAGATTTGGAGTGGAGAAACTGGGCCAAGGCAATGCAGCTTTCGGTACCCACCGACCGCGGCCACTTCTTCAACCGGACTGATATGGCCATGTCTGCCGCCGAAGCGGGCGTAGGCATTGCCATGGCACGGATGGCGCTTATCGACAATGAGCTGGAAACGGGAAGGTTGGTGTCACCGTTTTCGCCCATCAAAGCCAACGCAGGGTATTACCTGATCAGCAATGTGCAGGATGAGAGTACGGAGAGCTTTGTGAAGTGGTTGAAGGGGATGATTTAAGGCGCACTTTTCTTGCGAGGCCCTCAAAGGGCCGCCATTTTACCTATGAGGAGCTCTATTTAAACTACTTAGTTTTAATAGACTCACCTGTCCCTTCAAACAATACAACGGCATAACGACCAAGTTCGTCAAAGTAGCGCCAGCGGTTTTGTGGGTCTTCGGCGACTTTGCAGCGCTCTCCGGCGGTATCAGTTAAGCAAGCCGCACTATAAGTGATAAAGAGATTTTCATTTTCAGCAAAGATATCAAATGTGCTGGTTTTGACATAACCGCTCATGGCGTTGCGATAGGCTTGAATACTTTCTTCCATAGTATCCAGTGCAGAAAGGTTGCCAGTGAGTTTGTAGTTATCGAATTGCCATTGGGAATATTCAGCGTCTGGATTCAGCTTCTTCCGCCAAATTACGGAGAATGTAGCAGGTAATACAATCTGGTCGTTGACTTCGTGGTTTGCTAAATCGATATCCTGAAGAGTGGCTTCGCTGACAACTGTTTCGCCTACGTTGACGGCTCTTATTATGCGGCTGTCATAAGGGGATTTTGGGAAGGGTTTAAGTGAAGTCTCTCCATTACCAGAGAAGAGCACAACGACATCAGTAATATCTTTCGGGCTTCTCACTATCCATCCGTTTGGATCGCTCCCTTCAATTTTGGAGCAGTCATCAGAAGAGTTGAAGCAGTTGAAAGTATATAAAATTTTTAGATGAGCATTGTCTACTACAACTTGTACAGATGCCCCTGAATGCTCAAAGTTTTTATAAGCGTTCTTGAGCGTTTTTATTTTTCTAAGAGCCAGTTTGCTGTCTATTACACTATCAATTCGATAATAGATTGGGGAGTCTGTTGTTGATTCAGGGTCCTTGCTCCAGTAACCCTTGACGTGAGTTGGTATGCCTAAACCTGAAATGGTTGCGTAAGCGCCAGGATAGCTACTTACAGAACCATAAGCAAAATCTGAAAATCCACCCGATGTATCAGAAACAACCATTTCTTTAATGCCGTAGGGGCCGTCTGTGCTTCCTGCATTTCCAAACTTAGCTCTAGGGACGCTGTCATCCGTGCAACCTGCAAAAGGGATTAATGCCAAAAGCATTGTCAGACTGATTAAGATTCTACTCATTATCAAAAATCTCCCTGTACATATTCCCTTTCGAATCTCGGTTAACGTCGTTTGCAAGTGCAGCTCTGATATTTGAGAAACCGGGGTTTATTAAAGGGTCATGAGGCCTGTGTATCCAAAGAAGCTTATTTGGCGCTATTTCACTTTCCCAGTGGCTTGCATTGACTTGCCCAGGCTCTATTGCCAATAGTTTTGCATTAAGTGAGGAGAATTCGGCATGTTTATTGAAGTCTTGAGGCATTTCATAGTTGCTCATTTGCCATTGGATGCCAGCAATTGCACCTTGTTGCCTCATTCTTTCCTGTGCCAAGCCTTGAAGTCCATTGTTGATTGGTTGAAGCCTGTAGTAATACAGGGTATTTCCAACATTTTTAACACGGCCATATTGCGTTGGATTTTTGAAGTTTTTTTGCACTTCTTTATCCCAAAATTTTTCTTCACGGCTGGCTAGCATATACATATCTCTAGGTTGCAACCCGATATGCTTGGCTGTTTTTAACAATTCTCTGTTGTAAGTATCATTAATAGGGAAATCTAGGTGCTCTGGTAGCCCTTTTTTTCCATATTGGGACATAGAAGGGTAACCGCCACCAACATCTGCATGAGCTCCCGGATATACCTCTTCGAAGAAGTTTTCGGCCAATTCACCATCAATCTTCAATGAGGTTAATGGGAAGTTCTCTCTGTATTCATGGTGAGCTGTTATGTGATAAACAGTTTCAGCACTAGAAGGTGAAAGGACTAAATTAAAACCATCTTCATCATTGTCTCCAGGGATACCGAAGGACCCAACTGTATCGAATAGGCCAACAAAACGAACGCTGACACTTCTCGATTTGTCGATATAGTAGTGGCACCGTCTACCTGCTCTTGTGTGCTCGCTGCTCAAAAGGTGAGGGACAACATCGACACTAAATTGATCCTGCTTTTGACGACGATGAGGATGATGACGTGGTCCGTGACTGGGCTTGGGGGGAGGTACAGGAGAGTTGTAATCAGGGAATCCGACATTTGCAGCATTGACGAAATGACGAGCCAACGCAGCTCCACGACTAAACCCGAAAACATCAAATTCTATGTGATTGATATTTCCATAGTGTCCAATTTCTTCGAGAGACTTTGTGATACTCCTTAATGCTCCAATGAGAGATGTCCACTTATCAAAAGCATCTGAGTCACCAAAGAAATCCCAAGATCCGGTGGCCATGCCTGTAAGCTCCATATCTTCGTCATTGTCTATCGCTTTGATCGCTTCTTCAAGAGAGTCAAAGTCTAGGGTACCTACCCCTGAAACATAGATTTTGGCGATTTCACCTTCCTTTTCAGGATAAGCTTCAAACAGTCTTGCTACATTGGTGCGGGAAGCATTGCCTCTTCCTTCCTTGTACTTGTCGTTCTCTAGATTATTCCCCGTCCCATCAAAGAACACCCCGATGGTGAGCTTATTGTTTGGTAACTTCTTAAGGTTAACCACCGGCAACCCACTCTCTACTAATCGTTCATTGTTGATGGCTTTGAGTGTTGAGCCGTTTAACAGACGTTCTTTGTGGTCGTAGACAACGTCAACAGGCGCATTGTAGGTTTTCGGTTTGTAAGGCTTCTTAGCGGGTGTCGATACCTTCTTGGCATCAAGCAGGCTCGGGACGTCTATCATCACGCCATGCTCGCTCAGCCATTGGTCATTCACATTACCCAGTTGCTCAATCGTTATCGGGCTGTCGAGATAAATAAGATGCTGGTCGATAACGACTTTGCTGTCAATTTTCCAGTAGAGCAGAATCGCGCCCTGGTATTTATTCAGCCCTTGCTCATTGTTCAGGCTAAATGATGTTGAACGTGTAGCCTGAAATGCCCAGCGTCCTTCACCGAGAATTTTGTATTCCTGAATCAGCTTCTTTTCGTGGAAATGATAGAAGTAACCTTCAGTTGGAAAGCCTAAACGGTCGCCAAGTTGAAGGGCTGGGATCACCGGAATAAACGCTTCCCGAACGGCGTCTGTGCCTTTGGGTTTCAGCTTTACAGGAGGCTGGTTACTCACGCCTTTTTCTGCACTCGCAACTTTAGCGATAAGCTTGCGGGGTTTGTCATCTGTGGCTTTGGCAGAGAAAATAGTGCCCGTATCCGAGAGTTTGGTTTCCCAGCTGACAATGCTTCCTTCCGTCGGTGTTTTACCCAGTGCAAACTGACACCCCACTTCACTGGCAAGTACCTCTTCGGAACAGGCTACTTCAAACAGATACTCGTAATCCTGAGCAGGCTTTTCCTGTTTTTCTTCCACTTTAGGTTCTGGGGTGTAAGGCGCTTCTGCAGGCGCTTGAGATTCAGAACCCGAGCGAGAGGTAAAACCTTTGGCTTTTGTTCGGGAAGTCAGCGCAGATTTGGCTTCAGGGGAAAAGCTGGATTCAGCATCAGGGTTGACCTGCCAAATCTTATCGCCCATCGAGTTGGTTGTGGATCTCAGAGCTGGCGTGACAGGCGCGTCACTCAGTAACACATATTCGCCCGATGCGAGCTGGGATTGGAACTTTTGTATGGAGACACCTTGAGGCAACACGGCTTCCAATGCTCGCTCACCCAGTGTCGAAAATCCACCTTCGACTTTGCCGAACTCGTACGATGCAAGTTCGGTCATTTTTATAACCCTATACGCCACTGACTCTTCCCTGATTTGCTTTTGTGTTTGGTTAAATACCGAACAAACGAGAGCAGTACAACGAAGCGAAACCAAAACCGAAAGGCAGATCAAACAGGGGCAATTTCTTGCTCAATTTCTTGGCATGAAGCGGCTAGGAGAGGGACTAATTCAACCCAAACTCAGACACGAATTTGCTCTTGAGGTACATATCCGTCGATTGCTTCAGCCAGTTCGGATTTTGCTTAAACCAGCTATCTAAAAGCGGCATCACTTGCTGTTCCTTCATGCCTGCATTAACACCTGACGAATAGAGTAATCGGAGCAAGGTGATATCCAGCGTTGTCATCACATTGTTTTTAGAGCCATCGTTAAAGATGGATGGGAAGACCTTGTCAGAATCATTGGGTAGGCCCATCGCCTGCGTCAGTTCCTCGACCACGCAGGCGAACAGCTTGCCGCGTTCGCGGGCGAGGTCGACCGGGATTACAATCAGTGCTTCTTTGATTTCTGCCTGAGATGAAGAAGAAAAATGCGCCATGCAGATAGCACCGCGGAACGGAAAATCTTCCTGTGTCGGCCACAGTTCGCGGGTCTCGTTCTGCCAGCGGCTCTGACGGGTAAAGACCATGCGCAGGTTGGCGTTTTCCGGCGAATTTACCACCTTGATGTCATGCCCTGTTGCCCGCACCAAATCTTCAATCTGGGTATTGGCCAGCATGCTATGAAGCTCTTTGTCACCAACGCGATGGTCAATATAGATACGTATCGGTTTTTGCCACTTGCGGACAGGATGCTGCTGATTGTCATACTCATTGCTGAGGGCAATGATTTTAAATGCCCTTTTGACATACTCAGGGTCATTCCATTTTGCCAGAGCAGGTAAAGACAGCAGTGACAGCATCAGTCCCCAGATAAGAATTCGCATTTGGCTCTCCATGGCCCAGTCAGAAACGTCGGCACTATGACGACGGCATAAGATTAATAATGACAATCAGTGGGTAAGGTTTCCAGTTGGAAGGAGAGATGTCCAGATCCCATCGACCAAAACATTTTTGTGTGGGGGAGGAAGCGTTTTTTTATCCCATAGTGGGTATAACAGCAAGTTTATCCGTGGTAAGGGATAGCAGGTCGCGATCCCTTAAATACCTTTTAACCGATATTCATTGGAAGAGACCACTGATACGGATGACTTCACGGAGCTCTTTCTCCAAATCCGCTTTGTTTCTGTATGGCAGCGTGTAAGGGCTCTGTTTAAGTAACTCAGACTCCCACGAAATATCAGGCAATATGCCCTCATTCAACCTTGAGCCGTCTAACCGACGAAACTCCATAACGGGATAACTGATGTATCCAAATTTCTCATCATACAAGTCATAGATATGGTGAAGTGAACGGAACTGAATCACCAAGGGAGAACCTGCAGTTGGCTTGCCAATCACCGTCGAATCAGGTGAACTTTGAATCCCAGCCGCCAATATTTCCCCGCCGGAATTTGTCTGTGCATCGGTTAGCACCAACACTTTCCCGTCGAATACCTTGCTGGTCTCGGAAGAAACGCGCTTACTTCTGCCAAAGGCATCGTAATAGACTCCGAAACCTTCATCCCCAAGAAACAGGCCCGCTAAACCTGCCATCTCTGGCAAAGCGCCTCCTTGGTTTCCTCTTAGATCAAACACAACAAGCTCTGGGTTATTGGCTTCTAAAAACTCTCCGGTTGCCTCAGCGATACCTTCGTAAAAGTAAGCCATCCAAATGTAAGCGACACGTCTGCCGTCGACGTTCATTAAGGAGAAATCAACGCCCTGCGTGTGGATGCCATTTTCACTGGAGGTGAAATCCGCCAGTGTGTCCAACTGTAACGGGACAGGAATATCAAGGAAGGTAATGTTTCTCCCGTTATTGCGCAGAACATGGAGCGTGACCATTTCACCGCGCATTCCAGTGACAAGCTCTTGGAGCTTGGCATTGTTGCTGTCTCCCAGTGCTGAAAACTCCCCGGATCTCGTCACACCGACAATACAGTCCAGCGGCATTAAACCCGCATTAAGGGTGGATGTGTTGGTAATCCCCGTGACGGAGTAACACGCAGGTTTTTGTGCCAACGTTGCACCAATGTGCGGAACGGGAGGAAGCGTCGTTTGTTCATACTCTTTTTCAGAAATATAGCGAACACCTGTCACTGAATGAGGAAGCAGGGCGCCAATAAACAGCCCGATGTTGGAAAAATCGACGCGGTCAGTTTTCGACTGATGGTAGTCCAATTGCCGTTCAATAATGCGCAGCGTCTCTACCGGGTTGTCAGTAAACCCATTGATAGCGACCAGCTTATACGTCAGGAACGCTGCCCTTCTGTCGTCGATCAGATCGCCGTTATCCGCTGAAATGAGGCTGAGCGCATTGTCTGGTGCATTTTTCAAAACCTCAGCCCCGTTTTCGGCCAGCCAGTTTTTCATCTCGCTAATGGCGAGGTTTTCCTTTTCCCGATAGTCGGTGTAAAAGTCCTGAGCCTGTTTGGTGGAAAGGTTTAGGGGATAAACGAACAGATCGCGATAGCGATCCTCAAACGCCTTTTTCTCTTCATCCGTTAACACCACACCGATAGGGTCCAGATTGAAGAGAAGCCGAGAAAAAGCCTGCCCAACACTTTCGCGGTTGTTAGCCAGGGGAGTGAGCGTATCGAGTGATGACTTGTAATAGCGTCGGATAAACCGATTAACCATAGCATTCAGCGCATCGTTATAGCCTTGTTCTGCACTGGCAGGCGTGGAGGGAGCATATGCTTTGGGGGCACTCTCTTTCGGGGTGTTAGCGCTTCCCGTTGACTGACAGCCAACAAGTATAGAGGAGCAAAATAAGCCAAACACCCAAAACGGCTTACACACGGTTTTTCCAAAAAGCACTTTCATCGACATCATCCCTGTCATTACCACTTTGTGAAAGCTAGCTTATCTTTGAGCGCGTTGCCGTGATCTGTGTTTTTGCGCACAGCTAATTCGTTGGTTTGTATCAGTTTGGAGGCGGGAGTTGAGAACTCCTAGCTGGTGGGGGAGAGATGAGGCTAATCTGCTTTTAGCTTCCATAACGCCTGAGCGCGCTCATTCACGGCTTTTAATCCTTTCCCGCTGAGTTCCCCAAACACTGCACCGGACTTTATCCAGGTTGAAATCAGCATAAAAACAGATGGCTCAGGTAACCGTTCTTTACCTTTGAGGGCGCACTCCCAAACCACTAGTACTCTTTTCCCGTCTTTCAGAAGGGCAGACATGTTCCTTTTGTCTCTGGCGGCATTGCCAGTGAGCTTATCGTTCCAGAACTGTTTTCGGGTATTAGGGATGTGGGATAAGTGGCAACGGTGAAGATGCCAGAAGCAACCGTTGATAAATATTGCCGTGTTGTACTTAGGCAGCCAGATATCGGGTTTGCCGGGAAGAGCTTTGGGAGCGATACGATAGCGAAAGCCTCTGGAATGCAGCCCTTGGCGGATCAACAATTCCGGTTTTGTGTCTCTGGCTTTAATCGCCCGCATGTTCCGCTTGCGGGCCTCGGACAGTTCTTCCATAACCCTGCATTTCGGTGTGAGGCGTATTGATACCTTACACAAAAATACAGAAGGGAAGTGTATGAGTTCCGTTAACTGAAGTATGTATTCACAAGGTACTCATCTATCCACTTTTGTGCAGTTGAAAGGGCTGATTCAGGATCTGCTGTTAGCCCTTGTGACACAATTTCGGTTCCAGTCGAAATACAGAACTCAAAGCCACCTCTGTAAAAATCTGGGTTTTCGTCGATGTAGATAGTGAAGCCTTTGTAGACTTCCTCTGTTTCTGCCTTGCAGCTCATAGCTGGATTCCCATTGAATGAAACATTGGGAAATGATGATTGATATGAAGGGGATAGGCCACGGACTATGAGTCACATTGTAATTGTGTCTTGCTCATTGTGTGACCATTAAGAACAGCTTAAAGCTAAAGTGATTGTGCACAAGATGAAGCCTGGTATTATTGCCAGCATTGAAGATAAGTAAGCGCTGAATAATGAACCAAGGTGAAATTTTAGTTATAGATTTGTTCGCTGGACCGGGCGGTTTGGGCGAGGGTATCTCATCGTGCAAAGACGATAACGGGAATTTTCCTTTTCAAATCGGGGTATCCGTTGAGAAAGAAGCTTCAGCGCATAAGACACTGACGACAAGAGCGTTTTATAGAAAGCTGAAAGATAACCCTGACTCCCTTGCAGATTATCATCGGTATCTTGAAGGTAAAATTAGCCGTTCTGATCTATTTGATGCTTACCCACAAGCTGCTGAAGAAGCACAATTCGAAACACTTCAAGCACCTAGAGCGTTAGGTGATGATAATGAACGCATTCACGCTCGAATCAAGGAGCTTTGCGAGAAGCATAAAGGGCCTAGAGTCGTCATAGGTGGCCCTCCTTGTCAGGCTTATTCGCTAGCTGGCCGTTCTCGCAATGCAGGCATCAAAGACTATAAAGCAGAAAACGATACCCGGAATTTCCTGTACAAAGAATACCTAGAAGTTATTTCGATAGCTCAACCTGAAGTGTTCGTGATGGAGAACGTTAGGGGAATATTGTCAGCCAAAGTTGCTGGTGAGTTGATGTTTCCCAAAATCCTAGCAGACTTAAGAGAGCCAGGAAAAGTAACTGATAAATCAGGTATTCAAGGTTATCGAATATATTCCCTCGTAGAGCCAGCAACAG
The DNA here is from genome assembly GCF_023746615.1 of Grimontia kaedaensis. NCBI lineage: Bacteria > Pseudomonadati > Pseudomonadota > Gammaproteobacteria > Vibrionales > Vibrionaceae > Grimontia > Grimontia kaedaensis. The sequence goes on along the minus strand of NZ_CP082275.1, from coordinate 3,023,364 downwards.
ACCCATCAGACCCTATTTATAAAGACTCTAGAGCTTTTCTCATTAAAGCTGAAAACTATGGCGTGCCTCAGGCAAGGCATAGAGTCATTCTCCTTGGTATTAGAGAGGATGTTGATCGTGTCCCAGATGTATTGAGGCCAGCTGACGAAAATGTGACTGTAGAACAGGCTATCGGCGACCTACCGCCTCTAAGAAGCGGATTCTCAAAAAGAAAAGATGATGCGTTTGAATGGGAAGTGGAAGTTGAAAGTAACAGTAAACTTGTTTCTCGTTTACTTGCAGCCAAGTTCAACATAGAAAAACCAGCGGATTTACTCTTAATGTTAAAGCCGCAGAAGGCTCTCAAGAGAAAAACGTCGACTAAGTCTGGGATAAGCTTAAGCTTGCCTGAAGAGTTGAAACGTTGGTACTCAAATAATGCAGCATCTGCAGTTCTTAATCACGAAACCCGTGGTCATATGGATAGTGATCTTTTGAGATATGCATTTAGCGCTGGATATACAGAATTAAGTGGTGGAACCTCGCCTAAAGCAAGAGATTTCCCAGAAGAGTTAGCGCCTAACCATGACAATTGGAAATCGGGTTCACATGCAGACCGATTTAGAACTCAGGCGGCTGATAAGTGCGCAACGACTGTAACTAGTCATATATCTAAAGACGGCCATTACTTTATTCACTACGATCCTAGCCAATGTAGGAGCTTGACTGTACGTGAAGCAGCAAGGCTTCAGACATTTCCTGATAATTATATTTTTGAGGGAAACCGAACTCAGCAATATGTTCAGGTAGGAAATGCTGTACCTCCATTTCTAGCACATAAGATTGGCGACATAGTAGTAAAATTGTTACGTTGAAAATATGTGTATTGTTGGAAATAATCCAACAATACACTGCCATCATTTTGTGAAAAAACCTTCATCTTGAAGCTTTTTTAACGCGCTTAAAGCTATATTACATTGTTTTGAAGAGGGGATTTTTAACGGCATTGCAGCACATACTTCCAATACACTTATCTCTCTTGGAGTAAGAAAACCATGTTCTTTTGCCCAATTTCTAGCCGCTCTCCAGAACTCACAACCTAGCTTAACCACTTCTAGTTCATCGTTCAAAGTACTATCTAATAAGTAGTTTGCCTTGCCTTCTTTTGCTTCTTCTTCAGCTAGTTCTTTACCTTTTATTATTCTGAAGAAGGAATTGTGTTTAGGTAGTTCTAATTCATCTAGCCTCTGCCAACATAAAGGTTTTTTTGCCCACTCACTATAATTGCGAATACCTTCAGGAGGCGAAGTAATTACCTTTTGAGCTAATTCTCCGGTAATAGAAAGAACCTCTCTAAAGTCAGATGAAATTGTTTGACTTTTCCAAACCTTATCGAGGTCTATCACCATATCTATATTTTGTGCTTCTTTTACCAGCTTTGAAATTGTGTAAGTTACTATGTTCGCTCTATAGCCACCTTCATACCAGTCAGCGGCAGAAACTATTTTTTCTGTCTCTCGAAAAATTATAGCTTTCGCAACGAGTCTTTTAAACCAAACATCATTGAACTCTAAGTTTGATTTTCCCCATTTAGTACCAATGCGTTTAGCGAACTCAGAGAAGTTTTTTTGTGCACCTAAACTAACAATGTTAGGAAGTCCACTCCAAGTGTTTTGATACTTAGCTAAATCAGTCTTTGTGAAAAATTGCTTACGTGGAAATTCCAAATCAAATTTTCTACGTTCAGAGTGACTTCTCTTGCTCCTTTCATCTGCGAACTGTCCTCTTGCTCGTTCATAAAACCATTTGGTTTCTCTGTAACTACTATCTCCAGATGGTGCCAAAATACGTCGAGATAATTCCTCAACTCTAATATGAAAAGGATGATTAGAGAAAAAATCTGCTGCATTTACTTTGTTTTGACTATTTGCATACTCGGAAATCTTCGGTACTACTTCTTCAGATATATCTCTAGGAGTTATAGTTAATTTGATTTGAACATAAACTTCATCTAATTGCTCCCTATAACTTTTATATGCGGCATGCAATGAAGCTGTAGTTTGCCCTCCGTTTACAATTTGTAGGTTTTCAGCCTTCGTAAGAATCAAACCGTGAGTTGTTGTATCAACCTCGATATTGTCAGCTGTAGCACTAATGCCATTGTTGTAGGAGAAAAACATATGGGGGGTGTCACGGATCGTGTCTCGAATCCCTTTATTCACATTTCCCCTAACTTGTAAAAAGCTTCTGACATTAGACTCTAACAATCTTGAGCCCCATCTATCATATATTTCGGCTAGTTGTTTACCCGGTATAACAGCTAGATAGCTTTCGAGAGACTGCATTGAACCCGACGCTTTTAACAAAGGAATTCCACCACCAAAATCTTCTTTAAAGTCGATTACGGCGTCAGCTCTAACTTGTCCTTGCTCTACAAATTTCTTTAACCGTTTCAAGTCCCATATGCTTAGAGTGATATGCTTGTCATCAAGCTCCTCTACATTTAGAGCATCTATTCGTGCTCTACAATCAGCATTAGTAATAATAATAAGCTTAACTTTTGCTATACTTTTCCAAGTAGTGCTTATTAAATCTGCGACTGCGAAACCTTGACTTGTTTCTTCCAACTTATTTCTAAAATTAGGGTCTAAGCTGGCTTTGAGAAATCTAGATAGCTGCTGAGATAATCTGACAATGTGAGACTTGTTTAGCGCCCGAATTTCCCGATCCAATGAAAAATCACACAGAATCAAGCTAAGTACCCCATCACTTTCTCTTGGGTCACCTGCGTAACCGTCAATCTGGGCCGTACCTTTTGCATAAATACTGCTGTGGAAAGCTCTATGAGCCGAGTCTATTTCACCCGCTTCGCTTAGAAAATCACCAACTTTTTCAAAAAATGCTTCCACTGTAACCAGCCCTAAAGCATCGGCATCGCCCTGTATGTCTGCTATTAGCTGATGATGAAAATCTATCAATTCATTCACTTTTTATAATGCTCTTTAATAATCTTATATATGCTTTCTTTTATCTCGAAATCGGAGCAAGCTTCCAAGTCGATTGAATATTTTAATCTATGGACACCATTTGGTAATGGAGGGCATAAGCGAGGGAAGTGCTCCGATACCTCAAAGCTACGATGTGACCTAATATTCCAGCATCTATTTTCATATTCCTTGTTAACGTCATAGCCAGTTGAAAGAATCAAGCTCTCCCATTTTAAAAGAGAGCCTATTGAGCTTTCAAAAAGTTTTTGTGTTGTGGCTACATGATCATGAATCGTCATCCCATCTATGCCTATTGCAGACTCAACAGAAAAAACGCTAAGAAATACTTGTCCTCCCTCCATGTCAGATAACTGATCTTCAGAGGATATTAATATGACATTTTTACCTGCTACTTTTCGAGATTTTACTTCAATGCAGCATCCTGTGAACTCAAAGTCTTTTGATGATCCGAGAGGACCTTTCCATGAATCAATAGCGAGCTCTGGACCTAAGTGCTCTACAAGAGCTCTTAAAAAAGCTAATTCACAAACTAGACCTTGTTGTTCCTCTAAACTTAGTCTACCTGAGTGACCAACCCGTAATAGGTAATGCCATCTTCTAGCTCGTAGGTTAGCCTTGTGGAGTGCTTCATTTATACTTTCAGACTGCTCAGAATACGATACAATATCTCTACATAGTATCTCAAATAATTCTATATGATCGCTCTCTTTTAATGCTAAAACAAATGACCATTGACCAGAGTTAACTCTGAAGCTAACAGACAAGTTTTTTAGTTCAGGTAGCGTAGGCTTATTTTTAGGCTCTGAGTTTAGTTTCAATATCAGTCCTGGCATACTATTTTCTAGTACTACCCAGAAAAAATCAAAGTCACTAGCAGTGTTAACCCTTCTGGCTTCTCCTGTCCCTAAATTCTTCCATGGTGTATTATTCATTTAAAGTATCTTCCATTTCTTCATCAATATCATCACTTCCGAACAGTTCGGTATATCTTTGAGAGTTGACAATATACTTTACCTTTTCCGTTGGTTTTTTAGATCTTGGTAGACTTATGCCCCAAGCTAAAACTGGATCTTCAGGTATTAAATGAGAGTTTTGGTGATCTTCTTTTCCCTTAGGAGCTTTGGCTTTAACAAAATGAATTATTAATAAAGCTCTATCTCTTTCTGCTCGATAGATTTTATCTGGAAAATTTGAACTTTTATTATCTAGTTCGTATTTCCTTTCAGCAGATAATGATTTACTCGTTGATACTCCAGCTTTCTCAATTCCTCGAGAAGCAATTCTCATTTTTTTTCCACTAAATGACATATATCCAGAAGAAAGTTCATCGAGGCCAACTGAGCGATTTACCGGATTTATTTCTATACCTAAAGTATTATTGCTGACACCTTTATTGAGGCTAGGGATTAAGATGTCCCAATACTTGAGTTCATCTTTCTTGTGTAATTCAATATAAGCTCTAACTGGTGATGTTTCTGTTAAAACGCTTTCAGGCGCATTTATCCATGCAGCTAAAAACTCGTCGACTAACTCAACTGGTATATTGGTGAAAAGAGGCCCCCATTTAGTATGATTTTTTGTAAAGCCTTCGGATTTCAGCCTTGTTATGAGATTTTTTCCAATATCGAGGTTTGATTGTATTACATCATTGTTAGTATGTACTCTCGATGTTTCTATGAATTCGTTTGAGAGGCCCACTAATGTCACCACTTCTTTCCCAGAGCCCATTTTATTTTTTGCGGTTACTAAAAGGGATGCAGGGTGGCTTCTTACCGACAATCCAAAGTCTTCTGGTGTGGATTTCGCTTGCTCCATTGTTTTTAGTTCAATAAGGAGCTCTTCTGAAGCGTTAGCTATGAATGAGTACCATCCAATCGCTTCGTCTGGCATCCATATTCTACAGAGGTCTTCATAACCATTTCGATACCCAAACCATCTTCCCATTTGCATCAATGTGTCATACATCATTGTATTGCGGAGAAACCAAGTAATAGTAAGGCCTTCGAGTGTCAGGCCCCTCGAAAGTGAGAACCCGCCGACAGCTATAACAGTTTGGCCCCTTTCTCCTGAGTTCGAGTAGTCTAGATCATTAGCTTTACTATTTACTTCGACTACTTTTGCAGAAGCAATGGAGTCAAAAATAGTATCTAGGATATCACTCCAATCAAACTCAGTATCTTTGTATTCACTTACCCATGTATTGTAAAGAGCGCTTATCTCGGGATCTTTAGATGCTCTTATAACATCATTTGAATTTAATCTAAGTGAATTTTGAATTCTTTCTAACGCTTCATGTATTCTATTCCTGATTTTTCCCTGTATTGAGGTATATCTGCTAGCATTTACCAGCATCGAGCAATGAGAAGAAGAATGTCCTCTTAAATTTCTTATTGTTCTAGATAATAAAAATGATCGAATAGCCGTCAATAAAGAAGAGGGTAAATCACTAATATCATGATCAATTTTATGTTTTATTGGAAGTAATGGTTCATTGTCATCTATTGAACGTAGCCATTTTGCTTCTCCATCGTCAGGTAAGCCATCGATGAATATCTTTTTAGGGCCAAAATAATTGGTTGGTGCATCTAAACCAATGATGAAATTTTTAGGGAATAGGTCTTCTTTATGAACCTCATGCTCTTCATCAGGATCAATGAATATATTAGCAAAGGGAGTGGCAGTATAACCAACATAGCAGCTACGATGGAACATTTTCAATAGATCCCTTATTTGTCCATTTATTGTAGTTACTAAGCTATTACTATATTGTGTATTAATTGATGCGTTGTCAGCCTCATCATCGATAAGCAACATAGGCTGGTCAATCATTTCTTTGTCACCACGAGCACTATTATCCTTTAGCCACTCGAGAAGGTTTTTAAGGGTCCTATGATTTTTTTTGATAACAAGTACAACTGGTACTCGATAGGAATCAATTTCGCTAGTATTAGTGGATGCAGTATCTTTATTAAAGTCTCTTAAAGTATTCGTTAGACTAACTGGAGTATTGTTCTGGTCAAAATTTCCAACACCAATAATATGCCTAGAGCCATTACCATTTTTGTCTGAATTTTTACCTGTATCTCTACCAATAAATCCTTCATCAATTCGTGCTTGAGTTTGATTTCGTAAATTATTATGTATGCCGGCGATAACAATGATTAGACGATAACCTGCATCAGCGGCTTTACAAATTAGCCCTGTATAATTTGCAGTTTTTCCGCTTTGTACATGACCGACAACCATACCCCTTCGGTCCCAAGGCGTATGCTCATTTGGGTTACCTAATCTGCTAAGTATCTTGTCAGTAACGGTGTCAGTTGCTGTTACTACATCTCTTGGTAATCCATTGTTAATAAGTAGTTTTTCGTATCTTTTCCAGTAAAATGGATTAATATTTGATTTGGCATCATCTAACCATGGTTTAAACTCAGCTCCATCTACAACGGCACCTAATCCAATCTTAATTCCCTGCTTATATTCAATTTCTCGAGAAATATCCTCAATATCTTGTTGAGTCAGGTTTGGATCAGTTGCCATTGCTATTGCAGTTACAAACTTTCTAAGTTCTTCTTCAGATTTACGAGGTGAAACAAAAAGAGCTGACTCTACCATATTTAAAACTTGGATCTTTGTACTCATAAACCTTTTTCCTTTAAGTACTTATCAATAATTATTTCAGAACTTTCCCAACTCTCTTGAAATAAGGGTTGACTTTGTAGTGTCTCTTTTATCTTATCTAGAGGTGTATTATTTTCTAACAATACATTTGATATTCTAAAAATGGTTTCTTTGAGATCTTTTTCTATAATATCAATAGATGATACAGACTCCGAACCACCTACTAATTCAGCATGGAGCGCATCAATTGGTAACCCTGCGCCTATAAGTCTAATACAGCGCTCAAAACCTTCTTTAAACTCAGCAGGAAGAGATTCCGAATATGACTCAATCACAGGATGATTTAAATTTGGTTTAAAATAAATATTTCCATCAGTAATGACTCTATTCCAAAAAGGATACATTGTGACATCTACTAGCTTTTGCCCTCGACGTTTATAAGTTCTTTTTGAAGTTCCAACGAACCTCTCTATTAATCGAGAAAGCCTTTCTCTAACGAGAGGAGGTAATTGAGCAGAACTTTTTTTTACATCAATTTTCCATTGAGAATCAATAGAGTTTGGTATATCAATTGCAATACGGCTTAATTTTGTGAGTTCTGTTTGTTTAGCTAGCCCTTGCCAACCGCCTGCAATTATCAAACGGTTTTCCCTGTATATATATAGTCCTTGAGACTTAATATGACCATCAGGCCCACCTAATTCGTCCCATTCTAGTTGGGACAAGTTTTTATAATGTGGGATCGTAAAGCTTTGGATAACAACAATTTCATTATCAATTTCTATTGAATCAACAGGATCTTTTTGTGTTGATGGGTGGTTTTTTGCCATGGGGTCAAGAGACTTAATTGTACGTCCGTTGAGCGTTATTTTTAAATCCCCCTCCAAAAAACGATGGAATACAAGTCTTAGGTGATATTCTGCTTTTGAGAATTCCGCATTAAGATACTCGGTTCTTTTGGCTGCTAATTCTGTATTTCCACTAAGGCGATCTAGCTTGTTCCATATAACAACAGTACCAGAGCTAGGTAGCAGTTCATATCCGACAACTTCCTTAGGGTTATCTATTAGCTGTAAGGCCCATGAATTTTTTTCCGCTACTAGGTCTAAATCCCATCGAGCGCACGATGTTAAGCCGTTCTTTCTACTTAACACTGTTAATGAACGACATTGAGAAAAACTAGCACTTTTTAAACCAAGCCCAAATCGTCCCAGTTGTTTCGGTGCTCTTTCATGAGTTGGGTTTTTGGTTCCAAGACGCATAGCTTCATACAGTTCTTCGGATGACATTCCACAACCATCATCAGATATAGCTACATAGGGACTATCAGATACAGTGTCTACTTCAACTTTTATCGTCGAAGCGCCAGCTGATATGGAGTTATCTATTATGTCAGCTAGAGCCGTTTTGAGATTGTATCCAAAGTCTCTATGGCCCTCTATTAAAGATGATGCATAAGGTGCAGCATCAACAATCCTTGTAGCCGTGCTTCTTTGTGAGGTTTCGCAATAAGTACTCATTTGATTTGGTTCTTCTGGAAGCGAATTGGGTAAGAGCTTACCACTATTGAGTTAATGAACACTTTACATACATCAATATTTTGAAGTGCCTATAAAACTGAGCAGATTGTAATTCGTTGAGGGCGACGCAAAAAAAAGCGCCAACCCTTTCGAGTTGGCGCTTTCCCAAACGTTTGGTGGAGCTGGCGGGAGTTGAACCCGCGTCCAAAATCAGTCTAACTAATGGCGCTACATGCTTAGTCTATCTTTAATCTCGTCAGTGTGCTGCGAATAGACACGCTACAAAAAGACATACCGAAATTCTATTTCGCGGTTCAGCTCTTCGGTCAAAGCTTCCCTCGCTATCCTGATTGGGTTTGACTGCCCTGATTCCCCGTCCTACAGGCGGAGGCTAGGGAGGGCAGGCTCTGAGCAGGTTATTAAGCTGCTAGTGCGTAGTTTTCGTCGTTTGCGACTATTTTTTTGCGGCTTTTTACGAGGCCAACCGCCCCTCGGCATGCTCCACGAGCCTTCTTGATCCTGTCGAATCCTGAATCAGCCCCGGAATGTGGACGCAGATACTAGCATAACATGCTGCTGCGTCAACGATTATCTGGTTGAGTGCTTCATGATTCGCGCTTTGTCGCGCTGCCAATCGCGATCTTTGGAAGCATCACGTTTGTCATGAAGTTTTTTACCTTTCGCCAGACCAATCTTAAGTTTAGCCCACGACTGTTTCCAGTACATGGAAAGCGCGATAACCGTGTAACCTTCGCGGTTCACTTTGCCGATCAAGTTGTCGAGTTCACGACGCTTGAGCAGCAGTTTTCGCACGCGTGTTGGGTCTGCCACTACGTGTGTAGAAGCAACGTTCAGCGGAGTGATGGTCGCGCCAGACATGAAAGCTTCACCATTGCGGAAGAACACGTAGCTCTCGCTGATGTTGGCTTTGCCTGCACGGAGTGATTTCACTTCCCAGCCTTGTAGCTCTAGTCCTACCTCAATATCGTCTTCGATGAAGTATTCGTGGCGAGCCTGGCGGTTCTGAGCAATCGTGTTGCTGCCCGCCTTATTCTTTGCGTTTTTCTTTACCATAATGGCGGCATTATACGTAGTGGTTATGGTGGGCGAAACAAGTTTTTATCGGATTTTCAGGCGCACGGCCCCATAAACCGTCGATGGCGGTGTTTCTGGGTGTCCCTGTTCGTTGCCGTTTGTACGGTTTGGAGGCACGTTGAAGGAATTTGGGGAAAAATACGGTCTGGTGATATGATGCCGGAATCGACCTGAGAGGAGACGCTATGCCGCGTATTACCCGTTCTGCGTTGGTGCCGTATAGTGCAGAGCAGATGTTTGAACTTGTTAATGATGTTGAAGCTTACCCTTCGTTTTTGCCGGGGTGTGCCGGTTCGCGTGTGCTGGAAGCCAATGACAGTGCGATGACCGCATCGGTAGATGTGTCGAAAGCCGGTATCCGTAAAACCTTTACTACGCGCAATCTGCTGGTAAACGGTCAGCAAATCAAAATGGAACTGGTTGATGGCCCTTTCCGAAAACTGGTGGGTGGCTGGCATTTTACGTCTTTGGATGCAGATGCGTGCAAAATCGAGTTGAATCTGGATTTTGAGTTCACCAACGGTTTGGTGGAAATGGCGTTCGGAAAAGTCTTTAACGAGTTGGCGATGAACATGGTGAAAGCTTTCACCGACAGGGCGAGAGACATTTATGAGTGACGGTAAGTTGCTGCATATTGAAGTGATGTATGCGTTGCCGGATGAGCAGCGCGTGTTTAAGGCGATTGTGACGCCAGATACGCCGGTGGAAGAAATTATCAGCCACTCAGGTATTTTGGATGCCTACCCTGAAATCGACCTGAAGAAGAACAAAGTCGGTGTGTTCAGTCGTCTGGTGAAACTTGATGCGACTGTGCATGACGGCGACCGCATTGAAATCTACCGCCCGTTGGTGGCTGACCCGAAAGAAATTCGCCGCCGCCGCGCAGAGCGGATGAAAGCGGAAGGGAAATCTGACCCGGTCACAGGTGGTAAGGTAAATCCGCTGCGCAAAGGCGAGTGAATCTGCGCTTCGCTTTCGTATAAGAAGGTGAAGAAGAATGCGGATAAGAATATAGATAAGAACAAAGAGAAAAGCGGTGGTCATTGGCCACCGCTTTTTTGTGTAAATTAAGACCGTGCAGACTTACTTCAGAAGGTTCCAGGCATCTTGCCAGAACGACGTTTTACCCGGCGCGTAGCTTGGGTTGGAACACCAGCCTGAGTTTGGCCATGGCTTGCATTGGTAAAGCTTGCCGTCCTGACCTTTTACAATGTCACCTTCCTGATAGGCCGCGCCCGGTTTGTAGCTTGGGTATTCCCCCGGTGGCGGCGGTGTCACTTCTGGATCCGGATCGGGTGTTGGCTCTGGGTTTGGTTCTGGGTTAGTGCTGCCACAGCTCTCGTCGTCGGTTTGTTTCCAAACGCCCCATTCGCCCGTGTTGCCCGGCTCTTCGCCTTTCGTCCACCAGGCGGCCAACCATACCACGCCGTGGTGCGAGACTTTATCGCCGCCCACATACACGCGGTTTTTCTCCCAGCTGGCAATACATGTGGCGCTGGCTTCGACCGTGATGGTGCGGGTGGCTGACGCTGTCTGGCCTTCGCTGTCGGTAACTTTGTAGGTGAGCAGGTAATCGCCCGGTGTTTGGGTATCAACATCACCGGAAACGTGGATGTTCGCGGTGATGTCGCCATCTTCTTTATCAAACGCGCTCACGCCCTGTAGTGCATCAAAGTTATCACCCTGTTGCAGGGTCACGTCTGTCACACCAGACAGGGTCGGCGCTTCGCCAAGCTCTGTGGTGACGATGCCAGCTTTAAGCTCCACCGTCGGTGCGGCAATTGCGATATCGGCAAGCAGTTTGTCGTTGCAGTAAAGCTCGGCGCGGTATGGGTTGAGTGCGGTTTCCACATTCACGTGGAAGCGGTTCATCAAGCCTTCTTTAAAGCGTCGGTTGTGCAGGTTGAAGCGTTGGGTGCCGCCTTGTTGGGTGAGCACGTCCAACTGGCACGACGAGGCGGTGAAGTTATCGGCATACACGGCGCCATGCGCACCATGCAGGGCAGGGTAGATGTAACTTGGCAGCGTATTGCTTGGGTCGTAGTAACCCAACAGTGTGGTCACGGCTACGCCCTGTTTTTCAGGAATGCGCGGCACGGTTTTGTCGATGATGTCTTTTTCAACTTCTCCCCACTGACCCGCTTCAAAGCGGTAGGCGTATTTAGTGCCGTTTACCAGAAGCTGGGAGCCACCGTTAAAGTGGATGTGGGAGTTGTAGCCTGCTGATGAGCGGAACACCACCACTTTGCCCTCGAAGCTTTGGTCTGTCGGCAGGTAAAAATTACGCGCCCAGTAGCCGTTTCCTGTGTTGATGCGAACGGCGTCTGCGTTCTCAAACAGTTCGTGGAATTTGCGGCTTTCCGCGCCAAACTCGTTCAGGGTGTTGTTGTCGCTGATGGTGACAACGTTAAAAGCGAGATCGTCCTTCATGCTGTTGTCCCATGGCTGCATGATCTGGCTTTCTGCATCCCATTTGCTGAATCCGGTTGGGGAGGCTGGGTCAAAGCTCGCTTTGCCTTCCATAAAATGTTGGAACACGTTCAGCTCGTAAGGGGTGTGCAGTGTGTATTCATTGCGTGCCGGGTGAAGCGGCCAGCCACCTGCCATGGTGCCCCAGCCGAAACTGTGTCCGTTGAATGGTTCTGCGCATTCGCCTTCGTAGCAGGACGAGCCATTGGTTCGCGCTTTACTGAGGTTCGGCAGGAAGCGGTTTTTAAACAGATCCCAGCCCCAGGTGGAGTTGACCTTGGTGGAGCTGTTATGCACCGAGCCTTTGAATCCGCCCAGATAGTGAGCTTCTGCATGAGTGCCTGCACCGAACTCATGGCCGACTTCGTGGCTGAATTCATTGCCAGTCGAGCTGACGACAGACGCCACACCGGCATAAGAGCCAAGCAAACCGTGATTGATAATGCCATCACTGTAGTTGCCCCTTGAGTTGTTCACTGTCACTTGGGCCGCGTGGTAAGGCGCGCTGATGTTCCATTGCGAACCATTCATCACGTCATAGCTGTTCACGCCGTAGTTGGCGCTGTTGATGCCAGCGGAAATCAGTTCACGGGCTATGCGGTAGTGGGAATCACTGCCGTAAGCATCGGCTTTGCTTGGGTCTACGTCGACCAGCAGGCGGCCATCCGGCAGCATGATTTCTTCTAGATGGATGGGCGCATATGGGTTCACGATAAGCTTGCTGATCTGCACAGACTGGAAGTAGTCGCGGTGCAGGTTCTCATCGGCCATAAAGCGGAATTCACCGCGGGGTGGCGTCAGCAGACCTACATCGACGGCGTTAAGAATCAGTGTAGTGTTAGCGCCAACTTTGATGCCTTCGACCACACCTTCTTGATGGCCATTGCTGAGTGTCATGCTGAAGCCCGGCTCAATCACTTCTGCGGGCAAAACAGCTGTGTAGGCGTTGTCGCTGTAGGCGAGCTTGCCGTAATCGGCGTCAGACTGGGCAAACCATTTTCCGCCAACATTGTTGTAGGTAAAGCGGTTACCGGAAGAAAGCGTGTCTGAGCCGTGGGTGTAGTGAATGCGTGAGTTGTATCCGGCCTGTGAGGAGAAGGTGACGATCTTGCCGTCGAGCTCTGCGCCTTCCGGCAGCATAAAGTCGTAGGCAAAGTTACCGTTGCTGGTGGCGATTTCTAGGGTGTCATGCTCGGTCAGCAGTGCTTTGAAAGCCTCCTTGCCGGATTCATAAGCGATGGCATCAATCGCCTGTTGTGACGAGATGCGGTGCGCGTAGGTTTCTGGCACGACAATATCGAGGTCGATATCAATCTGGCCCGCAGGCTTTGGCTGTGCAGAAGGCGGCAGTAGGGGCGTGCGGTGCACTTCTTCGCCTTGGCTGTTTTTAACCACCACGGCGATCTCGGTGTTTCTAAGTTCGTTAGTGGCATGAGGTTCTACGATCACCAGTGCTTTACGCAGTGCGACCAGATGCGGTTGGCGATCACCTTCAATGCCGTGGATGGTTGGCATGATCACGCTCTGCGCCATGCTGACGCTGGCAGCCAGCGAGCCTTGGGTATCTGAAGGCAAGGATTTCTGGTTGAAGTAAACCGTTTGAGAGCTTGTTGTGCTGGCGAAAGCTGTTGAGCTGCTTGCCCCAGCGAGCAATGCCGGGATAAGGCAGGCTAGCTGTTTCTTGTTCATCGTCTTTATTCTTTTTGATGGTTGTGATTTGGGGCGGAATATATAGAGGGAAATACCGGGTGAGTGAGCGAGAAAATCTGATATTTGAAGCAGTCCCTCAATTCAGAATCGTGAACTGGCAGTAAATGCACAGTAGTGACATTTTTATGGCGTAATTACAGTGGCTTACGAAGTTTTGACGCTGTCTGGAAAGGTAGTCTTTAAGGTGTATTTTCAAGACAAAAAGCGCAGCTTTTATCAGCTGCGCTTTTTGGGTGTGGTGATCGGCTTATCGCTCTTCGGTGACATCCGGTACAAAGCTTTGGCTTTCCAGCGGCACACGCACATAGCCTTCTTTGTTGATCTCCGGCAGATCGATGGTGTCATAGCTGATGGCTTCATACGGAATGCTGGAAAGCAGGTGGGAAATGCAGTTCAGGCGCGCCCGCTTTTTGTTGTCGGCTTCCACCACCCACCATGGAGATTCTTTGGTGTCTGTGTAGGCGAACATCTTGTCTTTCGCTTCACTGTATTCTTTCCAGCGGCTTCGGGATTCCAAATCCATCGGGCTGAACTTCCAGCGCTTCATCGGGGTGTTGATACGTTCACTGAAACGCTTTTCCTGCACTTCATCGGAAACTGAGAACCAGTATTTCAGCAGGATAATGCCGGAGCGTTGCAGCATACGCTCGAACTCGGGGCAGGTGCGCATGAACTCGTCGTATTGCTCGTCGCTACAAAAGCCCATCACGCGTTCAACACCTGCGCGGTTGTACCAGCTTCGGTCAAACAGGACGATTTCGCCCGCAGCAGGGAGATGCGAAACGTAGCGTTGGAAATACCATTGGGTGCGTTCGCGCTCGGTGGGTTTATCCAGCGCGACAATGCGGCAAACACGTGGGTTAAGCTTTTCGGTAATGCGCTTTATTACACCGCCTTTACCGGCAGCATCACGCCCTTCGAAGACGACGACCACTTTCAGGCCTTTGAGTTTGACCCATTCCTGAAGTTTGACGAGTTCCGTCTGTAGCTCAGCGAGTTTGTTCTCATAGGCTTCGTTGCTGAGTTTCCCTTTCTTCTTTTTCGTTGGCTTGTCTTGTTCTTCGCTCGCCATTTGCCACGTCCTTTTCCTCGGGTTGTCCTGCCACCCTAAAAAAGAAAGGAGGATCATTTCAATCCCCCGTTCGGAAAAGTGCGAGTTTAGCGAGTTAGCGCTGCGAGTGTGGCTTTGATTGTCTCAGGATTGGTGACTGTGATGGCAAAGTCATCACCGTTGCCCATGGTGGCGTTTTCGTTTTTAAAGGCCATATGAGATTGGCGGGTGGTTTTGCCGGAAAGGTGAATTTCGGTAACGCCTGTGGCATCGACAATGCGCTTGGCATTATCTGGCGAAACGCCTGCACCTGGCATGATAGATAGGCGACCTTGGGTAAGGGCAGCCATCTCTTTCAGCATTTCAATGCCGTCTTCCGCGCGTTTGGCAAGGCCGGAGGTGAGGATGCGTTCTACCTTGTGCGCCATCAGAAATTCCAGTGCATCAAACGGGGCTGAGCAGTGGTCAATCGCACGGTGGAAAGTAATGCCCATGCCCGAGGCCGCTTTGATCATGTCGCCGACAATCGTCTCATCGATTTTTCCGTCAGCCTGCAGCGCACCGATCACCACGCCGTTAAGGCCTGCCTGTTTCGCGGTGTGAATGTCTTCAAGCATGATTTCTACATCTTCGCCCGAATAAAGGAAGTCGCCTTCACGGGGACGAATAATGCCGTAAACCGGAATACCCGCCACACGCGCCGCCGCTTTCATGTAACCCGCACTGGCGGTCAGGCCACCTGTTGCCAGCGAACTGCATAGCTCAATACGCTTTGCGCCCGCACGCTCTGCGATAGGAAGAGATTCAATACTATCAATGCACACTTCAACCAAAACAGACATACAACACTCCTTGGAATTTGAGCTTTCATCATCAATGAGTTGCTTTCGGAATAGAAGATGGGGGCGTGTAAAAGTTTGGTAAAAGTTGGGAAGAGAAAGGGAAGAGCAGGAAGAGCAGGGCCTAGGATCCTAGGTCCTAGGAAGAGCAAGAGCTAGAAAGTGCAGAGATGAGATTTGAGATAAAAGAAAAAGTAGGAAAGCAAAGATATAGATTAGAGTAATGCGAGAAAATGCGCTGTGTTTGGGCGTGTCCGGAAATCAATTTAATGACCGAGAGTCCGCTGTACCTAGGACTTTGTCTCCTAGGATCCAGGACCTATTAAGTTCGCATTTCCTGGGACCTTGTTCCCTAGGATCTAGGACCTAAATAGTCCCTTTGGAATGCTGAAGTGCGGGCTTAACCAAGAGGCGAATAAATCCGAGATTTGCCGGGGCTCAAATACAAAAAGGGCCCGGTGGTCCGGGCCTCATTTTATTTGTATCGCTGACTTTGGCTTTACGCTTGCGCGTTAGGGGGACACTGCGCGAGCAGTTAGCCAAATATTACAGGTCGTCAGAGTGCTCAGACAGGAACGCAGCAACACCTTTAGGAGATGCGTCCATACCTGCTTTGCCTTCTTCCCATTGTGCTGGGCAAACTTCACCGTTCTTCTGGTGGAAGTTCAGTGCGTCAACCATGCGCAGCATTTCGTCGATGTTACGGCCCAGTGGCAGGTCGTTAACAACTTGGTGACGTACCAGACCGTCTTCGTCGATCAGGAAAGAACCACGGAAAGCAACGCCTGCTTCTGGGTGCTCTACGTCGTATGCTTTACAGATTTCGTGCTTAACGTCTGCAACCAGTGGGTATTTAACCTGGCCGATACCGCCGTCTTCAACAGCAGTGTTACGCCATGCGTTGTGAGAAAACTGAGAGTCGATAGAAACGCCGATTACTTCAACGCCTTTCTCTTGGAAGTCAGCGTGACGCTTGTCGAAAGCGATCAGCTCAGAAGGACATACGAAAGTGAAGTCCAGTGGGTAGAAGAAAAGAACCGCTTTCTTACCTTTGGTGAATTCTTTCAGGTTGAAGTTTTCTACGATTTCACCATTGCCCAGTACTGCTGCTGCAGTGAAGTCTGGGGCTTGACGGCCTACTAGTACCATTTCTCAGCTCCTAAAATGTCTAATTTTCAGGCATTGATGCCTTGATTCATCTATGAACGGGACAAACTATAATGGAACTGCTAGATTGAAAAAAGTGAATTAAATAGATTAACGTAATCGGAAAAATCGATGACTAAATTCCCTTCTCTCAAACAACTCCACTACTTGGTCACACTGTATGAGACGCGCCATTTCGGTGAGGCGGCCAAACAGTGTTTCGTCAGTCAGTCTACACTAAGTTCCGGTATTCAAAACCTTGAAGATCTGATTGGTTCTCAGCTTATTGAGCGCGATAACAAAACTCTGGTATTTTCGGCGATTGGTGAAGATGTTGTGTCTCGAAGTCGGGAAATCTTGGCACGTAGTCAAGATTTAATGGAGCTGACACAAGTGAGTGAAAGCCCGATGCAGGGCAAGTTGCGTGTGGGCTGCATTCCTACTATCGCTCCTTTCCTTCTCTGTGACTTGGTGCAGGCAGTGAACCAGCGTTTTCCCGAGCTTGATTTGCTGCTTCGTGAAGACACCACTGCAAATCTTCTCATGGCGCTGAAAAGCGGCGAGATGGATGTGCTGATTCTGGCTCTACCTGTCGAGATCGGCGGCATGCAAAGCCGTATCGTGGGGAAAGACTCGTTTAAGATGGTGCTAAACAGTGCCCAGGCGCAAGGGATCCCTGTTCCTATCCACTATTCTGACTTGCCGGATGAATCGGTATTTCTGTTGGAGCGTGAGCATTGCCTGACGGACCACGCAGTCTCGGCCTGTCAGCTGACAAGCACTGAAAAAATTAACCCTTTTACCGCCACTAGTCTTCATACTCTGGTGCAGATGGTAGCGAATGGCCTCGGCACGACGTTCATTCCTCAAATGGCGATTAATCATGGGCTCATTGAGAATCTCGATTTGGTGGTGATGGAACCACCAGGGCGGGAGGCTTACCGTGAAATTGGGCTGGTCTGGCGTCCTACTTCGAGCCGCAAACCCACCTTTGAAGCGCTTGCTGATCTGGTTGAAACTCTCCTTTAAGCACCGTTTTGGTACTCAAATCCGGGGAAGTTCCATTGTTAACATATGTGCATCAGTGCATAAAACGATGAAATTTCCTCTAGTTTTTCAAGATTCTTTAGCTCTCATTAGGTTTTGAAATAACTTTGGTGAATTGTGCTGATTTTTAAATTGTTAGCGGAATTATACTCCATTTACACTTTAGTAACTCCCCTGCATTTCTGAAATTAAATTCTGTCGGTATCCCTACATATTTTTCGTCAATTATTAAGCACTTAAGTTGAACGACTGTTAGCAGGTTTAAAAAGAACTTAATGTTAACCTTTTGTTATAGAAAGAATTTCTGCAAAAACCAATATTGACTGCTACGTTTAAAACAGGTGGGTTCAATATTCAACAGGTTGACTCTAAAAGTAATTTAATTTCGTAAGTGATTACAAAAATCGCACTAAGGGATGAGAAAGTCACAAACGGAAGAACAATCTGAGAATCGTTTTAATTTAGTGTTTTGAGTTAAAACTCTATATTTCATAAATGGTTGATTTTAATGTATTTAAATGATTTAAGACTTAAGTCTACACCCTTCGTTAATGTTGACGGGCGAAAATAAATACGCCAGTTTAGAAGGGTGTTTCGGCGATAAGAAAGCAATCGAAGCAGTAAGGGATTAATTGATATTGTTGTGATTTAGTTACAAATGGAAATGGAGGGCGTTTTATGGAACCACAAGCACAACAAGCTTTAAAGGAATTGTCGTTTGTTCCGCCGATCACTGAGATGGAATCTGATGTACTAACTGATGAAGCGCTCTCGTTCATCCTAAAACTCGCCACCCGCTTTGCGCACCGTGTACCAGAACTACTGGAAGCCCGAGAAGCACGTCAGGCGCAATTCGATGCGGGTGCCACTCCTGACTTTCTGCCTGACACGGCGGAAATCCGAAACGGTGATTGGCGCATTCGCGGTATTCCTGAAGATCTGCAAGACCGCCGCCTGGAAATTACCGGCCCGCCAGAGCGAAAAATGGTAATTAATGCCCTGAATGCAAACGTAAAAGTGTTCATGGCGGACTTTGAAGATTCATTCTCGCCAGTTTGGGGCCCTGTACTGCAAGGTCAGCGCAACCTGACCGACGCGATTAATCGCACCATTTCTTACAACAACCCGGCGACAGGCAAACACTACGCCCTCGGCGATGACCCATCAGTGCTGATTTGCCGTGTTCGTGGTCTTCACCTGAAAGAAAAGCACGTGCTACTGAACGGTACGCCCATTCCAGGTGCGCTGTTGGACTTTGGTCTGTATTTCTTCCGCAATCATAAAACCTTGCTGGAAAACGGCTCTGGCCCATATTTCTACCTGCCAAAACTGCAAGCGCATCAAGAAGCTGCATGGTGGAACGACGTGTTCTGCTTTGCGGAAGATGAGTTCAATCTTTCCCGCGGCACCATTAAGGCAACCGTGCTTATCGAAACGCTGCCAGCTGTGTTCGAGATGGATGAAATCCTGCACGCGCTGAAAGACCATATTGTGGCGCTGAACTGCGGCCGTTGGGACTATATCTTCAGCTATATCAAAACATTCCGTAATCACCCAGACCGCGTATTGCCGGATCGACAGGTGGTGACGATGGAAAAACCCTTCCTGAACGCCTATTCGCGTCTTCTGGTTAAAACCTGTCACCACCGTGGTGCGATGGCAATGGGTGGCATGGCGGCGTTCATTCCGTCAAAAGACCCAGAAAAGAACGCTTGGGTTCTGGACAAGATCAATGCAGACAAATCGCTGGAAGCCAATAACGGTCACGATGGTACCTGGGTGGCTCACCCTGGTCTGGCAGACACGGCGAAAGCGGTATTCGATGCAGCGCTCGGCGAGCGCAAAAACCAACTCGATGTCATGCGCGAGCAAGACGCACCTATCACAGCTAAAGAGCTCACAGAGCCGTGTGAAGGTGACCGCACCGAGGAAGGCATGCGACACAACATTCGCGTGGCGGTGCAATACATCGAAGCTTGGATTTCGGGGAATGGATGTGTGCCTATCTATGGCCTGATGGAAGATGCGGCGACGGCGGAAATCTCCCGCGCTTCTATTTGGCAATGGATTAAACATGAAAAACCGCTCAGTAACGGCAAGACCGTAACCGCCGATTTCTTCCGCGCCTGTTTGGCTGAAGAGATGGTGGTGCTGAAGCAGGAACTAGGGGAAACCGTATTCAACGGCGGGAAATACCAGCAGGCGGCCAGTTTGATGGAGCAGCTGACCACCAGTGATGAGCTGGCAGATTTCTTGACGTTATCTGGATACGAATTGCTGGACTAACCACTGATTTTACAAACTTGAACATTGAGAGAGGGAAGCACAATGACTCTGACAAGACAGCAGCAAATTGAAGCATTGGAAAAAGACTGGGCTGAAAATCCGCGTTGGAAGAACGTGAAACGTACTTACACGGCGGAAGAAGTGGTTGCCCTGCGTGGTTCATTCGTACCGGAGCAGACCATTGCCCAGCGCGGTGCTGACAAGCTATGGGAACTGGTTAACGGCAGCGCGAAGAAAGGCTACGTGAACTGTCTTGGTGCACTGACCGGTGGTCAGGCGGTCCAGCAAGCAAAAGCGGGTATTGAGGCGATTTATCTGTCTGGTTGGCAGGTGGCTGCGGATAACAACACCGCATCTTCTATGTACCCTGACCAATCACTGTACCCGGTAGATTCTGTACCTGCAGTGGTTAAGCGTATTAACAACTCTTTCCGTCGTGCTGACCAAATCCAGTGGTCTAAAGGTGGCACACCGGAAGAAGGTACCGATTACTTCCTGCCAATCGTTGCTGATGCAGAAGCAGGCTTCGGTGGTGTTCTGAATGCTTACGAGCTGATGCGTTCTATGATTGAAGCGGGTGCAGCGGGTGTTCACTTTGAAGACCAGCTGGCATCTGTGAAGAAATGTGGTCACATGGGTGGTAAGGTGCTGGTTCCTACCCAAGAAGCCGTTCAAAAACTGGTTGCAGCACGTCTTGCTGCCGACGTTGCAGGCACCACCACCCTTGTGATTGCGCGTACTGATGCGAACGCTGCAGACCTGCTGACATCTGATTGTGACCCTTACGATAAAGACTTCATCGAAGGCGAGCGTACTTCAGAAGGTTTCTACAAGGTTCGTGCAGGTATCGATCAGGCGATTTCTCGTGGTCTGGCTTACGCACCCTATGCTGACCTTATCTGGTGTGAAACGGCAACGCCTGATCTGGAAGAAGCGCGTCAGTTTGCTGAAGCTATTCATGCTCAGTACCCAGATCAACTGCTGGCTTACAACTGTTCGCCATCGTTCAACTGGGAGAAAAACCTGGATGCGCCAACCATTGCGAAGTTCCAGCAGGCGCTGTCAGACATGGGCTACAAGTACCAGTTCATCACTCTCGCGGGTATCCACAACATGTGGTACAACATGTTCGATCTGGCGCATGCTTATGCGCAAGGTGAAGGCATGCGCCACTACGTGGAGAAAGTACAGCGTCCTGAGTTTGAAGCAGCTGAGCGTGGCTACACCTTCGTTGCTCACCAGCAGGAAGTGGGTACCGGTTACTTCGATAAGATGACCAACACTATCCAAGGCGGTAACTCTTCTGTAACAGCTCTGACAGGTTCTACCGAAGAAGACCAGTTCTAAAGCGTTATCCCAATCGGGCTGATAAACCAGCCATATCTATCGGCCCGATTGCCTTTATAACATGCAATAAACCTAGCTGTTCAAGAGCCGTCAGAGCTCCAATATCCACGCTTTGAGCGACCTTCGGGTCGCTTTTTTTGTGTATCGGAATTGAACTTACTGGCGGGGCGCGGTTAAGTCTGGTGGTGAAAATCGCGAGCAGCGCTGAGCACATCTCTATATACAGAGGGAAAGGCATCCAACAATACTTGTCGATGAGCGACTAAGGTCTCTGCAGTTTCAGCCAGCGGTCCCATCCGAGGGCTTCTGGCTGACATTCGCTTTAAAGCAAAGGGTAGGGTGTTGATGTCCTCGTAAGAAGGGATCCAGCCTTCCCGCCACATTTTATCTGAGAGAAAAAGATACCTTTCCGGCAGCGGATTGGGTTCTTGCTGAGTCGCTGTGCGGCAGTCTGTTTCGGCGCGGGCGACAAACTCATCGAAGCGGACGTCATTGAAGGCATCCCAATGATGGACGAGTGCATGATCCCAGAACATATCGAGGGCGATGGCACTGAAGCGGTAAAGGTGTTTGGGAAATAGCGCACGGCAGGGCTTGATAGCCTCATGACTGTCGATGAAGCGATCCACAAACCTGTGAAGATAGATGGCTTTAGTGGTTTCTGGCAGAAACTTTCCGTCGGGCTTCCCGCGAACAAAATCTGCCATCAGGTTTCCCATCAACTGGCTGTTGCAATGTTTGGCAATGTGTAAATGCGCCAGATAATTCACGCGCCCTCTGGATCTTTCCTTCAAACGGAAGGCTTAGCCTATCTTAAGTGGCACGTGTTTGTCGCTATCTGTGATAATACCGACCAGTCTGTCGTCCTCAACGACAGGCAAGCAGCCGATCTTTCGTTTCTGCATATATAATGCAGCCTCTTTGAGCCCAGCACATGGTGAGACCGTATATAAAGAACGCTTGAGAAATCGGGACAGAGGCGCTTGCATCGGCTCGTTTTCACCTACCGCTTTTTCCAGGCTGGATGTCTGGGCGGCAAGGACATCACGCTGTGTCACCAGACCTTCAAGCTTTCCGGAAGCACTGACAATAGGAACGTGGCGAATACGGAGAGAATCCATCAGGCACTTTGCGTCAGATATCTTATCCTTAGAAGAGAGGGTGATGGGGTCGAACTCATCATGTCATTTACGGTAAACATTCTGCCTCCAGAAAGACATAATAAAAGTAAGGCTATACTCCGGATGTAGCTAGAAAGGCAGGGATTTTAGGTGACGACATTCAAACTTCCATCCGGAAATTCTGAATGACGCCAAGGTTGTTTCAAGCAGTAGCAACGCACCGTGGCGCAACAGCGCCAAACAACACTTTTTTGTTTATAGGGGCGATAATAATGCGCATGAAACTCATAGCGATATTATTACTTTTTTTCTCTTTTCAGGGGCTCGCTGCAGAGCCGTCTCCTAATGTGGTGGGGGGGAGTGATGCTTCCATCAATGATGCCCCCTGGCAGGCATTTCTGAGAATAGGGAGTAACTTTTGTGGTGGGGTGGTGATTTCTTCCCGCTGGATTTTGACTGCGGCACATTGCCTTGACACTGCCGATGACGATGACCCTTTTTCTCTGGCATCAGCCAACTCTGTCTCGGTCTACACGGGAACAGCGGAAATTAACGGGGCAAATTTTTCCAGCTTTCAATCTTCCGTCGACTCTATTTATACCAACAGCAGTTACAACAAAGATACGCTGCAAAACGATATTGCCTTGGTAAAACTTTCCTCCGATGTCCATCCTAATGCTTCAACCGTGGTGTTGCCCAATGACACGGTACAAGCTGCCGTCGATGCGACGGGGAACCTCAATAACAATGATATGCAGCTAACTGGCTGGGGTTACACCGACACGGGGCGGAGCCAATCGACCAATACACTTCAGAAAGCGACGCTTTCTGCATTGAGTGATGCCACCTGTGCATCACAATGGGGGACAACGCTAACCAATGTCTCTGACTATCAATCCAAATATTTTTGTGCTCAGGCAAGTGGTGTTGGCGCCTGTAACGGTGACTCCGGAGGCCCACTGATTTGGTATGACCCCTCACGCGCTGGCGATGCTGATGGCGGCGCAACCCTAATAGGCTTAGTGAGCTTCGGTGTGGCTTCGCAGTGTGCGTCCCCGACGGTTCCAGACGTTTTTACCCAGGTTGCCAGCTATACAGATTGGGTTTCTGATTGTCAGAGTGGAAGCTGTGCGAGCCAGTCTTCCGTAGTTATGGAAAGTAACGGGGGAGGTGGTTCTCTGGGGATTCTGTTTATCTTATCGCTGGTTTTGTCACGCTTGATATTTGGGCATTATCACCGTGTTCAATAATGACACAGGCTATATTTTGTTTCTTTGCTGAGATTTTTTTGTAAAAGTCCGAGCAATTGTTGAAGATTTCACCGCAGTTATTGTCTTTCATTCTTTTCCCGATAACCTCAATTTCATAAGAAATCACTCATGGATGAGGTTGTTTATGAAACGACTGATGTTGGCTGGTGTTGTATCATTTTGTAGTTTATCTGCTTATTCAGCTTCCGTGCTCGCAGAATCTAAAGCACCGAGGATTATCAATGGCGACTACGCATCAATTGAAGCAACGCCTTGGCAAGCATTCCTTACTATTGGAAATCGGTTCCAAGGATCTTATTCCTGCGGTGGTATCATTATTTCCGACAACTATGTATTAACCGCTGCGCATTGTGTTGATGGTTTCAGGGCAGGTGACATTAAGATTTTTGCAGGCTTTGAAAGTAGAGAATATTCTGGCGTTGGTATCTCGGCCTCTGCCGTCACAATGCACCCAGACTACGAAGACTTCCAGTTTACTGCTGATATAGCCCTTGTAAAGTTAGCCTCAGCTTTACCTTCTACCGTTAAACCAATAAGACTTCTTTCGCCGACAGAGCAATCGGAAATGGACACAGAGTTTAATGGTGCGGCTAGTCAGAATCTTTATGTTTCAGGTTGGGGGTCGACCAGTACTAACGGTGATGCTAGTCAGTATTTACGGAAAACGTACTTGAATGGTGTGAGAGACCTTTCATGCAGCTGGGTGAATCAGTTTGGTTATGATCAAAACTTAGCTGATGCTTATGTCTGTGCTAATGAGACTTTCACTACCGGTATTTGTTCTGGAGACTCTGGTGGCCCTCTAGTGTGGCAAAACAAGAATAATGCTGGCGATGCTGACATGGGGTATCGTGCGGTAGGTATCGTGAGTTTTTCGAGTGCGTTTTTTGGTTGTGGCAGCCCATCAGCAGAAGATGGTTTTTCACAGATCAGTACTTACTACGACTGGATAAACCAGAACATGGATGGTGGCTACACTGAACCCACCCCGACGTTCACGCAAGACATTTTTGATCAAAGCGTCAACTATAATCCTGTTGGTAACCCACCAATTGTTCCTGTTTATCCGGGAAGTGGAGAAGATTCTGACGGTGGTGAAGAAGATGTAACCCCGCCTCCAACCCCACCAATAAGTGGCAGTGGTGGAGGCGGCTCTTTCGCTTGGCTATCACTGCTCTCATTGGGGCTTCTGATTTTCCGCCGCCGACTGTCATAACTCTTCACAATTTGCCCGCTTGGATTGTAGCGGGCAAGCCCCATCCTGCTTGATATTGTAGCACAGCGGCCTATACTAGCGGGCTGCTGTAGAATGGGGCTTTTTCGATGCAAGTATCCGATTTTCATTTTGACCTTCCAGACTCGCTGATCGCGCGTTATCCGCAGGCTGATCGTACTGCGAGTCGTTTGCTGCAACTGAACGGCAATTCCGGCGAGCTGAGTCATAAGCAATTTACTGACATCCTTGATCTTGTTGAGCCAGGTGACCTGATGGTGTTCAACAATACCCGGGTAATCCCTGCGCGCGTTTATGGCCGCAAAGCGTCCGGTGGCAAGATTGAGGTGCTGGTGGAGCGTATGCTGGATGAAAAGTCGATCCTTGCACATGTTCGTGCTTCCAAGCCGCCTAAGCCGGGGACACAGTTGTTCCTGGGTGAAAATGACGAGTTTGAAGCAGAAATGGTTGCCCGTCATGATGCGCTTTTTGAAATTCACTTCAGCGGCGAGCAAGCTGTACTTGATATCTTAAATCAGGTTGGTCACATGCCGTTGCCGCCTTACATCGATCGTCCTGATGAAGAGTCGGACAAAGAGCGTTACCAAACGGTTTATAACGAAAAGCCGGGTGCAGTCGCTGCGCCGACAGCAGGTCTGCACTTTGACGAAAACATCCTCGCTGCACTCAAGAAGAAAGGCGTAGAAACGGCATTTGTGACCCTTCACGTTGGCGCGGGTACTTTCCAGCCAGTGCGTGTTGATGACATCAATGATCACGTGATGCATTCCGAATATGCTGAAGTGCCGCAAGAAGTGGTGGATGCAGTTCTGGCAACCAAAGCGCGCGGAAACCGCGTGATTGCAGTTGGTACAACATCGGTCCGTTCACTGGAAAGTGCGGCTCAGTATTCAAAGAATGAAGGCACTGAACTGAAGCCTTTCTTCAACGACACCCAGATTTTCATCTATCCGGGTTACGAATGGCAGCTGGTGGACGCATTGGTGACTAACTTCCACTTGCCGGAATCGACTTTGATCATGCTGGTGTCTTCTTTTGCAGGTTATGAGCATGTGATGAATGCCTATCAAGAAGCCGTGAACAATGAATATCGTTTCTTCAGTTACGGAGATGCGATGTTTGTCACCCGCCAGACTGAGGTATAATCAGACGCTGGCTTTTACACCGCATCGCCTTTGGGGATGAGGTGACTCCAAATTCAACTGGCTGTCAGCAGATTTGCGACAGCCAGTTTTGTCTCTGTGCGACAGGCACATTAGCGCCAGACTGTTTCTCTGGCATTTCGGAGGTATCGTGAAATACGAACTGATTAAGAAAGAAGGCCGCGCGCGTCGTGGTCGTCTGGTTTTTGAACGCGGCACTGTAGAAACCCCGGCATTTATGCCAGTGGGTACTTACGGCACCGTAAAAGGGATGACACCGGAAGAAGTGGCTGATACCGGCGCACAAATTCTTCTGGGTAACACCTTCCACCTATGGCTGCGCCCTGGTCAGGAAATCATGCGTGCCCACGGTGACTTGCACGATTTCATGAACTGGCAGGGTCCTATCCTGACCGATTCAGGCGGTTTCCAGGTATTCAGCCTGGGTGCAATGCGTAAAATCACCGAAGAAGGTGTTCATTTCCGCAACCCTGTCAACGGCGACAAAATTTTCATGGACGCAGAGAAGTCGATGGAAATCCAATACGATCTGGGTTCTGACATCGTAATGATCTTCGACGAGTGTACGCCTTACCCGGCGACACACGAAGAAGCGAAGAAATCGATGGAAATGAGCCTGCGTTGGGCACAACGTAGCCGTAATCATTTCGACAAAATGGGCAACAAAAATGCACTATTTGGCATCGTTCAAGGGTCTGTCTATGAAGACCTGCGTGATGTGTCAGTAGAAGGTCTGACCAACATTGGTTTTGATGGTTATGCGGTCGGTGGTCTGGCGGTGGGTGAGCCAAAAGAAGACATGCATCGCGTTCTGGAACATACCTGTCCAAAACTGCCGGAAGATAAGCCACGTTACCTGATGGGTGTAGGTAAACCGGAAGATTTGGTGGAAGGTGTTCGCCGTGGTATCGACATGTTTGACTGTGTCATGCCAACGCGTAACGCGCGTAATGGGCACCTGTTTGTGACCGGCGGTGTGATCAAGATCCGTAATGCGAAGCATAAAAGTGACACAACTGCACTGGATCCAGAGTGCGACTGTTACACTTGCCGCAACTACAGCAAGGCATATCTGCATCATCTTGATCGCTGTAACGAAATTCTGGGCGCACGTCTCAACACCATCCACAACCTGCGTTACTACCAGCGCCTGATGGAGAGTTTGCGTAACGCTATTGACGAAGGTAGATTAGAGACCTTTGTTAAGGAATTCTACGAACGCCGTGGCCGTGAAGTGCCACCGCTGAAAGAAGACTAAGAATTCTCGCCTCGCCAAAAGAGTGCTTTTGGTGAGGCGAAAATCTAGAAAATGTTCATATTGATACGAGGACGTTACTGAATGTTTATTTCTCAAGCTCATGCAGCAGCAGAAGGCGCACCACAAGGCGGCGGTATGCAGCTATTTATCATGCTTGGCCTGTTTGCCGTTATTTTCTACTTCATGATTTACCGTCCACAGGCGAAACGTGTGAAAGAGCACAAGAACCTGATGGCATCAATGGGCAAGGGCGATGAAGTTCTGACCGGTGGCGGCCTGGTGGGTAAAATTACTAAGATTGCTGATGACAACGACTTCATCGTTATCGCACTGAGTGACAACAACGAAGTGACCATCAAAAAGGATTTTGTGACTGCAGTTTTGCCAAAAGGCACCATTCAGTCGCTGTAACCCCATAGCCATAAAGGATCCTAGCAGTGCTAAACCGTTATCCTTTGTGGAAGTACATTATGGTGGTGTTGGTCATTTTTGTCGGCGCCCTCTATGCACTTCCCAATATCTACGGTGAAGATCCAGCGGTTCAAATCACCGGGGCGCGTGGCGCCTCGGTTGATCTCTCCACACTGGACACCGTCAAATCTTCCCTCGAAAAAGATAAAATCTCTTATAAATCCATTGCGCTAGAAAACGGCACTGTACTGGTTCGTTTCTCCGACACTGATAATCAGATTGAAGCTCGTGACGTCTTAAACGGCGAACTTAAAGATGATGGTCTGATTGTTGCGCTTAACCTTGCTCCTGCAACGCCTGATTGGCTGGAAGCAATTGGTGCTAACCCAATGAAACTGGGTCTGGACCTCCGTGGTGGTGTGCATTTCCTTATGGAAGTGGACATGGACGCGGCAATGGAAAAACTCCTCACCCAGCAGGAAGACACCTTCCGTACTGAACTTCGTGAAGCCAAAATCCGCTATCGTGGTATCCGCGTCGGTGGTGATGAGAATATCGAAGTCATGCTGCGTAACGAAGCGGACATGGACGCTGCAGAAAGTGAACTCGCAAGACTGCACCCAGATATGGTGTTCAGCACCGATAGTGCCCGTTTTGCTGTTTCTGCGAAATTCACTGAGGAACGTCTTCAGGAAATCCGTAACTACGCCGTTGAGCAGAACATTACAATCCTGCGTAACCGTGTGAATGAACTGGGTGTTGCAGAACCACTGGTACAACGTCAGGGCGCAAGCCGTATCGTAGTTGAGTTACCGGGTGTTCAAGACACTGCACGTGCAAAAGAAATCCTGGGTGCAACAGCAACCCTGGAATTCCGTGAAGTTGATGACAGCGCCGATCCGGTTGCTGCGGCTGCTGGCCGTGTTCCTCCGGGCAGCGAAATCAAATACACCCGTGACGGTCGTCCGGTTGTGCTTAAAAAACGTGTGATTCTGGGCGGTTCAAGCATCACTGATGCGAGCTCGAGCTTCGACGAATACAGCCGTCCGCAGGTGAACATCTCGCTCGATAGCGACGGCGGCAGCAAAATGGCAGCGTTCAGTAAGAACAATGTTGGCAAGCTGATGGCGACGGTATTTGCGGAATATAAAGATAGCGGTAAGCGTGATGAAAACGGCAAGATTATCCTTTCCAAACATGAGGAAGTGATCAACCAAGCGACGATTCAGACTGCGCTTGGCCGTAACTTCCGTATCACGGGTATCGACTCTCAAGCTGAAGCACATAACCTCGCACTGCTGCTACGCGCAGGTGCTCTGATTGCACCAATCTCTATCGTTGAAGAGCGCACCATTGGTCCATCAATGGGTCAACAGAACATTGATATGGGTATTAAAGCCTGTATCTGGGGTCTGCTGGCGGTGATGTTGTTTACGCTGGTTTACTACCGTCGATTCGGTCTTTTTGCGAACTGTGCGCTGGCGGTGAACATCATCCTGATTATTGGTGTGATGTCGATGATTCCAGGGGCGACAATGACCTTGCCGGGTATCGCAGGTATCGTACTGACAGTGGGTATGGCGGTTGACGCCAACGTACTTATCTTTGAACGAATCCGGGAAGAACTCAATGAGGGGCGCAACCCTCAACAAGCGATCCACCAAGGTTATGCGAATGCATTCAGCACCATTGCCGATGCGAACATCACCACTCTAATCACGGCAATCATTCTGTTTGCTGTGGGTACAGGCGCGGTGAAAGGCTTCGCTGTGACACTGTCGATCGGTATTCTGACTTCAATGTTTACTGCAATTATCGGTACCCGTTGCCTGGTTAACCTGGTTTACGGCGGTAAGCGCATTAACAAGCTGTCGATTTAAGGAGGCATTAAGATGTTTCAACTATTAAGGCCTGACTTTAGTATCGACTTCATGCGTTGGTCGAAGCCGGCATTTTTCTTGTCGGTTGTCATGATTGCTGCTTCTATTTTCAGCCTGTCTACTAAATGGCTGAACTGGGGTTTGGACTTCACCGGCGGTACGCTGATTGAAGTGGGTTTTGAGCAACCAGCAAACTTGCCGCTGATTCGTGAGTCACTGGCATCAAAAGGCTTTGGTGATGCGGTCGTTCAGAACTTTGGTACTGCACGTGACGTGATGGTTCGCCTTCGCCCACGCGAAGATGCGCAGGGTGAATTACTGGGTAACCAGATTCTGGATGCCATTAAAGAAGGTACGGGTCAGGCAGTAGAAATGCGCCGTATCGAGTTCGTTGGCCCGAACGTGGGTGACGAACTGACAGAAGCAGGTGGTCTGGCGATACTGGTATCGCTGATCTGTATTCTGTTGTATGTTTCTTTGCGATTCGAATGGCGCCTGGCTGCGGGTGCGGTTGTTTCTCTCGCACACGACGTGATTATCACGCTGGGTATCTTTTCGTTCCTGCAGATTGAAGTCGACCTGACCATCGTCGCAGCATTGTTGACCGTTGTCGGTTACTCACTCAACGATACCATCGTTGTATACGACCGTATTCGTGAGAACTTCCGCAAGATGCGTAAAGGTGATGCGGATGAGGTCGTTAATGCTTCAGTGTCCCAGACTCTTAGCCGTACATTGATAACATCTGGTACGACGTTGTTTGTAGTTATCGCGCTGTTCCTTCAAGGCGGTGCCATGATCCACGGCTTTGCGACTGCATTGCTGATTGGTATCACTATCGGTACTTACTCGTCTATCTACGTCGCTTCTGCGATGGCGCTCAAATTGGGTATTACCCGCGAGCACCTGCTTCCACCACCACCGGTGGAAAAAGAAGGCGAAGAATTCGACAGTATGCCTTAACGAAAAACGGAGCCGATTGGCTCCGTTTTTTTATTAAAAGTCCTAGGGCCTAGGAAAAGCAGATCCTAGGAAGAGCAATACCACTAGATATATGGTTCTAACAGCTTAAACTGCGCAGTCAACAAACAAAAACGGCGTCCCAAGGGACGCCGTTTTATTGATTCTAACGAATCTTATTTTTTCATCGCTTCGTTCGCGTTGTCGCGAATTTTCGCCAAAATACCTTTCAGTACTTTCGGGTTTGCGGTCACGATGTTGCCTGACTGAACGTAGTCAGTACCGCCAGCGAAGTCAGTACAAATGGCACCAGCTTCACGGGCAATCAGTTCACCGGCAGCGATATCCCAAGGTTTCAGGCCCAGTTCGAAGAAACCATCTACGCGGCCAGCGGCTACATAACACAGGTCAAGAGCAGCAGAACCAGTGCGGCGGAAGTCGGCACAGTCTACAAACAGTGCGCTAACAACTTTGATGAAGCCTTCTGAGTGTTGCTTTGCTTTGAACGGGAAGCCAGTTGCCAGAACGGTACCGTTCAGATCTTTTGCAACGCCTACACGGATACGCTTGCTGTTCAGCTGCGCACCTGCGCCACGCTGAGCAGAGAAAAGCTCGTTACGGATTGGATCGTAAACACACGCCACTTCAGTACGGCCTTTAATGCGCAGAGCAATAGACACAGAGAAGTGCGGGAAGTTTTTAACGAAGTTAGTGGTGCCATCCAGTGGGTCGATGATCCATTGGTAATCAGTGTCTTTACCTGCAACCACACCGGCTTCTTCAGTCACGATGTTGTGTTCAGGGTAAGACTTCTTGATTACGTCGATAATGATTTGCTCAGCGGCTTTGTCGATGTTGGTGACAAAGTCATTAGAACCTTTCTGAGTCGTTTCAACGTTATCAGAGTTCTCAGCAGATTTAGCGATAAAGTCGCCTGCCTTTCGCGCTGCGCGAATGGCAATATTTAGCATAGGATGCATACGAATTTCCCAACGGATGTTAAAGAACGGAAAGCGGCGGCGAGTATATCAGAGCTGAACCAAAAGGGAAGCGGTTATTTTTTGTTCACTCGTCTCCTATGACTGGCTGTAAAAAGGGTAAAACAAAAGCTGCTGTGTTAGAATCCGGCCGCTTTTCTTCCTCAAAGTAAATCAGTGATAGCGAAATGTTAGAAAATATTCGAATTGTGCTGGTAGGCACCACGCATTCAGGCAACATCGGTTCTGCTGCTCGGGCAATGAAAGTGATGGGGCTGAAACATATGGTGTTGGTCGCGCCTGATTGTCAGGTCGACGGGCAGGCGATAGCGCTTGCTGCCGGTGCCAGTGATATTGCTAACAACGCGCGTATCGTTGATACCGTGGAAGAAGCCGTTGCTGATTGTGGCCTGGTGATTGGAACCAGTGCCCGTAACCGTTCACTGGAATGGCCAATGCTGGATTCCCGCGAATGCGGCGTGAAAGCCATTGAAGAAGCGGCCCAATATCCTGTGGCATTCGTGTTTGGCCGTGAGCGTACGGGTCTGACAAATGAAGAATTGCAGGCGTGTCATTTTCACGTCGCTATTCCTGCTAACCCGGAATATAGCTCGCTGAACCTAGCTATGGCGGTGCAAACTCTTTGCTACGAAGCGCGAATGGCTTGGCTTGACAGTCAGG
The DNA here is from genome assembly GCF_023746615.1 of Grimontia kaedaensis. Taxonomy (NCBI): domain Bacteria; kingdom Pseudomonadati; phylum Pseudomonadota; class Gammaproteobacteria; order Vibrionales; family Vibrionaceae; genus Grimontia; species Grimontia kaedaensis. Next base: position 2,991,290 of record NZ_CP082275.1, on the reverse strand, counting down.
CATATCAAGGGGAAGTGAAAGAGCAGCCTTACCCGCTGGCTGAAGACTTGGAACGTTTTTACGCTCATCTTGAACAGGTTCTGGGTATTACTGGTTTTATCAATAAATCTCATCCGGGCATGGTCATGACAAAACTGCGTCGTTTGTTTAACCGTGCAAGACCGGAAAGTCAGGAGCTTAATATTCTTCGTGGTGTGCTCTCTTCGATTGAAAAACACCATAAAGATAAGCAAGAATAACCATTTTAAAAGTGCGGCTAAAAGCCTGACTAAATTAGTAGGTTAAATACTTGACCCTTTTAGTCGGGTATGTCAGACTCAGTGCATTACTCGCTCACAGGTAGGATGTTATGAGACTGACTTCGAAAGGCAGATATGCCGTTACAGCGATGCTCGATGTCGCGCTGCACTCCGAGATGGGGCCTGTGCCTCTAGCTGATATTTCAGAGCGTCAAGGGATCTCTCTGTCATATCTGGAGCAACTTTTCTCTCGCCTTCGTAAAGCAGGCCTAGTGTCCAGTGTACGTGGTCCAGGTGGCGGCTATCGACTCGGCGTGAATGCAAATGAAATTGCAGTCGGCATGGTGATTGCCGCTGTTGATGAATCGGTCGATGCGACCAAGTGTCAGGGCAAAGGCGACTGCCAAGGCGGAACACGCTGCCTGACGCACACGCTATGGCGTGACCTTAGCTCCCGTATCAGCAGCTTTTTGAATGACATTACGCTCGGCGAACTGATGCAAGACAACGAAGTCAAGCATGTCGCGGATCGTCAGGACTCCTCACTTGAGTCCTCAACAATTGTTAGACATGGTTTAAACTCCAGTGGCAGTGAAAAGCCAGCCACCACTTTGGGTGTGAATTTTCGCTCGTAATTAGTAGTGCCGGAGTACTTGGAGACACAAATGAAATTGCCAATCTATTTTGATTATTCAGCGACATGCCCAGTGGATCCGCGTGTTGCCGAGAAAATGATGCAGTACTTGACCCTTGATGGTTGTTTTGGTAACCCTGCATCCCGTTCACACCGTTTTGGCTGGCAGGCGGAAGAAGCAGTCGACACTGCCCGCGAAAATATTGCCAACTACTTGAACGCTGACCCACGCGAGATCGTGTTCACTTCCGGTGCGACGGAATCTGACAACCTGGCAATCAAAGGTGTTGCGCATTTCTATGGTAAGAAAGGCAAGCACATCATCACCTGCAAAACTGAGCACAAAGCTGTACTGGATCCATGCCGACAGCTGGAGCGTGAAGGTTTTGAGGTGACTTACCTTGAGCCAGAGTCTAACGGCATTATCGATATGAACAAGTTGGCTGACGCCATCCGCGAAGACACCATCCTTGTTTCTATCATGCACGTAAATAACGAAATCGGCGTGGTCCAAGACATCGCAGCAATCGGCGAATTGTGTCGTGAACGCAAGGTGGTCTTCCATGTTGATGCGGCTCAATCTGTCGGTAAACTGCCGCTGGACACTCAAGAAATCAAAGTTGATCTGATTTCAATGAGCGCGCACAAAGCGTACGGCCCGAAAGGTATAGGTGCTCTGTACGTTCGTCGTAAGCCACGTATCCGCCTTGAAGCACAAATGCACGGTGGCGGTCATGAGCGCGGTTTCCGCTCTGGTACATTGCCAACTCACCAAATCGTGGGTATGGGTGAAGCTTTCCGTATCGCGAAAGAAGAACTTGAGAAGGACACGGCGCATTCTCTGGCATTGCGTGACCGATTCTATGAAGGCGTTAAAGATCTGGAAGCGGTTTATGTAAACGGCGACCTTGAGCAGCGTGTTGCAGCAAACCTGAACGTCAGCTTTGCTTTCGTTGAAGGTGAATCTTTGCTGATGGCGCTGAAAGATCTGGCGGTTTCTTCTGGCTCTGCATGTACATCTGCAAGTCTGGAACCTTCGTATGTACTTCGTGCACTGGGTCTTGATGACGAACTGGCACACAGCTCTATCCGTTTCTCGTTCGGCCGCTTCACTACTGAAGAAGAAGTCGACTATGCGGTTGAGCAAGTACGTAAAGCGGTTACCAAGCTGCGTGAAATGTCACCACTGTGGGACATGTACAAAGAAGGTATTGATTTAAGCACTGTTGAGTGGGCACACCACTAAGCGGTCTCAGGGTTTTGAGGATAAGATCATGGCTTACAGCGAAAAAGTAATCGATCATTATGAAAATCCACGTAACGTGGGTGCTTTTGACAAAAACGATCCAAACATAGGTAGCGGCATGGTTGGCGCACCAGCGTGTGGTGACGTGATGAAGCTACAAATCAAGGTAAATGAACAAGGCATCATAGAAGATGCGAAGTTCAAAACCTACGGCTGCGGTTCAGCGATTGCATCAAGCTCACTGGTTACTGAGTGGGTAAAAGGCAAATCTCTGGACGAAGCTGCTGCAATCAAAAATGCTGAAATTGCAGAAGAGCTTGAGCTTCCTCCTGTGAAGGTTCACTGCTCAATTCTCGCGGAAGATGCTATCAAAGCAGCAGTAAGCGACTATAAGAAAAAACACGAAGCTTAATACGATTTAAAGGGTTGTTGTACATATGGCCATTACTATGACTGACGCGGCGGCATTACGCGTCCGCACCTTCTTGGAAAACCGCGGAAAAGGTATCGGCCTTCGCTTGGGTGTTCGTACGTCAGGCTGTTCAGGAATGGCTTATGTACTGGAATTCGTTGACGAACTCAACGAAGAAGATCAAGTGTTCGACTTTGAGCAATATGGCGTCAAAGTGATCGTTGACAGTAAAAGTCTTCTGTACTTAGATGGCACCGAGCTTGATTTCACTAAGGAAGGCCTCAACGAGGGCTTCCAGTTTAATAACCCTAACGTAAGCAGCGAGTGTGGTTGTGGCGAAAGCTTTAACGTTTAACTCGTGAGATGATATGAATCATTTCGAACTATTTGGGCTATCATCGCAGTTCGATCTGGATGGTGGCTCTCTTTCTTCGCAGTTTCGCGAACTCCAACGACGTTTCCATCCGGATAAATTTGCCACTGCATCTGAGCAGGATCGCCTGCTTGCCGTGCAGAAAGCTGCGCAAATCAACGATGCTTATCAAACGCTAATCGACCCGGTGCGCCGTGCGGAATACCTTCTCTCTCTCAATGGCGCAGAACTGCGCGATGAGCAGCAGACCATGCAAGATCCTGAGTTCTTGATGCAGCAAATGGAACTGCGCGAAGAGCTGGAAGAGATTGCAGACAGCGATGAGCCGGATGTATTGTTGTTTGACTTTGAACAAGGCGTTGAGAAACTTCATATAGCTTTGCTGGCCGAATTGAAAGAACAACTAAATGGCGGGCAATGGCAGGATGCGGCAACAAGTGTCCGCAAGCTGAAGTTCTTGGTCAAACTCAAGCAAGAAATCGAACGAATCGAAGATCGGCTGCTGGGTTAATACAGCGCGCTGATCAGGCTACAGGAACCAACATGGCACTGTTACAAATTGCAGAACCTGGTCAGAGTGCTGCACCGCATGAACACAAACTTGCGGTGGGTATTGACCTAGGGACTACCAACACCCTCGTGGCTTCAGTCCGAAGCGGCACCGCGAGCACCCTTAATGACCTTGATGGTCGAGCGCTGATCCCTTCTGTGGTTCACTACGGTGATGACGTAACGGTGGGGTATGCAGCAAAAGCGATGTCAGAAACCGACAGCGCAAACACGGTTTCTTCCGTCAAACGTATGATGGGCCGCTCATTGGCGGACGTTCAATCGCGCTATCCCAACCTTCCTTATGAACTTTCTGCATCTGACAATGGTTTACCACTGATCAACACCCGTGCAGGCAAGAAAAACCCCATTGAAGTTTCTGCGGATATCCTTCGAGCCGTCAATGCACGTGCAGAAGAAGCGCTGGGTGGCGAGTTGGAAGGGGTGGTTATCACGGTTCCTGCTTACTTTGACGATGCTCAGCGTGCAGGGACCAAAGATGCCGCTAAATTTGCTGGCCTGAAGGTACTTCGTCTCTTGAATGAACCAACTGCAGCAGCGATTGCTTATGGTTTGGACTCCGGGCAGGAAGGTGTTATCGCTGTTTACGATCTTGGCGGCGGTACGTTTGATATCTCTATTCTTCGTCTCTCAAAAGGCGTGTTCGAAGTGCTGTCTACGGGCGGTGATTCAGCGCTGGGCGGTGATGATTTTGACCATCTGGTAGCGGATTGGATCTCCGAGCAGGCGGTATTTGGTGCGCTTTCCGGTGATGACCGTGCGCGCTTGATGAATGCCGCTAACAGCGCAAAAGTTGCTTTGAGCGCAAGCGATGCCGCAGATATCGATGTGCTTGGCTGGAAAGGCACACTGAGCCGCGAACAGTTCGACGATCTGATTGGCGCTCTAGTAAAGAAAACTCTATTGTCTTGTCGCCGCGCACTGAAAGATGCTGGTGTTTCTGCTGAAGAAGTTCTGGAAGTAGTGATGGTAGGTGGTTCTACCCGTGTACCACTGGTTCGCGAAAAAGTTGGGGAATTCTTCGGCCGTACGCCACTGACCGATATTGACCCAGATAAAGTGGTTGCCATTGGTGCTGCCACTCAGGCAGACATTCTGGTAGGTAATAAGCCAGATGGTGAAATGCTGCTGCTGGACGTGATCCCACTGTCTTTGGGTATTGAAACCATGGGCGGTCTGGTAGAGAAAATCATTCCTCGCAATACCACTATCCCTGTCGCGCGCGCACAAGAGTTCACCACATTTAAAGATGGCCAAACGGGCATGAAAGTGCACGTGGTTCAGGGCGAGCGCGAAATGGTGGATGACTGCCGTTCACTGGCGGATTTCACCCTGAAAGGCATTCCACCAATGGCTGCAGGTGCGGCGCACATTCGCGTGACCTATCAGGTTGATGCCGATGGCCTGCTATCCGTGACTGCAATGGAAAAGAGCACCGAAGTGCAGGCGTCAATCCAGGTGAAGCCGTCTTACGGACTGAGTGACACCGAAATTGCCGATATGATCAAATCGTCGTTTACCCATGCGCAGGACGACAAAGATGCCCGTTATCTGGCGGAGCAACGCGTTGAAGCAGACCGCGTGATTGAAGGCCTGCTGGTTGCGATGCAAGCAGACGGCGAAGCGCTGCTGTCTGACGAAGAGCAGCAAACGCTGGTGAAAGCGATTGAAGCGCTGATTGCGTTGCGTAACGGTGATGATGCCGCTGCCATTGAGCAAGGAATCAAAGATACAGATAAAGCGAGCCAGGAATTTGCGTCACGTCGTATGGACAAATCCATCCGTGAAGCACTGGCTGGCCATTCCATTGACGAGGTTTAAACATGCCAAAGATTGTTGTTCTACCACACCAGGACCTCTGCCCAGAAGGCGCGGTGTTGGAAGCAAAAACTGGTGACACCGTGCTTGATGTTGCACTGCGTAACGGTATTGCGATTGAACATGCCTGTGAAAAGTCGTGCGCTTGTACGACCTGCCACGTTGTGATCCGGGAAGGATTTGATTCTCTGGATGAAAGCGATGAGCTGGAAGACGACATGCTTGATAAAGCATGGGGTTTGGAGCCTGAATCACGCCTGGGCTGTCAGGCAAAAGTGACTGATGAAGATCTGGTGGTAGAAATTCCACGTTATACCCTTAACCACGCTGCAGAAAATCACTAATCTGATAAGGGAGCAAAAACTATGAGCCTGACATGGACCGATTCGCGTGATATCGCGATTGAGCTGGTAGAACAATTCCCTGATACTGATCCGAAAACGGTGCGTTTTACTGACCTGCATCGTTGGGTGACGGAGCTTGAAGACTTCTCAGACGACCCAAACCGCTCTAATGAGAAGATCCTAGAGGCAATCATCCTGTGCTGGATGGAAGAAATGGATTAAAGACCTTGTTTTACGCCAGTAAAGCAGGCAGATTGAGACTAATCGAGCGGGCATGAGGCCCGCTTTGTTTTATCTGATAAAACGTCATAAATATGGCGTATTCTAAAAGAAAAAATCAGCCCTAATTTTACGCTCCGCAACGATGCGCGCGGCGAAAGGAAAAAGGAGTTCAGCATGACTGACAAAATGCGTATCACGCTATCACACGAAGCCGCCAATGAGGCATGGGGTGCGAACGCACTGGTTTCTTTCAATCAGGAGGGTGCAGTTGTTCACGCCTCAGGTGAAGACAAACTCACGCCCGTTCAGCAAGCCGCTCGTAAGCTGGATATGCAGGGTATTCGCAAAGTATCTCTGGTTGGTGACCGCTGGGATTTGGAAACTGCATGGTCATTTTACCAAGGCCTGCGTGGTCCTAAGCCAGGTTTTGCTTTTGATGTAGAGTTGAAAGATGCTGATCAGAAAGTGCTGAATGACCGCATGGCGGCCACTGATTGGGTTCGCCAGATTATCAATGAAACCGCCGAAGAAGTAGGCCCTCAACAACTGGCAGTACGAGCCGGTGAGTTCATTAAATCCCAAGCGCCAAACCCAGAGCATGTGAGCTACAAAATTGTTTCCGGTGCAGACCTACTTGAACAAGGTTGGGTGGGGACTCACACCGTAGGCCGTGGTTCAGCCCGAAAACCTGCAATGCTGCAGCTCGATTACAACCCAACCGGTGACAAAGACGCAGAAGTGTTCGCCTGTATTATCGGTAAAGGTATTACCTTCGACTCAGGTGGCTACAGCATCAAACAGTCGGCATTCATGGATTCAATGAAGGCCGACATGGGCGGTGCAGCGATGGCCACAGGGGGCTTGGGTCTGGCGGTTGCGCAGGGATTAAATAAGCGTGTGAAGCTGATTCTTTGCTGCGCGGAGAACATGATTTCCAGCAACGCCTATAAACTGGGCGACATTATCACGTACAAAAACGGTGTGACTGTTGAAGTACTGAACTCAGACGCAGAAGGCCGATTAGTGATGGCAGATGGCCTGCTTTATGCGAATAAGTTCAATCCTACTTTGACCATTGATTGCGCTACTTTGACCGGTGCAGCCAAAGCTGCGTTAGGTAATGACTATCATGCGCTGTTTAGTTTTGACAGGGCGCTCTCTCAACGCTGTTTGTCAGCAGCAGAAGCGGAAAACGAAGGCATGTGGCAACTACCACTGGCTGAATTCCACCGTCAGATGCTGCCTTCCAACTTTGCAGATTTAGCAAACGTGGGTGGCGGTCAGTATTCACCAGGTGCAAGTACGGCAGCGGCATTCCTGTCTTACTTCGTCGACAATTACAAAGAAGGCTGGGTCCACCTTGATTGCTCTGGCACTTACCGTAAAACACCAAGTGACAAGTGGTCTGTAGGCGCGACAGGTATGGGCGTAAAAACCCTTGCGCGCATTCTGATGAACGAATCTGCCGAATAAAGACTACAAAATATAAGTGTTTTAACAACACAGTTAACGCTTCCGCAATGCAAGGGTGGGGTCTTGCATTGCGCTCTGTTAGGCTACTTTTGTAAATACAAACAGATAACAGAGCTTAAATCTGATATCTGAAGAAATATAAAAGGAAGATAGAATGACTATTGAGCGCACTTTTTCAATCGTTAAGCCCGACGCAGTAAAACGCAATCTGATTGGCGCGATCTATCAGCGTATTGAAGCGGCTGGTCTGCAAATTGTCGCAGCAAAAATGCTTCACCTGACCAAGGAGCAGGCGCAAGGATTTTACGCCGAGCACGAAGGCAAGCCATTTTACGATGGCTTGGTCGAGTTCATGACTTCTGGCCCAGTCACTGTTCAGGTTCTGGAAGGCGAAAATGCAATTACGCGATACCGCGAACTGATGGGTAAAACAAACCCAGAAGAAGCTGCGTGTGGCACGTTGCGTGCGGACTTTGCTGAGAGCATGCGTTTTAACTCAGTGCACGGTTCTGACAGCACGGCTTCAGCAGAGCGAGAAATTGCTTACTTTTTCGCCGGTGATGAGATTTGTTCCCGTACTCTGTAATCGGTTCATAGATAAGACAAAAGGAGAGCTAATGCTCTCCTTTTTCGTTTCTGGCACGTTTACACACTAGAATAAGCTTATAAGTAACAGGTGGAATCCCGATCACAAAGGCTGTACAATTTCGCGCCTTGATTTAAGGCTATACCTGTTTTTATTTGTTCACGAGGCAATCTGATGGCAACAGAGAAAATCAATCTGCTGGATTTCGATCGACAGGCGCTACGCGCGTTTTTCGCCGAAGAATTAGGCGAAAAGGCATTCCGTGCCGATCAGATCATGAAGTGGATGTATCATTTTGGTGTTGATGATTTTGATCAGATGAACAACATCAACAAAAAGCTTCGTGAAAAACTCAACGCGCGTTGTGAAATCCGCGCACCAGTAGTCAGTACGGCTCAATATTCTTCTGATGGCACCATCAAGTGGGCCATGCGTGTTGGCAATCAGGACGTTGAAACCGTATATATTCCAGAAGACGATCGCGCGACCTTGTGTGTGTCTTCACAGGTCGGCTGTGCGCTCGACTGTAAATTCTGCTCTACTGCCCAGCAAGGCTTTAACCGCAACCTGAAAGTGTCTGAGATTATCGGACAGGTTTGGCGTGCGGCGAAAGAAATTGGTGTGGAAAAAGAAACTGGCCGCCGCCCAATTACCAATGTGGTCATGATGGGAATGGGTGAGCCACTTCTGAACATGAAAAACTTGATCCCTGCACTTAATCTGATGCTAGATGACTTGGCATATGGCCTGTCAAAGCGTCGTGTAACCGTATCTACCTCAGGTGTGGTTTCTGGTCTGGATCAGATGGCAGGCAAGATTGATGTTGCGCTGGCAATCTCTCTTCATGCGCCGACAGATGATCTTCGCAGCCAGATCATGCCGATAAATGATCGTTATGATATTGAAACGTTTTTGGCTTCTGTGCGCCGCTATATCGCTTCTTCAAATGCGAACCGTGGACGTGTCACCGTAGAATATATTCTTCTGGACCACGTTAACGATGATATGGAGCATGCGCGTCAACTCGCAGAGCTGTTAAAAGATACGCCTGCTAAGATAAACCTGATTCCTTTTAACCCTTATCCTGGGTCACCATATAAAAAACCGAGTAACTCTCGCATTGACCGTTTCCAGAAAACACTGATGCAATATGACTACACGGTTATCGTTCGTAAAACCCGTGGTGATGATATTGATGCGGCTTGTGGTCAGCTTGTCGGTGATGTTATCGACCGCACCAAACGCACGCAAAGCAGACTGAACGTTGAGGAGCAAATCCCAGTTAAATCAGTCTGATTTGTCAGACTGATTAGGATGGGATAATGGCAAGGACGCTTAGCGCTCTGTTATTGATGGGATTATTAGCTGGTTGTGTCACAGTAACGGAGAAGCAAAATTCTGCGAAGTTTGATAGCATTGACGCAGCTGAATCCAGAATTTCGCTTGGTCTTGCCTATTTAAAGGCCGGACAATGGCAGCGAGCTAGACAAAATCTTGAAACTGCGGTGCAATTTGCGCCGACTTACTATCGCTCTCTTATTACGTTCGCCTACTACCTTCAGGAAGTTGGCGAATATGACCAAGCGGAACAGCAATACAAGACAGCGTTACGTCATTCACCAGAAAATGGTGACGTTCAGAACAACTACGGCGTCTTTTTATGTCGACAGGAACGTTATGACGAAGCTCAACGGGCGTTTGCGAGGGCGATCGAGCAGCCATATTATTACAAGTTATCCGGCAGTTATGAAAATGCCGCACTCTGCGCATTGAAAGAAGGTGAGAGGGATAACGCTAAGGTATGGTTCGCCAAAGCCATTGACCATGAGCCGAACAGGCCTTTATCTTCTATCAAACTCGCCCGTATAGAAGTGGAAGACGACGAGCTGAATGAAGCGAGGATACGTCTTTTCCATTTTCACAAACGCTATGGCTATAAGCCAGCAACGCTGTTAATAATGACTGACCTGGAAAACAAAGCTGGAAGGGCAAAGGAAGCGGAACGTTACGAAAACCTTTTGGCCAACAAGTTTCCCGAATCAAAAGAATATAGACAGTACATAACGAATGAATACTGAACAAAACGAAGAACAGCTGTTTGAGGTTGAGTCGACACATCCGGGAACGGTATTGCGACAGGCCCGAGAGGCGATGGGGCTGTCCGATCAGGATGTGGCTGACCGCCTGAGACTTCGTGTTTCCGTCATTCAAGATTTAGAAGAAAATTGCTGTGATGAAGAACAGATAACCACGTTTACACGTGGTTATATTCGTTCTTACGCTAAGCTGGTCGGCGTAAATGCTGACGAACTCTTGCATACGTTTAAACCCGCACCTGAAGCGGAAGACAATGTGCAGAAGATGCAGAGCTTCTCTCGCAAAACCCGCCGTGACAAACATGACAGCCGTGTAATGGGTCTGACCTGGGTCATTCTGGCTGTTGCGGTCGGATTGACCGCGTTTTGGTGGTGGCAAAACCAACAAAACGATCCATTACTCTCGTTACCCGAAGGTAGTAGTCTGCTTGCATCAATGACAGAAGAAACGCCAGCAGCCAACAACCTCAGCGAAGGCAGCGAAAGTCAGCAAGTTCAGGACGTGACAGAAAGTATCGCGCCATTACTGGCTGATATGGAAGAAACGAATAGCCCAGCAGAAGAAGCTGCTGTGATAGAGACTTCGCCAGAAGTCTCTGAAAATCAAGATGTCGAGCAACAAACGGCATCGCAGGAATCACAGGAAGTGGCTGAGACTGCTCCGGCGGTTGATGTGCCTGAGCAGGCTGAAGAAACGGTATCGACACCTGTTGTTACCACACCTACACTATCTATGTCATTCAGTGGCGATTGCTGGGTAGATATTCGCGATGCCAGTGGTAAACGCTTGTTAACGGGGATAAAATCAGCGGGTGAAACCGTTGAATTATCCGGTGATGCACCTTTCAAGTTGGTACTAGGTGCGCCAGCCGCTGTGAGTCTTGCCTTTAATGGCGAGAACGTTGATCTGAGTGGCTACCCATCAGGACGGGTAGCGCGTTTGAGCCTTCCGAAGTAATCCAGAGTACACCTAATGCATACCGAATCTCCTATTAAACGTCGTCCATCTACGCGTATTTATGTGGGCGATGTGCCAATCGGCGATGGCGCTCCGATCGCAGTTCAATCAATGACGAATACCCGCACAACCGACGTGGAAGCGACGGTTGCGCAGATCAAAGCACTGGAAAAAGTCGGTGCAGACATTGTGCGTGTTTCTGTGCCGACTATGGATGCCGCTGAAGCGTTCAAGCTGATCAAGCAGCAGAGCTCCATCCCACTGGTTGCTGATATTCACTTTGACTACCGTATTGCCCTCAAGGTGGCTGAATACGGCGTTGATTGCCTTCGTATCAACCCAGGCAACATTGGTAACGAACAACGTATCCGCTCTGTGGTTGACGCGGCGCGTGACAAGAACATTCCAATCCGCATTGGCGTAAACGGCGGTTCGCTGGAGCGTGATCTTCAGGAAAAATATGGCGAGCCAACACCGGAAGCACTGGTGGAGTCGGCGATGCGCCATGTTGATATTCTGGATCGCCTCAACTTTGATCAGTTCAAAGTGAGTGTGAAGGCGTCTGATGTATTCCTGGCCGTTGAATCTTACCGGCAACTGGCAAAACGCATTGATCAACCTTTGCACCTTGGCATTACCGAGGCTGGTGGTGCACGTGCAGGTTCAGTGAAATCTGCAGTTGGCCTTGGCATGCTGCTAAGCGAAGGCATTGGTGATACCCTGCGTATCTCATTGGCAGCTGATCCAGTAGAAGAAATCAAAGTCGGTTTCGATATTTTAAAATCGCTGCGTATCCGTTCACGCGGCGTGAATTTTATTGCCTGTCCTACCTGCTCCCGTCAGGAGTTTGATGTGATTGGCACGGTAAACGCACTGGAACAGCGTCTGGAAGACGTTGTTGTCCCTATGGATGTATCAGTGATTGGCTGTGTGGTTAACGGCCCAGGTGAAGCTGAAGTTTCGCATATTGGCGTTGCTGGTGGTAACAAGCGCAGCGCATATTACGATGATGGCAAACGCCAGAAAGAACGTTTTGAGAACGACAACCTGATCGATCAGCTGGAAGCGAAGATCCGGGCGAAAGCGGCAATGCTGGATGAAAACAACCGCATTGACGTGAACACACAAGAGTAAGCGCAGCGCGCTCACTTAGCGAGAACAAACAGATCGGTTACGAGAGTTAACGTGGCAAAAACTATTCAAGCAATCAGAGGCATGAACGACTGCCTACCAACACAGTCTCCACTTTGGCAAAAAGTGGAAGGCACTGTTAAAGACGTTATCAGCGCATACGGTTACAGCGAAGTGCGCATGCCGATCGTGGAAATGACTCATCTGTTCAGCCGCGCGATTGGTGAAGTGACCGATGTGGTTGAGAAAGAAATGTACACCTTCGAGGACCGCAACGGTGACAGTCTGACTTTGCGTCCTGAAGGCACGGCGGGCTGTGTTCGCGCCGGTATCGAAAACGGTCTGCTGTACAATCAGGAGCAACGCCTGTGGTATGTTGGTCCTATGTTCCGTCACGAGCGCCCACAGAAAGGCCGTTACCGTCAGTTCCACCAGTTTGGTGTGGAAGTGTTTGGCCTGAATGGTCCTGACGTAGACGCAGAACTTATCATGATGACCGCACGCCTTTGGCGTAAGCTGGGTATTCACGAGCATGTTCGTTTGGAACTGAACTCGATCGGTTCGTTGGAAGCACGTGCGAATTATCGTGAAGCGCTAGTGGAATTCTTGATGCAGCATGAAGCGATCTTGGATGAAGATTGCAAACGCCGCATGCATACCAATCCACTGCGAGTTCTGGATACCAAGAATGCAGATATCCAAGCGGTATTGACCGATGCACCGAAGCTTTCGGAGTATCTGGATGAAGAATCAAAACAACATTTTGCAGGTCTTTGTGAACTGTTGGACGCAGCAGGCATCCAATACACGGTAAACGAGAAATTGGTTCGTGGCTTGGACTATTACAACCGTACCGTTTTCGAGTGGATCACTGAAAGCCTAGGCTCTCAAGGTACAGTTTGTGGCGGTGGCCGTTACGACGGTCTGGTTGAGCAACTGGGCGGTAAAGCTACCCCGGCAGTCGGTTTTGCAATGGGCGTTGAGCGTCTGGTGCTTCTGATGGAAACGCTGGAACTTGATGACACCCGAGCTGCGGTTGACGTATACATGGTCACTGCAGGCGAAGGCACGCTGGTAGCGGGCATGCAACTGGCTGAGAAACTGCGTGAGCAGGTTCCCGGTCTGCGCGTGATGACCCACTTTGGCGGCGGTAACTTTAAGAAGCAATTCAAACGTGCTGACAAAGTGGGTGCGTCGGTGGCTCTGGTACTTGGCGAAGATGAAGTCGCTAACAACCAAGTAACCTTCAAAGATCTTAAAGGCGGCGAACAGCTGACCATTTCTCAGGATGAAGTAGCCGATAAACTGGCTCAACGAGTTTAAGAGAGGACAAAACGTGGACGTCTACACCACAGAAGAACAACAAGTCGAAGCGATTAAAAAGTGGTGGCGGGATAACGGCAAAGCCGTTGTCCTCGGCGCAGTAATCGGTTTGGGCGGCCTTTATGGATGGCGTTATTACCAATCGGAAATGGAAACCAGCCGTGAGCAGGCATCAGAAGCGTATACACAAGTAGTAAGCGCACTGGTTGCAGGTGATGCGCAGGCGGAAGAGAAAGCGACAGCTTTCATCGGTGATAATGAAGGCTCTTACGCCACCTTGCTTGAGCTGCAATTGGCGAAGTCGTTTGTTGATGCAGGCGATCTGACCAAAGCGGCAGAGCAACTGCGTAAAGTGCAGTCCTCAAAAGACGAAACGCTAAAAACACTGGCGACAGTTCGTTTGGCACGTGTTGAAGCAGAGCTTGGCAATGTTGATGCTGCTCTGTCACAACTTAACAGCGTGACAGCAGAAAGCTGGAAAGCACAGGTTGAAGAGCTTCGCGGCGATATCCAGCTGCGTAAAGGCGATACAGCCGCAGCGCGTTCTGCTTATGCCGCTTCCATTGCAGCAGCGACCAACCCAGTTGTTCAGATGAAACTGGACAACCTGTCTCAATAAGGTCTGAGTATGATGCGTATGGGATGGAAACGTGTTGGTGCAGTAGCCTTATTGGGAACATTGCTGATTGGTTGTGCTGGTGAGGAAGATTCCATCCAGATGGCACCCGTGCCAGTGGTTGAGAGCGAATTCACTCCAACTCAGGTTTGGAAGTCGAGTGTTGGAAACGGTGTTGGAAATTATTTCAGCAATCTGGTTCCTGTGCAGGCCTATGGCAAAGTGTTTGCAGCTGACCGCGAAGGCGTGGTTAAAGCCATGGATACCGAAACCGGTTCAACCCTTTGGAGTGTTGATCTTGGTGAAGATGCACCGGCACTGATTTCAGGTGGCTTGACGGCATCTTACAGTAAGGTGTATTTGGGTACAGAAACCGGTGTGTTGATTGCGCTGGATGAAGAAACCGGTGAAACGGTTTGGCGCGCCAACGCGGGTGGCGAGATCCTTTCCAAGCCACTGGCTGACGAAAGTCTGGTGATCGTTAATACCAGTCGCGGTGAACTGGCTGCATTTGATGCTGAAACCGGTGAAGAGCGCTGGCGTACTTCCAGTGATGTACCAAACCTGACGTTGCGTGGTGATAGTTCGCCGGTATCAACATCTGGTGGTGTGTTCTGGGGGATGGCAAACGGCCGTCTGGGCGCTGCATTCGTTGAGAACGGCAATATTATCTGGCAACAGCCGATTGCGAGCCCGAAAGGGGCGACAGAAATCGACCGTTTGGTGGATGTCGATGCGACGCCTGTGATTGACGGCGCGCTGCTCTATGCTGTGGGTTATAATGGCCAACTGGTTGCGATTGACCTGCGTTCAGGTCGCCCAGCTTGGAAACGCACGTACAGTTCATCGACTGACTTTTTGGTCGTGGGCAGTTACCTGTTCCTTATCACCGACCAAGATCACGTTGTGGCAGTTGATGCGCGCAGTGGTACAGAGCTTTGGCAGAATCGCGATTTGGAATACCGTCAGTTGACGGCACCGGTTGCTATCTCCGGCTATGTTGTCGTTGGCGATGCAGAGGGCTATCTGCATTGGATGGACCCGAACTCCGGTGAGTTCGTGGCGCAACAACAGCTAGACGATAGCGGATTTGCGGTGAGCCCATTGAATGTTGATGAAGGCTATATCGTCATTACCCGTGACGGCACAATAAGTAAAAAGCAAATATTGTAAATACAGTTGCTTATCAATTATTCGGCTCCTGATCTTGACCGGTCAGGAGCCGCTGTTATTAATGAATTTGAGATTTTAAGAGGTCAGTATGATTCCTGTAGTAGCCCTGGTGGGGCGTCCTAATGTGGGGAAGTCGACACTCTTTAACCGGCTAACAAGGACGCGCGATGCGCTCGTTGCCGATTTTCCGGGTTTGACCAGGGATCGTAAGTACGGAAAAGCTATGCTGGGTGAGCATGAGTTCATCGTGGTAGACACCGGTGGTATCGACGGTACCGAAG
Organism: Grimontia kaedaensis; assembly: GCF_023746615.1. NCBI lineage: Bacteria > Pseudomonadati > Pseudomonadota > Gammaproteobacteria > Vibrionales > Vibrionaceae > Grimontia > Grimontia kaedaensis. The sequence continues at coordinate 2,975,795 of NZ_CP082275.1, read as the reverse complement.
AAGGTGTAGAAACCAAGATGGCTGAGCAGTCACTGGCAGCGATTGAAGAAGCCGATGTTGTGCTGTTTATGGTTGATGGCCGTGCGGGTCTGACCGTTGCTGATGAAGCGATTGCGCATCACCTGCGCAGCCGTGAAAAGAAAACCTTCCTTGTCGTCAACAAAGTTGATGGCATTGATGCAGACGCAGCAAGTGCGGAGTTTTGGCAGTTAGGCATGCCAGACATGTACCAGATTGCAGCCGCACATGGTCGTGGTGTACTTGGCTTGATCGACCGCGCACTGAAGCCGTTCGCAGAAGAGCTGGCGAGCGAAGAAGGTGAAGACCAAGAAGGTTTGGTCGATCTGACTGGCGAACAAGATGCCGAAGACGAAGATAAAGATCTGACCGAAGAAGATGCAGAATCTGCATTGGAGCGCCTGCGTAACTTGCCAATCAAATTCGGTATCATCGGTCGTCCAAATGTCGGTAAATCGACCCTGACTAACCGTATCCTTGGCGAAGACCGCGTCGTGGTTTACGACATGCCGGGTACAACGCGTGACTCCATCTATATTCCAATGGAACGTGATGGTCGTGAATACGTGATTATTGATACCGCAGGTGTTCGTCGCCGTAAGCGTGTTAACGAGAAAGTAGAGAAGTTCTCCGTTATCCAGACTCTGAAGGCAATTGAAGATTCGAACGTTGTGCTGCTTGTGATTGATGCGCGTGAGAACATTTCGGATCAGGATTTGAGTCTGCTGGGTTTCGCGTTGAATGCAGGTCGCTCGATCGTCATTGCTGTAAATAAGTGGGACGGTCTGGACAGCGACGTGAAAGAACGTGTGAAGTCAGAGCTTGACCGTCGTCTTGGCTTTGTTGATTTTGCCCGTATTCACTTTATCTCTGCATTGCACGGTACAGGTGTGGGTCATCTATTTGAGTCGATTCAGGAAGCGTATGAGTCTGCGACCAAGCGAGTCAGCACCGCGATGCTTACCCGCATCATGGGCATGGCTCAGGATGATCACCAACCACCGATGATCCGTGGCCGTCGTGTGAAACTGAAATATGCACACGCAGGTGGTTACAATCCACCAATTTTCGTGATTCACGGAAACCTAGTAAAAGAGCTGCCTGATTCGTACAAGCGTTACCTGATGAACTACTACCGTAAGTCTCTGGAAATCATGGGTACACCTATCCGTATTCAGTTCCAGAACAGCGAGAACCCGTTTGAAGGTAAGAAAGAGAAGCTAACCATTTCTCAGGCACGTCAACGTAAGCGTCTGATGGACATGGTGAAAACTCGCGGCAAGAAGTAATTTTCTACTGAATACCAAGAGCCGACCTGCAGGTCGGCTTTTTTACGCCCGTAATAAACGGATTTTACCCGGATACATGAAGATTGAATGACAGCTCATGTAATTTAGACAAAAGTGTCATCTTTCCGTATTTCCTGCCTGTAATTTGAACTCTTGGCCTTAATAAGAGCTATCAACTGGGGCTGATTGAGCGCTAAATCAGTCTGATCTGACCGTCGAAGGGCAGAGTTTTGATGATCTTTGTCACAAAAATTAAGCAATTAGGCGTGAGATATCGTTCTAGGAAGGAAAGGCGAATTATTACGCGGCTACTATGGCATCTATAATTTATAAAATATCGAAACTAATAGTTTTTAAATGATTCTGCGAGATTTTATCCTTTCATAAATCCATATACAGAACATGTAACTTATGCTTTCGGGGGTTGTATTGATAAATATTTTTTTAGGGGGTGATCGCTGATCGGATCCCATAATCGCTGCGATCTGACGATCTTTATAGGATCCAGCGCTAGGCTGCTCGTTTTGCCAGCATCTAAGGATTAGAATAACGGCAAAAGGATCATTGTGCATCCTTTGACCAAAAAACTGCGAAGTGAAAAGCGAAGGAAACCTTAATGGGAAATCATTGCCCTGATTGCGAACGTGACTTGGTGTGGGACAACGGCACTTACCGTTGTGAATCCTGTGAGAAAAGTTTTGTAAAACAGGCTTTTTGTGCCACTTGCGACGAGCTGCTGGAAAAGCTTCAGGCTTGTGGAGCGACCAGCTATTTCTGCAATAGCTGCAACGAGCTGAAATCGAAATCGAGCGCGAGAATCGTTTTTGAAGAACAAAAAACGGTGTCCTGAGATACCGTTTCACCTTTTTGGTTAACGATCCTTTCTAGTTCACGGTAGATTGAATCTCTCCATCTCCAAATGTTGACCTGATCTGATCGCCAGACTTAAGCGACGATGCTGAACGAATGACTTCGCCTTTATCGTTCCGGGTGATTGAATAACCGCGTGCAAGTGTTGCCAGCGGGCTCACCGCATCCAATGTTTCCATCTGCAGTGCCAGTGCATGCTGATGTTGTCGGAGTTGGCGGCGCATGGCCTCGATAAGACGCTGCTCCACATAGCCTAGTTGTGCTTTCTGGCCTGGAATTTGGTTCGCGGGTGAGTAACGCTCAAGCTTTTGCGAAGCTCTATCCAGGCGCTGCGCTTCCGTTTGGAGTGTATAGCGCATGGATTGGTGAAGACGCCTTTCAAGCTCATCAAACTGCTGTGATTGTTGCTGAAGCTGCGCTTTGGGGTGTTGCATCGCCAATCGATGTTGCAAGCGAGTCAGCCATTCCTGAGAGCGGCTCAAATGACGGCTGAATGCGTGTGCTAGGCGATCAGTACGCTGCAAGAGTTGTTGATCACGTACAGAGGTATCACGGCTGACAAGCTCTGCTGCAGCTGACGGGGTAGGGGCGCGGACATCAGCTACGAAATCCGCGATGGTAACATCAACTTCATGGCCAACTGCACTGACGATCGGGATGGAGCTGGCGGCAATGGTACGGGCAACAATTTCTTCGTTGAAGCACCATAAGTCTTCTAACGAACCACCGCCACGACCGATGATCAGCACATCACATTCATTACGGCTGTTGGCACGCCCAATAGTCTGTGCGATTTGAATCGCAGCATCTTTGCCCTGAACTTGGGTGGGATAAATCACCACAGGCAAGCTGGGATCGCGGCGTTTCAGGACATGCAAAATATCATGCAGCGCCGCGCCAGTGCTGGAAGTGATCACGCCAACCCGCTTGGGTTGTTCTGGGAGTGTTTTTTTCAGACTGGCAGCAAACAGACCTTCTGCAGAAAGCTGCATTTTCAATTTTTCAAATTGCTGTTGAAGCAGGCCGTCACCTTCAGGCTGCATGCTTTCGACAATGATTTGGTAGTCACCGCGGGGCTCATACAGAGAAAGCCTTGCACGCACCAACACCTGATTACCGTTGGCTGGTTTAAAAGTCACACGTCGGTTATTGCCTTTGAACATGGCGCATTTCACCTGAGCCTGACGGTCTTTCAGGGTGAAATACCAGTGACCAGATGTTGCCATGGTGAGATTTGAAATCTCGCCAACCAGCCAAACAATCCCCATTTCGTTTTCGAGCAGCAAACGCACTTCAGCGTTTAATCTGGAGACGGTATAGATATTGTTGTTGGTGAGATTCATAGCGGAATGCGTCTTTGTTTTCAGCAAGATGAAGCCATGTTAAAGAGGCGAAATCTGAAAGCCAAACGTTTTCGTAAAAATCTGTAGCCAAACGTTTGCGCCGTCAGTATAATGCGGCGGCAATATTTTGAACTCCCTCATATTATTTTGGCGTGAGATATTGCAATGTTACGAATAGCTAAAGAAGCCCTTACTTTTGACGATGTACTGCTAGTTCCAGCACACTCCACAGTTCTTCCGAACACTGCCGACTTGCGCACTCAACTGACGAAAAAAATCTCTCTGAACATCCCACTGATCTCAGCGGCGATGGACACAGTGACCGAAGCGCGCCTCGCAATTGCGCTTGCTCAGGAAGGTGGCATCGGTTTTATCCACAAAAACATGTCTATTGAGCAACAGGCGGAACAAGTTCGTTTGGTGAAGATCTTTGAAGCCGGTGTGGTTTCAAATCCTGTCACTGTGACGCCTGATCAAACCATTGCTGATGTAAAAGCACTGACTGATACTCACGGCTTTGCCGGTTTCCCAGTTGTTACTGAAGCCAATGAGCTGGTAGGTATCATCACTGGTCGCGATGTTCGTTTCGTGACTGACCTGAGCCTGAAAGTGTCAGAAGCTATGACACCGAAAGAGCGTCTGGCGACAGTGAAAGAGGGCGCAAGCCCTGAAGAAGTTCAAAAGCTGATGCAAAAGCACCGCGTAGAAAAAATCCTGGTGGTGAATGACGACCACCATATCGCGGGCATGATCACTGCAAAAGATTTCCAAAAAGCTGAGCGTAAACCAAACGCATGTAAAGACGAGCAAGGCCGTCTGCGTGTTGGTGCTGCGGTTGGCGCAGGTGCAGGTAACGAAGAACGTGTTGCTGCACTGGTTGAAGCAGGCGTTGACGTACTGCTTATCGACTCTTCTCACGGTCACTCTGAAGGCGTACTTCAACGCATCCGTGAAACCCGTGAAAAATTCCCTGAATTACAAATCATTGGCGGTAACGTCGCGACTGGCGCAGGTGCAAAAGCCCTGATTGAAGCGGGTGTAGATGCAGTGAAAGTGGGTATTGGCCCAGGCTCAATCTGTACAACCCGTATTGTTACCGGTGTGGGTGTTCCGCAAATCACTGCGATTTCAGATGCAGTAGAAGTGGCAGAGCAGTATGGCGTGCCATGTATCGCTGATGGCGGTATCCGCTTCTCTGGTGACTTGTGTAAAGCACTGGTTGCAGGCGCATCTTGTGTGATGGTTGGTTCTATGCTGGCAGGTACAGAAGAATCTCCAGGTGAAGTAGAGCTATACCAAGGCCGAGCTTACAAATCTTACCGTGGTATGGGCTCGCTGGGTGCGATGTCTAAAGGTTCTTCTGACCGTTACTTCCAGAGCGATAACGCAGCAGACAAACTGGTACCTGAAGGTATTGAAGGTCGCGTGGCATATAAAGGTCGTCTGAAAGAAATCATTCACCAGCAAATGGGTGGCCTGCGCTCGTGCATGGGTCTGACTGGCTCAGCGACTGTTGAAGACCTGCGCACCAAAGCAGAGTTCGTTCGCATCACAGGTGCTGGTATCACTGAATCGCATGCACACGATGTGACCATCACTAAAGAAGCACCAAACTATCGTACTGGCCAGTAATTCGTGCCCGTAATTTAAAGCCGAAATTTATAGCATGGGGGCGAAAGTCCCCTGTATTGATGACTTTTTGAGACAAGCTGAAATGACCCAAAATATTCATGACCAACGTATTCTGATCCTCGACTTTGGATCTCAGTACACCCAGTTGATTGCACGTCGTATCCGTGAAATCGGTGTTTACTGTGAGCTTTGGGGCTGGGATGTTGAAGAGCAGGATATCCGTGACTTCAACCCGAATGGCATCATTCTTTCTGGTGGCCCGGAGAGCGTGACCGAAGACGGTTCACCACGTGCGCCTGAATATGTGTTTAACGCGGGCGTTCCAGTACTGGGCGTGTGCTACGGCATGCAAACCATGTCTGAGCAGCTTGGCGGTAAAGTTTCAGGCTCAAACGAGCGAGAGTTTGGTTACGCGAAAGTGACGCTGGATAACCCAGGTAGCCTATTTGAAGGTATCGAAGATGCCATTAACGAAGCGGGCAAAGGCGTTCTGGATGTATGGATGAGCCACGGCGACAAAGTGGTAGAAATTCCGGCTGACTTTGTGAAAGTCGCATCGACTGACACTTGTCCATTCGCAGCAATGGCAAACGAAGAGAAGCGCTTCTATGGCGTTCAGTTCCACCCTGAAGTGACTCACACCCGTCGGGGTCACCGCATGCTTGAGCGTTTCGTGATGGATATCTGTGGCTGTGAGAAGCTATGGACGCCAGCATCTATCATCGAAGATGCGATTGCACGCATCAAAGAACAAGTGGGTAATGACGAAGTGATTCTTGGCCTGTCAGGCGGCGTGGACTCTTCTGTTGTTGCTATGCTTATCCACCGCGCGATCGGTGACAAGCTGACCTGTGTATTCGTAGACAACGGTCTGCTGCGCTTGAACGAAGCTGAGCAGGTTATGGAAATGTTCGGTGATCACTTCGGCTTGAACATTGTTCATGTTGATGCGGAAGAGCGCTTCCTGTCTGCGCTGGAAGGCATTGCTGATCCAGAAGCAAAACGTAAGAAGATTGGTCACGTGTTCGTAGACGTATTCGATGAAGAATCGAAGAAACTGAAGAACGCGAAATGGCTGGCGCAAGGCACTATCTATCCTGATGTGATCGAGTCTGCTGCCTCTAAGACCGGTAAAGCGCACGTTATCAAATCTCACCACAACGTAGGTGGTCTGCCGGATGACATGGAAATGGGTCTGGTTGAGCCGCTGAAAGAGCTGTTCAAAGACGAAGTGCGTAAGATTGGCCTTGAGCTGGGTCTGCCGTATAACATGCTTTACCGCCACCCGTTCCCAGGTCCAGGTCTGGGTGTACGTGTACTTGGCGAAGTGAAGAAAGAGTACTGTGATCTGCTGCGCCGTGCGGATGCTATCTTCATCGAAGAGCTGCACAAAGCAGACCTTTACAACAAGGTTTCTCAGGCATTTACTGTGTTCCTGCCAGTACGCTCTGTCGGCGTAATGGGTGACGGACGTAAATACGATTGGGTTGTCTCACTGCGTGCAGTAGAAACCATCGACTTCATGACCGCACACTGGGCACACCTGCCATATGACTTCCTGGGTCGCGTTTCAAACCGTATCATTAACGAAGTAGATGGTATCAGCCGCGTGGTTTACGACGTATCTGGTAAGCCACCTGCAACCATCGAGTGGGAATGAGTTAAGGTAAACTCTGAGGTTTAACCCTCTTTTTAAAAGCCCTGATGTGTCTGATATGACCATCAGGGCTTTTCAATATGAATTTAAATCAACTTCAACATGGAGCAAACTTCAGTAAGCAATTTAAGCCTCTATCCTCGAAATAGAGGAGAAAAAACTTCGCATCATGGATTATCTGCCCCCTGATTTAAGCAGTACCCAGTCTTCGATATCATTTCTCAATGTGACGTAGTGTGTTTAATACACATTGGCAGGGTTGAAGCCACTATGTCTGAAATACAAGTTACACACATTTTCTCGACTAACCGCCCATACACCAGAAGATACCGGTTGATTTGGAGTAGAAGGGGTCTTGCCTGCGATATAGAGTGGAGAAATATCTTTGCTCAATACCAGCGAACGAGTGAAGTTATATCCTGTCCACCATAACCTGGAGTCAGAGGGATAACTATTACTCCTGATTAGGAAGCTTCTACCATTATTTCCCGCGATGACATCATCAACATGTTTAGCAGAAATGATAGGTGTCATGGCAGTATCTGTCTCGGCGACACCAAATGCGTGAGCAAATCTGTGATAGCCCCACGCCCACAGGTTTTTGTCTGAATCGATAGCATAGGCATTGGTATCGGATGGGTTTGATTCGATGGCAACAACGTCCGTTGCTTCTTCTGGGAAAGTGATTTTTCGTGGTTTGTGGATATAACCTGTCTCTGCTTGGTAGATACCTAATCCCAGGCTGCCATAGTATTTGGCTCCCCATGCATATACATCACCATGAGCATCAAGGGAATAAGCGCCATAGCGTGTCGTTTGGATAGATACGATATTTGTTAGTGTCTCGATTTGGGTGGGGGAATAGTTGAAGTGATTGGGGACTAGTGTACCGCCAGCGCCAGAAACCCAGACTGTTCCGTCACTTTTCAACAGTAAGGTACCGAGGCGACTCAACAGATTATAATTGTTATCGGCTCCAACAATACTGCCGAATGCTGCGGCCCTGACAACATTATTGATACCTTTCATTTTTACTGGGATTGCGGAGAATTGCGAGTTAGTCGAGCCAGTACCAAAATTGCCAAATTTATTGAATCCGACACTCCATACGGTACCGTCATTTTTTACGAAGACAATGTGCTCTTTACCAACACTCAAGTGGGAAACGTTGGACAAAACAAATGTTGGGTTGTCTACAAAAGGTTGCCCTCTGTAATAGCCGTAGCCATCAGAGGACCAAAAATAAGCATCCCCACTTTCATCTATAAAAGCGCCCAAACGCTGGCTTAGATCGATATAACTGATCTTATTCCACAGACTTAACGCGTACGGGTAGTTATGGCTATTGTTTCTTGCTTCATTACCAGGAACAGGTGAGAGAGATACAGAACCTTTGTTCGTATTTCCCCACATATAAAGTTGGCCGCTTTCGTTAGTACAGGCACCAACTTCACCATTTGTTACGATTGTACTGGGTGTATACCAGTCCCTCCCGCCAAAGTTGTCCTCTGGGAGTTGCGAGTTGGCTAACATTGGAAGTAACAAGAGACAGCCTAAAGCTAAGGTATTCCATAGTTTCATAAATGCCACCTAAAAATCTGTGTGTTGTTAGGAAGCGTTAATTCGAGCGGTTAGCGTTGGAATTAACGTCCTTTTTAGTGCCTGAATCGACACTCCGTGCTTTCACTACCAACTGAGTTCTATTTCTCATTATTTGGCTCAGCGTTGCTGAAACGTGGTTGCACCGTTTACCCACACGGATCTTTCACTAGCTGGCAATGGCTCTAAAACCAATTTAGTGGAGTGGCAACAACCAGAACTTAAAAAGCGATCATTAGGCCACTAATTAAGTCTGTGCCGAGCAATTTTGGTATTTTCGTTGGTTCTTGCGCCATGCCTTTTTATCGTAATTACTTTTTCTGTTGATTTTTCCCAAGTGATTCAGGGTTATGCTCGATTAATGCGAATATCAATAATTAGTACCAGAAATTAACCGGTTTATACGTATTTGGTTTCCTGATTTTTTCGCTTGTTAATTCACTCGACCGAGTGGCCATATGAAAGTTGATGGCTACGCGCTTTGCTTAGCCGGTATAAATCGTACTTGCGGTTTTAATTGTCTTCGTTTTTCGTGCTCTCTCATCAGCGATACGTCACTCATCTTCTGGGTGGCTGATACTCACCATTTCACGCCAAACGTAGCCATTTTATTGTGGTTGTTGTTCATTTGGATTGTCTTTGTTTGCTTTGTGTATATTGCTTGTGTGCAAATTGAATTTATGTGCTTAAACCGTAATTTTAATTGAGATTAGTCACTATTAATTTGGCTTTGTATGTGTATTTTGTGCTGTTGAATAATGATGACGTCGTTGCGAATTCATCAAAGAATCCGCTCCTTACGATGCAAACACACACTGCAAAAACTCGGAGCTTTAAATGAGTAATCATGCCATGAGCAATACTCCGGACGCGCCAAGCGGCGGTATGGAAAAGTTCCTGAACTGGATTGAAAGGGCAGGTAACAAAATTCCTGATCCTGCGCTTCTGTTCTTTTATGGACTTTTGACTGTATGGGGCCTGTCCGCCGTTCTTTCTCAGGTTGATTTCGGCCTGACTCACCCTGTTACCGGCCAGGCTGTAGAAATTAATAACCTTCTTACTGGCGAAGCACTTGCAAGCTTCCTAGCGAACATGGTGACTACTTTCACCAGCTTTGCACCTATGGGGATTGTGCTGGTGGCAATGCTGGGTGTGGGCGTCGCGGATGCATCTGGCTTTATCACCACTGGCCTGAAAAAAATGCTGAACGTGACACCTAAGAAGCTGCTGACGCCAGCGCTGATTCTGGTAGCGATTGTGTCGCACACTGCAGCTGATGCGGGTTATGTTCTGGTTATTCCTTTGGGCGGTATTATCTTCCATGCTGCTGGTCGTCACCCGCTGGTGGGTATAGCTGCGGCGTTTGCCGGTGTGTCGGGCGGTTTCTCTGCCAACTTCATTCCAGCGGGTATTGACCCACTGTTGGCAGGCTTTACCCAATCTGCTGCTCAGGTTCTGGATAAAGACTACGTGGTGAACCCACTGGCGAACCTCTATTTCACAGGCCTCTCTTCATTCCTGATTGTGGCTATCGGCTGGTATGTGACTGAGAAAATCATCGAACCGCGCCTGAACAAATTGCCCATTGATGAAGATGCAGAAAAAGCACCGGATCTGGGCAGCTTCACCGCTATTGAAAGTAAAGCGTTCAACCGCGCATGTTTTGCAATGCTGGCAGGTATCGTGCTGCTGGTGGTTGCGCTTATCCCTGAAACGTCAGCACTGCGTTCACCTGAAGGTGAACTGACTGCGTTCTCTGCGCCGCTGATGAAATCTATCGTACCGCTGATCTTTATCCTATTTGTGATTCCAGGTGTGGTTTATGGTCGCGTTGCAGGTACCTTCAAAACGCAAGGCGATATCATTAAAGCAATGAGCGATACCATGGCGACCATGGGCGCATATTTGGTGATGTCATTCTTCTGCGCGCAGTTCCTGGCAGCATTCAGCCAGTCGAACATCGGCACTTTGCTGGCATTGGAAGGCGCGGCATTCCTGAAAGCGCTGAACATGCCGGGTCAGTTGACCATCATCGGTATGATTCTGTTAACTGCGTGTGTGAACCTGCTGATCGGTTCAGCGTCGGCGAAATGGGCGCTGATTGGTCCAATCCTAGTACCAATGCTGATGGCGCTGGGGATTTCTCCTGAGCTGTCTCAGGCGGCTTACCGCGTGGGTGACTCGGTATCTAACATCATTTCTCCACTGATGGTGTTCTTCCCACTGGTCGTGGTTTACTGCCAACGTTATGTGAAGGGCACTGGTATAGGTACATTGGCGTCCATGATGATGCCTTACTCTATTGCGATGCTGATCGGTTGGTCGATCTTCCTTCTGGCTTACTGGGCTCTGGGCATCCCACTGGGCATCCAAGCGCCTTACACCTACCAGATGTAACAGCAAACCGTTGTTATCCAAGCCCTGTCACAGTGCAGGGCTTTTTCTTGCGTTTGAATTCTTCTCTAATAATACATGCTACATTAATGCAACATTATCAAAACATGCATCTATACATTAGTGGATTTTTGAGATTTTGTATAAAAGATGTATCTTCTGGGATGTTTGCGTTATCTCACACTATTATCTGCAGTGCTGTCTTAAATCTGTCATAAATCTTGATTTTCAATATTTATTTGGTATTTTTGCCTTTTATATCTTATTTATTGGAATTTTACTCTAAAAGTGGCATCTGCTAAGTTCTTGCGGCAAAAGTAACAGATATACCTGATTTCATCACATGCCCGTTTTGGCGAATGGTCAATCAAGGTTAGAACTCATCGAAAAGGTGGTATGAAATGAGTCAAGCTTCACAAGGAGCGCTGCAACAGAATGGCGCGATTGCGTTTATTGAACGCGTAGGTAAAAAAATCCCCGATCCTGTGATCATTTTTATGTTCCTTTTTGTGGCGGTATTGGCCATTACAGGTTTGATCGGCGGAATGGAATTCCAAACCACAGGGGCAGATGGTAATCCTGTCAGCCACACTGTGAAGAGCATGCTGGCAACAGAAAACGTTCGCTGGATGTTTGACAATGCGATCCTGAAAAACTGGCTATCGTTCGGTCATGGCGTACTGGGTGTGATCCTTGTGGTGATGCTAGGTGTCGGCATTGCTGAGAACTCTGGCCTTCTGGGTGCAGTGATTAAGCGTGTTGGCCTTCGCCTGAATGAGAAGTGGCTGCCGATGCTGCTGGTATTCCTGGGTATCATGAGCTCGATCGCAACCGACGCTGGTTACCTGGTGCTGATCCCTTTGGCGGGCATGTTGTATGCAGGTGTGGGTAAAAATCCACTGATCGGTATGGCTGCTGCGTTTGCAGGTGTTTCGGCGGGCTTCAGTGCAAACCTGATTCCTGCAACCCCAGTTGACGTTATTATTGGTCTGAATGCACGCGTGTTTGCAGAATCTCAAGGTGTACCTTTCGAGACCTCAGCAGGTGAAGTGCTGAACCCTGCGACCATGCACTATTTCTTCATCTTTGTTTCTACCTTCTTGCTGGCGATCCTGGGGGCTTGGGTCACAAAGCGTTTTGTCGCACCTCGCCTGGAAAAGATGGAGTACACGCTACCGGAAGATCTGGACCAAAGCGACTTCTCTGTCAGCGAAAGCGAGCAAAAGGGTCTGCGCGCTGCAGGTCTCGGCCTGATTGCCTCTCTGGCTGCGATTGTTGCGCTGGCAATGGGTCCACTTGCGCCATACACCAATGAGGCTGGCCGCACAGTCACTCCTTACATGAACAACGTGATCCTATTGATTGCGATGGTGTTTGCGGTAACGGGTATTTGCTTTGGTTACAGCACGGGCAAGTTCAAGTCTCTACAAGACGTAGTGAATGCCATGGTGAAGCAGATGAACACCTTTGGTTATGTTTTGGTTCTGACTTTCTTCAGCCATAACTTCCTGGCGGTACTGAGCTACTCAGGCTTGGGTGTTTACATCACTTACCTAGGTGCGACCACCTTGTCTTCACTGGGTCTGGAAAACTTCCCAATCCTGCTCATCATCGGCTTCATTCTTACGACTGCACTGATCAACCTGTTCGTCGGTGGTTTGACGTCGAAGTGGATGCTGCTGGGACCTATTTTCGTTCCTATGCTGTATCAGGTTAACCCGAATATGACACCTGATCTGGTGGCGGCCGCATACCGCGTAGCAGATTCGTCGACTAACATCATCACGCCAATGATGACCTATGCAGGTGTTATTCTGGCCTTCATGCGTAAGTACAAATCTGATCTGACGTTTGGCGACGTGATTGCGATGATGGTGCCATACTCAGCAGCGTTCCTGACCGTATGGACAACCTTGCTGATTGTGTTCTTCAGTTTCAACATTCCTCTGGGCTTCTGATCAGGCGCAGTAAGAATAGAAAAACCCGGCTTCGGCCGGGTTTTTTGTTGTTTGAAGCGTTACTTCAAATGCTCTCCATGAAACCGTAGGTGATCTTCAATAAAGCTCGAGATGAAGTAGTAGCTGTGGTCATAGCCTTCCTGCATACGAAGCTCCAGCGGATAACCCGCTTCTTCTGCAGCTTGAAGCAGGTTACCGGGTTTCAGTTGCTCATGCAGGAACTGGTCGCCATCACCTTGATCAATCAGCATCGGTAAGTGTTTCTCGGCTTTTTTGATTAACGCGCAGCTGTCGTATTCCAGCCAGGTCTTGCGATCTTCACCTAAATAATTACTAAAAGCTTTCTCGCCCCAAGGCACAGCAGCGGGATTTACTATTGGGCTGAAGGCAGAGACTGAACGGTAGTCATCACTGTTTTTCAACGCAATGGTCAGTGCACCGTGACCACCCATGCTATGGCCGGAAATGGCCTTCACATCGCTGACTGGAAAGTGTGCTTCAATAACGGCAGGGAGTTCTTTCACCACGTAATCGTACATATGGTAGAAACGGTTCCATGGTGCTTCGGTAGCATTCAGATAGAAGCCTGCACCGATACCAAAATCGTAGGCACCTTCCGGGTCGTCAGGAATGTTGTCGCCACGTGGGCTGGTGTCAGGGGCAACGATAGCAATACCCAGCTCAGCAGCGACGCGATGTGCGCCGGCTTTCTGCATAAAGTTTTCGTCACTGCAGGTCAGTCCTGACAACCAGTAGAGTACCGGCACACGATTTGATTCTGACGCTTGAGGTGGCAAGAAAATGGCGAAACGCATATTGCTATGAACAGTTCGCGAGGTGTGAGTGTACTGCTTATGCCAGCCGCCAAAACTGCGGTTGCTGCTGATATTTTCAAGACTCATTTAGGACTCCAAAGCAGGCGGTTACGCTGCCGCCTGCGTGGGGTTTTAACTTAACTACGCTTACTTGTCGTAGTGAATAACAGTACGGATGCTTTTACCTTCGTGCATGAGGTCAAATGCTTCGTTGATGCCTTCAAGACCCATGGTGTGGGTGATGAAGTCATCCAAAGCGAATTCACCTGCCATGTAACGCTCTACGATCTCTGGTAGCTCTGAGCGGCCTTTAACACCACCGAATGCCGAACCGCGCCATACGCGACCGGTAACCAGTTGGAATGGACGAGTAGAGATTTCCTGACCAGCACCGGCAACACCGATGATGACAGACTCACCCCAGCCTTTGTGGCAGCACTCGAGCGCTGAACGCATGACGTTGACGTTACCGATACATTCGAATGAATAATCCACACCGCCGTCGGTCAGTTCAACAATGACATCCTGAATCGGTTTGTCGTACTTGCTTGGGTTGATGCACTCAGTCGCACCCAGCTTTTGAGCCAGCTCGAACTTGCTCTCATTGATGTCGACACCAATGATGCGGCTTGCACCTGCCATTGCTGCACCAATGATGGCTGAAAGACCGATGCCACCCAGACCAAACACAGCCACAGTGTCGCCTTTTTGGACCTTAGCGGTGTTGAGCACTGCGCCCATACCGGTGGTCACACCACAGCCGAGAAGACATACTTCCTCGAGCGGCGCATCTTTGTTCACTTTGGCCAGAGAAATCTCAGGCAACACTGTGTACTCGGAGAAAGTTGAGCAGCCCATGTAGTGGTAGATTGGCTGACCATCTTTGTAAAAGCGGGTGGTGCCGTCTGGCATCAGGCCTTTGCCTTGAGTCTCACGGATTTTCTGACACAGGTTGGTTTTACCTGATTTACAGAACTTACATTCGCCACATTCTGGGGTGTAGAGAGGAATAACATGGTCGCCAACCGCTACGCTGGTGACACCTTCACCCACTTGTTCAACAATACCGCCACCTTCATGGCCCAGAATTGCTGGGAATATGCCTTCTGGATCATCACCTGAAAGGGTAAATGCGTCAGTATGACATACACCGGTAGCGATAATACGTACCAACACTTCGCCCGCTTTTGGCAGCATGACATCCACTTCTTCAATGCTAAGTGGTTTGCCAGCTTCCCAGGCAATTGCTGCGCGTGATTTGATAAATTGTTCTGCCATTGAAAGCATCCTCATTAGTAAAGGGTTAGCCCCTTAACGTCTAACCCTAGGCGATATATCTTGGTGGAGCGAGTTCACTTTTGTGACACGCTGAATTTGAGTGATAGTCTATTTATTTCTATTCGTGTGATAATCCACTTGGATTGCAATTAACTTTTACTGGTGAGAAATAATGTCAGACTGGCAAGGGGTTTCAGAGTTTTTGGCAGTGGTTGAAACAGCCAGCTTTACCAAAGCATCAAAGCGGTTGGGGGCATCAACGGCGCATGTGAGCCGTCAGGTGGCATTGCTTGAGGAACGACTCAATACCCGCCTTCTATTTCGAACCACGCGGAAGGTTTCTACGACAGAAGAGGGTGATATTTACTATCAGCATTGTCGGCTGCTGGCTGATGGCTTGAAAGAGGCGGAGAGTGCAGTAACGCAGTTGCACGAGACGCCGAATGGACACATTAAGCTGACAGCGCCTGTGACTTATGGGGAAAAAGTGGTGATGCCGTTGATCCTGGATTTTATGGACGTGTACCCAGAGATCCAGGTAGAGATAGATCTGACTAACGCGACGTTAGATCTGGTTGATTCTTCCTGTGATGTGGCGTTAAGGCTAGGACGCTTAGTGGACTCATCCATGGTATGCAAGCGTCTTGCCACACGTCGTCTTATTGTCTGTGGTTCTCCGGATTACCTTTCCAAATTTGGCACCCCTCATACCCTTTCTGAACTGGCACAACACAACTGCCTGCGTGGGCAACATGACTATTGGCGTTTTAGAGAGGAGGGCAAGGAGCGATCTGTCCGTATTCGCGGTAACTTGCGGTGTAATAGCGGCATAGCATTATTGGACGCAGCTATTCGAGGCAATGGTTTGATTCAGCTCCCTGACTATTATCTGCAGGAAGCGCTTGAAAGCGGTGAGGTAGTCAAGGTGCTCAATGCTTATGAGGATTTGGAAGAGGGGATTTGGGCGCTGTTCCCCCACCGTCGTTTGCAGCCCCTTCGCGTTAAATTGTTGGTGGATTTTCTGGCGGCAAAGCTGGCGAATCAGGCTAAGGATTAGGTGGCATGGAGTGATATACTCCGCCGCAGAGCAAGATTGAAGTAAAGGCACAAAGTGACAGAGAGTGAATTAGATCAGCAGTTTATGCGCCGGGCGATGGAGCTGGCAGGCAAAGCAGAATCCGAAGGCGAAGTTCCCGTCGGTGCAGTTGTCGTGCATGATGGTGTCGTCATTGGAGAAGGCTGGAACCGCTTGATCGGCCAGCATGATGCCACGGCACATGCGGAGATGATGGCACTGCGCCAGGCAGGTAAAGTATTGCAAAACTACCGCCTATTAGATGCAGTGCTTTATGTCACTTTGGAGCCTTGTCCAATGTGTGCGTCCGCCATGGTGCACAGTAGGATTGGCAGGGTAGTATTTGGGGCACCGGATTATAAGACCGGTGCGGCGGGAAGTGTCATGAATTTGCTGAGCTATGAAGGTGTTAACCATCGTGTCCAGTATCAGGGAGGCGTGTTAGAAGAGGAGTGTCGCGAGCAGTTACAGGCATTTTTCCGCCGTCGTCGCTCAGAGAAGAAAGCGGAAAAAGAAGCGCGTAAAGCAGCGCAAAACCCTTCTGAAGATAATTAGAAACTCTCGTCCATCATAGCGAATTCGCGAATAGCGAAAGTGCGTTGGCGCCATAGCACCTTCTTCAGTGCCACATTACGTTGACGCTTGCGACGGTTCGACGCCGCACTGGAGTTACGGGCAAAGTTAGCCTGTACCTTTCGTTTTTTTGCAAACATCGTTATTCCTTTTGAAAAAATAAGCGCAGCCCGGCTGCGCTTATTTGTATTTATAGTCGTCCTTTATGAAAGCAGGATGACAGATTCAAACTAGTTTTTCTCACTATCTTCTTCTTGAGTTTCTAGTGCTTTGTCTTTGTTCTCAGCATCATCGGCCACAGGTATGGCTTCTAAGGTATCAATCACTTCACTGACCCCTTCGCCTGGCACGTCTTCTACTTTGATAGTTTGCAAGCCCTCAAGGTCGTCAGCGACATCACTGGTTATAGCCTCTGCTTTATCCTGCTCATAGCCGACAATACTCTGGTAGTAACGACGTATATTTTCTACGTAGCTTAGCGCTTCATAACCTCGCGCATAACCATAACGGGTTTGCTTGTAGTACTGACGCTTAGCTAGGAGTGGCAAACGCTGTTTCACATCAGCCCAAGAATCGGGGTTTCCACCTTGCGCCTTGGTCAGGCGTCGAGCATCCATCATGTGACCAAAGCCAATGTTGTAAGAGGCCAGCGCGAACCAGATTTTCTCGTGCTCGTTGACACTATCAGGCACGCGATGCAGCATCTTACGCAAGTATTCAGCACCACCGCGGATGCTTTGCTCAGGATCCAATCGGTTCTTCACGCCGACTGATTTTGCTGTTGGTAGTGTCAGCATCATCATGCCACGCACACCGGTCGGTGAAACGGCGCGGGGATTCCAATGAGACTCTTGATAAGAAAGGGCAGCCAGTAAACGCCAGTCAAACTCATCGGCGTATTTCTTAAATAATGGCTCCCATTCAGGCAATTTGGATTCGATTGCACGCAGGAAGGCGCGTGTATCGACAAAGTCGAAGCTGCCGACATGGCCAAAATATTTCTCTTCGAGTGCTGCTAATTCACCACTTTGGGTCTTCTTGCCGAAGAACTCGATCATCAGGGCATAAACGCTGTCATCCTGTGTCTTCTTCATAAACCAGGCAACAGGTTCATCCTCGGTCAGCTCTAGTGCAACCGTGATGGTTGGGTGGGTGCGCTGAACCAGCGCAATATCCACCGAGTCTGCGATAGTGAAATCCAGCTTGCCGTCAGCCACTTGTTTTAGGAGCTCATCGTCGTCGGTGTCTTTTACGCTCTCCCAGATAAGCTCTGGGTATTCGCGTTGAATTGCCTGAAGGGTAAGAGCATGGCTGGAGCCTTCAACCACCGCAACGCGTGCGCCATCTTTATTCAGTTCTGTCAGATTACGTGGACGCCAGTGACCGTTCTTATATACCAACTGCTGACTGACATAGTAATAAGCGGGCCCAGGACGAAAATGCTCTAGACGGTCCTTGGTGATGGTTAAGCCCGCAGCAATGATGTCGACATCGCCACGTTCAACAGCAGGAAACAGACCAGACAGTGTGTAAGCTGGTTGCATCTCAAGTTTAACGCCTAGGCTTTGTGCAAATTGAGCGGCAAGTTCATAGTCGAGGCCGGTTGGGCCGTCGGGACCGATGTAATAAGAAAGCTGGTTGTTCAGTGTACCAACGCGCAATACGCCGCGATCGCGAATTTTTTCCAGCGCTGTTCTGTCATCATACTTCCACTCGCAGCCTGCGAGGAACAGCATCAGAAAAAAGCCAGTGAGTAGTTGATAGGTTCGTTTTACCGCATTCGAGTTCAAAAAGTTATACCTACCTCTAAAGTTTGACGACTGTTATATCAAAGCTGGCCGTATGCGGAAAGTTAAGCCGCAACCGTTACTTGGGCAATCCTCAGAATAGTGACAATAAACGTCAGTCAAAAAAAGTTGCGCAAACGGTTGCGTCAAGTGTTACGTCGCTCACTTTTTTCCCCTATAATACCGCCCCGAAGCCTTTAGAAGTGGTATCGACATGGCTTTCCCATCTCATTTGCGCAATGTAAATCATGGGGTTAGGTCAATATTACTTTAATTCACCGCTAACCGAGAGACGTACGCACATGGAAATTTTGCGTGGTTCCCCCGCTCTGTCCGAATTTCGAGTCCAAAAACTGCTGGAAAGCTGCGAAGCAAACGACTTGCCTGTGACCAGCCTCTATGCTGAGTATATTCATTTTGCTGATCTCAGCGCGCCTTTAAGTGAGGACGAGAAGCAAAAACTGGATCGCCTGCTCACTTATGGTCCAACCATCGCAGAGCATGCACCTACAGGAACCCTCTTCCTTGTTACACCACGCCCCGGCACCATTTCCCCTTGGTCTTCTAAAGCTACTGACATCGCCCGTAACTGTGGCTTAGCTCAAGTCAAACGCCTTGAGCGTGGCACTGCTTACTATGTTGAGCTGTCTGGCGAGCTATCTGAAGCGCAGCAAAAAGTACTGGCTGGTCTGCTTCACGATCGCATGATGGAAGTGGTATTTGGCCAACTCGATGAAGCTTCTGCATTGTTCCAAGCGGCAACGCCTGCTCCAATGACGGCGGTCGATGTCTTGGGTGGTGGACGCGAAGCGCTGGAAAAAGCCAACGTTGAGTTGGGTCTGGCGTTGGCGGAAGACGAAATTGACTATTTGGTAGAAAGCTTTACCAAACTGGGTCGTAACCCTAACGATATCGAACTGATGATGTTTGCACAGGCAAACTCTGAGCACTGTCGTCATAAGATTTTTAACGCAGACTGGACCATCGATGGTGTTGAACAGGACAAGAGCTTGTTCAAGATGATCAAGAACACCTTTGAGCACAACAGTGAATATGTGTTGTCTGCATATAAAGATAACGCAGCTGTTATGACGGGCTCTAATGTGGGTCGATTCTTCCCGAACCCTGAGTCTCGCCAATATGACTACCATCAGGAAGAAGCGCACATCCTGATGAAAGTGGAAACCCATAACCACCCAACTGCTATTTCTCCATGGCCTGGTGCATCAACGGGTTCTGGCGGCGAAATCCGTGATGAGGGCGCTACCGGTATCGGTGGTAAGCCAAAAGCGGGCTTGGTTGGTTTTACAGTATCTAACCTTCGTATCCCTGGTTTTGAACAACCTTGGGAAACTGACTTCGGTAAGCCAAACCGCATTGTTAACGCGCTGGATATCATGCTGGAAGGCCCTCTGGGTGGTGCCGCATTTAACAACGAATTCGGCCGTCCGAACCTGCTGGGTTACTTCCGTACTTACGAGGAAAAGGTGACCTCACACAACGGTGAAGAAGTGCGTGGTTACCACAAGCCAATCATGATTGCAGGCGGCATGGGTAACATCCGTGATCAGCATGTGCAGAAGAAAGAAATCCCAGTTGGCGCGAAACTGATTGTTCTGGGCGGTCCTGCTATGAACATTGGTCTGGGTGGTGGTGCTGCGTCTTCAATGGCCTCTGGCCAGTCGACCGAAGATCTGGATTTCGCTTCTGTTCAACGTGAGAACCCAGAAATGGAACGCCGTTGTCAGGAAGTGATTGACCGTTGTTGGCAGCTTGGCGAGCAAAACCCAATTGCGTTTATTCACGATGTGGGCGCGGGTGGCATTTCTAATGCCCTACCTGAGCTGGTGGATGACGGTGAGCGCGGCGGTAAATTCCAACTGCGCGATGTACCAAATGATGAACCAGGCATGAGCCCATTGGCAATCTGGTGTAACGAATCTCAAGAGCGCTATGTGATGGCGGTTGCGCCAGAAAACATGGACGTGTTTGATGCGATTTGTAAACGCGAACGTGCGCCTTATGCGGTCGTCGGTGAGGCAACTGAAGAGCGTCACCTGACGCTGGAAGACAGCCACTTCGATAATACACCTATTGACATGCCAATGGATATTCTGCTTGGCAAGCCACCGAAAATGCACCGTGACGTGACCTCTTTGAAAGTGGAAGGTCAGACAATTGCCCGTGACAGCATCAACATTGAAGAAGCCACCCAGCGTGTGCTGCGTTTGCCTTCAGTGGCAGAGAAAACTTTCCTTATCACCATCGGTGACCGCACAGTAACCGGTTTGGTTGCGCGTGACCAAATGGTCGGCCCTTGGCAGGTGCCTGTGGCGAACTGTGCGGTAACGGCAGCAAGCTACGACACTTACCACGGTGAAGCCATGTCGATGGGTGAGCGCACGCCAGTTGCACTGCTGGACTTTGCTGCGTCTGCGCGTCTGGCAGTCGCTGAATCCCTGACTAACATTGCTTGTTCTGACATCGGTGACCTGAAGCGCATAAAGCTGTCTGCAAACTGGATGGCTGCCGCAGGCCACCCAGGTGAAGATGCTGGCCTTTATGAAGCAGTGAAAGCGGTGGGTGAAGAGTTATGTCCAACGCTGGATTTGACCATCCCTGTGGGTAAAGACTCAATGTCTATGAAGACCCGATGGGACGAGAATGGCGAGCAGAAAGAAAACACCTCGCCACTGTCTCTTATCATTACCGCATTCGGCCGTGTTGAAGACGTACGCAAGACAGTAACGCCTCAACTCCGCACAGACAAAGGCGACAGTGCACTGGTGCTGGTCGACCTTGGCCAAGGCCAAAACCGCATGGGTGCGACTGCGCTGGCGCAGGTTTACAAGCAGTTGGGTGACAAACCTGCTGATGTTGACAGCCCAGAGCTGCTGAAAGGCTTCTTTAACGCAATGCAAACACTGGTTCGCGATGAGAAACTGCTGGCTTACCACGATCGTGGTGACGGTGGTCTTTACGTGACACTGGCGGAAATGGCGTTTGCTGGTCATGTAGGTGTGGAGGTGGATATCAACACCCTATCTGCTGAAGGCGAGTGCAGCGACGAGCTGGCAGCGCTGTTCAACGAAGAACTGGGCGCTGTGGTTCAGGTTCGCACCGAAGATCTGGATTCAGTGCTGTCGACGCTTTCTGCACACGGTCTGGAAACCTGTAGCCATGTGATTGGTACCCTGACAGAAGACGATGCTGTCCGTATCTGGAATGGTAACGAACTGGTGCTGGATCAGAACCGCACAGAGCTTCGTACCATTTGGGCGGAAACCACTTATCAAATGCAGGCAATGCGTGATAATCCAAACGGTGCTCAGCAAGAGTTTGATGCGAAGAAAGACGTTACTGACCCAGGTCTGTCAGCGAACCTGACTTTCGATGTTCAGGAAGATGTGGCGGCACCGTTTATCGCAACGGGCGCGCGTCCTCAAATGGCAATTTTGCGTGAGCAGGGCGTGAACTCCCACGTTGAAATGGCAGCGGCGTTTGACCGCGCTGGCTTTGATGCTAAAGACGTTCACATGAGTGACATGCTGGCAGGCAATATCTCGCTGGAAGAGTTCAACGGTTTAGTAGCTTGTGGCGGCTTCTCATACGGTGACGTGTTGGGCGCGGGTGAAGGTTGGGCGAAATCAATTCTGTTCAATGATCAGGCGCGTGACCAGTTCGAGCGTTTCTTCCACCGAGGTGACTCGTTCGCACTGGGCGTGTGTAACGGCTGTCAGATGCTGTCTAACTTGCACGATTTGATCCCGGGCGCAGACTTGTGGCCGCGTTTCGTTCGCAACGAATCTGAGCGTTTTGAAGCGCGCTTTAGCCTAGTTCAGGTTCAGGAGAACCCATCTCTGTTCCTGAGTGGTATGGCGGGCTCTCACATGCCTATCGCGGTTTCTCATGGCGAAGGCCGTATGGAAGTGCGTGATGCAGAGCATCTTGCAGCGATTGAGCAATCAGGTACCGTGGCACTGCGTTACTTGGATAACTTTGGCAACGTGACTCAGGATTACCCAGCGAACCCGAATGGTTCACCTAACGGTATCACTGGCCTCACCACTCGTGACGGTCGTGTGACCATTATGATGCCGCACCCAGAACGCGTATTCCGCACTGTTGCTAACTCATGGCACCCAGACAACTGGGGTGAGGACAGCCCTTGGATGCGTATGTTCCGCAACGCACGCGTCAAATTGGGTTAATCAAACCTCGTGTTTGAAACAGCAAACTTGTGACACGAGCCGCTACCTTCGGGTAGCGGCTTTTTTATCCGATTGCATCCAGTATTAGCTAAAGGGTAAAGTGTTTCGGCAATTTTATGGAGAGAAATGCAATGGACAGTGCGATCAGCTTTACGCTCATTCCTTCCGGACAGGTTCCGGAATCCCTGCAACGCCGTTTTCCCTCATTGGCAAAATTGAACGATCCTCAATCCACTCAAGAGATCCCTATGCTTGTGGCAGAAAAAGAGGGTGATCCTGTTGCTGTCGCCGTGCTTCAACACGAAAAGCGCCATAACGGCATCATGGTAGAAGACGCCACGCTGACACTGCTTGAAGTGGATCAGGCTAGCCGCCTTCAGGGCATTGGCAAAAACCTATTGAATGCGTTGGAAGCTTATGCCGCTACCGTCACTTGCGAGTTGAAAGTGGACTGCGGCGCGGTGATCGGACGTAAACCTATGCAGGCGCTGCTGACCAATTCCGGCTACGAGCCACCGTTTGCCTGTGGAGAAACTAAAACCACGACATGGAAAAAGTCTCTGGTTTAATCCGGGATTTTGTTAAGGAAAGCCGCGCCAACAGGATGGTGTAAGGTTACAATTAAGGTATTGAGCTGTTTGCTTAATCCAGAATTTAAGGGAATGCGAGATGAAAAAAATTGAAGCGATTATCAAGCCGTTCAAGCTTGACGATGTGCGTGAAGCACTTGCAGAAGTAGGCATCACGGGCATGACCGTATCTGAAGTCAAAGGCTTTGGACGTCAGAAAGGCCACACAGAACTGTACCGCGGTGCGGAATACATGGTGGACTTTCTGCCAAAAGTAAAACTGGAAATTGTGGTTGCGGATGATGCCGCAGACCAGTGCGTTGAAACCATCGTGCAAACGGCACAGACCGGCAAGATCGGTGATGGTAAAATATTCGTCACTGACGTTCAGCGCGTTGTGCGTATCCGTACCGGTGAAGAAGACGAAGAAGCGATCTAATCGCCACTCATACAAGTTTCAAAGCCTCCCAATTGGGAGGCTTTTTCGTTTTCATTACGCCGCTAGGGGGAACTCAATAGCAAACCACGTAGCGGTCTGGTCTGTGGTTCATGGTCAGCACTAAGTTCAGAACAAATGCACCGACGACCGAGCAGGCAAGTAGCCACGGCGAAACGAAGAAGAACGAGGCCAGCAGGATGGCAACATCAATCGCCATCTGTACATTGCCTGCACGGATACCGAACTTGTCCTGACAGTAAAGCGCCAGCACATTGAAGCCACCTAGGCTTGCGTTATGGCGGAAGATCATCAGCATGCCCACACCCATCAACAGGCCACCGATTAATCCGCAGTAAAGCGGCTGCAGCCAACCAATGGTAAACACGTGAGAGATGTGGTCGACGATTAATGAAACCATTCCACCGGCAAAGACACTTCGAAGAGCAAACTGAGTACCAAAACGTTGCCATCCCATCAGGTAGAAAGGCACGTTCATCAGAAAATAAAGGGTGCCGAAAGAGAGGTCTGTAAACTGGGTGATCAAAAGTGCCAAACCTGTCGTACCGCCAGTAAGCAAACCTGCCTGCTGAAGGAAATACACCCCTTGCGCCACAATGAACGCACCGGACAGGACCGCAATCATATCTTCGAACTGTGAATGTTTGGGCTGATAACTCAACGCAATAACTCCTAAAATTGTGTCGTTTTTGAAGGGATTCACGACGCAAGAATGTACTCACACAAAGTTGGGATGTTTGATTCTCTTTGGAAACTTTCCCAGTGTCGCTTTTCACAGTAAATGGACGAAAAGCAGGGCATCTTAATGAGATTGCATAAGGGAGGAAAGAGGCAGGGTAAACACGTGCAAGCGCTCGTGTCAGCAATGGCTTACGGAGTGTAAAGATCTGTGGTTTACAGACTGTGACATTGGTCAATGTGAATTCAATTCATGATTGGAATGAGAAAAGACCATGTTCACTCAGGCAAAAAAAATGTGATTCCTACTACCTGTTGCGCAACAAATTTTGTAGAATCGCAGCCAATAGGAAAGCAATGACGAAAACGTTTGCGTCCGCATGGATACTGGCGTTTTTAATTTGGTGTTAATCAACCCAAACCAGGTTGACCCGATGATTTGCTCAAGCGAGTTATCCGGTCAACTTGGTACCCAGGGAACTATCTGAGTCAGGAGATACAGATGCTAAAGCGTGACATGAACATCGCTGATTACGATGCGGAGCTGTTTGCCGCGATCCAGGAAGAAACTGCACGTCAGGAAGAGCACATCGAGCTCATCGCGTCAGAAAACTACACCAGCCCTCGCGTTATGGAAGCGCAAGGTTCCCAACTGACTAACAAATACGCGGAAGGCTACCCAGGCAAACGCTACTACGGCGGCTGTGAGTACGTAGACAAAGCAGAAGCGTTAGCAATCGATCGCGCATGTGAGCTGTTCGGTGCAGAGTACTCGAATGTTCAGCCACACTCAGGTTCTCAAGCAAACAGTGCAGTGTACATGGCGCTGCTGAACCCAGGCGACACGGTTCTGGGCATGAGCCTGGCTCATGGTGGTCACCTGACTCACGGTTCTCCTGTAAACTTTTCTGGTAAGCACTACAACGTCATCCCTTACGGTATCGACGAGGCTGGCCAAATTAACTACGACGAGATGGAAGCACTGGCGCTTGAGCACAAGCCTAAGATGATCATCGGTGGTTTCTCTGCTTACTCCCAAATCGTTGATTGGGCACGTATGCGTGAAATCGCAGACAAAGTAGGCGCTTATCTGTTCGTAGATATGGCACACGTAGCGGGTCTGATTGCGGCAGGTGTATACCCAACGCCAATCCCACACGCACACGTTGTGACCACTACTACCCACAAAACGCTGGCGGGACCTCGTGGCGGTCTGATCCTGTCTAATGCAGGCGAAGATATGTACAAGAAGCTGAACTCAGCAGTATTCCCAGGTGGTCAGGGTGGTCCTTTAATGCACGTTATCGCGGCAAAAGCGGTCGCTTTCAAAGAAGCCATGGAGCCTGAGTTCAAAGCTTATCAGCAGCGCGTTGTAGACAACGCAAAAGCTATGGTTGGCCAATTCCAGGAGCGTGGTTACAAAATCGTTTCTGACAGCACTGAAAACCACCTGCTCCTTGTTGACCTAATCGATAAGAACATCACAGGTAAAGACGCAGACGCAGCGCTGGGTGCAGCAAATATCACTGTGAACAAAAACAGTGTGCCAAATGACCCACGTAGCCCGTTTGTGACATCTGGTATTCGTGTTGGTACGCCAGCAATCACTCGTCGTGGTTTCACCCAGGATGATGCGAAAGAGTTGGCAAACTGGATGTGTGATGTTCTGGATAACATCGACAATGCAGAAGTTATCGAAGCAACGAAAGCTAAGGTACTGGAAATCTGTAAACGTCTGCCAGTTTACGCATAAGACGCTATCTGATTGAAAAAAGCACCTTCGGGTGCTTTTTTTGTGCCTGTTTTCACCACTTTCACGCTTTCTCAGGTCTGCAAATCGGTTACACTGTTCACCAATTGTTTAAGGAGGCGAGATGCACTGTCCATTTTGTGGTGCGAATGACACCAAAGTCATTGATTCACGACTGGTCGCAGACGGCCATCAGGTGCGTCGTCGTCGCCAGTGTTTGGCGTGTAACGAACGTTATACCACGTTTGAAACTGCAGAGCTGGTGATGCCGCGTATCATCAAAACCAATGGCAATAGAGAGCCATTTAACGAAGATAAATTGCGTGGCGGTATTCAGCGAGCTCTCGAAAAGCGCCCGGTGAGCACAGACGATATCGAAAAATCCATTAACACCATCAAATCAACGATTCGTGCAACGGGTGAACGTGAAGTGTCTTCGACGTTGGTGGGTAATTTGGTGATGGATGCACTGAAAGAACTCGATAAAGTCGCTTACATTCGCTTTGCGTCTGTGTATCACAGCTTTGAAGATATCCGAGACTTCGGTGAAGAAATCGCTCGCCTGGAAAAATAAGCGGATACATGTTTTCAATTTTTGACTCTCAAATGATGCTGCGTGCCATCGACCTGGCGAAACGTGGCATCTACACCACCGCTCCTAACCCTAACGTTGGCTGTGTGATCACTCAGGGTGATGATATTACTGGCGAGGGTTTTCACTTTCGTGCCGGTGAGCCGCACGCAGAAGTGCACGCGTTGCGCATTGCGGGTGACAAAGCTAAAGGTGCCACCGTCTACGTTACCCTTGAGCCATGCTCCCATTACGGACGTACTCCTCCTTGTGCTGATGCATTGATTGCTGCGGGCGTTAGCCGTGTTGTTTGTGCCATGGTAGACCCAAACCCAAAAGTGGCAGGGCGCGGTATACAGCGTATGCGTGATGCAGGTATTCAGGTTGATGTCGGTTTAATGCAGGCGCAAGCTGAAGCGCTGAATCCAGGTTTTATCAAAGTGATGAAAACCGGTTTGCCGTTTGTACAGTTAAAGCTTGCCTCCAGTCTTGACGGTCGCACGGCACTGGCAAATGGTCAGAGTAAATGGATCACCGGGGATGAAGCTCGCGCCGATGTGCAGGTTTTCCGCGCTCAAGCAGGTGCAATTCTTTCAACCAGCCAGACAGTATTGGATGACAATCCATCTCTTAACGTTCGCTGGGAGCAATTGCCTACCGCTGTAAAAGCAGAGTATTCGCAAGACAATCTGCGTCAGCCGATCCGAGTGATTCTTGATACACATAGAAAGGTGGCGAAAGAGGCGCATCTTTTCTCCTTGGAAGGCGAAGTTATCGTTGTCACGGCTTCCCAAACCGACTCAGAAATTGAAGCTGTAAAAGTACTCACCGTTGCCAAAGAGGCAGGACAGCTTGACCTTAACAACACCATGCGTGCTCTCACGGCAAATGGTATCAATCATATCTGGGTTGAGGCGGGTGCCACGCTGGCGGGCAGTTTGTTGAATGCAGGCTTGGTAGACGAGCTGATTGTTTATCAGGCGCCTAAACTGATGGGCAACGATAGCCGTGGGTTGGTCAACCTACAGGGAATAACCTGTATGAGTGAGGTGCCTGCCTTTGAGCTGACTGACGTGACCTGCATCGGCAATGACGTGCGTCTTCGCATGCAAAAGCCTCAGCCAGAATAGAAATTAAAGCGAAAGAATATGTTTACAGGAATTATCGAAGCGGTCGGTCACATCCAGAAAATCACCCCGAAAGGCGGTGACATTTCGCTGACTGTGGAAAGTGGGAAGCTGGATTTATCGGACGTAAAACTGGGTGATAGTATCGCTACCAACGGTGTTTGTTTGACCGTGGTCGCGATGACTGGAAACGGTTATGTTGCGGATCTATCGGGTGAGACACTGAACCGTACTGCTTTTGCAACTTACAAAGCGGGTCAGAAAGTGAATCTGGAAAAGGCTATGCTGCCAACAACGCGTTTTGGCGGTCATATGGTTTCCGGCCACGTCGACAGCATAGCAACTGTTGTTTCACGCACTCAAACAGGACGTGCGATTGAGTTTTGGCTCGAAGCACCCGCAGAGCTTGCCAAATACTTGGCAGAGAAAGGCTCGGTGACGATTGATGGTATCAGTCTGACGATCAACGCGGTGGATGGCAATCGATTCAAACTCACCATCGTTCCTCATACCGCTCTGGAAACGACGATCGAAGATTTCACTGTCGGATACCAAGTCAACATCGAAGTAGATGTGATTGCCCGCTACCTTGAACGATTAATGATGGGCGACCGTGCAGCGCAGCAAAGTGGTGCAGGCGGTTTGACCATGGCAAAGCTCGCAGAGTCGGGTTTTTTGAGATAACAGAACCGGATTGCCGGTAAGAACAGGGACAGAACCATGCCAATCAGCAGCGCAGCAGAGATTATTGAAGACATCCGTCAGGGCAGAATGGTTATCCTGATGGACGATGAAGATCGAGAGAATGAAGGCGACCTCATCATCGCAGCAGAAAAAATCACGCCAGAAGCTATCAACTTCATGGCGATGTATGGCCGTGGCCTGATTTGTCTTACCATGACTAAAGATCGTTGCCAACGCCTTGGTTTGCCATTGATGGTCAGCGACAACAATGCTCAGTTTTCGACTGCCTTTACCGTTTCTATTGAAGCAGCAGAAGGCGTGACAACGGGTATTTCTGCTGCTGATCGAGCACGTACTGTCGAAGCGGCGGTTGCACCGAATGCAGTTGCTGCAGATTTGGTTCAGCCGGGACATATCTTTCCTTTGATGGCTCAGGATGGTGGTGTACTGACTCGGGCAGGTCACACTGAAGCAGGCTGTGATTTAGCGCGTCTTGCTGGTTTTTCTCCTGCAGGTGTGATTGTTGAAATTCTTAATGAAGATGGCACCATGGCGCGCCGTCCGGATCTGGAAACGTTCGGCGAGAAGCATGGTATCAAGCTCGGCACTATCGCTGATCTGATCGAATACCGTAACAACAATGAAACCACCATTGAGCGGGTCGCAGAGTGTAAACTGCCGACGGAATATGGTGAGTTTGATCTGATCACTTACCGTGACACCATCGACAGCCAGGTGCATTATGCCCTGCGTAAAGGGGAAGTGAGTAATCAGCCAACGCTGGTACGTGTTCACCTCCAAGACACCTTTACCGATTTACTGCATTCTGATCGTTCAGCCGAGCGTAGCTGGTCATTGAGTGATGCGATGAAACGTATCAATGCTGATGGCGGTGTATTGGTGATTCTGGGCAAAGAAGAATCTTCCCAGTCCATCATTAACAAAGTACGTACCTTTGAAGCGCAGGACAAAGGCGAGAAGCCGGCAGCCGCTAAGTGGCAGGGCACCAGCCGTCGTGTTGGTGTAGGCTCGCAAATCTTGGCAGACTTGGGCGTGACAGATATGCGTTTGTTGTCTTCAACCAATAAACGCTACCATGCACTTTCAGGCTTTGGCCTTAAAGTTGTGGAGTACGTCGTCGACTAATCTAAAAAGACGCTGATAAAGAAAACGCAGCTCAAGCTGCGTTTTTTTATTCCGAAACAGGCCGGATTCGATGCAAATTCCCAAGCGGCATAAGCGCTGGCGGCTTTGCAGAAAAGTGTGATAGAATCCCGCGGTTTCTCAATCCGGATAAATAAGTCATAGGAAGGCCCATGAAGGTAATCGAAGGTGCATTCGCAGCACCAAATGCTCAAGTTGCTATCGTTATCTCCCGTTTCAACAGCTTTATTAACGAAAGCCTGCTGGATGGTGCTATTGATGCGCTGAAGCGTCAGGGCCAAGTAAGTGAAGACAATATTACTGTAGTACGTTGCCCAGGCGCATACGAGCTGCCCTTGGTGGCACAACGTGTTGCAAAAAGCGGTCGTTACGACGCTATTATCGCGCTGGGATCAGTGATCCGAGGCGGTACGCCACACTTTGACTATGTGGCCGGAGAATGTAACAAAGGTCTGGCACAGGTAGCACTGGAGTTTGATACTCCTGTTGCATTCGGCGTGCTGACCGTAGACACCATTGAACAAGCCATCGAACGCGCGGGTACCAAGGCTGGTAATAAAGGGGCAGAGGCTGCACTAAGCGCGCTTGAAATGGTTAACTTACTGTCCCAAATCGAATCCTAATCGGGGGTTACTGTGAAACCAGCCGCACGGCGCAACGCGCGCCATTTTGCACTACAAGCAATCTACTCATGGCAACTGACGCAAGGTAACGTAGCTGATATCGAAGCTCAATTCCTGGCAGCGGACAACTATGAAGAAGAAGAGCATCAAGCAGAAGAACCACGTCTGCGCCAACCAGAAACTGACGTAGATTATTTCCGTGATCTGCTGGCGGGTGTCGTTCTGAACTACCAGGAAATGGATAGCAAAATGCGTCCTTACCTGTCTCGTCCAATCCAGGATCTGGACGAAATGGAACACGCACTTCTTCGTCTGGCTATGTATGAACTGTGCAAACGCGAAGACGTTCCTTACAAAGTAGTTATTAACGAAGCGATTGAGCTGGCGAAGCGTTTCGGCGCAGAAGACAGCCACAAATTCGTGAACGGTGTGCTGGATAAAGCGGTACCGACGCTGCGTAAAAAGTAATATCGAGTTAAGACTTCAAAGGCCAGCCACGCTGGCCTTTTTCTTAGGGATGGAACAATGGCCGGTAACGAATTCGACCTGATAAACCGTTACTTTAAATCGCAGCCAGTCACGCGCCGCGATGTGGACTTGGGCATAGGGGATGATGCTGCCGTCATCACTGTGCCGGAAAACTGCCAACTGGTTGTCACGACCGATACTTTGGTAGCAGGAACCCACTTTCTCCTCGATGCTGATCCTGTAAAAGTCGCGCACAAAGCGTTGGCTTCCAACTTAAGTGATCTTGCTGCCATGGGCGCTATGCCTGCATGGTGTTCTCTTGCTCTGACACTCCCTGAACCAAATGAAACTTGGCTTTCAGCGTTCTGTGAAGGCTTTTACAAGCTTGCTGAGTACTATCAAGTTCAACTGGTTGGTGGTGATACGACCAAAGGCTCATTGAGCATTACCATTACGCTTCAAGGCTTTGTTCCAGCCGGTAAAGCCATTCGTCGTGATACTGCGAAAGCAGGGGATTGGCTATATGTGACGGGGAATCTTGGCGACAGCGCTGCAGGATTGGATCTTATCTTGAATGGTAACGCCCCCAAGAATGAGACAGAAAATACCCTGCTGAATCGTCACTATTACTCTGAGCCTCGGGTACTGGCGGGGCAGGCACTTCGTGAAATTGCCTCTTCCGCGCTGGACATCTCTGATGGTCTTGTCGCTGACCTTAAGCATATATTGAAAGCGAGCAATGTCTCCGCTGTTATCAATGCGGACACTTTGCCAGTATCTGATGAGTTGATTGTATTTGCCGATGGCGAAGAAGCGGCAGCGAAAATTGCGCTAACCAGTGGCGAAGAGTATGAGCTTTGTTTTACTGTACCCGAGAGTCACCGTGGCGCGGTGGATGCAGCTTTTGCACACACCAACACCGCAGTGACCTGTATTGGTCAAATTCGCCATGGTGAGGGCGTAACAGTGCAATGGCATGGTAAGCCTGTCGATTGGTCCCTGAGTGGTTGGGATCATTTCTCCGAGTGATGTATGGATAATCCAATTAGTAAAATTCGTCTTTCCAATCCTGTTCATTTGCTGGCGACAGGTTTTGGCTCCGGTCTTTCCCCCATTGTACCCGGCACTATGGGAACGCTGGCAGCGGTACCTTTTTATTATCTATTAGTCAGCTTTTCTCCGATCGTGCTGGCTGTCGCCATTGTGTTGGGTTCATTGATTGGTGTTTATCTTTGTGGCCGAACGTCAGGTGACATGGGCGTTCATGATCATGGCAGCATTGTCTGGGACGAATTTGTTGGTTTTTGGATCACTATGTTCCTCGTCCCCGTGACTGACTGGCAGGTTGTTTTGGCCGGATTTATCATTTTCCGGTTTTTTGACATGGTAAAACCTTGGCCTATCAGTTGGCTCGATAAACAAGTCCATGGCGGATTTGGCATTATGCTTGATGATATTGTGGCGGGCTTGATGTCGATGGTGACACTTTGGATGGGTTACACGTATTTGCTCAGTTAATCTGTGGCTTTAAGGAATAGAAAACGGCGCTGAATGCGCCGTTTTTAGTATATCTTTTTACAGTTACTCACCCAGATAACGTCGGATCTGCGCTTCAATGCCTTTACCGTCGATCTCGAGTTCCTCATGCAGCTCTTGCTGGGTTCCTTGGTGGATGAATTTATCCGGCAGGCCAATTTGTAGTACTGGCGTAATTTGGCGGGACTTCATCAGATATTCGATGACGCCTGATCCAGCACCACCGGAAATGGCATTCTCTTCGACAGTGACCAGCACATCATGTGATGCAACAAGCTCGTCGATAAGGGCTTCATCCAATGGCTTCACGAAACGCATATCTGCAACGGTAGCATTCAGGTTTTCTGCTGCTTGCAGGGCGTAAGGCATCATGGTGCCGAAGTTCAGAATAGCAATCTTTTCACCTTGACGGCGAACCACACCTTTACCGATCGGCAATGCGCTCATGGCTTTTTCAACGGTCGCGCCGCAACCTGTGCCACGAGGATAACGAACAGCACTTGGGCCGTTATGGGTATGGCCCGTGTAAAGCATTTGACGACACTCGTTTTCGTCACTTGGTGCCATGATCACCATGTTTGGAATACAACGCATGAAGCTAAGATCAAACGCACCTTGGTGAGTTTGGCCGTCTGCGCCAACCAGGCCACCACGATCGATAGCGAACATGACAGGCAAATCCATGATTGCCACGTCGTGAATTAATTGGTCATAGCCGCGCTGTAGGAAGGTAGAGTAAATAGCAACCACAGGGTTGTAGCCACCAATCGCCATACCTGTACCAAGGGTAACCGCATGCTGCTCTGCGATCGCTACATCGAAATAACGGTCTGGGAATTCTTTAGAGAATTGCACCATGCCCGAGCCTTCGCGCATGGCGGGAGTGATTGCCAGAAGCTTTTCGTCTTCCGCCGCCATATCACACAGCCAGTCGCCAAAGATCTTGGAGAAGGTCGGGCCGGATGATTTGGCTTTCGGCAGGGTATTTTCTGCCGGGTTGAACTTAGGCACAGCGTGATAGCCAATCGGATCTTTCTCCGCAGGCTCGTAACCTTTGCCTTTTTTAGTCATTACATGCAGGAACTGCGGGCCTTTGAGGTTTCGCATATTCTTGATGGTTTTGACCAGCTCTTCCACATCGTGACCGTCAACTGGGCCTATGTAGTTGAAACCCAGCTCTTCAAACAGAGTGCCTGGCACAACCATGCCTTTCAGATGTTCTTCCGCGCGGCGAACCAGCTCTTTAATTGGTGGTGCACCGGACAGCACTTTCTTACCGCCTTCACGGATCGAGGTGTAGAAATTGCCCGAAAGCAGTTGCGCCAGGTGATTATTGAGCGCACCGACGTTTTCTGAAATCGACATTTCATTGTCGTTCAGAATCACCAGCATGTCTGCGTGAACGTCACCTGCATGGTTCATGGCTTCAAACGCCATACCTGCGGTGATTGCGCCGTCACCAATCACGGAGACTACTTTGCGATCACGACCTTCTTTGGCGGCGGCAATGGCCAGCCCCAAAGCAGCACTGATGGAGGTAGAGCTATGGCCGACAGAAAGCACGTCATACTCGCTTTCTTCACGCCATGGGAAAGGGTGTAAACCGTCTTTTTGGCGGATAGTCGTCAGGCGCTCACGGCGACCTGTCAGAATCTTGTGTGGGTATGCCTGATGACCAACATCCCAGATCAGGTGATCAAAAGGGGTATTGTAGACATAGTGAAGCGCCACGGTCAGCTCAACAGCACCGAGACCTGATGCAAAGTGGCCGCTTGAATGGCTCACGGAGTTGAGCAGATACGTTCTGAGCTCGTCGCACAACTTCGGCAGAACGTCACGTGGCAGCGTTCTGAGCTCGTCAGGTGTTTCTGCAAGCGCGAGCGTTGGGTATTTAGAAATATCGAGAGTCATATATTCGTTTTATGGCGCTATTTGTTTTAATTCTTGCGCTCGATGATATACCGGGCGAACAGTTCCAATTGCTCTGTATTGTAGGGGATCGCTTGCAGGGCTTGTAGTGCTTCTTTATAAAGAAGCTCAGCTTTCTGCTGTGCGCCCTCCAGTCCCAGCAAGGCCGGGTAGGTGCTTTTTTCCGCTTCGAGATCGGAACCTTGTGGTTTTCCAAGGGTTTCGGTGTCGCTGATGATGTCTAGAATGTCATCCTGCACCTGAAACGCAAGGCCAATGGCGTTGGAAAATGTGTCCAGTTGTGAAAGGTATGTTACACCTTTTTCGCCTGCCGCCAACGCACCCAAGCGGACCGCGCAACGGATAAGAGCACCTGTTTTATTGCGGTGAATCGTTTCGAGTACTTCGAGATCGACTTTCTTTCCTTCCGCTGCGAGATCCAGCGCCTGACCAAGACACATGCCTGCTGCACCGGATGCAGCTGCCAGTTCTTTGACCATCTGGATACGGTACGCGTCACCTTCTGACGAAAGATCACCTTCTGCGAGAATGGTAAAAGCCAATGTTTGCAGTGCGTCGCCCGCAAGAATGGCGCTGGCCTCATCAAAGGCGACGTGACAGGTTGGTTGACCTCGACGTAAAGCGTCATCATCCATTGCCGGTAAATCGTCGTGGATAAGGGAATAAGCGTGAATACACTCTATGGCGGCCGCGGGAGTATCCAGCGCTTCTTCAGAGACGCCAAACAGCTTACCTGTCACGTATGTCAGGTAAGGACGAACGCGTTTACCACCCAGCAAAGCGCCATGCTTCATCGCCTGAATCAAAGGCTGATCGTCATGCCCCAGGCTATCAAGCCAATGTGTAAGCTGCGCGTTGCTGCGATTTTGGTAATGAATGAGGGTGGACGTTAAAGCGGTATCACTCATCGCGCGTGTCTTCAAATTTTTCCAAAGGGGCGTTGTCGTCTTGCGCGAGCAGGATCTCGACACGTTGCTCTGCATCAGAGAGAGTTTTTTGTCCCTGACGGGCCAGAGAGATCCCGCGTTCAAATTGCTTCAATGCTGCATCCAGTGGCAAATCACCACTTTCAAGGCCATTAACAATCGTGTCCAACTCTTTGAGGGTTTCTTCAAAGGTCATGTTTTCAGGTTTCTTAGCAGCCATGATAAATCCAGATGTATCAGAATGGCGGAGAAGTTAACCCAGCGTCTGTTGGGGGTCAAACGCTTGAGTGAAAATCTGCGCTGCCGGGGAGATTTTATGGGGTTTAGCGCGAATACGGCCTGAATTTTGCGTGTGTTTTCATCAGCGGCAAAAATTTGTCTCTCAATTGTATGTCCGACTTCCTATATTCAGAAGTAGACATTGAGCTTAATCTTGAGAGTAAAATCTGCATCTTGAGATGAGATGGGTATAAAATTTAAGGTATGCGCTAAATCTATCGCTACATCTGCCGTTAACGGAAGGGCAGACAGCGAATTCAGTCATACTCAAGCGATTTAATAACCTGTAATTTCAGGTCGCTTGGGAATACGTCACAACTCTTTCTGGCTAGTAAAAATTAAGGGGATCGTTCCGTGGATCTGGCGACACTTCTAGGTATTTTGGGCGCCTTTGCCTTCATCGTTATGGCGATGTTGCTTGGTGGCACCATTAGTATGTTCGTAGACGTTCCTTCAACGTTAATCGTATTCGGTGGCAGTCTGTTTGTTGTGTTGATGAACTACACCATGGGTCAGTTTTTCGGGGCATTTAAAATCGCAGGCAAGGCTTTCATGTTCAAAGCCGATGATCCGGAAGACCTGATTGCCAAAATCGTAGAGATGGCGGATGCGGCTCGTAAAGGCGGCTTTCTGGCACTTGAAGAAATGGAAGTGACCAATTCCTTCATGAAAAAAGGCGTCGACATGCTGGTAGATGGCCATGATGCTGAAGTCGTAAAAATGACGCTCCAAAAAGACATTGTAATGACCGATGAACGACACGATAGTGGGGCACAGTTCTACAGTGCACTTGCTGACGTTGCCCCGGCCATGGGGATGATCGGTACACTGATCGGTCTGGTAGCCATGCTTTCAAACATGGATGACCCAAAGGCGATCGGTCCTGCGATGGCGGTAGCACTTTTGACAACACTCTACGGCGCGATGCTCGCCAACATGATCGCGATTCCTATTGCTGCAAAGCTTCGCCTGCGTAAAGACCAGGAGAAGATGAACCGCCGTCTTATCATGGATGGTTTATTGGCAATACAGGATGGTCAGAACCCGCGTGTTATTGACGGCTACCTGAAAAACTACCTCAACGAGAAGAAACGCACTGTTGACGTAGACGGATAAGGAGTCGGGTATGGATGATGAATGCAAATGTCCCCCCCCCGGGCTACCCGCTTGGATGGGGACCTTCGCTGACTTAATGTCACTGCTTATGTGTTTCTTCGTACTTCTGTTGTCCTTCTCGGAAATGGATGTACTGAAGTTCAAGCAGATCGCTGGCTCGATGAAATTCGCTTTCGGTGTACAAAACCTGCTTGAGGTAAAAGACATCCCGAAAGGTACCAGTGTGATTGCACAAGAGTTCCGTCCGGGCCGTCCAGAACCAACGCCAATTGAAGTTATCATGCAGCAAACCATCGATATGACGCAGCGCACGCTCGACTTTCAAGATGGAGAATCAGACCGTGCGGGTGGCTCCCAGCGTGATTCAGCGAAACTGGATGGAGGCTCTACGGCAAGCGAAGCCTCAATGCAGGAGCAGGAACAAGACACCGAACAGATGTCGAGTACTGCCCAAATGGTGGTTCAGGCCCTTGAGCGTGAAGTGGAAGAAGGCGCGGTTGAAGTGGAAAATCTTGGCCAGCAACTGATTATCCGCATTCGTGAAAACGGCGCGTTCCCGGCTGGCTCTGCTTTCCTACAGCCGAAGTTTCGTCCTTTGGTTCGCCAGATAGCCGATTTGGTGAAAGATGTCCCTGGTGTGATTCGTGTTTCCGGCCATACTGACAATTCGCCTCTGGATTCTGAGCTTTACCGTTCTAACTGGGATTTGTCAGCTCAGCGTGCGGTATCAGTCGCGCAGGAAATGGAAAAAGTCGACGGATTCGACCCAATGAGAATGCGGGTTGAAGGTTTGGCGGGTTCCTCACCGCGCGTGCCCAATGATACACCGGAAGGTCGTGCTCAAAACCGCCGTGTTGAGATTGCCATCATGCAAGGTAAACCGCGCGAATCGGACGAATTGTCGACGAGTGCACCGGTTGAGCCTATTCAGGAAAACTGATCGTTGGAAGTCTTTATAGAGGGCAGCATATTGACGCTGCCTTTTTTGTTTTTGTACTCACTTCAGTGTGGTTATTTCGAATACGTTATGCTTGAGGTATAATCCGCGCCTTTGTTAAAGCCGTAGCGAAACCTGTTATGAAATTTATCGTAAAAATTCACCCTGAGGTGATGGTCAAAAGTGAATCTGTACGGAAACGCTTCACGAAAATTCTGGAAACTAACATCCGAAATATTCTTAAGCGAAAGTCAGACGCTATGGCGGTGTTCAACCGTCGCGACCATATCGAGGTTTCGCTAAAAAACGATGCTGAGCGCGATATTGCACTCAGTGTGCTGACCAACACGCCGGGTATTCACCATGTGCTGGAAGTTGAGCAAACACCGTTTACTGATCTGCATAACATCTATGAAATTGTATCAGCAACGGTAGCACATCAGTTGGAAGGCAAGTCGTTCTGCGTGCGTGCCAAGCGTCGTGGCAATCATGACTTCACGTCTATCGATGTAGAGCGTTATGTGGGTGGTGGTTTGAACCAAGATGTTGAATCTGCCCGTGTTCAGCTGAAAAAACCTGACATGGTTGTGCATCTGGAAGTAGACAAAGAAAACGTCAATGTGGTTCGCGAGCGCTTTAAAGGACAGGGTGGCTTCCCACTGGGTACACAGGAAGATGTGTTAAGCCTGATATCTGGCGGTTTCGACTCCGGCGTTTCCAGCTATCTGCACATCAAGCGTGGTAGCAAAGTTCACTATTGCTTCTTTAATCTTGGTGGCGCAGCACACGAGATTGGCGTTCAACAGACCGCCCACTACTTGTGGGAGAAGTTTGGTTCTTCTGCCAAAGTGAAGTTCATTTCCATTGATTTTGAACCTGTCGTCGCGGAGATCCTTGAGAAAGTTGATGACGGCCAAATGGGTGTCGTGCTTAAGCGCATGTTTGTGCGAGCGGCTTCCATGGTAGCGGAAAAGTTTGGCATCCAGGCATTGGTGACCGGTGAAGCTTTAGGGCAAGTATCGAGCCAGACGCTGACCAACTTACGTATGATCGACAATGTGTCTGACACACTGGTCCTGCGTCCTTTGATCAACTGGGACAAAGAAGACATCATTAATCTGGCTCGCGAGATTGGTACTGAAGATTTCGCCAAGACCATGCCGGAGTACTGTGGTGTGATTTCACGCAATCCAACCATCAAGGCCGAGAGAGCTAAGCTGGAAGCGGAAGAAGCAAGCTTCGATTTTAGCATTTTGGATAAAGTGGTTTACGACGCGCGAATCATTGATATCCGTGATATCGGCAAGCTGAGTAAAGAAAAAGCGCCAGACGTTGAGCTTGTGGATGAAATTGCTAACGGCGCCGTGGTGCTGGATATCCGTAGCCCTGAAGAAGAAGATGAAAAGCCGTTGGAAATTGATGGCGCGGAAGTGGTTCACATTCCGTTCTTCAGACTGGCGACCAAGTTCGGTGATCTGGACCAGAGCAAAACGTATCTGCTCTACTGTGATCGTGGCGTGATGAGCCGACTGCAGGCCCTCTACCTGCAAGAAAATGGCTACGCGAACGTGAAGGTATACCGTCCGTAAGGCTGATCTGAGAAAGCGCAGCGACAAGACTTAGAAACAAAAAACCGACCTTTCGAGGTCGGTTTTTTTGTTTGGGGTATACCCAATGCAGGATTAAGCGAATTTCTTTTCGTAGTGGAGGTTGGGAATAATCACCATTGGCTCTACGACCTCGCGGGCTTTGTCTTTGCCTGCCAGTAAGTACACAATCTCAATAGCAAACTCCAACGCAGTACCCGGCCCTTGGCTGGTGAGCAGTTTGTGGTCGTGGTCAGTGAAAACTCGACGGCTGTTCTGCTTATCTGCCGGGATACGGTCGATAAATGCAGGGTGGCAGGTTTTATAGGCGTCAGGGAACAGCTGGTTCTTCTCAATGACCAAAGCAGGTGCTGCACAGATTGCTGCTACCCATTTCTGGTCACATTGCTGCTGCTTAATCATTTCAACAACCAATGCACTTTCACCTAGTGCTTTTGCGCCTTCAACACCGCCCGGCACAACAATGCAGTCAAATTCTTCATCCGCAACTTTGACCAGTGGAATGTCTGCTGTCAGTTTTACACCACGTGAGCAAGTCAAAGTGAGCTCACCATCTTCTGCAGCACTTGCAGTGGTGACGTTAAATCCAGCACGTACCATAACGTCAATCACAGTGACGGCTTCCATTTCTTCTGTGCCTTGGGTAAGGCACACCAATACGCTAGGCGTGGTCATAGGATTGCTCCAAATTCTTGATGGCTTGATACAGCGCCCGGTTTTCCGGTACCGCTATATCGTATGAATCTGCTCGGCTGATCAAGTAGCCAGTAATAAAGTCTATTTCGGAACGGCGTTTGAAATGTACGTCCCGGTTCATCGAAGAGTGGTTTTCTGCAGTGGCTTTCGCGACCTGTAACGCGTGTTGTAAGACGTCACCCGATGTCACGTTTAATCCTTCGGCTTGCATGACCAAAGTGATCTCTTCGCTTAACGTCTTGAGGCGCTCTCGCAAGCTATCAGAAAGCAACTCGCCATTCTGACACTGACGCAGTGCAGTCATAGGATTGATCATACAATTGACGGCCAGTTTCTGCCAAAGCGCTGCCTGAATATCCTTTTCCCATTGGGTGCTGGGTAGAGCATGGTTGAAAACCTCAGCAAGAAAGTCACACTGTTTTCCACTGACATTGGCACCACCCAGGCGTGTTTCTCCAAGGCCGGTATGTCGTAATATCGATGGAGAAAGTTTTAAAGCGCCATTGGAGGTAGTGGCAAGCACGAGCGGGTTTGTGTCCAGTGTTTGAAGAACAGCATCAGCCGTACCCATGCCGTTGTGCATCAATACTACCGGGGTATCTGGATGGAGATAAGGCTGTATAAGATGGATGGCATCCAGCACCTGGAAGGCTTTGACGCAAACCAGAACACAGTCACTTTCTTCAATTCGAATGGGTTGGTTGCAGGGAAAAACCAGTGGGCTCTGATGTTCGAATCCCAGTGTTATGTCAGACTCTTCTTTGCGGGTGACAAAATGAACCTGATGACCAGCTTCAAGAAGTTTTAATCCCCATAACGTGCCGACCGCACCGGCACCGACAAGCGTAAAACGCATGCTTCATCCTTATTGTTTAACTGTATGAAAGCATACCATTGTTGATAAAAGAGCCGAACGCTGAAAAGCAAAAAGGCAGCCATTGGCTGCCTTTTGAATTCGTATTACTTCTTTAAATTAGAAGTTGTACTGTACGCGGTAGATCATCAGATCTTGGTAATCTTCGCGTGCTAGTTTGTTCACTGTGTAGCGGTAAAGAACACCCGTTGACCAGTTTTGAGTGATGTTCCACATCGCGTTTACAGAACCGTTAAGACCCCAGTCGTCACCTTGAACAGCTGCGTATGCGTCTTGACGGCCAAACTCGTATTCACCCCAAGTAGAGAAAGTGAAGTTTTGGCTACCGATGTTGGTATTGTAGAAACCAACCCAACCGGCCATGCCACCGTTGGCACCACTGATGCCATTAGTGTTTATTTCATGCACACCGATGAATGGAGTAAATGCCCAACCATCGCCTTTCAGACCAGTGTAGCCTAGACCGATCACACGGTTTTGCTCGTGGAAGCCTGCATCTGAGTCAGTGTTGTACACTTGTGCATAAAGGCTTACACCAGAGTCAGTCAGGTTGTAGTGGATAGTACCTTTAGTTGATGCGCCACGGTCACCGGTACCACGATCAACACCTTCGTAGTCGTAGAAGCCGTAGATTTGACCCCAAGTGAAACCTGCACCGCCTTCAATACCAATCACTGCTTGGTTACGATCAGAAATGTCACCGCCAAAGTTGTCGTTATCGTTACCAAAACCTTGGTTCCATACTTGGTAGTCTGCGTACATGCCACCAAAGCCGTATAGGTATTCCGCTTGAGCTGGAACAGCCGCAGCTGCTGCCAGAACGCTAAGTGCTACTACTGATTTACGCATCTTTTGTTCTCTTTACACCGTCAGAAAATATATGGCAAAGACACCTATTGGTTGGACCTCCGCCGTAACGGGCGCCATTCTATGGGAAAGCTCAAAAAAGAAAATGCAATGAAATCGCAATCGTTTGCTAAATGTGATTAAGATCCCGTTGAAATGGATTACATTTGAGATTGGTGTTTCAAAAGATGACCGGATGAGCGGTTTAAACAGAAGTGAAGAGGATAATCCGCGACATTTGTCGCGGATTAAACGCAGATTAAGCGGTTTTCTGCATGTCTTGTAGTTTCTTAAAGTGTTGTCTGAGTCCCACAATCATCGCAAGACTTGGGATAACCATGATAGTGGTGAGAATGAAGAAGAAGGACCAAGGATCAAGCCAGCTAATGTTGTGAATCCATTCAAACTGCTCAATCCAATCGACAAGCGAACCACTGAATGATGAGAGGGTTGTCCTGCCCAGGTTTCCTAGGGAAGCCAGCAAAGCATACTGCGTTGCAGAGAAGGCCCGCCCTGTCAGGAATGTTAGGAAAGACACAAACGCAATCGTTGCGAACGCGCTGGTAAAGTTATCTACGATGATGGTCGCGAGGAAGAGGTTTTCATTCGCTCCTACGTGCGCCATCAGGGCAAACATCAGATTACTGGCGGCCATAGCAATACCACCAATCAAAAGCCCTTTCACAACCCCGAAACGCACATTAATAGCACTACCAATCAAGGTAAATACGACTGTGGCTCCCCACCCAATCAGTTTAGAGTAATGGCCAATTTGTTCATTGCTGAAACCGACTTCTTTATAAAACACAATCGACATGCGACCTAGAAAGGCTTCACCGATCTTGAACAAGAAGACAAAGAGGAGGAGAGTGAGTGCGACTTTAACGCCATTGCGTCGGAAGAATTCTGCAAATGGCTCAACGATGGTTACGGAAAACCATACCAGGATGCTGCTCTCGCCTTGGTTCAAACGTTTGGCGTAACGGGATTCAGCTTCGGCTTGCAATTTATCACGTTGAGAGTCTGGCTCACCAACGAGCAGGGTGAAAAAGATGAGAAGCCCAATGAAGGCTGCCATGCCATAGTAAACGCCATTCCAGCCAATCGAATCGGCATTGATGAAAGCGAAATAGCCAGGGAGGCTGTAGCCTGTCCACCAACCAATGACTGCCATTGCCGCCGCCTGAGGCATTTTGGACTTTTCATGCTCACCAAAGCTGTCAATACGAAATGCATCGACAGCGATATCCTGAGTGGCAGAAGCCAGCGCAATTGTGAAGGCGAGTACTGAGGTCAACCAAAGGTTGAAAGATGGGTCAGTGGTGGCGATAAAAAGTGTACAGATCAGCATGATGACCTGCATCAGAAGAATCCAGCTTCGGCGTTGACCTAAAGTGCGGTGAAGTAAAGGAAGTTTCACTCGGTCAATTAGTGGCGCCCACATCCAGTTGATTGCATAAACCGCGAAAATAGAACCGAATAAGCCGATGGCTGTTCTGGTAAGGCCTGCATCCTTGAGCCAGCCAGACATGTTTGAGCCAATAAGAAGCCAAGGAAAGCCACTTGCGCAGCCCAACATGAAAACCCAAAGAAGCCTGCGGTCAAGGTAGCTGTTTAGCGTTTCTCGCCAGGTTGGGTGAGAAGATGGGGACATGGATGTACGTCCTTGTAATGTGCATAGGGTAGGTCCATGCTACCGTGCTTCAAGGACGAATGCCACGCGCAAATCGGGGCAATTTTCCCTTATTGATCAGATAACAAGCGCATTCTTTGAGACGTTGGTTCACAAATCTGTTGCCACGTAATTCATCTTCTCGGCGGGATTCGATCAGATAGAGTAAATACCAGTAAACGGACTCATAATCGTCTTCCGGTGGACCACCGGATATAGATAGTTGCCACCATTCCAAAAACTGGTTGCGGCAGGATACTTTAAGATCTTCATAACGAGATTGCTGCAGAATGTAGCGAATGACGTCTGTAGCAAACGCCGGAGCATGTTGTCGAACATGTTCTCCGGCGAGCTCATCATTTTTTTGTTCGGGATTGTCTGCAACGAGTTTTAGCATTCCCTTTCAACCTGTTACTAATTGGTAATGAGAATCTTCTCGATAAGTATAGGTTGTTGAGGAACATCACGCATGCGAGTTTCAGGGATTGTGACGGTTTTAACCTTTGCCATCTTCTCAACAGTATTAAAGCCTTCAATGACTTTACCGAAAACGGTGTAACCATATTTATAGCTGTTTCCGTCTAAATTACTGTTGTTTTGAAGGTTAATGTAGAACTGACGGGTTGCTGAATCCGGAGCCTGGCGTCTTGCCATCGCAATCGTTCCGCGTTCGTTACCCAGTCCATTCTTAGATTCGTTCACCACTTCGCCATAAGTGTTTGGACGTGGTTTAAACGAAGCATCATAGCCACCGCCCTGAGCAACAAAACCAGGAATGACACGGTGGAACTGGGTGCCTACATAGCTTCCATCCTCAACGTACTTGAGGAAGTTCTCAACGCTTTTGGGGGCTTTTTCCGGGTAAAGCTCAAGTTTGAAGTCACCCACGCTGGTTTCAACGCTGACAACGGGATTCGCTGCCATCGCGTTGGCTGCAAACAGTGTTGCAGCGACTAATGCTGTTTTAAATACGGCTTTCATTAGAAGTTCTCATTCATGAATGTCATCAGCTGCTGGTCACGAGCAATGTCCTGAAGTACGGCTTCTAGTAGGCTATTCAGTGCCATTTCCATGTCTTCAACCGACGCGCTGGTGGAACCTTCTGTGGTCGACTTACCCGTATAGCGTTTTACGAACTTATTCTGGCCATTATCGGCAACCAATTGAATTTGAACATTGGTGTTCATCGTGTGAGAGAAAACGCTGTGTTCTACTTTCACCAAAGCATCAAGCAGGTCCA
Organism: Grimontia kaedaensis; assembly: GCF_023746615.1. Classification (NCBI taxonomy): domain Bacteria; kingdom Pseudomonadati; phylum Pseudomonadota; class Gammaproteobacteria; order Vibrionales; family Vibrionaceae; genus Grimontia; species Grimontia kaedaensis. Next base: position 2,931,547 of record NZ_CP082275.1, on the reverse strand, counting down.
TGCGCAGCTTGCCTTTACTGTCTGCAACGACTTTGTAGCCCTGGGAATTCAGCTGGCGGATAAGGGCATCTTCCAATACGACGCGAACGTTAGAAGTCGCTTGGATTGGTTGAACGTTCTTACGGCCATTGTCAACAACAGCAACAAATTGTGCGGTGCGCAGGTCGCGGCTTTCCACCGTAACAGGTTTACTTTGCGCAACTGGCACGGATGAGATGGCTGGTTGAGGAGCAATCGTCATCTGAGGTTCGCGGGGTGACGAGCAAGCACTCAGGCCCAGTATCAGTCCGGAAACAAGCAGAAGTTTTTTCATGAGTTAACGAATCCCTTTAGAGTCAGGCTGTTTATAAGCTTCGACAATAACAAACTTACGGTTAGAAGCAATGACTTGCGCATTGCCAAAAAGACGTTTCAATTTAGCATGATAGCCGAGGTGACGGTTACCAATCACTACAATACGTCCCTTGGGTTCAAGAACCTGTCTGGCGTCACAAAACATTTGCCAGGCAATGTGGTCTGTCACGGTATTCAGTTGATGGAATGGCGGGTTGCAAAGCACCATATCGGCACTGTTTGAAGGGAAACCTTCCAGACAGTTATTTACCCGACATTCTATACGTTCTGCTGTAATACCATGATTAAGCAGGTTTGCGGATGCTGAAGCCACCGCCATGTGACTTTCGTCCACAGCTGTCACTTTTGCGTGAGGGTTACGACGCGCAGCCTCAACAGAAAGGACTCCATTTCCACAACCCAAATCGATGATGTGCTTAATGCTTTCATCACTTGGTATGTGCTCGAGCATCAAATAGGCAGCAATATCCAGACTTTCTGAAGAAAACACATTGGCATGGTTTTGCAGTGTCATTTTGTAATCGGCAACGTCAAAAGACGTCGTTTCAGCAGGCGCCGACTCAAGCTGCTTTTCTTTATGACAGAAAATCAATCGGGCTTTTTTCTTTGCCAGTGAGGTATGGGTACTACCAAGGTGTTTTTCAAACAGCTTGAGTGTTGATGTGTGAATGTCTTTGGCTTTTGCACCTGCTAATACTTGAACGTTCATCCGCGCAGAATGTGAAATCTGCTGGAGTTGCCAAACCAGAAAACGGATATATTTTGGCAGCTTAATTACGATGATATCGGTATCCGTCGGCAGGGGCGCCAACGATGAAATGATATCGATGCCTTCAAGGTTATTATTCTTGATGTTCTGCTCGACGCTTAACTGGGCTAAATGGGAGTCGCTCACCATGGTGACACGATATCCTTTCTGAATTGCCCAGCAGCTCAATACCCCGAAACCATCATTGAAAATCAAGATGTGTGCGTTGTCTGGTAACACACTGTTCTCAAGTTCCTCGATCAGGTATTCATCTGCTGCATCCCATGCCTGCAGGGTTTCATTCTTCTGAATAGGATAACGGTGGAGTGCAAACGTCTTTCCAGCAATGTCTAACGTGGTTTTCATGGCGTGTATCAGCTAGAGATAATCGAGTATATTGTCGCAGATAATATAACGAAACGGCTTGGGATGGAGAGAGAATAGGTCTAGACCCAAGCAATTTTGGGTTGTTGTATATACCCAAACAGCCTGAATGCGAGCATCTTCAGGTCGTTTGGGTATACATACCCGTAAATTTTTAACTTTTGAAGACAAAAAGTTCGTAGACACGACCTATTTTGAAATTTGCGTCTAAAGTCAGAGGGAAGAATGAAAGTTCAGCAAAAAATCGAGCACAAGCTCAACACCGCATTTTCACCGGTGCATTTGGATGTAAAAAACGAAAGTTACATGCACAACGTCCCTGAAGGTTCAGAAAGTCACTTTAAAGTGACGGTGGTCAGTGAACAGTTTGAAGGGCAACGCCTTATCGCTAGGCACCGTGCGGTAAACCAGACCCTGAGTGAAGAATTGCAAAATGATATTCATGCACTTGCAATTCATACTTATACTGAAGAAGAGTGGCGCGAATTAAATGGTCAAGCACCCGTCTCTCCGCCATGTCACGGTGGTTAGGTTTTAGACGCAGAATAGACCAACAAGTAAGGGCTGTTTCAAACAGCCCTTTTAGTGCGGCGATGAAAACCACTACTGGATTCCAAGTGTCAAGGTCAGGATAGAAATCGTCCCGAAACATGAGCAAATGTTAAAAAACATGGGTGTATTAACCTGTTCAGAATAAAGACAGGTCTATGTGCGAGATGTTGGTTTTGGAACAATTAATCCACATCACGTTTGCGCCACAAATTGTGCACCGGCTCATACTTATCGCTTACAATTGAGCATAGTTTGTTCAGTTGCCGAAAATTCAGGGTGTATCACGGTGATTGCCGTGGAATAGCGACTTTGGTTGATGATAGAATCCACCGCTTGAAAACTGACCCCATGCCTTGAATTGTTGCGGGTTGGTGATGAGGAAGTTGCGAAGGTGAGCTTATGAATCGCTCAGCTAGACAGTGGAAAGTCGTGTATTAAACTGCGCAATAACAGAATTTTTTTCCCGTTAATGTAGTGCAAGTGCGTATGATTACAATAAAAAAGGGTCTGGATATCCCAATTGCCGGGACTCCAGCTCAGGTGATAAATGATGGCCCAGCCATCAAAAAAGTCGCCTTGCTTGGCGAAGAGTACGTTGGCATGCGTCCAACGATGCATGTTCGTGTTGGGGATGTAGTGAAAAAAGGTCAGGTTCTTTTTGAAGACAAAAAGAACTTAGGCGTTAAATTTACTGCTCCTGCAGCTGGTACTGTGGTTGAAGTCAACCGCGGTGCAAAACGTGTTCTTCAGTCTGTTGTCATCGAAGTAGAAGGCAACGAGCAAGTCACTTTCAACAAATACGAAGCGTCTGATATCGCAGGCCTGGATCGTCAAGTGGTCGTAGACCAACTTGTTGAATCTGGTATGTGGACCGCGTTCCGTACCCGCCCATTCAGCAAAACACCAGCGGTTGACGCAAGTCCAGCAGCTGTATTTGTAACAGCAATGGACTCAAACCCTCTGGCTGCTAACCCAGAGCTGGTCATTAATGAGCAGCAAGACGCGTTTGTAGCAGGTCTGGACGTGGTTTCACGCCTGACTGACGGCAAGGTGTTTGTGTGTAAAGGCGAATCCAGCCTGCCGCGCAGTAACCAATCCAATGTAGAAGAGCAAGTGTTTAATGGTCCTCACCCAGCAGGTCTGGTTGGTACTCACATTCACTTCCTTCGCCCTGTTGGTATGGACGTGCAGGTATGGCACCTGAACTATCAAGACGTTATCGCTTTCGGTAAGCTTTTCCTAACGGGTGAAGTTTATACTGATCGCGTCGTTTCACTGGCTGGGCCGGTTGTTAACAACCCTCGTCTCATCCGCACTCAAGTCGGTGCTTCAGTTTCAGACATCACTGACAATGAGTTGATGCCTGGTGAAATCCGTCTCATTTCTGGCTCCGTACTAAGTGGTACGAACGCTGGTGGTGTTCACGGTTACCTCGGTCGCTATCACCTTCAGGTGAGTGCGCTTCGTGAAGGTCGTGAAAAAGAACTGTTTGGCTGGATTACTCCAGGTAAGAACAAGTTCTCCGTTACCCGCGCATATTTAAGCCAGTTCTTTAAAGGCCAGCTGTTCAACATGACCACTACCACAAACGGTAGTGAGCGCTCGATGGTGCCAATCGGCAACTATGAGCGTGTGATGCCTCTGGACATCGAGCCGACTCTGCTGCTGCGTGATATCTGTGCAGGTGACCTGGACAGCATGTCTCAGCTGGGCGCACTAGAACTGGATCCTGAAGATCTTGCTCTGTGTACTTTTGTTTGCCCTGGCAAGTACGATTTTGGCCCTATGCTCCGCGAGTGCCTGGATCAAATTGAGAAGGAAGGGTAAGCAATGAGCCTGAAGAATTATCTTGAAGATATCGAGCATCACTTCGAGCCGGGTGGCAAACATGAGAAATGGTTCGCACTGTACGAAGCAGTAGCAACTGTTCTTTATACCCCGGGCCTTGTGACCAAACGTGGTGCACACGTTCGTGACAGCATCGACCTGAAACGTATCATGATCATGGTGTGGATGGCCGTATTCCCTGCCATGTTCTTTGGTATGTACAACGCTGGTAACCAAGCCATCATGGCGCTGAACTCAATGTACAGCGGCGAGCAACTGGCAGCAGTTATCGACGGCAACTGGCACTACTGGCTAACTGAAATGCTGGGCGGCACGCTTTCTGCTGAAGCAGGCTGGGGCAGCATGATGCTGCTTGGTGCGACATACTTCCTGCCAATCTACGCAACGGTATTCATCGTTGGTGGTTTCTGGGAAGTACTGTTCTGTATGGTCCGTAAACATGAAGTTAACGAAGGCTTCTTCGTAACATCTATCCTGTTTGCTTTGATTGTTCCACCTACACTTCCTCTTTGGCAAGCAGCACTGGGTATTACCTTCGGTGTTGTTGTAGCAAAAGAAATCTTCGGTGGTACTGGTCGTAACTTCCTGAACCCTGCTCTGGCTGGCCGTGCGTTCCTGTTCTTTGCATACCCTGCACAGATATCAGGTGACCTGGTTTGGACTGCAGCTGACGGTTACTCAGGTGCGACAGCGCTGAGCCAGTGGGCTCAAGGCGGTCAAGGCGCGCTGGTAAATAACATCACTGGCCAAGCAACCTCTTGGATGGATGCATTCATTGGTAACATCCCTGGCTCTATCGGTGAAGTGTCAACGCTGGCAATCTTCATTGGTGGTGCGATGATCGTAGCGATGCGAATTGCATCCTGGCGCATCATTCTGGGTACCTTTATTGGTCTGGTAGCAACAGCAACGCTGTTTAACATCATCGGTTCTGACACTAACCCAATGTTCAGCATGCCATGGCATTGGCATCTGGTTCTGGGTGGTTTCGCGTTCGGTATGATGTTCATGGCAACTGACCCGGTTTCCGCGTCGTTCACCAACAAAGCAAAATGGTGGTACGGCATCCTGATCGGTGCGATGGCAGTAATGATTCGTGTGGTTAACCCAGCGTACCCAGAAGGTATGATGCTGGCTATCCTGTTCGCGAATCTGTTTGCGCCACTGTTCGACAACCTGGTAATCCAGGGCAACATCAAACGGAGACTGGCTCGTGTCAAGCAATAACGATAGCATTAAAAAAACGCTGACCGTAGTTATCGCGCTGAGCCTGGTGTGTTCAGTTGTGGTTTCTTTCGCGGCTGTTTCTCTGCGCCCTTTGCAAGAGAAAAATGCCGTGCTGGACGTACAGCGCAACATCCTTTCTGTTGCTGGTATCGATGCGAACGGCAACATCACTGGAACCTTTGATAAGTTCATCGAACCACGTCTGGTTGACCTGAAGACAGGCGACCTTGTTGGTACCGTTGAAGAAGCGAAGGCTTTTGACCAACGCATTGCAGCGTCCGACCCATCTCAGTCAGTTAAACTGACCGCAGACAAAGATATCGCCAAGATTGGCCGTCTATCTGACATCGCCAAGGTTTACTTGGTGAAAGACGATGCGGGTCAAACTGAGCGTCTGATCGTGCCAGTACATGGCAGTGGTCTGTGGGGCATGATGTATGCCTTCGTTGCACTGAGCACAGACGGCAAGACCGTTTCTGACATCGCTTACTACCAGCACGGTGAAACTCCGGGTCTGGGTGGCGAAGTTGAAAACCCTCGCTGGCGTGCACAGTTCGAAGGCAAACTGCTGTTTGACGACAAAGGCATTCCGGCGCTGAAAGTTGTTAAAGGCGGTGCTCAACCTGGAGACGTTTACGGTGTAGACGGTCTGTCAGGTGCAACTCTGACTTCAAACGGTGTGCAGCACACCTTTGACTTCTGGTTTGGTGACAACGGCTTTGGCCCATTCCTGAAGAAAGTTCAACAGGGAGAGCTGATCAATGGCTGATTCTAAAGAACTGAAAAAGAATCTTTGGTCTCCGGTACTAGACAACAACCCAATTGCCCTTCAGGTACTGGGTGTGTGTTCTGCACTGGCAGTTACCACCAAGCTGGAAACGGCGTTTGTAATGACCATTGCGGTAGTATTCGTAACGGCATTCTCTAACCTGTTCGTCTCGCTTATCCGCAACCACATTCCAAACTCTGTACGTATCATCGTTCAGATGGCGATCATCGCATCGCTGGTAATCGTGGTAGACCAGATCCTGAAAGCATATGTTTACGACATCTCTAAGCAGTTGTCTGTATTCGTCGGCCTGATCATCACCAACTGTATCGTTATGGGTCGTGCAGAAGCTTACGCGATGAAGTCGCCGCCACTGCCATCATTCATCGACGGTATCGGTAACGGCCTGGGTTATGGTTTCGTACTGATCTCTGTTGGTTTCTTCCGCGAACTGCTGGGCTCAGGCAAGCTGTTCGGCGTATCAATCCTGCCTCTGACCTCAGAAGGCGGTTGGTACCAGCCAAACGGTCTGATGCTTCTGGCCCCATCAGCGTTCTTCCTGATCGGCTTCCTGATCTGGGTTGTGCGTTACTTCAAACCTGAACAAGTAGAAGCGAAGGAGTAAGGACGTAATGGAACATTACATTAGCCTGCTGGTTCGTTCGATTTTCATCGAAAACCTAGCACTGTCTTTCTTCCTGGGTATGTGTACTTTCCTGGCAGTATCCAAGAAAGTTAAAACCTCTTTCGGTCTGGGTGTTGCGGTAATCGTAGTACTGTCTGTGGCCGTTCCGGTTAACAACCTGATTTACAACCTGGTACTGAAAAACGGTGCGATTGTTGAAGGCGTGGATCTTAGCTTCCTGAACTTCATCACTTTCATCGGCGTTATCGCGGCACTGGTACAGATCCTAGAAATGGTTCTGGACCGCTTCTTCCCGCCGCTTTACAACGCACTGGGTATCTTCCTACCGCTGATCACAGTGAACTGTGCAATCTTCGGTGGCGTATCTTTCATGGTTCAACGTGACTACAACTTCATGGAGTCCGTAGTTTACGGTTTCGGCTCAGGTGTGGGCTGGATGCTGGCGATTGTTGCGCTGGCAGGTATCCGTGAAAAGATGAAGTACTCTGACGTACCACCTGCACTTCGTGGTCTGGGTATTACCTTTATCACTGTAGGTCTGATGGCGTTAGGCTTTATGTCTTTCTCCGGTGTTCAACTGTAAGTCGGGTAAACCGCGAATTAAGGAATAGTCAATGGACATTATTCTTGGTGTAGTGATGTTTACTCTAATCGTACTGGCACTGGTACTGGTGATTCTTTTCGCCAAGTCCAAGCTGGTACCATCAGGTGACATCACGATCGCTGTAAACGGCGATCCAAGCCTTGCAATCACCACGCAGCCGGGCGGTAAGCTTCTGAGCGCGCTGGCGGGTGCAGGTGTATTCGTATCATCAGCTTGTGGTGGTGGTGGCTCATGTGGCCAGTGCCGTGTGAAAGTGAAATCAGGTGGTGGTGATATTCTGCCTACTGAACTTGACCACATTAGCAAGGGTGAAGCACGTGAAGGTGAGCGTTTGGCCTGTCAGGTGGCAATGAAAACTGACATGGACATCGAGCTCCCTGAAGAAATCTTCGGCGTGAAGAAGTGGGAATGTTCTGTTATCTCTAACGATAACAAAGCAACCTTCATCAAAGAGCTGAAGCTACAAATTCCAGACGGCGAGTCAGTACCGTTCCGTGCGGGTGGTTACATCCAAATCGAAGCGCCTGCTCACCACGTTAAGTACGCAGATTACGATATTCCCGAAGAGTATCGCGAAGACTGGGAGAAGTTTAACCTGTTCCGTTACGAGTCCAAGGTTAACGAAGAAACCATTCGTGCATACTCAATGGCTAACTACCCAGAAGAGTTTGGCATCATCATGCTGAACGTGCGTATTGCGACGCCGCCACCTAACAACCCAGACGTACCACCAGGCATCATGTCTTCGTACATCTGGTCTTTGAAAGAAGGCGATAAGTGTACGATCTCTGGTCCGTTCGGTGAGTTCTTCGCGAAAGACACTGATGCAGAAATGGTATTTGTGGGTGGTGGTGCAGGTATGGCACCAATGCGTTCACACATCTTCGATCAGCTCAAGCGTTTGAAGTCTAGCCGTAAGATGTCTTTCTGGTACGGTGCGCGTTCTAAGCGTGAAATGTTCTACGTAGAAGATTTCGATGGATTGGCAGCAGAAAACGAAAACTTCGTTTGGCACTGCGCTCTGTCTGATCCTATGCCAGAAGATAACTGGGATGGCTACACTGGCTTCATCCACAACGTGCTGTTCGAGAACTATCTGAAAGATCATGAAGCGCCAGAAGATTGTGAGTACTACATGTGTGGTCCTCCAATGATGAACGCTGCTGTGATCGGCATGCTGAAAGACCTGGGTGTTGAAGACGAGAACATCCTGCTGGATGACTTCGGTGGTTAATCACCACACAGTCTGAAAGAGATAATGGCTGGCCTTTGGGTCAGCCATTTTGCATCTAATCAGACAGAATCATTGTTATCTGAAAGGCTTTTCAAGCTCTCCATAGTCAAAAGTGATTCTTTCTGATCCTTCTTTTTAACAACTGGATGATGTAATGAAAAAATTCCTGTTGTCAGTCGGTCTCATGATCAGTGCGTTACTGGTTTTGTCCGGCTGCGAGCAAGCACCTCAGCAAACACACCTTACTGGCTCGACCATGGGTACCTACTACTCGGTGAAATACCTTGCTGATGGTAATGCTCCTGCATCCAATGATATTCAGGCAGAGATTGATGCGCGTCTTGAGTTGGTCAACGACCAGATGTCTACGTACCGCAAGGATTCTGAACTGAGTTTGTTTAACCAGCAAACAGGTAGCGAACCATTTACTGTGTCGAAAGATACGGCAAAAGTGGTAGAAGAGGCGATTCGGTTGAACACCCTGTCTGATGGCGCTCTTGATGTTACGGTTGGTCCATTGGTTAATCTTTGGGGTTTTGGTCCTGAAGGTCGTCCTGACCGCGTTCCAACTGACGAGCAGATTGCAGAACGCCGCGCAATGACAGGGATTGAGTTCCTCTCTGTTGATGGTAACAACCTGATCAAAACCAACCCGGGTCTGTATGTCGATTTGTCATCGATTGCTAAAGGTTTTGGTGTTGATGTAGTCGCAAACTATCTGGCGTCACTGGGCATTGATAACTACTTAGTTGAGATCGGTGGTGAGCTTCAACTGAAAGGTAAGAACGCTGAAGGGCAACCATGGCGTATCGCGATTGAAAAGCCTACATCAGAGCAGCAAACCGTACAGGAAATCATTGCACCGGGCGACATGGCAATTGCCACATCAGGTGATTATCGAAACTACTTTGAAGAAAATGGTGTTCGCTACTCGCACACGATCAACCCGGCAACTGCCAAGCCAATCAACCACCGTCTGGTGTCGGTAACTGTGCTTGATAAGTCTTGTATGACGGCGGATGGCCTATCCACTGCCTTTATGGTGATGGGCCCAGATGCGGCCGTTGCTTTAGCAAACAAGGAAAATATTCCTGCATTTTTCATCGTAAAGACGGATAATGGATTTAACGAAGTCGCATCGGATGCGTTCAAACCATATCTAACACGTTAAAGGTAATAAGATGTCTGTTTATCTGATAACCTTCGCGGTATTCATTCTGGTTATTACTGGTATGTCTATTGGCTTCATTATTCAGCGCAAAACGATCAGCGGAAGCTGTGGTGGTTTGGGCGCAGTGGGTATAGAGAAAGAATGTGATTGCCCTGAACCATGTGATGCGCGCAAGAAGCGTGAAGCTCGGGCAGCGAAGACTGAAGAATGGAAAAAGAACCAAATCATCTAAATTAAAAAAACCGCCGAGAGGCGGTTTTTTTATGACTTCTGAAAACAAAGGCTTCTTTTTTCCATCATAGGTATTGTGAATTGTTAGATTGACATATGGCTACATTACTGTGTATATAAACAGTGTTTGGTTTGAGCGAATGAGTTTATGAGAAAGATAATCCACGTCGACATGGATTGTTTTTACGCTGCAGTGGAAATGCGTGATAACCCCGCGCTACGCGACATACCGCTTGCTATTGGTGGCTCTGAAAAGCGCCGCGGAGTGATATCGACCTGTAACTATATCGCCCGGAAGTTTGGCGTTCGCTCCGCGATGGCAACTGGACATGCCTTGAAGTTATGCCCAAACCTGACGGTAATTCGTGGTGACATGAATAAATACAAAAGTGTTTCCCGCCAAATTCGCGCTATCTTCGAACGCTATACTGACAAAATAGAACCTCTCTCGCTAGATGAAGCCTACCTGGATGTCAGTGAATGCTCACTTTTCCGCGGCTCCGCGACCATGATTGCTGATGATATCCGTCGTGCAATCCGCGAGGAACTCGGCTTGACTGCTTCAGCAGGGATAGCGCCTGTGAAGTTTGTTGCTAAGGTGGCGTCCGATCTTAACAAGCCTGATGGAATGTATATTGTGACACCCAATGAAGTAGATGTATTTGTTAAGTCTCTGGCGCTTGAGAAAATTCCGGGGGTTGGCAAAGTCACGCTGGCGAAGCTTCACGAGATGGGTTTGTATAAAGGCGAAGACGTTCAACAGTTTGATAAGAATGCTTTGCTTAAGCGTTTTGGTAAGTTCGGACTATCTCTCTGGAAGCGTTGTCATGGCATTGATGAACGAAGTGTTGAGACCGAGCGAGTTAGAAAGTCTGTTGGCGTTGAGCGGACCTTGCCTCAGGATATTCAGACTGAAGAAGAGTGTCTGGACGTCATGGCTTCTCTTTTTGAAGAGATGGAAACCCGACTTAAACGTGTCTCCCCCAATATGGAAATTGTCCGACAGGGCATCAAGCTCAAGTTCTCAGACTTTCAGCAGACTACTGTAGAGCATCGGCAGTGGCGTTATGACAATGCAATGTTTCCTGAGTTGCTGCGCGAGGCGTTGTCGCGACAGCAGGGAAGGGGAGTTCGGCTTATTGGCCTTTCCGTGGGGTTGAAGTCCGAAGAGAAAAATCAGCCTTCCCAACTCAGCTTTGAGTGGTGATGGTTTAGAAAGAGCAATGAATTGAAAAGAGCGCCGATTGGCGCTCTTTTTTGTTTAAGCTTTTTCAGGGATGGCTTTTAGCATTGCCAACATTTGCTCCCAGAAAAGCCCTACTGTTGCAATTTCCACTTTCTCATCTGGTGAGTGCGGGAACTTGATAGTTGGGCCGAAGGAGATCATATCCATGTTTGGATACGGCTCCTTGAACAAGCCACACTCAAGACCCGCATGGATCACCATGATGTCAGGAGCACGACCATAGATATATTCATAGGTTTTTCTGAAAACATGCATGATTTCTGATTCTGGGTCGGGCTTCCAACCTGGGTACGCGCCAGAGAAAGCCACTTTGGCCCCAGCCAGTTCACCGGTGGATTTCAACATGCTTTCTACATAGCTTCGGCCACTGTCTGCCAATGAGCGGATCAGGCAGAGTAGGGTCATCTTATCGTCTTCAGTCGTAATCACGCCAAGGTTAAGCGAGGTTTCAACCACACCAGGAATGTCGTCGCTCATGCGAATCACACCGTTTGGACAGGCATTGATGGTGGCGATAATACGGTTTTGTACTGAAGGCTTCAGAGCTTGCTCGGAGAGCTCGGCATCAAGAACTGATAGTGCGATGGAGGTCTCTACAGCGCCCAGTTCTTCCTTCAACAGAGATTCAAAATGACTGAACAGGTTCGCCAGCTTTTCTTCGTTGGCAGCTGGGACTGCAACATCTGCAAAAGCTTCGCGTGGGATGGCATTGCGAAGTGTACCGCCGCGAACTGAAAGCAGGCGAAGGCCCAATTCGTTCGCGTGACCTGCGAGAAATCGGCCTAACAGCTTGTTGGCATTTGCACGGCCGGTGTGAATATCAACACCGGAGTGACCACCTTTTAGTCCTTTAATCTGAAGCTTTTTACCGACGTAGCCGCCGCCCAGGGTTTCGCGCTCCAGAGAGAATGCCAAAGAAGCATCTACGCCACCTGCGCAACCCATGTAGATCTCGCCTTCTTGCTCAGAGTCGGTATTCAGGAGGATCTCACCTTCCAACCAACCTGCCTTCAGACCGAACGCGCCGGTCATACCCGCTTCTTCATCAATGGTCAGAAGAACTTCCAGTGGGCCATGTTCAATGTCTTTAGATGCAAGGACTGCAAGACATGTCGCCATACCCATGCCGTTGTCTGCGCCCAGAGTGGTGCCATCGGCGGTAACCCATTCCCCGTCTATGTAAGGACGGATAGGATCGGTCGTGAAATCATGGTCGGTGTTTTCGTTTTTCTGCGGCACCATGTCGATATGTGCTTGTAGCACCACACCTTTACGGTTTTCCATACCCGCCGTGGCTGGCTTTCTGATGATCACGTTGCCGATATCATCACGGGTGACAGAAAGGCCTTCACTGGTCGCCCAGTCAACAATGTACTGTGCCAGTTGCTCTTCATGCTTGGATGGGTGAGGGATAGAACAGATCTTATCGAAAAATTGCCACACAGGTTGTGGTGATAGTTGGCTGATTTCTGACACAGGCTTTCTCCAGAAAACTCGAAATAAAAAGGCGCTTCACAAAGCCAAGATGGCTTCCCTACTCAAATAACATACCATTTCCATATGAAAAAACGGCATGCTACTGGGGCATGCCGTCAAATTAACAGAATTTGTAACGTAAAAGTATGCTTTGTTAAAAGCATATCTCTGAATGGCGAGCGATAGCTTACATCTTGAACTGACCGATGGCACTTTTCAGCTGAACGCCGACTGCTGACAGAGCAAGACTCTGTTCGGTCAGGTCACGGCTTTGCTCAACGGTTTCCCGTCCTTTGCTAACGAGGTTGTGTAAATTAACGTTGATCTCCTCTGTAGCAGCAGCTGTTTGGCTACATGCAGAGGCAATCGACTGTGTTACGCCTGTGATGTCTCCCACCTTATCGTCAATGGCCGTTAGCGCTTGTAAGGTAAGTTGGTTGTGCTCAGCGGTGGCCTCAGACAGGTTCTGGGTCTTACCAAGCTCGGTATTCAGGGATGAAGCGCGGTTTTGTAAAGAGGTGATGATGTTTTCGATTTCATCCGTACTTTGTTGAGTGCGAATAGCGAGCGTTCTCACCTCATCGGCAACGACTGCAAATCCCCGCCCTTGATCGCCAGCTCTTGCTGCTTCAATCGCCGCATTCAGCGCGAGTAGATTGGTTTGTTCAGCGATGGCACGAATCACATCCAATACCTGACCGACATTTTTGGAGTCATCTGCCAGCATGTTTGCTTCGTTGGCTGCACTTTGTAGGCTATCAACCATCCCCTGCATCTGATGATGCATATTGTTTACAACCTTCTGTCCTTGGTGACATTCTTCCGCCGTCAGTTTCGCTTCCTCTGCAGCATGTGAAGCAGAAGATGCAATCTCTTGATTGCTGGCTAGCAGTTCATTAACCGCCGCCGAAATGCTATCGATTTCTGCGCTTTGCTGGTTCGCTAATCTTTCAGAATTCTCCGAAAGGCGCGCCATTTCGTCGGCGGATTTTGCCAGTGTGTCAGACACAGGGTTTATCTCTCCAACAATGCCGCGAATTTGATCGATGAAGCGGTTAAAGAAACGAGCTATCTGACTCAACTCATCGCGACCAGAAGATGAGAGTCTATGCGACAGATCTCCATCCCCGCTGGAGATGTCTTTTAGAGCCTTGGCGGTTTGGGCACTCGGTGCGACGATAGATTGCCCGATAGCAGCGCTGATAAGCAGAACGATTCCGAGAATAACGGCAACACAGGTGACCAGGAACTTAAGCTCGCCAATAAAAGTGGTCTTTACATCGTCGACATAAATGCCTGTTCCCAGAATCCAGCCCCAAGGTTCGAAAAGTTTTACGTAAGACGTTTTTTGTACTGGTATCTCTGAGCCGGGTTTACTCCAAAAGTAATCGACGAACCCCGCACCAGAGCGTTTTGCCGTCGTTGCCATTTCCACAAACAGACGGTTGCCCGCTTTGTCTTCAAACTGGCTGAGGTCCTTTCCGTTCAACTGCGGTTTGATAGGGTGGAGGACCATGGCGGGTTTACTGTCATTGATCCAGAAATAGTTGTTCTGGTCATATCGCAGCGCAGCAATGGCGTCCAGCGCAGATTGCTTAGCTTCTTGCTCAGTCACCTCGCCATTTTTGTAGCGACTGTAATGGTGTTGAATCAAAGAGTGTCCACTGTCTACAAGAACCTTGGTTTCATCCTTTTTATATTCCATTAACGTTTGGTAGTTGTGGCTGGCGAAAAGGTAGATGGGTATAACCATGGCGCTAAGTGTTATAGCGACGAGGATGAAAACGCGGTGGCGGATTTTGATATTACGAATAGCGTCAACAAGCATCAAAGTACATTCCTATTGTTATGGCTGAGTGTGCAACAGCAGCAAGTGCCGTTCTTCAGCGATTCGTCTCTGGCTAGCTGATAACAACTTCCTGAGAGCGAGTCCTTTCTGTGTTGTCTCATTTTTGGTTGTAGTGTCTACTTTTTCAGCAAGCTTCGCTGTATTCAAGCGGTTGAGGTTAAATAGCTGGATGTCATAACACTTTTCTCAATAACGCTTGAAATCAAGTGTAATAAAATTACGTCATTAGGGGGGTTGATAAATAAAACGTGATCAATATCGCTTTTGTAGTTGTAATAAAATTACGAAAGGTCTATTATCTCACCGTCCCTTGGATTGGGCTCTTCGCCCGGGACATGGCCATGCGCTTTCATTTGTTTATGGATAAGCCCGAAATTTATTCGTCTCCACGGAACCGAGCTTTTAACGAAGCTGCATTCTTTTCGAATTTTTTTGAGGTAATAAGCTGATGAAAGGTAGTTCAGCGTGTCAATACTGGAACCGTGGTTCCGTATACACCACGAATTTTCGGTATCCGGCGACATTCGGATACAAACGCAAATAAGCTTGCTTGTTCCCCCTGAGGGCTGAGGCCCTCTACTGTAATACCCCGCTCTAACAGATACTTTGTTTCCGCAGTTTGGAAACTTCATTTTTATCTGGCGCCACTTTTAAAGTGGCGTTTTTTTATCTACTCACTGGTGAAATATCGAGCACCTCTCATTCTGTTGAGTCACCTCTTTATATATCTCTCAGATTTCAAATCAGTACATTTATTAAGCTGTATTTCCTTCTAACATGATGAGCGAAGAGTGGCGAGTCGTCACTAACGCGAAATGTCGTTTAATTCGTCAGCAATCAAGATTTTTAAACAGTTATTCACGCTGGAAATTTTGTGATGTGGCGGGTAATATTCGCGTCAAATTTTCACGCAAACGTTTGTGGAAAACGTTTGCGTCAACTTTTGCCAAATTCTTACTTTCCAAGGAACCGAAAGCCATGCTTGAGCGTCTTTTTAAACTGAAAGAGCAAGGTACAGATATCAAAACCGAGGTTATTGCAGGACTGACTACATTCCTGACAATGGCTTACATCATTTTTGTAAACCCTGCGATTCTGTCTGAAACAGGCATGGATCGTGGTGCAGTCTTCGTTGCAACCTGTCTGGCGGCGGCGATTGGCTGTTTCATTATGGGGTTGGTAGCAAACTATCCTGTCGCTCAGGCACCAGGGATGGGTCTTAACGCCTTCTTCACTTATACCGTTGTTTTCCAAATGGGCTACTCATGGCAGGTTGCACTGGCTGCGGTATTCCTGTCGGGCGTGTGTTTTGTCGCGTTGAGCCTATTTAAGGTGCGAGAGTGGATTATCCACTCTATTCCGCTGTCGCTGCGTACCGGCATCTCAGCGGGTATCGGTATGTTCCTGGCACTGATTGCATTGCAAAACTCAGGCATTGTCGTAGACCATCCAGCCACGCTGGTTTCCATGGGGGACCTTTCTTCATTTGGTCCTGCGATGGCGGCGTTGGGTTTCTTCCTAACCATTGGCCTGGTTAACCGTGGTGTTAAAGGCGCGGTAATGATCGCGATTCTTATTGTGACTGCACTGGGTGTACTGTTTGGTGAAATCCAATACGGCGGCATCATGTCTGCGCCACCAAGCATTGCACCAACCTTCATGCAGCTAGATTTTGCTGGTGCGCTGGAAGTCGGTCTTATTTCTATCGTGTTCGCTTTCCTATTTGTTGACCTGTTTGATACAGCAGGCACTTTGGTCGGTGTGGCGCAAAAAGCTGAGCTTTTGGATAAAGATGGCAAACTGCCGCGTCTAAACCGTGCGCTGTTGGCTGACAGTACGGCAACTACCGTAGGTGCCGTACTGGGTACATCGAATACGACGTCTTACATTGAAAGCGTGTCAGGTGTTGCAGCGGGTGGTCGTACCGGTCTAACAGCAGTGACAGTAGGTATCATGTTCTTGCTGGCACTGTTCTTCTCGCCATTGGCTGGAATGGTTCCGGCGTATGCGACAGCAGGTGCGCTGTTCTACGTTGCTATTCTTATGATGTCAGGTCTGGTAAGCGTTAACTGGCGTGACCTGACTGAAGCGGCACCTGTTGTGGTTGTGTGCTTGCTGATGCCGTTGACCTATTCAATTGCTCACGGCATTGGTCTGGGCTTTATCTCTTACTGTGCTATCAAAGCGTTCAGCGGTAAAGGACGTGATGTGCCTATCAGTATTTGGGTTCTTGCTGCCCTGTTCTTGCTGAAATTCGTTATGTAAGACACAATACGCCGCAATCGTTTTACTGAGTTAAATTGGCGTCTAACGCCTGAGGTTTTCTAAATGAGCAACAAGTTTGTTATTACCTGGGACAACATGCAAATGTACACCCGTCAACTAGCTGAAAAACTGCTACCGGCAGATCAGTGGAAAGGTATTATCGCGGTCAGCCGCGGTGGTCTGGTTCCTTCAGCGATTTTGGCGCGTGAGCTGGGTATTCGTCATGTGGATACAGTTTGCATTTCTAGCTACGATCACGATCACCAGCGTGATATGCGTGTTCTGAAGAAAGCAGACGGTGACGGTGAAGGCTTCCTGGTAGTGGACGATCTGGTTGATACTGGTGGTACTGCAGAAGTGATTCGTGAAATGTACCCTAAAGCGAAATTTGTGACTGTTTGTGCGAAGCCTGCAGGTAAGCACTTGGTAGACGACTACGTGGTAGACATCCCTCAGGATTGCTGGATTGAGCAACCTTGGGATATGGGCGTAACTTTCGTTGAGCCAATCTCAAAGCGATAATTGCTAAAGAACTTGAAAAGCCCCTTTAAGGGGCTTTTTTTATGACCAAATTTAGGCGCCTATCATTCAGGTGAGGTCATGGTTTTGAGCATTTTTGGGTATACAATAGTGTCAGTTCAGATATCTAAACAGGGAGAGGTTCCGTGAGCGAAACCGAATCCGAAAACCTTTCAGTAAAACTCTTCAAACAGCATAAGCACGCCAGAGAAACATCGACCATTGTTGGCTCGGTCAATCAGTCGCCAAATGGTGTACACAATGCATTGGATGGAGACAGCGATAACAGCTGGTACCGCACACTCCGTCGTCCACAGTGGACTTGGCAAGGTGTTGACCCTATTGATATGGAAGCCACTCTGGCGCGTATTGCGGGTTCTGATAACAATCGAAGCAATGAGACCTTTTTGGATACCGTTGTTGGCTATCGTCCCGGCAATTGGTCTTATGAATGGACACAGGGGGGTATGAAGCACCAAAAGCTGGCGCAGGACTGTGAAGAGCAGGGAAACAAAGTTGAAGCGGCTGAGCATTGGCTACGTGCTTGCACCCATTTTAGTATTGCAGCCTATCCGCATTTAAAAGGCGATCATCTGTCTTTGCAGGCAGAAGTGCTAGCGAACAAAGCATTTCATTCAGCGATTGAAAAGTCCCCATACAAAATCAAAAACGTTGTCACTAACGTTGACGGTAAACCCCTCGAAGGCTTCCTGTACCTTCCCCATACCAATGAACCTTTGCCTACCGTGATCATCAGCGGTGGTTTAGATGCGCTGCAAACAGACCTTTGGCGCTTATTCGAAACCTACTTTGCTCCGGCGAATATCGCCATGCTGACATTGGACATGCCGTCAGTGGGTCGTAGCAGCCATTGGTCTTTAAGCGAAGATACCAGCAAACTGCATCAGGCGATGCTGAGTGAGCTCGCCTCAGTACCTTGGGTTGATCATCATCGTGTTGGCTGTATGGGTGTACGTTTTGGCGGTAACGCTGCGGTTCGTATGGCATTTGTTGAGCAAAATCGCATTAAGTCCTGTGTCTCAATCGGTGGTGTTCTGCATTCGATGTTGAGTGACATGCAGCGTCTTAAGGCTATTCCTCCTATGTATTTGGATACCATTGCTTCGCGTATGGGGAAATCACAGGCTTCAGCCTCTTTTCTCACCCAACTTCAGGCGCTGTCTCTGAAAAATCAGGGGTTACTGACAGGGCGGAAAACTAAGGTGCCGGTACTGGCAATGAGTCTTGAAGGAGACCCTGTCTGCCCAGATACTGACAATCAACTGGCCGCGCTTTACAGCTACGGTGGTAAAGCTAAGACACTTCCCAATAAGCCACTGCATGACGGATATCACAGAATTATGACCGAGGCTGTGAAATGGTTTAGAGATACCTTGTGATCTAGATCTTCTTAACGGCGTGGGGCGTTTATTAAATGCTCAAAGCATTGCTCGATGGGACGATATATTGATCGTAGCGTGTTATACAGACATGAACTGCTGGTGAAAATACACATAATAAAAACAGGGGCTTCGCGCTAATCAGCCTCTCTTTTTGCCTATATGCAGTCGTGTTGAAACGGACTTTTTCTCGTATTATGGGAGCTTGCTATGACCGATGAAACCAAAACGCTTTCTCATGGGCGTCTGCTGACGCGTTTCGCTCAGTTGGGGCCTTACCTGCGCCAAAATAAATGCTCAGAGGACACCTACTTCTTTGACTGTCTGTCCGCCTGTGTCAATGCTAAAAAATCGCCAGAATGCAGAGAATTCTGGGGCTGGTGGATGGAAATTTCACCTAATGACGGCGGTTTTGAATACGCCTACACCTTCGGTAAGTTCGATAGTGAAGGCGAATGGAAAGAGGAGAATGTACCAAACAAGTCCTCTTCCGAAGTGAAAGCATCGCTAGATGCGTTTTATTCAAAAATAACTGGATTTGTCGAAGGTGAACTGGGATTGGAAATCACTGCCAAGCCTTCACTCAAGCAGCCTAAGCTGGGTTCTGCAGCCTAAACCTCTCCTTTTGATGAATTATGTGATTGAGTTGCTTTAATCACTTGTTATCTTGGTCTGGGATTGATAAAAGAAGGGCTTAATCGCTTTTATGTTGTCAATGTCATGTCAGGCCAAGAAAACGTTTCATCTGTCTATTCTGGTGCTGGCGATAGTTCTGATCGCCAGACCATTGTCGTCAAACTCGGTACCAGTGTACTGACCGGCGGCTCCAAGAAAATTGACCGCGCACACCTGGTTGAATTGGTGCGTCAATGCGCCATGCTTATCCGTCAGGGACACAAAGTCATTGTTGTCACCTCTGGTGCGATTGCAGCGGGTCGTGAACACCTTAATTATCCCGAACTTGCGTCGACCATTGCCAACAAGCAAATGCTGGCTGCGGTAGGTCAAAGCCGCCTTATTCAGGAATGGGAAAGCATGTTTGCCATTTATGGCATTAACATTGGTCAAATGCTGCTGACCCGTGCTGATTTGGATGACCGCGAGCGTTACCTCAATGCACGCGACATGTTGCAAGCGCTACTCGCGAACAACATTGTGCCTGTGGTGAATGAAAACGATGCGGTTGCGACGGCAGAAATCAAAGTCGGCGACAATGATAACCTGTCAGCGCTGGTCGCGATTTTGGCTGAAGCAGACAAGCTTTTGTTGCTGACTGACCAACCGGGTCTATTCACTGCTGATCCACGCAGCAATCCTGATGCAGAGCTTATCCGTGAAGTGCATACCATTGATGAAACCCTGCACAAGCTGGCTGGCGGCAGTGTCAGTGGGTTAGGTACAGGTGGTATGGCAACCAAACTGCAGGCAGCAGATGTTGCTCGCCGTGCCGGTATTGAAGTGACGATCGCAGCAGGCAGTCGTCCGGAAGTCATTCAACATTTGGTGGATGGCAAAGAAGCGGGTACGCGCTTCCTTCCATTGGAATCACCTTTGGAAAGCCGCAAACGCTGGATTCTGGCTGGGCCTCCTCCTGCGGGTAACATCATTATTGACGACGGCGCCGCGAAAGCAGTGGTTGAGCGTCACAGTAGCCTGTTATCAAAAGGCATTACTGGCGTAGAAGGTCATTTTGACCGAGGCTCAGTAGCACGCATCTGTAACCAGAAAGGTAAGCAGTTGGCGCGCGGTATTTGTCGCTACTCAAGCAAAGATCTCAGCGCGATCGCGGGTCGACATAGTCAGGATATTCAAGATATTCTGGGATACGCTCACGGCGCGGTCGCGGTACACTGCGACGACTTGGTCGTTATCGATTAATCAAACTGTGGCAGAAGCCGCGGTTATTCAGGAAGAGCAATAGAGGCTGAAATGAGTCTTCAACAAATGGGACGTGCAGCGAAAGACGCTGCTTACGCACTGGCAACGGCACCAACAGCGCAAAAGAACAAAGCGCTGGCAGTCATTGCTGACGAATTGGAAGCGAACGCAGCAACTATCCTTGCTGCGAATGCAAAAGACATCGACGCGGGACGCGAAGCGGGATTGCCCGACGCAATGCTGGATCGTCTTTTGCTGAACGAAGCGCGTCTGGCGGGTATTGCTGCTGACGTCCGCAACGTGATTTCGCTGTCTGATCCCGTCGGCAGCGAGATTGACTGCAAAGTGCTGGAAAACGGCATGACACTAAGCCGTCGCCGTGAACCCATTGGCGTGATTGGCGTGATCTATGAAGCGCGCCCGAACGTGACCATTGATATCGCTTCTTTGTGTCTGAAAACCGGTAATGCAAGTATTTTGCGTGGTGGTCGTGAAACCTTCCACTCAAACGTTGAGCTGGTGAAAGTGATTCAGACGGCGCTGGAAAAAGCCGATTTGCCAGCCTCTTCTGTGCAGTACATTGAAAAGCCAGATCGCGAGCTTGTGGGTGAGCTGCTTCGCCTGGATGAGTATGTTGATATGATCATCCCTAGAGGCGGTGCTGGCCTTCATAAGATGTGTAAGGAAAACAGCACGATTCCTGTGATCATTGGCGGCTTCGGCATCAGTCACCTGTTCGTAGACAAAACTGCGGATCTCGAGCGCTCGCTGGATGTGATCATTAATTCCAAGGTTCAACGTCCTTCTGCGTGTAATGCGCTGGATACCTTACTGGTACACGAAGCGGTTGCTGCTGACGTGCTGCAAAAACTGACGCCACTGTTCAATGACAACAAGCTGAAAATCGTTGCTGATAAAGCATCGCTGCCATTACTGGGCGGCGTTGCAGATCTGCAGGAGGTAACGGAAGGTGATTTCGACACCGAATGGCTGAGTTACACGCTGGGCGTGGCTGTGGTCGCCGATGTGCACGCAGCGCTCAAACACATGCGTGACCACAATGCGAGCCACTCAGATGCGATCCTGACTAACGATCTGGCCGCAGCAGAAGCCTTTATCAATGGCGCAGGTTCTGCGGCGGTATACGTGAATGCATCAACGCGCTTCACAGACGGCGCACAGTTCGGTCTGGGTGCAGAGGTTGCGGTATCTACTCAGAAACTGCACGCACGTGGCCCGATGGGCTTAGAAGAGTTGACCACCTACAAGTGGGTCGGTAAAGCAGACTACCTGCCACGCGCTTAAACCGCGCACCGAATGAATATTGAAAGGCACGCTCAGGCGTGCCTTTTTCTTTTCTGCCAATCTCTTTGAAGGTAATCTCTCGCCAACCTTTACGATCGAAAAAGACCGCCATGGATTACACCACGCTCTCCCGCATCAGCATGAAAAACCTCACAGTGATGCATGTGCTTCTAATGACGCACAGCGTGACACAAACGGCAGAGATCCTTTGCGTGACGCCATCAAGTGTCAGTAAGGCATTGGGGCAGCTCAAATCCGATCTGAATGACGAACTCTTTTTCCGTCGCGGCAACCAACTGATGCCGACGCAATACGCGCTCAGCATTGGTCCTGCTATCCATAATGTGCTTTCCAATATCAGCGGTATCTTTGAGCAGGGTGAATTCGCACCGGAGAGGTTTGGCGGCAGTCTGTCACTCGCCATGCGGGAAAGTACGTTTGAGCTTTTCGCGCCCACGCTATGTGATATTTCCCAAAAACTGGGTGCCAGCGCGCAGCTAAGTATCTCCACCAAGGAGCAATTCAGTTTCGAAGCGCTGCTGAGTGGGAAACTGGATTTTCTCGTACTTCCTCACGATGTCAGTCAGCCACCGACGCTCAGCAAGAGCCTAGTCTGGCAGACGATTCTGGAGGATGAAATGGTGTGTTTGATGAACCCAAACCATCCGTTGGCAAGTGTGGAGTTAGACGTTGATGGCTACCTGAGTTGTCGCCATATCAACGTGATTGATAAAGATTTGTCAGAGCCGTATTTCGAACAAACCCTGACTCAGCACCATGGTGCGCGCCAGATAGCCATGCGCGTGGCGGACTTTGGGTCGGCAGCATCCACCTGTCACCACTCAAACTATTTGTTTACCTGCTCTAAACGTTGGGCGGAAACCGCTTTGCAGGCAAAAGGGCTGGTGGCGAAACCTCTGCCGTTTGATTACGGGCAGGTGGCATACAGTCTTGTTTGGAATACAGTGAGCCTGAATAACCCTGCGTGTCGTTGGCTGCACAGCCATCTTATTGCCGAGAGTTAAGTATAAATGGTCGGTTTCAGCATCGGTCGCTGAATGCGGGCGAACAGCAAATCGTGGAAGCGTTCCATTTCCGCTTCGCTGCATTTTTCCCACTCTAATGCCTGACCCATTACGCCATGGTGCTGAAACGCATTAAGGCGGATTTGAACTGATTCTGGCAGTTTATTGAGATATTCGCCGACGGCATCCACTTCCGTATCCAAGTCACTTTTCCCCGGAATATGAAGCAAACGCACTTCGTGCAGTTTTCCCATTTCAGCCAGCAAGTCGATAGTATCAATCACGCGGTGTTTATCGCGGCCAATGAGCCAGCGGTGCGTCTCGGATTGCCAAGATTTTAAATCAATCATTGCGCCATCAAGGTAAGGAGCAACACGTTCCCATCCTGCACGGGATAATGAACCGTTGCTGTCGATAAAACATGTCAGGTGCGACAACGCAGGATCGGCTTTTACGGCTTTGAACAACTCGATGATGAACGGCAGTTGCAGGGTCGCTTCACCGCCTGACACGGTAATGCCGTTCAGGAAAAAGTGGTGTTGGCGAACCAAGGCCAGCATATCGTCCAAGCTGTAGCTGACAATTTTTGGATTGGATTTATGAGGGCACACGTCGATGCAAAGATCGCAATGGGTACACTTTTCATCATCCCAAACCACCTTGCCTTCAGCACTGAATGACAGGGCTGAAGCAGGGCAGGGTGCGACACAATCGCCGCAATCGGTGCAGTGATTGATAGTATGCGGGTTGTGGCAGGTAATGCAGTCGAAATTACAGCCCTGCAAAAAAATGACCAGGCGGTTGCCCGGTCCATCGACGCAAGAGAATGTCAGGATCCGGCTGACCAATGCGTTTGTCTTACTCGGTTTCACTGACATTCTCCGGTGAGTTCGCTAGCTACCTAGGATTACTTGTAAACAGGCGTGGTCTCGAAGCTCACCACACGAGGTGCGCGGTCAAGAATACCTGTGTTGCAAGCCGCTTCTGCGCCTAGCCACGTGGTGTTCTTACGCGAACCTTCATCGTCGTATTTCGCGATGTCAGACAGTTTGATCATGTAACCCGTTACGCGTACCAGATCGTTTGATGCAACGTTCGCGGTGAATTCGCGGTAGCCCATGTTGATTGCACCCTTACACAGGTTGAACATGGCTTCTGGGTTTGATTTTACTGTCTCGTCGATGGTCAGAATGTCACTGATACCCGAGGTGTAGTATTTATGGTGACCAGCGGTTGCGTGCACGTAAGTCACTGGGTCTGGTTCAGTACCGTAAGGAATACGAACACCCGGGGTTACGTCTTTATCGATGCTGATACCACCTTGTGAGTGCAGTACCGCTTTACCGTTCAGGCCATACTTCACAGGGCTTGCTTCAACAATCTCAGCCAGTTTTGCAGAGATAGCGTGGCCCAGTTCGTTTGCCGCGATATCGTGACCGTACTTCAGTGACTGTCCGTCTTTTTCCATCAGGATGTTGACGGCTTCCGCCATGCCGTAAATACCGAACATTGGGGCAAAACGGCCTTCTTCAATCAGACCTTCTGTTGCCAGGAAGTGTTTAAAGTAGTTTGAAGACTCGTGCAGGAAGCTGCTGCGAATATCCATCAGTTCGATCATCAGCTTGCTATAGGTTGGCAATACTGCGTTCAGGAAGTCTTCAGCACTTTCCGCTTTCTCAGCCGCGTGCTTCAGGTTCATACGTACCAGGATGTTAGAACCGCCAGCCAGTGGCAGCGAGTTGTAGCAGCTCACGATACCGAAACGCTTGTCACCGTATGCCGCAGCGTGCATTGGATAGTTCGCGATGTGCGGCTTGCTGCACTCAACGATGTTTGAGGTCGCTTGACTCAGCAGATCGTCAGAAGTCACCGCAGGGTCGTACATGAACGTCAGGTTTGGTGCGATTTGCTTCAGCTCAGCATCCACGCGCAGGATAGTGCGACAGATAATGTTGTCTGCAGGGCCGATGTTTGCGTGCATGAATGCGTCTGGCAGGGTGCGGTCCAGCATGATCCAGAAACGCTTCATTTTTTGGTAGATCTCTTCGTCTGACAGATCGCCCACGTAAGGCATCAGCACGTCATCCAACTGACCCACGTAAACCGGAATATTGGTCACTGATGGTACGTGGTGGTAGATGATGTTCAGCATGTTCAGCGCATCATCCAGGTTCTCTGCTGGAGACAGCTCCAGGTACTCAGAACCCTGAGACAGGAATTTTGCGTAGTCTGGCAGTACGTAGCGTGGTTTGAATGGTGCGTGACCTTCAAACATGTCACAGATAACGCCGTCTTTCATCGCCTGCTCGATATCGTCAGAGATATCCATGTAAGGCAGGCTTGCTTCTGCTTCCAACGCCAGCCCTTGATTTTTCTGCTTTGGCGACAGGGTTGGGTTGTTGATGATTTGGTAGAAACGTTCTTGAAGTTCAGTCAGATGCTTGCTCATGGGAAAGACCCTACTTTAATTTGGGTTTATTCTAAGCGCGAATCCGGTTTTCCACTATTGAACAATCGAGAAGCATATTTTTCCAAAATGGAAATCCATGTGGTGTGGAATCGGTGTTACAAAGGACTGAAGGGAAATGGTGGAGGGAGAAAGATTGATGCCGTCGACTTTGTACTCTGTATAACTCGAAAATGCGCCATTTCATGTTGGCAAATAAAAAGCCAATCAGTCTCAGATCAAGATTCTTCGATGGACTTCCTAATTTTGAACCGTGAGTTACGCTGGGATTTCCAGTATCACTCGAATTATGTTGATCATCGATTCTGTGTACATAGCGCACCCAAGTTCGCAAAAAATACTCGGAAATTGATTAGTGCAAGGTTGTAGAGTAATATTACGTCATAGGCTTTTAAGTACCCTATTAGTTGAGAGGCAAGTGTCATGGCAGCCACAGCGAGCTACGTAGCAGAAACTACTCAAGTTATTGATCGTAAAAAAATCAATAAATTGGTAGTATTGGCTCAAGAAAAATCTTTCCGAGTGCCAACTGGACTAGATAGGGAGCAGCGTAGAGCGTGGGCCAAAGCAACAAGAAAAGAGGTACAGTAGATTTTGGTTCTACTTTTTTAAAGTATTACTCTGAGCGTTTCTCAGATAACACACTAGAAAAAATTGATGATTTTATCGACCACGTTGAAGAGAATGGCTTACATGGCTGGGTTGGTAAAGTATCTCCTTCAAACCGAGTTCCTGAACATTACCCAGACCGAGAAGCATTAATCGAGAAAGCCAATAAGTATCAGCTATGGCATGCTCACATCGGCGATCCTTGCTTTGAGGACTCTTGGAGCGGAAAGTATAAAGTTTCTGATTGGGTTGTTCATTTTCAGCGTTTTTCGAACTTTCATATCAAACTCCTAGAGTTGGATTATCACAATCCAATGACTTTACCTTCTGAAGAGTTACTTCAGGAAAACGATCTAGAGTCAAACACATAGCCAATATGAGCCGTTGGCAATAGCAATTCATCGGCTGCGTTAGCAGCCAATGCTCTCGAACAACAAGCCCATCTACTTCACTTTCCCCAATCTAAGGTTATCAGAATTAGATTACTTCGAGCTAAGGTGCAAATTCACTCTTGCCCCAAATCCATTTAAAGCACCACAACACTATCCCTCTACAGAACAGAAACAGACTTTAACGACCAGAAACAAAAAACGCCGAGCAATGCTCGGCGTTTTCGTCTTTAAATTTGCGTGAGCGCTTACTTGATTTCCACGCCCTGCGCTTGCAGGTCAGCATGGTAAGAAGAGCGTACGAACGGACCACATGCTGCGTGAGTAAAGCCCAGCTCCAGCGCAATCTCTTTCAGCTCATCAAACTCTTCAGGCGGCACATAACGCTCAACCGGAAGGTGGTGACGGCTTGGTGCCAGATATTGGCCAAGTGTCAGCATGGTCACACCGTGTGCACGCAGATCTTTTAGCACTTCGATGATCTCCTCTTTGGTTTCGCCAAGACCCATCATCAGACCGGATTTGGTTGGGACGTTTGGATGCATCTCGCCGAATTTCTTCAGCAGTTCCAGAGACCATTTGTAGTTCGCACCCGGACGTGCTTTACGGTAAAGGCGTGGTGCGGTTTCCAGATTGTGGTTAAACACATCTGGTGGATTGTCTTTCAGCAATTCCAGCGCAGTGTCCATGCGTCCACGGAAGTCAGGTACCAGGGTTTCGATACGAATCTCTGGGTTCAGCGCACGGATTTCGCGGGTACAGTCAGCAAAGTGTTTCGCACCACCATCACGAAGATCATCGCGGTCTACTGAAGTCACAACCACGTATTTCAGCTTCATGTCGCTGATGGTTTTTGCCAGTTTCGCTGGCTCATTTTCATCAGGCTGGTTTGGACGGCCGTGTGCCACATCGCAGAACGGACAGCGACGGGTACAAATGGCACCCAGAATCATGAAGGTCGCGGTGCCGTGGTTGAAACATTCCGCCAGGTTAGGGCAGGAGGCTTCTTCGCATACCGAATGCAGATTGTTCTTGCGAAGCGCAGACTTAATGTCTTGGATACGCTTGCTGTCCGCAGGCAGCTTGATCTTCATCCACTCAGGTTTGCGCAGCATCTCTTTTTGTTCGGTCGGCATGTTCTTGACCGGGATGAGCGCCATTTTGTCTGCGTCGCGGTACTTGACACCGCGTTCCATCTGGATCGGTTTGCTCATAGTTGATTGCTTTCTGTTAGGGACTCGACCTGATCATAGCCCAGATGCGAAGTCAGTTTCTCTACTAACACAGGGTATAGCTCGGTCAGTGAAGCCGGGCCCCCTAAATCGACGGTTTGTGTCATTGCCATGCCTTCATAACCGCACGGGTTGATACGAAGGAAAGGTGACAAGTCCATATTGACGTTAAGCGCCAGCCCATGGAAAGAGCAGCCTCGGCGGATACGAAGACCCAGCGAGCAAATTTTGTCGTTACCCACATACACGCCCGGCGCATCAGGACGCGCACGGGATTCAATACCGTAATGAGCGAGCGTGTCGATCACAATGTTCTCAATCGAAGTAACCAGCTCTCGCACACCCAGCTTTTTGCGTTTCAGATCGATCAGGAAGTAAGCCACCTGCTGGCCTAGGCCATGATAAGTCACCTGACCACCACGATCACTCTGAACTACCGGGATATCCCCCGTTGCTAACAAGTGTTCAGCTTTTCCCGCCTGTCCTTGGGTAAACACAGGTTCGTGCTCTACCAGCCAGATTTCGTCAGTTGTATCGGCGTTACGTTCGTCAGTGAAAGCATGCATGTCTTTCCACGTTGGTTCGTAAGGACGCAATCCGAGTTGTCTGATAATGAGGCGGTTCTGCTGCAATGTATACCTGCCGGAATTGAATATGATGGGGATAGCTGTCTCAGTCACGACATTATAATGACAGACGGCTGAAATAACAGCCGCCTAATCGTATGGGTATTGTGGTTCTTTAGTCTAATAGAGGATTACAGAACCATACGCACGATTTCAATGTCACCCAGTTCCTTGTACAGCGTTTCAACTTGTTCGATAGAAGTGGCCGTAATGGTGACTGAAACTGCGTTGTAAGTGCCTTTGCCGCTTGGCTTAACGCTTGGGCTGTAATCGCCCGGTGCGTGGCGCTGGATCACTTCCAAAACCAGATCTGTCAGCTCTGGCTTCGCGTATCCCATGACCTTGTAAGTAAACTTACACGGGAATTCCAGCAGGTCTTTTAGTTTTGGTTGCTCTTGCATTTATAACTCCAGAATTGGTCACAGAGTTTCTCTGTTTACCCAAAATATATGTGCAGATGATCACGCAATTTGTTGGAGACGAATAGTAATCGTCCTGTGTTGAGAAAACAAGTTGGTGGCTTTTTCTTGTATCGAAACAACCTTAAGGTGCCGGATTAAGCTAGCATCGTCAGGTCGCTTGAGTATATATGGGGCCGAGAAGGGAAATAAAAAGGGCAGCCATTGGCTGCCCTTGAAAGACATGACTTGAGTCTTAGAACAAGTTCTTGAAGAACATGATGATGTAGTCCATCAGACGGCTGAACAAGCCACCTTCCTGCACATCATTCAATGCTACCAATGGGTATTCCGCGATGTCTTCGCCGTCAACCTGGTAGTAAAGCTTACCAACAACATCGCCTTTCGCGATTGGTGCTTCCAGTGTTTTCTCAAGCACAAAGCTTGCTTCTAAGTCTTTTGCCTTACCGCGTGGCAGGGTGACGTAGGTGTCTTCAGAAACGCCCAGAGCAACTTGGTCGGTGTCGCCCATCCACACTTTCTCGGTCACAAAGGTTTCGTTCGCTTTGTGTGGTGCGACGGTTTCAAAGAAACGGAAGCCGTAGTTCAGCAGTTTCTTGCTTTCAGCCTTACGTGCGTTTGCACTGTTGGTGCCCATAACAACCGCAACCAGGCGCATGTCACCTTCGGTTGCTGAACTCACCAGGCTGTAGCCTGCTTTGTCAGTGTGGCCGGTTTTGATGCCGTCCACGTTCATGCTCTTGTCCCATAGCAGGCCATTACGGTTGTACTGGGTAATGCCGTTGTAGGTGTAAGACTTCTCGTTGTAAATGCGGTACTCGTCCGGCACGTCTCGGATCAATGCCTGACCCAACAGCGCCATGTCATAAGGCGTTGTGTAGAGGTCATCATCATCTAGGCCATGGGAGTTCGAAAACTGGGTGTCATTCATACCCAGCGTTTTCGCCCAGCCATTCATCAGATCGACAAACGAGTCTTCAGAACCTGCAATGTGCTCAGCCATTGCCACACAAGCATCATTACCAGACTGGATGATGATGCCGCGATTCAGGTCTTCCACTTTTACCGTGGTACCGACTTCAATGAACATCTTCGAGCTGCCAGGGAAGTTTTTCGCCCAGGCGTTCTTGCTGATAACGACATCATCATCAAGGCTGATGTTGCCGCGTTCAACTTCCTGACCAATCACATAGCTGGTCATCATCTTGGTCAGGCTGGCCGGGTTAAGACGTTCGTAGGCGTTGTTTTCCGCCAGAATCTTACCCGAGTTGTAATCCATCAGTACGTACCCTTTTGCCGCGATTTGAGGCGCATCCGGGACGACGGTTGGGGCTGCAACGGCTGCAGCAGAAGAAAAGACAGCAGTCGATAAGACTAAAGAGCGCAACAATGAGGGTGATTTTTTCATAGATTTAGGTACTTACTTGGTATTTCTTCAGTCAAAAAACTTGTCCACACTATAACAGATAGCCCGTGTAGTGTCAGACAGGGTTACAACAACTTACTAAATTGAAACTTTCAGGCCAACAGACCCTAATTACTGACACCCGAATTCTTGCCCGGTTCATCGGTAATTGGCTCAACAACGACGAATGCCTCATTTATTTGCTGTTCTCTGGCAAGCAATGCGGCTTTTTGTGTCTGGTCGTAGTCGTAAAATGGCCCTAAACGCACACGATAAACGCTGCCTGATTGGTGGATATTCGTTGGCAGTTCAAACTGCTTTTGGAAAGTGTCAGCAGCCTGCTTCGCTTTGTCCTGACTGGATATCGCGACCAGTTGTACAAAATAGCGGTTTAGGCGTGCACCTTGCCACTCATTATTGTCTTGAGGTTTATCAACCTTGAGTAGCGTCACTTTTACAGGTGCCGTCCCGGTTTTCAGAATGTCCAGCTTGGATGCCGCTGCATAGCTCAGGTCAATAATGCGCCCTTCATGGAAAGGACCACGGTCATTGACGCGGACAATGGCTTTTTTGCCATTAGCGGTGTTTTCTACTTCTACATAGCTAGGCAGTGGCAGCGTTTTGTGGGCAGCGGACATGGAGAACATGTCGTAAATCTCGCCATTTGACGTTTTATGGCCGTGGAACTTCTTGCCATACCAAGATGCAATGCCCTCCCCAGTGTAATCCTCAGGGTCTTTGATCACCTTATAACTCTCACCAAGGACGGTGTAGTCCTTGTTACCGGCTCGGCTGTAAGGTTCGTATCGTGGTTGTGCATCCTCGACATGATCCAGCGTTGGAATCGCTTCCGGCGCTTTATCGTGCTCCAGACTGTAGCGGTCATCGCTTTGCGTGGCACAGCCGGAAAGTACGAGAGCAGTAATCACCAATATTTTTTTCATTACAGAGCCTTAGAAAGCATTTTTCTATGAGTATGGATAGACATTAAGATGCCGAAACCTGCCATCAAAGTCACCATTGAGGTGCCGCCATAACTGACAAGGGGCAGGGGAACACCAACAACGGGTAAGATCCCGCTTACCATCCCGATGTTAACGAAAACATATACAAAGAAGCTAAGCACAATACTGCCTGCCATCATACGCCCAAATGCTGTTTGCGCGCGGCTGGCAATTAACAGGCCACGGCCGATGATGAAAAGGTAAAGCGCCAGCAAGCATGCGACACCAATCATTCCCCATTCTTCAGCAATAACGGCGAAGATAAAGTCGGTATGGCGCTCTGGCAGGAACTCCAACTGAGATTGTGTGCCTTGAAGCCACCCTTTACCGGCAATGCCCCCGGAACCAATGGCAATTTTTGATTGAATGATGTGGTAACCCGCGCCCAATGGGTCGGATTCTGGATCAAACAGGGTGCGAACGCGGACACGTTGGTATTCGCGCATCAGGAAGAACCAAAGCACTGGGATGAACGCGGCTACCAAAGTACCGGCTCCTAAGATGATTCGCCAACTGATGCCGGACAGAAACAGAACAAAAATACCTGATGCCGCAATCAAGATTGAGGTTCCTAAATCTGGCTGTTTGGCAATGAGAATGGTGGGAACAAAGACCATCACCAAACCAATAATCAGGGTTTGAAAACGCGGTGGTAGAGGCTCTTTACCGATAAAGCGTGCCACCATTAATGGTACGGCAAGTTTGATTAATTCTGATGGCTGGAAGGTGACAACCCCTAAATCCAGCCAACGCTGCGCGCCTTTGGCAGTTTCACCAAACAAAAGCACGGCAATGAGCATCAGAATCCCCGTCACATACAGATAGGGAGCCCAAAACTCGTAATGTCGGGGAGAGATTTGGGCGAGCACAAACATCACGCCCAGCGAAAGAAAGATCCGGAAGACCTGACGTTCCATCATAGCAACGCTCTGGCCACTGGCACTCCACATCACCATCAGGCCAAATCCCATCAGTGCAAGGATGCCGAGCAAAAGAGGCAAGTCTATGTGCAACCGCTCAAACACAGTCTTCTTCTGACCAGTTGATGCAAACAAGCTCATTGGACTTGCTCCTCCTTCTTATCTGCGTTCTTTTTGTCTTTGTAGCCATCAACCAGCATATGGTCGAAGATACGACGGGCGATAGGAGCGCCGTTACTTGAACCGCCACCTGCGTTTTCCAACACCATAGAGACAATCACTTCTGGATCATCAAATGGTGCGAAGCCGGTATAGAGCGCGTGGTCACGAAGGTGTTCAGCGATTTCATCCGCATTGTATTCTTCGTCTTCACCCAAACCAAAGACCTGCGCTGTGCCTGACTTACCGCCAGTCACATACTCAGCGTTAGCAAAAGCGCGGCGAGCCGTCCCTTTCTTGCCGTGGTTGACTAGACGCATGCCTTCTAAGGCTGCATCCCAGTATTTCTCATCCACGTTAACAATCGGTGGGTACGGAGAAAATGGTGCCACTTCCATGACGCCTTCGTTCTCCATGCGCTGGAGCAAATGAGGCGGATTGACTTCACCACGGTTGACCAACACTGAGGTCGCTTTCGCTATTTGCATCGGGGTCGCTGTCCAATAACCTTGGCCAATACCGACGGGAATGGTGTCACCCTTGTACCAAGGCTGGCGATGACGTGCCATTTTCCATTCGCGGGTTGGCATGTTGGCTTTGCTTTCTTCATGGATGTCGATACCGGTGTAATCACCGAAACCAAAGCGGCTCATCCAAGTAGATAGCTTATCGATGCCCAAGTCATAGGCAATTTGATAGAAGAAAGTATCCACCGACTCTTCAATCGATTGAACGATATTCACCCGACCATGACCCCATGCGAGCCAGTCACGGAAAGGACGTGAGGTTGAGTTCGGCAAGCGCCAGTAACCCGGGTCGTTTCGCGTGGTGTTCAGCGTGATGGCTTTTTCTTCCAGTGCCGCAACAGCAATGAAAGGCTTGACCGTCGATGCGGGTGGATAGATACCCAAGGTGGCGCGATTCACCAACGGACGGTTTTTGTCATTGAGCAATTTGCGGTAATTTTTGCCGGAGATACCGTGAACGAACAGATTCGGGTCATAACTTGGCGTGGAAACCATCGCTAGCACTGAAGAGTCTTTCGGATCGAGCACCACAACTGCGCCACGGCGATCGCCGAGTATAGATCGGATGTACAGTTGCAGATCGACATCCAGGTTCAATACCAGATCTTTCCCCGGCTCTGGTGGCACGTACTTCAGCGTGCGGATAATACGTCCACGGCTGTTGACTTCGACTTCCTGATACCCAGCGGTGCCGTGCAACTCCGATTCATAAAATCTTTCAATGCCGAGTTTGCCGATATCACGGGTCGCTTTGTAGTTGTTTAGCACTCCTTCACGATCAAGACGGTTTATGTCTTTATCGTTGATTTTCGCCACGTAGCCCAAGACATGGGTTAACGCGTCACCATAGGGGTAGTAACGCTTGAGGTAGCCCTTAATCTCTACGCCGGGGAACTTGTGCTGATTGGCAGAGAAAATGGCCACTTCCTCTTCCGTCATCTGGTTTTTCAGGGTGACGGCGTTGAAACGGCGGGTGCGTTTCTTGTCACGCTCAAATGCCCGGATTTCGTTTTCAGAAATCGGGAGTAATTCCTGCAAGCTGGCGATGGTACCGGGAATATCTTTCACCTGCTCGGGTGTAATTTCCAATGCATAAACAGGGCGGTTTTCCGCGAGCAATTTGCCATTGCGGTCGTAAACCAACCCTCGGTTTGGCGCAACAGGAACGACTTTGATGCGGTTGTCATTGGAGCGGGTGATGTAATCATCATGATCTTCCACCTGAATGTTATACAGGTTAAGAAGCAGGACGCCGACGAGAACGAGAATGCCACCGAAAGCCACAACGGCCCGGCGGAAAAAGAGGGAAGACTCGGCCTGATGATCGCGTATAGGACTACGCTTGTGCTTCATGAATTATTCCCGGTGATAAGGGTGATTTGCTGTGATGCTCCAGGCGCGGTAGAGACTTTCAGCCATCACCACACGTACCAGCGGGTGAGGAAGTGTCAACGGAGACAATGACCAGCTTTGGTCAGCAGCCGCTTTACAAGCCGGCGACAGGCCTTCAGGGCCTCCAATCAGAATAGACACGTCACGAGCATCCAGCTTCCAGCTCTCCAGCTGACCTGCCAGTTGTTCTGTGTCCCAGCGCTTGCCCGGAATATCCAGCGTCACGATGCGGTTACCCTTTGGAACGGCGGCCAACATGGCTTCCCCTTCTTTTTGCAGAATGCGCGGAATGTCGGCATTTTTGCCGCGCTTACCTGCTGGGATTTCTACCAGTTCCAGTGGCATGTCTTTTGGGAAGCGGCGACTGTATTCTTTGTAGCCTTCCTCAACCCATTTCGGCATCTTTGTACCGACCGCAATCAGTTGTAACTTCATTGCATCAGTTCCACAGCTTTTCTAGCTGGTACAACTGACGTTGTTCATCTTGCATGATATGAAGCATCACATCACCGAGATCCAGTACCACCCATTCGCCTTCGTTTTCACCTTCCATACCCAAGGTATCAACGTTAGCTGCGCGCGCTTCATCAGCGACGTGCTCTGCAATGGAAGAGACATGGCGTTTTGAGTTACCGGTGCATAGCACCATGAAATCGGTAATGCTGCTCTTTTCGCGGACATCGAGCGTCACGATGTCTGCGGCTTTCATATCATCTGCTTTATCGACAACAAAGTCTTGAAGTTGTTCCGGAAGCAATGTTTTCCCCTTATCGGTGTTTGGTGCAGTGTTCTGCAAAAAAGTGCAGGACAGTCCTTTTTATAGGGTCTGTTGACCTTTGGTGGTTAAATTTTGTTCTCGCCCTAAGCGTTTTAGGCGCGGCGAGGTGTGTGCCGCCTAGTCATTCTAAGCAAAGACACCTCAACAAAGCATAAAACGCTTAGGGTACGGGACGCGCAGTCGAACCCTTCGGGCAGCGTTTGTGGGGAATTTCTGCTGCGTTATCGGCTTCTCATGCAGGCTAGCTACACATCGAAACCTCTGCCTTGCATAAAATCCCCACAAACTGCTGCAAAAACCATCACCAAAGATCAACAGCCCCTAAGACGAATCTAAAAATTATACCACTGGCTGAGATGAATAGAATACAGCGGTGTCGCGGTTTGACTGTCAGTTGACAGGTGACAGCGGAAGCGGATGACCACACATCTCAAGACAAAACGCTGAAAGTGCTGGCCAAGGTTGGCTGTCGAAGTCGGTTTTTACCATCACTTCGATGGCTGCAAGGCTTTGCAGAAGGTGCATCAGCGTTGGCAACGTCAAACGGTGAAGCGCCGCAGTCATGGCTGGGCGGCGTGTTTGCCAGACCCGGAAATGGTCAAAGATTTTGCTGAGACCCATACCAGACGCGCCGTACTCCTGCATTTTACATAGCTGGATTAACTCTTTTTGGATAACCCGCAGCAAAATGGTGATTTCCACGCCTTCTGCTTCAAGCTGACGAACGATACGAACAGCGCGCTTGGCTCTGCCTTCAATCAGTGCGTCGGTGAGCTGGAATGGCGTGTAGTGGTTGTGACGTGATAAGGCATCCTGAAGCCTTGGCAGTGTCAGTTCACCGTCTGGATAGAGCAGTTGAAGCTTCATCAGGCTTTGCGACAGTGCCAGAAGGTTACCTTCATGCCATTGTGCCAGAAGCATCACAGACTCGTGATCCGGATGCAGTCCCAGACTGTGACAGCGATTCTCTATGAATCGTGGCAGCTGTCTGCCATCAGGTGTGTTGCATGGCACATACAAACCGTTTGCCTGGAAACTGGTGAACCACTTGGCTGATTCCTGTTTTTTGTTCAGGCGAGGGCCATCGAGGATCAAAACCAAATCCTGATGCAGCATAGGCTGCAGTTCTTTCAGTGCATTGGCTTGAGCCGTGGTCAGCGGGTTTTCAGGCAGTGCCAGAAAGATGGTTTGTCGGCTGGCGAACAGGCTCAGTGCCTGACAAACGTCATAAACATCCTGCCAGTTGAGCTGGTTATCAATGACGAAGCGATGCTTCTCATCGAAGCCCTGTTTTTGGGCGACATCAATGATGCTTTGCTTGGATTCTTCTTTCAGCAGCGGCTCGTTGCCGAAGATGAGATAGGTCTGACACAGCCCCTGATCAAGACGCTGTGTCAGTTGCTCTGGGTAGATCCTCATTCTGTGCTTTCTTCACCGCTGGTGGTGAAGCTCGACAGAGGCTTTCCGCGGGTTTCGTCATCTTTGCCATCGAAACGGGTTTCGATGGTCATTGAGGACTTTTCTTCGTCCACACCCTGATACAGTTCACGCAGTGCTTTTTCTTCCGCTTCTTTGCGCTCGAAGGCTTCGATGTGCGCATTCAGACGGGCAAGCTGTCGCATGATCTGTTTGGTTGCTTCAACGCGCATTTCCTGCGCCAGCATTTCCTCTTCCACTGACTTCGCCAAGGCGGTCAATGGGTTATCAAGGTAGGTGCGGCTAAGAGATGTCGAGAAGTTGTAGCTGCCTTTTTCCGGCACTGTCACTGAGTAGCTGACGGTATAAGCAAATTGCTTTTCCGCTACGCGGCTGTTCTGGTAAAGCGACAAGGTGCTTTCACCATAGCTTTCGCCTTTCAGGTGCAGGTTAGAAATGGTTTGGGCTGGCGGGATGACATCAATGTCATGAAGACGGAGTTGAGTCTTCATTTCACGGGTGAGTTTGCCGTATTTATCGAAACTGGTGACTGACAGTTTCTGGATTTCGTCTGGCAGGTTGTAGCTGCCACGAAGATGGAATCCGCAAGAAGCGGTGGCCAAAGCGGCCACCACGACTAGCAGGGTTCGGAGAGAGCGAAAGATCGATTTCACCGAATACTCCCTGTGTTAGTTAGCAACGATGTTAACCAGTTTGCCCGGTACGTAAATCACTTTGCGTACGGTTTTACCCTCGGTGTGCTTCACAACGTGTTCGTCGTTTAGCGCCATCGATTCTACTGATTCTTTAGCTGCGTCTGCTGCAACGGTGATTTTCGCGCGAAGCTTGCCATTCACCTGAACGATGATCAGCTTCTCGTCTTCCACCATGGCGTCTTGGTCAGCAACCGGCCATACCGTATTGTCGATGTCAGTTTGACCCAGTGCAGCCCACAGCTCAGTGCTGATGTGCGGAGTGATTGGGTAAAGCATCGCAACAATCGCTTTCACTGCTTCATCCAGAATAGCGCGGTCAGCATCAGTGTCTTGAGGTGCTTTGGTCAGACGGTTCATCAGTTCCATGATCGCAGCGATCGCGGTGTTGAAGGTCTGACGGCGGCCGATGTCATCGCCCACTTTCGCGATAGTCTTGTGAACTTCACGACGCAGTGCTTTCTGATCAGCGTTCAGTGCTGATGCATCCAGCGCAGCCACTTCACCTTTCGAAGTGTGTTCGAATACCAGTTTCCAAACACGTTTCAGGAAGCGGTTAGCACCTTCAACGCCAGACTCTTGCCACTCAAGGGTCATGTCTGCTGGTGATGCAAACATCATGAACAGACGCACGGTGTCAGCACCGTACTTATCAACCATCTCTTGTGGGTCGATACCGTTGTTCTTCGACTTAGACATTTTGGTCATGCCTGAGTGAACAAGGTCGTGGCCTTCGCTATCGACAGCCTTAGTGATGCGGCCCTTTTCGTCACGGCTAACGGTTACTTCAGTTGGAGAAACCCACTCAATGCCGCCTTTCTCGTTTTCGTAAGAGAAAGCATCAGCCAGTACCATGCCTTGACACAGCAGGCGCTTAAATGGCTCGTCAGATGTAACGTAGCCCGCATCGCGCAGCAGTTTATGGAAGAAACGAGAGTAAAGCAGGTGCATTACTGCGTGCTCGATACCACCAATGTACTGGTCAACAGGTAGCCAGTAGTTTGCTGCTTCTGAGTCGAGAATTTCGTCTGCTTTTGGCGAACAGTAACGCGCGTAGTACCAGCTTGATTCCATAAAGGTATCGAAGGTGTCGGTTTCGCGAAGTGCTGGTTGACCATTGTAGGTGGTTTCTGCCCACGTCTTGTCTGCTTTGATTGGGCTGGTTACGCCGTCCATTACCACGTCTTCTGGCAGGATGACTGGCAGTTGGTCAGCTGGCACTGGATGCACTTCACCGTCTTCAGTGGTTACCATTGGGATTGGTGCACCCCAGTAACGTTGACGAGATACACCCCAATCACGCAGACGGAAGTTCACTGTCTTGTGACCTTTTCCTTCTGATTCCAGCTTCTCTGCAATCGCATCGAACGCTTGCTCGAAGCTCAGACCGTCGAACTCACCCGAGTTGAACAAAGCGCCTTTCTCGGTGTGTGCAGCTTCAGAAATGTCTGGTGCATTGCCATCTTCTGCCAGGATCACTGGCTCAATGTTCAAGCCGTACTTGGTTGCAAACTCGAAGTCGCGCTGGTCGTGTGCAGGTACTGCCATAACAGCGCCTGTACCGTAGTCCATCAATACGAAGTTTGCTACGTAAACAGGTACTTCGCGGCCGTTCAATGGGTGAATAGCAGTAAGGCCAGTAGCCATACCTTTCTTCTCCATTGTCGCCAGTTCAGCTTCTGCTACTTTGGTGTTCTTACACTCTTCGATGAATGCTGCAAGCTCTGGGTTGGTCTCAGCGGCGATTGTCGCAAGAGGGTGGCCTGCTGCGATACCTACATAAGTCACACCCATTAGCGTGTCTGGACGTGTTGTGTAAACTTCAAGGTCAGCTTGACCTTTTACTTCAAATTTAAGTTCAACACCTTCAGAGCGACCAATCCAGTTACGCTGCATGGTTTTGACCATTTCAGGCCAGCCATCCAGGTTATCCAGATCGTCGATTAGCTCTTGAGCATATTCAGTGATTTTGATGAACCACTGCGGGATCTCTTTCTGCTCAACGATTGCACCTGAACGCCAACCGCGTCCATCTACAACTTGTTCGTTTGCCAGAACCGTTTGGTCTACAGGGTCCCAGTTAACCGTAGACATCTTCTTGTACACCAAGCCTTTCTCGTAAAGCTTGGTGAAGAACTCTTGCTCCCAACGGTAGTATTCAGGCGTACAGGTCGCGAATTCACGTTCCCAGTCGTAGCCGAAGCCCAGCATTTTTAGCTGGTTCTTCATGTACTCAATATTTTCGTATGTCCAAGGTGCTGGCGCAGTCTTGTTCTTCACGGCCGCGTTTTCTGCAGGCAGACCGAACGCGTCCCAACCGATAGGTTGCATCACATTCTTGCCTTGCAAACGCTGGTAGCGAGAGATGACGTCACCGATGGTGTAGTTACGCACGTGACCCATGTGTAGTCGACCGCTTGGGTACGGGAACATGGAAAGGCAATAAAACTTTTCTTTGCTTGGGTCTTCTTGAACTACGAAGGTTTTGTTCTTGTCCCAATCGGCCTGAACTTTAGGCTCGATGTCCTGTGGACGGTATTGTTCTTGCATCGATGACATCCGGGAATTTGTGAGATAGGTATAAAATGAACCAAAATAATCGACATAGAATAACTAAAGGTAGAAGGCGCAACAACAGTTGAATGCAGAGGTGGCCTATGTCAGAGCAAAAAGCGGAGTACAAGGTGCTGGTCGAACGGATCAGCGAAGCACTAAAGCACAGCCCTGAAGAGTTACAACGTTGGCTGGATTTGTCTGAAAAGTACGTGAAAGCGGCGTCAGACATGACCAAAGATGAGCTTGCCCTTATCGAAGCTTATTTCAAACGTGATGTGCAGGAATTTGGTGCGCGTTACAACGAGCCGGAAGAGAACAAAGATGATGGTCAGCTGTTTCGTGACCTGATTGCCAACACATTGTGGGAACAGCTTGCGGAAATCACAGATAAAACTCAACTGGAGTGGCGCGAGGTGCTTCAGGACATTCAGCATCATGGTGTTTATAACGCCGGTGAAGTGGTTGGGCTCGGTATCTTAATTTGTGAGAAATGTGGCAATCAGACTGAGCACACCCATGTGGATGTGCTGACGCCATGCATTAAATGTGGCAGTAAAGAATTCAGTCGTAAGCCGTTTCCTGCATAGTCGACTCTGACGCTGAGAGCTGATGGGCAAAGAGGCTTGAACACTGGCTTGTTTACCCTTCAAATTTTTTAGGACCTAGGTCCTAGAACCCAGGATCGATTTGTCTTAATTCCCCAGCGGCTCGATATTGAATTTTTGTCCGGCCAATGCAGCTTCGATCATTAAGCCGCCCTTAGCTTGGGTGAAAATGGCAATGCCATTGATGTAATAGGCTTTGGATTGGGCACTTCCGGCACTCGCTGAGGTGCCTGTCGTGCCGACATGTGCTGCTGCGCCTTCAGTTAAAGCGGTGGCAGAAGCCTGCGCTCCGAGCTCAAAGCTGCCCGACATAAAACTGTCGAAGGTTTCTTTGTCTTCAAAGAAAAGTATCTCGCTGAATGCCTGCCCACCGAAGGTCAGTCCTACCGACACCTGAATCAACTCGGCTTCGGCAACCGTTTGATTGCCTTGGTAAACCAGTCCATTGCCATATGCGCCGCCAATCCAGAAGCCACCTTTGCCTACCGATGGAAATACTGCGTATCCATAAGCTTTTTCAAAGAAAGGTTTTACCTGTTCGAAGCGATGAAAGTTCGCCAATGCAGCACGGGTGTCAGCAAAGAGTTCGGCATCTGGCTCTGCATGGGAAAGTGGAGCAAAGACTGATGCTAAAAGGATAACAACGGAAGACGCAATTCTGGCCAAGGCGCGCATAAGACTCTCCATATCAAACTAAATCAATCATTAAAAAAGCCAGAGAGATAATTCCCTCTGGCTGATTAAGACATGATTTTATAGCGCTTGTTCGCTCTTATTGTTGCGACTGGGTCCTAACTGCGGATTTTTGACCTCGATTTAACAGAACCAGTGCCAACCCTGACAGAACAATCCATGCATAGAGAGGCCAGTCTCCGAAGCGGGTGTAAGGTGTCTGGCCTGCCGTCGTCGGCACATCAGTTCTCAGCACTACCTTTTCGAACTGCGGGATTTGGTCGATAATTTCCCCTTTGTAGCCAATAGCAGCGGTCAGACCGGTATTGGTCGCTCGCAGAACCGGCTTGCCATTTTCCAGCGCGCGCATACGGGCGATTTCTAAATGCTGATGGGGGCCGATTGAGGTACCAAACCAGGTGTCATTGGAAAGAGTTAGAATGAAATCCGACTCTTCCGTGAGGCTATGCCTAACCTGATCGCTAAAGGCGATTTCATAGCAAATCGCGGGTGCAAGCTGGTAGCCTTTGGCGTCAATGTTTGACTGAGTGTAATCACCTCGACTGAAAGATGACATGGGGAGATTAAACAGCGGCGCTAGAGGGCGTAGGATATCTTCAAACGGCACAAACTCACCAAACACCAACAGGTGGTGTTTGCTGTAACGTTGTGAAGAGGGGTAGCTGTAACCGCCTTCCCCGTTGTCACCAAGGGTAATGACATTGTTGTAGGCCTGCCCGTCTGAGTTGATATCCAGAACGCCTGTGACTAGTGCTGTGTCATTATTGATGGCAGCGGCATCCAAACGCGCGAGGAAATCCGGTAAATCCCGCTCCAGAGCGGGTATCGCCGCTTCCGGCCAAATCACAATGTCTGCATCCCAGTTCTGGCGTGTCATGTCCTGATACGCCAGCAGGGTAGGCCAACGCTGGCTCGGCAGCCACTTTAGCTCTTGGGGCACATTACCCTGAACCATTGCCACATCCACACTCTCTCCCGTTTCCTGAACCCAAGGTACAAAAGAGGCACCGGTTGCAACTGCGCCAACAACCAATGCCGGAAGAAGCGCAGACGCTTTTCGGTTTATCAGTGTGATGGCGATTGAGCCTGAAATGATAAGCAGTGCGAGCGTAATACCTTGCACGCCGAACATGGGCGCAAAGGAGGCTAATGGCCCTTCAATCTGACTGTAACCCGGCCAAAGCCATGGGAAACCCGTCAGGAACCAGCCACGGAACCAGTCAACCAACAGCCAGAGAGATGGTGCCAGTAGCAAATAGGAAAGTGCCAGCGGCAGTTGAACACGGCGCAGGATATAGGAAAAAAGCGCAGGGAACAGTGCGAGGTAAGCAACCAACAGACCAATCAAGGCCAGTCCAATTGCGGTAGGCAGCCCACCGAATTTCTCGATAACGACGTAAACCCAGCCGACGCCGGTGCCGAATTGACCCAGACCCCAGAAAAATCCGATGTAGCCGGCACGCTTCGGAGATTGTCCATGAATAAGAAGTAGAAGTGCCACCAGAGAGACCAGCATGGCTGGCCAGAAGGAGTAAGGCGCGAAGGCGAGGGTGGCGAGTGCACCTGAAAAAGCGGCCCCGAAGATCCGCATGAATACTTGGGGCCGCTTAAATGTTTCGATGTTTAGCATTTGACGTTTATGCCGTTTCCTCTGCAGTAGTATCTGGAATAGTAACCTGCAATTGGATGATGCGTCGACTGTCAGCTGCCGTCACCTTGAAGTGGAAGTTCTCAATGTCCACTTCTTCACCACGTCCTGGCAGGTGACCAAAGCTGGTCATCACAAGGCCACCGATGGTGTCGATGTCGTCATCGCTAAACTGAGAACCGAACTTCTCATTGAAATCTTCCAGTGTGGTCAGTGCCTTCACCGCGAAGGTGTGCTTGCTGAGCTGGCGGATTTCCTGCTCTTCTTCGTCGTCGTATTCGTCTTCGATGTCGCCGACGATCTCCTCAAGAATATCTTCGATGGTCACCACGCCGGATACACCACCAAACTCGTCGACAACAATCGACATGTGGTAGCGTTCTTCCTGGAATTCTTTCAGCAGTCGGTCAACACGTTTGCTTTCCGGCACAACCACGGCTGGGCGGATCACTTTGTCGATGTCGAACGGTTCGCTGTCCGGCATCAGGTAACGCAGCAAGTCTTTTGCCAGCAGGATGCCTTCAACGTGGTCTTTATCATCGCTGATCACCGGGTAGCGTGAATGCTGGGCGTCGTTGATGATGGTGATGATTTCTTCGAGAGGTTGTGAGCGCTCGATGGTCACCATCTGCGAACGCGGAATCATGATGTCTCGGATGCGCATTTCAGAAATCTGCATAACGCCTTCGAGCATATCCCGTGTATCGTGATCGATCAGATCGTTCTGTTCCGAATCACGGAATACATCTACCAGTTCCTGACGATCTTTAGGCTCACCCTGAAAGATCTGTCCTAAACGTTCGAAGAAGGTCTTTCTACTCGGACCTTCAGAGCTTTGTGAGTTGTCTTCGTTCATTGTCTCTATTTTTACAACGTTGATATTAGATGAAGTCCGCCGCATAAGGGTTGTCGAAACCCAGTGCGTTCATGATAGAAATCTCGAGAGACTCCATCTCTTCGGCTTCTTCATCATCTATATGGTCATAACCTAGCAGATGGAGACTGCCGTGTACAACCATGTGCGCCCAGTGGGCAAGTAGGTCTTTATTCTGTTCTTCCGCTTCTTTTTCGACGACTTGACGACAGATAATCAGGTCGCCCAGCAGATCCAACTCCACGCCCGGAGGCGCCTCGAACGGGAAAGACAGCACATTGGTCGGCTTGTCTTTTCCGCGATAGTCGCGGTTAAGAGACTGGCTCTCAAACTCGTCCACAAGACGGATAGTCACTTCCGCCTGCTCTTGGAAAGATTTGACGGCTTGCTCAAACCAATGCTGAAACTGCTGTTCAGTGGGCAGACTCTCGGTGTTTTGTGTCGCAATTTGAAGGTCGACAAAATATTGCATTTACGGTTGCTTCTCTTCTGAAGGCGGTGCGGCATTTAATGCTGCTTCGCGTTCCTGGCGACGTCGCTCTTCCGCTTGTTTACGGGCACGGGCGTCTTCCGCTTCCCATGCATCATAGGCTTGCACGATACGTGCAACGACAGGGTGACGAACCACATCATCCGCTTGGAAGAAGTTAAAGCTGATTTCGTTCACATCTGCTAACACTTCTATCGCATGACGGAGGCCAGATTTCGCATTACGTGGCAGGTCAATCTGCGTCACGTCACCGGTGATCACTGCACGGCTGTTAAAGCCGATACGTGTCAGGAACATCTTCATCTGCTCCACGGTGGTGTTCTGG
Organism: Grimontia kaedaensis; assembly: GCF_023746615.1. Taxonomy (NCBI): domain Bacteria; kingdom Pseudomonadati; phylum Pseudomonadota; class Gammaproteobacteria; order Vibrionales; family Vibrionaceae; genus Grimontia; species Grimontia kaedaensis. The sequence goes on along the minus strand of NZ_CP082275.1, from coordinate 2,887,569 downwards.
CTCTCATCAAGAATGATGAAGGCGTCATTGAGCGTACGGCCACGCATGTATGCTAACGGCGCGACTTCAATGACGTTGCGTTCAATTAACTTCTCTACGCGTTCAAAACCCAGCATTTCAAACAGGGCATCGTAGAGCGGGCGCAGGTAAGGATCGACTTTCTGGCTCAGATCGCCTGGCAGGAAGCCCAGTTTCTCACCGGCTTCAACCGCAGGGCGGGTAAGCAAAATACGACGGATTTCCTGACGCTCAAGCGCATCAACTGCTGCAGCAACCGCTAAGTAAGTTTTACCTGTACCGGCAGGACCAATACCGAAGGTGATGTCATGCGTCACCATGTTGGCAATATATTGCGCCTGATTAGGTGTACGCGGTTTGATCACGCCTTTCTTGGTTTTGATGTTGATCTCTTTGCCGTAAGGGATCGACGACTCGATGTTTTGTTCCAGCACACCACTTTCTTTGATCGCCAGATGTACCTGCTCTGGCTCGAGGTCAACGAAATTGCCTTTTACCGGTGCGGTTTCAACGTAAAGTCGTTTGAGGATATCGATAGCGGCAGTGGCGGTGTGAGGTTGGCCGACCACGGAGAATTGATGATTTCGGTGATTGATTTCCACACCTAAACGGCGTTCGAGCTGTTTGATGTTGTCATCGTAAGGGCCGCAGAGGCTGGCCAGGCGCGAATTATCAGCTGGTTCCAGTGATACTTCTAAAGTAATGACTTTGTTCAATGCTTCCTCGCAATGGTTATCGGCGTCTGTATAGGACGCCGATAACAGGTGATTACCCTCGCTTCTGCGAGGCTTGGGATGGCTTTATTGGCCTCCGTATATTTACGGAGTATACACGCCTACGCCAAGATCATCTTCTTTGCGTGTTTTTGCCATCATCTCTGCAGGCGAAACCGCCATACGCAGATTCATGTCCTTTTCAGTACGAACCAGCTCACCGCGCAGTGAGTTTGGCAGTACTTCGGTGATTTTTACATCAACGAACTGACCGATCAAATCGACAGAACCTTCGAAGTTAACCACGCGGTTGTTTTCAGTACGGCCACGTAGCTCCATCAGATTCTTCTTCGATGGACCTTCAACCAGAATACGCTGCTCAGAATCCAGCATCTGGCGAGAGTAGATCATCGCCTGTGCGTTGATCTGCTGTTGCAGTTCATACAGACGTTCTTTCTTGGTTTGCTCTGGCGTGTCGTCAGGCATGTCTGCAGCAGGCGTGCCTGGACGAGGTGAGTAAACAAAGCTAAAGCTCATGTCGAAGTTCACGTCACGGATAAGCTTCATGGTCGCTTCGAAATCAGCGTCAGTTTCACCTGGGAAACCTACGATGAAGTCAGAGCTGATTGCGATGCCTGGACGCGCTGCACGCAGTTTACGGATCTTCGACTTGTACTCGATTGCTGTATGCGGACGTTTCATCATGGTCAGAATACGGTCTGAACCGCTCTGAACTGGCAGGTGCAGGAAGCTCACTACTTCTGGGGTGTCTTCGTACACTTCGATGATGTCGTCAGTAAATTCAATTGGGTGGCTGGTGGTGTAGCGAATACGGTCGATACCGTCGATCGCCGCCACATAACGCAGCAGTTCTGCAAATGAGCAGATTTCGCCATCGTGCATTTCACCACGGTAAGCGTTAACGTTCTGACCCAGCAGGTTTACTTCACGAACACCTTGCTCAGCAAGCTGTGCGATTTCGTAAAGCACGTCGTCCAGTGGACGGCTGACTTCTTCACCACGGGTGTAAGGCACCACGCAGAAGGTACAGTACTTAGAGCAGCCTTCCATGATTGAAACGAATGCCGTTGGGCCTTCTGCACGCGGCTCTGGCAAGCGGTCGAATTTCTCAATCTCAGGGAAAGAGATATCCATGACCGGTGCTTCGTCCTGCTGAGATTTTTTGATCATCTCAGGTAGACGGTGCAGGGTTTGCGGACCAAAAATAACGTCAACATAAGGTGCGCGTTCACGAATGTGATCACCTTCCTGAGTAGCTACACAGCCGCCTACGCCGATCACCAGACCTGGCTTCTGATCTTTCAGGTTTTTCCAGCGACCCAGCTGGTGGAACACTTTTTCCTGAGCCTTTTCACGGATAGAACAGGTATTCAGAAGCAGTACATCTGCCTCTTCCGGCTCCTCGGTCAGCTCGTAGCCACCGGCCGCATTGAGCAGATCCGCCATTTTTGATGAATCGTATTCGTTCATCTGGCAGCCCCAGGTTTTGATCAGCAGTTTCTTAGCCATGTAACTCATTGCTCATGTTGATGTTTTACGTGTTCCGGCTGGGAATCACTTAATCATCGCTGGCTGTTCGCCGCGGAAATCCCAACCGAAAATCATGGTTCTTTGTTCGGCTTGAGGCAACGAAAAATAGCCCCAACCGTTGATAAGCCGCGTATTGTACTGCTTTAGTCAATCTGTGACCAGATCACGTTCTCCCCAAATTTTTTAGTGGATTTAGGGATGAGCGGCGCCTGCAGGAGTCGCATTTAAGTGAGGTGGCGCTAGAATGGGCGCAGGAATTTTAGAGATTGTGTTATGAAACAATTCGATATTATCGTCGTTGGCGGTGGCATGGTCGGTGCTGCCACGGCATTGGGCCTTGCTAAGCAGGGTAAACGTGTGGCCATGGTTGAGCGAAGCGAGCCAAAAGCCTTTTCTCCTGAGCAGCCGATGGATCTCCGTGTGTCTGCGATTTCTCCTGCCTCTGTCTCTTTGCTCAAATCCCTAAAAGTTTGGGATGACGTGCTGGACATGCGTCTTTGCCCCTATCGACGTCTGGAAACCTGGGAGCATCCTGAGTGCCGTATCCGCTTCAGTGCAGATAGCATGGATTTAGCAGAGCTCGGTTTCATTGTGGAAAACCGTATCCTGCAACTCGCGCTTTGGAATGCTTGCTTGGCGCAAGAGAATCTGGAAGTACTTTGCCCGGGCAATATTGTCGCTATGCTTGCCGACTCCGAAGGGCACGTCGTTGAATTGGAAGACGGCACTTTGCTTCATGGCCGTTGGCTGGTCGGTGCGGATGGGGCGAATTCCCGTGTACGTGATTACGCCAAAATTGGTGTAACTGCATGGGATTACCGTCAGCATTGTATGTTGGTGAATGTTAAAACTGAGCTGCCACAGCAAGATATTACCTGGCAATGGTTCACCCCGGATGGTCCAAGGTCTTTCCTGCCGCTGCCCGGGCATCAAGGCTCACTGGTGTGGTATGACAATCCATCACGAATAAAAGCTTTGTGTACCATGTCTCCAGAGGCGTTAAGGGAAGAGATCCTTGCGCACTTCCCGCAAGAGCTGGGTGATATTGAAGTCATCCAACAAGGCGCTTTTCCATTAACGCGTCGGCATGCCCAGCGCTACTTCAACAAGAATGTGGTGATATTGGGAGACGCTGCCCACACTATCAATCCGCTCGCAGGGCAGGGTGTAAACCTCGGCTTTAAAGACGTGGATGCTTTACTGGATGTAGTCGCCGATGCAGGTGTAGAGTGGCTGAATGAAGACGTATTGGCAGGTTACGAGCGCAAACGTAAACCGGATAACCTCATCATGCAAACCGGTATGGATGTGTTCTATGGTGGGTTCAGCAACGAAATAGCGCCGCTTAAACTACTTCGCAATGTGGGTTTGAAGCTGGCAGAAAACAGTGGGCCGGTTAAGCAACAGGTTCTCAAGTACGCTATGGGCCTTTGAATTACCTGAATGGCGATAAACTGTCTTGTCTATCGCCATTTATCTAGCGTCTAGCGTCCAGCGTCAGTCATGTCGCTAAATCTACTTGTTGAGCTAAGACTATGTGCCGCAGAAAGTCCTTAGTACACGTTCTTCCGGTGCTGGTGGCGTTTGTAAATCACGGTTTTCTTCGCTGACGGTGTAGGGTGTTTTCAGTGCTTCTGACAATCGGTGGAATAGCGCAAAGTCGTTCCTTTCCATTGCACCTTCAATCGCTTTTTCCACCTGATGGTTTCGGGCAATTAATGCAGGGTTGGCTTCTCGCATTGCCTTTAGTGCTGATTCACTATCATCTTTAAGTGAATTCCATTCACTTATCCAAACCTGACCTTTTTCCTGATTATCGAACAGGGAAAGCAGTTCAGTTTCTTCCTCTCCATTGGCAACACGTGTCAGCGCATCAAAGAACAGTGTGAAGTCTATGCGCTCGGATTCCAGCGTTGGCAGTGCTTGATTAACAAAGGCATCAGCCTCTTTTGAATTGGCGGTGATCGCGAGCTTAGCCATTAATCCTTTTTGGAACAGCTCCTGGAAGGTGACGATATAGGTCTGAAGTTTGTCTTCCGCAATCTTCACCGCCTCATCCGAGTCGTCAGCAAACAGCGGCAATAAAGTTTCGGCAAAGCGTGACAGGTTCCAGTAGCCGATATTGGCTTGCTGATCCCAAGCGTATCGGCCATCGCGATCAATTGAGCTGAATACTTTCTTGGCTTTGAATTCATCCATAAAGGCACAAGGACCAAAGTCGATGGTTTCGCCAACCAAAGACATATTGTCGGTGTTCATGACGCCATGGATAAAACCAACCAGCATCCATTGAGAAATCAGCTGTGCTTGCCGAACGGCAACGGCTTCAAGTAAGGCTGGGTATTTATCTTCACGACTGGCCACTTCCGCGAAGTGATGTTCGATAAGGTGATCGGCAAGCGCTTGGACGCCATCTTTACCCATCGTGGCATAAGCATATTGAAAAGAGCCTACGCGAATGTGACTGGTACCTGTGCGAACCTGAATACCGCCCGGCACCATTTGGTAATCGCGCATCACGGATTCGCCAGTACCCAGAATGGCAAGGGTGCGGGTGGTTGGTATACCAAGCCCTGCCATGGCTTCGCTGATGAGGTATTCGCGTACTACAGCGCCAACTGTTGCTCTTCCATCTCCACCTCGCGAGTAAGGGGTTCTGCCGGAACCTTTCAGTTGTACATCAACGTATTCGCCTTCTGCGTTTTGAAGTTGCCCGAGCATATGCGCGCGGCCGTCCCCAAGCAGTGGCGAGTAGTGCCCAAATTGGTGACCCGCATAAGCCATCGTAACAGGGCTTTCATCGTCATAGTCGCCATTGCCTGCAAGAAAGTGAATGCCTTTGGCATCCTCAAACCAGTTGCTCGACAAGCCATATTCATCAAGTAACGCTTTGTTAAGGGCTAAAAGAGAAGGCGACTCCACGCGGCGTGGCGCGAGGGGGGAATACATGTCTTCCGGTAATGAAAGATAGACTTGATGCTTGATAGGATTTTCGAACGACGCCATGACTGCTAATTCCTTGTTCCGAATACTTCAAGCGTACAGGGATTGCAGCGGCTTTCAACCACGTAAGGTTTGGGGAGAAATTCTTAAGGTTTAAAAACGAGAAAAGCCCGCTAGAAGCGAGCTTTTAAATATGGCTGGGGTACCTGGATTCGAACCAGGGAATGGCGGCATCAAAAGCCGCTGCCTTACCGCTTGGCGATACCCCAATTGTTTTTATGCTTTTCAGCAAAGGTTTGGTGCGAAGGGAGAGACTTGAACTCTCACGTCCGTAAGGACACTAACACCTGAAGCTAGCGCGTCTACCAATTCCGCCACCATCGCAATCCGAATTGTTGTCAGTTTTTAGCCTTGTCTGACTCTCTTTCGAGCAAGGTATTTGGTGCGAAGGGAGAGACTTGAACTCTCACGTCCGTAAGGACACTAACACCTGAAGCTAGCGCGTCTACCAATTCCGCCACCATCGCAAATTTTGTTTTCCCAGACTGAAAGCCTTCGCTTTCTGAGAATCGGTAGTTTCTCTTATCTGGCTGAAAGTCTCAAGACCTTCAATATTAGTGGTGGCTACGACGGGATTCGAACCTGTGACCCCATCATTATGAGTGATGTGCTCTAACCAACTGAGCTACGTAGCCAACCTGAAATATGGCTGGGGTACCTGGATTCGAACCAGGGAATGGCGGCATCAAAAGCCGCTGCCTTACCGCTTGGCGATACCCCAACAGTTACTCTGCCTTAGCAAAGATTTGGTGCGAAGGGAGAGACTTGAACTCTCACGTCCGTAAGGACACTAACACCTGAAGCTAGCGCGTCTACCAATTCCGCCACCATCGCATATTTGCACTGAAAAGAAGGTGGTGGCTACGACGGGATTCGAACCTGTGACCCCATCATTATGAGTGATGTGCTCTAACCAACTGAGCTACGTAGCCATCTTTACTTTCTGGGGTCTCCCCCTGAGTGCGGGGCGCATTATGCGAAGAAGGGCTGACAACGTCAACCTTTTTTCTTGGCTTTTTTTACCCATTTGGTGAGTTCGGTGTGAAAGTGAGCAGGAAGGTTGAAATTCTAACAACTCAAGCTTGAAAGCGTTGCAAGTCCTTAACTTCGGAAAATAAAAAAGCTGGCAGAAGCCAGCTTTTTCAATAGGAGATTGTGTTTCTAATTACACGTTAAAGCGGAAGTGGATAACATCGCCGTCTTTAACGATGTAATCTTTACCTTCCAAGCGCCATTTACCCGCTACTTTCGCGCCAGCTTCACCGTTGTTTTCGATGTAATCGTCGTAACCGATGATTTCTGCACGGATAAAGCCTTTTTCGAAGTCAGTGTGGATCTTACCCGCAGCTTGTGGCGCAGTTGCACCGACAGGAATAGTCCAAGCGCGTACTTCTTTCACGCCAGCGGTGAAGTAGGTTTGTAGCGTCAGTAGATCGTAACCTGCGCGGATCACGCGGTTCAGACCAGGTTCTTCAAGACCCATTTCTTCCAGGAACACAGCCGCTTCGTCAGCGTCCAGCTCAGACAGTTCGCCTTCGATTTCTGCACAAACTGCAACAACGGTTGCACCTTCTGCTTCAGCGATCTCACGAACGATGTCCAGGTAAGGGTTGTTTTCGAAACCATCATCATTCACGTTTGCGATGTACATAGTTGGCTTCATGGTCAGGAAGTTCAGGTAGTCAACCGCTGCGTGTTCTTCTTTGGTCAGCTCAACTGAGCGCAGCATTTTGCCTTCTTCCAACACTGGAAGTAGCTTTTCCAGTACCGCGATTTCGAATTTCGCATCGCGGTCACCGCCTTTCGCTTTCTTCGCTTGGCGCTGGATAGCGCGTTCACACGCTTCCATGTCAGACAGTGCCAGTTCGGTGTTGATAACATCGATATCGTCAGCTGGGTTCACTTTACCCGCAACGTGGATGATGTTGTCATTTTCAAAACAACGAACAACGTGGCCAATCGCGTCGGTTTCACGGATGTTAGCCAGGAACTTGTTACCCAGACCTTCACCTTTAGAAGCACCTGCAACCAGACCTGCGATGTCTACGAATTCCATGGTGGTTGGCAGGATACGTTGTGGGTTTACGATTTTAGCCAGTGCGTCCAAGCGCAGATCTGGCACTGGTACCACGCCAGTGTTTGGTTCGATGGTACAGAACGGGAAGTTAGCCGCTTCAATACCTGCTTTGGTCAGAGCGTTGAACAGAGTTGATTTACCGACATTTGGCAGACCAACGATACCGCATTTAAAACCCATGAGATGGTAACCTTTCGTTGTATAAACAGTGAAAGCTCAGTCAGCTGACGCTTACTGAGCCTTAAATGTATGCAGGCGATTTTGCGCCTTGGCCAGATCTTCTTTCAGCAAAATGTCGATGCAGCGAACGGCTTCGTCAACGGCTTGCTCGATTTTGCTTTGTTCGTTGGCAGGTGCTTTAGTCAGCACAAAACCTGCCACTTTGTCTTTATGCCCAGGATGCCCGATCCCGATACGAAGACGATAGAATTCTTTGTTGTTGCCCATTTTGCTGATGATGTCGCGAAGACCATTATGGCCACCGTGACCGCCACCTTTCTTAAATTTGGCAACACCTGGTGGCAAATCCAGCTCGTCATGAGCCACCATGATCTCTTCTGGTTTAATTTGGAAGAATTTCGCCAGTGCAGCGACCGACTTGCCTGACAGATTCATAAATGTGGTTGGGACGAGTAGACGCAGGTCTTCGCCACCCACACTGATTCTGGCAGTCAAACCGAAGTATTTTTTGTCTTCTTTCAGCGACACGTTATGAATGCGCGCTAATTCTTCAACCACCCAGGCACCCGCATTATGACGGGTTTTTGCATATTCCGGCCCTGGATTTGCCAGACCCACTAAAAGACGAATTTTATCGCTCACGGTGAGATTCTCATTATTCTGTGTAGACAGTTTTATGCACAAGGGTAAACCGCCGATGCCAAAAGCGGCTTATCCTATCACCAAGAGGGTTATCTACTCAAACGAAGATGAGGTTTCAAGGGGAGTCGAACTAATCGGCAAAACACAGTTGGCTCGGTTAACAGTAGGTATGAGACATTAAAACAGTGTGACGTCAACAAACAAGATACTGGCAGCCTCGATGAAAATATTGCGATGTGATTTTGTCAGATTCAAGGTTTTCGGGGTAGCAGCAAGGGTAACCTCGACCTTGCAGGTCTCGTAGTTTGTTTGCAGTGTTGCCAAGTCTTCGTTGAACAGTGCCGTTACTGAACCTTGATAGTCATCTGTCAGGGCCTCTTCTTTACCCGGGTTATCAAGTACAGAATATTGGCCATTGCCGAATTCTCGACATTCTAGAGATTCACCTAGATTGAAATACTTATGATCGCTCAAGCGAGAAAAAGCGATAAAAATATCTTCGCCATTGACGGTTGGAGTTGCATCAATCTCATGTGGTAAAGAACCTAACGTTGCTTCTGCAACCAGTGTTCCTTCCCGTGTAAATCTAAATTCATAACTGCTGGCATCGTTGGGTAGCATGTATTGATAGTGGTAGCCGTCGTAACTGTCCCAACTTTCCATCAAGTTAATGTTTTCACCGCTTGCTTTGATGGTCACCTCATCGCCTTGGTCGACATTCAGACCCATGTAGTTTCTTGTATTGAAGTAACTTGAGACTTTAGAGCCGCCAACAACAATACCGGTCTCGCTATCTACGATAATGGTGGAGTTAAATTCGAGTTCTTTGGTGTTATATCCAGAGGTTGCATATGTGCTGCTACTGGTAGGGGCCAGAGAGACAATATCTGTACCAGTATTGGTATTGTTATCTCCGCCGCCGCCGCCACCACAGGCAGCGAGAAAAATGGGAAGTAGGGCAACCAACGCATTCCTTGTGTATATCATTGTTTGACATCTCCATATGTAAACTTCAATGGGATTTTATACAAGGCTGACAAGGTGTCGTTTCTAGTTATCTATATTCTTCGAGCCTTCTCCAAGTATTATATTTTGATACAAAAACGCCCCGCGAAAGCGAGGCGTTTCATCTGCAAAAGAGAGCGATTAAGAATCGAACATTGCAGAGATAGATTCTTCATTGCTGATGCGGCGGATTGCTTCAGCCAACATGCCTGACAGAGTCAGCTGTGAAACTTTACCGGTCGCTTGCATTTCTGCGCTCAGAGGGATTGAGTCAGTGACGATCACTTCGTCAATCACAGATTCTTTGATGTTTTGAGGCGCGTTGCCAGAGAACACTGCGTGAGTTGCGTAAGCGAAGACACGCTTCGCGCCACGGTTTTTCAGTGCTTCTGCTGCTTTACACAGAGTACCACCGGTGTCGATCATGTCGTCAACGATGATGCAGTCACGGCCTTCAACGTCACCGATGAGGTGCATAACCTGAGAAACGTTCGCACGTGGGCGACGTTTGTCGATGATCGCGATGTCAGTGTCATCCAGCAGTTTTGCAGTTGCACGTGCACGTACAACGCCACCGATGTCTGGAGAAACAACGACTGGATCTTCCAGTTTCTTCGCCAGCATGTCTTCCAGAAGTACCGGCGTACCGAAGATGTTGTCTACTGGTACGTCGAAGAAGCCTTGGATTTGCTCTGCGTGCAGGTCAACAGTCAGAACGCGGTCAACACCTACGTTAGACAGGAAGTCTGCGATAACTTTTGCAGTGATTGGCACACGCGCAGAACGCACACGGCGGTCTTGGCGAGCGTAGCCGAAGTAAGGGATAACTGCAGTGATTCGGCCAGCTGATGCGCGACGCAGTGCGTCGATCATCACAACCAATTCCATCAGGTTGTCATTGGTAGGCGCACAAGTCGACTGGATAACGAATACGTCGCTACCCCGTACGTTTTCATTGATTTGTACACACACTTCACCGTCAGAAAAACGACTAACAGTAGCGTCACCTAGTGACATATATAGGCGATTCGCAATGCGTTGGGCGAGTACAGGCGTTGCATTACCAGCAAACAGCTTCATATCAGGCACGGTGGAAAACCTCGGGGTTGCATCCATTGAGTGTTGTCTGTCTCATTGTACTTTCAGTGTCGATAGCAGTGGTGAGGTATTCACACTACGTGCGACAAAGCCAGTGAGCCAGTCGGGCAATTTGTTTAAGGTGGCTCGCGCGTCCTCTTCGTTTTCGAATTCTGCGAAAACGCAGGCGCCGGTCCCGGTCAGTCTCGACGGCGCGTATTCTAGCAGCCACGAAATAGCCTTATCAACCTCTGGAAACAACTCTCTGACTATCTTTTCGCAATCGTTTTCGTAATTTGCCGCCAACAGCGCATTTAGTGTGCGCTTTGGTGTATTGCGAGTCAGTGAGGGGTGACCAAAAATTTTTGCGGTGGCAATGCTCACCTCAGGCTTGGCTACCAGGTACCACTTCTCTTCTGCTTCGGCAGGTTGGAGCAATTCTCCAACCCCTTCTGCAAAGGCTGTGGTACCGCGCACAAATACAGGAACGTCCGCGCCCAGTGCGAGCCCCATATCGGCCAATTCATTTACAGAAAGCTCGGTTTCCCAGAGGTGATTGAGGGCGACTAATGTGGTGGCAGCATTGGAGGAACCACCACCTAAACCACCGCCCATTGGCAACACTTTTTCGACGTGAATGTGCGCGCCCAAGGTACATCCGGTTTTTTCTTTGATTGCCATCGCTGCGCGGTAGATCAGATTTTCTTCAACCGGGACGCCTTCAATTTCCGGTGACAGGGTGACTTCGCCACTGTCATTGAGGGTAATGGAAAGCGTGTCGCCGTAATCTAGAAACTGAAAAAGGGTTTGCAGATCGTGATAGCCATTATCGCGCTGACCCGTGATATACAGGAAAAGGTTTAGTTTGGCCGGCGCTGGCCAAACAGAAGTGGTTTGTGTCATTGAGGTAAAACCCATTCAGAAATCACCAGATTCACTTTTTGCTGGTGCTGATTCATTTTGATTTTTGATGGCAGTAGGTTGTTGGTATCAGCATCGTAGCCCGTGTATTCCAACTGCCAGCCAGCCTGATTGGTATCGGCTTTGTCTTCACTCAGGAATGCCAAACGGTTATCTGCGCCAAGCGTATACTCGTTTTGTTCTGCAGGCAGCCCTTTGACCCACTGCATCATCTCGTCAACGGGCAGGGCAATGCCTGTCAGTTGCTGTAAAAGACTTGCGGCGTTTCTACCGACATAACGTTCACCGTCGCCATCGACCAAAACCGCAATATCGGGGGTGGCATCCAGTTTAAACAGGGTAGTACCGAGGAAGTTGGTCAGGCGGAGTGAAAGTTCGTCATCTTTTTGCTCCCAAACAAAATTGGCAGAAACGCGCTGTTCTGGACTAATCAGCGCTACTTTGCCTTTCGCCGTGAAGTCAGTAATTTCTGCCAATGCTTTTTGATGAGTTTGCCACTCGGTTTGTGGAATAGGTTGGGTAGAACATCCGGTCAATCCCAATAGGGCGAGGAAAAATACAACCAAGACGCGATGACGTCTGAACATAGGCAAACTCCGTTTTCGGTTTTCTCTGTTGAGAAAGAAGTGGTCTGATTATATACCCAAACAACCTGAAGATGCTCGCATTCAGAGATCATCAATGCGTTCAATTCGAGGTAAATTCTACGAGGAATAGTGGTTCTATTTCCGTGGAATTTAACGAAGAAGTGGGCGCATTGAGGGCCTCCCTTTGGGCGAGTTGACTGACGCCGTGCTCTTTGTTGTTCCTTTTTGATGGAGGTGACTACACCGGCAAAGGAACGCCGCGATCACAACGCCAGTCAATCTCGCTGAATCCTGCATCTTCAGGTTGTTTGGGTATATCTGCGGCAGAGGTAAAAATCTCTCCAATACGATGTAGATATCACACCACTTGGACAAAGCCACATAATGCAATTTGTTACTTGTTGAAAAAATGGACGAATATGTTGTTACGAAAGCGGAAAAGTCACACTTCTGCTTGTTAGCGAGAAGAGGGAACTAATGTTATCTTTTATTCGACGGGCCCATAAAGTAAAATCCACGGCTCGGATTTCATCTGGTGCTGTCGGTAAACCTGCTTAATGAGCTTGTTAGTTCTCGGAATCAATCACAAGACCGCTGCGGTCGACCTGCGTGAGAAAGTCGCTTTTTCTCCGCAACAACTTCGCGATGCATTGCACCAGCTGAAAGAAAAGCAGGTAGTGCAGAGTGGGGTGATTGTGTCTACCTGCAACCGCACTGAAATCTACTGTGAAGTTGACCAGCCAAGCCCTGGTGTTGTCGTGGACTGGCTTCAGGACTTCCATCAACTCGACAGCGAAGCTTTGCTTCCCTGTCTTTATACCCACCATGACCAAGCGGCGGCGCAGCATTTAATGCGAGTGGCGAGTGGCCTTGATTCGCTGGTATTGGGTGAGCCTCAGATCTTGGGGCAGGTTAAACAGGCTTACGCCGAATCTGTTGAGCAAAATTCAGTAACCGGCTCGCTGGAGCGTTTGTTCCACAAAACCTTTACCGTGGCTAAGCGCGTTCGCACGGAAACAGATATCGGCGGAAATGCGGTATCAGTGGCTTTTGCTGCCTGTTCGCTGGCGCGTCAGATTTTCGAGTCACTCGAAACCTCTACCGCATTGCTGGTGGGAGCAGGTGAAACCATCGAATTGGTTGCCAAGCATCTTTTCGAGCACGACTGTAAAAACATTATTGTTGCCAACCGCACCCGCGAGCGTGCCAAACCGTTCGCTGAGGCGTTTGGTGCGGAGATTATTTCTCTGGAAGAGATTCCAGAGCACATGCACAAAGCGGATATCGTGATCAGCTCAACTGCTGCGCCATTGCCAATCATCGGTAAAGGCATGGTGGAAAAAGCTATCAAAGCGCGTCGTCATCAGCCAATGCTGTTTATTGATATTGCCGTGCCGCGTGATATTGAAGAAGAAGTCGGTGAGCTGAACGATGCTTACCTCTACACCGTCGACGATTTACATTCTATTGTTGAGCGCAACCGTGAGCAGCGAAAAGCGGCCGCGATTCAGGCTGAAGCGATTGTTGATGAAGAAAGCGAAGGCTTTATGACATGGATGCGTTCCCGCGGAGCGGTGGACAGCATCAAACAATACCGTGCTCATTCGGAAGCACTGAAAGATGAATTGCTTAGCAAGAGCTTACAAGCCCTCGCCAGTGGCGCCGACCCACAGAAAGTGGTCGCCGAGCTGAGCAATAAATTAACCAATAAACTGATCCATGCCCCTACTCAGGCCATGCAGGAAGCTGCCAGAAATGGCGACGAGCGTACACTGGAAACGCTACGTCAGAGCTTAGGTCTGGATCCCCTGAAATAGTTTAAAGACCCACTATGAAATCATCGATCATCGCGAAACTGGAAGCACTCAGTGAGCGCTATGAAGAAGTGCAACATTTGCTTGGCGATCCGGGAGTTATCTCCGATCAGGACCGTTTCCGTTCACTGTCGAAAGAGTACAGCCAGCTTGAAGAAGTGACCAAATGCTTCACTTCCTACAAACAAGCGGAAGAAGATCTGGAAGCGGCGCGGGAAATGGCGAACGAAGACGATCCTGAAATGCGCGAAATGGCGCAGGAAGAAGTAAAAGCAGCAAAGGCGGAAATTGAACGCCTAAGCGATGAGCTTCAGGTACTGTTGCTGCCAAAAGATCCTAACGATGAGCGTAACTGCTTCCTTGAGATCCGCGCGGGTGCGGGCGGTGATGAAGCAGCAATTTTTGCCGGTGACTTGTTCCGCAGCTACAGCCGCTTTGCTGAGAAGAAAGGCTGGCGTGTTGAAGTGGTTAACGCCAACCACGGTGAGCATGGCGGTTACAAAGAAATGATTGCCAAAGTCAGCGGTGAAGGTGCTTACGGTGTGATGAAGTTTGAGTCAGGCGGTCACCGCGTTCAGCGTGTTCCTGCTACTGAATCTCAAGGCCGTGTTCACACCTCAGCGTGTACTGTTGCTATCTTGCCGGAAATTCCAGAAGCAGAAATCCCGGAAATTAATCCGGCTGATCTGAAAATCGATACCTTCCGTTCATCAGGAGCGGGTGGTCAGCACGTTAACACCACTGACTCGGCAATCCGTATTACCCACTTGCCAACGGGCACCGTGGTGGAATGTCAGGACGAGCGTTCACAGCACAAGAACAAAGCCAAAGCGATGGCTGTTTTGGCGGCACGTTTGATCAAAGCAGAAGAAGAAAAACGTGCAGCTGAACAGGCGAGCACCCGCCGTAACTTGCTGGGTTCCGGTGACCGTTCAGACCGTATCCGTACCTACAACTACCCGCAAGGCCGAGTGTCTGACCACCGTATCAACCTGACGGTTTACCGTTTGGACGAAGTGATGGAAGGCGATCTGGATTCACTGATCCAGCCAATCATCCAAGAGTTCCAGGCAGACCAACTGGCGGCGCTGGCTGAGCAACACTAATGCCAATCAGCATTGAAAATGCGCTGCGTGATGCAGCGCTTTTGTTAGCAGAGCATCAAAGCCCTTCTCCGCGTATTGATGCCTCTGTGCTGCTCTGTCATGTCCTCGGTAAGCCAAGCAGTTATCTCTACACCTGGTCAGACAAAGCGCTGAGCGACGAAGAGGAAACTGTTTTTAACGCACTGCTCGAGCGTCGCAAAGTCGGCGAGCCTGTTGCTTACATCATTGGCTACCGTGATTTCTGGTCGCTACGTCTGAGCGTGGAGCCCAGCACTCTGATCCCAAGACCGGATACCGAAAGCTTGGTAGAGCTGGCATTGGAGCGCTTGCCACAAGGTGAAGGCTCTGTGTTGGATTTGGGCACAGGTACGGGCGCGATTGCGTTGGCGATTGCCAGTGAGCGCAAAGACATGGCCGTGACCGGTGTTGACCTTCGTGATGAGGCGGTTGCACTGGCTGAGCGCAACAAGGTTGAAAACGGCATCACCAATGCCCAATTTATGCAAAGCAGCTGGTTTGGCAATATACCTGAGCATCGCTTTGCCATGATTGTCAGCAACCCTCCGTATATTGACCCGGAAGACCCGCACCTTTCACAAGGTGACGTTCGCTTTGAACCGAAGTCTGCATTGATTGCGGATGACCACGGTTTAGCGGATATCCGTGTTATCTGTCAGCAGAGCCCTGAGTATCTGACAGATAATGGCTGGCTGCTTATCGAGCATGGCTACGATCAGGGCGAAGCGGTTCGCACGATTTTTTCTGAAGCAGGATTCAGTGATGTTGAGACGCAGCACGATTATGCTGGGCTGGATCGTGTTACCTTAGGGCGTTTTATTCGCTAAAACCCAAAACAATAAATCAAAAAGAGAGACCTACGGAATTATGTACGTTGCATTGAAGCATACTCACCTGATGTTTATCGCCCTGAGCGTGATCCTGTTTATCATCCGTTTTGCATGGCGCATGATGGACAGCAAAATGCTTGAGAAAAAATGGGTGAAGGTCGTCCCTCACGTGATTGATACCATTTTGCTGGGAACCGGTGTGGCACTGATTTTTGTCACCGGTTTCTATCCATTCACGCCTCAAGGGATGTGGATGACTGAAAAGCTGACGTGTGTTCTGGCATACATCGCTCTTGCTTTTGTTGCCATGAAATACAGTCAGGGAACCATGTTCCGACTCTTTGCTTTCTTTGGTGCTTTAGGTTGGGTATTTGCCGCCGCTAATTTGGCTATCACCAAAACACCACAGCTGTTGGGGTAAAAATGATCGGTTTTACTGACCAGGAATTAGACGAGCTTACTTTGGTAGAAGGTGCGCTTGCACTGAATGCTGCTATTGATCCGGCGACATCCATGCATTGGGTTCGGGCAGAGCTCGAACGGCTGGCAAAGGACGCTGAACATCTGTTGGCTGGAGAAGCTAACGATGAATTGAGGCTGGAAGGTCTGCTGCGTCTGTTCTACAAAGAATGGGGCTTCAAAGGCGATTTCGAACAGTACTTTTCGTCTGAAAATGCTTTTTTAGATAAAGTGCTGGAGCGTCGCAAAGGCATTCCAGTGAGTCTGGGCGCAATCTTCGTGTTTTTCGCAGATCGCCTCGATTTACCGGTTGAGCCAGTCGGCTTTCCGACCCAACTTGTTTTGAAAGTAGATTGGTTACACCGCGAGCCGCAATACATCAACCCGTTTGATGGCGAGTTTCTGTCTGAACGTGTATTACGCGGCTGGCTAGTGGGCAAAGAAGGCCCAACGGCTCAGCTTGAAGAAGAACATCTTGAGGTCTCGGACAACCCGACTTTGATTGGCCGCTGGCTGGCGGTGATCAAAAGTGCACTGCTTCGTGAAGAAAACTACGCGATGGCACTTCGCTGCAGTGAACTTGCGCTGACATTTAGTCCGGATGATCCTTATGAAATCCGCGACCGTGGTTATATTTTCCAGCAATTGAAATGCGACTGGGTCGCCGCGGAAGACTATGAATACTTTATCGCTCAGTGCCCGGATGATCCGGCGGCTGAGCTCCTGAAACTGCAGGTCAAAGTGTTGACTGCAGAAGCTCCTATTTTCCACTAATCAGGAAGTCACCATGACAACACAAAAAACGGTTCAGATTGGCGATATTCAAGTTGCTAACGACAAGCCATTTGTTCTTTTTGCCGGGATGAATGTGTTGGAATCTCGCGATCTGGCGATGCAGATCTGTGAGCACTATGTAGAAGTGACCCAGAAGCTGGGCATTCCATACGTGTTTAAGGCGTCTTTTGACAAAGCAAACCGCTCTTCTGTGCATTCTTACCGTGGCCCAGGTCTGGAAGAAGGCATGAAGATTTTCCATGAGCTGAAAGACACCTTTGGCGTGAAAATTATCACTGACGTTCATACTGAAGCGCAGGCGCAGCCAGTGTCTGAAGTGGTTGACGTTATCCAGCTTCCTGCGTTCCTTGCTCGCCAAACCGATCTGGTTGAAGCAATGGCGAAAACCGGCGCAGTGATCAACGTGAAAAAACCTCAGTTCATGAGCCCTGGTCAGGTAGGAAACATCGTTGATAAGTTCGCTGAGTGTGGCAACGAAAACATCATCCTCTGTGAGCGTGGCTCATGCATGGGTTATGACAACCTCGTTGTCGACATGCTGGGCTTTGACGTGATGAAGAAGGCGAGCAATGGCAGCCCAATCATCTTTGACGTGACTCACTCACTGCAATGCCGCGATCCTCTGGGCGCTGCATCTGGCGGTCGTCGTGAGCAAACCGTTGATTTGGCGCGCGCTGGTCTGGGTACCAAGATTGCGGGCCTGTTCATTGAAGCGCACCCGGATCCAGACAACGCACGTTGTGATGGCCCGTCAGCACTGCCTTTGGACAAACTGGAGCCGTTCCTGAAGCAAATGAAAGCACTGGACGATCTGGTGAAAAGCTTCGACGATCTGAACATCCGTTAAGGATTGAATGTCAGAGAGATAAAAGAAAGCCGGCGCATGCTCCGGCTTTTTCGTGTCTGGGATTTGATGTCCGAACGTTATAACCTGAATCTGGCCAGTTCGTCATTGAGCTGACGAGACAGGCTCGAAAGCGCCGTCGCCTGTTCTGTTGCATGATTGGCTTCGTCAGCCAACTCATCCGATGCATTGCGCACCGCTTCCGTGTTGCGTGTGATTTCTGCGGTCACCAAAGATTGCTCTTCAGCAGCAGAAGCAATCTGTGTCGCCATGTCGCTAATTGTCGATACCGAAGTGGTGATTTGCGATAAACTGTTGGTCGCAAAGTTAGCGTCTTCCACGCTGGTCGTCGCCAGATGACGACTGTCTTCCATGATTTTCACTGCTGACTGAGTAGTGTTTTGCAGCGTTTCAATCGTCGCCTGAATTTCGCGGGTCGAGTTGTGTGTACGTTGGCTCAATACGCGGACTTCGTCGGCAACCACGGCAAAGCCTCGGCCTTGTTCACCGGCACGTGCTGCTTCAATCGCCGCATTCAGCGCCAGCAGGTTGGTTTGCTCGGCAATATCCTGAATGGTGGAAAGAATAGAGTTGATGCTCTGAGTGTGGGAGTCCAGCTCCGCTATCACGCTGGTGGCAGATTCCACTTCCGTAGACAGGTTACCGATGGATTGCTGGCTTTGGTTCACCTGCGTGGCGCCTTCCTCTGAGCAGCCTACAGCTTGCTTGGAAAGCTCAGCGGTGTTTTCTGCGCTGCCTGCGATCTCTTGGGTTGCCGCGGCCATTTGGTTAATCGCCGTTGCCACCATATTGATCTCATCCTGCTGACCGCGGATGCGGGTGCTGCGGATACTTGCTTGCTCGGCGGCGTGGGTTGCCTGTTCAGAGAGCGATTCACCGACACTCTTCAGGTGCGTCACCATGGTGTGCATGTTGGCAACGAAGGTGTTGAAGTTATGCGCCAGTTGGCCGACTTCATCGTTGCTGTGTGGTGTCAGGCGCTGGGTGAGGTTTGCATCGCCGCTGGCAATCTCTTCCATGGCCTTTGACACACGGATGAGGTCGCGGAAAAGTGCGTTCACCAGCCATGCTGACAGTGCCAGTACGGCGAGTGTGACAGCAAAGCTTGTCAGAACCAGGGTCATGACTGCTGAGTTATGTGATGAAAGCTCCGTGTCCATATCCACTTCAATACCAATAATCCAATTGGCTTCCGGCAGCTCAGTAAAGAAATAAGCCTTTTCCGTACCATTGAGAGGGCTATTGAGCAGGCTTCTCTCAACCATAGCTTCGCGCACGGCAGATTGGTTCAGTGCAGGGTTATACTGAGTTAGCGGTTTACCGTTCAGTGAGGCATTGTTATGAGCAATCAAGGTGCCATCTGCTGCGAACAGCATCCCGAAGGCATTTTTTCCAAAATTGAATTGAGACAGGTCGCCGACAATCTTTTGGAGGCTGATATCGCCACCTAGCACGCCTTTGAGTTTCCCGTTTTGATAGACAGGAGTCGCCAGCGTCACCATGGTTTCGCCGGTCAGGGCGTCGCGATACGGGGCAGTAAAGATTGTTTTGTTTTCACGCATCGCTTCGATGTACCAAGGACGCTGTCGCGGATCGATATCAACGCTGGCACCGTTTGCGAGTGCCAGTGAACCGTTGGTCTGAGCGAAGAAAGTCATCGAAAAGTTACCGGAAATCTGAAGCATCGCCAGTGCATTAATTTCATCATTATGGGGCAGCGTTTCCACATAGCCTTGCATCGCTACATCGTGGGCTTCCAGCCAGTTGGCAAAGCCTACGCGAGCAACTTGAGACATGCTTTCTACTCGGTTTTCTAAGCCTTGATGAGTTTGGGTTGATAATTGGTTAGCAGCCAAGAAAGACAGGATAGTTGCCATCGCCACCACGGCGACGAGGCAGGTGCCTATCAGCTTCTGCTTGAGAGTCAGCGTCATGTTACATTCCTTGCATCGAACTCTTTGATAAATAGAGGTGGGTTGTGCTGAGATTTTTTATTTTTCGCACAACATTCCGTATCGGCCTGACGAGAGGTTGCTTTAGGGGAAATGCGTAGTTTTTTACTGTCTTAAGCTAAGAGAATGTGAGCTTGCTTCAGCAGTGATGACAGGGTTAAGAAGGTTAGAATAATCGCGCTGTCGGTGAAGGCTAGGGAAAGGGTATCTCAGCTGTTACAAATTAGCCTGGACGTTTAGACGTCTATTTGTTGACGCTCTTTCGCTTTAAGATTACCCTGCGTTTCACTTCACAAAAAATATGCAACACAACATGACACAGAAGAAAATCAATATCGCGCCATCGGCGTTAGCACTTTTGCCCTTTGGGCTTTTCCTGTGCCTGTTTATAGGTACGGGCATTTACTTTTCGACCCAGAATATCGAATTCGCCTTTTACCAACTTCCGGCACCGATTGCGGTATTGCCAGCCATCATGCTGGCAGTGCTGATGAGCAAAGAAAAGCTCAATAACGCAATTGGTCAATTTATTGAAGGCGTCTCCCATCGCGATATTACTGCGATGTGTCTGATTTACCTTTTGGCTGGCGCTTTCTCTGCGGTAGCAAAAGCAACTGGCGGTGTGGATGCTACCGTCAATTTAGGTCTGGCCATTCTTCCTTCCAGCTTTATTTTGCCGGGCCTGTTTTTGATTTCTGCATTTATCGCAACAGCAATGGGTACCTCAATGGGCACCATCGCTGCGGTCGCGCCTGTGGCTTTAGGCATTGCTAATACGACAGGTATCGATGCGGCTCTGATGGCAGGTGTAGTGCTGAGCGGTGCGATGTTTGGTGACAACCTTTCTATTATTTCAGATACCACAATCGCAGCGACGCGCTCTCAGGGCTGTCACATGAAAGACAAGTTTCGTGAGAACGTGAAAATTGCGGTACCTGCAGCTCTGGTGGCGCTGGTGATTTTCTTCTTTGCCAATGAAGTGACCCAAGCACCGGTTGCCGGTGAAATCGATTGGCTGGCAGTGTTGCCTTACCTGACCATTCTTGTGTTGGCTGTTTATGGCATGAATGTGTTTGTTGTTCTGACCATCGGTATCTTGTTTGCGGGTATTGTTGGTATGGCGCAGACGGCAGATTACAGCGTGATGGCATTCAGTCAGGACATCTACAAAGGCTTTGGCAACATGCAGGAGATCTTTCTGCTATCGCTGCTGATTGGTGGTTTGGCCGAGCTGATGCGTCAGCAGGGCGGCTTGGCGTTTGTAACAGATAAACTGAGCAAACTGATCCTGTCCCGTGCGGACAAAGAGACTGACAAAGGCTCTCCTCGTGCAAGTGAAGCGGGTATTGCTGCGCTGGTCAGCATGACGAACCTTTGTACCGCGAACAACACCGTTGCAATTATCGTAGCGGGTGGCGTGGCAAAAGAGCTGGCTACCCAGCATGATGTTGAACCAAAACGCAGCGCTAGCTTACTGGATATTTTTTCCTGTGTGGTTCAGGGCGTTTTGCCATACGGTGCGCAAGCGTTGCTGCTTGGCTCTATTTTTGAGCTGTCTCCATTGAGTGTTGTGAGTCAGTCGTATTACTGCTTTTTACTGGCCGTATCGGCGGCATTCGCGATATTACGAAGCAGAAAGCTTAAGACACGTTTCTGAGTCGTTATACACCTCAATTGTGGTCGATTTGTCTGCAGTTGAGGTGTTATTCGGTGATCCATGCGTCACTTTGCCTCCACCTATCTTTGATACCCAAACGAACTATTTAAACTACCCTGTGAAAAAAGCGGTTTTGTGTTTGCGCTGACATCAATTCGGCGCGGCTTTCGCTTCGCAGTAATAACGAATATAGGTATCACAATGAAAGAACGCCTCTCTTTAAAACTAGCCATTAGTACTGCGTTACTTGCCTCAGTGGCAGGCTGTTCAACCACCACTGAAACAACCGAAGTTGTACCAGGTTGGCAACCAGATACCACTTATAAAGTGACCATTCTTCATACTAACGATAACCACGGTCGCTTCTGGCACAACCGCCACGGCGAGTATGGCATGGCTGCGCGTAAAACGCTGATCGACAACTTACGCGATGAAGCCGAAGCTCAAGGTGCAGCAGTGCTGCTTCTGTCTGGTGGTGATATCAATACCGGTGTTCCTGAGTCTGATCTGCAAGATGCAGAACCTGACTTCAAAGGCATGACCATGATCGGTTATGACGCGATGGCTTTGGGTAACCATGAATTCGATAACCCGCTGGATGTGCTTGAGCAGCAAATGGAGTGGGCTGATTTCCCAATGTTGTCAGCAAACATCTATGACAAAGCTACTGGCGAGCGTAAATATCAGGCTTACCAAATGTTTGAGCGCAACGGCTTGCGTATTGCGGTTATTGGTCTGACAACAGAAGACACCGCGAAAATCGGCAACCCAGAGTTTATCGGTGAGTTGGACTTCCGTGACCCGAAAGAAGAAGCGAAAAAGCTGATTGCTGAACTGGAAGAAACCGAGAACCCTGACGTCATCATCGCTGCAACGCACATGGGCCACTATGAAGATGGCCGGCGTGGTATCAATGCTCCCGGTGATGTGGCACTGGCTCGCTACCTGAATGAAGGCTCGCTGGACATGATTGTGGGTGGTCACTCACAAGAGCCTGTTTGTATGGAAGGCCCGAACATGTACAACAAGTCTTTCAAGCCGGGCGACGAGTGTAAGCCAGACAACCAAAACGGCACCTGGATTGTTCAGGCGCATGAGTGGGGCAAGTACGTGGGTAAAGCGGACTTTGAATTCCGCAACGGTGAACTGAACCTGGTGTCTTACGACCTTATCCCAGTGAACCTGAAGAAGAAAATCAAGGTTAACGGTGAGAAGAAACGAGTCTTCATCCAGAACGAAATTCCTAAGGACAAAGCGCTGTATGACTTCCTGAAACCTTATCAGGACAAAGGTCAGGAACAATTGAACGTGAAAATTGCAGAAACCAATGGTCATCTGCAAGGTGAGCGTAACGTGGTTCGCTTCCAGCAAACTAATCTGGGTCGTTTGATTGCAGCAGCGCACAAAGACCGTGCGAAAGCTGATTTCTCGGTAATGAACTCCGGTGGTGTGCGTGCGTCAATCGAAGAAGGTGATGTGACCTACAAAGATGTGCTGACCGTTCAGCCATTTGCGAACATGGTGACTTACACCGACATGAGCGGTGCAGAAGTGCTTGATTATTTGAAGGAAGTGGCAACCAAGCCAGTTGACTCAGGTGCTTACGCGCAGTTCTACGGCATCTCAATGACAGTGTCACCTGATGGCGTGAGTGATGTTGTGATTGGCGGTGAGCCGCTGGATGCAAACAAAACTTACCGCTTTACCGTACCTAGCTACAACGCAGCTGGCGGTGATGGTTACCCGAAACTGACTGACCATCCTGGCAACGTGAACACCGGTTTTGTGGATGCAGAAGTACTGAAGGATTACCTGGAGAAAAACTCGCCAATTGATGTGAACAAGTACGTGCCAAACGGCGAAATTACTTACAAGTAATCACACTATTCCCTCGCGAGGAAACTCGCGATAGAGATAAAAAGGCACTGGTGACAGTGCCTTTTTTTGTGTCATTATCAGCGGGATAGTAGCCCTGAATTCAGCAAGGTTTTCAGTCTAAGCAAACACAGAGAGAAAGGATATGACACCGGCAATTACACTGGCGGAAAAATCGGGGATTCATTTTCATGTTCACAGTTACGATCATGATCCGAACAACACCAACTTCGGGTTAGAAGCGGCAAGTGTGATGGGGCAAGACCCGGCACGTGTCTTTAAAACCCTGCTTTTTGCAATGAACGGTGACCCGAAAAAGCTGGCTGTTGCGATTGTGCCGGTTTCCGGCCAGTTGGACTTAAAAGCAGCGGCGAAAGCGGCAGGCGCAAAGAAAGCCGAAATGGCGAACCCAACCATCGCAGAAAAGACGACAGGTTATGTGGTCGGTGGCATTAGCCCGCTTGGGCAAAAAAGGTGTTTACCGACGCTTTTGGATGATACGGCTCAAGCCTTTGAAACCATTTATGTCAGCGCGGGCAAACGCGGCCTTGAAATTGAACTTTCTCCCTCAGATTTACTCTCACTGACACAAGGAAAATTTGCCGCGATCGGCAAGGAGGGGTAGTTCATGCGCAAGAGTTGGTGGGTATTCATTATGTTGGGTTTACCTCTGACGGCCTTTGCTGGAAAAGAACATTCTGCATTGATGGCATGCTACAAAGCATCTGAGACAAACGTTGAAGTCACTGCCTGCCTGGATAATCACTGGAAGGTGGCACAGGATGCATTGAATAAAACCGAAACTGCGCTCAGAGCACATTTTACGAAGCTGGATGAAGTATCATCGGCATCTGATGCGCTACCTATGATCACGAGCGCAATGGAAGGGTTCCAGTACTGGCGCGAAAACCAGTGCAAAATGGTAGAGGCAAGTTATGCCTCCGGCTCTGGCAGTGGGCAGGGATACCTCAACTGTATGATTGAACTGACGAATGAACAGATCATTCGTTTAAATAGCCTGATGGGCGTGAAAGGAGGCGCTAAGTGACAATTTCCGTATGGCTGGGTCTGGCACTGGTGTGTATTTTGGGGGCAGTTTCCCCTGGGCCTAGTCTCGTGGTGATGATGCGACACAGCCTGGCTGGTGGTCGTTTACATGGCATTGTTGCTGCGTGGTCACATGCATTAGGTGTTGGCTTCTACGCCCTGTTAACCCTCCTTGGTCTGGCTGTTATCCTCAAAGAGTCTCCAACGCTTTTTACTGCTATCGCCTATGCGGGTGCCGCGTATCTCGCTTGGCTAGGTATTAAATCCCTGCGTGCTAAAGGTGGTGTGGCAGCCAAGTTGGAAAAAGGCGAGAAAACCACTCTGTGGGAAGCAGCGCGCGATGGTGCCATGATTTCAGTTCTTAACCCGAAGCTAGCACTTTTCTTTCTCGCATTGTTCAGTCAGTTTGTAGCGATTGGCACTGATACGTTCAGCCGTGCAGTGATTGTGCTGACCCCTTTTGTGATTGATGGCCTTTGGTACACCATAGTGACATTGGTGCTTTCTTCTCCACGTATGCTGGAAAAACTGAAGCAAAAAGCCGTGCTGATTGATCGCCTGTGCGGCATCGTGTTGATAGGCCTTGCGGTTCGGGTCGTTGTCACCCTATAGGTATCGTTGAGACAAAAAACAGGAGCCATCGGCTCCTGTTTTCGTTGATGAGATAGAAGATTAACTCCGACGGTTAAGATGTCGCTCCCGCGTCTCCAGTTTCTTTTCCTGACTCTTTTTAATCATCACATAGACTGCGCCGGTACCACCTTGATGACGCTGGGCGGAGTGGAAACATTGCACGTCAGTGATCTGTTCCAGCCACTGGCAGACATAGCTTTTCATCATGGCGGGAGGGTTAGAGCGTTCGCCTTTTCCGTGCACAATGATCACCGAGCGAATGTCCATGCGTTGGCATTGTTTCAGAAAGCGCAGGATTTCATCTCTGGCATCTTTCAGGGTGTATTTGTGCAGGTCCAGTCGGGCATGAATGTCATATTTACCCAGACGGAGTTTTCGAAATACGCCATCCTGAACACCAGGGCGCTTGAAAGCCACGATATCGTCAGGCTTGAGCATCTTGGCGTAATCAATGGAAAGATACTCAGGATCACCCTCAGAGAGGCTTTGAGCTGCAAGCTGACGTGCCAGCTGAGCTTCAGTCGGTTTATGTGATTGTTGGGAGTTATCGACCGTATCGTGCTTGATAGGCGCGACATCTGCCATCATCTCCCGAAATAAGTCGAACTCGTTGTTGCCGTTCATAGTCGTTACGGGTTGTTGGAGCATGGTTTGAGTATAACGGCAAACAATTCGGAGGTCTCGTAGGAAGTGTTAGTGGCATTTAATACTCTGATTATTATGATGAATGAAATCGCTAGTTTGGTGTTTGTCGACCAACATTGAGCAATAAAAACGCGAAGCAACGAGTGCTGCTTCGCGTTATGAATAAAAAGAAGCCGAAGTGCGTTGCTGCCTTCGGCGTAAGCAACCAAGTCTACATTTAACTGGTTTAAGGGAATTATTGTGTTTCTGGCTCTTTCATCGCTTTGTAGACAAAGAACCCTGCCATGAAGCTAATCATGCCCAAGGCAACAAAAATGACAATCATTGAGGAGAGGCCAATTGCGTTGCCGAAAAGTAGGTCTAACCAGAATTCCATTTTTGTATTTCCTATGTCTGTGAAAGTTAAGACTAGGTTGCCAATTGGTGAAAGAATCAACGATGATCCAGATCAAGTGAAGCTCGTGTTAGTGGCACGTGACAATTCAAGTGTGTGTGTTGTCGCAATTTATTCTGGATTGGTGATCCTTTGAGCGAACGGTTCGTACCACGCAAAAATCCTGATAAAACACTTGTGTCTTAAGCGTGGATGAGTAATATAACCAACCTCTGAGACGCACAGCGAATCAGCATTGTCGGTGAATAGCGCAGTTTGGTAGCGCATCTGGTTTGGGACCAGAGGGTCGGGGGTTCGAATCCCTCTTCACCGACCACTCTTTCAAATCTTGAGCAACACGCTTGAGTAATATCGTCGGTAAATAGCGCAATTTGATGGCGCATCCGGCTCTTGAGAATAGCGGACCAGAGGGTCACCCTCTAACAACGGAATCTCAAGATATAAAATATATGTTCGGTGAATAGCGCAGTTTGGTAGCGCATCTGGTTTGGGACCAGAGGGTCGGGGGTTCGAATCCCTCTTCACCGACCACTTTTCAAGACTCGAGCGATAAGCTTGAGCAATATTGTCGGCGAATAGCGCATCTTGATGGCGCATCCGGCTCTTGAGAATAGAGGACCAGAGGGTCACCCTCTAATAAGGGAATCTCAAGATACAAAACATATATTCGGTGAATAGCGCAGTTTGGTAGCGCATCTGGTTTGGGACCAGAGGGTCGGGGGTTCGAATCCCTCTTCACCGACCACTCTTCGAAGCCTCGCAGCAATGCGGGGCTTTTTCGTTTTGACCATTTTGAATCATCCAGGAAATGTTGTAGCAACTAAGGCTATTTTCCCTTTGTTGGGGTGCAATTGTAACAAACACCTATCCGCACTCTGTACCATCTCCAGTTTGCGGTAAACTACCCCCCGAGATTCTGGCTTTACCGCAGTAAGGAAAAGGGTATGAGAAAATCTATTGTCATCTGGTTTATTCTGTTGTTTCTGGTCTCAATGATTGTGACTCAGGTACTGGTGAGCGGCTGATTTAGCCGCTCATGGAATCGCCGGGATTTCGCAATCAACCTTTTCACCCTGCGTTAAGAGTTTTACGTCGAAACCGGCTTTTTCCAGCAGTGTCAGCACACCTTCTTTGCCATAAAGGTGCAATGCACCGACAACCATCACGTAACTCCCTTTTTCAAACCGCGATTTGTCAGTGAGGGCTTCCAGCCAGTTGTGGTTACGCTCATCAATCAGTTGACGTTCGAACTCTCCTGCGCCGCTCATGACCGTTACCATTTCTTCCATTTTCGCACCGTCACCATACTGCCAGGCATCAATCAGACAGGGCATAAACTCTTTGGAGAGTTCCCAGTAATCCAGAGTGTCTGTCAGTAGCTCCAAACCATCCTTATCTGCATTGGCCAGCAAGTCGACTTGCTGTTGTACGGTTTCCAGTGGGATCACTGGTACAGAATGCTTCTGGCTTCGAGAGAGGAAATACAGGTCAATGCCCAGCAGTTGTTGGAGTTCCAACTGATTGATTTGGTAAAGCTGGAGCGCCATGGCTGCCTGCCACGGAGGAAGGTTAAGCAGTACGTTTGATGGTGTACCAGTCTCTGCTGCAATTTGCTCGAGAGTCTCTTTCTGGGCGTTTGTCAGGTACGAGGCTGAAGACTTTCCTTTGGGAATGGAAATAGATTTATCGTTGATGATATCGGCTTCTACGATAAGACCATCGGCAGATTCGAATCTACTGATCATGACCTCGGGAAGAGGGTAGAACTCCGGCTTGCCAGCGTGTACAGAGCCCATGATAGTAAAGGAAAGGTCGCCTTTTTGCGCTTGCCAGACTTGAGGGGCAGCAAAAGATAATGCGCTAAAAAGCAGCGAGAAAAGCAGGGTAGTAATGCGGTACATGAAGCCTCCATACTGTTGAAATTCCAGTATGGAGGCTTCACCATCAATTGTCAGTCTTTGTTGTGGCTGTTAAAGACGACTGTCATACCGCTTTTCGAGAAGCCAACGACATCATATGGGTCTTTCTGGTCGCCATATTCCATGCCCGGTGAACCCACTGGCATCCCTGGTACTGCAAGACCGGCCAGCTTTGGTTTTTGCTCCAGGAAGGCTTTTACATCGCTTGCTGGGATGTGCCCTTCAAACAGGTAACCGTCGATAACAGTGGTGTGGCACGAAGCGAGCTCTGGCTTAATACCAAGCTTCATCTTAATTGGGTTCATGTTCACATGTTCTTCGGACTTCATTTCAAAGCCGTTATCTTCCATGTGCTTTACCCACTCTTTACAGCAACCACAATACGGAGATTTGTAAGTCATACCAGAAGCAGCAAACACGCTGGTGGATAGCAGCGCAAACGACAGTGCAGCAAGTTTAGATTTCATCATTTTCTCCTTGATGTTATCCCCGGGCGATGAAACCAACCCGGGGCGAATGCCTGTTGCGTAGTCGCAAACAGCGTAAAATTAGACGGCGTTTAATTTTTCTTTTCCGCCAGCCAGAACCACCAGATGATGGCTCCGATCAGTCCAAACCCAACAAGATTAACCAACATGGTTTCCTCCTTGAGGTGGTTTAAACCAGCGCAGTCGGTTGGCATTACTCACGACAGTAATCGACGATAAAGCCATGGCCGCGCCTGCAACAACTGGACTCAGCAGTGCGCCGGTGAGGGGATATAACACACCCGCAGCAATCGGAATACCCAGAGAATTGTAAACAAATGCACCAAAGAGATTTTCCTTCATATTGCGAAGGGTTGCTTTGGACAGTGTTAGCCCATCAGTGGCGGCATCGATTGAGTGACGCATCAGCGTCATCTGGGCGCTTTCAATGGCTACATCACTGCCACTGCCTATGGCAATCCCAACTTGGGCTTTAGCTAGTGCTGGCGCATCATTGATGCCATCACCAATCATGGCGACTTTCTTGCCTTCGCTTTGCAGGCGAGTGACTACATCCGCTTTACCGTCTGGCAAAACCCCTGCAATCACATTCTCAATCCCGGCCAGTTTGGCAATGGCCTTGGCCGTATCCGGGTGATCACCGGTGAGCATCACCACCTCATAGCCCAAAGCCTTTAGACGTTTTACTGCGCTGGCAGAATCTGAACGCAATGGGTCGCTGATACCAATAAGACCAAGAAGCTCAGTGCGTGTTGCCAGATATACAGCGGTTTCCCCGCGTTCTGCTTGTTGCTTGGCTGCAGCCTGGCCGTCTTCCACCGCAATGCCTTTTTCAGCCATCAGGCGGGCGTTACCCAGAAAATAAGTGTCGCCATCAATGTTGGCACTCAGACCTTTTCCTGGAATACCTTCAAAGCTCGATACTGATGCAAGGGCAATGTCTTTACCTTTTGCTGCATCCAGCACAGCTTTTGCCAGTGGGTGTTCAGAGCCCTGTTCAAGGCTTGCCGCGATACGTAACAACTCCTCTTCTGGCAATGTAAGGCTAATAATCGACGTCACTTGCGGCTTACCTTCGGTCAGCGTACCGGTTTTATCCAGTACCACAGTGTCGACCGACGCTGCATGTTGCAATGCCTCTGCATCACGAATGAGCACACCAAGTTCTGCTGCACGACCAACGCCAGTTGTGACAGACATTGGCGTTGCCAAACCAAGCGCACAAGGACAGGCGATGATCAGCACATTGGTCGCGGTGACCAGCATAAAGCTGAGCTTCGGATCAGGGCCAAAGTTGTACCAGCCAAGCGCTGTCAGAATGGCAATGATCATAACGGTCGGAACAAATATGGCCGAGATAGAATCCGCCATGCGTGCCAGCGCCGGTTTGCTGCTTTGTGCCTGACGCACCAACTGAATAATGCGTGACAGCATGGTGTCGCTACCGATGCCGGTGGCTTTAAACAGCAGACTACCGTTTTGGTTCACGGTACCGGCATGCAGCGTTTCACCTGAGGTTTTGCGTACGGCAAGCGGCTCGCCAGTCAGCATGGATTCATCGACATAGCTTTCGCCGTCTTCAACCACACCATCAACCGGAATTTTTGAGCCGGGTTTCACCCTGAGCATCATGCCTGCTTGCACGGCTGCCAGTGGAACTTCTCGCTCCTGACCGTTTTCAACGACCAGTGCGGTTGGTGGTTGTAGGTCGAGTAAGTGATCCAGCGCTTTAGATGTCGAGGCCCGCGCTTTGGCTTCAATAGCATGACCGAGCGTCACCAAGCCCAGAATCATGGCTGTAGCTTCGAAGTACACATGACGCGCTTGTGCAGGGAAAAGGTCTGGCGCAAACACCACGGCAACAGAGTAAAGCCAGGCAGATCCCGTACCCAAGGCGACTAGGGTATCCATGGTCGCGCGATGATGGCGTGCCGCTTTCACAGCATTCACGAAGAAATGTTTACCCGCGGTGCACAGAAGTGCGAAGGTCAGAAGGCCGATGATGCCCCAGCCGATCTGGCTAGTGGTGCTTTCAATGGTCATTGAACCGCCGAGCAGTCCCCATGCCATCAGTGGTGCACCTAAGCCCAGAGATAACCAAGTGTTGCGTTTGTGTTCTGCAAGTTGTGCGGCATGCATGGCTGCCTGATGCTCACGGCGAGTCTCTTCGCTTTCGCTTACTTCTGCGCCATAGCCTGCGGCTTCTACCGCTTTGATGATGACGTCGGCGTCGGCTTCTCCGGACACTAACGCAGTGCGCTCAGCCAAGTTTACGTTGACCGCCATTACACCGGTTACGCCTTTTATCGCGCCTTCTACGGATGACACACAGCTCGCGCAGGTCATGCCGGAAAGAATAAATTGCAGGGAAGCTGAATTTGAACTCAACGGCGGTTCGGAAGGAGTATCATCGAGCGCAACTTCTGGCGCTGCTGTGATTTCTGGTGCGTGTGTGGTTTTGCTCTGGGCTTTAGCGACCTGATAACCCGTAGCATTAACGATGGCTGTCAATTCTTCCCGTGTCAGCGCGCTGTTGATGGTGGCTTCGGTCTTACTCACATCAGCAAGAAAAACCTTTGGTGAAGCTTCAAAAGCGGCTTTCAGTTTGGCAACACAGCGTCCACAGCTTAGCCCTGCCAAAGGAAGTGCCGTGGTCTCTCCCGCCTGATAACCCAGTGATTCAACTGCACTGATGACGGCACTTAAAGGCGCATCTGCGTTGATCGTCAGGGAGGTTTTGTCTACTTCTACTGCAGACACGCCCTCGATAGACTCAACGGCACTTTTCACTTTACGTGCACAACCCATGCAGTTAAGTCCTGACAAGGGGAGCGTGATAAATGTGGCGGCTTCTTTGCCTTCCTCTTGAGTGTTCAGTTCTGTATCTGTCATATCGATACCTATAAATTTACTTGCAGTCTCAGGTATGGACTGTTCATAATTCCGTAGAATAAACCTTCCATCAACTGTAAGGTCAAGCGTGAGTTTTAGACGGGGAGTGCGGCATGAAAATCAATGAAATTGCCAAGGCGACAGGGCTGACACCAAAGACGATTCGTTTCTACGAACAAAAAGGGATCATCAGCGAGCCTGCACGTCTGGAGAATGGTTATCGGGCCTATGGTCAAAAGCACATTAATGAGTTGCAAATGATTCGCCGTTCGCGCTTGGTGGGATTTAGCTTGGAAGAGTGCCAGACCTTGTTGGATATGTCGCGAAACCCTAACCGTCGAAGCGCGGATGTAAAGCAAAAGGCGTTGGAGAAAATCGCAGAGATAGACGACAAAATAAAAGAGCTTCAGGCCATGAAAAAGTCATTGAAATCATTGGCGAGCACCTGCCCGGGTAACGACAGCGCCTGTTGTCCAATCATCGAAGCTTTGTCCTCGGCTGATGGGAAATAAAAAAGCGCCGGAGCGCTTTTTAAAATGGGAAATCAGTAGAGTAGCGAATATAACTGTCGGCGGTAACGGCTGGCAATTTCGTTGCCTTGACCAAGCGCTGCCAGAATGTCCATCATGGTCTTCTTAGCGTCGCCAAAGTTCATGTCCTTGCGAAGAATGCCCAGCAAAAGCTCAAGCGCCTCTTCCTGACGATTAACCTGACTAAATTGGATAGCCAGTTCAAAGGCCAGATCTTTGTTGTCCGGATCTGCTTCAAATGCCGCTTGCAGCTCACGAATCTCTGGTGTGTCTGCTGCTTGTTTATGTAGTTCCACTTTGGCCATCAGCGCTTTGTATTGTGCATCTTGATCTTGCATCAATACTTTCCCGAGAAGCTCCTCTGCTTCGTCGAATTGCTGTGCTTCCACATAACACTCTGCCAGTGCCAGCTTATGAGCGCCAGTTTCACCCAGCGCGGCTTCCACAGATTTCAAAAGCGGCAGTGCCTCGGCGTGATTGCCTTCTGCAATCAACGCCAGTGCCTGTTTGAAAGTCATTTCGTCTTGGCTCGGCAGGTGACGAACCAGCATTTCACGCACGGTATCCTCAGTCTGTGGCCCGGCAATGCCGTCAACAGGCTGGCCGTTGCTGAAAAGGGCGATAGTTGGCAAAGCACGTACGCCAAACTGTGAAGCCAGCATTTGCTGTTGCTCGCAGTTGAGCAATGCCAGCGTAAATGCGCCTGCATATTCGTGCGCCAGTTTTTCCAGCGCAGGAACAATCTCGGTGCTCTCTGGACTCATTTGAGCCCAGAAGTGGATCAGGACAGGAGTTTCAACGGAGCCTTCCAGGATTTGCTGAAAGTTCTGCTCGTTAAGTTCAACAATATAATTTGGTTGCATAGTGTCGCCTGAGCGTTATAAGTTCTTTGCTGTAAAGGTGGGGGGGACAACATGAAAATTCAAGGCATTATCCGGTAAAGCGCCGATAAATATTGATTATTGCTGGATCAAATCACTGATTGGACGTTGCCTGACATGGCAACGAAAAAGGCCACCGGAATCCCGGTGGCCTTCATTCTTTTGCGCTCGTCGATGTGAAACGCTGACTTAAAACACAAGCAATATTGCCAGCGTTACACTCAAACAGAGCCAGTTCAATTGACTTAAGGACATAGTCCGGCTCCTTTTGGGGTATTTGTTCTTTTTTTGTATCCCCGTTCACGGCCTGATCCGACACGTATCACATCGAAGTGGAAGTTGGGGGCAGGTGTTTCACGGTACAGGTGAGAGATTAACGCAGGTTTATGACAGAAAGATGAATGCAAAAATAAAGTTTTGATGTCACGTTTCTTGGAGTAACCGGGCAGAAAATGCCCGGTGTGTAACTTTTTGTGAGTGGTGTCCGCATGACTTGGGGTGTTAAACGCCCTTTGCAAGAATTTTATCGAGAGCTTTTGAAGGAAGTAGGCGCTTACACCAGGCCATGTAATGTGTCGGCTTGGTCACACGATAACGGACTTTAGGATCTTCCGCGGTTAGCGCGTGGATCAATGGCGCAATGATCGACTCCGACGGCAGGGTGTATTTGTTAGTCGAGTTTTCGCTTTCCATGCGATCTTGCTGGGCGAGATAATCGCTTCTGAATCGGCTGTTTTCGATATCAATGAACCGGTAAAACGCTTCCAGTGCATTGGCGCGGAAACTTGTTTCGATTGGGCCTGGTTCGATTAAGCTGATTCTTACTGGTGTGCCTGCGAGTTCCAAACGTAGGGTATCTGTCCAACCTTCAACGGCAAATTTACTGGCGTTGTACGCCCCGCGGAATTTCAGTGCGACAAAACCCAGCACAGAGCTGTTTTGAACAATGCGGCCTTTACCGTTCGCCATCATCATAGGGATCACAGCTTGGGTTAGCGTGTGCCAGCCAAAGAAGTTGGTTTCAAACTGCTTTCTCAATGCGTCGGTGGGCAAGTCTTCCAATGCGCCAGGTTGGCCATACGCGCCATTGTTAAAAAGCCCCATCAACTTTCCGTCAGTCATTGTCCTGACTTTTTCCACTGCATTGAGAATGCTGTCGTTGTCGGCAAGGTCAAGGTGAATGCAGGTAAGCCCTTCTTCTTTCAGGCGCTCAACATCTTCTAATTTGCGGCATGACGCAATCACATCAAACCCTTGCTTTGCGAGGGCGTGGGCACAGACATAGCCGATGCCGGTCGAACATCCGGTCATCAATACTGCGTTTTTCATTCTTGTTTTATCCTTGCTCTTTGATGTGTGGCAGCATCTGTTCTGCCATGAATTGTGCAATCCAAGGCTGCGCGATGTCTTTAGGGTGCAGACCATCTGACATCATCCAGCCTTCGGTCAAAACCACCTTCTCCATGAAGAACGGAATGAGTGGAATTTGCATTTCTTTACTTAATTCCGGATAGATATCAGCAAAAGCCTTGCTGTATCTTTGACCATAGTTAGGTGGGATCTGGATCTGCATTAACATCACCTGCGCGCCATTTTCCTGGCTTAAACTGATCAATTTGGACAGGTTATTGCGTATCTGCTTAGGTGGAAATCCTCGCAGTCCATCGTTAGCACCCAGTTCAATCAGCACATAGTCAGGTGAATGCTGTTCCAGCAGGGCTGGCAGTCTGTCGAGACTGTTCCCAGAAGTATCGCCAGAAATGCTGGCATTAACGACGGAAGTGATCTTGCTGGTTTCCGTCAGCTTAGGCTCAATCAGGCTAGGCCAGCTTTTCTCTATCGCCATCTGGTAGCCAGCGCTCAGGCTATCGCCGAGTACAAGAAGCGTCTGCGCCGCGGCGCTATGACTGATAATCAAAAGACAAAAAGAAAGGATGCGAATCATGACAACTCCAGTGATCAGGGCCAGTAACGTCTCTAAAACAGTGACGACGAATGCACAGTCTCTGACCATTCTGCAGGATGTTTCCCTTCAGGTCGAGCAGGGCGAAAGTATTGCTTTAGTTGGGGTTTCCGGCGCAGGTAAATCTACTCTTATGACATTGCTTGCAGGATTAGATACACCGTCGGCCGGCGAAATTGAGCTTCTGGGCAAGCCTTTAAGCCAGCTTGATGATGATGCGAGAGCAGCCCTTCGGGCCGAGTCTATCGGTTTCGTTTTCCAAAGTTTCCTGCTGGTACCCTCCCTGACCGCGCTGGAGAATGTGCTTCTTCCTTGTACCATTCGCGGTGATGATGAAGATGAAGAAAGGGCGCTGGAGCTTCTTGCATCGGTCGGACTAAAAGGGCGTGAAACCCACTTACCTTCGCAGCTTTCTGGTGGTGAGCAACAACGCGTAGCGATTGCCCGCGCCTTTATGACCCGCCCAAATGTTCTGTTCGCAGATGAACCGACAGGTAATCTCGACCAGCACACCGCAGCAACGGTTATCGACCTGCTTTTCTCACTCAACCGTGACCACGGCACCACCCTGATCCTTGTGACTCATGACCCGGCATTGGCAGAGAAATGCCACCGTACTTTGCACCTTAACGCAGGCGAATTGGCGGGGGCAGCATGAGGAAAAGTCTTGTTTGGCGCTGGGCTTGGCGCGAATTGTTCCACGGACAACTTTGGCCTGTCGTTGCGGCATTAGCGCTGATCATAGCCTGTGTGTTTGCATTGTCTGCATTGGCAGGTCGCATTGAATCTGTTCTCACCCAACAAGGCCGTTCCATGCTGGCTGCTGATTTGGTGCTGAGAACTAATCAGCCTCTGGCACCGCAAACCCTGCAAAACTTTGACAGTATTGATGTTGAGCGTTCTGACCAAACACGTTTTGGCACCATGGCATTCAGTGACAATGAAATGCAGCTCATCAGCGTGAAAGCAGTAGAGAGCAACTACCCGCTTCGTGGTGCTTTGGAACTGGAAAGTGCGGATGCGATGCAAGACAGCGTCAAACCCGGTGAACTTTGGCTGGAAGAACGTCTGTTCACGCTACTTGATGTGGGCGTGGGCGACAAAGTTGATGTTGGTGATTTAACCCTGACAGTCAGCGGTAAAATCATTTCTGAGCCTGAGCTGTCCTTTAATCCGTTCAGCCAAATGCCAGCGGCGATGATGCACCACAGTGACGTCTCCGCAGCTGGTGTCGTCCGTCCGGGAAGCCGGGTGGGTTACCGTTACTTCTTCCGCGGTGACAGCAGTGACCTTGAAGCAGTAAAGACCGCTTATACACCGATCGACGGACAACGTTGGATCGATGAAAACACCGGGGATCGCACGGGCGATATGCTGGATAGGAGTCGCGGCTACCTCTCTTTGACTGTAGTGTTGGTCATCATTATGGCAGCGGCGACCTTACTCCTGACTTGTCAGCACTATGTGGATAGCCGTACCCAGACGCTTGCCATGGTGAAAAGCCTTGGTGCCCAGCGTAGTTGGGTGAGACGTTGGCTCGGCAGACAGCTTCTGATGCTGATGTTGATGGCAACTATGCTTGGCTTGGGATTCGGTGCAGCGCTTGAATATCTGCTGCGGTTGCCGCTGGCAGATGTGCTGCCGTCACCCTTGCCGAGCTATGGTTATCTGCCTTGGGTACTCGGCCCTACGGTGGCTTTGTTAGTGGCACTTCCTGCATTGGGTATTCCACTGATTCGATTGATTGAAGCGCCTGCCATGAGTGTGTTGCAGGAACAAAGCGCAGTGCGCGCTCGGAAGAACCCCTGGAGCTGGTTGCTAGCGGTAGTGCCCATCCTTGCGCTGGTGGCATGGTCATACGATAACCGCTTGCTTTGGTTTGTATTGGCGGCCTTAGTGGTGATGCTCAGCCTTCTGGCGGCGATTGGCGTAATGGTACTGAAAGTCGCGCAGAAACGCGTAAAACAGCCTGCATTCAAACTGGCGCTCAGTCGAATAACACGAAATCCGGCATCAAGTGGCGCGCAGCTTGGCGCGCTGGCAACGTCATTCATGCTGCTTTCGATTATCTGGTTGCTTCGTACTGATTTACTCGATGATTGGCAGCAAACCTTGCCACAAAATGCACCAAACGTGTTCGCGTTGAATATCGCGAAAAGTGAACTGGATGATTACGTCGGTAGGCTGGACGCGAACAATCTGGAACGTTCGGAAGCCTATCCGATTATCCGAGGTCGTTTGGTTGGTCTGAATGGGCAACGTTATGCTGAGCTGACGCCAGATAGGGAACAGCGGGATGAAGCGCTTCGTCGTGAGCTCAATTTCACCTGGCGCGACACCTTGCCAACCCATAATGAAGTGTTGGAAGGCTCATGGCCAAGCGATGGTGGAGTTTCAGTTGAATCTGGCATTGCAGAAAGGTTGGGACTTCGCCTTGGTGATGAGCTGACGTTTAACGTCAACAGTCAGGAATTTACGGCGGAAGTAAACTCGATTCGTGATGTGGAATGGCGCAACATGAAGCCCAATTTCTACTTCATCTTTGACCCTGCTTTAGTGGAGAACTTACCTGCAAACTGGTTGGTCAGTTTCCGACTTGAAGATAGTCAGAGCGATATCCTCAATCAGCTTGGACGTGACTACCAGACAGTGACACTGCTGGATTTGCGCACCATGAGTGGAAGAATTCAGGTGATCCTAAAACAAGTGAGCCTGTCGCTGTCAGTATTGGCGGGGTTGGCGGTAGCCAGTGGTTTATTGCTCCTGCTGACACTGCTTCGAATTACCCTTGCAGAGCGCCAGCGTGAAATCATGCTGTATCGGACGCTGGGGGCGAGTAAAAAACGTATCAACACCACGCTTTGGGCGGAATATGGCATTATGGCATTGGTGTCCGGTTGTATGGCCGTCGGCGGTGCAGAGCTTGCGATGGCTGGCCTATTGAAGTGGGGTGTTGAGCTGCCCGTTCGTTTGCACCCAGAGGTCTGGCTGAGCTTGCCGACATTGGCTGTCGGACTGGTCTTCCTGACAGTGGCCTGGATGCTTCGTGGTTTGTTAGAACCGTTGAAGCGTTGATGGTTTTAGCGACCGAAAAGAGCACGCTTCATGCGTGCTCTTTTTTCATCGTTATTGCACCAAATTCTCCAATGCAGGTTGTAGTGTTTGGTAGGAGAAGTTAAACCCGCTTTCCTGGAGGGCTGCTGGTATCACTCTTTGGCTGTCTAGCAAGAGTTGAGATGCCTCGCCCAATGCCAGCTTTATGGCTATCTCTGGAGTGAAAAGAAAGTGTGGGCGCTGAAGGGCGGCTGCCAACGCCGAGCTGAATTCTTTATTGGCTACCGGTGTCGGTGCAGTGAAGTTGAAGTCTCCTTTCAAATCTTCAATGTTGAGTAAATGCACGATACCGTTAGTCATGTCGTCGATATGAATCCATGGAAAGAACTGTTGCCCTTTTCCAATGGGACCACCGAGCCCCAACTTATAAGGCAGCAACATCTTTTTGAGTGCTCCGCCTGTTGGACTAAGAACGACACCAGTTCGAAGAATACAGACTCGCGTCGAGCCTGTTGCTGATGCGCGTCTGGCAATTTTTTCCCAGTTTGAACAAACCAGGTGAGCGAAATCCTTGGAGTCGACGATGAGTGACTCGTCGATTTCTTTGTCTCCCTGGTCGCTGTAATAGCCAACAGCAGAACCACTGATAAAGGTGTGCGGTGGAGAGTCGGATTCAAGGATTTTCTTTACGATTTGTTCTGTTATGCCCCAGCGACTGGAGCAAATAAGTCCTTTCTGTTTTTCCGACCAGCGTTTATCGACGATGGGCTCTCCTGCCAAGTTGATAATGGCGTCTATGTCATCAAAGCTATCCAGCGTATCAAGAGATTCGATGCATTGAACACGGCCAGGCAACAGTGACGCTGCTTTTTGAGCAGAACGCGTTAAAACGGTGATTTCATGGTCTTCCAGTTTATCGATGAGCGCCCGCCCGATAAGGCCAGTCCCGCCAGTGATGAGAATTTTCATAAAGCGCAATCTTCTTTCCAGAACCAAAAGTTATAGATTGAGTATGCATTCAAATGGTTAATTGATCAGCCTGATGACGATCACGATGCTGAAATTCACAAAAACCTTGTTAGCTTTATCACCCTATAGACATTGTGGATTGGTAAGTTTCTATACACTGGCTCAGGGTTGTTTGGGTATAACTCCTTACCGCAATTTTATCAATTGGCGCTTTTATCGTGCCGGACCTTTGGGTCGGGACGTTTTCTCTGGAGAGTGTGTGAAGGGACTTACCGCATTGCTGACCTCAATGCTTGGAAGCTTGAAGGATCTGCTTCCTATCATTCTTGTGATCGGCTTTTTTCAAATCATTGTTCTACAGCAGCCTTTGCCGGATTCACTCTCTATCTTGATTGGACTGGTGTTGGTCGTGATGGGGCTGACTTTCTTTGTTTTCGGTCTGGAAATGGGGTTGTTCCCCATCGGCGAATCTATGGCGCACTCACTGGCGAGAAAAGGTAGTGTTTTCTGGCTGGTGGTGTTTGCTTTCTTGCTGGGGTTTGGCACCACGATCGCCGAACCCGCTTTGACGGCAGTGGCTGCTGAAGCGGCTGAAGTTGCCGCGGAAGGCGGCATGATTGCGATGACCGAAGACGCGCAATCCTCCTATGCCAATGGACTTCGTATCACGGTCGCACTCTCAGTAGGCTTTGCCATTGTGCTTGGTGTGCTACGTATTCTTAAAGGCTGGCCCATTCATCGCATCATCATCGGTGGCTACATTCTGGTGGTGATCATGACGGCATTCGCGCCGCGCTACATCATTGGCATTGCCTATGACTCAGGTGGCGTGACGACATCGACCATCACTGTGCCTTTGGTAACGGCACTAGGTATTGGTCTTGCGACTGTGATTAAAGGACGCAACCCCATGGTGGATGGCTTTGGTCTGATAGCGTTTGCGTCGCTCTCGCCAATGATTTTCGTCATGGTGTACGGGATGGTGGCGACATGAATGTATTGTCTACGCTCATTCCGACCTTTATCGACACCTTACTCTCGACCATTCGGGATGTGATTCCGATTGTCTGCATCATTTTCGGTTTTCAGTTTGCCGTGCTGCGAAAACCGGTTGTGAATTTGAAGAAAATCATCTTTGGGTTTATCTACGTCATTCTTGGTTTATCGTTGTTCTTAATGGGGTTGGAGATGGCACTCTTCCCATTGGGTGAATCGATGGCCGTTCAGCTGACGGCACCCGCCTTCCTGTTCGGAGAGGGGGAAAGCATTCCCGAGAACTTCTCCTGGCAGCACTATTACTGGGTTTACATCTTTGCCGCAGCCATTGGTTTTAGTACCACAGTTGCTGAGCCCTCATTGATTGCTGTTGCTATCAAAGCGGAGCAGGTCTCTGGTGGGGCAATCAGTGTGAATGGTTTACGTTTCTCTGTGGCTATTGGGGTAGCGATAGGCATTTCCCTTGGCTGTTATCGCATTGTCGCGGGCGACCCGATTCATTACTACATCATTGCCGGATACGTGGTGGTGGTGATTCAAACCTTCTATGCCCCGAAATTTATTGTGCCGCTGGCTTATGACTCTGGCGGTGTGACGACGTCGACGGTGACTGTGCCTTTGGTTACCGCACTTGGCTTGGGACTGGCTTCGACGGTTCCAGGCAGAAGCCCTTTAATTGATGGTTTTGGCTTGATTGCCTTTGCCAGTCTGTTCCCGATGATCACTGTCATGGGATACGCGCAGTTAACAGAGTGGGCGGCGAAACGCGGCACCACCGAAGAAAATACGAGGGAATCATAATGCGATTCAAACTGATTGTAGCCTTCATTGAGGACTCCAAAACCGATGCGGTTTTGGACGCCGCCAGAACGGCAGGAGCCACAGGTGCGACAGTGATTAACAATGCGCGAGGGGAAGGATTAACAAAAAAGAAAACCTTCTTCGGATTAACCCTCGATGTTCAGCGGGATGTCTTATTGTTTTTGGTAGAAGAACATTTAGCTCGCTCCATTCTTGAAACGATCAATGAGGTGGGGGAGTTTGATGCGTCATCAGGGACAGGCATTGCGGTGCAGCTAGACGTAGAAGATGCCGTTGGGGTGGCGCATCAAGTGCAGGAATTGAGCAGCAAGATTGAGGATGAGTTATGAAAGTGACCAAAAGAGTCTGCGATGTTATGAAAGACGACTATGCGCTAATTGATGGGCTGACGACGGTTGCCGAAGCGATCCGCATTGCGCGTGATAAGGAAGTGAAAGCACTCATCGTGAAAAAGCGCGATGAAGACGATGAATTTGGTCTGGTATTGATGAATGACATTGCCAAAAAAGTGCTGTCACAAAATCGCTCGCCGGAGCGGGTAAACGTCTACGAAATCATGACCAAGCCCGCTCTTCATGTGGCACCGGACATGAACGTTAAATACTGTGCCCGTCTGTTTGAACGATTTGGTATCAGCCGTGCGCCAGTGATTGACGGTGGTGAAGTGCTGGGCGTGGTCAGCTACAACAGCATTGTGATGTACGGTATGCTGGCCGACTAAAATGTCAGCTGGCATACCCGTCAGAAGCGCAGGTTAATGGTCGACGTGCCCCAGATCTCGGTCTGGATCGAACACATCTCGAACGCGTTGTTTCAGCACTTTGGCTTCAGGAAAACCGCCGTCTCGCTTGCGCTCCCAAATCAATTCGCCATTGCAGTGAATTTCAAACCTGCCACCTGTGTCGGGGTGCAGGGTTAAACTATCCACTTCCTCGCTAAAGGTGGAAAGCAACTCCTGAGACATCCAGGTAGCGCGCAACATCCAGTTGCACTGGCGGCAGTAATAAATCTCGATATTGACTTTGTTCATAACACGCCCCACAAAAGCTTGATACCTACTGCAAAGGTCAGCAGCTCAAACGCAATTTTTATCATCTTGTTGCTGTATTTGTCGGCGAGGTACGCACCGAGGTAACCACCTAAAATAGAACCCACCAGGAGTGCAGGGATCCACGGCCAGTAAATCTCCGCGCCGGCAATTGCCAGTGTTGCTGCACCCAATCCGTTCCAGAATATGCCTACGCTCACCAAAGTCAGTGCGACAGCCTGCTTGTAATCGAAGCCAAACCAGCGAACCAAAAACAGTGTGACGAACAGACCTGTGCCCGCGGTGAGGGAACCGTTCAGCAAGCCGATCGCGCTGAGTCCTAAGCAACCTAGAACCATGCCCATCGTATCGCGGTGTTTGGGCTCTGCTTCCTGCCCGAGTGTTTTGCGCATCCGTGAGTAAACACCCAGCAAGATGATGAACCCACCCAGCAACCCTTCGGCTAAAGGACCCGGAACAAAAAGAATGAGATTGGCACCACCGATCACCCCGGCAGCGCCAGCCAATGTCACGTAAAGAGTGAGTTTAGGGTTGAGGTTGCCACTACGCCAATGCTTGAGCGCCGCGCCAAGCCCAAGCGCCACAGAGGCCACTTTGTGGGTTGCCAGTGCAACAGAAAAGCCGAGGCCAAGAAATAACAATAGGGGAAGTTGCAAAAGCCCTGCACCGCCGCCAGCCAAAGAGGCGAGGGTATTGGCAATCAAGGAGCCAATGAAAAGGCCAATGGTAGAGAGAAAGTCCATGTTCGCTCAAAGTCATCCGTTGTGGAAACGCAGTGTATCAGGTTGTCCGAGACAGAAAAAAGCCCGTGATGAACACGGGCTTGATGGGGGAGCAATTTTTACTCGAACTAACGGCGATTACCAGCCTTTGACTGCGCCGCCATCAAAGATTTCAGATGCTGCGTTGTACACTTCGTCAGTCTGGTAAGACTGTACGAACTGCTGAACGTTTTGCGCAGTCACGTTGTTCGCACGGGCAACAATCAGGTTCACGTATGGAGACTCTTTGTCTTCCACGAAGATGCCGTCTTTCTCTGGTGACAGGTTGATTTCGCTAGCGAAGGTGGTGTTGATGATTGCCAGTGAAACATCTTCCAGAGAGCGTGGCAGTTGAGCAGCTTCCAGTTCTACGATTTTCA
This sequence comes from Grimontia kaedaensis, assembly GCF_023746615.1. Lineage (NCBI taxonomy): Bacteria > Pseudomonadati > Pseudomonadota > Gammaproteobacteria > Vibrionales > Vibrionaceae > Grimontia > Grimontia kaedaensis. Next base: position 2,845,002 of record NZ_CP082275.1, on the reverse strand, counting down.
GGTTTTTAGGGTTCGCCGTGATATCCAGAACCGTTGCTTTCAGGCCCGCTTCGTCTTTCACTTCAATCAGACCTTGTTGCTCAAGCAGCAGCAGTGAGCGGCCAAGGTTGGTTGGGTCGTTTGGTACAGCGATCTGCGCGCCGTTTTCCAATTGCTCAACGGAAGTCACTTTGGTTGAGTAACCCGCGATTGGGTAAACCAGGGTGTTACCGGCGATTTCGAACTTGTAACCGCGGTCAGAAATTTGCTGGTCGAGGTATGGCTTGTGCTGGAATGCGTTTGCATCGATAGAGCCTTCATCCAGCGCGGCGTTTGGCGTGACGTAGTCAGAGAAAGTCACCAGTTCAACATCCAGGCCGTATTTCTCTTTCGCTACTTTTGCTGCGACTTCTGCTACTTGCTCTTCAGCACCGGCGATAACACCGATTTTTACTTTCGTCAGATCAACAGTCTCTTCCTGACCACAACCGGTCAGAACCAGAGTAGAAGCAAGGCCAACAGCTGCAGCAATTTTCTTGAGTGTAAAAGTCATTATGTATCTCCCTAAAAATAGAATTTCCATTTATCCGGATGATGTCACCATCCGTTTTTTTATCTGTGATCAACCCGCTTCACGAAATAGTCGCCGGCTGACTGAATCATTTGTACCAATATCACCAGCATCACCACGGTGATCAACATGACGGTACCGTCAAATCGTTGGTAGCCGTATCGGATACCCACATCACCCAGTCCGCCGCCGCCAACGGCACCTGCCATGGCGGAGTAGCTCACCAGCGTTACTAAGGTAATGGTTGCGCCGTTCAATATGCCCGGCAGCGCTTCTGGCAGTAGGACTTTGCGGATAATTTGTAGTGGTGTTGCGCCCATCGCCTGAGCCGCCTCGACCAAGCCTGACGGCACTTCCAGCAATGCACCTTCAACCAGACGGGCGATAAACGGAATCGCACCGACAGTGAGGGGAACAATCGCTGCACCTGTACCGATGGACGTTCCCATGATGAAGCGAGTGAATGGGATGATGGCTACCAGCAAAATGATGAAGGGGATTGAGCGGCCAATATTGACGATGATGCCAATGGATTTATTCAGTGCCGCGTTTTCCAACAGGCCGCGGGGCTTGGTGAGGTGCAGTAACACACCTAAAGGAATACCAAACAGGAAACCAATCGCACCGGAGACAAAGACCATGGTCAGGGTCTGGCCCAAAGCATCAATCAACAGGCCAACAAGGCGTTCGTTTTCAGCAAACCAGCTTGAAACAGCTGCGATATTAAGCGACATAGCCCAGCACCTCGATGTTGATGTTGTGATCTTTTAGGTAAGTCAACGCGTGGTTGACGTTCTCTTCGTCGCCAAAGAATTCAGCCAGCATAAGGCCAAATTTCACGCCGCCTGCATAGTCCATGTCAGAACTCAGGATGCTGATGTCGATATTGAACTTTCGCGATACCTGGCTGATAAGCGGGGCATCGACACTGGCGCCAGTAAACTCAAGGCGAACCAGTGGCGGTAAATGACCATCACTCTGAGGTTGCAGTCGCTCCTCGTAATCCTGTGGAATGGAAAGATCCAGCGTTGCACGGATAAAGGTGCGCGCCAGCTCTGTTTTAGGATGAGCGAAGATATTACCTACTGGGCCTTTTTCTACCAACTCACCACCACCAATGATCGCCACTTCGTGACAGATGCGCTTCACTACGTCCATTTCGTGGGTGATCAACAAAATGGTCAAACCCAGCTTCTGGTTAATGGTCTGCAATAGGTTCAGGATGGAGTGGGTCGTCGCCGGATCCAATGCGCTGGTGGCTTCGTCACACAGTAGAACTTTTGGATCGCTCGCCAACGCGCGCGCAATAGCCACGCGCTGCTTTTGACCGCCGCTGAGGTTAGAGGGATAGCTCTGGTGTTTATCATTTAGGCCGACCAAATCCAGCAGCTCAGTCACTTTGTGTTGAATATGTTGTTTGTCTTTACCTGCTAATTCCAGAGGAAGTGCCACATTGTCAAAGACAGTGCGTGAGGAAAGAAGGTTAAAGTGCTGGAAAATCATGCCGATTTTCTGGCGTTCGCGGGTCAGTTCTGATTGAGACAGAGCGGTGAGCTCAACGCCGTCGACGACGACTTTCCCGGAGGTTGGGCGTTCCAGGAGGTTGACGATGCGGATCAGTGTACTTTTACCGGCACCTGATGCACCAATAACACCAAAAATTCTGCCCTGAGGAATCTGGAGGTCAATATCGCGCAGGGCATGAATCGTGAGATCACCCTGTTTGAACTCCTTGTTAACCTGTTTTATTTCGATCATAGGCCTTCCTGGACAAAAATCGTGTTAATAAAAGGTGAGAAAGATAGCGATTTTTATGGGGTTTTTGTGGCTATCTGGTGTTTGATGCTATTTATTGTCTCAAAATAAGTCAATAGATATTTTTACGGCTAGACGTCTAAACGTGTATTTAACGGCTTAGCGATTGATAAGGGATTTGAGAGTGGCTTGAGCTGCTAGGAATACCCAATCTTTGCGGGCGTGTAACCTGTTTTTTAACATACCTCACATCAATCGCTCCCTTTTTGTACTGGCTCACTGCATCAATACACCTAGTGATATATATTGCGTCGTTTGTATTCACAGACGGGATGGGTATGTGAGGGCGTCATTTAAACGAATGATGTTGTTGGCAAGCGCCTTAAGTTGGGTGCTGGTCTCACTGATGCCTGTGATAAATGCCCATGGCAGCAATGCTGGCGTCTGGGAAACACTCTGTACTGTTAATGGCTTTAAGCTGGTTCAGGTTGAAGGGGAAGAAACCAGCGGTGAAGGAAAGCACCATGGAAAGCCTTGTCCGTTCAGCCATCTCTCTTTTAGTCATCACCTTACACTCACCACGACAGACACGCATACTCACGTCAAGTTCGTGGGGAATCAGCATTACTCTTTATTGGCTCAAAGGGTAAGGTTTGAATCTCCCATAGCCCGTGCCCCACCTTTCTCACTCTCATGATCTCCGAGCTCACATACAGCTGGAGTGTTCTAGAACAAAAATAAATAGGGCGCTAAGCCCACTGAGTAAAGTCATCTATAAAAATGCACTGCGTGTTTTGCGGTGTGTTTGCTTATGAGAAAGGAAAACTAACCATGGTTAGTGAGAGCAAAACAGCGGCTGCGCCTGCCCAAAAAGCGCGATATTTCACTGCTTGGCGATGGCACTTCTATGCCGGACTTTTCGTTATTCCCTTTATGTTGATGCTGAGCGTTACTGGTCTTGTCATGCTGTTTGATGATGAGATTGAATCAGCCCGCTATGGAGATTTGCTAGCGGTTCAGGCCAGCGGTCAAGTGATGCAACCTTCTGAACAGCTCAATGCGGTTAATCAGGCCTTTCCAGAAGCAACGGTGACGCAATTTATTCCAGCGCGCACGGCAGACACTGTCAGCCGTTTTTCCATTCAATTGCCAAGCCGTGAAACCCGTTTTGCCTTAGTGAACCCGTATACAGCAGAAGTCACGGGGACAATCGACCGCAGCGATAGTTGGTATGAGCTGGCGAACGATATCCATGGCACTTTGTTGATTGGCGATTTAGGTGACCGGCTGATTGAGACGGCAGCGAGTTTTATGATTCTGCTTCTGGTGTCAGGGATTTACCTCTGGTGGCCGAAAGACGCGGCAAGCCGAGCCGGTTTTCTTAAGATTCGAACCGACAGCGGTTCCCGCATTTTCATGCGGGACTTGCATGCCAATCTAGGTGGCGTGTTCTCTGTAGTATTACTGCTGTTTGTATTGTCTGGTCTTGCCTGGGCAGGTATCTGGGGCGGAAAAATTGTTCAGCCTTGGGGAAGCTTCCCAGCGGAACGTTCTAAGAACGCGCCAGAATCAGTGATTACCCACAAGATGCTTAATCATGGCTCTGAAGAGGAAATGCCTTGGAATCTTGAGCAAACGCCGGTACCAACCTCCCATCACGGTGGCCATGGCGCATCTGAACCAAGTGTGGAACGTAAGTACTCTGCGGCGGTGAGCATCGACCAAGTTGTAATCAAGGCAAAGGAAGTGGGTTTTACCCACTATAAGATGAAGTTTCCGAAGTCTGATACTGGGGTTTACACCTTGTCGGCTAACACCATGAGTGGGGATATTACCGACCCAACGCAAGACAGGACCATGCATATAGACCAATACAGTGGTGAAGTGCTGGCAGATATTACCTTTGCAGACTACAACTGGATGGCAAAAGCGATGGCAGCAGGTATTGCGTTACATCAGGGGGATATCAGCATCATCAATAAAGTGCTGAATGTATTTTTCTGTCTTGTCTTTATCGCTATATCTATCACAGGTGGTGTCATGTGGTGGAAGCGTCGTCCGAACGGTTCACGCAAACTGGGTGCGCCACCCGTTGCGGCAGGAAATGGTTTTTGGGTGGTCGGAGCGACAACCCTGATTGCGATCTGTCTGTTGTTTCCGCTCGCTGGCTTGTCAGTGGTTGCAATTTTATGCATCGATTGGCTTATCTTCCGACGTGTGCAGAGTTTGAAACAAGCTTTCAGTTAACAAAATTGAGCCCCTGAGAATAGGGGCTTTTTAGTGCATTTTAAACAAGGTGAAATCCCCAGAAACAGTAAGTGCTAGCAGGCAATTAGGAGGCTACATAGGGAGTTATCTATCAGAAGGTTAAATAAAACCTGATCATTGTTTGACCGACTTCAAACTACCTTGTGATGAAGCTACTTGCCTAGGCGCATAATGAGTAAAGTTATTGCAACATCTTATTAACTGCATAGTTAGTGAGATTGCCACGGATTGAACAGGCAGCCTGCACCTATCTTTTGCAACTTTCCGCGTTGCCTGTTGTTACCGCCATTTCGAGCAAGGAGACTGAAATCATGTTGAAACGTCGTTCGTTCCTCGCCACCGCCGCAGTAGCACTCAGTGTGTTCATGGCCGGCTGTGGTGAGCAAAAGCAGGAAGCGGCAGCTGAAGCTGCACCCGCTGCGCAAGAAAAAGTAACCTGGAAAATGGTCACCACCTGGCCGAAGAACTTCCCTGGTTTGGGAACGGGCGCAAACAACCTTGCAGAGCTGATCACTGAAATGAGTGACGGTCGCCTGGAAGTGAAAGTGTACGGTGCCGGCGAACTGGTGGGTGCACTGGATGTGTTTGATGCAGTATCTCGTGGTACTGCCGAAATGGGTCATGGCGCTGGCTACTACTGGAAAGGTAAAGCACCAGCAGGCCAGTTTTTTGCAGCAGTCCCTTTTGGTCTGACGGCGCAGGAAATGAACGGCTGGATCTACAATGGCGGCGGCCTGGAACTCTGGGCGGAAGCTTATGAACCGTTTGGTGTCATCCCAATGCCAGCGGGTAACACTGGTGTGCAAATGGGCGGTTGGTTCAACAAAGAAATCAATCAAATCACTGACCTTGAGGGTCTGAAAATGCGCATCCCTGGTCTGGGTGGTGAAGTGCTGAAGCGTGTAGGCGGTACGCCTGTACTGCTGCCGGGCGGCGAAATCTTCCCATCTCTGCAATCTGGCGCGATTGATGCGACTGAGTGGGTAGGTCCATACAACGATTTGGCATTTGGTTTGCACAAAGCGGCGAAATACTACTACTACCCTGGGTGGCACGAGCCAGGTACAACGCTAGAAGCGCTGATCAACAAGCAAGCATTTGAGAAGCTGCCTAAAGATCTGCAATCTATCGTTCTGGCGGCAACACGTGTAGCGAATGCCGACATGCTGGCTGAATTCACTGCGCGCAACAACGCAGCGCTGGAAAGCTTGGTGAACGAGCACAAAGTAGAGCTTCGTCCTTACCCACAAGAAGTACTGACTCAACTGCAAGCAGTAGCTGATGAAGTGGTTGCTGAGCAGGCAGAAGTGGATGAAATCAGTAAGAAGGTTTACGACTCTTACAAATCATTCCGAGATCAGGCAATTGACTGGCATGCCATTTCTGAGCAAGCCATGCTGAACGCCCGTAATCCGCAATAATGTTGAACAGGCAGCGCCCGGGGCGCTGCCTTTTTCAATACCCTCATAAAAACAAAAAGTAAGAGTTGTTGTATGGAAACCGCTTCTCCTTTTCTGATTTCCCTGATCAAAGGGATCAATCGATTCAGTGATTGGACGGGTCGCTTCGTTTCCTGGTTCGTGTTGGCAATTGTGCTTATCACCTTTGTGGTGGTTGTGATGCGTTATGTGTTTAACACGGGCTCAGTGTTTATGCAGGAGTCCGTTCTCTATTTTCATAATTACGTGATTATGCTTGGGGCAGCTTACGCGCTGCTGAAAGGTGCTCACGTGCGCGTGGATATTTTCTATCGCCCGATGAGTGAAAAGAAAAAAGCCTTGGTAGACCTTTTTGGTTTTCTCTTTTTACTACTCCCAACCTGCTTGTTTATCTTTTATATCGCGTGGGATTACGTCTCTGCTTCGTGGGCCATTATGGAAGGTTCTCAGGAGGCAGGTGGTGTTGATGCGCGCTATATCTTTAAAACCAGTATTTTGTTGATGCCTGCGTTGGTGATTATTCAAGGTATTGCAGAATCATTGAGAGCTTTACTGACACTAACAGGCCACCAAGACTTGGCCAAACAATTAGAAGACCACGATGAGGAGCACGCACTATGACCGAGTTCCTCGCACTGGTCCTTTTCTTGTTTACCTTTGGTGTATTGCTGATAGGTTATCCAGTGGCGTTTTCACTGGGTGGCTCGGCATTATTGTTTGCTTTCATCGGCACTGTGACCGATGCTTTTGACCCAGCCTTCCTTGAGGCAATCCCTAACCGGATCTCTGGCACCTTATCTAACGAATTGTTAGTTGCTATCCCGCTGTTCATCTTTATGGGTGTGATGCTGGAGAAATCTAAAATCGCAGAAGATTTGCTCGATACCATGGGGCAGGTGTTTGGCGGATTAGCGGGTGGTTTGGGTATCTCAGTAACTATCGTAGGGATGCTGCTGGCGGCGAGTACCGGTATTGTTGGCGCGACCGTGGTAACCATGGGCTTGCTGTCTCTGCCTTCGATGATGAAGCGTGGTTATTGCCCACGTATCGCGACGGGAACGATTTGTGCCTCAGGTACGCTAGGGCAGATCATTCCGCCATCCATCGTGCTCGTGCTGCTGGGGGATGTGATATCTTCGGCGTACCAGCAGGCGCAGCTTGATCAGGGTATTTACTCTCCAGAGAGTGTTACTGTCGGTGACCTATTCCTCGGTGCGCTGATCCCTGGCTTTGTATTGGTGGGACTGTACATTGTGTACCTGATTGGTGTTGCGATTTTCCAACCGCATCGTGTTCCGCCGATCCCAGCTGAAGAACGCAAGGTAAGCAAAGAGTTGCTTGTTCAGGTTTTGACCGTACTGATCCCGCCTGTACTGCTGATTGTATTGGTTCTTGGCTCAATTCTGACAGGGGTTGCCACACCAACAGAAGCGGCCTCTGTGGGTTCCGTAGGTGCAATCATCCTTGCGGCCAGCAAGCGCATGTTTAACATCGCTATCCTCAAGGAAGTCATGCGTACCACCACAGAAGTGACTGCCATGGTCTTTATGATCTTGATTGGCGCGTCGCTGTTTGCGCTGGTATTCCGTGGTTTTGGCGGTGACGATATTGTTCGCGACTTCCTCACCAGCCTGCCGGGTGGTGTGTTTGGCGCGATGCTTTTAGTTATGCTGGTGTTGTTCCTGCTGGGCTTCTTTCTTGATTTCATCGAAATTACCTTTGTTGTCATCCCGATTGTTGCGCCAATACTTCTGACCATGGGTGTTGACCCGGTTTGGCTTGGCATCATGATCGCGCTGAATCTACAGACGTCATTCCTGACACCACCGTTTGGCTTCTCGCTGTTCTATCTGCGGGGTGTGGCACCGGACTCCATTTCAACCATGGATATCTACCGCGGTGTGATGCCGTTTATTGCCATCCAGATTCTGGTATTGATGATGTTGGCTTACTGGCCGTCACTGGCGACTTGGTTACCGGATTTGGTTTACGGCTAAGATTTGGTGTTTGCGTAAAACTGAAAGCCTCCTGCAAAGGAGGCTTTTTACTGTGTATCAGCAAGACCATAGTTTAGCTATGGAGTATCCCATACTACTATCTCAGTTTGAGGTTTTTGATTTAAATATGAGTCATGTGTTTTTATGCTGGGTCTACATTTAGAGTAATAAGCTTGAATATCGTTTCTTTAGTTTTTGGGAATGCGTCTGACCATTTTGATCCGCCCTCGCTTTTTTCTAGCTACTTTTCTGTTCATGCTTTTGCGTGTGGGGGCACTGCTGACAGTATTTGTGCTGACGGGTTGTCCTTTTTTAGTTTTATTGGATTCGGACGATTCTGCCGTTAGCGATTCAGATGTCAGCGTACTGGAAGCATTCAACCTCGTGTCAGTCTCCTCGGGTAATACTTCATCACCAGATGCGAATGTTGGGCGTGCCCTTTTTCTGTGGGAAGTTGCGACGAAAGATACCAGTACTTCCGTGACCTATACCGTATGTCAAAAGGATACAACTCAACCTCAGAATTGCTCACCGCTGATTAGTGTCAACAATGAATTCAGTTCATATGTTGATGTAGGTGGTGCACTTAAAGCCGCAGATAATGTTTACTTTGTTCTCGCACAAGCCGGGAGCGAATACCTTGCTTCGAATGAGCTTTCACTGGAAAGTGACGTGATCAATCAGCTTATCGGGTACTTTAAGGCCTCAAATGCTGGGGAGAATGATATCTATGGTGTAGCGGTTGCATTGAGTGATGATGGGGGGACACTCGCCGTCGGTGCGAAGCAGGAAGATTCGAATTGGTCAGGCATTAATGGAGATGAGTCGAATAACTCAAGTTCTAACTCAGGTGCTGTTTATTTGTATCGAAAATCAAACAGTACTTGGATAAAGGAAGCTTATATCAAACCCAATGTTGTTAACAATGAGGATGAGTTTGGTCGAGCTATTGCCCTTAGCAGTGATGGCAATACTTTGGTGGTCACAGCGCCTAATGAAGACTCAAACGCTTCAGGCGTAAATGGTGATGACACTAATAATTCCAGGGCACGATCCGGGGCTGTGTATATATTCCGCTTTGATTCTGGCTACTGGGTCCAGGAAGCCTATATCAAAGCTTCAGCCCCAAGGTATCAGTATTTCTTAGGGGGTGGCGTTTCTATGAGCAATGACGGCAACGTGGTGGTTGTATGTTCCCTCGGGGATGATTCCAACGCGACGGGTATCAATGGTGACGATAATGCCACGGGCAGCACAAACTCTGGTGCTATGCATGTTTTCAGATTCAGCAATGGTGGGTGGAGTCAAGATGCTTACATAAAAGCATCAAATACGGGGGCTGAAGATCGATTTTGTAGCTCAGTCTCTGTGAGTGGTGATGGCAACACGATAGCCGCCGGGGCAAAGTTTGAAGATTCTGATGCGACGGGAATTGATGGTTCGCAAGGTGACAGTGGCAATGACAATGGCGCAGCTTATGTGTTTCGTTACAGTGCAGGAAGTTGGAGCCAACAAGCTTATATTAAAGCGTCAAATTCAGGTAACACTGATGAGTTTGGTCATGCTGTATCGCTAGACGATACAGGAAATATGTTGGCTGTGTCGGCACCGAAGGAAGATTCTGATGGTATAGGAGTAAATGGAACGCAATCAAATAACCTGTCTACGAATACTGGTGCAGTATATCTATTTCGCTTCGATTCAGGTGCCTGGGTTCAAGAGGCATTTATTAAATTGAATTCTCCGGCGAATAATGACCAGTTGAGCAATGTAAACGTAAGTGGTGACGGGAATACGCTTGCTATCTTTTCTCAAGATGATTCTGGCTCCATTGGAATGAACGGTGAGGCTATTGATAGTTCTCAAAAAAACTCAGGGGCTGTGCATCTATACCAGTATCGTGATTCAAATTGGGAGTACGTCCATTATCTTAAATCAACGAATACAGAAAATTTTGATGGATTTGGTGCGAGTGGGATATCAATCAGTCAGGATGGTTCTTCGATAGCAGTGGGCGCTCAAGGTGAAGATGCGACGTCAATAAACATCAATGGTAATGCTGGTGTTAATGGCGCTTCAGGCTCAGGAGCAGTCTACCTCTTCTAAGATATTCTATTGCAAAAAGAAATACTTCTTGAGCACAAGTATTTTACACCAATACCAATGAGGGAGCTCTATATTGCGCTTGGAGAAAAAGAATCAGAACAGAGAGTGATATGTATATTTATCTTAAAATAGTCTTTTTTATGGCTGTACCTGTGTTGACGGGTTGTCCCGAATTAGTGCTATGGCAAGAGAGAAGCACGCCCAAGGATGAAGTAAGTTCATCATCTTTAAGTGCCTTTAATATTATCTCGGTTTCTCCAGCCAATTCTTCTTCCCCAACTGCTTACATTGGTAGGGTGGAATTTGAGTGGGATGCTGCAGGAGAAAATAACGAGTCTCCCATTTCCTACTCCATATGTCAGAAAGATCCCTCTCAGAGCCAAGGATGTTTGGAACTTGCATCTGTCACCAATGCACTGAGCCTGAATGTCGATATTGGTGGAGCCCTGAGCGCTGTTCAAGGTGATTATTTTATAAGAGCCTCCCGAGATGGATTACAGAAAGACTCGAACGAAATTTCTATTGTAAACACAGTAGCAAATCAGCTTATTGGCTACATCAAAGCATCAAACGCAGAAAGTCTGGACGAGTATGGGTCATCAATTGCACTGAGTGAGGATGGCAATACGCTCGTGGTCGGTGCGGCCAATGAGAGCTCAAATGCAACCGGCGTCAATGGAGATGAAGCGGATAACTCATCAGCCAGTTCTGGTGCTGTGTATGTCTATCGACGACAAGGCGGTGTCTGGTCAAAACAAGCGTATATCAAACCCTCGATACTGGATAGCGGAGACAACTTTGGTAAGAGCGTTTCGCTTAGCGCTGATGGAAACACCCTGTCAGTCACCGCCCCAGGCGAAGATTCTTCAACGAATAGTATCAACAGCGATGCTTCTGACAATGGTGGAGATGGCAATGGCGCAGTTTATGTCTTTCGGTATTCAGCTGGTACTTGGAACCAGCAAGCTTACATCAAGCCATCCAACTCAGGCTCGAGGGATGCGTTTGGGAATGCTGGCCAACTGAGTGAGGATGGGAATACGTTGGCAGTATGTGCAAGAAATGAAGACTCAAATGCGATAGGCATTGATGGTGATGGCTCCAATAATTTGGCTTCAAATTCGGGAGCTGTTTATGTTTTTCGGTTTGATGGCAGTGATTGGGCTCAAGACGCTTACATCAAGGCGTCTAATACCGAGGCAAATGACACCTTTTGTTTTGGTTTAGCGATAAGTGGTGATGGAAACACCCTTGCATCAGGAGCATGGTCAGAAGACTCCGACACCATTGGCATTGATGGGGACCAGTCAAATAACGATGCTGTTAACGCGGGAGCCGTTTATGTTTTTCGTTACGACTTGGCATTAGGGTGGCAGCAGGAATCTTATATTAAAGCGTCTAACACCGGAAATGGTGACAGGTTTGGTAATTTAGTCGATCTTAATCAAGACGGAACAGTGCTGGTTGCGACATCGTTTTATGAAGATTCTGATGGTTCTGGTGTCAATGGAGACCAGTCCAACAATGCATCAAGTAACTCCGGCGCTGCTTACGTGTTTAGATATAGTGCCGGAAGCTGGATGCAAGAAGCATTCATTAAAATGGAAAACGCAGACAGTTTTGACCGTTTTGGAGAATCGGTGGCGTTAAGCGGTGATGGGGGAACGCTTGTCATCGCATCGGCAGGGGATGACTCAAACGCTATTGGTATAGACGGGGAACAAACCGATAACTCGAACACAAATACCGGCTCGGCTGCCGTCTATCGCTATGATAATTCAGTGTGGACTTTCAGCCATTACCTCAAAGGAACCGCCACAGATGATGAAGATAATTTCGGAGCATCTATCGCCTTGAGTGAAGATGGCTCGCGTATCGCGATTAGTGCCGATCTTGAATCTTCTTCTGCCTTAGACATCAACGGTGATCCCACGGATAATAGTGCCACCAACTCAGGAGCTGTCTATCTCTTCTAGCTCCTTCAGTCATGTTGATTTTTGGCTTAATTAGATAACTCTTGCTTGACGCTGTAACCTCTCCAGTTTCTACTACGCTTTTTTATGCTTGTATTGTCCGGAGATGAAGTGGCATCTGCAGTTGATATCGCCATGTTGGCAGTGTTTATTCCCACGTTCTTTTTTGTATCGGTAACGCCGGGTATGTGCATGACTTTGGCAATGACCTTGGGCATGAGTATTGGTGTGCGCCGCAGCATGCATATGATGTGGGGTGAGTTAATTGGTGTGGGCTTGGTCTCGCTGGCATCCGTTGCTGGCGTGGCGGCGATCATGCTCAATTACCCAGAGCTTTTTGCGATTCTGAAGTACTTGGGTGGCGCTTATCTGTTTTACCTTGGCGTTCAGATGTGGCTATCTAAAGGGAAAATGGCGATTCCTCAGGACTTCAATTCAAACTCAGAAACGTCTCCGCTTACGCTAGCGATGCAAGGCTTCGTCACCGCCGTTGCCAACCCGAAAGGCTGGGCGTTTATGATTTCGCTGTTACCACCGTTTATTAACCCTTCACTCGCCTTAACGCCTCAGCTATCAGTGCTTATTGGAATCATCTTACTGACGGAGTTTGGTTGCCTGTTACTTTATGCGTCGGGTGGTCGCACACTACGTCATTTCCTGCAAAAAAGCGGTAACGTACGTATGATGAACCGCATCGCGGGCTCATTGATGATGGGCGTGGGTGTTTGGTTGGCGGTAGGCTGAAAAACCTAAACAATCAGTCTCTGTAAGTCTCTGCGATCTTTATAAAGTCTGATTGCATTTCAAACATAATATCGACCAACAGAGGGTCGAAATGCGAACCTCTGCCTTCCCGGATAATGTCAAACGCCTGGTCATTGGTCATCGCTGATTTGTAAATCCGCTTACTAACCAAAGCATCAAACACATCAGCAACCGCCATTAATCGGGCACTTAGCGGAATGTCTTCGCCCGCCAAACCCTGAGGATAGCCTGAGCCGTCCCACTTTTCATGGTGACCATAGGCGATTTCTTTCGCTGCGCTCAGGAATGGATAATGAGCGTCTACTTCTTCCTCCGCCTTCACTATCGCGTCGTAGCCAAGTTTGGCGTGAGTTTTCATGATCTCGAATTCATCGGCCGTCAGTTTGCCCGGTTTCAGCAAGATTGCGTCTGGGATACCGACTTTACCGATGTCATGAAGTGGCGCTGTTTTGAACACCATAGTGACGTATTCGGGCGTTACTATGTCAGGATATTTACCACGTAGATAGAGCTGGTCTGCAAGGATTTTTACATAGTACTGGGTACGAACAATGTGGTTACCGGTTTCCTGGTCGCGTGTCTCCGCCAAGCTTGCGAGTGCATTGATGGTAACATCCTGAATGACACTGAGTTCTTTAACCCGACGCTGAACTTCCGCTTCCAGAAATTCATTTTGATCATGCAAAAAATCTTTAGACGCTTTGTTCTCTAAATGGATGCGTATGCGAGCCATAGTGATGGGCGGGCTGAGAGGCTTTTTGATGTAGTCTGCCGCGCCAACAGAAAAGCCAAATTCCTGATCTTCGGCTTTTGACTTAGAAGTCAGAAAGATAACCGGAATATCACTTCCGCCTTTCTTGCCCTTGATTTGACGACACACTTCGTAGCCGTCCATGCCCGGCATGACGACATCCAACAAAATTAAGTCGATGGGAAATTTTTCAACGATGGCAAGGGCTGTTTGACCGTTGGTTGCCGCTTTTACCTCGTAATCCTCTTTGAGCATTTCACTCACGAATACAAGGTTCTCTGGAGTATCATCGACGACCAATATGGTTGCGCGCTTCTTTGAGTTGTTTTCCGGTGACACCATTAAAGGGTTCCTGAATCACTTTCCACTAATTCAATCCTAGGTCTACTCTTAATAATGTTCCAATTGTGAGTCGCATTATTTTAATTGAGACATGCAGTTACAGAGCGCGAAGGTGTGAAAGTAAAAGCACCTGTTTCGCGCCAAATACGAGCAGACTAAAACCTATGATCAAAAGCAGTTTATTGGGCGTAGACACGCTCAGCGGAAAGCTTTTCTCAGGAATTATCTCAAAGGCGGGCAATGTGGTGAGCAGAACACAATACCGGGCCGTCATTGTGGCGGTTTTAACACTGCTGCCAATATCACTGAGGGCAGAGGAAGAGCATGGCTACTTGTCTTCAACTTCTCTGCCACCAGCAGGGGATGGCGTCAGCCTACTGCCCCTTCTTACGGGCATTATCCTCATGCTCTTGGTGGCTGTGGTCCGTGGGGCTATCACCATCAAAAGCCTTCAGGCGCAAATTAAAGAGCAACGCCAGCTAATCCGGCAAACAGAGAAAGATCTTTCTATTGCTAAACGTTCAGCGCGCGTGGCACATCAGGCTAAGAGAGACTTCCTATCTAACATGTCCCATGAGCTCAGAACGCCTCTGAATGCGATTCTAGGAATGTCCCAACTTGCGATGGACAGCGGTCTTGAAGGAAAGCAGCAGCGCTATATCAAAAGGGTGATCAGCTCAGCGAATTCATTGCTTGATGCGGTAAATGACGTACTTGATTTCACCAATGTCAAAGCCGGAAACCTCCATATCGAATGGGTCGAGTGCAACCTGGAAACTATTCTTACGCCCGTTGCCGATGCATTAGGCGAGCGTGCACAGGAAAAAGATGTGTTGTTCTGCGTCAACCTCGATATGGCAATACCCAAAATAATCGATGCCGATTCGGTGCGTTTGACTCAAGTACTGATGGCGATTGGGGACAATGCGGTCAAGTTCACTGAGGAGGGAGAGGTGACGCTCTCTGTTACTCTAGAGTCCTGCCGTGAATCTGACGTAAAAATCCGCTTTACCATCCGTGACACCGGCATCGGTATCCGCCGCAAAGAACTGGACTCGCTATTTCAGCCTTTTTCTCAGTCAGATACATCAACGTCGCGCGAGCATGGCGGTCGAGGCCTTGGGCTAACCCTTGCACGCGAATTGGTTTCGCTCATGGGGGGGGAGCTTCAGGCGGATAGTAGGCTGGGTGACGGCAGTGTTTTCTCGTTCACCTTACCGTGTCAGTCAGGCCTTCGTGAAACGTCGAGACTTGGCGGCGCTTGGGCAAGGGCGTTGACCGCCAAGAGCGTATTGATTGTGTCGCCAAATGCCACCCTTCGAAACAACATCAAGGAGCCTTTGGTTTTTGCAGGCGCGAATGTCAGTCAATGCCGTGATGTGGCTGACATCGAACACAGTAAACACAGTATCGAACGAGGTGCCTACGAGCACGTGGTGGTAGATTGGGATTCAGTCACGGCGGATATGAAGTCCAGTATTTCGACCATTTTTAACAGCCTGTCGCGGGAGCAATCTGTGCTGCTTCTGTGCGGGAAAAAACATTGTCTGGATATCCCGGATACCAGACCAAACTTTGCCTTCAATTGGACCACCACGCCGGTACTCCCATCTAAATTCATGCGTGCCTTAACCGAAGAAGCGCGCACGATCAAACCCATTAAAAATGGGCGTTCTGAACTACCAGAGCTAGAGCTGGAAGACATCCCGGAAGAAGAAGTCGCCATTATGGATAAGGTGGTGCTACTGGTTGAAGATAACCTCATCAATCAGGAAGTCGCGCTGGGCGCTATGGAAGCTCTGCCAGTGAGCGTGTTGGTTGCAGATAATGGCGCGGAAGCTATCGACATGGTGAAAGAGCATCATATCGATATCATCTTGATGGACATGCAAATGCCAGTAGTGGATGGGGTAACGGCTACCCGGACTATTCGTCAGGAACTCGACATGAAGTCCTTGCCAATACTTGCCATGACGGCGAATACCGACGCCCACGATGTAGCTGCCTGTCGTGAGGCTGGTATGAATGAGCACCTAGCAAAACCGATTAACTTTGAATTGCTTCACACAAAGCTAATTGAATGGCTCACAAAAGATGAACACGAAGAGAAGAAATCTGAGGCGCCGACTGAACAGGTTGTGGTTTCATCACTTGCAGAGCCAGAGCCAGAGCCAGAGCCAGAGCCAGAGCCAGAGCCAGAGCCAGAGCCAGAGCCAGAGCCAGAGCCAGAGCCAGAGCCAGAGCCAGAGCCAGAGCCAGAGCCAGAGCCAGAAAAAACACAGCACACCACGGAAGTAAACGCAGAGGCAAATGCAAATACCAATGCGACGACGGAAGGGGAAGAGACCGCCGCCGAACCACTGGAACCCAAAGGGGAGTCAGATGCAGAGCAGGAATCTGCAGATGCTGAACGGACCCGAAGGAGAGTCAACATGGAATACGATGACACAATGTTTGACCTTATGGTCGATAACGTACCAGGTATTAATCTCGGCGAAGGGGTACAGCGACTGGGCGGCAATAAAGCCAAATATCTTAAAATCTTGTCGCTTTTCCTGACCTCTCAGAAAACGGCGATGGAGCAGTTACTGTCTGATGCAGACAACAGCGAAAAAGCGATATTAGCCCATTCATGTAAAGGGGCGGGAAGTAATATTGGTGCCGATGAAATCGCCAAGATAGCTTCCGGACTTGAGGACAAATACAACTCGGGCGAAGCTGTCACTGAAGCGGATGTGAATGAACTGAAAAACCTGATCACGGCTGCTATTGATAAATTTGATGAAATCGCTTTAAGCTCAGCGTCAGTG
The DNA here is from genome assembly GCF_023746615.1 of Grimontia kaedaensis. Lineage (NCBI taxonomy): Bacteria > Pseudomonadati > Pseudomonadota > Gammaproteobacteria > Vibrionales > Vibrionaceae > Grimontia > Grimontia kaedaensis. The sequence continues at coordinate 2,828,246 of NZ_CP082275.1, read as the reverse complement.
GAAGATGAGCCAGCCGTCCAAGAAGAAATTAAGCCATTAGATGCGTATCTGATTGAACAAATAAATGCTTTACAGACAAGCCTACAAGAGTTTGATATAGGCGTGCAGGATAAGATGTCTTCGCTGTCAAAAGACCTTCCACATTGGTGCAACCAGCTCGATGAGTTCAAGCGTCTGCAGGAGTCAATCAATCAGTTCGACTTCCTGACAGCAGAAGAGCATCTTAAGGCACTGAAGAAGAAAACCGGATAACCCCGTTTGCTCTCAAGTGAACATAAAAAAGCCGACGCGATTGCGTCGGCTTTTCTTCCAGAAGTCAGAGAGCTTATTCAGCTACGGCTTCTGCATCTTCCGCTTGTTTTGCCTGAATCGCAGTCAGTGCAACGGTGTAAACGATGTCGTCTACCAGTGCGCCACGAGACAGGTCGTTAACAGGCTTACGCATACCTTGAAGCATTGGACCGATTGAAACCAGATCCGCTGAACGCTGTACCGCTTTGTAAGTGGTGTTACCAGTGTTCAGGTCTGGGAATACGAATACGGTCGCTTTACCTGCTACTGGAGAGTTTGGCGCTTTAGAAGCTGCCACGTTTTCCATGATAGCGGCGTCGTACTGCAGAGGACCGTCGATCATCAGATCAGGACGTTTCTGCTGAGCAATCAGTGTTGCTTCGCGTACTTTCTCAACGTCTGCACCCTGACCAGAGGTACCGGTAGAGTACGAGATCATTGCTACGCGAGGTTCAATGCCGAATGCCGCTGCAGAATCTGCAGACTGGATAGCGATTTCAGCCAGTTGCTCTGCATTTGGATCTGGGTTGATCGCACAGTCACCGTATACCAACACCTGGTCAGGCAGCAGCATGAAGAACACAGAAGATACCAGAGACGCACTTGGCGCAGTCTTGATGATTTGCAGCGGTGGACGGATGGTGTTTGCGGTTGTGTGAACCGCACCAGATACCAGACCGTGTACTTCGTTCGCTTCCAACATCATAGTACCCAGTACTACGGTGTCTTCCAGTTGCTCACGCGCAACCACTTCGGTCATGCCTTTGCTCTTACGCAGTTCAACCAGACGTGCAACGTACTGCTCACGCACTGCTTCAGGGTCGATGATGGTGACGCCAGAGCCCAGAACCACGCCTTGTTGGTCAGCAACACGCTTGATTTCTTCTGGGTTACCCAGCAGCACACATTCCGCAATTTTACGCTCAGCACAGATGGCCGCTGCTTTGACGGTGCGTGGCTCGTCACCTTCTGGCAGAACGATACGCTTAGCCGCTTTACGAGCCAGCTCAGTCAGCTGGTAACGGAATGCTGGTGGGCTAAGGCGACGTACACGTGCAGCGCCTTCAGACAGAGACTCAATCCAGTTGCCGTCAACGTGTGCAGCAACGTGGTTTTGAACGAACTCTACACGCTCTTTATCGTCAGCTGGAACTTCGAGACTGAAGCTTTGCAGGTTCAGAGACGTCTGCCAGGTGTTACCCGCAGTGGTGAACACTGGCAGGCCAGCTTGGAATGCGCGTTCGCACAGACCGTTCAGTTGTTCTGGGATGCTGTAGCCGCCAGTCAGCAGCAGAGCACCGATTTCCAGGCCATTCATCGCTGCCAGACACGCTGCAACGATAACGTCAGGACGGTCAGCAGAAGTCACCAGCAGAGAACCTGCGCGGAAGTGTTCAACCATGTTAGGGATTGAACGCGCACAGAAAGTGATGCCCTTGATGCGGCGAGTGTTAATTTCACCTTCGTTGATGATTTCAGCATTCAGGTGCTTCGCCAGATCGCTAGCACGTGTTGCAATCAGGTCGATGCTCCAAGGCACACAACCCAGAACGCGGATTGGGCTGGAGTTGAAGATCTCCATCACTTCAACATTGCTGCCTTTCGCCGCATTGTTGTCGTCGAAGATGTCAGACAGATCAGGACGGGTACGACCTTGCTCATCAACCGGTGCGCCGTGTTTGTTGATCACAACGCCTGCAATGTTTGAGTTCTTGCTACCACCGAAGTTAGATACTGCAACTTCAATGCGCTCTTTCAGTTGCGCAGGGTTGTCAGTACCTGGAGTGGTGATGAACACGATTTCCGCATCCAGCGTTTTTGCGATTTCGTAGTTAACCTGGTTCGCAAACGGATGGTTACGGGTAGGTACCAGACCTTCAATCAGCGCGACTTCTGCTTCAGCAGTCGCTTCTTTGAAGCGGGCGATGATTTCTTCCATCAGCACGTCAGTCTGATCGGTACGGATCAGCGCTTCAGCGTTTGCCATGGTCAGTGGCTCTGCCACTTTCATGTCGCTGTTTGCTTCGATGATGGTTGTTGTAAGGTCAGGCTGGTTATCGCCATGGCGAGGCTGAGCGATAGGCTTGAAAAATGAGACGCGAAGGCCCTTTTGTTCCATCGCACGCAGTACACCCAGGCTAACGCTGGTCAGACCGACACCTGTGCCGATTGGAATGAGCATAATAGTACGGGACACGCTTGATTCCTCTTTACTATGTAGGGACCAAAACCCACATACACGGGTTTTGTTAATAATTCAGTTTGGCAGATAGTCAGATAATTTTGCCAAATTGAAACGGCTGACCACATTGATCAGCCGTATGTTTGCATCAAATGGCGATTAGATTTCAGCCAGACGTGCAGTGTCTTGTGCGATAACCAGCTCTTCATTGGTAGAGATAACCATCGCTGGAACACGGCTGCTATCAGTAGTGATAACGCCTTCGCCGCCAAAACGAGCTTTCAGGTTGCGCTCTTGGTCAACTTCAACACCCAGCAGAGCAAGACGGTTCAGAACCAGCTCACGGATTGGGCCAGAGTTCTCGCCGATACCGCCAGTGAACACGATCGCGTCCAGACGGCCGTCAAGGCATGCAGTGTAGCTAGCTACGTATTTCGCCAGACGGTGACAGAAGACGTCCATTGCGCGAGTTGCTTCTTCTTTCGCACCGTAGTTGTCTTCAACGAAACGGCAGTCAGAAGTCACTTCGGTCAGACCCATCAGGCCAGACTCTTTGGTCAGCATGCTGTTGATTTGCTCAACGCTGTAACCCAGTGCATCGTGCAGGTGGAAGATGATTGCTGGATCCAGGTCACCAGAGCGGGTACCCATTACCAGACCTTCAAGAGGAGTCATACCCATAGAGGTATCTACAGATTTACCGTTCTTGATTGCACACACAGATGCGCCGTTACCCAGATGACAGTTGATGATGTTCAGTTCTTCAACTGGCTTATCAAGCTGTGCAGCTGCTTCTTGAGCGATGAAGTAGTGAGAAGTACCGTGCATGCCGTAACGACGGATACCGTGCTCTTTGTAGAGCTTGTATGGCAGTGCGTACAGGAACGCTTCTTCAGGCATGGTCTGGTGGAACGCAGTGTCGAATACCGCGACGTTTTTCAGGGTAGGGAATGCTGCTTTCGCCGCTTCAATACCTACCAGATGCGCAGGGTTGTGCAGAGGTGCGAAGCTTGCTGCGTCTTCGATACCTTTAAGTACTGAATCACAGATCAGTGCAGACTTAGTGAACTGCTCGCCGCCGTGAACAACACGGTGACCGATTGCGCCAAGGTTTTCAGCCAGTTCTGGTTTAGAAGCCAGAATGGTTTCAACGATGAAGCTCAGTGCTTCTTTGTGCGCAGCACCTTCGCCCAGTTGAGCTTCGTGTTTGCCGTCCAATTTCCACTTAATGCGTGCTTCTGGCAGGTGCAGACATTCTGCCAGACCTGACAGGTGCTCATCACCTGATTGTGCGTCGATGATTGCGAATTTCAGCGAAGAGCTGCCGCAGTTAAGAACAAGAACCAGCTTAGACATTTGAGACTACCTATTCGTGTAAAGTAGATGGTGTTTACTAATCGGAGAAGGATAGTTGATTAACATCACACTAACCGTCCCAGAAAAACTTTTAGCAAAATTTGTCGCGGAATAGATACATCGCTCATCAGTCCTTTGATAGATACCCACTGTGCCGCGCCCAACCTACGTTTGGTCACATGACTGGCTATGCCGCTTATCTGTCACATCAGTGACTGATTCGTGAAGATTTCGCGTATAGAACCTTGTGACTCAACATGGTTTGAGCTTCATGGTGTGATTGCTTCATTTTTTGAAACAGTTTTTTGCCACACCGGTCAACATATCCGGGTACGCAACGAAAAACGCCAGACAGATTGTCCTACAGGCCCACCATCTTTGGTGATTTGTTGCGCTGCCGGTCATCCATTTGGCGTTTCAGTGGTTGCGAGATAATCAAATCCGAGCAACAATTGATTTAGGTCGGCTAAGTCTAGCGATACTTGCGCCAGATAACAAAAATTTTTGAGTATTAATTGATTTGAATTAATGTTTATCAACTTTGTTTTAAAGATTGCAGCAAGTTTTTAGCCGATGATACAGAGACATCGCTTGAGAGGTATGCGCCATATGAGTAATAAATCAATGTGGAACGCGTTCCGTGATGGTCAGAAGTACATGACGGAATGGCCGGTTCGAAAAGAGCTGGCACCGATGTTCCCGGAAAACCGAGTAATCCGTGCAACCCAGTTTGCGATTAAAGTGATGCCTGCTGTTGCCGTCATCAGCGTTTTGATGCAAATGGCCTTCAATAACTACTCAGGTTTGCCGCAAGCCATGATCATGGCTTTGTTTGCACTGAGTTTGCCGCTACAAGGTATGTGGTGGTTGGGGAAACGCCGCGAAACACAACTGCCTCCTGCGCTGGCGGGTTGGTATCGCGAATTGCATGAGAAGATTGTCAGCGAAGGTGGGGCCGTGCAGCCAATGAAAAGCCGCCCACGCTACAAAGAGCTGGCTCAAACCCTGAACCGCGCATTTAAACAGCTAGATAAGTCCTCGCTGGAACGCTGGTTCTAACTTTGCCCGAAAGAAAAAACGCCTCGGCTTGTGCTGGGGCGTTTTTGTTTTTATACAAATCGTAGTAAATGTCTGCTCATACTAGCTTGTTAAAATGCTCGATAACTGCGCTGAAAAATTTGATTGTAGAGTAACTACTTATCGAAATTTTTCGCCTTGTTCCCGAGCATTTTTCCTGCGCTATTTCTGATCAGCTGCCTACTGTGATTGGTATTAGTTGGCATCCAATCGCGTGAAAGCTTGCTCGCTCGCGCTGATAAGCGTGGCTTCGTCAGCGATCCAGCCTACGCCGTTTCGGGTGAGAAGGTGGTAAACACCATCAGGCATTTGAAAAATACCTTCAACGCCATCTTGAGTCTTTGTCAGGCTGCCGGCAGGTTGGCCTTTGTTATCAAAGAATACCCAGTTGGTGGCGCCATGTTCCCAATATTCCTGTTGCGTGACGATTACCTGCTGACGGCTTTCTCCCAACTTGGGCAAGGTAAAGCGCTGCCCAACCTCCAGTGTTTCAAGTAAGGACTCATCAAACTCGATAAAGTGCTCTTCACTGAGCGACACGACTGCCCCATAGTTTTCAAACACAGACTTGGCAGAAGATACAGGCTGCCAAAGGGTTATCTCTGCATCAAAAAACACTGGGGTGGTTTCTTCTTTTGGCGCTGGTTCGTCGCTGTTGCTCGCTGGTGGAAGGGTCGCAACGTCTGCCAAATATTCATCCACGGAGTCGGATTCCGGGGCCATAATGTGAATGCTGGCTGCTTCATTGCTTTGTGTTGAAGAGACAGCAGCAGAAATGGTCGGCCCTGCTTTGTCTGCTGGTATCGAAACACGCGAAGAGTCGGGGATAGAGGCCCCCGAATCTTCAACGACAATGGCGACACTTTCATCGGGCGCGGCAGGCTCAAGCAGCCTGATAGCGAAGAAAATCAGGATTCCAGCCAGTGCCAGAAAAATCAGTGACGTTTTCACTGAGCACCTTTCTCTACATCAAGCTTGAAGCTCAGCAGCTTATTAAAGTCAGAGTGCCAACCGCGTGCGCGGATGTTAAACAAGGTTTCATAATCACCGACAGGAAGAGTGGCATTGTCTTCTGGATGGTAAGAGACTCGTAGCTGCCCGTAATTTGCACCATTGGAGCAATAAACACCATTGTTCATCACGCTCCAGCCACAGCCAACATAACGGGATGCGCGCAGTGTAACAGTGGCCGATTCTTTGGTGTTTTTGTTGATGGCAGGTACGTCCAGTGATGTCCAGGTGTTGAAGTGTCCGCTCCAAACCCTGCCGCTTACATTACTTTGAACGTTACCTTCAGGCAAGTAATAGACCGAGCCGTTGACCGTGCTGTCATAGCGAATAGTCGTTGCAGCAGAAAATGCAGTGACGGTGCCTTCCAACGCTGAATCACTGCCGACAAGGATATTGGCTTTCAGCGCAATGTCAGCGTTGTAGCTGTGATCATGCCAGCCTTTTGCTGCGAGGGAGAAATCGGCTTGATACAAGCCAGCAGGCGCAGCAGCGTTGTCGTTGGCATCAAACCAAACTTTTAAGCCGCCTTTGCTTGCATCCGGTGAACAGTAGACGCCATTGTTCATTTCACCCCAGCCACACCAAGTCTGACGTTGGGCACGGAGTTTGATGTTATGGGTTTGACCTGTCGTTTGGTTCACCATAGGCACGGAAAGTGCCGAGAAGCCTCTTGGATAAGCCCACTTGCGGGAGGTGGGGCCAGAAACATTGTTGCCAGCGAGGTAATAGACAGTACCTTTTACCCGCGCTTCCACATCATTCAAAACCACATTCTCGGTTTCGGTCAATGTGCGGGAGCGGGTGACTGTGCTGATTTCCGGGTAGGTTTTCTTCATCCAGTCTTGATACGGTGCGACGCGGCCATGGCCTGACTGGCGGCCATTCCACCCCGCCCACCATGAAGTGACCCCCACACCGATAAACTGGCCTTCACGCCATTGCCAAGTAGTGGAACCGCTATCACCTGGCGCACCAAACGCCCAGGCTTCTTCTGTGTTGGCTGGATTTCGCAGACAGCCACCAACATCGCGTGAAATATGCCCTAAACCATACGCACGGCCGCTGGAAACTTTCCCAAGGCTAGGGGTGCCTTGAATACCGTAGCCTGCGAGCGTCATAGGTTTTCCAACGTATTGATTGAAATCTGGTGCGTCAGCAATCACGGGTTGGGGAACTGCACCACCTTTCGCATTTATCGGTGAAGTGAGCAGAGGAGCCTTAACTATTGCAATGTCAGAGTGGCAGCCCGTGTAGCCGATAAAGTGGGTCGTCGCAGTGCCTGAAGCTATCAGCCTGCCGTCTCCGGTGCGAAAGGAGACATTCTGTCCGGTATAGACTGACTCCTGAGCTTTGTTATCACCCTGCACACAGTGAGCGGCGGTGAGGATGACGGCTTTGTCTCCTTCATTACCCAGCCAGGTGGCAGTACAAAGCGCGCCGCCTGCAATGATACGGCCTACGGCGTCGAATCTTTGTTCACGCGAGATTTGATTTAAGTGGTCATAAACTTTTCTGACGGTGGCTTGATCGTTTGAGAGTGAGCCACCAAGTTCGATGAACTTGGCGTCACTGATACCAACGGCGAAAGCCTGAGAAGAAAGGGTGAGCATTCCCAATGAAATGCAGTGCGCGACTGTGCGGTTTAGGGAAGGGTTTTGCTTCAGATTATTTTTATTAAACATAATACTAGCGACTGTCCATGTGAAAGTTCGGCCAATAGTAGATGGAGGGCATTGGGGCTATTTTCTTAATAACGTATGAAATTAAGCGCTTTCTCAGTCAGTCTTTTGTTATACGGAAGTGCAGCGAGTCTCTAATGCCCGTCTGGTATCCTAATAGATATGTGATGCAGGGCAGTTTGGGGGCGAACCTGGGACCAAAGCGATGGTTTCGTGCCAGTCTGAAGGAGAAACGCGCGGGTATTCGCCATCAACGTTATCCGTGGCCTCTGAACGAAAAAATGCCCCACAGGGGCATTTTTTCCAGACTAGCTGTCTCACAACAATTCGGTTAAATGGCGTGGTCGGGATAGGCGTTTGGCTTTTCCTTCCTCTCCTGCTTTTTTCAGAAGTGCCAGCAGCTGAGTATTTTTCCATACTGAAGATGATGGCGCGTAACGGCTTGCCATCATGGCGGAAACTTCCTCATCAATTTGTGCGTTAAGGGTGTCTGGCAGGACAGATCTGTCCCAGACGCGCATTGCGGCTGCTACTCTAACGGTGTCGTTGGCGTTAACTGCCTCAATGACACTCTGAAGCGGACTTTCTGCGACGTTACGGGAAGGGGCGGCAGACTCCTTAACTTTGAGCACCGGGCGCTTGCGAACGTACAAAACCAGTGTGCCGAGCCAAAGCAGCGCAAAAATGCCCGTCGCCCAAGGCCAGATACCAGCATCTTTCACTACAGTGGCCGCAGTTGTCGGCGCTGTTGTTACCGTTTGAGGTGCAGACACATCGGGTGTTTGTGGTAATGGTGCGGTGACAGCGCTGCCTGGTTTCACATCCAGCTGAAGGCCCGCAATCTCACTGGTCTGTTTTTGCCCACTAATGGTGTTAAACCAATTGATGCTGAGCGCAGGCAAGATCACGGTTCCAGCTTCGCGCGGAATAATCACCTGTTTGAGCGTCATGACAGTGTAATCACCATCGCGGCTGTACTCGGGCTTATCCGCATAAACGCGCACGCTTTGTGGATAATCGATAGCGATATCCGGCATCGCGCTTTGCTCAATGTTTTTAATTTTTAACGTGATTTCACGATTGATAGCTTCACCAACCTCGATACCCAAAGGCTCTGATATCGCATCGGGTTGCCAAGATTGCGTCAGCTCCAGAGAAGGTGTTGGTAGCCAAAGCCCAGTGTAATCGCTCGGTTTTTCTTTGATGTCGAGCGTCATGTACTCCGCTTGGCGGGCAATAGGAACACCCAGTGATGGTCCCCAACCACGGCGACCTTTCACTTCTGAAGCGCTAAATACCGCGCCCTCCAGTGTTAGCTGTCCTGCTTTGGCTGGCGTCACTTGATAAAGTCGGCTGATAACAACATAGCGGCGGCCATTAACGACAGCCTCTGCCTGAACATCTTCACCCACTTGTTTCACCTCCAATCCATCGCCAAATGGCGCTTGAAGCGCAGGGGAGTCTAATTGGGTGCCAATCATTAAGCGGACACGGTAGTTAAAGGTTTCACCGACGTAGCCAGCGTTGCGATCGAGTGTCGCGGTCAGTTTTACGGTTTCAGTGTCCTGTGCTGCGCTTTTGTCTCTCGCTTCCACCGCCCGAATAGTAATGGGTTCGGTTTTCATGCCTTCAATGTCTAGGCTAGGCAGGGTGAAGGTTCCCATCTTTTTCGCCGCGACCGCAACGCGCCACACCGTGCTGCGGGTCATACTGCCATTGATGATAGAAGTGTTGCTGCTGACGCTCGGACGGCCGTAGATGAAATCTGTATCCAGCGGCGATAAATCGAGCGCTTCGTTATCGACACTGTCATCGACGGAAACGGTAAGCTGAAACGCCTCGCCAACAGGGACCACATTTTGCGATACAGTCGCTTCGGCAGAGGCCGCAAGCGCAGAGCCTGATGCCAAGAGCAATACCAATCCCAGCAAGAATGCGCCAGTGCGGCGATATGGAGCAAGGGATGTTAAACGTGTCATTCTCATTGTTCGTTTACCATGAATTTTCTGTTGGCTCAGGGGCATCTTTTTCCCTTGCCTGTAGAATGAGTTGAGCGCGAATTAGCGCGGCAGTGTCGTCCTGCACTTGCTCGAGTTTTTTCAGTACGGGGTGGCTGGCTTGTAAGCCATTACTGTCACCGCTTTCCCCTGCGTTAGCACTCGCTTGCGCATTTGGCTCTTCGCCATCTTCGCTGCTTTGTTTTGCTATCGCTGCGTCAGATTCAGTGCTCTGATCATCCCCTTGCTGCCCCTCTTGGGTATTGGCAGCGTTGCTCTTTGATTCAGACGCTTGGTCGCCTTTCTCTGTTTTAGGCTGTGAGTCGCCGTTAGATGCAGCCTCGCTTTCGGATGTCTTGTCTTCTGAGCCGGAGCGGCTATTTTCAGCCTGCTGACCCTGCTGACCCTGCTGACCCTGCTGACCCTGCTGACCCTGCTGACCCTGCTGACCCTGCTGACCCTGCTGACCCTGCTGACCCTGCTGATTTTGCTCTGATTGGCCGTCCTGCGATTGACTATCTTGCCCTTCAGATGGGTCTTGTTGGTCTTGGTTACCTTGTTGCGGTTGCGACTCTTGTTCGCCACCGTTTTGTTGTTGTTGTTGTTGTTGTTGTTGTTTCAGCGCTTGTTCCACGACATCGAGATTACGTTTCGCATCTGTATGATCAGGATTTGCGTCCAGCAAGGAGCGGTAAGTGTCCGCGGCTTTTTTAAGGTCGCCTGCTTGTGCCAAGGCATTCCCCAAGTTGTATTGGGAAGTTGGGTCTTTCAATGTCGAAAGCGTATCCACCGCACCTTGGTAATCGCCTGCTTTGTATTGCGCTATGCCTTTCCATTGCGGCGATTCGAACGTCTCCGCAGCGTTTTGGTAATCACCCGCTTCAAACTGCGAATAGGCCTGTTGGTCTTCGGTTTTAAAGACGTTGGCATTGGCGTGCTCGATTGGCATCACCAAAAACAGGGCGGCCAATACCACGCCTCGGCGAAAACTCATCAGCGCAAGAAAGAACAAAGGGACAATCAACCAATAGCCATCGTTGATGCGCTCTTCAATGGTCTTCTTCGCGGTGTCTGCGGCACCGGAAAGCGGCTTATCAGTGAAGGCAATCAGAGTGTCGACGTCCTGATCGGTCGGTTGCCACATTTGCAGTAAACCACCTGTTGCTTTGGTGACTTCCGACAAAGGCGCAAGATCAAGCTTGGCAATCACAGGGCTGCCATTTTGTTCAAGTAGCGAACCGTCAGGTAGCGGAATAGGCGCACCTTGCTGAGTGCCCACCGCAAGAATAGAAACGCGGTAGTCATCGCCATTTAGGAGGTTCAATGTGCGAGAGGCCTCTTTCTCACTCATGCCATCAGTGATCACGATAATGTCACCCTTGGCAAATCCTGCCTGCTTGAGTACGTCGATAGCCTGTTGAACCCCCGCTGCTGCATTGCTGCCCGCGATAGGCATTAACGCGGGGGAAAGGTTAGGAATGAGGTTTTTCAGCGTCGCTGCATCTTGTGTCTGCGGGCTGACGATGTAACCGTCTGCCGCATAAGTCACCAGTCCCGTACTGCCTTCGTTCCAGCCTGGCAGCATGTCCAAGGCTTTAAAGCGAGCTTGCGCCAAGCGGCTTGGCGCAATGTCTTCGGCGTACATAGAGCGCGACATGTCCATCACCAGCACACGGGCACCGACAAGGTTCACCGCAGGCAATTCGGTTTTTTGCCAACTTGGTCCCGCCAATGCAAGTACGGCCAGCAACCAAGCCAGCGCCAATACGCCAATAGGCCAACGTTTCCTGCTACTGTTTGTGGCATTACCGCCCGCCAGCAGCGCCGACAAATGCGGGGCAATTAGCCCTGACTTTTGCGCTTTCTCGCGCAGCCAAGGTAAAAGCAACGCCAGCGGAATGGCGGCGAGCAGCCACATGGGATACACAAAAGTAAAATCAGCCATTGCGTCTCCTTAAGACGGCAATCAATGCCGACAACAACAGGGCTAACGCCAGTGGATAACGGAACATTTCATCGCGTGGGCGCCACGTTTGCTGCACGGTGGAAATAGGCTCCAGTTGATCGATGATTTGATAGATTTTCTCTAATTCTTCAGGGTTACGTGCACGGAAATACTCGCCACCTGTCGATTGTGCGATAGCCAAAAGCATGCGCTCATCCAGATCCTGAGAAGGATTCACGACGCGAGAACCAAACAGGCTGCGTTGGCGCATTTCCTCAGCGCCCACCCCAACGGTGTAAATCGTCACATCGTATTCTTTGGCAAGCTTGGCGGCTTCCAGTGGGTCAATCACACCCGCAGTATTGGCACCATCACTTAACAAGATGATGACGCGTTGTGGCGCTTTGCTGTCGATAAAGGTTTTGGTGGCGACACCCAAGCCTTCGCCAATCGCCGTTTGCTTACCAATCAGCCCAAGCACGGCACGCTCCAGTTGCTGCGCAACGGTATTTCTGTCGAGCGTTAAAGGAGTTTGCAGATAGCCATGGTCAGCAAAGAGCACTAAGCCCAAGCGGTCACCATCTCGCTTACCAATAAACTCTGACAGCACGTGCTTGACCGCATCTAAACGATTAATGGCGCCACCACTTGGCAGCAGCATGTCTTCGATTTCCATCGAACCCGATAAATCAACCGCGAGCATCATATCGCGGTGTTCCGGTTGAATTTGGATGGGGTCGCCATACCAAACTGGGCGAGTTAGCGCTGCGACAAGGCTTATCCAAAGCAAGGACATCAGCACAATGCGCAAACGGCTGCCCGTTTGCTGGCTACCCAGACCTTGCGGCAATTGAGGCAGGTGAATGGCTGCTGGGCGGGGAATAGGGCGCACAAAGCGGTATACCAGCCAAGGAAGCGGCAATAATAAGAGCGCCCACCACCAAGCAAGCTCAAACATGGTGAGCCTCCGATTTCGACGAAGATGTGCTTAGCGCGGATTGCGACTTAGGCGGAATGGCTTTTTGCAGCCAACGTGCAGCAAGGGCTCTTGCCTGAGTGAGTTCGGCGTCTGTTGGTGGCGCGTTAGAAAATACGCCTTTTAGCCAAAGGGCGGATTCAGCGACAAAGCCTTGTTGCGCGGCGGGGAGTTGGCTATCAAGGAATGCCAGCCAGCGCTCGCCAGTTAATCCCGCGACAGTTTCACGCGGGAAGTAACTCAGCGCTGCACGTTTTAGAAGAGCATTGATATCCGAGATAGAAGTGGTTTGCACCAAGGCGTTCAGCGCCTCATTGCGTGCTGCGACATGCGTTTTGCGTTTACGGAGCCAAAGTAAGATGAGCGCCAATGTGACAAGCACAGCAGCGATCACCAGCCACCAACCCCACGCCAGCGGCCAAATACCGGGTGCTTGTTGAAGATGAATATCTGCCAATGGCAGCGTTGGAGTAGACACACTATTTGCCATGGTTAGTGCTTAGCCTTCATTGAAGAGGTGCCAAGTTGCTTGAGTAAAGGAATGGCCGCGCTGATGCTGTGCATCGGAATGGCGAGCGAGCGCGCCATGTCGGCAATAAACCCTTGCTGCTCTTGATACTGTTTTGCTAATCCATCGCGGGTCTTTTTCGCAGAGAAATCGAGCCACGCGGTTTGTCTGTTGTCTGCCACCAGTTCATGGCCGCGGTAATCAGTTTGCCCTTGTTCAAGTGGGTCAAACACGCGCACAAACTGAATGCGGTTGTGCTGACGAAGCTGACTGAGGCGTCGTTTGTCCTCGGCTTTCAGCGCATAGAAGTCGCTGACGATGACAATATCGCTACCCTTCGGACACAGGTGATGCAAGTGACGAAGCGCACTGTGAAAATCTGCGCTGGCATCAGGTTGTGAGTCCGTCGCCAACATTTCTTCGTGCGCTTCCATCAAGGTATGGATAAGACGCAAAGGCCCTTGCTGACGCGCCGTCGGTTTGCATTCACGCAAGCGAACGCCGTTGTAAATCACCGCGCCAATACGGTCTTGTTGATTGACTGCTAACCAACTCAACAGGCTGGCAAAGTGCGACGCCTGAACCGATTTCAGCATCAGTTGCGAGCCAAACTTCATGCTGGTGCTGAGATCAATCATCAGCATGACTGGTTGTTCGCGTTCTTCGGTAAACAGCTTGGTGTGGGCTTTACCTGTTCGCGCTGTCACTCGCCAATCAATCGCGCGAATGTCATCACCCGGCTGATACGGACGCACCTCTGAGAAGTTCATGCCGCGCCCTTTCTGACGGCTGGCATGCTGACCGCTTAACTGCGACCAAATGCTGAGCGCAGGCGGCAGCCAGCGCACCGCTTGTTGGCGATAGTGCAGCAGTTCTGCTAAAGAGACATTGACGCCATCACTGTGTGCTGGCAGCTCAATACGCATGTCGGTCATACACTTGCGACCTGCTCGATAAGGTGCGTCACGACTGCGTCTGCGGCAATGCTTTCTGCCTGTGCTTCGTAGCTCAGCAGTAGGCGGTGGCGCAGCACAGGATAGGCCATGGCTTGTACGTCTTCCGGTGTAACAAAGTCACGCCCTGCCAGCCATGCGTGTGCGCGAGAGCATCGGTCGAGTGCCAAGGTTGCACGCGGACTCACGCCCATTTGCAGCCAGCTTGCCAGTCTGTCGCTGTATCGGCTTGGCTGACGTGTCGCCATCACCAGTCGGATGATGTATTTCTCGACTTCATCGGCCATGTGAATGTTCAGCACTGCCTTACGCGCTTCAAAAATGCTTTCTTGCTTGAGGTGAACGGCCTCTTCTTTGGCAATGCCTTGTGCTTCACCGCGGTTCAAGCGCAGGATGTCTAGTTCACTACTTTCGTCTGGGTAATCCACGTTCAGTTGCAGCAAGAAGCGGTCAAGCTGTGCTTCTGGCAGCGGGTATGTGCCTTCCTGCTCAATTGGGTTCTGTGTCGCCATCACAAGGAAAAGCTCAGGCAATGGGTAGGTTTTTCTACCAGCAGTAATTTGCTTTTCCGCCATGGCTTCCAGCATGGCCGCCTGCACTTTCGCGGGTGCACGGTTGATTTCATCTGCCAGCAGCAGTGAGTTAAAAATCGGTCCCGGTTGGAAGGTGAACTCGCCGGTTTCAGGGCGGAAAATGTCCGTACCTGTCAGGTCGGCAGGCAAGAGGTCAGGGGTAAATTGAATGCGGTGGAAATCCCCTTCGATGCAATCAGACAGCATTTTAACCGCGCGGGTTTTTGCCAGTCCCGGCGGGCCTTCTACCAGAATATGTCCGTCCGCCAGAAGGGCGATGAGCAGTTGCTTAACCAGTTCAGGTTGACCGATAACCTGACTTTGCAGGTAAGTGTTAAGTCGTTGAAACGTATCCGCTAACATAGCTTTTGTTACCCCTGAGATAGACAGAGTGAAATTGTGACCTGAGTCAGACCGTGAGAGGCTTCTAAGGTTCCTTTCGAAAACAAATATGGATTGTAGGTGGGAATTTCAAGGGGAGGAGAGCGCCTCCCCTGAATGTATTACTCGCAAGACACGTTAGCGCCATGGCGCATTGAGGATATGGCTTGGTTCATTTCTTCTGTAGAAATCCATTGTGGCGGTAATGAATTGACAATTAAGCGATAATCGCCGTTTTCTGAGTGGCGTTTTGCGTCGTCAGTTTGTGGTGAGATAACTGCGATACTGAGGTCTGGGTTGCGCGCGAGAATGCGGGCAGCAATGCCAAGACCGCCTTCAACGTGAAAAGCGCCAGCGATATGCATCACCTTATAACTCGGGTTTTCCGCTAAAAAGTCGACGATGCTTTCCGCCATGGTATCGTCCCACGCTATCTGAGCCTGATATTGGTTTTCAGTCTTGGTTTCATCGCCATGGAACATGGTAGCAAAGAACTTCTCTTTATATGGTGAATCTTCATCACTCAAGGTTTTAGCGACCCAACCACGTTCTTCTGCCGAGAGTTTATCAAGATAGCTTTTACCTTCTCGGCCAATACAACGAACAATGTCTTCCGGGGCATTGGCTGCAATCACTGGCAAGTCATGGGCTTTGGCATATTCAACCAGTGGGCGGTAACTGCCTGCGTAGTTTGGCCAGTCATTGGTTTTGCTGAGGAGGCTGTTTTCGCCGAAATCTCCGGCAAGGTACCCATCAAGAACTGTTTGATCGGCACGGGAAAATTGCTCCATAGAAAGAGCGATATTGGAGTGACGGGAAGCCAGTGTAGCGAGTAGTTGGGTTTGGAAAAGGTGTATTCCAGGATGGGTGTGCCATTCGCCAACGAGGATGACGTCAGCGGCGAGAAGTTCGCTGGTCAACGCTTCTAAACTGTAGTGCTGGCTAGAGGCCGATTCTATTTTGTAGTCATAAAGCGTCTTTGTCTTAGTTAAAGTGGTTGATGCAGAACAACCAGCTAACAAAGACAAAGAGAAAACTAAAAAGCGTAAGTTCATAGCCGCTAATTCCCTGTATAGAAAGATAAACACTATAAAGAACAATAAATATTTAATAATAGTTTTTAGCCTCGCGACCTACTCATTTATTGCTTATCTGGGAGGAAAGAGTGTTTTATCTGACAACTCATTAAAAATGTGTTGATTATTTCCATCTACTACAAAACACCTCACTCAAAAATAAGAACATGAATCATATGTAAAGTCTGCCTATCTCTTTTTTGAGACAAAAATGAACTCAGGATGAGGGTATTGTTATTGAAAATTAACCTTGAGAAAGTAAGGTTATTTTTGCTTTAAATTATAAGATTCTGATATTTAAAATAAAAAAAGTTTTTTGCTGGCTGGGCTGAATATGCACTTTTGTGTGCTTGGAGTGTTGCAATTTAAGGGAATAATTATGAGACGCAGTATCAGTATTTTTGCATTGGTATCTTCATCGGCACTTGCCGTTCCTTCTAACAGTGAGTTGCCAGAATTACCCACGATAGATCGTGACGTCGTGATGATTGATGATAGTGATTATCTTCAACCTCATATTACCTCAAACCGTTCTTCTGCCGATGGCCGCGTTGTAGTGGTACCTAAAACGGCCAACCGTAAGATCGAATTTTATTTACGTAAGCCAGAAGCGCTTACTGCTCATTTTAGTCAGTCAGCGAATAGCACAGTAGGTTTACTGGGTAACGCTGATTCTTTAAGAGTTAGGATGTCAGGAGAGGAATACTTCGATGGTGGCTTTTCTCATGTGGCTGTTTGTGACACTACGGACTTCTATTTGCGTCAGCAAGCTCAAAATGCCAGTGATCCTAGGTATCTTTCTGTTTTTGAAAACGAATATGTATCAAAGCTGTCTCCAGAGGCAACTGATGGCACCACGAGAGACAAATACAAGCTCACCATCATAGGAATGAAAAACAACAACAACGGGGACGGTGTGAAACGGTTGGTTAGCATTCCGTTTGACGTGGTGGTTGTTAACCCAAAAACGAAAGATGCCTATATTGAGTCGGCAACGCCAGGAGAAATGCAACAAGGTCCTGTTTACAAGGGAGACAGTCTGCTTGAGCCGATGGTGACAGGTGATGGTAGATTGCTTGTTGCCCGCTTTGGTGACAGTACGCCGAGCGTGACATGGCAAGACAATAACGGCAATACTCACACTACGTCATATGCCAACATCTTTTATGCTTACAATGATGACAAAGCCCCCTGTGATGTGTCTGGCTGGGATCAGCAGCGCCCTATCAAATACGCCCCATTTGATGATGAAATCAACGATAAATATGGCTTTGCCAGCCAGCACTTTAGGTACCCGAATGGGTCTCGTGTCTCACCAAACAATGAGAATTTCACTACTGGCTTTGGAGCTACATATCCTTGGATTGATAGAGATGGCAATAACTTGTTTTTTACTGTTCAAGGTCGCTTTCTTGAGGATGGCGATTACGCCTTAGATGGGTGTGATGCATGTTTGGGGACTCAACGCTCGGTGGGGACACTCACTGTTGCTATGGCCGGTCTTTGGACCCGCGGTAAAATTGTTATCCCAGATAATCTGATCAATAACACTGACTGGGGATTTCAAATTGGAGATCGCCCAAGTGTAAAACTTTACCGTGGAAATAGGGGCTGGGTAGACGCGGGTGTTGGTCGAGATAATGGCAATAACAGTACTTCAGCGCATGCGTGGAACCGAAACAGCACAATCATTGATTCCACTGAGCAGCTATTTAACTACAACCCCAACATGAAGCCGTTAACACCGCGTGATGTTGTTTGGCAGATCAGTAACGGTAAAGCAACCGATGAGATAGTTTTTGATGATTATATGGATTTGAATGCTCTGATCGTCTCTGACATGAATGGCCACTTTGGATTGCAAGTTGGCCGCCAGATACAACCTTTATCAACGGAGAACTCTGTCATGGTTCAGAATGCAGCTACAGGGACATCAAATAGCATTCCATCATATGGAGAGGTTGTTGGAGGAAGCTATAAACGGATAGAGCCTCAAGCAATGGGAGGAATTAAAGGTAAAGGACTTTGGCTTCATGAAGCAAATCACCTTGCTTACAATTTCACCTCCAAACCCTCAAACAGCAATGGTTGGTTATTGAGTATGTTTGTTGATGCAAGAATGGACGCTCAGACTGATCAAAGATACACCCTGGTGAGTTTAGCGTCTGGTGGACAGATTTCACTGCGAAGTGACAGCGCGGGAAGTACTTTCATTGAATTTGGTTCAGCAGGTACTTCACGATTAAATAGCCGAGACATTACTGACCAGTATCAGATTGGCACGCAAGGTTGGAAGCATATTGCTATTGAGGTGCGCAAAAAAAGAAACAGGGCAAATAGAGTCAGCGTTTTCATAGATGGGAACGAGGTTGCCGACTTCAGACTGGCGAAACCTCTCAGAAGAGACTTTTCACTGGCTAGGGGAACAATGAAGATTGGTGAAGGCTTTAAAGGGTGGATTGATGAAGTCAGGCTCTTTAATCATCGTAGAATCAACAACGAATATGTGTGTAATCTTGGTCATGGAAGCTTGATCTCTTCAAGTAATGGCAACCAGTGTTTAACGGATTACACCCAAGATGGTTATAGCCATTTAGCCGATAAAGATGCTTATGAGTGGGTAGGAGAGCAGCTTCATCAACCTAACGTAGTGGTTTGGAATCAACCTAGACCTAGTGAAGCCGGCAATAACTTTTGTTTGTCCTGCCATAGCAGCGATGGGAAGTTTGGTTTATCTCTAGATGCTCTAAGCGCTGATTCGGGCATATGGGCATCTGATGATGCCCGCCGTCAGCCTATGGATCCTCCATCACGGGTATTGGGTCAGATCCCTCAAAATTGGCTTCAGGATGCCTTCCCCCAAACGCATTTGTCCGTTGGTGAAGAAGGTTATCTTGTTGATGAGGTTATTCACCCTGATTAACCCACGTTTGAACAGATAACCAAAATTCTTTTTGTCCATTGAAATCAACAATTAAAAGCCAGCTTTTGCTGGCTTTTTCCATATTAGGGAAGAGTGTTAAATGTGGTCTGGTAAGGTTTCTAGAATGATTCGGTTTCGCTTTTCGCACGATACACCCGAAGCGTGAAATCAGCTTCACATTCAAACTCTTTAGCGTCTTTCAGGGTCTGCCATAGGCTTTCAGGCGCGCGCCATGCGAAGGGCGTCATTTGCAACAAGGTCGTTGCATCAGCGCTATTCAGCGTCATTGGGTAAGCGACGGTTTGCTCGGTTTCCAGTTCAAAGCCCGGCAAATCTTCCACGGGCACATCGTGAAGATGCACTTCATCGTAAATGCCCGCTTTCAGTTGATAAAGGTGACGCGGTCCCGGTGTGACCGTCACCACCACGCCATTGTCTTTCACTGTGCGCGCCAGTTCATCGCCATTGCATGGCGCATAGATGCGCACCACAGCATCCAGCTGGTTGTCCGCAAAAGGCAGGCGCTGGCTGGAAGCCACCAGAAAATCCACATTCGGGTAACGTTTGGCACCATAGCGAACCATGACTTTGGAAATGTCGAGACCAAACACCTTAGTGCCAGCCAGCTGATCCGCAAAGTAACTGGTGTAATAGCCTTCACCACAACCGATATCCAAAAGCTCCGCACTGTCTTTTCCAGCAAGCAGTGAGGTGAGCAAGTCACTGACTGCATCTCGCATTGGCTGGTAATGACTACCATCCAGAAACTGGCGGCGAGCCTGCATCATCTCTTTGTTGTCACCGGGATCTTTTGAACGCTTATGCTGCACGGGGAGTAGGTTTACATAGCCTTCTTTCGCCAGATCGAACTGGTGATTGTTGGCGCATTTATACGTGCGGTCAGAAAGGTTCAGCGGCTCTTGGCACAGCGGACAAAGATAAGATGACATAGTGAAATTTCGGCAAGGATGAATGAGCGGCAAGGATACGGTGTGGGGGCTGAGGGTTCAAGGGATACAGATCGCTCTTTATATAATGGCAGTTTTACTTTAGTGGAGCGAGTTATATAGTAGTCAAACTACTCAAAAGAGTCTCAGCTTGTTATTCTCCTTGCAGTTCTGAATTCAAATAAAGTAAGCGCACTTTAAATATTCACTAGGTAATCGTAAAGAATCGTTAAGTAACTTATTAATTTTATAAATTAATAAAGGAATTTTTAATGGGTTATCAGTGACTCCGTAGAGGCATGACATCACAAAAGAATAGGGAACGTTAAAATGTCAGTAGTTAAGATTTGTTGGTTTCTTTTTATCTCTATATCTCTTATTGCCTGTGGAGGAGGTGGAGATGAAAGTACTTCTTCTGCTACCCCTTCACCAGATAGCGCTAGCATTACTCCGCGGCAAACTCAGTACGAGGTTTTGCCCCTATCAAACAGTGCGCCTGATCTTTTTATCCCTTTCAACTTTTCTTATGGAGAGAGCGTGCAAAGCTTATACTACTCCTCGTGGCGAGAGAGTACGGAGCCTTTTGCTTATGACTACCAACTTAGACTGTTCAACGGAGAACCTGGTGTTACCATTTTTTCAAACGGATTTAGAGACAGGGAATCTGGTGTTTACACTGATAAGCTTTGGTTTCAAGTCTGCTACGATGAAGCGTGCTCCCGAGAGATAACGGGTTCTCCTTTTGCTGTTGATGTGAACTATCGTGTCATAAAGCAAACGCTTGAACACAGTTATTCTGTGAACCTCAGAGACGAGCGCTTTAAGAATGATACAAGGCAAATAAGAAACACTTATACGTTTGAAATTGGCAATGCGAACAATCAAGAGTCTTTTAATGTTGTATCTCAGACGAATAGTTCTGATTTCATTTCGAACTGCGATTTTAATCTAGAAAGAACGCAAGTTAGATGTACATATTTCCGTGAGTCTTTTCACAATATGACACAGGCTCAGATTGATGCAGGTGATGAATTTACTGTATCGCTGTGCTATCAATTCGATGCTAATTGCGAAAAGCCTGCCGATCGTTTTGTTCAAAATATCGAATTTACTGTGATTGAGCAGCCACTAGCGCTCTTTACTGAAACGCTTGATATGGATGCGATATACGAACGGGGGCGATTCTACACAAGTGGTGATATGATTGGAGGATATGCTTCGTTATCAAGTCCTCAGCTGCTCTTGTATAAAAGAGACGGCTCAGGAAGTATTGCTACACCTGTTCCTCAAGCATATCAAACTGGAGTCTTCACGAGTTATGGTATGTACGAAGATCCTACGACGGGTAAGCCGATAGTCGTGCTCGGTGATTTTTTTGAAAAAACATTTGCCTTTTTATTCGTTACGCCAGATTTCAATAATGCTCAAGATACGCTTATTGATACTTTTGAGATAAATACACCTGATTTCGACGTTGAAGTAAAAAGTATGATGAAGGTGGAGGATACTCTGTTTTTAGCTCTTACGAACTCAGAGTTGAATGCTTATGACCTTACGTCGGAGCAGTTGCTCTTCTCTATCAATCAGGCGTTCGATGATTTTTATGTTATTGATAACCGCATTTATCTGTTCAAAAATGATGGTAGACAAATGTCGATGACTCGTGTTGATCATGAGAATAATGAGACAACGACGAGGTACACCAAGGAACTATCCGTAGTATCTCATAGGTCCATCTGCCATGAAATTTCAACCATGATTGAAAACATCTTTTATACAAAATGTGGTCAGAAAATTCTCACTGATGAAAACACGAGCATTGATGGCACTTCGCTGGGAACTCTGCCTCGGCGTCCATGGTCTGAAGATTTCACTGGTTCGATTTCTATATCAGAGTTGGTTAGCCTTTTACCTTCTGCGGATAACACGCTAGTCGCGCTCGAAAAAGACCATACAAACAACGCTTATTATCTGACGAAATTTGATATCAACAACCAACTCATAAGTTCGCATCAACTTTCATTGAATGACGGAAATAGTGTCAATGAGTTCGAGCCCCAGGCATTTACCTACAATAATACGATTTGGTTAATCGGTACGGACTACGATGCTTCCTTCCCGTCCGCCATCACAGGTTTTGTAACGCTGGAATAGTAAATGTCCCATTTTAGAAGAGAGGTATAGTTCTAGAGTGTTGGTCGATGAATGCAACAAAGGGGTAATTGGAGCTCACATGTGTCTCGTTCATAGAGCCCCTTCAAGCCAACAAAAACTTGGTTCAAACAGTTGGACTAGGGCTGAGATGTCGATAATATATTTGACTGGCAATGCTTCTGGTTCGCCGCCCAAACATACAGCAGGTCGGTCGCAATAGTTGCAGCCGCCAGAGAGGTCAGGTCTGCATGGTCGTAGGCGGGCGCCACTTCTACCACATCCATACCAATCAGGTTGATGCCTTGCAGTGAACGAATCACTTTCAGGATCTTGTCAGTGCTTAGGCCGCCGCAAATAGGAGTGCCTGTGCCCGGCGCGTAAGCTGGATCCAGACAGTCGATGTCGAAGGTCAGGTAAACCGGACGGTCGCCAACGCGGGTTTTAATCGCTTCAACGATTTTTTCAACAGACCAATCATTCGCCGTTGCGGCATCTACCACCCGGAAGCCCAGCTCATCGCTATGCTCAGTACGGATGCCGATCTGGATAGATGCATGCGGGTCAATCAGACCTTCTTTGGGCGCGGTGTAGAACATGGTACCGTGGTCGAACTCGCTGCCTTGATCGTAGGTGTCGGTGTGGGCATCAAAGTGAACCAGTGCCATTTCACCGAACTGCTTTGCGTGGGCGCGCAGCAGTGGCAGGGTCACGAAGTGGTCGCCGCCAAACGTCAGCAGGGTTTTGCCTTCTGCCAGCAGGCTGGTGGCGTGCGCTTCCAGACGTTCACTCATGTTGCGTGCATCGCCACAATCAAACACCAAATCACCGCAGTCAGCGATTTTGATTTCTTTGGTCAGGGAGAAATCCCAAGGCCATTTTTTGCTTTCCCACGCCAGATTGGTGGATGCCTGACGAATCGCGCCAGGGCCCATGCGTGCGCCAGAACGGCCCGTG
Organism: Grimontia kaedaensis; assembly: GCF_023746615.1. Lineage (NCBI taxonomy): Bacteria > Pseudomonadati > Pseudomonadota > Gammaproteobacteria > Vibrionales > Vibrionaceae > Grimontia > Grimontia kaedaensis. The sequence goes on along the minus strand of NZ_CP082275.1, from coordinate 2,805,264 downwards.
GTTGCCATATCAAAAGGAACACCTGTGATCACCACGTCAGCGTCGCAACCTTGTGGGTTAAAAACCAGTGGTTGGCGCAGGAAACCGAACGCGTTGGCGTACAGGGAGTAGTCTGGGTAGTTGGCCAATGTTGCCATTGATAAATCCTTGAAAAAGGGGCTGCCCGCGATGCAGGCAGCCGAAATCATTAACGGTTGTGGTGAATGTCTTCGAGGTAGGTGTAGCCTTTCAGACCCTCAGAAAGCTCAGACAGAATCGCGTCTTGCTCCTGCTCTGGCAGGGTTTTCACCATTTCTTCGTACTGGCTCAGGAACTCTTCTGCTTCCAGATGCACGTAACGCAGCACATCACCCACGGTGTCGCCGTGGTGGATAGATTCAATCTCGTAGCCGCCATCTTTATTGCAGCGAACAACGGCAGAATCGGTATCACCGAACAGGTTGTGCATGTCGCCCAGAATTTCCTGATACGCACCCACAAGGAAGAAGCCGATGCGGTATGGCGATTCATCGCTCCACGTTGGTACAGCCAACGTGCTTTCAATGCCTTGGCCTTCGACGTATTGCTCAACCGCACCGTCAGAGTCACAGGTAATATCCAGCAGCACTGCGCGGCTTTCCGGCTCTTTATCCAGCTTCGACAGCGGCAGGATAGGGAACACCTGCTCAATACCCCATGCGTCCGGCAGTGATTGGAACAGGGAGAAGTTCACGAAGAACTTGTCTGCCAAGCGGCTGTTCAGCTCATCCAGTACCGGGCGGTGTGCGCGGTTTTTCTGGGACATCTTGCAAGACAGCCCGTAACAAATACGCAGGCTGATTTGTTCTGCCCAAGCGCGCTCGGCGAAGTTCACCAAGCCCATCGCGAACTGCATGTGTACTTCCGCCAGATCGTTCTGGTTATCGTGGTAAATCTCTACCAAAGAACGCTGGTCCGTCGACTGGCTCAGGTCTTTGAATGAACGCCACATGTTATGAAGGATCTGCGATGCATCTTCTGCAGGCGCAAACACTTCTTCACGCTGGTAGCTTTCAACGCCCATTACGTCAGTGATCAGCACGGCGTGGTGCGCGGTCAGGTTACGGCCTGACTCAGAGATAATGCGCGGCATCTTGATATCGAATGCCTTACACACATCACCAATGGTGAACACCACATTGTTGGCGTATTCGCGCTGGCTGTAGTTCATAGAACAACTGCTTTGGCTGCGCGTACCTTCGTAGTCGATTGCCAGACCGCCGCCCACGTCCAGCGTGGTGATGCCAGCGCCCATTTGGTAGAGCTCGGCAAATACACGCGCCGCTTCGTTCACACCCGAGCGTACGTCGCGGATGTTGGCGATTTGCGAACCCAGATGGAAGTGCAGCAGTTGCAACGTATCCAGCATGTCCAGCTCACGTAGGCGGTTCATTACCGTCATTACCTGAGATGCAGACAGACCGAATTTCGACTTCTCGCCACCGCTTGCCTGCCATTTACCTTTGCCTTGAGACGCCAAACGCGCACGCAGACCCAAACGCGGTGTCACGCCCAGCGCTTTTGCTTCTGCCAGCACTGTGTCGAGCTCAGAGAGTTTCTCGAGCACGATATAGACTTCGTGTCCCAGCTTTTCGCCAATCAATGCAAGACGGATGTATTCGCGGTCTTTGTAGCCGTTACATACGATCACAGAGCTTGCTTGGCGCGCCATGGCCAGCACAGCCATCAGCTCTGGCTTGCTGCCTGCTTCCAGACCCAGCTGACGTTCCTGGCTGGCGTATTGGCTTTTCAGGATTTCGCCAACCACTTCTTTTTGCTGGTTCACTTTAATCGGGTAAACCAGCAGGTATTCGCCTTCATAGCCGTAGTCAGCAATGGCATCGTTGAAGTGGGTGCAAAGGCTGTCTACGCGGTGGTGCAGGATCTCTGGGAAACGCACCAGCACAGGCAGGGAAGCGCCTTTGGCAATCAGTTCATCAGCCAGCGTTGAAAGCGCGATGTTGTTGTCCGGTTGTTGGGTATCCGGACGGGCAATCACCTCGCCTTGAGAATTAATATCGAAGTAACACTGACCCCAGTAAGGCGTGTTGTAGACATCGCGGGCGTCATTGATAGACCAATCACTCATGTTCGTTCCTCAGTGGTGATTGGGTACAGGAAACGCCGCTGACGGCAGATAATAGGTGGCCGTCACCGGTGCTGTGTACCAGATAAAAATAATGGGTAACGCTGGCAGACCTTACTCAGGCATCTGAAGCGACAGTTCGAAAAGCACAGTTTCTGCGCTGCGTGTTCGCTTTAACGATGCCCGCTTCCTGCGTACATGAGTCGACAGGCTCTGGGGTTTGTTTTGCGGGTGGATGTTAGCTGCGGTGTCGCAAAGAGTACTCGGGCCTTCTGCCTGAACAGCGTGGTTTGCGATAGATTTCATTGCCATTCCTAAAAAGGGCGTGCTTACTGCTGCACGGTATGACAGAGAAAACGGCTGGTCTGCGTGGAAACTGCAACTTGAGGTTGTTCCAGCACATTGCAATCAATCTCGAGTTGCTCGACCTAGCCCGTATACACCTCGACGGCATCATCAAAACCGGTTGGGTGCGTGGCGATTAGACAACCGTTTTAGCTTGGGCGCAAATAAATTAATTTGTCACTGACAATCAAAATTGTTTATCAATCCTCTCATCCAGGTGATGTGAGATAAATTTAATTTAAACAGTAGGTTATGAGTGGAATTTAAATGCAAAAAAGCCGCTAAAAACAGCGGCTTTTGATTGGGATTTTTGGAGCTTATGCGCCCACGATCTGGCAAAGCTCGTTACCACACAGGTGGTACTGACGAGGGCAATTGCGCCATACCTGCAGCATGCGCTGGTATTTTGCCAGCATTGGCGTTTGGCTGTTGAAATGGTGTGAGCCTTTGTCGAATTGTGGGTGCAAACCTTCCACATCGGTCAGGAAACGTACATAGTCCACCAGATGTGCTTCAGTCGCGGCATCAAAGCCCCAGAACTGAAGGCGGCGTGCATCCACATCACATTCGCAACGGGTGCCGTCTTCCAACATGCGGTAAGATTCCTGAAGTGCGTGGTGCATCTCCATGATATCAACTACCTGGCGGCACAGTTCTTCTGACATGTCGCCAAAGTCTTTATCCAATTCACGCATTTGCAGGGCATATCCGCGCTCTACAATAGTTTGTAGACGACGATATTTTTCTGCATTTTGTGGATCAAGTTGGGACATTAGCGTGTATTGATTAGATAGGATAAGACGTTGAGCGTGTGTCATTTCCATAATAGTGGCCTCGAAAGATAAAAATTCTTAGTCCAAACAGCCTCTTAGTTTTGATTTGAAGCGAGCTAGTTTGGCAATCCATGTGCCACAGATTAACAGTTGGAGCAGGCTACTTTTTTGATCTGAATACAGGTTAGTTACGCTTTTTTAACTTGAAAATTGCACCATTTTTGTAGCTCAAGGCCCAAGGATAACGGAGCAAGGATGATTTATTGGCAGGTGTTTGGTTGGACGTTTTTTCTGGTGTCGCTTTGGCTATGCCGGTCGCCGCTTGGTTGGCAAAAAATGCGCACGGAAAAGGACTACCAGCACTTAGTATTTGCCAGCGGGATCATTCTCTTTTGTTTGTGGGCATTGAAGGCAGGGATCAGCGAAGGGTTGGATATCCACTTTCTGGGAATGACAGTGCTCACGCTGTGTCACGGCCCGAGAATCGCTATTTGGATTTCAGTGATTCCTTTGACTCTAATGGTGGGATTTGGCCTGCTGCCATTTGCTGATGTTGGGCTATATGCGTTCACCACGGCGGTGCTTCCAGCTGTGGTCAGCTATGCAATTTTCCTGCTTTCCTACCGCTATCTCAGTCATCACCTATTCATCTATATCTTCATCGCCGGTTTTCTCAATGCGGCCTTTACCATAGTGTTCCACCTTTGCACGGTGTCGACAGGTTACTGGGTGTCTGGCCTTCATGGCTGGGATACGATTCTCGATAATTACCTGACGCTGGCACTGCTGATCTGGTTCCCCGAAGGGCTGCTCAACGGCATGGCGGTGACCTTACTGGCAGTGTATCGCCCGCATTGGCTGAGAACCTTCTACGACAGAGAATACTTGTCGCCTGATAGATGACACTAGGGACTGTTGACCTTTGGTGGTTAAAGAAAAACCGGCGCGAGGCCGGTCTTCGTTAAATCCGTTCGAGTTTAGTAAACCACTTTGTGGCCGTAGCCTTCCAGAATCGCTTTCAGCGCTTCCATGGTTTCTTTCTTCGGTGGGCTGACATCTTTGAGTTCATACTCGTAACCCAGCGCTTCCCATTTGTGCGCGCCAAGCTGGTGGTATGGCAGCATTTCCACTTTCTCGATGTTATCCATGTCTTTGATGAACTCACCCAGGCGGTGTGCGGATTCTTCATCGTCAGTGTAGCCTGGAACCACGACGTAACGAATCCAGGTTTTCTGGCCGCGCTGGTGCAGGTAACGTGCGAAATCCAGTGTACGACGGTTGGACACGCCAATCAGGTCTTTGTGGATGTCATCATTCATTTGTTTCAGATCGAGCATCACCAGATCGGTAGCATCTAACACTTCATCAACCACGTCAGTGTGCTTGCGGATGTAACCATTGGTATCCAGACAGGTATGAATACCTTCCGCTTTTGCTGCACGGAAGAAATCACGAACGAATTCAGGTTGAAGCATGGCTTCACCACCCGAAGCCGTCACACCGCCACCGGAGGCGTTGATGAAGTGACGGTAGGTCACCACTTCTTTCATGATTTCTTCGACGGTGACTTCTCGGCCATCCTCCAGATCCCACGTATCGCGGTTGTGGCAGTATTTGCAGCGCATCAGGCATCCTTGCATGAAAACGATAAATCGAATGCCAGGACCATCAACGGTTCCACAAGACTCAAAAGAGTGAATACGGCCAATCACCGACATGAGCATCTCCAAAACTACTGTAAAAAGTAAGGTGTTATTTTATTACAGAAACGTGGTGACCTAAAGGAATATGACCCTGCGACGGTGTTATGAGACGGGAAATTGTAAGGAAAGGAGAAAGGCGCGAATACCGCGCCTTTTTCAGGGCCTAGGATTAGATATCGATAGTGTTCAGTGCGATAGGAGGGCAAAGCGTGCGGCTTTCAAGCACAGACTCCCAGATGTTCTGCCAGTCGTGTAGTTGCTCAGCAGGCATGGCTCTAGCGATGAAAAAGCCCTGCCCGTAGTCGCAACCCATATCGCGAAGCGAGTGCCACACTTCAATGCACTCAATGCCCTCTGCAACTGATGCTACGCCGATACGATTTGCGACCAAGGTACTTGCTTCCACCAAAGCGTAAGCCGTGCGGGAGCTCAGCATAGGAAGCACAAGGTTCAGGCCGATTTTCAAAGAATCCAGCGGTAGGAATTCCACCTGTTGAAGGGTGCTGTAGCCAGAACCAAAATCATCAATCGCGATGCGGAATCCGTTGAGCAGGAGCCGGGAAGCCGCTTCTTGCAATTGAGCAATCTGAGAAAAGTCCTCGGGTTCATGCAACTCAAAATAAATCAGTTGGTTGAGGTTAGGGTACTGGTGACCCATTTCAATGATTTCATCGACGAAGTTAAGCTTGATGAGGTTGGTCACTGAAACATTAATGCCAACAGCATGACCATCCAGATACGTCTGGTTAGCAATAACGCAATTGATCGCTGAGAAAGTGAGTTCCGCTTCCAGGTTTAGGTTAGTGATTTGCGGGAGAAAGGATATCGGTGTCAGCGTTCCTCTTGTGGGGTGCTTCATTCGCTGCAATGCTTCACAAGCCACCCATTCACCGGTATCAAGACGGACAATCGGTTGGAACCAGGTCTCGAACAGGTTGGCTTTCCATCCTTCCAGTACTTCGTCGTCAGAAAGAGGAAGTAAATCCTGCGGGTACTCGGTGTCATGTTCTTGCGCGAGCGTCAGGTAGTACTTCAGCAGTGGAATAGAGGCTGGTTTGGGTAGGATGCCCAATACGTTGAGCTTCATGTGTTCACACATGCTTTTAACGGTATCCAATACCTTCTGCGAGGCGGCACTCGTGATGACTATGCATCCCATAAATCCGCGTTCTGCGGCATTGCTTAGGAGTTTGATACCATCCATATCTGGCAGTTCTAAGTCGCAGAAAATCAGATCAGGTTTTTCTTGAAATATTTTCTCCAGTGCAGCGTTTCCGGATTCTGCAAAAATCAGCGAGTCGTCACCTGATATGAGTTGCATTAACTGCCCAGCAATCACATCTCGTTGGAAGGGATGGTCTTCCACTAGCAAGATATTCATTGCGTTCCCCTAAAGCGCACATGGTTGCATCGAAGGGCGATGCGAAAGTTGTTGTGATAGAACAGCTTGGTTCAGTATGGTCGTTAATTTTACGAGCGTCGACAGAACGCAATGCGGTTAGAGGGAGGGGCTAGAGTGCCATTTCCTTTTGAAACAGGCATAAAAAACACCTCCCGGAGGAGGTGCTTTTCAATTTAATGAATACTCAGATTACAGAGATTCAGTGAAAGTACGTGCGATAACGTCTTTCTGCTGCTCAGCAGTCAGAGAGTTAAAGCGAACGGCGTAACCCGATACACGGATAGTCAGCTGTGGGTACTTCTCTGGGTGCTTAACTGCGTCTTCCAGCGTATCACGGTTCAGAACGTTAACGTTCAGGTGCTGACCGCCTTCGATACCAGACTCATGGTGGAAATAACCATCCATCAGACCAGCAAGGTTAGCTTTCTGCGTGTCACCGTCTTTACCCAGTGCGTTAGGCACGATAGAGAAGGTGTAAGAGATACCGTCTTTAGCGTGTGCGAATGGCAGTTTACCGACAGAAGTCAGAGAGGCTACTGCACCTTTCTCGTCACGGCCGTGCATTGGGTTTGCACCTGGTGCGAATGGCGCGCCTGCACGACGACCGTCTGGCGTGTTACCCGTCTTCTTACCGTACACAACGTTTGAAGTGATGGTCAGGATAGACTGAGTCGGTACTGCATCGCGGTAAGTTTTCAGTTTACGAATCTTGTTCATAAACTTCTCAACCATTTCACATGCGATGTCATCAACACGTGAATCGTTGTTACCGAATTTCGGATAGTCGCCTTCGATTTCGAAGTCGATTGCGATGCCGTCTTCGTCACGAACTGGTTTCACTTTTGCGTACTTGATAGCAGACAGTGAGTCAGCGGCTACAGACAGACCAGCGATACCACAAGCCATAGTACGGTAAACGTCACGATCCATCAGGGCCATCAGAGACGCTTCGTAACTGTACTTGTCGTGTGAGTAGTGGATAGCGTTCAACGCAGTGACGTACTGCTTCGCCAGCCAATCCATGAAGTTGTCCAGACCATTCCAAACTTTGTCGAAGTCCAGAACTTCGTCAGTCATTGGATCTTGCTTAGGACCAACCTGCATCTTCAGTTTTTCGTCAACACCGCCGTTGATTACATACAGCAGCGTTTTCGCCAGGTTCGCACGTGCGCCGAAGAACTGCATGTGTTTACCAACAACCTGTGGAGATACACAACAAGCGATTGCGTAGTCATCGTTGTCGAAGTCTGGACGCATCAGGTCATCGTTTTCGTACTGGATAGAAGAAGTATCGATAGATACTTTCGCACAGAAACGCTTGAAGCCGTCAGGCAGTTGCTCAGACCACAGTACAGTGATGTTTGGCTCTGGGCTTGGACCCATAGTGTACAGAGTGTTCAGGAAGCGGAAGTTAGTACGTGTGACCAGCGTACGGCCGTCACAGCCCATACCACCCATTGATTCTGTTGCCCAGATTGGGTCGCCAGAGAACAGCTCATCGTACTCAGGAGTACGCAGGAAGCGAACCATACGCAGCTTCATCACGAAGTGGTCGATGATTTCTTGCGCTTCAACTTCAGTGATCTTGCCTTCAGCTATGTCACGCTCAAGGTAAACGTCAAGGAACGTAGAAGTACGACCCAGTGACATTGCAGCACCGTTTTGAGACTTAACGGCAGCCAGGTAACCGAAGTAAAGCCACTGAACAGATTCTTGTGCGTTAGTTGCAGGACCAGAGATGTCGTAGCCGTATTTCGCAGCCATTTCTTTCATCTGGTTCAGAGCGCGGTATTGCTCTTGGATTTCTTCACGAAGCTGCATGGTCATTTGCAGATCGTCGCCTGCTTCCAGTTTCTCTTGCAGAGAGTGGAATTGCTTCGCTTTGTCTTTCAGCAGGAAGTCTACACCGTACAGTGCTACGCGACGGTAGTCACCGATGATACGACCACGGCCGTATGCGTCAGGCAGACCAGTCAGAACACCAGACTTACGACATTTCAGGATATCTGGCGTGTAGATATCGAAAACGCTTTGGTTGTGAGTCTTGCGGTATTCCGAGTAAATTTTTGAAACCATTGGGTCCAGCTCACGGCCGTAAGCCTTGCAAGAACCCTCGATCATGCGAACGCCGCCGTTTGGCATGATTGCACGTTTCAGAGGAGCTTCAGTTTGCAGACCAACGATCTTTTCCAGATCTTTGTTGATGTAGCCTGCGTCGTGAGCAGTAATGGTAGAGATTACAGAAGTGTCGAAGTCTACAGGCGCGTGAGTTGAGTTCTCAAGCTTGATGCCTTCCATCACTTTTTCCCAAAGCTTGTTAGTTGCTTCAGTACCTTCAGTGACAAGGAAAGACTCGTCGCCCTCGTAAGGGGTGTAGTTCTTCTGAATGAAGTCACGAACGTTAACTTCGTTCTGCCATTCGCCGTCAGCGAAACCTTCCCATGCTTTAGCAAATTGCTCAGACATGTTGTACCTACCTTTTTAGTAGAAGAAAACAAGTACTTAGCGACTTTAATGTCGCTCCACCGTTGAGCCAGTGGTCGTACACGATCAATAAAAACTGTAAAAGCAAAAACGGTCTTTCAAAACGCGTTTGATTTTACGCTTTCTAGCCAATTTATGAACAGTAATTTGGGCAGCCAGTTAAGGCTGCCCAAGCCATATTTACATCAGAGCAGGGATGCCGAACTGATCTTCCAGCATACCAACCGCGAGCATAGCAACCAGACAGATAACCAATACTGAACCTGGAATCACGATACGGTCTACGAAAGACAGTTTTTTCGCGCGCGCTTTGTCACCAATGAGACCATTGTTGTCGAGCAGCATTGCAAGTGCCCAAGCCAGTACTGGGTTAGCAACCATTGATGCGAAGATACAGATACCTGCTGATTGCGAATCCTTCGTTTCACGAACCATCTGAACACCCGCTTCAAGCAGCGGCAGGAATACACCTACCAGCAGTGCGATACGCATTACCGGTGGCCATACTGCTACGTCCATTGGGAAGCCAAGGATAGCGATGAACATCACCAAACAGCCCAGCAGAATCGCACCAGCAGGAATTGGACGCTTCGCAATTGCTGCAGGGATCATGTAAGTACCCCAAGAAGACGTGATGTTACCGCCACCTACGGCAGTACCAACCATCTGGCGGATAGAACACATAGTCATTGTGTCATCCACGTCCATCAGCACTTTTTCGGTTTTCTTCGGATAGTTCAACTCTTGGAAAATACGGTGGCCAAGGAAATCAGGAGACCACATAGCTACAGCAAGAATCGCAAATGGCAGAGAGGCGATGAAGTGCTGCAGATTCGGCAGGCCCAGCATCCAACCTTGCTCTGTGCTACCCCACCAGTAAACAGGGTTAAGGTTAGGCAGACCCATTTCAGTGGTGAAAGTCAGATCGAAGCCAGCGCCCAGCGCCAGTGCTGCAATCAGACCAGTGAATGCACAGGCAGGGATTGCCAACCAGCGTTTACCGATGCGCGCAAGCATAGCGTAAAGCACCACGTTCACAGCCAGAACCACAAGGCCAACATAACCCATGCTGCCTTTTGCGACGGTTGCAGACTCAAGGCCTTTTGCCCAAGTTTGGATGTCTGCGATTTGGCTCATTGCACCGGTGAAACCGAGGAAAATAAGAAGACCGCCGGCAACCCCTTCACTGGTGAGGTTCACTAGTTTGGAGCCCCCTTTGAAGTAACTCAGCATCAAGCCGAACATACCCAGCAGCAATGCAAGCGCAAGAGGGTGAGCACCAGCCAGCGCAATGGTACCGATCAGCGGGATCATTGGGCCGTGGTTACCGGCAAGGTTAGCGCGAGGGTTGATAAAGCCAGAGGCAAGCACACAGAACAGCAGGGCTGGGATAAGCATCTCTACACGTGCTACTTCGATTGCGAACTCTTTACCCAGATTGATGTGATCCCAAGCTTGGGTCAGGCCATCAGCCCAGGACATCATGACTGCTGAGTACATCGCGATAATGCCGATGGTACCCGCCAGTGCAGGAACGAGGTCTTCGAGTTCGAAACGGAAATCGCGGCCAGGAAGGTTTAGCTTCCAGCGGCGCGGGTTCATGATTTGAAGTTCGTGGTCCAGGTAATCTGAACGGGTCGCGAACTCTGAGGCAGGTCGGTGCTTAGCTTGATACTCGCTTTGCGCCTTATCGCCGATGCGCTCTGATGGAGCTTGAGTTGACATAAAGTCCTCTTCGTACAAAAGCAAACAGAACTGGTTTCGCTCCCCGCGGGTTTTAGCTTTTATTCCGCAATGAATGCGCTGCTGAGAGAGGTGAGGCCGGGAGCCAAAAATGCGTTACAAACATACTAACAAACCTCCCCTAAGCAAATTTGATCTAAATCATTTTCGTGAAAATAAATTACAGAATTTGAAAGTTGCTAGAAACGGAAAACGATATAAATGATAAAGATATTGCCGTTTTTACCGAATTTATTTTGATTTCTGAAATAAAATTACCAAAAGTGGTGCGGGAGATGTGCAACAAAAATGCACTAAATTGCAATGAAATGGAGGTGTTAATCGCTTTTTACGCATGGTGTACTTGAAGAAAAAGAAGAAGCCTGTGCCCGTTTCCCCGGTACAGACTTCTTCAGTGCAAGATCGCAAAACGTTATTACGCAGCGTTGGCTTTTGCTTGTTGGAGTTTTTCGTAGGAGGCCAGAAGTTTCTGATGCACTCCGAACGAGGTTAAATTTGCATTCTCAAGTTCAAGGCCATAGAAGCGGAGATCACCACAGATTGAACTCCAAACGGCTTCGGTGATGCTTTCGCCGTACACAAAACCAAATGCGCGACGGTATTCTGCGGCATCACGTGCTTCATCCTGAGCCAATTCGAGGCTTGCGATCAGGCAGCGCATAAACATGATGCGTTCCTGACTGTAGATGGTTGTATTGTATTCCAAGCTCCAGGTCGCTAAATCCTGTGCTGTTTCCATGTCACCCATCGCCAGCGCCAGTAAACATTTCAGTTCGCCAATGGTGAGTGATTTCCAAGCGGTACCTGTATCAGGTAGTACTCCCATCAATTCACACACCATGTAGCTTTCATCAAAGTCTGACATCTCCAGCACATCAAACAGAGACTCAACCGATTCATCACTGAAACCCGTTGCGAGCAGCATGGACATAGCATCACGTAGATCGGTACCGCGGTTGTTATTGCTAAGCTGTACTTCTTCAGGTGGGTATATTTCAGACCAGCCTAGCACAATCACACGACAACAGTTCACGCCAAGGTGGCTGTAATCGGCAATATACGCATCCGCATCTTCTGCATGAAGCTTACCGAGAAGCCAGGAGACTTCTCCTTCTGAAGTACCTTCGAAGTTCCACTCAGTGAATTCGTAATCCGGTGTGGACTTAAACATATCCCAAGAAACCGTGCCTGATGAGTCAATGAAGTGTGTTTCCAGGTTGTGGTGGTCAGCCACATCTTCATCATGGAAGGATGGTGCTTCGAAAACGTCCAAATCTTTCAGGCTGCGGCCTTGAAGGAGTTCGGTCACAGTGCGCTCGAAAGCCACCTGGAAGCGAGGGTGTGCTCCCCAAGAGGTAAAGCAAGTGCCATTGTTGGGGTTAAACAAAGTCACGCAAACAACCGGGTACTGACCGCCCATGGAGGCGTCATAAACCGTAATCGGGAAACCTTCTGCCTGCATGGCTTCAATAGAAGCCTCAATAGTAGGGAAGCGGGCAATAACTTCTGCAGGAATTTCCGGCATGCTGATGCGCTCAGCAATGATGCGGTTTTTAATGGCTCGCTCAAACACTTCAGACAGCGCCTGGCTGCGCGCTTCGGTCGCAGTATTACCCGCTGACATACCGTTAGAAACATAGAGGTTACCGACAATGTTCATTGGCACGTAAACGGTCTGCTGATCTTTCTGGCGGATAAACGGCAGCGCGCAGATCCCGCGCTCTTCATTGCCCGATTGAAGATCGACCAGATCGCTCGCCATCAGGGTTTCTTCCTGATCGTAGAATGCGCGCATGTCATTATCGAGCAGACCTTCTGGCAGCATGTCGTCATCAGTGAGGGGAAACCATTTCTCGTCCGGGTAATGAACGAATGGTGCTTGTGCGATCTCTTCACCCAGATAGAAATCCGCATAGAAATAGTTGCATGAAAGACGCTCGAAATACTCCCCGAGCGCAGAGGCCAGAGCGGCTTTCTTGCTGGCGCCTTTTCCGTTGGTAAAGTTCATTGGTGCATCTACATCACGGATGTGAACTGACCAGACATTCGGTACAGGGTTAAGCCAGGAAACAGGCTCAACGTTGAAACCGGCAGCTGTCAATTTAGCTTCAAAGTTGTTGATGGACTCTTCGAGCGCAGCGTCTTTACCAGGGATATAGGTTTTCATGGGATTCTCAGTATTTATAAGAAGGCGCGGAGTATATAGAGCCCGCTTGTAAGACGCCACGGTAGATATGTTGCGTCCCTGCAAAAAATAGACGTTTTTACAGGCGCAGTGTGTCTAATCTAAGTTATATTCGAGATATCAAATCGTTATTGGCTGAGGGATATGAAACTTTTTGGTGTTGGCGTATTGCTGTTTTGTGCAAGTTTACCGGCGTTTGCCAGTGATCCGGATTTTGCCCGTCACCTGAATCGTATCGAAACTCTGCTCTCTAATGATGAGGTCGATAAAGCAGCCGATCTGGCTAAGGCGATTGTTGCGGATAACGAGGAGCAGAATGCACTACATCAGCGGTTGCTCGGTTACATCTATCTGAATGAAGGTGACTACAACCGCGCGTATCTCGCCTACACCAAAGCGCTGGAATACCGAAAATTACCAGAAAGTTTAAGGCAAGACGTACTGGGCGCGCTGGTGTCGCTCTCAATGAAACGTGGCCGTCCGGAAGTTGCCATTCAATACGGTAAAACGTATCTGGCTGAGTTTCCTACCTTCCAGCCGGTTGAGCACCTTTATACCCGTGCGCTGTTCAGCGAAAAGAGATATGAAGAAGCGTTAAAACAGGCTAACGCTATTATTGCCCGTTATGGCAATGTGCCGGAGTTTATCTGGCAGATTAAGCTTTTAAGTGAAGAACAGCTACAACAGCATCGTGCGTTGATTAACACTACACGAGTGATTCAGGACAAGTATGGTCATGATGTTCGCTGGCAACGCAAAAAAGCAGCATCCTATGCCGCTTTGGGTGAAGTCCGAGCAGCGCTGAAAACCTTACAGGCTGAAGTCAAAGCTGGTGCTGAACTGACAGAGGCGGACTACCTCAATATGTCCCAGTATGCGAGTATGCTTGGGGATATCGATCAGGCCAAGCGCTTGTTGAACCAAGGCATCAGTTCAGAATCGGTTACGGTCAACCGCGAGGTACTGAAACGAAAGCTTCAGTACCATATTCAGGCTAAGGAATGGGCCGAAGCCTGGGAAGTGGTTTCTGTGCTGAACAAAGAGCCAGAGCTTTATTTGGTTAAAGCACAAACACGAATCGCTTCCCAACTACAGCGATGGGAAGATACAGCAAAGGTGGCACAACTCGGCATCGACATGGGTGGACATACAGACCCATTCTTATGGGAAATTCTTGGTTACAGCGCGATGAAAACCAATCAGCTGGAACTCGCACGTTCGGCCTACGAGCGCTTGAAGCTTCTTGATCCTAATAGTGATGCTGATGTGTGGCTTAAAACCCTGGATTTGATGGGTAAATAGTAACGCATATCCAATAAATAAAAGCCCGAGCGTTTTGAAGTGACCCCGTAAAGTTGGACATTTCTTTTTCTACTCAAGGCTCAACGGGTTCCAGTTCCAAAAGCTGGATCAGCCTTGGTCTCTCTGTGTGCCAAATCGGTGGAACATTTGGAGTGCCATCAATATGTTTTCTCCAGCCCTTATAGCGGGTCGTGGTGAATTCAACGGTTTCCAATTTGTAGTAAAGCGGCACGGTAACTTGCTGCTCAGCAACAAGAAGGTGCAGCTTTCTGATAACCTCGCGCTGCTTCCGAGGCTCGGTTTGAAGCAGGAAATCCGCCAATAACCCATCGATTTCATCGTCTTTGTAAAAGTGCTGCGCGAAGCGCGGAGAGGTCGGGGTTTGGTAGGCGCTGTTAAACGCTGAGTTAAAATACTTGAACGGTGTTAGGCCGGAAAAGTAATTGGTGATGCTAAGGTCATAGTCCGCTTCCGCCATCCGGGCTTCATACTCAGGGAAAGGCAAAACTTCCGTTTTTACACGAAGGCCCACTGCCGCAAACATCTCGGCAGCTACATTGGCGGCGGAGATAAAGTCACTCCAACCGCTAGGAGCGATAATCCGCAGTGTAAGTGGCTCGCCGGAGGGTAACTCGCGGAATCTGTCGCCATCAATATCTTCTAAACCCAGCTCATCAAGCAGGCGTGAAGCAGCCTTAGGATGAAAGCGAATGTAGTAAAGATGCTGCTCTGCGGCCGAATTTGGCACCCAGTCCTCAAATTTTGACTCCATACCACTGGCAAAAGCCGCTTTTTCACCTTGCCCAAAAACTGCCACATTGGTGAAAAGATCTCGGGCAAGGCTCATTGAGACAGCACGTCGGAAACGTACGTCCTGAATAACTTTGCGCATTTCGTCATTCGGATGTTTGAAGTTAAACATGAGGCTGACGATGGTGGAGGGTTTGTGGTGATAATGGTAATCACGCGAATAGGATGCGTAGTTACGTTCAATATCTGGAATAAAGGCGCTCGCCCAGTCAAATTCTCCGTTACTGAGACGGCTGATAAGCTCATCGTTACTTTTGACTTGGGGATAGCGAATACAGTCAACCTTGAGCTTATCCTGTTGCCAGTAATAAGGGTTACGGCATTGAACGATGTTGTTGCTGCTAAAGGCTTTAATGTCAGTAAAAGGGCCAGTGCCGACTGGCTGGGCATTAAGGTAAAAACGCTTGTCAGAGATGTCTTCCCACTGGTGCTTAGGAACAATGATGGCGTCTTGCAAACGGTGGGCAATTTGGGCATTCGGACGGCTTAACGAGACGTATACCTCATTTTCATTACGTTTTTCTATGCGCTCAATCCACTCACCGAGTGAATTGTAATCCAGTTTGGGTTCATTCTTGAGTAGCGTGAGACTGTACACCACATCGTCGGCACTGAATGGCGTACCGTCAGACCACTTAATGTCATCCCGCAGGGTAAGAACAATGCCTTTCAGATCGGGGGATAAGGTGTAGCTTTCGGCTAGACGGAAATGTGCGACGCCCTCCTCAAAAACCAACAGGGGCTCGAAGATGAAGTCTCTCGTCGTCGCCAGTGTATCGGCGCGGAAAGGGTTGTAGTTTCTGACAAAGCCGTTCGACAGCTCGGGAATTATTGTAAGTGTATTGATCGTGGCTGAGCTGGCGAAAGAGATGAGCGCGAAACACAAAGTCAGCAAGCGTGGCAACATAGCTCTCTCAATATTGATCTACAAGCAAATTTTTATCGAAATACACCCTACACTAACCACTTAAAACCATCAATCGATTCAACTCTTGATAAAGCACTCATTGTGTTTAATTATGCATTGAAAATGACTTATTTTTTATTCACTTAAAGGTTAACAAATTGTTGCTGTTGAAACTGATGGATGTTATTTTCAGATAAACGAGCCTCAGTAGTGAAATGTGTTGTGGCACGGCAGAAAATGACAATTTACGCCATAGTTACTCTGAACTCGTACCACTAAGCCATATAAAAAAGAGTGCCCACACAAATTTGGAATGAGGTTGGCACTCAAATTAAGCTCGGCGTGCAAACAGAAAGACAGGAGTCAAGCGCATGACGGAAGCAGTAGCGCTGCAAGTCAAAGACCTTCACAAGACCTTTGGTCAACACGAAGTATTAAAAGGTATCTCACTGGACGCACACCGTGGCGATGTCATCTCTATTATCGGATCTTCCGGTTCAGGTAAAAGTACCTTCCTTCGTTGTATCAATTTGCTGGAAACCCCAACCGCGGGCGAGATTTGGGTTAATGGCGAACTGATCGAAATGAAGAACGGCCGTCATGGCGAAGCCGTCCCCGTCAGTGAGAGACAGGTTCAACGTATTCGTTCGCGTTTAGCCATGGTGTTTCAGGGTTTCAACCTTTGGTCCCACATGACTGTTCTTGAAAACGTCATTGAAGCACCTATTCATGTTCTTGGTGTACCAAAAGCGGAAGCGATGGAGCGGGCAGAAGCCTTCTTACAACGTGTTGGTCTGTGGGAACGTCGCGATTACTACCCAGGACACCTTTCAGGCGGTCAACAACAGCGTGCAGCGATTGCGCGCGCGCTGGCAGTAGAGCCAGAAGTGCTGCTGTTTGACGAACCGACCTCGGCGCTCGACCCGGAATTGGTGGGCGAAGTCCTCAATGTCATGAAAATTCTCGCTGAAGAAGGTCGTACCATGCTGGTCGTGACTCACGAAATGGCTTTCGCACGTGACGTTTCCAACCATGTGATGTTCTTACACCAAGGTTTAGTGGAAGAGCAGGGCGACCCAGCTAAGCTATTTACTAATCCTGAGTCGGAGCGATTACAACAGTTTATCTCTTCGATTTACTGAGCAATTTTTTAATACGAAAGCCCCAACGCGTTAAAACGCACAAGGCAGATGGCAAAGGAGTTACGCCATCTGGACAATATTTCCATAAGGAGACAGAAAGATGAAAAAATGGTTAGTTGCTGCTGCTGTTACGGCTGCACTGGGCGCGACAGCGGTTCAGGCAAAAGACTGGAAAGACGTACGCATCGCTGTGGATGTGCCTTATGAACCATTCGAATACAAAGCACCAGACGGCACGCTGACTGGTTTCGAAGTGGATCTGGGTAACGCTGTATGTGAAAACGCGAAACTGAACTGTAGTTGGGTTATCCAAGCATGGGACGGCATCATTCCAGGTCTGCAAGCACGTAAGTACGACGTAATTTTCTCGTCAATGTCGATCACTGAAGAGCGTGCCAAGCAGGTATTGTTCTCAGAACCATACTACAACACCCCAAGTGGCTTCTTTGCGCCAAAAGGTTCAGGTCTGAACCCAGCAGATGTAGCATCACTAAAAGGTAAACGTATTGGCGTTCAGCGCGGTACCATCCAAGACAACTACGCGACTGATACTTTCGGCAAAGTAGCCGAAGTGAAGCGTTACACCACAGGTGATGATCTGGTTCTGGATCTGCAAGGTGGTCGTCTGGATATCGTTCTTATCGACTTCCCAGTAGGTGAATCTTCAATCCTGGGCGGTAAAGACGGCGACAACTTCGAAGCAGTGGGTGACAACGTTCAACTGGGTAACGGTGTAGCAGCAGCATTCCGTAAGCGTGACAAAGACCTGGCAGCGATCTTTAACGAGTCTCTGTCTCAGGTGAAAGCAAACGGTACGTATGACGAGATTCGTAAGAAGTACTTTGCCTACGATATCAAAATGTAAATCTGCTTCTTAGTTGGAGCGATAGCTGCGTTGCTTGCGCGCGCTCACCCCAATCACATAGGAAACCTATGCTCATGGGGATTCACGTGCTCGGCGCCTTGCTCTAGCTCCAACTACGTTGCAGATTGGATTGCTGGGCATAGTTGGTACTGACTTGATACAGCACAATCTATTTACAGCAATCTATAGTTGGAAAAATACTCACCAACTACTTTGCAGGAACTCTGCTAAGCCTAAATGGCAACACATGGCAGAGTCATCAGCCCTCTGATTTTGGGGGCTGATAAAGCTCTAGGGGGAGCGGGATTCGCTCCCTTTTGACTGATAAGCGAAAACTGAATACAAGATCCATAAAGCGGTAGTTTCGCTATCGGTTTATTCGTGCAGGAGGAAAGGATGTTAGATCTGCATGGTTATGGCCCTTCCATTTTCATGGGCGCAATATTAACCGTCGAATTGGCGGTGCTTTCTGCTGTGATTGCGGTGTTACTGGGATTGGTAACCGCATTGGCGCGACTTTCTAAGAACCGTTTTGCCCGAGGTGTGGCAACGGTTTATTCCACCGTGGTTCGGGGTGTACCCGATCTGGTGTTGATGCTGCTGATTTTCTTCGGCGCTCAAATCATGATGAACAACTTCTCTGACTGGCTTTACGAAAAGTATGAAATTGATATGTTCATCAACATCAATGAGTTTACTGCCGGTGTTTCGACGATTGGCTTTATCTTCGGTGCTTACATGGCTGAAACCTTCCGCGGTGCATTTCTGGCGGTTGACCGTGGTCAGTTGGAAGCAGGGACTGCGTATGGCATGAGCCCCTGGATGATCTTCCGTCGCATCATGTTCCCACAAATGATGCGCCATGCGCTTCCGGGGATTGGTAACAACTGGCTGGTGCTGGTGAAGACAACAGCACTGGTTTCAGTGATTGGTTTAGCGGACATGACGCGCCTTGCCAAAGAAGCCGCTGGTGCGGTTAACGAACCGTTCAAGTTCTTTATTCCGGTCGCAATGGTCTACCTGCTGATCACCTCTATCTCTGAGCTTGGACTCAAGCGTTTGGAGCGTAAGTTCAGTGCTGGTGTAGTAAGAGGCTAAGGAGACACGGAATGTTAGAATCAATTTATGCTTACCTCGACCAAAACGATATCTTCACGTCGACCACCATTCTCCACTATTGGAGTGGTCTGACAGTGACAGTCCAATTGGTATTTCTGTCTCTGGTACTGGGTCTTATTCTGTCGGTACCACTGGCGGTAGCGAGAACTTCAAAGAACCCTTGGATTAATCGTCCGGTTTGGATTTACGTTTACATCTTCCGTGGCACGCCGCTGCTTATCCAGCTTTACCTGATTTATTACGGTGTAGCGACCATTGAAGGTATTCAACAAAGTATGTTCTGGGCCGTTGTTGAAGATGCTTTCTATCCATGTCTGTTTGCTTTTGTGTTGAACACGGCCGCATACACAACGGAAATCCTCCGTGGTGCCATGGTGGCAACACCTGCAGGTGAAATCGAAGCAGGCAAGGCTTACGGCATGTCGCGCTTTACGATTCTGCGCCGCATCATCTTGCCATCTTCATTCCGTCGCGCACTGCCAGCGTACAGCAACGAAGTTATCTTCATGCTGCATGCAAGCTCGATTGCGTCGGTCGTGACCATCATCGACCTTACAGGCGCAGCAAGGGACATCTATGCACGCTTTTACGCGCCATTTGATGCCTTCCTGTTTGTGGCGGCTATCTACCTGTGTCTGACCTTCGCCATTGTTTATGGCTTTAAACGCCTAGAGCACCGCTGGCACAGACATTTGAGACCGTTGGAGTCTTAAGAGTAGGTCCTAGGAAATAGAAAGGCCCTAGGTCCTGGGAAAAGAAAGGTCCTAGGAAGAGCTAGATACAAAAAACCGCCAGTGAATGGCGGTTTTTCTTTTTGGGCTTTGGCTTTTCCCTAGGACCTAGGTCCTTCTCTTCCTAGGCCCTGATCTACCTAAACTCCGCCCAGATCGGCGCGTGGTCGGAAGGTTTCTCGATACCACGCAGCTCGTAATCGATACCCGTATCCGTGCAGTCTGCCGCCAGTGAAGGGGTGGCCAGAATCACATCGATACGCAGGCCACGGTTGTCGTCAAAACCGCGGGAGCGGTAATCGAACCACGAGAACTTGTCGTGGACATCTGGGAACTGCTGGCGGAAGGTGTCTATAAAGCCCCAATTCATCAACGCTGCCAGCATTTCACGTTCTTCGGGCTGGAAAGAACACTTACCGGTTTTTAGCCAGCGCTTACGGTTCACTTCACCAATACCGATGTCCAAATCAATCGGGCTGATGTTGATGTCACCCATAACAATCAGTTTCTCGTCATTGCTGTGTGAGGTATTGAGATAGGTCATTAGATCTTTGTAGAACTTGCGCTTGGCAGGGTACTTGGTTTCGTGGGCGATGTTTTCACCCTGAGGAAAGTAACCGTTCAACACTGTCACTTCACTGCCATCGTCATTTTTGAACGTTGCCATGATCATACGGCGCTGTGCATCTTCCTCGTCGGTCGGAAAGCCTTTTTGTACTTTCAGTGGCTCTTGCTTACAGAGCATTGCAACCCCGTAATGCGCCTTTTGACCATGGAAATAGACTTTGTAGCCCATCGCTTCGACGTCTTCGACAGGAAAGGCTTCATCATGAACCTTGATTTCCTGCAGACCGATAACGTCTGGCTGGTGCTTTTCAATCAGCGCCTGAAGTTGGTGAAGGCGGGCGCGCAATCCATTGATATTAAAAGAAATGACTTTCATGCTGATTTACTTCTCTTTGTCTGAAGTCTGTTGAGTGCTGATCAGTTTATCTGAAATTACAACCGCTCGCAGAATATTAGTGTCTTATTAACGATGCAATTTCGTCCCATTTGTAAAGCGATATCTACTTATTGCAACTATGATTGTAAAGAAAAGAATCTTCGGACACTCAAGGTGTTATCGGTTTTTGAGCGAAGGGAGCGCAAATGATGAACACAGTTTCATTGGTGAAAGTGTCGGTGGCTTCACTGACAATGACTTTGGTGGCTGGGTGCAGTGAGTACGGCGATTTCACACAAGAACAAATCTGTCGGGCGAGTTTGGCTGCTATCAAAGGGAAAAGTCCTTCTATCATGATGGTTGATAAAAAGGTCGTAGAGCCAGAGACAGAAAAGGATGTTTTTCATATCTCCTACAAGCGGCCAGATGATGGCAAGAAATGGCATTATCGCTGCAAAATCGACAAAACACGTGCTGTTTGGGCGCAAGGAAAAGACGGCCGTTGGCGAGATCAGGCGCAGGATCCCACTATTAGGTTCAAGATCGAGGGTGAAGATATCCTGATCAATGAGACCTTCCCTGATGGTAGTACTGCCTTGGATATTAGCTTCAGTATTTACATGCTCGGCGGCAAATCCTAATCTCTCCCCCTGATCCCGGTAGCAGTCCCGCCGGGGTCATTTTACTATTGTTCCAAATTTTCGAATGACTCTGACGAAACCCTCCTGCCGACATCTCCTTATCCTTCTCATATACTCTTCTCAACAACATAAGGAGATTGGATATGGGCAAATTAGTGGAAGGTGTTTGGCATGACGTCTGGTATGACACCAAATCATCTGGTGGTAAATTCGTGCGAGAGGATGCAGGTTTCCGCTCTTGGGTGACGGCAACCGGTGAAGCGGGTCCATCGGGAGAGAGCGGTTTTAAGGCTGAATCTGGTCGCTATCATCTGTACGTATCGCTTGCTTGCCCATGGGCTCACCGCACGCTGATTTTTCGTAAACTGAAAGGCCTTGAAGAGCACATTACCGTATCTGTGGTGAGTCCTGACATGATGGAGAAAGGCTGGCAGTTTGATGAGCCTGAGTCACTCTATGGCTTTAACTATGTGCATCAGCTTTACACCAAGGCGAAGTCTGATTACACCGGGCGCGTTACCGTGCCTGTGCTGTGGGACAAGAAAACTGAAACCATTGTCAGCAATGAGTCGTCTGAAATCATCCGCATGCTCAACACTGCATTCAACGAAGTAACAGGTAACACGGAAGATTTTTACCCAGAAACGCTGCGTAGTGTGATTGATGAGTGGAACGATTATGTTTACCCAAACATCAATAACGGCGTGTACCGCTGTGGTTTTGCCACCACGCAAGAAGCTTATGAAGAAGCGTTCGACAATCTTTTTGCTGCATTGGACAAAGTGGATGCGCATTTGGCGAACAACCGTTACCTGGCAGGCGATCAAATTACAGAGGCTGACTGGCGCGCCTTTACCACGCTGGTGCGTTTTGACCCGGTATACGTGGGACATTTCAAATGTAACCGTCAGCAGATAGCCCAATATGAGCACATCTTCGGTTATCTGAAAGAGTTATATCAGGTTGCGGGTGTGGCCGAGACGGTCGATATGCCATACATCAAGCGTCACTATTACTACAGCCACGCCAACATCAACCCAACTCGTGTTGTGCCAAAAGGGCCAGTGCAGGATTTGACCACGCCACATGGTCGTGAAAGCGTGTAGTTTGCAGGAAAGCAAAAAGCCAGCTCAATGAGCTGGCTTTTTTAATGATGGTGGTGGGAGAAGGATTCGAACCTTCGAAGGCGGAGCCGTCAGATTTACAGTCTGATCCCTTTGGCCACTCGGGAATCCCACCACGAGTTATTCTAGTTGTATGCTGCACTGCGGAAATCTAACGAACATCGCGGAGAAGCTGAAAGATGGTGGTGGGAGAAGGATTCGAACCTTCGAAGGCGGAGCCGTCAGATTTACAGTCTGATCCCTTTGGCCACTCGGGAATCCCACCACGAGTTATTCTGATTGTATGCTGAACCGCGGAAATCAAATGAACATCGCGGAGAAGCTGAAAGATGGTGGTGGGAGAAGGATTCGAACCTTCGAAGGCGGAGCCGTCAGATTTACAGTCTGATCCCTTTGGCCACTCGGGAATCCCACCACGAGTTATTCTAGTTGTATGCTGCACCGCGGAAATCAAACGAACATCGCAATGAAGCTGAAAGATGGTGGTGGGAGAAGGATTCGAACCTTCGAAGGCGGAGCCGTCAGATTTACAGTCTGATCCCTTTGGCCACTCGGGAATCCCACCACGCTGTGCGGGGCGAATATTATCAAACGAAGCATGTCTGTAAAGCACTTTTCTCGAAAATGCCGCGCGTTTGCTGGTTTTTTCGGCGTTGAAACAGTTGATTGACAGGAAACAGGGAATTTTACCGCGTTTTGGGAATCCAACCGGGGTTTTATTGGGTACTCAGATGGAATTCAGAGTGCCTCTTTCCGCCAACTGCTTGCAGGCAAATCTTTTACTGGATTTACATTTCTTTACCGCACGCAGGATAGGCATAGAGTAGACTATCGCGAGTTGTTATTTACGGTTAATAAAATGAAAAATAAAGTCCTTTTCGCTGCCGTTTTGTTGCTTGGCTCCGCCGGATATTTTGCCTGGCAGGGTAAAACCGAAGCCGCAGACAAACCTTCAGCGCGTCCTGCAAGACCCGCTATTGCAGTCGCTACTGCCCAAGTTGAATCGCGCCCGGTTGCGCGAAGCCTCTCTTTGATTGGTAACCTCAAGTCCGAAAACTCTGTGGTGATTGCCCCTGAAGTGGCAGGCAAGATTGAAGCGGTTTACGTGAAAGCTGGCCAACAGGTGAAGGAAGGCGACCCGCTGCTGACGCTGGATACGGCCAAATCAGAAGCCGCAGTGGCCGAGGCGCTGGCATTCCACAAAGATGAACTGCGTAAGCTGAGGGAGTTCTCCAAACTGCACAAGCGCGGCGCGCTGACCAAAACAGAACTCGATGCCCAGCAAGCAAGTGTGGACGTTGCTAAAGCGCGTTTGGATGCTGCTAAAGCCGATCTGGATGATCGTTTCATCAAAGCGCCGTTCAATGGCACCGTCGGTCTGGTGGATATCACCCGCGGCCAACTGGTGTCCGTGGGCGAATCACTACTGCACCTCGACGATCTTTCCCAAATGCAATTAGACGTGAATGTGCCTGAACAATACCTGTCTGAGCTCAGCAAAGACATCGAAGTCGTCGCCAATTCCAAAGCATGGCGCGGCAAGACATTTGAAGGTCAGCTCACAGCCGTTGACTCACGCGTGAACAATGACTCCCTGAACCTGCGTGCGCGCATCGTCATTAAGAACGACGAACGTCTGTTGCGCCCGGGTATGATGATGGAAGCGACCATGGGTTTTGCACCTATGGTGAGCGCGGTGATCCCTGTACAGGCTATTGAGTACTCGGGCACCAAACGCTTTGTGTATTTGGTGGATGAAAAAGGCGTTGCTCACCGTACTGAGGTGAAACTGGGTGCGCGTATCGACAACTTGGTCACAATAGAAAGCGGTTTAGACATTGGCGATCGCATCGTGGTGCAAGGTCTGGTCAGTATGCGTGACGGCACCAAGGTCAACGATCTGACGGCGAAGGGTGAGGGCAAGTAAATGTGGCTCTCAGATGTTTCGGTTAAGCGACCCGTTGTCGCGATTGTTCTGAGCCTGCTGCTCCTTGTTTTCGGTATCGTTTCCTTCAGCAAGCTGGCAGTGCGTGAGTATCCGGATATTGATAGCCCGGTTGTGTCGGTAATGACCCGCTATGCAGGCGCATCAGCCAGCATCATGGAAAGCCAGATCACTCAGGTTCTGGAAGACGAGCTTTCCGGCATCAGCGGCATTGAGGAAATTACCTCTGTCAGCCGAAACGGTATGTCGCGTATTTCCGTTGAGTTCAATATTGACTGGAACCTGACCGAAGGAGTCAGTGATGTGCGTGACGCGGTCGCTCGTGCACAGCGTCGTCTGCCTGATGAAGCCGACGAGCCGATTGTATCCAAGTCCAATGGCTCCGGTGAAGCCTCCATTTATATCAACCTTGCCTCGTCGGAAATGGACCGTACTCAGCTCACCGAATACGCGCAGCGTGTGCTGGAAGATAAATTCAGCCTGCTGACGGGCGTGAGCTCGGTGGAGCTTTACGGTGCTCTCTACAAAGTGATGTATGTGCGTCTCGATCCGGTGCTGATGGCAGGTCGTGGTGTCACAACCTCAGATATTACCTCGGCACTTCGCCGCGAAAACCTCGAAAGTCCGGGCGGTGAGATCCGTAACGATGTCACCAAGATGACAGTGCGTACCGAGCGGATGTACCAGACACCAGAAGATTTCGATTATCTGGTCGTTCGCACTGCGAGCGATGGTAGCCCGATTTACCTGAAAGACGTCGCTGATGTTTATATCGGCTCCCAGAACGAAAACGCAACCTACAAAAACAACGGCGTGAACAACCTCAGCCTCGGCATTGTGCCGCAGTCTGATGCCAATCCATTGAACGTAGCCATTGCCGTTCGTGAACTGGTGGATGAGTTCCAGCCCTTCCTGCCAGAAGGGGCGAAGCTTTGGGTAGACTATGATTCCACCGTGTTTATCGAACGTTCGATTGATGAGGTATACAGCACCCTGTTTGTCACTGGCGCGCTGGTGGTTCTGGTGCTCTACATCTTTATCGGTCAGGCGAGGGCGACACTGATCCCGGCAGTAACGGTTCCGGTTTCCCTGATTTCTGCTTTTATTGCCGCTTACTTCTTTGGCTTCTCAATCAACCTGTTGACCTTGATGGCGCTGATTTTGGCGATCGGTCTGGTGGTCGATGACGCGATTGTGGTCGTGGAGAACATGTTCCACCACATCGAGAAGGGCGAAACCCCGCTGGTAGCAGCATTTAAAGGGACCCGCGAAGTTGGCTTTGCCGTGGTGGCGACCACTGCTGTTCTGGTGATGGTATTCCTGCCGATTTCCTTTATGGAAGGCATGGTCGGCAAGCTGTTTACCGAGTTCTCGGTGCTGCTGGCGATGTCGGTGATTTTCTCGTCAATCGTGGCACTGACGCTCACTCCAGTACTAGGCAGCAAAATTCTCAAGGCCAACGTCAAACGTGGCGCGTTCAACCGCATGGTCGACAACTTCTTTGAGAAGTTCGAGAACGGCTATCGCGCTGCGGTCACTGTGGCGGTGAAAGCCCGCTTTGTTGCGCCACTGATTATCCTCGCCTGTATCGGCGGCAGTGCTTATTTAATGAAAAACTTGCCTGCGCAATTAGTGCCACAGGAAGACCGTGGCGTATTGATGGCCTTTGTAAAAGGCGCGGAAGGCACGGCGTACAACCGCATGGTTGGTAACATGGAGGAAGTTGAACGTCGCTTGATGCCATTGGTAGAAAAAGGCCTTTTGACTTCTATCAGTATGCAGGCGCCAGCGTTTGGCGGAATGGCTGGCGACCAGACAGGTTTCGTGATTATGCAGCTCGAAGACTGGGATAACCGTGACCAGACTGCAGCACAAGCGCTGGGAGAAGTGAGAAAAGCGCTGGGCGGTATCCCTGATATTTTCGTACGCGCCTTTATGCCCGGTTTCCGGGGTGGTTCGAGCGAGCCTGTTCAGTTCATTCTGGGTGGCCCTGACTATCAGGAATTGAACAAGTGGGCGCAAGTGCTGCTGGATGAAGCCAAAGCAAGCCCTATTCTTCAGGGCGCGGATCTGGATTACGCGGAAACCACGCCAGAGCTGGTAGTCAGCATTGATCGCAAGCGTGCGGCTGAACTGGGCATCAGTGCAGATGAAGTCTCTAACACCATGGAAATCATGCTGGGTGGTAAGAGTGAAACCACTTTTGTTGACCGTGGTGAAGAGTTCGACGTTTATCTACGTGGTGACGAAGCCCGCTTCAACAGCAAGGATGACATTAGCCAAATCTACATGCGCACCCGCAATGGCGATCTGGTTAGCCTTGATACCTTGGCAGACTTGGAAGAGGTGGCCTCTGCTCAAACGCTACGCCACTTCAATAAACAAAAGTCGATCACCTTAAAAGCCAACCTTGGCGATGGTTATACCCTAGGCAATGCGTTGGACTTTCTTGATGCAAGGGCTATTGAGTTGCTGCCAGCGGATATCACCATCAGTTATGCAGGTGAATCGGCAGAGTTTAAAGATAACCAAAGCAGCATTCTGATCGTATTCGGCTTGGCTCTGTTGGTGGCTTATCTGGTTCTGGCGGCGCAATTTGAAAGCTTTGTAAACCCGCTGGTGGTCATGCTGACAGTACCTATGGGGATCTTTGGCGGTTTTGTTGGCTTGTGGCTAACCAGTCAGGGGCTCAACATCTATTCGCAGATTGGCATGATCATGTTGATTGGTATGGTGACTAAAAACGGTATTCTTATCGTTGAATTTGCCAACCAGCTTCGTGACCGCGGCGAACCGTTTGAGAAAGCGATTATCGACGCTTCCGTGCGCCGTCTTCGCCCAATCATGATGACAGCGTTCACCACCATTATTGGTGCTATTCCGTTGATCATCTCGACTGGGGCAGGCTACGAAAGCCGTGTGGCGGTAGGTACGGTCATTTTTGCAGGTATGGCATTTGCAACCGCAGTTACTCTGTTCGTTATCCCAGCGATGTACCGTCTGCTGTCGGTGAAGACGCATTCGCCAGGTTATGTGGAAGCACAGCTCAACGCAGAGCTTGAGAAGTTCAAGCCACACCGCCCAGGCCATGGTGACTTTGAGCCGCACTGATGAATACAAGGAAGAGCAGGCCCTAGAATCCTAGGTCCGCTCTTTTGTTTTCGAGCATCCATTGGTATGTTTTACAACCATAGACCTCGAATAAATAACGAAGATAAAGGAAGCCAGTCATGTCGGATAAACTGACCCAAGAACAGCAAGATCAGTTGGATGCAGCAACGTTTCGTCGTTTCCTGTCTCATTTGGATAATCACAAAGAAGTGCAGAACATTGATCTGATGATCCTGGCGGACTTCTGTCGTAACTGTCTGGGTAAATGGTACAAAGCTGAAGCCGATAACGCTGGCATTGAAGTGAGTGACGAAGAAGCGCGTGAGCGCGTTTACGGCATGCCTTACAGCGAGTGGAAAGCCAACCACCAACTGCCAGCGACGGATGAGCAAATGGCGGCATTCAACGCTCGTCAGAAAGCCAAAGAAGACAAGTAAGCCTCAATACCAAAAGAGAAAAGCGCCGATTGGCGCTTTTTTTATGCGGTTTCGTCTGAAAGGTAGGTGAAGGCATCGCGGCTTAATAGTTTTGGATACAGCTCTTTCAACACTTCCATTTTTGGCGCAATCACGCGGCGGCAGAAGGGCTTCGCGGGATTCCGCCAGAAGTAGTTTTGCTGGCGGGCTGGTGTCGGATAAAACGCCACCATAGGCGAAACCTTAGTTACCACAGGCTTTGCGTAATCTGACGCAGCGCTCTCCAAGGCCTTTGCGCACTGCGCTATATGTGCCGTATTCGTTGGGTAAATGGCGCTTGGATAGCTTTCCCTGAATGAATGATTTGATGTGCAAGCATGCGAGTCCAAATGCACACGAATCACATCCTCTAGCGAAATTTCCTCTTCGTCGATTCGAAACAGCACCGCCTCCACATGCTTACGATCTTCTGTGACTAAAAATCCCTGTTCGACATTCGACACGCCTTTTAACGCGTTGAAGATGGCTTCCATGCACCAGTAACAAGTACCACTGACAGCAAGATACATATCGCCTCCAATAGAACAAGATAGGTATAGAGTAGAACCGGAGATGAGGCGTTATTCTTTCATATGGTCTAATTCCCATCGTTATGCCATGTTTTTTCAATAATAAATTATCGTTTAACGATAATTTATTATTGATCTTTTTTGTTCTGATTGTATCTTAAGCCCATACCCGAGGAGAGAGTGCTATGCAGAAAATACAAACTTACAGTCGAAACATCAGAAGAGCGATCCAACTACTGATGTGCCTTTTGCCCTTAGGCGCTATCTACTACTGGATGACGGCTCAAACGGACATGGATTTTATTTCGCGGTTTGGGATTGTTGGTGATACGCGTGATATCAGTGCCTATACATCAGCACCGTTGACCTTAGAAACCCGTATTTTTGCTGTTCTTGCGAGTGCCTTGCCTATCGGTGTGTTGCTCTACGGTATGGCTCTGCTGGTAAAACTGTTTCGCCGCTATGAATCCGCTGAGATCTTCTCGGTAGATACCGCAAATTGCTACCGCCTGCTGGGGTTCACCTTTTTCTATTGGGTTCTGGCAAATCTGGTTTTTGGTGGGTTGATATCCGTTATCCTCAGCTTCAATAATCCGCCAGGCGAGCGTGTGCTTTCTCTCTCTTTGGGAAGTGTAGAT
This sequence comes from Grimontia kaedaensis, assembly GCF_023746615.1. Taxonomy (NCBI): domain Bacteria; kingdom Pseudomonadati; phylum Pseudomonadota; class Gammaproteobacteria; order Vibrionales; family Vibrionaceae; genus Grimontia; species Grimontia kaedaensis. The sequence goes on along the minus strand of NZ_CP082275.1, from coordinate 2,776,262 downwards.
ATTGTTACTGTGCTCTGTGGCTTTATGATACTGACAGTTGGCTGGGTTATGCGTGAGGCACAAATCATCGCCGAAGAACACCAGCACACAATTTAGGGAAAGTTATGGGAATTACAATCGACCTGGACGTTATGATGGCCAGGCGCAAAATGAGGCTCAAAGAACTATCAAAATTGGTGGGTGTGACGGAGCAGAATCTTTCAATACTGAAAAACGGAAAAGCAAAGGCAGTACGGTTTAGTACGCTGGAGAAGATCTGTGAGGTTTTGGAATGTCAGCCAGGGGATATATTGATCTACGCTGCTGACAAAGCTGCGGAATCTGAATAGACGCGGAATTTGAACAGAAAAGAGGGCTCAAGTGAGCTCTCTTTACTTTAGATAGATATCCCGATTTAGGGCAATCAGACACTTTTGCTGTCCAGCGACGCCATCACGTTCTCTTTGTCTTCCAGGTAGCTGTCCAGACCTTTCTGGCGAAGGTCACAAGCAGGGCAATCGCCACAACCTTTGCCAATCACGCCGTTGTAGCAGGTCAGGGTGTGGTCGCGTACAAACTCCAGCTTGCCGTATTTATCCGCCAGTGCCCAGGTCTCTGCTTTGTTCAGCCACATCAGCGGCGTGCGGATTTCGAGCTCACGATCCATCCCCAAGACAAGCGACTTATTCATTGCCTGCACAAAGTCATTGCGGCAATCCGGGTAGCCAGAGAAGTCTGTTTCACACACACCGGTGATCACGGTTTGTGCGCCCAACTGGTAAGCGTAAATGCCTGCCAGTGTCAGGAACAGAATGTTACGACCTGGTACAAAAGAATTTGGCAGGCCATTTTCCTGAAGCTCGTGAGAAACCAGAATGTTGTCACGGGTCAGCGAACTGATCGCCAGTTCGTTCAGCAGACCAACGTCCATCACTTTGTGCGAAGTGGCACCCAGCGCGCTCGCAACATCACGCGCGACGTCGATTTCCTGCTTGTGGCGCTGGTTATAGTCGAAGGTAATACAATGCACTTCGTCAAACTCAGACAGCGCCTGAATCAGGCAGGTGGTTGAATCCTGTCCGCCACTAAAGACGACAACAGCTTTTTTCATGGCTACATCCTTTACCGGAAAGATGGTTTATAGGAGCAGGAGTTTAGCCTAACTGTTTGTCGAGCTCTATGGTCGCGTGATAATTGTCTGTGCGTTTATACGCTGAGGAAGTAGTGAAAATAGGTTTCATCCTTAACATAACCCAACGACTCATAAAGCCTTTGTGCGCCAAAATTATCCGGTGCAGTTTCGAGCGCCAACCCATTCGCCCCTGTATCAATCGCCAGTGCTTTAGCTGCGCCTAACAGGGCTTGTCCTATGCCTTTACCGCGTTGGGAGTCCAGTACAAACAGGTCATTCAGAATCCAGCTTTTGGTTGCGGAGACCGATGAGAAAGTGGGGTATAGCTGAGTAAATCCGATAGCATGTCCGGCTTCATCTCTGGCAATAAAAATGGTTGAATCCCGGTTTTCAAGTCGGGAATGAATGAAGCTGCAAGCGAGGTCGATGTCACTTTCTTTGCCATAGAACATACGGTAGAGGTTAAAAAGATAGGCGACGCCGTTAACGTCTTCTAGTGTTGCTTTAGAGATGGTCATAATAAAAAGTGCTGGTGAAGGAATCAGCGTGCCAGAATGGCATGTGGAATCGATGAAGGTCAGTGCATTTACACCTCTGTTGAATGGCTTTCGAGAGAGATCCCGCCCAGTTGAAAAATGAAAGCGCACCGAAGTGCGCTTTTACTAAAGTTCACTTTAATTACTCAAACTTCTTTAGTTATTCCTGCATTGGCGCGATATCAACAGTTTTGTAAAAATCATGGAAAACCAAGTTTTCAGGGTCAACGACGCTCAATTTCGTGTGCGGGGATCGGTAGCGCATGAAACGTCTGTGGTTATTGAAAACTAGACATCACGCCTTAAAAGTCAACCATAGACTGAACTAAGGAGGTATCGCTATGTACAGTGTTGAGCTGAGCACCAACGAGAAAAAGCCATGTGCATGTCCGAAATGTGCAGCCAATCAGGCACAAGCATCTCCATTGAGGCATAAAAAGTCAGAGATTTTGTCCAAACCGAAGTCACTGATGATAGCGACTGGACATGATCAGTTTGAGCAGGAAGCTGATCGTATGGCAAATAATGTGGTCTCAATGTCTCAACCTTTAGTATCACCTCGTCACAACATTGGCCAAGTTGCAAGAAGCGGTACGGTCCATCGATCTGCATCCCTACCCATCACCAATTTTTCCAGTTCGGCCGCCAGAAGTACTGAAGCCCCAGACATCGTTCATCAAGCGCTGGGGGAGAAGGGGCGGCCGCTGGATAATGAAACCCAGTCATTTATGTCTTCTCGGTTTGGGTACAATTTTTCAAGTGTCAGAGTGCATACAAGTCGGTTGGCAGGTCTTTCTGCTGAGGCGATTGGAGCGAATGCTTATACGTCAGGCAATCACATTGTTTTTTCACCCCAGCAATATGCACCGGGTACAGATGTGGGTAAGCGGTTGATCGCACATGAATTGACTCACGTCATTCAGCAACAAAACGCGTCGGCGACGACAGGGAAAATTCAAAAACAAGCCAATAATAAGTCAGCGTCACCGAAGACAAGTCCAGCACCTGTTTGTGGACCAGATGTCACGCAACAAGTTAAAAATGCGGTATCCCGCACCGGTTCAACGTTTGGTGGGTGGCCCAAAAAAGATCGGGAAGACCATTGTGACGCGCTGGATAGCTACAAAACCGGTGGGTTTGCTTGGGATATCTTTGAGCTTCATAACAATGCATGGATTTACCAGAATTATCGCCCAGCTTGTGCGACAAAAGGGGCAAATCCGCCATGCGGTTCAACTGTAGAAGTCGATAGTGAGTGTAGTTATGCAGGCTCGCCCAACTATGTGATTTATGGAAAGATGTGCAAGCTTTGCTATGACCACTATAAAGCACAAAGTAATACTTCTGGTATGAAGCGTTTCACCAAGAGTGAGATGAAAAGTTGGATCAATTATTATAAAGGTACTGGTATTACGCCTTGGGGAACACCGTCAGGAAACTTCATTCCCTCCACTGAGTGGGCGGTTGCGGGCTATGACGGATGGCCAGGTGTCAGTTCACCGAAAGGTGACAGGCCGACCTGTAATCCGACCTGCCCCACAGCTTATAAAGGAAGAAACTTTCGCGTGGCGTGGTTTCGATACAGCAATGCCAAGCGAACCTTTATTTAACCAAACTTCTTCAGGTATTCCAGCGTCGGCGCGATATCACCAATGTTCGCGTCCACCCACTCTTCATTGAAATAGGTATCTAAGTAACGTTCGCCGCTGTCGCAAAGCAGGGTGACAATAGAACCTGTTTCGCCGCGTGATTGCATCTCTTCTGCCAGCATCAATACGCCATATAAGTTGGTGCCTGTTGATGCACCTGCTTTTCGACCGAGGATGTTTTCCAACCAGTGGACCGTGCCGACACTGTCTACGTCTTTGATGGTTTCCATACGGTCAATCACGCCTGGGATAAAGCTTGGCTCAACGCGAGGGCGGCCGATGCCCTCGATTTTTCCGCCGCGATCCAAAGTGAGTGACTGGTCACCGGTTTTGTAGAAATCATGGAAAACCGAGTTTTCTGGGTCAACCGCCATCAATTGCGTATGCTGGCAACGGTAGCGGATGAAACGGCCGATGGTGGCGGAAGTACCGCCGGTACCAGGGCTCATCACAATCCAGTTTGGCACAGGGTAACGCTCGTACTTCATCTGACTGAAAATGCTGTTGGCGATGTTGTTGTTGCTGCGCCAGTCGGTGGCACGCTCAGCGTAGGTGAATTGGTCCATATAATGGCCATTCAGTTCCTGCGCAAGGCGGCGTGATTCTGCGTAAATTTCGTCAGAGCGATCAACAAAGTGGGCTTCGCCGCCATAGAACTGTATTTGTTCGATTTTCTTTTTCGCCGTGGTACGCGGCACAACAGCGATAAAACGAAGGCCAAGTAAGCGAGCGAAGTAAGCCTCAGAAATTGCCGTACTGCCGGAAGATGACTCGATGATAGTGGTGTCTTCTTTGATCCAGCCATTACACAGTGCGTAAAGGAAAAGGGAACGTGCAAGACGGTGTTTCAAGCTACCCGTTGGATGGGTGCTTTCATCTTTCAGGTAGATATCGATCTCTGGGAAATACGGCAGATCCAGTTTGATCAGGTGGGTATCCGCTGAGCGCTGGAAATCCGCTTCGATTTTACGAATTGCGTCGCAAACCCATTGTGAGGAATTAGCAGGAGCGTTTACTTCAGTCATCATTGGCTTACTTCATAATAATCAAGGTTATACCAATAATATAATCTCTCTTATGAAGTAAATTTTTACCATTTCTCGTCTAAATATCGCTCGTTAGAGAAAAACATTCTATCATTGTTGCCTAAAAGTAAAATTTTTCTTTTAATCACAGTAAGGGAGAATTTTTCGCCTGTAATTTCGGAAATGGTAAAACAGTTATGACAATTTCACTGGATAATGTAGATCGCCAATTGTTAGATTGCTTGCAGCGTGACGCATCGCTGTCACTGTCAGATCTTGCCGAACGGGTAAACCTCACAACCACGCCTTGTTGGAAACGTCTCAAACGTCTTGAAGAAAGTGGCATCTTGCAAAAGCGTGTCGCCCTTTTAGACCCTGAAGCGTTGGGGCTCTCGTTCACCGCCTTTGTCCAAATTAAAACCTCAAACCACTCTGAAACCTGGTACCGCAAGTTTGTGGATGTCATTACCCCCTTCGCTGAAGTGATGGAATGCTATCGCATGGCAGGAGAATACGACTACATGTTAAAGGTGCAAGTGGCAGACATGGCGGCATTTGACCGCTTCTATAAAAAGCTGGTTAACAGTATTGATGGCCTGACCAACGTCACGTCAACGTTCGCGATGGAGCCTTTGAAATACACTACCGCGTTACCGCTCTAAAAAGACTCAGCAAACAAAAGCTTGAGCAATAAAAGTCAGGCAAGTCAGAGGCCTGAAAAGTAAGTTGGCTCGCGCAGGGGAGGATGAATGCGCATATTTTTGGAACTCGGGTGGTTTTTCCGAATGGCGTGGAAACGCTATGTCGGCGCCATTGTACTCTTATTTTTCGTCGCCGGTTTTGAACTGATCCCGCCGAAAGCCATTGGTTGGCTGGTGGACGGTGTCATGGCAGGCGATATCAGCAAAAACCAAATGTTTATCGCGCTTGGGGCGATTGTTGCGCTCTGGATCGTGGTGTATTTCATGCGCGTTGTCTGGCGCGTATGGCTGTTTGGCGCTGCGGCGCAGCTCGGCACCGTACTTCGTGACAAGCTTTATCAGCACTTTACCCGCCATGCGCCACGTTTTTTTGAGCGTTACCGCACGGGCGATTTGATGGCGCGCTCCACCAATGATGTGAAGGCTGTTGTGATGACGGCGGGTGAGGGCGTATTGACGCTGGCAGACTCGTTGATCATGGGGGTTGCGGTGCTGATTGTCATGACCACCACCATCAGCTGGGAACTGACCCTGTTGGCGCTGGCACCCATGCCAGTGATGGCGATTATGGTGAACCGCTTCGGTAAACAGCTCCATCATAGATTCAGCGCTTCACAGGCGGCATTTTCATCGCTCTCGGAAGAAACCCAATCGTCGCTCAATGGCATTCGGATGATCCGCGCGTTTGGTTTGGAGTCTCAGCAGGTTGACCGCTTTAATGCGGTGGCGGATGACACGGGCGAAAAGAACATGGCCGTAGCAAAAGTCGATGCCATGTTTGACCCAGTGATCTTCCTGACCATTGGTACCTCGTTTTTCTGCTCGATTGCAGGTGGTGGTTACATGGTGGCAAATGGCACCTTAACCTTGGGCGAGCTGACCGCATTTACCCTTTATCAAGGCTTGATGATCTGGCCGATGCTGGCGGTTGCCTGGTTATTCAACATCATCGAACGTGGTTCGGCTGCGTGGAAACGTATTAAAGAGTTGCTGGAAGAAAAGCCGGATTTGGTAGACGGCGATAAAGCCTTACCAGCAGAACGTGAAACCCTTTCTATCGCGATTGATCAGTTCACTTGGCGCGGACATGACATTCCAGCGCTTCGCGATGTGAATGTTGAATTGGCACCCGGAAGAATGCTGGGTGTGGCGGGGCCAGTGGGCAGCGGTAAAACCACCATTTTGTCTTTGATGCTGCGTTTGGAAGATCCTGTTCAGGGTCGCGTCAGCTATGGCGGTACAGACCTTCGCGATTTCAAGCTGGGCGAGTGGCGCGGCAAGCTTGCGGTTGTTACTCAGGCTCCGTTTTTGTTCTCTCGCAGCATTGCCGACAACATTGCGCTGGGTAAGCCGGACGCAACACGCGAAGAAATCCGTGAAGCGGCGAAGCTTGCGTGTATTGATGAAGACATCATGCAGTTCCCGGAAGGCTACGAAACGCTGGTGGGAGAAAAGGGTATTACGCTTTCCGGTGGTCAAAAACAGCGGATTTCCATTGCCCGTGCTTTGCTGCTGGATGCGGAAATTTTGGTAATGGACGATGCCCTATCAGCGGTGGATGGCCGCACTGAGCACCACATCCTGAAAAATCTTCACGACCGCGCACAGCACCAGACCACCGTAGTGATTGCACATCGTTTGTCGGCGTTGGAATCGGCCGATGAAATCATCGTGTTGCAAAAAGGGCATATTGAAGAGCGTGGCACGCACAAAGCCTTGGTGAATGCCAACGGCTGGTATGCCGAAATGCAGCGTTATCAGCAACTCGAACAAGCACTGGAGGAGGCGCTATGAGTAAACGTGGAACCTTAAAACGCCTTCTGAGTTACCTGCTTAATGACAAAGCAGGCTTCGCGGTGGCGGCTATCTTCCTGCTGTTTGCGGTGGTAGCCGATGTCAGCGGCCCGTGGTTAATTCGAATTTTCCTCGATGACTATGTCGCTCAGGATTACTATCCACCAAATGTTCTATGGGGGCTGGCCTTGGCCTACATTGCGGTCACGGTACTCTCAGGTCTGTTGCACTATGCCTATGGGATCCGGTTCAGCCGAATCGCGATTGAAATCGTCCAAACTATTCGCAAACGTGTGTATGCCAGCATCATCAACCAGCCTTTGTCGGCGTTTGACTATGTACCAGCAGGTAAATTGGTCTCGCGCGTCACCAACGATACCGAATCGCTGAAAGAGCTTTACGTGCAAGTGGTCGCGAGTTTCCTGCAAGCGACAGCGCTGATCATCGCCATGCTGACGGCCATGTACTTATTGAGCCCGACACTCACGGTTGTAGTAGCGATTCTTATCCCTTCTGTGGTTTTGGTAATGTATTACTACCAACGCCGCTCGTCACCCGCTTATCGCGACTCGCGAGACTTGCTGACCGACATTAACAGTGTGATGAGTGAGTCGATTCAGGGGATGAGTCTAATTCAGTTGATGGGACAGGAGCAGCGTTTCTCAGAGCGCTTTGCAGATTTAACCGAGCAACACTTCAACACCGAAGTGCGCATCGTGAAAATCAACGGCATTTATCTTCGCCCGCTGATCGATTTGATGTCCGGTGTGGCACTGATCTCTTTGGCTGCGCTATTCGGTTGGCACGGCAATGAGTTGATTGGTGTGGGTGTGCTTTACGCCTTTATCAGTTACCTCGGCCGTGTCACTGAGCCATTGATAGAACTGATGCAGCGCTTGTCTTTGCTGCAACAGGCGATCATGGCGGGCGAGCGTCTGTTCGAGCTTATGGATGCCAAACAATATGTTTATGGTGACGATGACCGCGCCATTGAATCCGGCACCATCGATATTGAAGGGCTGAACTTCAGCTATGACAGTAAAACGCAGGTGCTGACCGATGTGAATGTCTCGGTTAAAGAGGGCGGCTTCCTGGCTCTGGTAGGACATACTGGCAGCGGTAAGAGTACGCTCGCTTCCTTGCTGATGGGCTTTTATCCGGTACAAAAAGGCACGCTGAAGTTGGGTGGCAGAGAGCTGTCGACCCTGACCCAAAACGCGCTCCGTTCTGGTATTGCCATGGTTCAGCAAGACCCGCACGTGCTATCTGATACCTTCCGCGCCAACGTGAGCCTTGGCCGCGATATTTCAGATGAAGCGATTTGGCAGGCGTTGGAACAGGTCGATATGGCGGACTACGTGAAGCACTTGCCGTCAGAGTTAGATACCGCCATTGGTACTGGTGACATTACGCTTTCCGCGGGTCAGAAGCAGCTTCTGGCGCTGGCGCGTGTGCTGGTGGATAAGCCGCGCATCCTGATTCTGGATGAAGCGACCGCCAACATCGACTCCGGCACCGAAGAGCGTGTGCAGCAAGCACTGGCAGCACTGCGAAATACCATGACGATTGTGGTGATCGCGCACCGTCTTTCGACCATTGCCGATGCCGACAACATTCTGGTGCTGCATCGTGGTCACGTGGAAGAGCAGGGTAACCATCAGCAGCTTTTGGCGAACAAAGGTCGTTACTGGCAGATGTACGAGCTACAACAAACCCGAGCACATCTGGAAGAGCTGGAGCAAATTGCCTCTGGTGAGACAGAAACGCAGGAAGGAGTCGCCTAAGCTAAAGGCTTTTCAACACCGGGCGGGGAGAGTATGGAAACCATCATCGATATCTGGACATCTAATCCGACAGAAAAAGGGACTGCCTATGTGGTGCCTGACGGCTGCCGTGATGTGATTGTGACAGAAACCGAGGGTGTGCAGCAGGTGCATGTCTCCCCGCTGTTTGATGCCACTATTGCCGTTGATATAGGGCCAAACGCAAAAATGACTGGTTATCGCTTAGCACCGGGAACATGTGTGGACGAAAGCCAGTTAATGGCCGCCATTGGAAAAGACAGCCATGATCTTTTCGATAAGATTGCTGCCTTTTCACGTCGCTTTAGCAATGTCGATGAAGCGCTTTTCAGCCTAGGCGAGCGGGTGGGCTCTGTGGCTGATATTGCGCGTTCGCTTGGTGTCAGTGAGCGAACCTTGCAAAGGCACCTTCTCAAACATAGCGGTAAATCACCTCTATTCTGGCAGCAATTGGCAAGGGTAAGACAAAGTGCCCGTGCCATTGCCGAGGGTGCACCCTTGATTGATACTGCCTTTGAATTTGGCTACGCCGATCAGGCGCACTTCAGCCGCGAAATTAAACGCTGGTTCGGCGTGACGCCCAGTGAGCTGCTAGTCAGAAAAGATCTTACCGTACAGCTTTACATGCCAGGTTATGACACCCAAGTGGTCTAAGTTCTATGTCTTATCTCACTTGGGTACGAGCTACTATCTCAAACGTAAATCGGCTTGCAATTTATTGATCTCATGGGAGAGTTCCTGACTTTTGAAGTATTCCTCCTGAGAGTAACTATTATAAAGCGTTGAGTTGTCCGTAAACTGTTCTAACTGGCTTTTGATCGTGTCTGTATTGGCATCTAACAGGCCAATAGTAGTTTGGTCGCTGACTGTTTTACCTGCGGCATCGTAATATCTGGACTCGTTATTGGTGTCATCCAAGGGATCGCAATAAGCACCTGCTTGTTCAAGATCACCACTAGTTCGAAGGTCGTTAAAGGTTTGCGGAGTGAGAGGAGATTGACCTTTTGCGCCTACCGTACACCAACTGACTTTGGTACCTATACCTTCAAAGAAAGCAGAGACCATGTTGACGGCAAAGTAAGCTTTAGTGCTGGAAGCTGCACTCAGTTTGTACTCGCCAACGCGAGTTCCGCCTACAATTTGATACCACGCACCCGAACCATTTCTAATGTTGGCAAAATAGGTTTTAATCAAGCTTTCGTATGATTGGTTACCAAACGTGAAATCACGGATAAGGTCGACAGTTTTACTATCTCCAGTCGCAAGGCTTCTTAGCTTGTGGTTGTACTTCCCAGCATCATCTTGTGAGAACGAGTGAGACATGCCTGTCGTCTCATTGCTATTTTTATCCTTCAGCCAACCGACATAGGTCGTTCTATCCAGACGGCCGTCCTTTTGCTGCACAACAGACCAAGCATCACGTAGGTTGACGATGCCATTGCTGTCAGTTTCTACCGAGTCAAAATGGGCATGATTGCGAGTATCGCAATCGTAAAAATTTGATGCATAGTAGAAATTAGCAATCCAGTCTTTCGCTGCTACATTTGACGTTTCAACTTTACCCGCTACTCTTGCGCTGGCGACGCCGGGAAAGTCTTTATAGGTATTCAACAGATATTGAGGCAAATGTGCTCTGTATTGGTCCTCACTTTCATCCACCCAGCCGCCATTAGTGATGTTGTCCAGATGCATGTATGCCTGACAGTCTCCCCGGTTATCTGCTTTGAAGAACCCTGTATTAGATGACGTTGCTTTTAGGCCGATATAGCTGATGGGAGAAGGTTCAGTGTTCGCTACACTGCCCGAGGCTGGTGCGACAGACATTTGCGGGATGCTTGGTATTTGAACGGTTTGCTGACCTGAAGATTCATCACCGCCACAGCCAACTAAACTCACTGCTGCTGATGCGAATAATATCTTCTTCATTAGACCTCCAATAAAATAAAAAACAGTGTTCAAAATAAGGCGCGAATCATACGTAGATAAAATATCGAAATCAATGTCTATAAAATTTCTTATCAATGGTGTTAAGTGATGTGATTTGGTGTTGTTTTGATGTTGCTAGCGTTAGCGGTTTGTTTCCTGGTGGAGGCATGGTGAAAGCACCTATATCAAATAGGTTGTTATTGGCATGCGGCCACAGTCCGCTAACCCTAGTTTGTGCGTGAGCTAGCTATTTACTGTCGTACAAATCTCTACCAGATACCCATTCAAATCGCGTACGTAAGCGGTGGTTTGTCCCCAAGGCATTTCTTCAGCATCCTGCACCAACTCCGCCCCTGCTTTCAGGGCATTGGCAAGGTTTCCTGCTACATTATCGGTTTCAAAGGCAATTTCAAAGTTGGGAGAATACGGGTTTCCAGAACTTGGGTGCTTGCCGAGCGAAGTCATCAGCTCTAGTGATGAAAAAGAGAGTTTGGTGTCGCCTGTGTTTAGCTCGCCATAATCGCCACTTGCATGCAGAAAGGCGCGTTCCAGTCCGAAGGCTTGTTCGTAGAAGGCCAATGTTTGTTCAACATTTTCCACGTACATAATTGCGTATCGAAATTTCATCACTCTCTCTCCTTATTGGTGTTTTGTTCATTCTGTCTTTTGGTAGAAAAGGAGTCTTGAAGATTTCCGACAGCCTAAATCGAAAGATATGCCTCGTAACTTACGGTGTGGTTAATATCCCGAAATTTCAATGTATTGAGAGGTCAGTCGATAGTCATCATTTGGTCATTCCGGTGGAACATAAACGTCACCCGACAGAAACCGAACTGTCATTTTTCAGCCCTACCTTAGCCTCCGCTTTTTCTTTATTGGGCAAGAAAGCCCCTCAAATACAATAAGGTAGTAAGAAATGAAAAACGCAGCGTTAACCTCTGCAATGCTTATCGCACTGGCTTCAACTTCTTCTTTCGCGGCGACGGTATACGACAGCGAAGGAACATCCCTGAAAGTCGGTGGCCGTGCTGAAGCGCGTTTCAACGTGTCTGACAATAACGAGAGCGATACGAATAGCTCTTTTGAGGACAAATCCCGCGCGCGCTTCAACTTGAAAGGCAAAACAGAAATCTCTGATGACTTCTACGGTTTCGGTAAATACGAAGCAGAATTCAGTGGCAGCGACAGCCTGAAAAACCGCTATTTCTTTGCCGGTTTCGGTACGTCTGCCGGCGAGTTTTCTTACGGTAAGCAAGACTCTGCGCAGGTTCAGCTGACTGACATTACCGACGTGATGGCAACCTTTGGTGGCGATGCGGCAGACTTGGTTTCAGGTAACAAAGATAAGCGTGAGAACAACTTCCTATACGCAGGCGAGTTCGATGCATTGTCTATTCAAGCCAACTACATTTCAGCCGACGAGAAAGACGCCGACAGCTACGGTATCTCAGCCCTGTATGGTTTTGGTGTAGTGAGTCTGGGCGCGGGTTATGTTTCTCAAGATGCGGGTACAGAGAGTGATGACCAAATCAACTTGGCAGCCGAATACTCACAAAACGGCCTCACGCTGGGCGCACTGTACACAGCGGGTTCAAAAGGCAACCAAGACTACACTGGTTACGAATTAGCGGCACAATACAAAGCGACCAAGAAGCTGAAGCTAGTGGCGGTATATAACTTTGGTGAGTACGACAACACCAATACCGAAGAAGCAAACAACTTTGCTGCTGAAGCGGTTTACAAATTCAACGGCAACTTCCGCGCTTACGCAGGCTACAAATTCGAAGGCCTTGATGGTCAAGATGACGAGCTGCAAGCTGGTATGCGCTACGATTTCTAAGTTAATCGCGCGAAAACAGAAAAGGTCAGCAATGCGCTGGCCTTTGTCATTATTGGTTCTACTTGTTAAGCCTTCGGACTTTTCCGCATTAAGCCTTCCTGAACTGCAGAAGCGACCAGCTCACCTTTCAGGTTATAAATTTCACCACGCACCAAACCGCGTGAACCGCTGGCTGATGGGCTATCAATCGCGAATAGCAGCCACTCATCCATACGAAATTCGCGGTGGAACCACATCGCATGGTCGATGGTGGCGACTTTCAGCCCTGGAGTCATTAGGGTCACGCCATGAGGCTGCAATGCGGTGACTAAGAAGCCCCAGTCCGAAGCGTATGCCAGCAGATACTGGTGAACGCGCGGGTCGTCGACCATCTTGCCATTGGTGCGGATCCAAAGGTATTGCTTGGCTTCCTGTTTTTCAGGGGCGAGAGGGTTCACTACTACAGCGGGACGAACTTCAATCGGGCGGTCGCCACCAAATGTTTCAATCACTTTTTTCGGTAGGTGCTGGGCGATTGATTCAACCAGTTGTTTTTCTGACATCAAGCCTTCCGGCCCCGGAACCTGTGGCATAGTGAACTGGTGCTCATAACCTGGTTCATTCTTATGATAAGAGGCCGTCAGGTAGAAAATGGGCTTTCCGTACTGCACGGCTTTCACGCGGCGGGTGCTGAAGCTTTGACCATCACGCAAATTTTCTACGTCATAAACGATAGGCTTTTCTGGGTCGCCGGGGCGAAGGAAATAGCTGTGGAAGGAATGCACAAAACGGTCGCTCTCGACAGTGCCTTTGGCGGCGGAAAGTGCCTGACCAATCACCTGACCACCGTAAACCTGAGGCAGGCCAAGGTTCTCGCTCTGTCCACGATACAGCCCTTCTTCAATCTGCTCTAGCTTAAGCAAAGCCAGCAGTTCTTCCAATTTCGTACTCATAAATCCTCTTTAAGCCAGTCTGACATCATAATTGACAGAAAAATGACAGATCGCTCTCATCATGTCGTTTATTTCGAACTTAATCAGCATGTATGCTCTCTAACCTTATTAGGTGGCACACATTACTCTACCTAGCGCGACAACCTGCGGATGTTGAAAGGTGTGATCTCAAATCCACATTTTTTTAATGGTTGAAAATGCAACGGTGATAAACTTGTTATTGGTTTTATCAGTATATTAGACGCTTGCGTCACTTGGAGTTTTACCATGAAGAAGGCCTTTTTTGGATTTTTTGCTGCGTTGATGGCGTTAGCGTTTACCGCATGCACTGACATTATAAAGGACCCGGACATGGCAACAGTAACTGGCGAAGTCTTTTACCTTCAGCGTATTGCACTGCCGGATAACGCAAAACTCACGGTGACTCTGGCGGATGTTTCATTAGCTGATGCGCCAATGGACGTGATAAGTAGCCAGTCTTACATGACCGAAGGCCGTCAGGTACCATTGCCATTCTCGCTGACTTACTCGCCATCAGAGATCAAACCAGGCCACACCTACAACGTGAGCGCGCGCATCGAAGTCGACGGCGAACTGATCTTCATCAGCGACGCCGCTACCCATGTGATTAACGACCCGGCGAAAACCCAGAATGTAGAAGTGCAAGTGGTCAGCGCGGTGCGCTAAACAGCACTAAGCGGGTTCTCCATCCCACCTGAAACGGCGCAATGACACTGCGCCGCTTTCTTTAACTTCTACCCCATCATCCAACAGCTTCTCACGTTGTCTTATAAAGCTCTCTCCCTTCAGTGAGATCATCCCACTGGAGTTGATCACCCTAAACCAAGGGAGCTTGGAATCCTTCGGCAGTGAGCCAAGAAGCTTGCCGACATGGCGTGCGTGACGGGGAAACCCTGCTAATTTTGCGACATCACCGTAAGTTGTTACTTTTCCTGAGGGGATTTGGATAAGTACTGCATAGATTTGGTCATCAAAATTGGGCATATTGAAACTGACGGAGAAATTATAATTAGAAACATCATACCTCACCTGACAACAAAAAGATTATCGCAGGAATGAGGTATCACTGTCGGCATGAAGCGCAGGAGGTGCTAAATGTGGTATGCGACGACGTTAATGATGACAGCAGCAGTCACGGTCATGGGCGCTGCACTTTCTTCTGCCTTTGCTGAAGGCGATATCCCCCTGCTTGCTTTCGCGATCCCCGCTCTCTTTTTTGCAGGTTCCGGCGGTATCGCTGTATGGATTCTTGCACTTGGCTTGATTGGCTTTGGCGCCATGATGCCTTACCAACCCGTTGCCATTTCACTCAGCCTTTGGATGATCCTTCCCGCTCTGGTGCTCATTACCGGAGAGCGCCGTAACTGGCAGGTCTCATTGCTGGTTATCTCAGTCGTTATCGCCATGGAATGCGGAGTACTCGCACTGCAAGGCGACGAGAAGCTCGGTGGTGCCATCAGCTACACCTTAATGCAGATCTTTTGCGTCATCATGGTTTGGGTCGCGACCTACTTCTGGAAGCCAGTGAAGAAAATCAGCTGGTGGCCTGTGGCGCTGATTGTTGCGCTATTGGCAGGCGGACAAACCCAAGGTGCCATGTTCGCCTTCTGCGGCGGTATGCTGGTGCTGGTACTCCAGGAACTCCAGCGCATCGGTGGGGAACAGCGCGGCGATAAGCTCTGCGTGATTCTTCCAGCCATTGCCTTTGCTACCATCGTGGTCTTCCCGCAATTCTCAGTGCCAAACCCGGTGTTTGTGGCTTGGTTGTTGTCTCTTACCATTGCTTGGCTCGGCGATTACCTTCTCCACACAGAAAACGAAGAAGAGTAGGGCGGGTAAATTCTCACCACTTGGTTGCTGAAAGCCAGATAACCCCTTGCATTGGGCGTAGCCATCCCACATAATGCGCTCGAACCAACGGTTTCTTTCTCAAGAGATTTTTGGTGTATCAAATCTATGGAGGCCCCCTTGGTCCTCCCGCAACACTAACTTGTGTACTGGGTCAGGTCCGGAAGGAAGCAGCCCGCGCTTGGGACGTGTGTGCCGGGATGTGGCTGAGGGGGCTTCCACCCATCTAGCGTTCTGAAAATTTCTCTTTTTTACATTCCCGGGACTGTTCAGCCACGCAAAAAATTCGATTTACTCATCCGAAATTCCCTTTTAATTACCTCAATCTCATCCAACGATTTAGAAAACATACCTTAACTAGAATAAAACAAGCAGCAACAGTACTTATTTGTTGGCTTCACATTTTGTTTATTTTCAGCATCGATGTGACTAAAACACTGGTCTGAATGACCATTTTTGGTGTTTAACTAAGAGAAACGATAGGCAAATGTTTTTCGACAAAGCTTAAAACACTTTCATACAGTGATTATAATGAGTCCCGAATATTTAACGGACCTTTGGTATCAAAGGTATGTACTTTCTGAAATGGATTCTGTTTACTTCATTGAGCCTAAATTACAACTCAAGGGTGGTGTATGAAGAAAGTACACTTTTGGATGATATTCCTTTTGGTAGCTGGCTGTACCTCAAGAGAGAGCCACTATACAGACTCCCCACTTTTAGAGGTATTTGAGAGGTCATGGAATGCACCAAATACTGAAAAAACCATTGCTCAGCTAAGATCGGCTTCAAATAAAGGAGATGCTGAAAGCCAATATCTACTTGGATGGTCATACGACGAAGGGCAAGGTGTAAAACAAAGTGCCAGTGAGGCAGTGAAATATTACAAAATGTCAGCAGATCAAGGTTATGCTCCTGCTCAAAATAATCTTGGTTGGATGTACCAGAATGGCAATGGGGTAAAACAAAATTTTGAAGAGGCGGTTAAATATTATCGTTTAGCGGCTTTGCAGGGCTTTGCACTACCTCAATTCAACCTTGGCTGGATGTATGAAAAGGGACAGGGCGTTGAGCAAAGCTATGATAAGGCTTTGACGTACTACCGTTTGTCAGCGAAACAAAACTTTGCTAGAGCGCAATATAGCTTGGCTAATTTGTATAAATCTGGTTCTGGTGTTGAGCAAAGCTACGAGAAAGCGGTGACGTACTAAGAATTGGCCGCTGACCAAGGTTATGTATTTGCTCAAACCCAGCTTGGCTGGATGTATCAAAAAGGCTTGGGAGTGCCACAAAATGATCAAATTGCCGTTGAGTATTATCACACAGCAGCAAAAAAAGGTCATACCAGAGCTCAAACCAACCTTGGCTGGATGTATGAAGATGGAAAAGGTGTCACTCAGAGTAATACAAAAGCTATGGAGTATTATCGCTTAGCTGCGGAACAAGGATACGCTCGTGCGCAAACCAACCTTGGCTGGATGCATGAAGATGGGAAAGGTGTTACTCATAGTAATACAAAGGCTTTGGAGTATTATCGCTTAGCTGCGGAACAAGGATACGCTCGTGCGCAAACCAACCTTGGCTGGATGTATGAAGATGGGAAAGGTGTTACTCAGAGTAATACAAAGGCTTTGGAGTATTATCGCTTAGCTGCGGAACAAGGATACGCTCGTGCGCAAACCAAGCTTGGCCGGATTTACGAAGATGGGAAAGGTGTTACTCAGAGTAATACAAAAGCTTTGGAGTATTATCGCTTGGCTGCGGAACAAGGATACGCTCGTGCGCAAACCAACCTTGGCTGGATGTATGAAGATGGGAAAGGTGTCACTCAAAGTGATACAAAAGCCGTGGAGTATTATCGCTTGGCTGCGGAGCAAGGATACGCCCGTGCGCAAACCAACCTTGGCTGGATGTATGAAGAAGGGAAAGGTGTTACTCAGAGTAATACAAAGGCTTTGGAGTATTATCGCTTAGCTGCGGAACAAGGATACGCCCGTGCGCAAACCAACCTTGGCTGGATGTATGAAGAGGGGAAAGGTGTCACTCAGAGTGATACAAAAGCTTTGGAGTATTATCGCTTAGCTGTGGAACAAGGATACGCTCGTGCGCAAACCAAACTTGCTTGGCTTTACCGAAATGGATTGGTTGTAACTCAAGATTATGAGAAGGCGCTAGAGTATTACAAAATGGCAGCAGACCAAGGTTACAAAAATGCTCAAGCTAACCTTGGATGGATGTATTCAGAGGGACTAGGCGAACGTCGAAGTTATAAAACGTATCAAAAAGCAATTAAATACTTTGAGCTAGCTGCGGAACAAGGAGACAGCTTCTCTCAGGTTAGTCTTGGCGTTTTGTACGATATGGGATATGGCACCCCTCAAAATAAAGAGAAGGCTGTTAGATATTATCGCATGTCTGCGGAACGTGGAAATTTGCGTGCGCAATCTAAGCTTGGGTGGGCGTATAAAAGGGGCAAAGGAGTAGAGCAGAGCGATCTAAAATCTTACATGTGGTTTTACATTCGTCACTACAACCAATCCCCAGATGAAGAGTTCGAGGCGAATACCCGTTTGAATTCGGTTCAAATAAAAGAGGCTAAATGGATGGCTTTGAAATGCATCAGTTCAAATTATTCTGACTGTGATTAGGATAGGCCTGAGGCAGGTTTGTTGATCCTTATCCAATGACGACTATAGGTATTCGAATTCGCCATGACAACCGCTCGCTTCTCACTCATTAATGTTGATACGACACTTTACTATCACTGCGTATCTCGCTGCGTTCGCCTACGCCATTATGAGCAACCATTACCATGTCGTTCTCCATATCAATAGAGAGAACGCCAAAGCGTTATTACCAATAGATGTCGCAGAGCGGTGGTTGGCTTTGTCTTCACATATGCCTTGTTGAAGTTTTTCTCAATAAAACTTACCGCGCAGATGAAGTGCCCGGCAGATATGCTTTCCACCAACGCTGTGTAAATTCATTCATCGTACTTAGTGTCATCACTTCGCCGAACATGGGGGTGACAAGCTCTACCTGATGAGATCGTGCCTCTTGTTCTATCTTCTCGAGTGGTTCAAACCAGGCATGGTTACTTAAATTAAATGTAGCGTTGTGTATTGGAATTAAATAATGCCCCTGAAGATCAAGATGGGCTTGCACAGTCTGTTCTGGGAACAAGTGTACAAACTGCCATAAACTGTTGTAAGCACCGTTTTCCATTAACGTCACATCAAAAGGGCCGTATTTGTCGCCAATGTCTTTAAAACCCGAAAAGTAGCCAGAGTCGCCGCTAAAATATAAGCGTAAGTCTTCATGTAGAATCACCCAAGATGCCCACAGTGTTTCGTTTCTATCCGTGAGCGAGCGGCCAGAAAAATGTTGTGATGGCGTAGCGACGATAAGAGTATTTTCATGTTGCGCTTCTTGCCACCAACCGAGTTCGGTTACTTTTTCCTCAGGTACGCCCCACTGAACCATTAAAGGTTTAATGCCAAGAGGTACATAGAAATGTTTTGTACGTTGAATCAAAGCCTTTATAGTCCGCTCATCCAGATGGTCAAAATGGTTGTGTGAGATCACTATCGCATCGAGCTGTGGAAGAGCGTCTAGAGAGAGTGCTGGCGGGGTATAACGTTTAGGCCCGGCCCAGCTCACAGGTGAAGCGCGATCAGAAAACATTGGGTCAAACAAAATATACTGTTCATCAAGACGAAGTAAGACGCTGGAGTGGCCCAACTTCACCATCGAAGGTTCAGTGCTTGCCTCCATGATGCTTAATAATACAGGCTTAACGGGCAGAGGCTCAGAAGGAAGAGGGTACTCACTGCTATTGAAGTAGATGGAATTGATCGCACCAAACAAGCCAACCTTGTTAGGTTGTTGCTCTGGGTTGTAGAACTTGCCAGCTTGGTAATTTGCTTCGGAGTTATAGCTTGGCTGAGTGCCGCAGGCTATTAGGGCAAGACTAGTTACCATCAACAAGCCAAACTTCATGGTTTCCCTTATCAGAAAAATTAGCATTTATTACGCCAGAACAACGGGTTAATTAAGGATATTCAAGCAGATGTATTAATCTGTTTGTGCTCATTCACCACCCAGCTTTCAATCATTGAGGCGAACATTTTCGGTTGATCCGCCCATGAGAAGTGACCGGCTTCGGGGAGAACATGTAGTTTACTATTAGGTAGTGCTGCATGAATACGTTCTGCATTACTGGCTTTAAATAGCACATCTAATTCCCCCCAAAATACTAATGTTGGGATCTGAATTTCACCTAGGCGCGCCGCAATTGCTTCTGACTTTGCATAAAAATCTTTAAACCAATGTATGACTTCAGGCGCCCTACCAGCATAGGAGCTCTTATAATCATCAATTTCAACGGCGCTGGCTTGATGCCTCACAGCTCCAATCTTGGCAGAATAAGCAATCAGTGGACCAGCACCTAGCAGTGCGCTAGTGGCTCGCATGAAACCAAACTTGGCTAACATGTCGATCATAAAACCAAGCTCTACTGGATTGGGATTACCGATACTGTGGCCTATCACCATACTGGTTAATCTGTGTTCGTGGTCGAGCACATAACTAAGGGCAGAGGCCATTCCTACATCAGGAGCGACAAGGTGAATGTCGTTCAGTTCAAGAGCGTCAAAGATTGCAGCAAGGTGATTTCCCTGTGCGGTTGGCGTCATGTCATGTCGATCACCTTCAGAGCCACCAAAACCCGGTAAATCTATTGCTATTACTCTGAAATTGGTAGTGAGCGATTCCCAAGAACCTGCAAAATTGAGGATACTAGCCGGGAATGGGCTGAGTAGAACAACTGTTGGTGCGTCAACGGAACCTGCTTCTGCTAAGCGAATTTTTCGCCCAGCAATAGTTCGTGTCTCCAGTGGTATATTGACAACAGGGTTTTCAAACGATTGCGCTCGCTTTTGAGCTGCTTTCACTTTAGGCCATTCTGGAGAGACAAGCAGCAGTGAGGCAGCGTTGAGCCGATCAAATAGATTCAGTTTTTTCATTTCCCATCCTTGAGTGATTTGTTCTGCAACATGAATCTTGAGCGCAGAGTTAGGCGCTTTTTCTTTATTTCAGTCTATTCATAAGATGCTAAAAGTTTAATTGCCGACGTTCCTTTTGGCCCAAAAGTCATTGAGGGATGATATCTTCAATCCTTGAACAAAAATCCCCTTGCGTTTCCGCGCTGAGGGGATTTTAGTTCTGGCCAATCAAACGTTAGGCATTACCTTGTTCAATTAGGGTTTAGGCCCGGTGACTCGTGCATAATCTACATTCAAGTCGGTGCTTTCCACGCAGCATGATACAGACGTGTTTGTGATCTGTATTCGCAGGTAGCTTACGTTAGAAGGTACGGTAAAGTTGAAGTTGATGTTCGTTGAATTACCTTCAGTTAACGAGAAACTTCTGGAGTAGATATTGCTATTGTTACTACCGTTGGAAATTCTTACTTCGCCACCGTGTGTGCCACCCGTACCGCTTCTTTGCGCCCAGAACCTTGTTTGAACGGAATATTGCTGACCCGGAACGACATTGAAGTATTGATAGACTGCTGCCCCTTGGCCTTGACCACCCGTGTTGAAATTATACGAGCCGTAACTGTGGTCCAGATTTCTTCCATTCAATCCGTTTTCGATTTCACTCCAAACGCCACGATAATTCATCTCGGGGTTACCGAGTAACTGGGTAATTTGGTAGTCATCGTTCGTGATTGTCGATGAAGCCGATTTCGCATCGCTCTCATTGTCGCGAAACCATGCTCTGAGTGAGAAATTCTCGTTACTTTCAAACACGGTATCTTCGATGGTGTTGACCTTGACTTTCAGCCAACCATTGCCAGGTGGCACGCTTACATTCGTAGCGCTACTACTCAGGTTTGCACTGACCGACGAACCATCTTCGAACTCGATAGTCACCGCCCCACTAAAATCACTGTTAATGACAGCGCTGCCGTTATTGAGTGTAAGATTAATATCTGTCGCTGATGCCGTATCTTTATCAAAATTAACGGTAAAGGTGGCTGTATTGCCCTCTTCTACCGTGCTACCGAGGACACTATCAACGTCATTTTCTCGCTGACTTGGGAATACCGTTGCAGGGTAGCAGGTGTAATCTTCTTGCGTATTTGTAGCCATAGCGCTGAGTCTGGCTGGTATAAGCCCGACTTTCACGACTTCGCCGGTCTCGGGGTGCAAACGCCAGAGGATTGTACTGTTGATATTTCCGGTCACATTTTGATTCTTAGCCGCGATGAGCATTTGGCCATTTTGGTCTAGTGTGGCGCTGGTGATGAAACCAATACTGTGGAACGCTTTTAGCGTCGCAGCGCCTGTAGAAGTGTTGATAGAGAAAGTACGAGTATTGGTGACGAACAGTAATTCGCCTTTGTAAAACACAAAGTCGCCCCAAGAACTAAAACCACTGCTGCGAAGATTTATATCGAAGTCTGCAATCGGCGTTGTAGTGCCATCCGACGGGTCGATAGAGAAGATCTCATTGTTGTTAGAGGCGAAGATTTGTCCTGATGAACTATCAAAAGCCATGCGGAAAGTGTCTTGGACGTTGCCAACGACAGTATGCTGCTTTGTAGATGGATCATAATAGGCAAGTTGAGTGGATTCTGAGGCAGCCGCGTGGAAACTTATATTTTTCAACTCCTCCGCAGTGACAAGATCTTCCAGTCCTTCTACGAAGTATCTTGTAGGGCGTGGTGCACTGACATAATAAATGCGGTTATTGATGCTGTCATAGGTCATGGCAGAGCTACTGAATGATGCTCTTGACACTGCGATCGCTCGGCTGCCGTTATAAGAGCCCGTTAGCTTTTCATTCTCTTGGATGTCTACCAAGATACCAACGTCCCCTCTGCCAGCATTAAGGGAGTATACATTTCCAAGGCATGCGGCCTGTATTGGTTGGGCAAATAAAGCGGTCACTACCAGTGAGGCGAGAATAGATTTTTTCATCATAGGCACCCTTCTCTTATTGCGTTGCTTACGGCGTCAATCGTTGAAATTGACTTACCAACTTCGCGATTGTACGAATACCTCTTCGAGAGGGGGGTTCTCATTAGTGACACTAAGCTGTAAATCAGCCTAATTAATGAAATAAGAATGAGGTAAGCATTTTAAAAGTCTGAGTGGATGCTGACGGAAATCATCAAAAATTATGCTACTAAAAAGCTGGTAGTCCATAAATTGAGCATTGGTGCGGTACTTGATGAAGTGCAGCATTCTGGGTTGCTGGCTTACCTAGAAAAAATCCCCTCGCGTTTTCGCTGAGGGGATTCCGTTAGTGGGTATTTAAACCACTTTAAGTGTGTAAATTTTTGATATTATTTATCTTTTGTGATGTTTTTTAAACAATCCACTACGATCTTATTGTCGCTATCAGAGGCAACAGTATCGAGTGCATTGTTTAAATACTCAGTGAAGTGTTTTCCGACCCTCTCTTGAATATCTCGGCCTCTACCTGTAAGAACGGTATACACACCACGTTTGTCTTTCGGGCAGATATCTCGGATGGTAAAGCCGCCCTTTTCCAGCCTTTCGACAAGACGAGTGACCGAGCTTTGGTTTAGTCCGAGCAGTTTGGCCAACTCCTGCATTCTTAATTCAGAGTTTTCAGATTCAGAGAGCAACGTCAATGCTCGGTAATCAGTCAAGCCGAGGCCGTGCTCTCTTTGCAGCTCTTTCGCTATTTGGTTTTCAACGCTGTCGACAACTATTTTAACCCTTAGCCACAACATGCTTTGCGGTATCATTTGTACGTCCTAAATATTCTTGGATAGGCGCTTATTGCCACACCACTTCTCGCGCCACATTATCTTGTACATGCATCTATATCAATCGTCAGGATTATAACTGCTGACCACAATTTGTTAACTGTATCGCAAGAATTGATGATCTGTAGCCTCAATCAGCGCTACTGGATTCTGTTTTTATCGCTGTCATCGGTGCCAACTAACTAACGTGTCAATTATTTGTATCTTTTTGTTTATTAGGTATTTATCAAAGATTTCTCTACCCGTTTAGCCACTGTCCTCCCCCTGTCAATTTGACTTCCTTGTCAACATATTTGCATGTGCAAGCATATTGACGGTCGCTGATTGTCTATATAGATTGCTTGCACATGCAACAAATTTGAGAGAAGGATTGAAGCGAACTGCAAGATTCGGAAAGTCATTTCCAGACCCGCAGCACTCTGAGTGCACACGTGAAGGAATGCAAGATGAAGAAAACCCCCTGATATTTATACCGATCTTGTGTGCCCGTATTGCCTGTTGGAGAACACAAATTTACCGGGTTACCTAACCCGGAGGAGTTCAAGAAAGCTTTCAATGGGCTCTAACTCAAAAGCGAAATTGAAGTAAAGCGTTGTAATAAAACAATAAATAAGGAGAAAGCAAAATGTTAAGTTGGTTATATCTAGGAACTGCCGTCATCTTCGAGGTTGCTGTAGCTATTTCTGCAGGTAATGCGAAAGGTTTTACACGTCCAGGATGGACGGCTGCAACCTTAATAAGTGGTGCAATCGCAACATTCTTTTTAAGCCTTGCCTTACTCGATTTTGATGTGGGTGTTGGTTATTCAATTTGGACATCCACCGCAGGCGTGGGGATCGTTATTTTAGGCGCAATGTTTTTCAACGAACGACTCAACGCTAAAAAGCTACTTGGTATTGCACTCGTTATTGGCGGTGTGATTGGGCTGCGCATGAGCGGCGCTGCGTAAGACAAAATTCAATTTTTATAAGGATATAACGATGACTTCTACAACTAAGAAATCCAGCAATACTCATGCATGGCTAATGCTCATTCTGGCAGGGATTTTTGAAATAGGTTATGCGCTCAGTGTGGGCGGTAGTGAAGCGTTTACTGTTCTCAGTTGGTCTATTTCAGCAGTGATTTTCTTCCTCTTAACCCTTTACTGCCTGAGTGTGAGCCTTAAAACCATTGATGTTGGTATCGGTTACGCTGTTTGGGCCGGGATTGGAGCAATTGGTGCATCTATATTTGGTGCGTTTGTTTTCGATCAGATGCTAACCCTCATGCAGGCTTTCTGGCTTGCCGTGATTATCCTTGGGGTGATTTGGCTAAAATTATCCAGCAGTGAAAAGTTGCAAGAAACTGAACACAAACTGGCTACTCGGTAATGTGAAATCACCAATCGAAGCACCGACGAAGTATGAAAAAAACGGCTGGAAAAAGCACAATTCAAATGGCCTACCCAAGAGAAAAACAAGTGTACACGCCGTCGATGATTTCACTCTAAGGCAAAGGGAAAATGACCCCAAAAGCAAACGGTTCATTTAGGGACGACGTCTTTAATGCTTGAACAAAAAATCCCCTCGCGTTTCCGCTGAGGGGATTTTTGTTTGGGGCAATCAAACAGCCTTACTTTGCTTTTCGCTGCTCTGCCTTCTTCGCCAGCTTTTCATTTCTGCGCTGAGTAATGATTTGGTCAGCTTCGCCACCAACATGAATTTCGCCGCGCGCCCTTGAGAGCTGCACTTGCTTTTCACGTTCACGGAAACGGGCTTTTTGCTCGTCGGTGTGTTTGTCGATGCACTTAGGGCAGCTGACGCCTTGCTCGAACGCTTCAGACTGCATGTCTTCTTCAGTGATAGGCAAACGGCAGGCGTTACACATGGCGTAACCGCTCTTTTCAAGCTGATGGTTTACTGCCACACGGCCATCAAATACATAGCAATCGCCTTCCCAAAGGCTCTCTTCCTGCGGCACTTCTTCCAGGTATTTCAGTATGCCGCCTTCCAGGTGGTAAACCTCATCAAAGCCTTGCTCTTTCATATAGGCAGTTGATTTTTCACAGCGAATTCCGCCTGTACAGAACATAGCCACTTTCTTGTGTTTGGCTGGGTCCATATTTTGGGCGACGTATTCCGGAAACTCGCGGAAGGTGTCGGTTTTTGGGTTAACTGCATTCTTGAAGGTGCCGATTTCGATTTCGTAATCGTTGCGGGTATCCACGACAAACACTTCCGGGTCAGAAATCAGATCGTTCCAATCTTCAGGTTTCACATAGGTGCCGACCACATGACGTGGGTCGATGCCTTCCACACCCAAGGTGACGATCTCTTTCTTGAGTTTCACTTTAGTGCGGTTGAATGGCTGGTTTTCGTCGAATGATTCTTTGTAGACCGTATCAGCAAGGCGAGGGTCTTTCTTAAGCCAAGCTAACAGGGTATCGATACCTTGACGCGTGGAGGCGACGGTGCCGTTAATCCCTTCGTTTGCCAGCAGCAAGGTGCCGCGAATTTCATTCTCCTCCATAAGCGCCTTCAACGGCTCACGGAGTTCCACATAATCTTCAAGGCGCACAAATTTATAGAGTGCGCATACAACGTATTGATTCATTTTATCTTCCATTTAGCGGGCTGGAGCGTAAATCCAGAGCCTTCTTAGTTGAGCGGTTGAAGTATAGCGGAGCAAGATATGGCTAAATACGGATAGAAAGTATGGTTAAAAATTTATGCTCTCTATGCTGTGCGGCGCATTTGCACTTCTGTTGCGGGTTCACCTGATAGCAAAACCAGTATTTCTGACGAGAAGCGTTGGCATGTCTTAAAGCCCATAGCTTCAAATATTGCAGGGTTTCCCGTTTCAGCAACGCACCACAGTGAGGCTGTTTTAGACGAAGGATAAGCATGTTGGACCGCGGCCAATAGCTGTCTGGCGATGCCTCTGCGACGGGCGAGGTGGTGGACGGCTAGGGTGCGGAACTGGAGGTCATGATTATCCAATCGGGTTTCAACATAGCCAATGCATTGTGTGCCTTGGAAGTAGCCCCAAAGCTCCCATTGGTCTTTTTGATTTTCTGAGCGGCTCGCTATCGCTTTTTCATTGGGCTTGTAAGTGGCTCTCAGTGTATTGAAAGCTGCATCCACAAATTGCTGAATAGCCTCGTCCTGCTGGTGAATTCTTTTAATCAAAAAAACCTCAAAGTCATTGTTTTAATCAACCGAGCCTGTTTTCGGTTTCTCGGATATTCGGGCGCAATTGTATTTTTAAACCCATAGCCTCAACAGCGTCGAAAAGTGAAAAGGCGTGGATAGCCGCAGAAATTCCCGGTGTGGCATACAGACAAGACAAAATCGGGCGTGGCGCATTGCTATTGTGTTGAGTCTTATACCCAAACAATCTGAAGATGCGCGGTTCAGCGAGTTTGACTGGTGTTGTGGTCGCGGCGTCCCTTTGCAGGTGTAGTCATCTCCATCAAAAAGGGACAACAAAGAGCACGACGCCAGTCAACTCGCCCGAAGGGAGGCCTTCAATGCGCCCACTTCGTCGTTAAACTCCACGGAAATAGAATGACTATTCCTCGCAAAATTTGCCTCGAATTGAACGCATTGATGACCTCTGAATACGAGCATCTTCAGGTTGTTTGGGTATTACCTCATCGAATTTTCTGAAGGACAAGAAATGGGCTTTTCACTTTCCTGGGTGGCGGTTAAAACCGAAAACCAAGATGCAGTATTGGAGACGTTAGCACTTACGGCAACGACAGAGACCGACGAGTATTTTGAATCTGCGTTAGCAGGTGTTGCTTTGCGGGATGATTGGTATTTGGTGGTTGTTCAGGAGGCGAATAACCTCATCATTGCTAAAGAGTCGTTGGCTGATCTTTCTCGAATCGGCATGGTCATCGCCTGTTCGGTAGAGGAGCATGTCATGGTGTCTTCCGCCGAGTGTTGGTTCGCTGGTGAGAAGCGTTGGCAGGTGACGCATAATGCGCAGGAAAGCCTCATGAACCTGACAGCAGAAGGGCAATTGCCTGCGAGATTTGAGACGTTGAAAGCGCAGTATCTGGCTGATCAAGAAGAAGATGGTGGTGAGTCGGCAGATGTCGACCATGTCTTTGAAGTTCCATTGGCCTTAGCCAGCACGCTAGTGGGTTTCAAGCATGATGAAGATTGCAGTGATGTGTTTGCTAATGGTCTACCTATGATGCTTTCAGGCAGCGATGAGTCAGAAGCGACTTTCACTTTTGAAATCAAGAAGCCATGGTGGAGGTTCTGGTGATAGTTTCCTCAGTCTGGGAGTGATTTTTATGCGTTTTTCTGGCAAGTGGATGATGCTGCTTGATTGGGTTTCACCCGAAACTGGAGCGTGCTCGGTCTAAACGGTTTTTGCACTCGAAGCATAGGGTTGCGCAGTGTAGACTGCTCGCAGAACTGACCCGATGAAATGAGGCAAATGATGCACGTACCTTCGCAAGCAAAGAATGCGTACTTGAACACACTCCAAACGGTTTTTGGCTTTGAAGGCTTACGCGGTGGTCAGCAGAATGTGGTCGAAAGGGTATTGGCCGGGCATTCTTCGGCGGCAATCTTTCCAACAGGCTCGGGCAAATCTCTCTGTTACCAGCTTCCTGCGCTTCATCTTCCTCACCTGACTTTGGTGATTTCTCCGCTGCTGGCTCTGATGAAAGATCAGCTCGATTTTCTTCGTGGAAAGGGCATTGCTGCCGCCTCGATTGATTCTTCCCTGACCTATGATGAGTCGCGCGAAGTCATGCGTTCGGTGAAAGCAGGTGAAACCAAAATCCTGATGATTTCCGTCGAGCGTCTGAAGAACGAGCGTTTCCGTCAGTTTATTTCCTCGGTACCGATTTCTTTGCTGGTGGTGGACGAAGCGCACTGTATTTCAGAGTGGGGGCATAATTTCCGTCCTGATTACCTGAAACTGCCGGCTTACCGCGCCCAGCTCAATATTCCTCAAGTTTTGCTTCTCACCGCGACGGCAACACCGCAGGTTATTGAA
Organism: Grimontia kaedaensis; assembly: GCF_023746615.1. Lineage (NCBI taxonomy): Bacteria > Pseudomonadati > Pseudomonadota > Gammaproteobacteria > Vibrionales > Vibrionaceae > Grimontia > Grimontia kaedaensis. The sequence continues at coordinate 2,748,275 of NZ_CP082275.1, read as the reverse complement.
GACATGCGCAATAAGTTCGGCATCGCCCCTGAGAATGTCGAGGTAACGGGTTTTTATCGTCAGAATCTGGATCTCAATGTGCTTCCTTGTGCTGAGCAGGAGAAAGACGAAGCCCTACTGAGCTTGATGCAGAGCGTGGAGCTTCCTCAGCCCACCATTATTTATGTAACCTTGCAGCAAACTGCTGAGAGTGTGGCAGGCAAACTCAGAGCAGCTGGCGTTGCCGCGCAGGCTTACCACGCAGGCATGGCAAGTGATGATCGTCAGCGGATTCAAAACGCTTTTATGCGCGGTGAAATCAACTGCATTGTGGCGACCATTGCATTCGGTATGGGCGTGGATAAAGCCGATATCCGTGCGGTTATTCACTACGATTTGCCAAAATCAGTGGAGAACTACAGTCAGGAAATCGGACGGGCAGGGCGTGATGGTTTGCCGTCGGTCTGTTCGGTTCTGGCCAACCGCGAATCGGTCAGTGTGTTGGAAAACTTTGTTTATGGTGACACACCGGATTTGATGGCCATTCGCGCCGTTATTGATGAGATTGGCTCGACGCCTGCGGGTAGAGCCTGGGAAGTGATGCTGACCCGCCTTTCCAAAGAATCTAATGTGCGCCAATTGCCGCTAAAAACCTTGCTGGTTTACTTGGAGCTTGCAGGCATCATTGAGCCGCAGTTCAGTTATTTCGCCGATTACCGCTTCAAAATGCTGGTGGAGGCTGAGCAGGTATTGAACCAGTTTGAGGGCGAGAGAAGGCAGTTTGTGGAGGCGATTTTCCAATGCTCGCCAAAATCCCGAACTTGGCATAGCGTTGACTTTGATGCGCTTTGGCAAGGTTACAGCGCGGAAAGAAAGCGTGCTGTTACCGCGCTGGATTACTTTGCTGACAAAGGCTGGATAGAGCTTGAAAGCAAGCAGATGATGGACGTTTACCGTGTTACTCAGCTTCAGGCATGTCAGGGTGAGCAAGCAGCGCAGTTGAGCGAGCAGATGCATCAACTCTTCCTCACCAAAGAAGCGTCGGAAATTAACCGCGTGGAAGCCATGCTGTCGCTGTTTGAAACCGAGACCTGTTTGAGTCATCGCTTGGCAGCGTATTTCGCTGACCAACATGCGCCAGCGCAGTGTGGGCATTGTTCTGTCTGTCGTGGCAATATCGCGCTGTTGCCGAAAGCCAGTGCTCAAGCAGAGCTGGATGCTGCTGAGTTGCAGCGTCTGATCCAGCCTTTGCTTGATGCCGCCGCCAAAGACGGCACGCAAGTCTCAGCAGAGGCGGCGACAAGGTTCCTGTGTGGCATTGCTACGCCACTGACCGGACGTATACGCGCAGGGAAAATGGAAGGGTTCGGCAAGCTGGCTGCCTATCCGTTTGCACAAGTAAAAGCGCAGGTGTCAGCAATGGGTGTTTAACCCGTTTGGAGGTGCGCCGAATCTGGCTTAAATGGTATGATTCGGCCAATAATTCGGGAAATAGCGCCCGCTACGGAGTCAACATGGCAAAACTATCCCTACAAGAGCAGATGCTTCAAGCTGGTCTTATCGACAAAAAGAAAATGAAGAAGGCCGGTAAGAGCTCGAAGAAATCGCGCACGCTGGCAAAAGAAGCCAAAGCCGCCGTTGAAGAAAAGCGCGCTGCGCAGGTGGCGCAAGATCAGGAACTGAACCGTCAGAAGCAGCAGGAAGCCGAGAAAAAGGCGATTGCCGCGCAGGTGAAGCAATTGGTCGAGATGAACAAGATTGACCGCAAAGACGGTGATATCGGGTACAACTTCACTGACGGCACGCTGGTGAAAAAGATTTACGTCGATAAAGCGACGCAAGACCAATTGGTGAATGGTCGCTTAGCGATTGCCCGTGACGGTGAAGGTTACGCGATTGTTCCTGGTGCGGTGGCGGACAAGATTGTTCAGCGAGATGAAAACACTATCGTGTTGAATAACACGGTAGATGAGCAGGCGATGGACGAGGACGATCCATACGCAGACTTCAAGATCCCTGACGATCTGATGTGGTAAGCACAGCCTGTTGATTAGAAAAGAAAAAGCCCTGTTTCCGGACAGGGCTTTTTGCTTTTATAACAATCACAGTAGGTAGCAGATACTTACTACGATTGGTATTAGCTGGTGGCTTCCGCAGGCCGTTTTTTCTTGCGGTTTCTCGGGTGATTCACCGGCACAGCGGACAGCAGTGTTTGGGTGTATTCATGTTGCGGATCGGCATACAGCGCTTTTGCGTTTCCGTATTCCACCATGTTGCCGAAATACATCACCGCGACGTTATCCGACACCTGACGCACCACAGAAAGGTCGTGGGAGATGAATATCATCGCCAGGTTCATTTCCTGTTGCAGCTCTAATAGCAGGTTCAGGATTTGCGCCTGCACAGATACATCCAATGCGGATACGGATTCGTCACAAATCAGTAGCTTGGGTTTCAGTGCAATAGCCCGTGCAATGCCGATACGCTGACGTTGGCCGCCGGAAAATTCGTGGGGATAGCGGCTGGCCGCTTCTACAGGCAAGCCAACTTTGACTAAGAGTTCTTCGACCCACTGTTTACGCTCTGCGCGGGTGCCGATGTTGTGGATTTCGAAAGGCTCTTCCAGAATCATGCCCACGGTGTGGCGCTGATTAAGGGATTCCAGCGGATCCTGAAACACGATTTGCATCTCTTTACGAAGCGGGCGCATGGCGCGGGGGCTGAGGTCGGTGATGTCTTTGCCTTCAAAGAATATCTTTCCACCTGTTGGCTCATAAAGCTTAAGGATGGTGCGCCCAAGGGTGCTCTTTCCACAGCCAGATTCGCCGACCAGACCTAAGGTTTCGCCACGTTTCACGCTGAAGGAAACGCCATCCACCGCTTTAATGGTGTAGCCCTTTTTGAAAATACCTTTGCCGGAAACGAAGTGTTTGCAAAGGTTGTCGATTCTTAGCAACTCTTCCATGGTTAACCTCGAAATTCCGGAAACAGCGCAGGGTCGATCTCAGGGATATCGATCAACTGCTTGGGTTCGGTGGTCAAATCCGGCATCAGGCCGAGTAAGCGCTTGGTATATGGGTGCTGAGGGTGGTCAAACAGATCAAACACGTCAGCATTTTCAACGATCTTTCCGCCATACATCACCGCCACATCGTCACAGATTTCCGCGACTACGCCCAAATCGTGGGTGATGAATATCATCGCCATGCCGGTTTCTTCCTGCAGGTCATTCATCAGGTCGAGAATCGACGCCTGAACCGTCACATCCAGCGCGGTCGTTGGCTCGTCACAGATCAGAATGTCGGGTCTGCAGGCCAATGCCATCGCAATCATCACACGTTGTCGCATGCCGCCGGAAAGGTTATGCGGGTATTCATTGAGCCGCTTTTCCGGCAGCGGAATTTTGACTTTTTCCAGCATTTCAAGCGCGGCAGCCTGCTGCGCTTTCTTGCTCATCTCCGGGTTGTGGAGCGCCAGCACTTCGGTCAGCTGTTTGCCAATGGAATGCACCGGATTTAGCGCGGTCATCGGATCCTGAAAAATCATCGAAATCCGGTTGCCGCGCATTTGGTAAATCTCTTCCGGCGGCAAGCTGACTAAATCGGTGCCGCGATAGAGGATCTCGCCAGAGGTGACCTGCCCATAAGGCTTAGGCAGCAAGCCCATGATGGACATGGCGGTCACGCTTTTACCACTGCCCGATTCACCGACCAAACCTAGCGTTCGGCCTGCCATGACATCGAAATTCACGCCGTGGAGGATTTTCACCACGCCGTCATCGGTGGTGAATTCTGTTTCTAATCCGCGGACGCTGAGAACCGGTTCCATCATCTTTCCTGCCTTATCGCTTGTAGCGATCGTCAATCACTGTCACGGGCTCAAATGCTTTGCCTTCGTCCATGGCTTTGAGCGTTTCTTTTTTCACATCTGTATCAATCCAGAAGGTGCTCAAGCCATAAATTCGGCCAACGGTGAACAGGTAATCCATTCTTTTCTGCATCGGGTTTTCTGGGTACTGCATCCAGCGCCAGTAGCCCTGACGACTCCAAGGCAGGATGTAGCTTGGCACGACGACAGACGCATCTTGGATAATGCGTTGGATTTCATGAGCCAGTTGCTGTTTTTTGGTCAGGTCAAACTCTGAGCGGTATTGGGTGATCAATTCATCCAGCTCTGGTGTGCTGAAGTTATTGAAGTTATTAGTTTGTGGCTTATTCGCGTTATCAGAGTGGAAGTATTCCCAATACCCTGGGATCTCTTTTGAAGCCATGTTGATGAAGGCTAATTGGTGCTTTTTCTCCGACATGTATTTGAAGCCGGTAGCGCCATCAATCAGTTTGAGTTGGAAATCGAGGCCAGCCAGCTTCGCCTGCTCTTTGAGATAAGCCATGCGTGGTGTCCAGGATGGATATGGGTAGACCAACTCAAAGGAAAGGCGCTCCCCTTTGTCGTTGACGCGCACACCGTCGCCACCGACGCTGTCAAAGCCAGCTTTCGTGAAATGGGAAATCGCTAACTCTGCATCGAAGGCTGGTGGCGTTGCTCCTTCCCAAGAGTATTTTCCGTTACCTGATCCTGTGGCGTGTGGCTTACGGGTATAGTCCCCGCGGATCAGCTTTTCAATCAAACCGTCCATGTCCGTAGCATGCATGATGCCGCGTCGGATATTGATGTCACCCAATAACGGCTGAGCGGTGTTGAGCCACAATCCCCCGGCACCTTGAGGTACTTCGTTGAAGCCCCAGAAACGATGAACATAGCCTTTTTGGTAGACTTCGCCATCTGTCTTTTCATGCCAGACTTCTGGCAAGGTCAGCTCGAACACATCCAGCTTGCCTTTTTCAAAGTGTTGGCGAGCCAGATCTTGGTCTCTGATCACTGTGAAGCGTATTTTGTCGACGTTATAGCGGTTCTGATAGTACTTGTTTTCGTAACCCCACCAATCGTCACCGACGTGCTTCAGCGTCAGGCTCTTACCTTTCTTAATCTTGTCGACAAAGTATGGGCTTGCTGTCGGCTCTGCTTTGAAGTTGTATTTACGGACATAGTTGTCGTCCATGCCGTCGCCGTTTTTGTCTTTCCCTCGGCTGAAAAAGTGCGATGGCTTGGGGTTCAAACCACCGACTGTCAGCATTAACTCTTCCTGGTTTTTCTCTTCCACAGTACTAACGGCAAGCGTGTGGTCGTCGATTTTCACTACATCGGCAATGGTGTTCGTGTAGTAGTCGTTGTAGTAGGGCGCAACAATGTCTTTGGAACGGTAGAACGTGAGCATGAATTCGAAATCGCTTGCCGTGATGGCTTTGCCGTCGTTCCACTTTGCGTCTGGATTGAGTTTGAAATAGACCGTTTTGTTGTCGCCAGCAAATGCCCATTCGGTGGCAATGTCAGGTATCCAGTTCAAGGTGTCAGGGTGGCGCGTGACGAGTCCCGGTACTTCATCAAGGAAGTAAGCGCGTAAGCCTGAGTTTGAATCTGGCCCCACGGTGCGAAGCGTGAGAGGGAAGCTGGCGAGGTGAGTACGCAATGTCCCGCCACGCTTGGCTTTGTCAGACGCAAATACCGGATCGTCCCAGTTTGTCTGCCAGTCAAGGTTGGCAGGAAGTTCGGCGGCTTGCGCGGTGAAAGCGAGTGCGCTTAAAGCGGCGAGTGTGGTCAATTTAAACATGGTCACTTCCTTGTCAGACATAACGGGTGAATTTTTTCGGGTCGAATGCAGCGCGAACCGCATCACCAATAAAGGTCACCATGGTCAGCACCAGCACAGTGGCGGTGACCACTGAGGTAACAATCCATGGACTGTCGAGATTCGATTTACCTTGCTGTAGCAGCTCGCCCCAGCTCGGTGTTGGTGGCGCAAGGCCAAGGCCAAGGTAATCCAGAGCCGTCAGCGCGGTAATGTTCGCCACAATGGTAAAGGGTGCCAGTGTGATCACCATGACCATGGTGTTAGGCAGAATATGTTTTAGCAGAATACGTGTAGTAGATGCGCCAAGTGCTCTCGCGGCCATCACGTATTCCCGTGCGGATTCTTTGTAGGTCATGGTCCGCATGTACCAGGTTATCCCCATCCAGCCGAATATGACGTTGATGGCGACAAAGAGGGTAAAGGTGGGTTTGGTGATAGAGACCAATATCATGATGACGTAGAGGAAGGGGATCATCGACCAGACTTCAATAAAGCGCTGGCTGATAAGGTCGAATTTGCCACCGAAAAAGCCCATGGCACAGCCAATCACGGTACCAATCGCAAAACAGATGGTCATGGTGGTGAGGGCGTACATCATGGCGATGCGGAATCCATAGAATAAGCGCGCCAGTACGTCGCGGCCAATGACATCGGTGCCAAGGTAGTGCTGTGATTCAATGCTTGGTGCGTAAGGTGGGAATTCTCCCTCGATAAAATCCTGCTCATACGGGTTCCAAGGCACCAAAGGCATGATCACGAAGTTGCCTTTGTCTTCTTCCTCAAACAGCGCTTGAAGCTCGCGGTATTTTGCTTCGCTTTGGTAATCCTGTCCAAACTCGGTGCCGAGGCGAACATCGCTCACCACAGGGAAGAACAGCTCGCCGTTATAGCGCACCATCAGGGCTTTACTGTTAATGAAAAACTCGGCAAACAGGGAGAGCAGCAATAGGGTAGAGAGGACAATGAAAGACCAATAACCCGGTTTGATTTCCTTGAAGCGTTTGATCTTCTTTTGCGTCAGTGGGCTGAGAGTCATCATCATTCACCAAACCTTACTCGTGGATCCACAAGTGCCACACAGATATCTGAAACGATGTTACCCACCAGCAGCATAGCGGCGTTCAGTGCCACAATGGCCATCACCACCGGATAATCCCTTTCCATAATGGCTTCATAGCCAAGCAGGCCAATGCCGTCGATGTTGAACACCACTTCGATCAGGAAGGAGCCAGTCAGGAAGAACAACAGCGAGTTACCGAAATGGCTCGCCAGGGGAATCAAACTGTTCTGCATCGCGTGTTTACGCACCGCGTCTTTAAATGGCAGACCTTTAGCTATGGCGGTACGGATGTAATCGGCGGAGAGGTTTTCCATCAGGTTGTTCTTCATGGTGATGGTCAGGGTGGCGAAATCACCGATGATGTAACAAATTAGTGGCAGCACGGCATGCCAGAGCACGTCTTTGATCATCTCACCTTTGGACTCTAAATCGTCAAAGTCATCAGAGGTAAATCCACCCATGGGGAACCAGTCGAGATGGAAGGAGAAGACACTCAATAGTAGGATGCCGACCACATAACCCGGAAGGGCATAACCCACAAAGATCAGCACGGAAGAGGCGTTATCAAAGGCAGTATTGTGCTTAACGGCCTTGTAGTAGCCGAGAGGGATAGAGACCAAATAGGCAATCAGGAAAGTCATGCCGCCATAGAACATGGAGACAGGAAGCCGCTCGATAATCATATCCAGCACAGGTTCGTAGTAGCGGGTAGATTCACCAAAGTCCAGCACCAAGAGGCGGTTCAGCCACTCCCAATATGCTTCCATCACAGGTTTGTCGAGGCCATAGAAGGCGTTCAGCTCTTCCAGCTGATATTCATCCAGCGAGGAGTTGTCCTGAAAGCTCTGGGTTTGCGCCGATCCTTCCTCCATAAACTTGGATTGGGCGAGCATGCGCTCAACGGGCCCACCCGGCACAAATCGGGTGATGGCAAAGATCACTAATGTGATGCCAAGAAATGTGGGAACGACGAGCAATAACCGTCGCAATAAATACGCTAACACAGACTGACTCTCTCCCTGTCCACTGTGGCCAAAAGACCTAACTGCCTAAAGATGATGGCAAACCATTAAAATTCAGGGTGATATTTGCAGACAACCCTACTTTTACCTACAAAATTATCGGTTATAGAAATCCTGAAAGTGAATTGTGTTACGTCTTTGTGATGATTTCATCGCCCAAGAGACTTATTGCGAATTAACTCAAAAATTCACTTTAGGGTTCAGGCTACGCCAACAAAGGTTTTGACACTATCTTCTTGAACGTTATCTGGACATTTTGTGCATTAAATGTGAGATATAAATTTCCCCTTGAAAAAGTAAGTAAATGGAGAGATTATCCGCGCCCTCCCTGTTCACACTAAGTGCTATTAACCATGAACTTTACTCAGTTTGACTCTCTGCCACCGCCGCAGATCGCGGAGCGTGCTGCAGAAATTGGTGTAGCGAAAGCAACCAAAGACCCTTTCAAATCGTTCCTTCTGGCGATATCCGCCGGTATTCATATCGGTATTGCATTCATTTTCTATACAACAGTAACCACAGGTGCCGGTGACATGCCTTGGGGTATGACACGCTTTGTTGGTGGTCTGGCATTCAGTCTGGGTTTAATCCTGGTGATCATTACCGGTGGCGAGCTATTCACGAGTTCGGTACTCACTTTGGTGGCGCGAGCCAGTGGTAAGATTACCTGGGGCGCGTTGTTTAAGAACTGGCTGGTGGTTTACGGCGGCAACCTGATTGGTGCGATTCTGCTGGTGATCTGTATGTTGATCGCTCAGCAATACATGTTCGGCAACGGACAGGTGGGCATTAACGCCATGAACATCGCGCAGCACAAATTGCACCATGGCTTTTTCCAGGCTGTGGCACTCGGCATTATGTGTAACGTGCTGGTGTGCATTGCGGTATGGATGACCTACTCAGGCCGTACTCTGACTGACAAGATTCTGGTGATGATTCTGCCGGTGGCCATGTTTGTGTCGGCAGGTTTTGAGCACTGCATTGCGAACATGTTTCAAGTGCCGATGGCTATTGGTATCAAGTACTTCGCGCCTGAGTCTTTCTGGGCGATAACAGGCATGAACGTGGCAGACTTTGCGGATCTGACCTTTACCAATTTCTTCATCAACAACCTGGTGCCAGTGACCTTGGGTAACATCATAGGCGGTGGCCTGTTTGTTGGCATGTGGTATTGGATGATTTACCTGCGCGATTAAGAAGAGAAGAAGTCAAAAAGGCCAGTGAGTGATCACTGGCCTTTCTTTTGGCGTGTCATTTTTCAGGATATGTCAGCGCTAAGGGAAACAAGCAGAATTCACAGCGCTGCCCAGCACGATCAGTTAGTGCTGCTGTCATCCTTTATCTGACACTCTGGGGTTTCAGAACCTTCCGAGCAGTCAGTCGCGGTGTCGCTGGCGAGTGCAAGGCCTGAGAAAAATACTGCGAAGGTTAACATCAGTGTTTTGAACATAGTCATTTTTCTATCTCCTATTTCCATTGGAGTTATTAATTGGGTGTTTGCTGCAGCAGTTGTTCCAAGCCACCTCGTCAATATGGCGTCTTGGTAAGTTCACTTTGGTTCATAACCCGCTGAGTTTTGTTAGCGTTCGGTAATGGTTGTGTTAGGCAGGCTTTGTGTCTGAAATCTTGTACGAATGGTGATAAAACCAAAGAAGCTCCGTAAAGGAGCTTCTTTGGTATCAATCAGTTGGCGGGATATTGGGGGTTCAGGTCTCAATCGACACATCATCAAGAGGCTTGCTACAACAGCTGAGGATGTAGCCTTCTTCAATTTCTTCGTCGCTGATCCCGCCGTTGTGCTCCATATTGACATTCCCTGACAGTAACCTCACTTTGCACGAACCGCAGATCCCCATGCCGCATGCTTTGGGAATTTGTACGCCCAGCTTGGTACTGGCAGCATGCACGGTTTCGTTTTCGGTCACCGTGACAGACATGCCTTCATCAATAAATTCCACGCAGAATCCAGCTTGTGGCTGCTCATCCGCAATTTGTGCCAGTTCTGCAGACTCCTCTGCATCTTCAATGGCTTCCGGTGGTGTCTCACCGAAGCTTTCTTCATGGTAACGCGACATGTCGTAGCCGATGTCTTTAAGCATGGCACGCACGGCTCTCATGTAAGGCTCGGGGCCACAACAGTAGACTTCGCGCTGAAGAACATCCGGAGCGATGAGTTCGAGTATTTCCTGGGTCAGAAAGCCGCGATAGCCGTGCCAGCTCTCGCCGATGTCGTAGCGTTCACAGATGATACTGAGCTCGAAATTGTCGATGCGTGACGCTATCAGTTCGAGCTCTTTCTTGAAGATGATGTCTTTTGGAGTTTGAGCGCTATGGACAAATTTCATGTCGACCAAACTGTTGGTGTCGTACCACCACCTTGCCATTGACATGACGGGCGTAATGCCAACGCCGCCAGAGAGGAATAGCGCTTTGTCGGTAGAGAAATCGATGCAGTTGAAATTGCCTACAGGGCCATGAACGGCAATCTCATCTTCTACCCGAAGGTTGTCGTGAAGCCAGTTAGAGACCAACCCATTTTTGACCCGTTTCACCGTAATTGAAAAGCTGTACGGAACTGAAGGGGAGGACGACATTGTATAGCTGCGCATGATCTGCTCGCCACCAATCTCCAGCTCCAAGGTCACAAACTGGCCTGGCTTGAAGAAAAACATGATGGGTGTCTGGCTCATAAAGCAGAAGGTTTTTACATCATGTGTTTCCTGAATCACCTTAACGCAGCGCACGACGTGACGTCCATTTGCCCATGTCTGGGTATTAACCGGGTTCAGGCTGTCTTCGGGTAAGGGTTCCAGTTCGTTCATAGTGATTTTCCCTAAGATTTTTCGCGGTTTCCTGCAGCGATTTTGGGGTGGATTCAGGGTTTCAGATTACACAGGCACGACATACTCATACCTGAATGCACCACCCTGAATTACCCACAATTTGCCACTGGTTCTAACCCAGATTTTCTTTCATGCGCTCGCAGTACCAATTGACGAAGTTGATCACTCCGAACTCATAGGTTTTGGAATAGGGACCCGGTTGATAGCCCATGGAATTTACGCCCAGCTGGTTATTTTCAGACAAGGTTCTGTCCTGCGCATTGGTCGCATCCCAGACATGGCGAAGGTTTTCAGGGTCATAATCGACGCCTTCGACAGCATCTTTGTGCACCAACCAGCGGGTGATCACTTTGGTTTCCTGTGGGCTGATTGGCAGGATCTGAAACGCGATGTGATGATCGCCCATGCCATGGTTCCAAGAATTTGGCAGGTGAAGAATACGTAGGGCGCCAAGATCTGGTGAGGTAATACGTCCGAGGAGCTTTTTGCTGGCGGCCTGGCCATCCATCGTCATTGAATGTGTTCCTTCCTTCAGTGGGGTACGGACAATGCGGTTACGGTTGTCGTAACGCATTTGGTATTGGTACGGGATGTCCATATCAGTCCAGAAGGTCTGTTGTTTCTCAACCAGTGCGATAAATTCCGGTGTGGCGCGGGGATCATTATTGTCGTCCCATTCTAACAAGGAGTTCAGAAGCTCAGGGTGGGAGTTATCGCAGTGGTAGCATTCGCGGTTGTTTTCCACCACAAGTTTCCAGTTAGCTTTCTCAATGATTTCGCTCTGTACCGCGACTTTTGCATTGTAGAGATCGTGTGGCTCTAGGTAGTACTCCATATCTTTCACGAAGTCTTCGATGGGCGGCGCTGTTTCGGCAAGACAAACAAAGATATAGCCGCCAGCAACCTGACAATGAACAGACGCCAATCCATGGGTGGATCGATCAAAGCTCTCATCCATATCCTGGCCGTTGTAGACCAGTGAACCATCCAAATCGTAAGCCCATTGGTGATAAGGACAGACGAGTTTTGGCGTTTTGCCTTTATCGGCCAGACAGATCTTCGAGCCGCGGTGACGACAGGTATTATGGAAAGCACGGATTTCATCTTTGTTATCGCGCAGGATGACGACAGGGCTCAGACCAATATCGACCGTGATGTAGCTGCCGCGTTTTGGCAGCTCACAACTCATGCCAGCGAAAATCCATTCTTTGTGGAAGATCTCTTCCATATCTATCTGGAACAAGGCTTCGCTGTTGTAAAACGGCTGCTCCAACGTGTGGTCGGGGATACGTCTTTCCAGCATGGTTTTCACGGCGTTGCGGTCAATAAGCGAATTATCAATGCGTTGTGCGGGCACTTTAGTCATCTTCTTTCCCTAGTGAAGTACCAGTCATATCGAGGCTCTCTTGAACGTCAGTCCAAGCAATTAGCATCCAACCCGCCCACACTGCGGCCAGCAGTTTGCTTGGGTATACCTGCATAATGACCCTGTTTCTATGTGGAAAATTATTTAATTACGACTTAGAGATTGCTTGTATACGACTAAGAAGGAGCATACCGCGGCGTCATGGGTCATCGCGGAGAAATTGGCATGAGAATTGGTGAGGATGCAGAGGTTTGACTATATCAACAAAAATATTCTAGCTATTTTATGCAATTGATTTTATTTAGCTCTCATGGATAAAAATAGAGTTTTGTTTTGAAAGTCCCAATGTAATGGCTGTTATGTGAGTCGAATGTCTTGTCGCATTTATACAAACAATGTCGCTGACTTTTACATTAAAAATAAATTTATCAATTAGATTTTCAAATAACGAGAGCGAGATCTATGTTAATGAATTGTTATATTTTTGATTCTACCCTACGCTGAGCGAAACCAATACAAAAGGGTGGTTTAAAATGAAAAAAACGATTGCAATGCTCTCTCTTTCAACAGCAGCTTTTTCTTTTTCAGCAACAGCCGCCATAGGCCAGCATCCTGTCGTGCTGGTTCATGGCTTACAACCCTCTCAGCTCGCCGCCAGACCTGGCCCAGAAGAGGTTAATGCTAATGGTGAGCAGTACTGGGAGCAGTATTGGAATACCCACGCCGATGTAAGAATCGATTGGCCTTCTCATGAGCGCGTCGCAGGGAAAATTGCCAGTGACTATGCATGGCCGAAATTAAAACAACTTGCGCAAAGTAATACCTGTGCCAATGGATGTATTTTTGTTACGCATTCTACCGGTGATCTGGTGACACGTTATATTTTAGATAACCAAGAAAATTGGCTTTTAAACGAAGGATTACCACCGTTAAATATTATCTCTACGTTTGATTTTGCAGGTGCAGGCGGTGGTTCTGAGCTGGCGGACTTAGCAATAAATATTGCTGAAGGTGGTGGTGTTTTAAACACAACTTTACAATTTGCAATATCACTTTGGTTGGGTGAAATGCCAAATAGCAGCAACACAGGTGTGTTAAATGACCTTAAAGTGGCAAATGCTCGGCAAATCGCTCCATTCCCGGATGGTAGGGTTCCTCGGATCCGTTTCACCGGTGATTCGAGCGAATATCTTGGTGTGACATCGCCATTCTTACCCGGTCATGATGATGGTGTTGTCGCATCGCATTCAACCTGTGGCTCAAGCACTGTGGGCAATTTCAATAGCTGTTCTCGTACTGTCGCCTATGATGGCAAGGTGGCGAGTCAATCCCGCGGTGTATCGAGCTTTATGCCGCAGCACTATCCGATGCTGATGGGCAGTGGTTACACCCATGGTGGTGTGATCGGCGATGTTCATCAAGGAAAAGTGACCGCGGCGAACAGTCGTGTGTCTTTAGGGGATGGCACACAGGTTTCTGTCAGCACGTCTGATTCTTGGTCATGGTGGGGATGGGCGTACTACCGTTATGTGAACGGCTCGGACGATCAAACCATGTCAGAGTTGGTGTCTAGCCTGCGATGAGTGATAACCGGAGGAGCAAGTCTCCTCCGGAACTGATTTTCCGCTCTGTATTGGATGGTGTTTAACAAGGAAGAGTCAATGAGAAAAGCGGGTACGGTGCTGATAACCTTGGCACTCGCAGGATTGGGTGTTTGGCTACTTGGAGATACGGAAACAGAAACGCCCGTTCAGGACCTTGCCACGATGGTGCCCGAAAAAGAGACGGCGTCTTCATCAGGATCAGAGCCTCAACCGTTGCCCCTTGCCAAGCAAATTGAGCCTGAACAAATGCCAGATGAACCCTTGCCGGTGATGGAGATACCGGAAGCGATGACCGCACAGTTTTCTATGGTGGCACAAACCTTCGAGCAAGAACTGCATTATCCGCCTTATTCCCAACCTATCCTGTCGTCAGACAGCCCTTATCTGACCCCAAACCGTTTTGCTGAAGTGGAAATGCCGATTCTTGATGGGCAGGAGTCTGCTGTATTGTCTCTTGATAAATATCGCTTTTTCTACCCAGAGGCTGTGCCTTTTAAAGTGAAAAGCTCACTTCCTGTGCTTGGTATGCGTTACTCGTTATTAGACATTGGCAGTCGTGAAGAAGTGGCCAGTGGAAACAGTGAAAATGCTGATGGGGAAATGCAGCCTGATGAGGCGGCATCTTCACAGCTAAGGCTGAAGGTCACGGTGCGCTTTGAAGGTGGCAGTGATGTGTTAACGGCTGACATTAGCTATGCCAATCCCGTAGCGTTTGTCATAGGAGCTGAGCCTGCGTACACACAACAAGCCGACTGGATGATACCTATTAGTATCGACGCTAGAAAAGCCGGCCTTTATCGTCTTCGCGCCAACTTATATCGAGAAGATGGTAGGCCTGTTGCCGTCCTGACCGAAAAGCAAAAGCTGAGTGAAGGGCAGGGAGAGATTTTATTGAAAGCTCATCAATCCGTTTTCTCAGGTCAAAGCGGAGCGTATTCGTTGAAGGATATTCAGTTGGAACGAATGTCTGGTCGACCAGGTGAGGAAACACAATATGGTGTCAGTAAGGTTGGGCAGATAGAGCTGGGTGAATTGGATGCCGACATCTTGAATGATTTGCCGTACCAACCTTCAGAGCAAGAACGCCAGCAACTACAGTTTTTAAAGCACCTAGCCGGCGAGGCGTGAAAATAAGGGCTTTGTGAGTTATTTAATTCCCTGATATTCCTGCCGGACATCAAAAATTTGAGTGTTGACTCTAGTTTTTCTATGACACTTCACCCTCCCACGTGATATGCATCGCAAATTATTTTTGGTGCCCACTTTTTCTAACTTATAAACTGTCTGTGGATGGATTGCTCTTAATCAATTAAAGCACGTCTTTTCGGCGTATGATGCGCGTAAAAAGTGGACCAGCACCTTCCGCAATCCTGCGGTCTCTCATCTTTAATCAACAAGGTTTTCGAGCATGAAACGCAATGGGCGAGATTTGGTTTACTACCTGACGCTGGTATGTGTGCCGATGTTTTTTGCTGTGTTGCTGGGGCTGTATTTCTCCAAGTTATCTATCGATAAGCATGTGGATGATTTTGGCGTGATATACCTGAAAACGCTTGAGCGCAAAATTGAATCCCTGACCAATCAAGTCAGAGTGGTCACGAGTGACGACTCCAATTGTGATTCAATCAAACGCCGTTTGGAACTCTGGCCGAGCATCCATGACTTTGTGACAGTGCAAAACGGTCAGGTCATGTGTCAATCAGATACCGTGTTTGATTGGGTGGCTCCTTCACTGTTGACCGCAGACCTGACTCCAGGTATCCATAGCTATCCTAGAGCGGGCAGTGCGGGTAAAGAGCGCGTAGTAGTTGTCGTGTCTCAGGATAAGGTAAACCCTGCATCCCTTGGCATGGCGGTGGTGTCTTTGGCCGAGTTTATCGCCTACATGGACATCTCAGACTCGCTGCAATACGAAAAGCTGGCTGTCTGGGTTGGTGATAAATGTCTGTTCAACAGAAGTCAGTACAACCTCGAAAACATGCAATACTTCAAGTCGCAGCGTTTTCATGTCGAGTTGGGTGTTGAGCCAGCCGACAACTACGTCCGCTACTCCATGCTGATGTTTACGCTGTCGAGTATTCCGCTGGGACTGCTGATGTCCCTGTTTATCCATTTGGTGATCATGCGTTTGAAACCGCGCTACTCGCTGGTGGAGGAGATTAAGTCAGGTCTTAAGCGCGGCGAGTTTTACTTGGTTTATCAACCTGTCTGCGACGCTGTGGGAGAGCTGTACGGCTTTGAGGCATTGGCACGTTGGCAGCACCCGAAAATGGGAGCCGTTGGGCCGGATATTTTTATTCCTGCCATTGAGCAAAATCAGCTAGGTATTGAGTTCACCTACTATGTTTTTGCGCGAGCAGCGCAGGATATGGCGCTATTAAGTACTGACAAAACCTATCATTTGGGTATCAACGTGCCGCCTGAATTTATAATGTGCCCTCATTTTGAAAGCACGCTGTCGAGCTTGATGAATACCTTCGAGAGTTTGCCGGTTGCTATCACTTTGGAGGTCACCGAACGACAGCTACTGGATGAAGCGGCGATTGCACAAATCGACACTGCTCGCCTGCTTGGAGTGGAAGTGGCGATCGATGATTTTGGCGTTGGGCACACCTCCCTATCCATGCTTCAACGACTGAATATCGACTACCTAAAAATTGATAAGTGTTTTGTCGATACCGTTGGGGTAGATTCGGTCAATGCGCCGGTGTTGGAGTCTATCATTGAGCTTGCACACCGCCTGAATATCGCCATCGTGGCGGAAGGTGTCGAGAACGTAAAACAGGTCGATTTTCTCAATCAGCGTGGTTGTCAGTACCAGCAGGGCTATTTCTATGCCAAGCCGCTGACAATGAATGACCTGCTTGAGCGTTACCAATAAGCTGAAGATAGTACTCAACCTCGTTGAATCCGATATTTTTAGGTATACCATACCAACAGCCCTTGCAGCGCCGCGTTGCACGCGGATATCACAGATCTCAATCCGGCAAAATTCATGGGTGATCAGGCGAATATCCACTACGCTTAAAATGACTGCGTAAACATAAGGATAGGGATGTGGTTGCGGCACTTCGATTAATCGAAAATCCAGCGCTGGTGAGTTGCCATTCGGAACTGACTGGCTCGGATATTTTGTGGTGCGACTTGCTTAAGGACGAACGCTTTTCGCAGGAAATCCGTAAACTTAGCCAATATGTGGTCGATTACCGTGCCAACCTGAAAAACCATCTCGATCAAAAGCTTTCAGAACCTCATCTATTTTTGCTCTGTAGCCGTGAGAAAGTGCGCTTCAATATATTTAAACGCCCTCGCTACAATTTCCTGACCAAAAAAACCACGTTCCACTTTCTGGTTGGCAAAGAACAACGCAAGGTCTCGGCGGCTGTGAAGCTGGGCGACCACTTTTTCGAAAATACACCGCATCCCAAAGTCTTGCTTGAGCCTAAGTTTGTCACCTTACTGACAAGCAAAAACGAAGACGTCACGCTCTCAGTTCATGATTTCCTTTTTGGTACGGGTATTGATATTCATGTGGAAAGCAAAGTTGTGGCGAGCGGCAGTTCACCTTCACCCTACTGGGAGGGGGCACAGTCTATGGTTTCTGCATTGATTAATGAAGCGTCAAAACATATGTCTTCTGATACCGATTTACTGGTGTATTTGGGAGAATTTGATTGCAACGTGTTAGCCATCAAAGATGACCATGAAGTTGAGCCAGAAAGCCTTGGCATGCAAAACGATGACGGCTCAAAAACGCTGGCTTTGATGTTAGCCCGCGCCTACAGCATTTACTTTCTTGGTGAGGGTGAGAACAATGCGGCGCTGCGAAGTGCTTATGGCAACCTGCTACGCTACATGAGGAACCGTAAGCTGGTTAGGATAGCGGTCACCCACCTCTACGAATTTGATAGCGAGTACTTACATCTTGGCTCAGAAGGCAGAGAATATTCGCCAAACCATGAGTTTGTTATCACCCTTGAGGATGGCGTTATGCATATCGATGGCGAGCCGTTTCAACCCAACTTGACGTCACCCTGAACCTTCCGATCTACTCCTGTCAGCCAAACTGTGGCTGGTACTCCTGCAACGTTTTTTCCAACATTGCCACACCTAACGGTAAGTTTGCTTCGCCACCGAGTCTTTGGATAGTCGAACCTAAAGCGTGGATAGTACGGAAGATGTTGTGCACGCGGCATTGCTCGCCCATTTGTCCGATTCGAACAATGTTCAGACCAAATGACCCTGATATCTCCACTTTGAAATCTCGTGAAATCGCCGCCAGAATCTCTTTCTGGTTCAACCCCTCCGGCACATTGATACCTACGACAGAGTTCAGTCGCGAGGCTTTGTCGGCATAAAGGGAAAGCCCGAGACCTTGAATACCAGCCTGAAGGGCAAGGGAGCATTTGAGGTGGCGGTCAAAGCGCTTTTCTAAGGTTTCATCGCAAATCAGTCGCAGTGCTTCATGAATGGCCATAATGCCTGAAACCGGCGCGGTGTAATGGTAGGAGCTTTGATACCAGAATTTGTCCGCCAGCTTTGCATCAAGACACCAGTGACGAAGCGTATCTTCCCGTTTGGTAATTTTGTCCCAGGCTAGCTCAGAGAAGGCCACCAGTGAAACGCCGGGAATGCAGCTCAAGCCTTTCTGGCCACCTGTGATTACGGCATCCACTCCCCATTCATCCATGTTGAGGGGCATGGTGCTGAGGGTACAGACAGCGTCAACAATCACCAGACATCCTGCCTCTTTCGCTGCACTACAGATTTCCGGCAGCGCTCCATTACAAACCGTATTGGAGGTTTCACCCTGAACGATAGTAAGTACTTTGGGCTGTATTTCGGCAACCGCTTTGGCGATCTCCTCAGGGTTCGCTGCTTGCCTTTCAGCGATGGTATAGCGGGTGACTTCTCCACCAACACGTTCAGACATTTCCGCCAAACGGCCGCTGAAAAAGCCATTGCTGACAGACAGCACCTTGTCACCTGGCGCAACCAGATTAGCGACCGCCATTTCCATCGCCGCAGACCCTGGACCTGCAACACCAAGAATGTGTGAAGACTCGGTCTGGAATACATAGCGTGACATGGATTTAACCTGGTCGATGATACGTGACATGGTCTCACCAAGGTGGTTAATCACAATACCGTTGGCGGCGGCGACTTTGGCAGGAATTGGCACAGGGCCAGCGCCCATCATCAACAAAGGTTCTTCGGGAAGGATGTTATCCAGTGATTCGACGATGGGGGCAGATATGCGCACGTATAACTCCTGTGTTGATTCTGTGCTTGGGCGACTTCTTGTCGGAGGCATTGCTTGTAAAGGCATAGTCGCACAGCGACACAGGGATTTCCATGTGCATTGGGAGCTAACTCATCGCAAATTGATGTTCAAACTGTTGTCCTTTAATTCAGTTACTTGCGGTAAGCATCGTGACACTCATAGTCTCCATAATGAGACATGTAACTGGTTGCGCAAGGCTTACACTGTGTTACGCATTCCACCCAAACATCAATTTTTTAAGCTCGGGTGGAAACAGTTTCATGTTTTGGAGGCTCGATGTTTGAGACTTGGCTCGACATAGCAGTGGGCTCACTGTGGGGATTCTGGCTCGCGATGTATCTCGATAGGTACTACAGTCGGCAGGTCGCGGCGATTAACCTTTGCGTGTTTGTTTTTTGGGGAAAAAGCTTCAAGGCAAACCGTTATCTGGCAACCATCATGAATATTCTATTGGTGGTAACTTTCTTGCTATCAGCGTCCTTGCTGATAGGGAGTTTCGTTGAGTTCTGGGGTTTGTTCGTTGTGGCTTGGTGTTTGGGGTTGGCCGCATATGCGTTATGTTTCTCTTTGCCTAAACCTGTCTCTCGCCACCACGATACAACGTAAACTTGTACTAAGTATTCCTGCCACTACGTGCCGCGCGTTCAATTGATCCGCAATTGCGCTGATTTGTGCGTTTTACCCTTGACCCGATAAGGGTTTTCCCTGATAACGCAAGTTGACGAAATTATTTTGATTTATTGCTGATTATGGATACCGACCTACTACGCACGTTCCTGGAAGTGAACAAGACCCGCCACTTTGGTAAGGCGGCGACCAACCTGTATTTGACGCAGTCTGCTGTCAGCTTTCGCATCCGCCAGCTGGAAATTAAACTGGGAACGCCTGTATTTACCCGTAAGCGCGGCGATTTGCGTTTAACAGCGGCAGGTGAGCGTTTTGTACCTTACGCGGAAAGCATTTTGCAGACGTGGGGAAGGGCGCGTCAGGATGTGGCGTTAACCAGTAGCTATCAGCAGCAACTCACGGTTGGGGCGACGTCGCTTATCTGGGAAATGGACAGCTGCAGTGACTGGTTAGAGCAGGTGGAATCCAGCCAACCTGATTGGGCGCTTCGCACTGAATCCTTGAATCGCCAGCAAATCTCTACTGCATTGCTTGATAAACAAGTGGATGTGGTACTGACCAGTGAACCCCCTAAATTGGCGGATCTGCAGCAACACCGTATCACTTCATTTGAATTACTGCTGGTTTCCAGCGAGCCGGATCAAGACATGGAATCTATCGGTGAACTGCCGATGGTTTATCTGGACTGGGGAACGCGCTTTGGCCTGGAACACAGCCGTATCATGGCGTTGCAGCGTACCCCAATTTTGCATAGCCATGCCTGTCAGCCAGCGCTTAAATTTCTGTTAAACCGGGGTGGTGTTGGCTTCTTGCCGTCGACCGTTGCTGAGCCTTGGATTGAAGCAGGTGCTCTTAATGTGGTGAAAGAGAGCCCGGCGATGGCCAATGAACTCTACTTGGTTTGGCTTTCTAGCAGCGACAAACATGAAGAGATTGAACAGCTTGTTATCAGTCTTGAAAAGGAAAGTTAACGCGCTTTTCTCGCGTTAATGTTAACGGGCTCGATTATTGACGATCTGCGTTTTAGATACTTTTTTTTAACCGTTAAAATACTCAAGTTGGATAGTTTCTGACTCGAGTGTTTTATTTGGGAGAAATGAATGTATTTTGCAAGGATTGGCATGGCTGTCGGGTTGTGGCTGACTATTTCAATTTATTCATTGACTTATGCAGACTCAGTAGCAAGTTACCCAGAGGGCTGGGAAGATTGGCCCGTCGTAAAAGAGTCCCTGACCTTGCCTGCGGACACAGTTCTTCCTCCAGATACATCACTTTTCATTCAGGAGGCTGTCCGAGCCTATGCCTGGATTAATGATGGCCAAGGTTCACCACTTACCATTCGCGTCAATCCAGAAAAGCTCGAGCAATACAAGACGCATGGCCCTTACACCGATGGCCCAACGGTGGTCGCTGTCTCTGAAGTACAGGGCATTATTTGGGTGACTGAACACTTCAGCGGCCTGCCAATGTATGGCAGCTATAACCGTAAAGGCGAAGATATAGCTAGCATGCACCCCACGCTTGAACCCGAATTCTGCGCCCGCTGCCACGATACCTACAAAGATATTTGTATCAATGGCACCTGCACGGAGCCAGTTTTATCGCCTTATGAGTAGACGCTCATTGTCTGTCGGGAAGGAGATATAAATGCTGAACCGATTTACGATCAATCAGCTGCTATTTGTTTCTCACTTGATGCTGGTGATTATTCTGATCGCGGGAATGAGCTACTCTCGCTATCAAAGTGAATGGGAATCCCGAGTTAACCACGAAGCGGCATTGATTGAACAGTCCGTATTGCCACTGATGCGTGAAATCTCCGCCGCCGTTGCGGGTCGGAATTACACTGCTCTTACTATGCCTTCGCAAAAAGAATCTCTCACTAATATCGAAGCATTGTTGTTCCTGGATATTCAAGGCACTTCTGATTACAAAGACAATAAGGTCGGTGTTCGCTATCTCCGAGAGAGTGGCGATATCTGGCGAACTGACGTCAGTAGCGAAGAACTGTCTAACGCACGACAACGCCGTAAAGACCTCGCGATAAATTTGCAGCAACACAACCTGAATGACGTTACTAAGAGGAAACTGACTTTTCTTTTGAAAAAAGCCGACGATGATTTGGCTGCATTAGAACTAGGTGTGGCGCGAACCAGCGAGTTTTCAGCGCCTTGGCCTTTGAAGCCGCAATCTGGTAAGTACGAATTACTACCTGAATACGGTATTGTGACACTGCAATTACCGCTGTTTAATAAAAATGGCGGCAATATTTACGCTGTATTTGATGCCTCAAACCTCTTCTCCCTCAAACATGAAATTTATCTCACCATCGCTATCGAAGCTGTGATTGCTTTGATGGTTTCTCTTCTCCTTATTGCAGGGGTTACCCATTGGTTGGTTGCGCCGCTTAGAACACTGGCGGAACAGATGGACAAAGATATTGAACAACTGAATATTGCGGCGTTAGACGAGATAAACCGTAGCGATGAAATTGGCACCCTTGCTCGTGGTCTTCACCGTCTGACTCGTAAAACTCAGTCACAGCTTAAGCTGCTGAAGCATTTGTCGGATACCGATGCCCTGACAGGATTAAGCGGAAGGCATAACTACGAAAACCGTGCGGAAGCCTTGTTTAATAACACTCGTAACCAGGGAGCGAGCTTTGGGGTCATTGTGTGTGATATCGACTTCTTTAAACTCTACAACGACACTTTTGGTCACGGTAAAGGCGATGAGGTGATAAAGAAGATCGCAGATGTCTTGCTCAGTACTACCCGCAACAATGATCTTTGTTTTCGAATTGGTGGTGAGGAATTTGTCGTGCTGCTCAAGGTGTATGAAGCAGAAAGCCTGATACGCATTGCGGAGCGAATGAGGTCTGAGGTGGAGGAGATGGGTATTCATCATGTCTCCGAACATGGCGCTGTCACGTTGTCGGTTGGTGCTGTGATGGTTTCTCCGCGCGCGACGTCCTTGAGCTATCAAGATGTGTTCGATTTTGCTGACAAGCAGCTATATGTCGCTAAACGGGCAGGACGCAACCGAGTCATTTTTAAGGAAATAGATAAACATCAAACCCCAGGGAAGGAACATTGTGATAAACAAGCAATCAAGACTTTGGATTGACACAGATATTACTATTGGTGCTCATCATAAGTTTTTACAATACAAAGATGTAGATGATGGCTACGCGTTAGGCAGTCTAATGCATAGCTCTGAAATCGAAATCCTTGGGATTAGCTCAACCCGCGGAAACACCGATGACATCAACGAATCTACTCAAATAGCTAAGCAGTTTGTTCAGGACTTTGGGGCGAATAGCTACAAGGTTTATCAGGGGGCAGCAACAGATTTTAAGCAAGATTCTGACTCGATTCCTGACGCTGTGTCGGAGTTGGCTAAGCAACTTGAACAGGGGCCAATGACCATCTTGGCGATCGGTGCACTGACAAATATCGCGCTTTTGTTGAAAGCCCGCCCAGATCTTGCTGGGAAGATCGAAAAAGTTGTTGCTGTTGCAGGCAGAGAGTCGGTGGATGAAACTTTCAAATCCGGCACATTCCAGCTCAAACCTTTTCGCGATTTGAATTTCGAGTTTGACACTGCCGCATTTGAAGCAGTGTTAAAAAGCGGCGTACCTGTTGTGCTCGTGCCATTCGGCGTGTGTAAGAAAGTCTGGGTAGATTTTGAAGATCTGGCGAAGCTTCGCAAACAAGGTCCAATGGGAAGTTTCCTTGCAAGGCATTCGCTGGGATGGTGGGCTGAGTGGGAAATTATTTTGGGCGCCCGTCAAGGCTTTAACCCCTTCGATATGGTGGCCGCAGCCTATGTGTTAAGTCCGTCTTGGTTTACCCAAGAGACACGGTTTGCGCATATAGTGTCTGCCCCCAGTGATACAGAAAAAGGGGTGAACAAGCCATATTTGGTTTGTAATGAAGAAACGACGGGTTATCCGGTATCCTACTGTGTTGATGTCGAAAGCGGCGTTAAAGCAGACATGCTGGCGAGACTTTCGAAGCAGACCATCGCGCAACAAGTACTCGGGTTGTCTCATATCAACGTGATTGTGGATGATGTCGGAGCAGCGGCTGAGTATTACCAGCGGGTTTTAGGTTTCGAACGGGCGCACGATGAACAAGGTAATGCCATGTATTACCCTGGCGTGACCATGCAGAGCTTTGCGCTTGATGCAGGTCTTGGCAAGCAGCCGGTAGAGTTGGATGTACTATTTATCAAGCACCCCAATGCAGGTGTTTATATTGAATTGATGCATTACCGCAAGCCTCAGGGGAGTTGTGAATTACCTCCTCAGCCAAAGACGTATGATCTTGGTGGCCCACGCCATATTGCGATGGAAGTCGCTAACTGCAATGAGGTCTTCCATTACTTGAAGGAGCAGGAAGGCGTAAGGATGATCAACCCATCTGAAGATTATCATCCAGTTGAGTTAGATGGTTTCCCAATAACATTCTTCTACTGGATTGACCGTTACGGAGTACAGTGGGAAATGGAGGAGGGGCGACGCGTAGGAGTCTTTAGAGGTATCGTATAGTAATCCAGATTTGGTGGTGCCTCTAGCCCAAAGGTACCACTAGTTACAATACCTGATTTATCTGAATACTCTTCCTCAAAAATTTGACGATTCTGACGCAAATTTGGCGCTTAAAAAAATACCAAAATAAATATTGCTAGAAGAGAATTCATGGTTGGCAAATATTGATCTTAGTCTCATAATGCGCGCAATTTTAATCATGCAGACTCAGGTTTAAGCGACAAATGTCTCTAAAAAGCATCTCTATCCGATATCAAATTCTGATCCCCATCTTTATTTTGGTTCTAAGCACTTTCGCAGTGATGTTCTTCGCTAAAAGCGAAGTTGAATCTGCGGTTTACAACGTCAGCAATACTGCCCGTCAGGCAGCGACTGACAAAGATCGTGTGTCTAAACTGACAGACATTGTATGGGCAATGCGTGTTGAGGCGATTTACGGCATCTACGATTCACAGCGAACCAAGCAAATGGATGACAATGTCACCAAGCTGGGTAATGAAGCACTGACGATTTCACGCGAAATGGCGAAAACAAACGTTCTTCGCGATTTGGCGCTTAACATCGAAAAAAGCGTGAGCGACTACATGCGTTATACCGAGACCAAAGCGCAACCAACGATAGAAGCTTATTTTAACCAGCAAATTGCGATGCCACGCTACAACGCAATGGTGAATCAATACCGTGAGCTGGGTGCAGACATGATGAAAGACATCACTGCACTGTCTGCATTCATCAACCCGTTAGTAGAGCAAGATCTGGAAATGTCTGACGACAATGCAGACAAGATGATGGTGACTCTAGGCCTTGTGATGGTCGGAGCATTAACGCTGGCGATGCTATTTGGCTGGTGGCTTTCAGGTGTGATTGTGAAACCATTGGAAGAGCTTCAGGACGTGATGCGTCGTCTGGCGACGGGTGATCTGAATGTTCAGGCGAATGATGATGGTGAAAACGAGCTGGCGCGTTTAGGTCGTGACACCAACCAAACTATCAGCCAACTGCGTCATACTGTGACAACACTGTTCAGTATCAGTGATGAAGTCGCAGCAGCTTCAACAGAACTGGCAGCAGTAATGAATCAGTCTGCGGTGAATGCGCAGCAAGAACAGGCTGAAATTGAACAAGTTGCCTCTGCGGTCACTGAGCTTTCCAGCACAGCAGACAACGTATCAGACAACGCTGTGAATGCAGACCATGCAGCGCGTCAGACTGATGAGCTTGCTGCGCAAGGCTTGGCAGTGTTTGAGCAGAGCACGCAAGCCGCTGTTCAAATGGCAGAATCGATTGAAAATACCGCCAGTGTTGTGACCACATTACGCGAGCAGTCTGAACGTATCAGTCATGTGGTCGAAGTGATCCGTGGTATTTCCGAGCAGACAAACCTGCTGGCACTGAACGCTGCGATTGAAGCCGCGCGTGCGGGCCACTCTGGCCGTGGCTTTGCGGTGGTGGCAGATGAAGTACGTATGTTGGCAGCGCGCACTGAAGCATCGACTAAAGAGATCCAGGAAATTATCGAAGGTCTGCAGGTTCAGGCGTCGCAAGCGGGTGACAGTATGGGAACCTGCATGGATGTTCTGGCTCGTACACAAGAGCTTAGCCAGCAGGCGAACGATGCCTTGAACGGTATTACCCAGTCTGTGGCACAAATCACTGACATGAACACACTGGTCGCTACGGCAGCTGAGCAACAGTCTGCTGTGACTCAGGACATCAATCGTAATATTACTAATATGTCGAGCATCATTACCCAAAATGTTACCGGTATCAGTCAGAGTGCATCGGCGAGTCAGGAATTGTCTCAGCTCGCTGAAAACCAGAAGCAAGAACTTGCCTTCTTCCGCGTTTAAGCGCCAGATTTAAACCATTTTACAAACCGCCTTTCGGGGCGGTTTTCTTTTCTCTCCCTCCCATACCCAAACTACCTGAACACTGCATCCTCCGGTTATTTGGGTATATATATTCAAACAACCTGTTGCAATTCTTCACCTACGATCTATTATTGATAATAATTCTCATTATCATAATTCAAACGATGACAGGACTACTTTCACGACTCTTAGCGCCAGTATCCAAAGGGCATTTGTGGGCGATTAAAAAACGCCGCCTTTTTGCACCTGTAATGTTACTTGCATTGATTTTTGCCGAACCAACACGCGCAGTAACCATTTCCGTTTTAGCGGATGCGTTTTGGCAGGTCGCTGCTTACGTCGCCGCGACATTGGCATTGTTCCACTATTTGACGGACACGTTCGATCGGCAGGGAGCTTGGTTTTCACGTTTAGCGAAGCGGAAAAACCTTCAGGTGGTGTTTTCTGCGGCAATGGGTGCTCTACCCGGATGTGGAGGGGCTATCGTTGTTATTACCCAGTTTGTGCGTGGTCACCTCAGTTTTGGCAGTGTTGTCGCTGTATTGACGGCTACCATGGGGGATGCGGCTTTTCTGCTACTGGCGACAAGGCCATCAGATGGTATCTTTATGATTGGTTTGGGTTTTGCAGTGGGTGTGGTTTCTGGACAAATCGTTGATGCGCTGCACCATGATGACTTCATGCGTCCTAAAAACCTCTCATCAAAATTACCTGCTTGTGCCAATCAATCAGACAGTCAAACACACATCAGTGTGCAGGGCCGATTTTGGCAGTGGCTGCTGGTTCCCTCATTGGTAATGGCACTGCTTGGCTCGATGCAATTTGATACTGATACTTTGCTCCATTTACCTACAGGCGCATCTGAATGGGCTGGAGCGGCACTGGCAATCATGACAGTGACATTCTGGGCGCTGGCGCGAGAGGCGGAGAATTATGAGTCTTTGGTGGGAGAAGATCCCAAAGACAGTGAATCGCATCTTTTCCAGCGTGTCGCTCAGGACACCAACTTTGTAACGGTCTGGGTGATTGCAGCCTTTCTGGTGTTTGAGCTTTGTGTGCTTTGGCTGGGGCTGGATCTCACGGAACTCTTTTCTGGTTGGGGAGCCTTGGTTCCCTTGATGGGGGTTATAGTGGGTCTACTTCCTGGATGTGGTCCCCAGATTTTGGTCACCAGCTTATACATTAGCGGCGCAATACCCATGTCGGCACAAATAGGAAATGCTATCTCCAATGATGGCGATGCACTTTTCCCAGCGATAGCTCTGGCGCCAAAAGCTGCTATTGTGGCAACGCTATACTCCTCTCTACCCGCTTTAATCGCCGCTTATAGCTACTTCTGGCTGGTAGAAAGCTAATCCTTATTTGGGTATGTACCTTCCACGTCGCTTTTCCGCTTCCAGGAGGAGCGTCGTTTTGGTGTACCTGACTTTGTTAATAGGGTTGATGGCTTTTTGAACAGTCGTAGACCATCGCGCTGCAAATCATCATTTTTGCACTGTTGTTTGGTATTGCGATAAGTGCATCCGGCAAACCGGGCGAACGTATCGCAGCATTCTTCCGCGATTTGAACGAAGTGATATGAATATGGTTGCGCTTCTGATGAACCTCGCACCATTCGGTGTGTTCTGTTTGATGGCGAAACTGTTCACGACATTGGGTTTGTCTGCGGTTGTCAGCTTGGCGGAATACTTCTTCGTGTTGGCAGGCAGACCTCACTCACAGTAAATCTTCATTGGTTAAGAAAAACGCCAGCTTGTCTGGCGTTTTTTGATCTCTCGTCTTCCCATAACGTAATCCATACTGTTGAAAAATTGCAGAAATGGCAGCAGACCAATGACCCAAATCCATACCCTCAGACTCATTCTCGGTGACCAGCTCAATGCCAGTCATTCCTGGTTTAGCGAACGTGATGACGGCGTGTTGTACCTGATGGCAGAGCTTCGTCAGGAAACAGACTATGCCCCTCATCACGTTCAGAAGGTCTGTGCTTTTTTCGCCGCAATGGAAGGGTTTGCGACTGCCTTGGAGAAAGCGGGTCATCATGTGAAACACATGACGCTGGATGAAACACAATCCTTCGATTCGCTGGACGCACTGTTAAAGGCATTGATTGATAAACACAGTGTCACGCGCTTTGAGCATCAGCTTCCGGATGAATACCGCTTGCGCGAACAGCTTCGCCTGTTTAGCGCATCTTTAGATATTGAGACCACCCAGTTGGGTTGCGAGCATTTTCTGGTACCCGATGACGCCTTAAACCAACATTTCACTGCGGGGAAACACCACCTGATGGAGTCTTTCTACCGCAAAATGCGCAAGCAGTTTGACGTGATGATGGAAGATGACAAACCGGAAGGGGGAAAATGGAATTACGACAAAGACAATCGCGCCAAGCTGACCAAAGCAGAGCTTGAATGTATTCCTGAGCCTTTGGTATTCGCTAATGATGTGTCTGCAATTCTCGAGCGTTTGGAACGTCATGGTGTGGAAACCATCGGGCTTGCTAGTTCGCAGCTTCTTTGGCCTGTCACACGCAAACAATCGCTGGCACTGCTCGACTACTTCTGTCAGTACCTGTTGCCAAAATTCGGTAGCTTTCAGGACGCGATGACATCCGAGAGCCCTCATCGTTGGAGTCTCTATCACTCCCGTCTTTCCTTTGCGCTAAACAGCAAAATGCTTCATCCAATGCAGGTCATTCACGCTGCTATTCGTGCCTATCGCCATCCTGAATCCGGGATAAGCATTAATCAGATAGAGGGTTTTGTCAGACAAATCTTGGGCTGGCGCGAATTTGTCAGAGGGCTTTACTGGGCGAATATGCCGGACTATTCAACGATGAACGCATTGGGCGGTGCACGGAAGTTACCTGAATTCTTCTGGACGGGCGAGACGAAGATGCAATGCCTTAAACAAGCTATTCAGCAGTCGCTCGATTACGGTTACGCGCATCACATTCAACGTTTGATGGTTACCGGTAACTTCACCCTGCTTACGGGCATAGCACCGGAAGAAGTTGATGCCTGGTATCTGGGGATTTACGTCGATGCTATTGAGTGGGTAGAGCTGCCAAATGTCCGGGGGATGGCTTTGTTTGCTGACGGTGGGCTATTTGCGACCAAGCCTTACAGTGCGAGCGGAAACTACATCAACAAGATGAGCGACTACTGCACCAATTGCCATTATAAAGTGAAAGAAAAAGTAGGTGAGGGCGCTTGTCCTCTGAATAGCCTTTATTGGCATTTTATGGAGCGGCATCGTGCCCGAATTGCTGTGAATCCGCGCGCAGGCATGGTCTATCGTGGGTGGGACAGTAAATCTGACGAAGAGCGGGATGAAGTGCTTGAACAAGCTGAACACTATTTAAGTGTTCTCGATAATCTCTAACTGGTTAATTTATATTGATATTTAAATCTCAATAATTGGCATGATGAATGGGTGATGCTTTGGGTGTTTCTTGGGGTGTTAATATCGAAAAATCATGCTGATACGACAAGTTATTTTTGTTTTACCTCACTGACGTAAACGGTAATAGTTTGCGTTTATTCAGGCAAATTGGCCTGAATGTTGTGAATGTAAAATGGAGTTGTCGTTGTGAGTGATAAAAGCCACGATGAATTAATGTCACCAGATGGTGCGGTGACGCCTATCGATACTGACTACCAAGTAGGTCAGGATAATATCGCCCTGAAAATCGGTCCTTTGGGTCTTGATATCCATAACCGCGTATTTTGGGTTTCAGGCGGTATGATTGCACTGTTCGTGTTAGTCACTCTGCTGTTTCGTAACTCTGTTGGGCCTTTGTTCAACGAAATGCGCAACACCCTCACTGCCCAGATGGACTGGTTTTTCATCGGCGCAGGTAACCTATTCGTTATTCTCTGCCTGATCCTTATTTTCAGCCCATTGGGACGAGTGCGTCTCGGCGGCACAGAAGCGACGCCTGATTACACCTATGTTGGTTGGTTCTCCATGCTGTTTGCTGCGGGTATGGGGATCGGCCTGATGTTCTATGGCGTGTCTGAACCACTTTCACACTATGCATCTTCTTTTAGCGGTGTGGTTGAGGCAAACGGCGTTCGTACTGACTGGGCACCATTGGGTGGTGCTGCGGGCGACATGGTTGCTGCAAAAGATCTGGGTATGGCCGCGACGATTTATCACTGGGGCCTGCACCCATGGGCAATCTACGCTCTGCTGGCTTTGTCTCTGGCGTTGTTCTCATTCAACAAAGGTCTTCCGCTGACCATCCGCTCCGTGTTCTATCCAATCTTTGGGGAACGCATCTGGGGTTGGCCGGGCCATATCATTGATATCACTGCGGTTGTGGCAACCCTATTTGGTTTGGCTACGTCACTGGGCTTTGGTGCGTCGCAGGCGGCAGCTGGTCTGGATTTCCTGTTCAACATTCCAAGCGGAATTACCACTCAGGTAATTCTGATCATTGGTATCACGGGTTTGGCACTGATGTCGGTAGTGGCGGGTCTGGACTCCGGTGTGAAGCGTTTGTCTGAGTTCAACATGGCGATGGCGACCTTGCTGATGGTGTTTGTGATTGTAGTGGGTCCAACCCTATCAATCTTCACCAACCTCGGTACCAACATGGTGGCGTACTTTGAGAACCTGCCAGCACTGTCGAATCCATTTGGCCGAGAAGATGCAAACTACTCACAAGGCTGGACTGCGTTCTATTGGGCGTGGTGGATGTCTTGGTCCCCATTCGTGGGTATGTTTATCGCTCGAGTTTCGCGTGGTCGCACCGTTCGTGAATTCATCATCTGTGTACTGCTGATCCCAACCTCAGTGTGTGTGCTTTGGATGACGGCATTTGGTACCACAGCGATTGAGCAGCTTCAGGATGGCTACCGCGCGGTGGTTGATGCGGATCTGCCGCTTCAACTGTTCAACATGTTGGATGGCCTGCCTTTGTCGAGCATTACCTCTCTGCTGGGTATCATTCTGGTTGTGGTGTTCTTTGTCACCTCTTCAGACTCAGGTTCACTGGTTATCGATACCATTTCTGCTGGCGGTAAGGTAGATGCGCCAGTTCCACAACGCATCTTCTGGTGTTCGTTTGTTGGTTTGGTAGCGATTTCTCTGTTGCTGGGCGGCGGTCTTGGTGCACTACAAGCAATGGTTGTGTCGACTGGCTTGCCATTCTGTATCGTACTGCTGATGTGTGCGTTCTCCCTAGTGAAGGGATTGATGTCTGAGCCACGCAAGTAAGCTAAAAAATAAATCCGGGTTTGCGCCCGGATTTTTCTTTTTTATGCAAAATCCCAAACACAAAACGTAATTGACACATTGACCGAAACTGGATCCAGAGCGGCGCATTTGCGTAATTCACCCACCTTACGCAGGGATAGAAATAGAGGGTTAGTACGCGAATCCAATGTTTAGAGCTCAATGGTTATTTGCGTTGGCTGTCTGCCTGATTAACACGATATTGTGGCTAATTATTGTGCAATTACAGCGATTAATTCGACTCATTTCTCACTATTGAAGCATTGAACACTAAGGATATGTTAGAGTGTTTAGGTCATTAGACCTTAAGTTAGTGAGCGTTCAATATGCCTGATGATAGAAAGCCTCGTTTTCCGTTATTCCACCATGCATATTCAACGCCATTGACTGCTTAACTCGCCAAACGGATTAAGGAGTTTACTGTGAGCGATAAAAGTCATGAAGAGTTGATGAAACCGGATGGTGACGTCAACCCCATAGACACAGATTATCAGGTTGGGCAGGACAACATTGCCATGAAGATCGGGCCGTTGGGCCTGGATATTCACAACCGTGTTTTCCTGATCTCCGGCCTTGCCGTCGTTCTATTTGTCTTCGTTACTCTTGCTTTCCAAAAAGATGTCGCCCCAGTTTTTGGTGAGATTCGAAGCTGGTTGACGTCAAATCTGGATTGGTTCTTCCTGTCAGCAGGCGATATTTTCGTGATTGTCTGTTTGGTGCTTGTGGTCAGCCCTCTGGGTAAAGTGCGGTTGGGTGGTACAGAAGCAACACCGGATTACACCTATGCTGGTTGGTTCTCCATGTTATTTGCCGCCGGTATGGGCATTGGCCTGATGTTCTACGGTGTCTCAGAGCCACTTTCACACTATGCATCTGCATTTGGCGGTACTTCGGTCGAAAATGGCGTGCGTACTGA
This sequence comes from Grimontia kaedaensis, assembly GCF_023746615.1. Lineage (NCBI taxonomy): Bacteria > Pseudomonadati > Pseudomonadota > Gammaproteobacteria > Vibrionales > Vibrionaceae > Grimontia > Grimontia kaedaensis. The sequence continues at coordinate 2,716,218 of NZ_CP082275.1, read as the reverse complement.
CTGGGCTCCGCTTGGAGCAGCAGCCGGTGATGCGGCAGCCGCGAAAGATTTGGCGATGGCGGCCACCATTTATCACTGGGGCCTCCACCCTTGGGCGATTTACGCGATTCTGGCATTAGGCTTGGCGCTGTTCTCATTTAACAAAGGCTTGCCTCTGACCATGCGTTCTGTGTTCTATCCGTTGTTCGGTGAGCGCGTATGGGGCTGGGTAGGTCATGTCATTGATATACTCGCCGTGGTGGCCACTCTGTTTGGTTTAGCAACTTCTCTTGGCTTTGGTGCGTCTCAGGCAGCGGCAGGTCTTAACTTCCTGTTTGGTGTTCCACTGGGTACTACCACAGAAATTGTCCTCGTGATCTTCATTACCGGACTGGCGTTGGTGTCTGTCATGGCGGGTCTGGATGCAGGTGTGAAGCGCTTGTCTGAAATCAATATGATGCTGGCAATCGCGCTGCTTCTGTTCGTGATTGTGATGGGCCCAACGCTGGCTATTGTCACTGGTTTCTTCGGCAATATCGCGTCATACGTTGAACATTTACCTGCGCTGGCGAATCCGTTTGGGCGGGAAGACGCTAACTTCTCGCAAGGTTGGACGGCATTCTACTGGGCATGGTGGATTTCATGGTCCCCATTCGTTGGTATGTTTATTGCGCGTGTTTCACGCGGTCGCTCGGTACGTGAATTTATCGTCTGCGTACTGCTGATCCCTTCACTGGCATGTGTGCTTTGGATGACCGCATTCGGCGGCACTGCCATTAGCCAACTGGTGAACGATGGCTATACGGCAGTCACCGAAGCAGCGCTTCCGCTGCAGCTGTTCGCAATGCTGGATGCATTGCCATTGGCGTCGATTACATCATTTATCGGTATCGTTCTGGTGGTGGTTTTCTTTGTGACCTCATCAGATTCCGGTTCGCTGGTTATCGATACTATCGCTGCTGGTGGTAAGGTAGATGCACCTGTACCACAGCGAGTTTTCTGGTGTACGTTTGAAGGGTTGGTTGCCATTGTGCTTCTGCTGGGTGGCGGTCTCGTTGCATTACAGGCGATGGCGGTCTCAACCGGATTTCCGTTCACCATAGTATTGTTGGTTGCCTGTGTCTCGGTCATCAAAGGCTTGATGTCTGAACCGAGAAGCTAGGTGATTCAATCGCTAACTGAAACGGGGCAGACACTCAACGTCTGCCCCGTTTTGTCTGGTTTGTAGTTAGAGTGATTCGAATAAGAACGCTCACTGAGAGATTGAGAAGTAATGGAAGCGGAACAAATAGAAATCGCAGCGTTTCTCAAACAACATGCCCCGTTTGATGAACTGCCTGAAGAGGAAGTGGACGAAGTCGCCAAGCAGGTAGAAATCTCCTATTTCCGTGCAGATACCCAGATATACGAATACGGCCAGCCGATTCAGGACCTGTGTATTGTCAGAAGTGGTGTGGTTGAAATTTATCGCCGTAAAGGGGAGCTATTCAACCGTTTGTCTGAAGGAGGAACCTTTGGGCAATGGGGTTTGATGATGAATCGCCGAGTTCGTTTCCCGGCCAAAGCGATAGAAGACAGTCTGGTCTATTTCATTCCCGATACGGTTTTTGATGATCTCAGTGAACGTTACGAAGCTTTCTCAGACTTTATGGAAGTGGAAGATGGCACTCGTTTGCGTCAGGCGGTGGAGAACCATCGCGACAGCAACGACCTCACTACCTCTAAAGTCACTAACCTGATTTTGCGTGATCCTGTGACCGTGGATTGTGAGTCTTCCGTTCGGCATGCAGCACAAGTCATGACAGATGAAGGTGTGTCTTCATTACTTGTGATGACTTTAGAAGAGGACGATGAAGGCGTCGATCAGGAACGCATTGCCGGCATTATTACCGACCGCGATTTACGCTCCCGCGTAGTTGCACCAGGTTTGGCCTATGACACGCCGATCACCGAGATTCTGACTCCGCAAATCATCACGCTTGATCATAATGCCTATGTGTTCGAAGCCATGCTGACCATGCTTCGTAACAACCTACATCACTTACCCATCATGAAAAATCAGCAGCCTGTGGGCGTGGTCGCGCTATCGGATATCGTTCGTTATGAATCCCAAAGCAGCCTGGTTATCGTGAGCAGCATTTTCCGTCAGCAAACCATCGACGATCTGGCTGCGTTGTCGAAAGATGTCCCAGCCTGTTTCTCTCGTATGGTTTCGGAAGACGCGAATTCACATATGATTGGTTCTGCAATGGCGGTGATAGGCAGGAGTTTCAAGCAACGCCTTCTTGAACTGTATGAAGAAGAGTATGGCCCACCACCTGTGGGTTATTGTTTCCTCGCGCTTGGTTCTATGGCGCGCGACGAACAACTGATTGTCACCGATCAGGACAACGCACTGATTCTGGATGACAAATACGATCCTGCGGAACATGAAGAATACTTCGTAAACTTGGCAAAGTTCGTGAGTGATGGCCTTGCACAATGTGGTTACAGCTATTGTACCGGCAATATCATGGCGACCAATCCGGAGTGGCGTAAGACCCGTGCCGAGTGGGAAGAAACGTTCGCAGACTGGATTGATCAGCCAAACCCTCAGTCATTACTGAACAGCAATATCTTCTTCGATCTGGATGGCGTTTACGGCGCGACGAACTGGGCGGAAACGCTAAAGGCTTTCGTTTCTCGCCGTGCAAAACGAAACAATCGATTCTTGGCCTGTATGGCTCGCAATGCTCTGAACCGCACGCCACCACTGGGTTTCTTTAAAAGCTTTGTGATGGAGCAGGATGGCCGCCACAAGAACTCAATGAACCTGAAACGTCGTGGTACTGCGCCATTGGCAGACCTGATCCGTGTCCATGCGTTGGCTGTGGGCTCCCGTTCCCAGAACTCATTTGAGCGTCTGGATGACATTATCGAAGCGGGTATTTTGCCAAAAGGGCGTGGTGAAGATATTCGCGATGCGATGGAATTCATTTCCATGGTTCGAATTCGCCATCAGGCCATTGATGTCGAACAGGAAATTGAGCCGGATAACAATATTGAGCCGGAAAATCTGTCTGAATTTGAGCGCCGCAACCTCAAGGATGCATTCCAGATCATGAGTAACGCTCAGAAGTTCCTGAAATATCGTTACCAGCCTAACCGCAGTAATTAGGGAAACGCTGTGTTAATTCTTGAACCTAAAAACGGTACAAAAGACGTCAAGGCGGGGCCTAATTGGTCAACGCTCAATGAGCGATTGAAGCAAAAAGCCAAGGTGCCTCTTCTGAAGCGTTTTTATGAGGCGGGTGTAGTTGATGGGGAGACTCCGGTATCGGATGTGGAGTTCGTCGCACTTGATCTGGAAACCACCGGGTTGGATCCCAGCAAAAACGATATTGTCAGCATCGGTTTAGTGCCGTTTACACTTAACCGTATCCATTGCCGCGAAGCCAAGCATTGGATTGTAAAGCCGAGAAGACCGCTAGAAGATGACTCCGTGGTTTTCCATGGCATTACCCACTCTGACGTGAGTGATGCGCCGGACTTACGCCGCATTCTGGAAGAGGTATTGGCTTCTCTGGAAGGAAAGATCGTGGTGGTGCATTACCGCCGTATTGAGCGCGACTTTATTGAAGCAGCGGTCAAAAGTCGGCTTGGTGAAACCTTGTTGTTTCCGGTGGTCGATACTCTGGAGATTGAATCCTGGTATTACCGCAAACCTTCCCAGAAATTCTGGTCTTGCTTACTGAGAAAACCACTGACATCTATCCGTCTTGCTGACAGCCGTCGACGTTATAACCTGCCTTTCTATCAGGGACATAATGCGTTGACTGATGCCATTGCGACAGCTGAGTTGCTTCAGGCACAAATCGCGCATCGATTTGGCCGCGATTACCCTATCAAGGCACTGTGGCGTTAAATCCCAGCGACTAAAATCAATGATATTGGCCTAAGTTCACGTTTTTAGGATTCAAAACGCTGCAACTGGGCCGATTTTTTTAGTGCATTGCACACTGTGTTACAGTCAGAGAGTGCGCTGTTATCAGCATAAATTCGCTGCCGACAAAGGATGGCAAGATGATTGAAGACAACAAAGTCGTAAAAATCGACTACACCGTAAAAGATGAAGAAGGACAGCTGATTGATACTTCGGAAGGCCAAGATCCTTTAGCGTATCTTCACGGTGCAGGAAACATTATTCCTGGTCTGGAAAAAGCATTGGCTGGTCGTGCAGAGGGCGAAGAGTTTTCTGTTCAAATCCAACCAGATGACGCATATGGCCAGCGCAATGAAGCGTTGATTCAAGTGGTTGAGCGTGGCGTTTTCCAGGGTGTTGATGAACTGGATGTGGGCATGGTCTTCAACGCGCAGGGTCCACAGGGCAACATTCAGGTAACTATTATCGCGATTGAAGGCGATGAAGTGACGATTGACGGCAACCATCCATTGGCGGGTGTCGTACTCCAATTTGAAGGTGTTATCCGCGAAGTGCGTGAAGCAACTGCCGAAGAAATCGAACACGGCCATGTTCACTAATCACTGAAAAGTGAAGAGAAAAAGCGAGCCGTTGAGCTCGCTTTTTTTGTTAGTGCCTATCTAACAGGGTTTCTAGGATGAAGGCATCATCAAAGTGACGTTCTCCAATAAAGGCAATGGCATGCTGTCCGTGTTGTCTCATTGCGCCGGGTGAGCGCACGCCAAATGGCCACAGGAACCAGCGCTCACCGCGAAGGCTTTCATTTAAAATGCCATACTCATCAAAAGGCGTGTGCTTGTTTCCCTGACTGTCAGAGAGTACTAGTGTTTCACCGCTTGCCCCTGCTTGGAGCTCGATATCTGGCGCGATGTTATCGATAACATGAACCGCGTTTATCATGTGTTCTTCGGCCGTGAGGCTGATTTCAAAACGGCCCTCGTCCGTGTTGGGGAATAGATAGTTTTGGATTGGTTTTTCATCATTACGCTCTAAAAACCGAAGTGTTGGACTCAATGCATACACCATGTGATAACAGCCACACTGGTGAATGGAGTCCAGAATGAGCGGTTTGCCATCTTCACCCAGCGTAATACGGATGTTTACCGCATCAAACTCTCCAGCATAGGGGTCCAAGGCACTTTTGGCGGTTCTTGCGGGAAACCACAAAGCATAGTTGAGTTGTGGCAACACTTTCCCATGAAAACGCGTATAGGTCACGTCGCGATAGAGCACAGGCTTTTGGGTATCGATAAATACCCGGTTTTCAAAAGCCAAAGCACCGGGAATATCGTCCACTGATAAGGTCTCCACCAAGAAGAACGGTGAAAAGCGATCAAGTAGTGCTGCAGACTCAGATTCAGTCAGCAAAGGCCAATTTAAGGATGAGTATTTGCTCGCTTCTGATAGCACTTTGGCAACTTCACGCTGTGCCATAGGTGAGGGGGGTTCACCATAACGAAAAGGTTGTGTGAGCGTTCTACCAAAATCCGCCTTTATGCGCTCCTGCTCCTCTTCAATCTGCCCTTCCGCGACAAGGCTGGCGACTGGATAAACGCCTAATACACGTTTCCAATGTTCGTAAGCTGTCGGCACGGTAGGAGGATGTTTCTCTAACTCACTCCAGAACTTCGGGTTCTCAATGCTCTCCTCAACCAGTTGTTCCTGACACTGCATCATCAGATTATTCTCAGCGGCGCTGATGGGAACGAGTGTCAATGCCGTCTCCAACTGTTTTTTTCCTCTCTGTGCGACGTAAGCGAGCCACTGCGCCTTGGCAGGCGCATCACTTAGCTCATTGACAAAGGAAGTACTGAACCGATCGAAAGCTAGATGGGGAAAGCGGTCATCCTTATGGTACGGCAGTTTGAAATCACGCTCATGTTCTACATTCTTGTAATAAGCAGAGAGGTGACTTTCGCACACCGCATCATTTTGGCTGAAAAGGCTAGGTTGGTGAGGCGTGACACACCCAACTAACAACGTTGCCAATAGTAAGAAAAAGAACCGGGATCTCAGCATTGTGCCCTATCTATAAGTTACTGTTCGGTTTGAACTATACCCAAACAATCTGAAGATGCTCGCTGAATCCGGCATCTTAAAGTTGCTTGGTTGTATAACAGTGTCGGTACAAAGGACAAAAAATGAAAACCGAGAAGCAAAAAATGCTAAGTGGTGAGCTTTATCGCGCGAGTGATGAAGAGCTGGTGGCAGATAAAATGCGCTGCCGGGAAGCGATGCGCCGTTTTAACCAAAGCCTGCCAGAAAGTGATGAGTGGAAAACCGCCAAGCGTGATTTGTTACCAAACGCACCGGAGTCTGTGTATATCGAGCCGCCATTTTTCTGTGATTACGGAATTCATGTGACCTTTGGTGAGAATGTCTTTATGAACTTCAACTGTACGATTTTGGATGTCGCGCCTGTCACCATAGGCAATCGCGTGATGATGGCGAACAACGTGCAACTTTTGACAGCAACACACCCACTGGATGTTCAGCGCCGCGTTTATGATTTGGAAGAATATGGCTTGCCCATTACCGTCGGTGACAATGCATGGTTAGGTGGCGGGGTGATTGTGCTGCCCGGTGTGACGATTGGCAAGAACTGCGTCATTGGCGCGGGCAGTGTGGTGACAAAAGATATTCCAGATAACACGATTGCTGTCGGTAACCCGGCCAAAGTGGTGCGTGATCTGACTGCTGAAGAGATCGCCGAACGAGGTTAAGTTAACGATTCTAACTCTGTGAGCACGTCAATCGCATATTGATTGGTGCTTCCACAAATATCCCGGTCAGCTTTGAATTGCCCACACACGGCAGGGCGCTCAGGCTGGCCGAAAATCTTACAAAGATTCTCTTCATTCAATTGGATGCAACGGACCCCGGCCGGTTTGCCATTGGGCATACCTGGAATAGGCGAAGAAATGCTTGGCGCGATGCAGCAAGCACCACAACCTAAACGACAGCTTACAGCGGTATCAGTCATCTCTCGGTCTCAATGAACGGGTTATTTGGTTATAATCCAATAGTGGGCGCGCACAGTATCACTCACGCTGAGTAAACGCAAAATGTTGATAGTCATCGCCCATAAGCCCTTGATTGACAGCCGCTGAAAGCAGGGATTCCGTCTTGAGCTTGCAGTTTCTGCTATGGGTGGTATAACGAGCGCCTTTATCAAGATTGACTGGCAGGTACGGGTAAGCATGACAACGCCTTTCTGGGAACAAAAATCACTGACTGAAATGACTGACGCAGAGTGGGAATCACTGTGCGACGGTTGCGGTAAGTGCTGTCTTCACAAACTGATCGATGAAGATACCGAGGAGTTGTACTACACCAACATCGCTTGCAGCCTGCTGGATGACAAGACCTGCTCATGTAAAGACTACCCGAACCGCTTTAGCTATGACGAAGACTGTTTGAAGCTTTCCCGCGAGAAGATTGAAGAGTTCTACTGGCTGCCAGATACCTGCGCTTACCGTTTGCTGGCAGAAGACAAACCACTTCCAGTCTGGCATCCGCTAATTACCGGGTCGAAAGACGCGATGCACGCTGCGAACGAATCAGTACGTGAGAAAGTGGTTTACGAAATCGACGTGATTGATTGGGAAGACCACATCATCAATCATCCTTCGCGCAGATAGCGCTTTAAATCGTTTTTTTGCAACCATGGCTACTCTTTGAAATACCGCTTTTATCAAGGCGGTATTTTTATGACATTCGATTGTTGGGTGTATTTCTCCGCCTGCTGTAAAAACTTTGACTCATAAGTTTCTGATATGTTTGCGAGTGATATATCGTAAGTAGCTGTGCTTGATTGACTTTGAATCTCCTGTTTCTAACTTATTGATACTCTCATTATCAAACAATATACAAGCCAGGCCATCAGATGGAATTGAAGGACCGCTATTACACGGTTTTGGACTCCTTGCCAGAGCATACGTTTATCTTCTCCGAATCTGGGATATATATCGACGTTTACGGTGGAGAAGATAACGCCACTGGCTTTGACTGTAAGCAGTTCATCGGCTCATCGCTATATGACGTCGCTCCGGCTGAAATGGCCGAAACGTTTCATTCGTATATCAAAAAAGCGCTTGAAACGAATCAGGTACAACTCGCCTCGTATAAGTTTGATACCGATAACATGATCGACCTACCTGACGATGTTATCGCACCTGAACAGATCTGGTTTGAAGCCACCATTAAACCTATTCCACTGATTGAAAATGGCGAGCGCACCGTTGTGTGGATAGCGAAAAATATTACTGAGCGTCACCTCTTGGAAAAACGTCTAAAAGAACTGTCGGAAACGGATGATCTCACTGGTATCGCGAACAGGCGCGCTTTTACTGAAAGACTGCGAGGCGCACTGAAACAGTTTCAAACCGACCGTACTCCCTTCGCTTTGCTTATGCTCGACATTGATCACTTTAAGCAAATTAATGATTCGCTTGGCCATTATTGCGGAGATGAGGCAATTCAGTTCACGGTTAACTTATTGAATGAAAAACTGACGGGATCTGATTTTTTCGGGCGGATTGGCGGTGAAGAGTTTGCCATTATTCTTTTACATTCAGGCATAGAATCTGCCTACCAAAAAGCAGAGGAACTAAGGCTTTCGCTAGAAAGCAGTCGCTTCGTAGCGGAAGAGAAAAGTATAAAGCTGACGGTGAGTATCGGTGTGACTGAGGTCCGTGATTCAGACGACAACATAAAAAGCATCATGGCAAGAGCCGATACTGCGATGTACCACTCGAAGAAAACGGGCAGGAATAAAGTCAGCCGTTTCTCCTCTTGCCGCTAAAAGAAAAGAACTATGCTACGGAAAAAAACTGATGGTTTCTCCTTGCCACTCCAAAAAGGACCTTTCCAAAACAATGGTGCAACCCCCTGGTTCTGCGAGTTGAATATAGGTACGCCGGGACAAACGCTTAAATTCTGTTTTGATACAGGGAGTAACTTTAACTGGGTGACATCTAGCCTTTGTTCTGATGATGGCTGCCAACATTATGCGAATGGTCGCTTCATGTTTTCTGAATCATCAACCTTTGAATGGATTGATCAGACTGGGACAACGGTTGATTTCGGTCCGTGGGGGAGCATGGAAGTTGAAGAGGGCAGAGATAAACTTTGTATGCCAATTCAAAAGGAATTGGACGCCTGTTTATCCATATCTTTGTACTTGTCCAAAAAATATTCAGGCATACAGTTTGATGAGCTGGACTGGGATGGTGGTATTGGGCTACCTAGCGGCGAAGTGTCTGAAGTTCCTCTCGATAAGCTGTCTGGTACTTTCAGGCTGGCACAATCTCATGAAGGGGAACCTACTCACTCCCACTTTTTGCTCGATCTTATGGATAAAGGGTTCGTCAGTAAAAAGAGACCATTTATCAGCTTTTTAAGCGACATGAGCGAAGACAAATCAGCGAGAGGAACCGTTAGTTTTGGATTGCTCGATGATGCGTATTCAACGTCGCTTGAGTACCTCTTTTTACCGTGGGCACGTTATCGGGAAGAAGTCCCTTACCTTTGGAGCTCCGAGAATGCCTCAATAAGCGTTGGTGATAACCTTATTGGAGAAGACCTATATTTTACTTTAGACAGTGGTTCTTCTGCGTTCAAAGGAGACAAAACAGTACTGAAAAAGGTCTTTGAACAGACGACAGAGAGCAGTCCTGTGGTTTCAATTTCTCTGACCGACAGTGCGGATGACGAATATGGGTTATTGGAAATCACCAGCGATGTATATCGACGTGACATTGAGGAAGGACAGCACAAAGGGCAATCGGTCTCACAGTTTCAGTGGCTGAAAGGTGCGGAAGACATGTTATTGGTGGGCTCTGTATTGATGGACCACTTATACACGGTTTACGAGTACGAAGAGCCATCAGACGGTCAATTGGTACCTAAAGGCGTATGGATTTTTAATAAGCCTGGTGGGTCAAAAATTATCCAGACCAAGCAAAAAGAGCCCGCCAGTCTATTTGATAAGCTAAAGGCAAAATAATGCATAAGCAATTAACGGGAATTTGGCACAATGATTTTCAATCCAAGATGGAACTCCTCGCGATAGAGAACAGGATCATTGGCCGGTATAGCTCACACACTGGCTCCAAAGGGGTTTATCAACTTGTAGGTCATTGCTCTGGCGAAGCCCCAACTCAGACGATGGGGCAATCTGTGGCGCTCTCCATTTATTGGAAAAATATCGCTGAAGGAGAGAAAGATGAAAGCTGGCATTGGGCTGGCTCCATGGTTGGGCAACTTCAGCATGATGGCAAGCTAACGCTAACCAATGTGATCGTTGTTTCCGTACCATTTGGCAGCTATCAGAAAGGCAACTTCGTTGATAAGTTAATTTTTAACAAGTCCTCAGCGGACGTTGATCTTGAGTCAGTAATGAGTGACTTACCTGAAGAGTGTAGCATTGAAGAACGCCCTGTCATTGGAAAGTGGGTCAGTCTCGATCAGCGCCAACTGCTTGATATTTACCATGTGAAAGGGGCTTCTGGCTCAACGTCAGCATGGCTGGTACGCGGGGATTCGGAAGTGATGCTTACTGGGTTTATAGACGTCGACGCCGAACCGGGAATGGCGCAAAGCTTGTCGCTATCTGGGTATGAGTCAGATGAGCAATCTGCTTTCTCTTTGTCAGGCATGCTTGAGTCTGGAAAAGATACAATGACCTTGAATAGCTGGCATGCAGAGCAAACCTCCCCACAAGACAGTTTCATGCAGACACGCATGGAAAGTACAACTTTTCGGAGACTTAACATTGAAAAATAGCTTTGTACGGTCTCCCTATCTTTTTGTACTCTAGAACAAGAGGTGCATCTCGCTACACATCGTCAAGCCTCACTGATATGATGCGCGACAGTTTACAAGGTCACTTGGATACGATGGTGTCTGATGATCCAAGTGCGCAATAACATTGAGGCTGTCTTTGAGTAATCCCCCCACTATATTTCATACGCTCGCCATCAATAGAGCGATTCCGCTATGAAATTGACCTTGGGCCCAATGGAGGGCGTGCTTGACCCTTTGATGCGTCAAATGCTGACTGAGATTAACCCTTACGATCTTTGCGTGACCGAATTTGTGCGTGTCGTCGATGCGAAACTGCCTCCCCGCGTCTACTACAAGCTAAGTCCTGAGCTGGAAAACGGCGGTAAAACGTCTTCCGGCACCCCAGTGCGCGTGCAACTGTTAGGTCAGTCTCCGCAATACATGGGTGAAAACGCCGCACTGGTGGCGGAACTTGGCTCGTCTGGGGTTGATATTAACTTTGGATGCCCATCCAAGACGGTAAACGGCAACAAAGGTGGGGCGGCTCTTCTGAAAGAACCTGAGCTGATGTATGAGGTGGTGAAAGCAGTGCGTGATGCAGTGCCTTCCGATCAAGTCGTCAGCGCCAAAGTGCGTCTGGGCTTTGATGATGTCTCTGCCTATCGTGAAATTGCTGATGCGGTGCAATCTGGTGGGGCCAGTGAAATTGTCGTTCATGGTCGCAGCAAAGCAGATGCTTATAAGGCGGGGACTATTCGCTGGGATTTGATTGGCGATTTGGCAAAGAACTTGTCTATTCCTGTGATTGCCAATGGTGATATTTGGTGTCGAGATGACGCGCTAAAATGTGCGGAAGTGTCGGGATGTGAAACCTTGATGGTTTGCCGCGGTGCGCTGAATATGCCAAACCTCGCGGCACATATTAAAACCGGTACCGCACCGATGTCTTGGCATCAAGTCTTGAACCTTTTAGTGCGCTATTCAGAATTTGAAATCCGTGGTGATAAGGGCATGTACTACCCAAATCGCGTAAAACAATGGTTCCGTTATCTGCAGGCGGAATATCCAGAAGCGAAAGAGCTGTTTGTGCGTATTCGCCAGCTTAAAGATAAACAACAAATTCTGGGGGAAATCATCAGCACGCTCAACAGTGTGAAGAGTCAGGCTGCTGTTGAGAGCTTTGCTTAGAAATTGACTTCAAGAAACATGAGAAAGGCAGACTTCGGTCTGCCTTTTCTCTTTGGATTCTCTGTTCCGAAATCTAGTACTGATTCAACACCCGGCCCGGCATAATACGGTGATCAATTCGACCCGGCCAGTTTTGTTCGGAAAGTGCTGCAATCATCGCGCGCGCAACACGCACCGCTTCCACAGGTTCAAAATCTGCTAATGGGCCAGCGAGGAAAGGGGTAAATAGAGGCATGATCCGCTGCAGGAATTGTTCATCCTTTCTAGGCTCTTCACGCTCCCCAACCAAAGGTCCGGGACGTGCCACCAAAAGGCGTTCATACCCCATCTCTGAAAGTGCACGCTCCATTTTACCTTTGCAGCGCAGGTAATGGGATGGTGACCAAGGGTGAGCCAACATACTGGAAACCACGGCCAGATGCTTAACGCCGACCACTGCCATCATACGTGCCACTTTGACCACAAGGTGGTAATCCACCTCTTCTAGTACCGCTTTCGACCCTGCCTGCTTCTTGGTTGTACCTAAGGAAATATACCCTTGAAGTGGCACTTGCCACTGAGGTTGCCAATGAGTGACAGAGAGATCTGGGCTTTGATGAATGATGATTTTGTCAGAAACCACAGCAACCGGGCGTCGCGTTACAACGTGGATATGGGAGATATCAGGATCTCCCAATAATTGATGTAATAACTCGTCACCTACCAACCCGGTTGCCCCAGCGATAATGACACTTCGAGACGATGGCACTGACTGAAAGTCCTCAAGAATCAACTGCGGCTAAGACTAGCACGGTTTGCGCAAAATGATTCAGTGTCTTAGGCCATTTATTCGATTTATCGCGTAGTTCTGGTCGTGAGAAAATGACCTTGTTTTCATAAGGAGAAGTCGAAAATCAGCGTTGACGGGCGTTTTGGGTTATGATCCGTTTTTTACATCTTTAGAGAACCACAATGACGTCGATGGTCGAATTACAAAGTGACTGGGAAGGTATGCCAGCCACTTTTATTGAAGGTGCGCTTTTGGCTGCTAACCTGTCTCCGGCACCTTTGGATCCTGAAAATAGCTGGTTGCCTATTCTGGTGACAGGTGGAATGGACGAAGACGATTTAGAGCCAATCACCACTGAGCAGAAGAAGGCGGTGATGCTGCGATTTGAGCAGCAGTATGTGGCACTGATGAAACACACCTACGAACTGCCTGTAGAGTTGTCACTCGACGCATCACGAAATGAAAATCATCAGGCTTTTGCCGAAGGCTTTCTTGCGGTTTGGCCTCATATTGAACCGGCATGGCAGGAGATCAAAGTGTCTGATGGTAGCCGACGCATGCTTTCGGCACTGATGACCACCATGCTGTTCTTGCATGATGAACAAGGCACGCTGGATCAGATGAAAGAAGCAGGGCTGGCGGCACTGCCATCGCCAGAAAAGTACTACCAGCAACTACCTCTGATGATTAACGAAGTGGCGCTGGCGGCGGATGAAGTGCAGCAGGGTTCCGGTGCTCGTGCAGTGAATCCGTACAAAACTGTTGGTCGTAATGACCCATGCCCTTGTGGCAGCGGAAAGAAATTCAAAAAGTGCTGCGGTAAGTGATGACGACTTCTCCAATATTGGTTGTCGCTGGTGTACTCACTGACGGTGATAGCATTCTCATTACCCAGCGCTTTGACCATGAAGGCGGTCTTTGGGAGTTTCCTGGTGGCAAAGTGGAGCACGGAGAAACTGAGCCAGAGGCTTTAGCCAGAGAACTATTGGAAGAGTTGTCCATTAAGGTAGAGGTTGGTGAGTATCTCACTGAAACACTCCACCATTATGCAGCCAAGTCGATACTACTCAAAAGCTACCGCTGTAAGCTGGTGGACGGTGAGTTGACCCTGCATTGCCATCAGGCAAAGGCATGGGTAAGCCAATCTGAGTTGGACGATTATATCTTCAGTGATGCAGATAAGCCCTTGGTAGCGCTACTGAAAAGCAAATAACAAAAATCCCAGCCAAGGCTGGGATTTTTTATGATTCTATCGACGCGATGGTCTCAACTAGAAGAGGCGGCGCTCGCGCTTGCCGAACAGCTGAGATAACACAACAACTGCCAACACAACCAGCATTGCTGCGAAAATGACGACCAGCCATTGAGGCATAGACAGTGTCAGGAATTGCCAAACAATCTTGCTGCAATCGCCGCTGGCTTCAAACATCCATGGAACCCATTGGTTCAATGGCGCCCATGAAGGGAAAGAAACAAAGATATCGCAGGTCGCACCAAACAGGTCGTTCGGATCCGGGAATTGGTAGCCAACATGTTCGATGGATAGTTTAAGGCCCCAACCCGCCGCAACACCCCAGGCAATCAGTCCTGACCAGCGTACCAGTGAATTTTGCGGAGCAATCATACCGATGAGCCCCGCCCCCACCACACCCAGCATGGCAACACGCTCGTAGATACACATGACGCAAGGAGCCAAGTCCATCACGTGTTGGAAAAACAGCGCACAGCCTTCGAGGATTAAACCCGACAGCATCAGCAGAAACCAAGCGCCGCGACCACGGGATATTTCGTTGAAATACGACAACATATAATACGAATCCGTTGTAAAAGACAAAGCCCCACCGAAGGCGGGACTTTGTTATTCAAAGATGTAACCGGTTGAAAAGCAACCTTTAGTGACCAGTACTCACTGCACCAGCCGCTTCAACAGTGCCAAGTGTGATCCAACCCGCTTCATAGAACCATTCCGTCATTGGAAGCAGCAGCAATTCGATACCTGCGAGACCTACCAGACCCATCACGACGGTGTATGGCAGTGCCATGTAAACCATCTTCCCGTACGACAAGCGCAGTAACGGTGCCAGCGTTGATGTCAGCAAGAACAGGAACGCCGCCTGACCGTTTGGTGTTGCTACCGACGGAAGGTTAGTACCTGTATTGATTGCGACAGCAAGAAGTTCGAATTGTTCACGAGTGACGATGCCATCCATCAGTGCCGCTTTCACTTCATTGATATAAACCGTACCTACGAACACGTTATCTGACACCATGGAAAGCAATCCGTTCGCAATATAGAACATGGTGAGCTGCGCGCCGCCTTCCAGTTCCAGTACGGCGCTGATGACAGGTGTGAAAAGCCCTTGGTCAACGATAACCGCAACCACTGAGAAGAAAACCGCAAGCAGGGCAGTAAATGGCAGAGCCTCTTCGAATGCTTTACCAATGTGGTGCTCGTCGATAACACCTGTGAAAGACGTCGCCAGAATAATCACGCTTAGACCTATAAGGCCTACTGCAGCCAGATGCATCGCCAGTGCAATCACCAGCCATACAGCGATCAGCGCCTGCACTACCAGCTTTGCTACGTCATAGTTTGTTCGTTTAGCACGCTCAGCGTTGTTAAATTCAACCAAGATTTGGCGAACGTTTTCAGGCAGTTTCGCACCGTAATCAAACAAGCCAAACTTTTCGACAAATGCACAAGTGGCCAAGCCACAGAATAGAACCGGCAAGGTAACAGGCAACATTCGAACGATGAACTCACCAAATTGCCAACCCGCTTTTTCAGCTATGATTAGGTTTTGAGGTTCACCAACCATGGTCATTACACCACCCAGTGCGGTACCGACACCAGCATGCATCAGCAGGCTACGCAGGAATGCACGGTAGTTCTCAAGGTCATCACGGCTTAGATCATCGCGAACAGATTCGTCTGAAGTATGGTCATGGCTTGATTGGAAGTCTTTACCTGAAGCAACACGGTGGTAGATGGAGTAGAAACCAACAGCCACACTGATAACCACGGCAATAACTGTCAGCGCATCAAGGAATGCAGAAAGTAATGCTGCTGCAGAACAGAAAGCCAGAGATAACAGAGTTTTCGACTGAATACCGAGCAGGATTTTGGTAAATATGAACAGCAGTAGCTGCTTCATGAAGTAGATACCTGCCACCATAAAGATGAGGAGCAGTAGTACTTCGAAGTTGGCAACCAGCTCATGCTTGACAGTTGCCGGGCTCGTCATGCCTATTGCTACGGCTTCGATAGCGAGCAAGCCGCCTGGTTGGAGTGGGTAACATTTAAGCGCCATCGCCAGAGTGAAAATAAATTCCACCACAAGCAACCAACCCGCGATAAACGGATCGATAGCGAAAACAATTGGGTTGATAATCAAGAACGCAATAATCGCCGCTTTGTACCAGTCGGGCGCCTTACCGAGAAAGTTCTTGATGAAAGCATTCCTTAGCGTAATGGCCATGTTTATGTCTCTGTTTCTTATATCAGCAAGTATCTTTGGAGGCTTGAAATGAAGATGTAAACGCTCTGTTGCGAGAGGGGGCGGCAAAATTACATAATTTCAAATTTTGTTGAAATGACTGGAATCTGACCCTTAAACGCCGATAAGTCGACGAAAAGCACCGCTGAAACCTATCGCATAGGCAAACTCGGAGCACACAATACAGCGACTTTTCAAACAGTCAACAATCCTTTGCATGTTAATTAAATTACTGGAGTATGTTACGAAAAAACGCGACTTCAACCCTGGGGTTTTGAAATATCCTGTAACATTTGGGCGCCGTTATTCTATGCATGGGAATGCTTGTATACAGTGATGGTGATCAAGGATAACGCGTAGCAGAAAACAATCGTCTTTCTTTTAATCAATGTCGCGTGTGAAGAGGTGGAAAAATTGGTAGCTGGTCAGTTATTGTGGTTTAAAACGCACATAAAAGTGCATGTTGTGGTTATGAAACTAGGAAAAGCCACTGTTCAAGTCAGATGAAAATTTAATTAACTGTGATGTACGCCCGTCAAATCGCGGTCAAATGGGCGCAAACGATACCCTTGATAGGTTTCTAGGTTGTGATGATAAGTGGTATGATGAGTTATTAATCAAGATAAGAAGCAACTTGGAAACAACACTAAATGGTTATTAAGGCGGATAGCCCGGCAACTTTTGCTGAGAAATATATTATCGAGAGCATTTGGAATAATCATTTTCCTCAAGGCTCAATTCTTCCCGCAGAGCGCGAGTTGTCAGAACTGATTGGTGTCACACGTACTACCCTTCGAGAGGTGCTTCAGCGCCTGGCTCGTGATGGCTGGCTGACCATCCAACACGGAAAGCCAACACGTGTGAATGACTACATGAATACCTCTGGTCTCAACATCCTAGATACGCTAGTCACCCTTGAAGGTGAAGACGTTCATGGTGTGTTGGAAAACCTACTGTCTGCGCGTACCGACATCAGTGGCGTATACATGCGTTACGCAGTGAAAAACGACCCACGAGTGTGTGCTGACCTGATTGAAAAAGTGATTGGCCGTTGTGAGGCTTTGCTGGCGAGCGATAGCTTTGCAAATTTCATTGAAGCTGCTGAAGAGAAAGATGCGATTCAGCAGGATGTGAAGAAAATTTACGATACCTTTGGCAAAACTGATTTGGAAACTTGTGAAGCGGTTTGCCGCGGTCGTGCATTTAACCACTTCGACTACATGTTGTTTCAGGGCATGGCACAACGCTCCGGGAACAAAGTTTATGTATTGACCATGAACGGCATGCGTAAAATCTACTCCCGTGTTGGTGGCTACTACTTCATGGACAAGCGTGCTTGTGAACTGGCGATTCAGTTTTATCGCGATTTACTGGTTATCACCAATGAAGGTCGTCATTTGGACGTAGCTGACCGTATTAAGCAGTATGGCCGTGAGAGTGGTGCGATTTGGTTCTCTAACCGTGACACCATTGCAAAATTGATGGAGCAGGAAGAAGCGTAATTTTCCCTCCTCTCTAAAAAGAAAAACCGCCAGCAGGGGCGGTTTTTTTGTGCCTGTTGGCTTAGCTTCCCGGTATCAGGTCGGGGTCAAACTGAGGGCGCTTCGGGCACGTAGAAATAATCTTGCTCTTACCGTCCGGAAGCTCTTCTTCCAGAACGACTTCAAAACCCCATAAACGGTGAACGTGCTTGAGCACTTCTTCGTAGGAATCGTTCAGCGGGATGCGGTTATGTGGCACGTAACGCAAGGTCAGCGAGCGGTTGCCACGTAAATCTACATCGAACACCTGAATATTGGGTTCGTGGTTACTGAGGTTGTATTGCGCCGACAGCTTCTCACGGATCTGGCGGTAACCTTCCTCATTGTGGATGCTGGTCACTTCAATGAAGTTTTGTCTGTCATCGTCATTGATGGCAAAGAACTTCATGTCTCGCATCACTTTGGGTGACAGGAACTGGCTGATAAAGCTCTCGTCCTTAAAGTTCTGCATCGCGAAATGTAAGGTTTCCAACCAGTCACTGCCTGCGATTTCAGGGAACCAGTATTTGTCTTCATCAGTTGGGTCTTCACAGATACGGCGAATATCCTGAAACATTGCAAAACCAAGCGCATACGGATTGATACCATTGTAAAAACGGCTGTTATACGGAGGTTGTGCAACCACATTAGTGTGGCTGTGCAGGAACTCCATTATGAAACGGTCAGTCACCAGACCTTCATCATAAAGATGATTGAGAATGGTGTAGTGCCAGAACGTTGCCCAGCCCTCGTTCATCACCTGCGTTTGCTTTTGCGGGTAGAAATACTGGCTGACTTTTCTGACGATACGTATCACTTCACGCTGCCAAGACTCCAATAGTGGTGCGTGCTTCTCAAAGAAGTAGAGGATATTTTCCTGGGGCTCTGATGGAAACCGGTCTACGGTTTTTTCACGTACCTTTTCACTGGTTGGAATGGTGCGCCAAAGCGCATTCACTTGGCTTTGCAGATAATCCTCGCGAGACTTTTGGCGCGCAACTTCCTCCGCAATCGAAATCTTTTGCGGGCGCTTATAGCGATCTACACCATAGTTCATCAGCGCATGGCAGGAGTCGAGTAGCTTTTCGACTTCATCGACACCGTATTTTTCTTCACATTCGCTGATGTAGTTTTTGGCAAACAGCAGATAATCGATAATTGAGCCTGCGTCTGTCCAGGTTTGGAATAGGTAGTTACCTTTGAAAAACGAGTTGTGTCCGTAGCAAGCGTGCGCCATTACCAGAGCTTGCATAGTGATGGTATTTTCTTCCATCAAGTAGGCGATACAAGGGTCGGAGTTAATCACGATTTCATAGGCAAGACCCATGTGGCCATGCTTGTAACCGCGTTCAGTTTCGATGAATTTTTTGCCGAAAGACCAGTGGTTATAATTGATAGGCATACCTACGCTGGAGTAGGCGTCCATCATTTGTTCGGCAGTGATTATTTCAATTTGGTTCACATAGGTGTCGAGGCGATAGTGTGCTGCCACACGTTTGATTTCTGTGTGGTAGTTTTCTAGCAGCTCAAACGTCCAGTCAGGACCATCACTGAGCGTCTTCTTTTTCTTTTTTGCTGCGACTGCCATAGCGTCCTCCTTGGATCTCTATCCCGGAAAAAGAGGTGAGGGATTAGCTCACCTGTTTCTTAAACAACTCCCGGAAGACTGGGAAAATGTCGTCGGCAGAGCGAATGTTCTGCATGGCGAAGTTTTCGTAACTTTCTGCCACCGCTTCATACTCGCGCCACAGTGTTTGGTGGGCTCGACGGGTGATTTCAATGTAGGCGTAGTACCGTGAAACAGGCAGCAGCTGTCTTTCTAACAACTCGCGACAGCCCGGTGAATCATCCGCCCAGTTGTCACCATCTGATGCTTGTGCGGCATAAACATTCCACTCATTAGACGGATAGCGATCTTTCACGATGTCGTTCATCAGTCGAAGTGCACTGGACACTATGGTGCCGCCAGTTTCCTGTGAGTAGAAAAACTCATGCTCATCCACTTCTTTCGCCTGTGTGTGGTGGCGGATAAACACCACTTCCACGTTCTTGTAGGTTCGGGTGAGGAAGAGATAAAGCAGAATGTAGAAGCGCTTGGCGATGTCCTTTGTGGCTTGGTCCATCGAACCTGACACATCCATCAAGCAGAACATCACCGCCTGGCTGCTAGGCTGTGGACGCTTCTCGTAGTTTTTATATCGCAGGTCGAAGGTATCGATGAAAGGTACTGCAGCGATCTTCGCCTTCAGCTCATCAATTTCTTCCTGGATACGTTTCTCTTCGAGTGGCTGTCCAGGCTCAGTGCTTTTTAGCGCTTCAAGTTCTGCTTCCAGTTCACGAAGCTTTCGTCGTTTTCCTGCTGACATAGCAGTACGGCGTGCCAAAGAGTTCTGGAGCGAGCGCACAATCGCAATGTTGGCGGGAACACCGGTGGCTTTAAAACCAGAACGATGAGTTTTCCATTCAACCAGCTTGTTCATCTGGTTCTTCTGAAGGTTTGGCAGTTCCAGATCTTCGAACAGTAAGTCCAGATATTCGTCTTTCGAAATCTGGAATACAAAATCATCCTGACCTTCACCATCTGGACTTGCCTGACCCTCACCAGCACCGCCGCCTTGCCCACCGCCTGGTGGGCGCTCTATGCGGTCGCCGGGGATAAATTGGTCGTTGCCAGGGTGGACAGCATCACGCTGTCCGCCTTTGCCTTGTCGGAATACTGGCTCTCGAATGTCTCGGGAAGGGATAGTAACGCTTTCGCCACTATCCACATCAGTGATGGAACGTTTATTCACGGCATCAGCAATAGACTCTTTAATTTGTCGCTTGTGACGTCGCAGGAAACGCTGACGGTTCACCGTGCTTTTGTTTTTCCCGTTGAGCCTTCGATCAATAAAATGCGCCATAAGCCCCCCGTAATTTCAATACATCCCTAGACAGACTTACGAGGATTTACGCACACGCAAGTACCACTCAGACAGCAAGCGAACTTGTTTGCGGGTATATCCTTTTTCCATCATACGGGCGACAAAGTCGTCGTGTTTCTTCTGTTCTTCGGTCGACGTTTTCGCATTGAAGGAAATGACCGGCAGCAGCTCTTCGGTATTCGAGAACATTTTCTTCTCAATCACAGTGCGAAGTTTCTCGTAGCTGGTCCAAACCGGGTTCTTACCTTCATTGTTAGCGCGTGCACGAAGGACAAAGTTCACGATTTCATTACGGAAGTCTTTAGGATTACTAATACCTGCAGGCTTCTCGATTTTCTCCAGTTCACTGTTGAGCGCAGAGCGGTCGAACAGTTGGCCAGTATCTGGGTCGCGGTACTCCTGATCCTGAATCCAGAAGTCTGCATAGGTCACGTAACGGTCAAAGATATTCTGGCCATACTCGGAGTAAGACTCTAGGTAGGCAGTCTGAATTTCCTTGCCGATAAACTCGACGTACTTAGGAATCAGGTAGCCCTTCAGGTTTTCCAGGTACTTCTCCGCTATTTCCTGCGGGAACTGCTCACGCTCAATTTGCTGTTCAAGCACGTAGAACAGGTGAACAGGGTTTGCCGCCACTTCGGAATGGTCGAAGTTGAATACGCGGGAAAGGATCTTGAACGCGAAGCGGGTAGACAGACCATTCATGCCTTCGTCGACGCCTGCGTAGTCTCGGTATTCCTGATAAGACTTGGCTTTTGGATCCGTGTCTTTCAGTGTTTCACCGTCATAAACACGCATTTTCGAGAAGATGCTGGAATTTTCCGGCTCTTTCAGGCGGGAAAGCACACTGAAGCGGGCAAGAATGTCGAGCGTGCTAGGTGAACAAGGCGCATTCGACAGCTCACTGCCTTCTAACAGTTTGTCGTAGATTTTTATTTCTTCAGAGACACGCAGGCAGTAAGGCACTTTCACGATGTAAACACGGTCAAGGAATGCCTCGTTGTTTTTGTTGTTGCGGAAGGTCTGCCACTCAGACTCATTCGAGTGAGCTAGGATCATGCCATCAAACGGCAGGGCAGAGAGACCTTCAGTTCCGTTGTAGTTACCTTCCTGCGTCGCTGTCAGCAGCGGGTGAAGCACTTTGATAGGTGCTTTGAACATCTCAACGAATTCCATCAGACCCTGGTTAGCTTTACACAGCGCACCTGAGTAGCTGTATGCATCTGGGTCGTCTTGAGCGAAGTGCTCGAGTTGTCGGATATCGACTTTACCAACTAGTGACGAGATGTCTTGGTTGTTTTCATCACCTGGCTCTGTCTTCGCGACAGCAACCTGGTCCAGAATAGATGGACGGACTTTGACGACCTTAAACTTGGTAATGTCACCGCCGAATTCATGCAGACGTTTGGCAATCCAAGGTGACATGATGGTGCGAAGGTATCGTTGAGGTACGCCGTATTCACTTTCCAGCAAGGCGCCGTCTTCCGCAGCATCAAACAGACAGAAAGGATGATCGTTGGTTGGGCTGCGTTCGCCGTTTGCAGTCAGCACGTAAACTGGCACTTTCTGCATCAGACTTTTGAGTTTTTCAGCCAGTGAAGACTTACCACCGCCCACTGGGCCAAGTAAGTAGAGGATCTGTTTGCGCTCTTCCAAACCTTGAGCAGCATGCTTGAGGTAGGAAACGATTTGCTCGATGGCATCTTCCATGCCATAAAAATCTTCAAACGTTTTGTAGCGAGAGATCACGCGGTTTGAGAAAAGTCGGCTCAAGCGAGGATCAAGCGCGGTGTCGATCATTTCAGGTTCGCCTATGGCCATTAACAGCCTTTCAGCCGCGTTTGCGTATGCGCTGCGGTCCTCCCGGCAAAGGTCCAGAAACTCTTGAAGGCTCAGCTCTTCGTCTTTTGCTTCTTCGTAGCGCTGACGATAGTGGTCGAAAATACTCATGGTCCTGCCCCCTAAAATCGTGCTGTTATCAATTAGAAAGGATATCGGCGCAGTTGCTTTCATATCCTCACTCTTTTAAGACTAGTAGCAACTGATCAATTTGCTTGGTTGAATTGCTTGTTTTTTCAATATTTTTCCCTTTTGTGATAAGGCCTTGTATTCAGCCCATCACGATATGAATGTGTTAACATCTCTACTCTGCCGTATATACACAGGGAATTCTTCTATCGATCCCTTCCCAATAGAGGATTCTCACTAAAGAGACGCCTTTTTGTGGGTTTCTAACTTCCGTCACACTTAAGACTTCCCAAACAGCGCGTTTCGCCATGTTTGGCTTGGTATCATGACGGACTCTTTCAACTTGCATTGCACGTGCCAGAAAACGAAAAAGCCGGAACATTAAGGTTCCGGCTTTGATGAAATCACTGTTAGTTAAAGATTTATTTACAAATTACTTCCGTTGAAAGCGTATGTTTTTCACTCGGCTGCAGCGTCACGCTTCTGTCGTACACAGCGGATTCTGCACAAACCATGGTCAAAAATCCGTCGTTTTCCATATCAGCCATGCCTTCGGCCAGTGCTTGCCATGGGTTCCAGACTACCACACCATTGTTACCTGAGTTCTCTACAGCGATACGACGATGATTGGCTGCATCTTCGATGACGACAGTCTTAGCTGCCTGTGTGTAGATTCGGTCAACTTCGCTTTCGAACGTCGCGCTACCCGAGCTTGGCTTACGCTCACCTGCTTCAATGTACTCGTTGCCTAGCTCAGACACTGAGGTTTGATGGATATCACCAATGTTGAAGTAAGAGTGGAGCGCACCACCGATTTGCATTGCCCGCTCGCCGGTATTGGCTGAGATCAAACTGACTTTGAGTGTGTCACCGACTTCCACCAAAATTTCTGCATGGAATGAATGAGGCCAAATCGCGCGGGTTTCTGCGTTGTCTGACAACGTCAGGCTGATGATTACGCCTTGTTCGTTTTCTCGATGGTTGTTCAGTTTCCATTCGCTGGTTCGTGCAAACCCATGTGAAGGCTCTGCAGCTTTGCCAAACCAAGGCCAGCAGACAGGTACACCGCCACGAATGGCTTTGTTACCGGTAAAATCCGCCTTTTCGCTCATCCAGATGGTTTCTTTTTTGCCGGTTGGCGTGAAGCTGAGCACGTGACCGCCAAACAGTGAAACAGCGGCAGTGGCTTTTGGATGAATAACACGAACAACTTTAATACCGTCCAGTTCGCAGACGGTGACATAGTCAGAGAGAACAGCAAGGGTAGGGAGCTGCTTAACGTCCATGAAGGTGCCTTTTGAAAATTAGCTACAAAAATTCAGGTACAAAAAAGGCGGCCATCAGCCGCCTTTTTGTCACTCATGCCTTATCGGCAATCCGGAATGATTACTTAGAGATGTGAGCAATCAGGTCCAGAACTTTGTTTGAGTAACCGATTTCGTTGTCGTACCAAGATACAACTTTAACGAATTTGTCAGTCAGAGCAACACCAGCTTTCGCGTCGAATACTGAAGTTTGAACTTCACCGATGAAGTCTTGAGAAACAACTTCGTCTTCAGTGTAACCCAGAATGCCAGCCATCTCGCCTTCTGAAGCAGCTTTCATTGCCGCACAGATTTCTGCGTAAGAAGCAGCTTCTTTCAGGTTAACAGTCAGGTCAACAACAGAAACGTTTGCAGTTGGTACGCGGAAAGCCATACCAGTCAGTTTGCCGTTCAGTTCTGGAAGAACTACGCCAACTGCTTTAGCTGCACCAGTTGATGATGGGATGATGTTCTGAGAAGCACCACGACCGCCACGCCAGTCTTTCACGGAAGGACCGTCAACAGTTTTCTGAGTTGCAGTAGTCGCGTGAACAGTAGTCATCAGGCCAGACTCGATGCCCCACTTGTCGTTCAGTACTTTCGCGATTGGCGCAAGACAGTTAGTAGTACAAGAAGCGTTTGAAACGATGTCTTGACCTGCGTAAGTCTCTTGGTTAACACCCATAACGAACATTGGAGTTGCGTCTTTAGATGGACCAGTCAGAACAACTTTCTTCGCACCAGCAGTGATGTGCTGACGAGCAGTTTCGTCAGTCAGGAAGATACCAGTAGCTTCAGCAACAACGTCAACGCCTACTGCGTCCCACTGAAGTTCAGTTGGGTTACGCTCAGCTGTTACACGTACAGTCTTACCGTTAACAACCAGGTTACCGTCTACAACTTCAACAGTACCGTTGAAGCGACCATGAGTTGAATCGTACTTCAGCATGTACGCCATGTAGTCAACGTCGATCAGGTCGTTGATTGCTACAACTTCGATGTCGTTACGCTCAACAGATGCACGGAAAACGAAACGGCCGATACGGCCAAAACCGTTAATACCTACTTTGATAGTCATTATGTTGCTCCACAACTTAATATCTAGTGAAAGGAAATTGGTAGTAAAATTACAGAATCGGTACCACCCATGCAAGCAAAAAACCCATCTAAATTGCTTAAAGTCAAAAATTAGTACGGATTATTTTTACATCGCCCAAACAATATTTGAATGTGCTACAAAAT
The DNA here is from genome assembly GCF_023746615.1 of Grimontia kaedaensis. Classification (NCBI taxonomy): domain Bacteria; kingdom Pseudomonadati; phylum Pseudomonadota; class Gammaproteobacteria; order Vibrionales; family Vibrionaceae; genus Grimontia; species Grimontia kaedaensis. Next base: position 2,691,080 of record NZ_CP082275.1, on the reverse strand, counting down.
ATTTGAGATATTCCCGTAAAACACCCTAGCTTGATATTTGTACAACGCCATCTGTCATACTCTTTAAGGCGCATATCTGCTTCGCTAAACAAGTATGGTGACAATATGCTGTTCGGTAAGTGCGAAAACTGAGAATCGAAAACGAGTTTGCCTGCGCTGGGCGTAAGCCATTGTTGATGAGACAAAAGTCATCTAGCCACTGAAGCTGTGACCTGACAGGCGAAGCTTATTATCCGGGGTGGTACTTAGGGTGATAAGCAGGTAAAAATCTTTTGCCAATTTCCGGCTTGCCGGAAAGCGAAATTTCCCGCAAAAGAGGAAGTCATGACATCAGATAATAAGTGGAAAGCGTCTCTGTCTGAAGAGGCATATAAGGTCTGCCGTCTGGGGCATACGGAAGCGCCATATACTGGTGCTTTATTACACAATCATAAGAAAGGAACATATCACTGCGTCTGTTGTGATGCTCTTTTATTTGATTCGAGTACAAAATTTGATTCTGGCTGCGGCTGGCCAAGCTTTGATTTGGCCGTAGATGGTGCTGTTCGTTATCTTGAAGACCAAAGTCATGGGATGGTGAGAACAGAGATCCGTTGTGCAGCGTGCGATAGCCACCTAGGTCATGTGTTTGATGATGGGCCGACAGAAACAGGACAGCGCTACTGCGTGAATTCTGTGTCGATGACTTTTGCTGAGCAGAACGATGAAAGCAAAAGTTGAAATTCACTGGGTACCAGAAAACAAAAAGTGCGCTCTCGGCGCACTTTTCGGTTTTAAGAGGTGGCATTTATCAGGTCGGATCACCCAATGTTGCAAGCTGCAAAAGTAGCCCTTTTTCAAAATCACCATCTTCGATTTCAGACGCTATATCTTTTGCAATGTCAGCAATAGTTGCACGCCTTGAATCTGCCATTGGGTATAGCAGTTTAAGCTGTGCTTCTTTAGCGATTGGCAGCCCCAATTCTCCGCCTACCAGCGCCCACATGTAGGCATCATCAAGCTTTCCTATTGAATGATTGGCCGTTGCGAGAGATTTAACTACATCTGGAATTGCCTTTTCACGGGTTTCGCCAGCGCGGCCATCATAATATGAGAGGGCTTTCAATAGCAGTTTGATTGTGTGTTCTTTGTCTTTATCTACGTAGTAAGTGGCCAGCCCCAATTGTAGCTCTGGCGTGTCCAAATACTCGGTTTCTTCCAGTTTAAGGAACTGCTCCAGCGCTTCGTTGTCACCCTGTGTCCAGCGATAGTAGATGATGGAAGGCTGATAAGAAGACTTCAACTTCTGCTCAATGCTATCAATAGCGTCATAGGCATGGAACAACGCTTCTGTTCGCAGCGTCTTTTTCGATTTCAACGTTGTGGTTTCGATCTGTGCGGCAAGCTCCATACACTTGGCATACTTCTTTGTCAGCAACAATTCGTCGAATTTATTCAGGTCTGAATCTTTTTTGATGACGTCGTAGCGTTTCCAAATAAGGTCGGTGCGCTCATGACGGCATTGGCCATCACGGACGTTAAGCTTTTGACAGATCTGAGGATAATTTTCACAAAGCTGGGCAGTACTGCGGTTGCTCTCAAAGCAGCCCGCAAGCAAGAGTGGAGTCATGGCGGCAAACGCCAGCTTCATCGGATTATTCAATAAGCCTTTCTTCATCGTATTCGTGGCTCTTATCGTCTCTATTGATACACATATGACTTATAACATAAACACTACTTTTCAGTTTATGTTCATTTCACGACTTTTGCGTGAGTCCACAGAAGATAAAAAAGACCAGCACGTTGGCTGGCCCTTTAATAAAGTTTGCTGATATCAGACGATATCAGTACCAAGATAAGTGATGTTTTCAGCATCAGTCCAAATGGTCACTTGATCACCATCGCGGATATCAGTGAAAACATAAGCCTGTAAATCAGCAGCTTGTGTGGCTGTTAGTCCCATTTTTTCGAGCATTGCCGGTGTAATATCAGCATTTGACGTGCCAGCAGCTTCGTACTGCCACTGAACGCCAGTCAGATTCAGCGTGTCGTCGCCTTCACCAAGCCAAGCCACAAATCCTTGCCAATCGTCGCGTGTTGTGGTGTCTGACTGCGCGTCAATTTCGTGGATGTTGATGGTAACTGTCTGATCGCCAGCATCACCAATGGCAGCCTCAATACCCGCAATGATGTTACCAGTAACACCTGGCATTGTTTGGTAGGCCTCTCCGGTAAAATCGGCGTGCACTGAACCAGAGATTTTCAGAACATCAAAGCCGGTAGCCGCATCATAGATGTGCTTGTTAATTACTCTGTCACTGGGAAGTGTCAGTGTCTGGCCCTGGAAGTCATCAAGGTCAAAAATCAGTGTGTCTGTATTTGTTCCTCCATTTAGGAGATCTTCACCTTCCTGACCGTCGAGCAGGTTATCGAAACTGCCCCATCCGGCAAAAATGTAGTCATTACCTTTGCCGCCCAGCAGAGTATTACTGCCTATGTTGCCGTAAACCGTATCATCGCCATCTCCACCATCGAGATAGTCATTTCCGCCATTTCCGCGAAGGAAGTCGTTGCCATCTTCGCCATAGATGGTGTCGTTACCCGCGTTACCACGGAGATCGTCATCGTCTGCGGCACCATAGATTTCGTCGTCGCCAGAGCCGCCAAAGATCAGGTCTTCGCCATCGTCACCGTTAATGTAATCATCGCCTTGGTCGCCACGAATAGTGTCGTTACCGGCATCACCCCAGATTTCATCGTTTCCGCTTCCACCGCGTATGTAGTCATCGCCGTCCTGCCCGAAGACCAAGTCGTTGTCGCCGCCGGCGAGGATAGTGTCATCACCACGTCCGCCATAAAGGGTATCGTCACCTGAACCGCCTTCAAGCTTGTCAGTGCCGTTCTGACCTTGGAGGATGTCGTTACCGTTTCCGCCATGCAGGTGGTCGTCATCGTTGCCGCCCCAAAGCGTGTCGTTTCCATCACCACCTGAGATGATATCGTTTCCATCTGCGCCGACGAGAAAGTCATTACCGCCTTCGCCGTAGAGACGATCGTCACCTTCGTATCCGTAGAGGTTGTCATTGCCGTGCGTACTGGTGTCACTGTCGATCTCTTCAACAGCTATGGTGACGTCAGAAGATGAGATGTTAGTGTCAACATCATTGAGATCGAATGGGCGCCACTCAAAGCCAAATAACTCGGTTGAAGGCATGGTAAAGAAGACGAGTTTGGCACCGCCTGGCACATTGATGTCAACAGCCGACCCACGTTCAGCAAGACTAACGTAATCAACAATGATGTCGCGGCTGATCACTTCGCCTGAAGCGTCTAGGATCGCATACCCCAGGCTTTTCTCTTCAACAGTAGAGAAATTAAACTGTGACAAAGTGACTGTCACCAGCGTCTCTTCTTGTAGCGAGTAATAACCATCGGTATCAGGAGACAAGGCGGTGATTTCAGACTCTGAAGAATCACCGTACACCGCGTCGTTACCCTCATAGCCACGCAGTGTATCGTTTCCCAATAGACCATATATTTGGTCGTCGTCGGTGGTACCGACCAGATTGTTATTTGTGTTATCGCCAGAAATGGATGCCATAAGGCGTACCTTGATCGAAAAGTATTGTTCTAGAGACCACGGGTACAGCGTCGTGGAGTCAGTGTATTAAACGGGCGGGACAGATTTCACGACATGGTGTCTGGTTTTTTGTTCAATTGGTTTTAGTGAAACCAGTTTCTGTTGACCGAGCGCCGTCGCATAAAGTGGCAAAAGGTCAGGGATCTCTCAAGCCGTGAGGTGCGTATTCAGATTAAAATCAGTAGTATTGCGGGCGTAGCAGAATTGAAATAGGTACTAAAGTGCTACGAAAGATTGAGTCTTGGTATGAGAAAACACTGACTCCAAAACCTTTGTTGTGTTTTCTGTCAACTAGTCGTTGTACTTTAGCGGTTTGGTTTACTTTGAACCCTGAATATGAACTCTTAAATGGGTTGCATTTCTCACCGCAGCCCAGCGCTCTTTTGTGTTGGCTTTTGAGTGCATAAGAACAAAAAGGAATTACCATGGATATTGAGCAGTTACTGTCCACTATTACGCCAGAGGCTTTTGAGCGCTTGCTGTACGCTGTTGAAACAGGGAAGTGGCCTGAGGGTACACCTTTGACGCCTGAGCAGCGCGACAATGCCATGCAGGTGGTGATGCTTTATCAATCCCGCCACAACACTGACCCACAGCACATGTCAGTTGCCGCTGGCGGTGATATCACGATGAAGTCGAAAGCACAGCTCAAAAGAGAGTTTGCACCGGACCAAGACACCATCGTTCAAACCAAGTTGAACGACGAGTAGTGGAAGACTTTAATCAGCGTTATCAGTTAGGCCAGCATGATTACTGGCCTTACTAATTTTTAGGCTCAATGCGATAGCTCACCGCGCAAATTTTGTTGTAGTTGGGTGCGAATGGCATCCATTGGCAAGTCCTGACTCAGAAGAAAGTGCAGTTTCGCCAGTGCTGCTTCCGGAGTCATGTCATACCCACTAAGAACGCCTGCTTCTGCCAGCGCACAACCTGTAGCGTAACCGCCCATATTGACTTTACCTGCCAGACACTGGGTCAGATTCAACACCACGACGCCGCGATCAGTCGCTTCGCGAAGCAGGCCTAGCAGCTCTTGATTCTGAGGTGCGTTGCCCACACCAAAGGTCAGCAGGATCATCGCATTAACTGGTTGTTTCAGCGCATTGCGGATCACTTCCGGCGAAATCCCCGGATACATCATGATAATGGCAACAGGCTGTTCGGTAATCGTGTGAACTTTGAAAGCACCTTCCGGCTTCTTATCGATTTCTGCACCGTGGAGCTGGATGTTAATACCCGCTTCCAACAGAGGCGGCAGATTTGGCGACGTAAAAGCATTGAAACCATCTGCATGGGATTTGGTACTACGGTTACCGCGAAGAAGCTGGTTGTTGAAGAACAAGGTCACTTCATTGATAGGGTAATTCGCAGCGATATGCAGTGCGTTCAACAGATTCGCCTGACCGTCAGAGCGAAGCTCCGCCAGCGGGATTTGTGATCCTGTCACTATGACGGGTTTATCCAGGTTCTCCAGCATAAAAGAGAGCGCGGAAGCGGTGTAAGCCATGGTGTCTGTACCATGGAGAATCACAAAGCCATCGTATTTTTCATAGTTATCACGAATGTCGTCCGCAATGCGCTGCCACTCCGCAGGGGTCATGTCGGCAGAATCGATCAGTGGGCTGTATTCGTGAATGGTGAATTCTGGCATCTCTGGGCGATGGAATTCCGGCATTTGTTGGAGTTGTTGTTGCATAAAACCAGACACAGGAATGTAGCCCTGCTCTGATTTCAGCATGCCGATTGTGCCGCCAGTGTAGGCGATATAAATGTGTTTTCTTTCCATCTTCACAACTTAAATGTAGCCGAGGTAGTGCGCGCATTATACGGAGTGGATGCACGAAAAAAACCCCCGGATTTCGCCGGGGGTTGTTGAGAGGTCTCAGTTTTCGTAATAACTGCAATTTGGGCAGAGCGCATATTGCCCGTTTGGATCATTGAAGTTATTCAGGTTGTTTATCTCGGTAACGGCATGGTTAGCAAACTGTTGAACTGCGTCTGGCAATTTTACTGTTTCCGTCAGGCCCAGTGTCACCATTGCCTGGTTCATGAACTCGTAGATGAACTGCTGCGCTGGCGTCAAAGGCTCTTCCATCCAGTTCAGTGAGTAATCCGTCACCTGTGCCAGTTCGGCCGCTGCTACAATCGCATCATCAAAGTCGCCCATTTGGTCAACCAAGCCACGTTTCATCGCGTCGTAACCCGTCCATACACGGCCTTGCGCGATTTGGTCAACGTCTTCCAGAGAAAGGTTACGTTGGCTCGCTACCAAGCCAATAAAGCGCTGGTAACCGTTCTCGATGCCAAGCTGCATGATATTGCTGATTTCTTCCGGTAACGCACGGGTCACGCCTACACCGGCGAACGGCGTGGTACCAATACCGTCGTTATAAACGCCGTATTTCGCCAGCACGTCTTCGAAGGTGGTCAAAATGCCAAAGATACCGATAGAACCTGTGATGGTTGTTGGCTGCGCCAGAATGCGGTCCGCGCTTGAGGATATCCAATAACCACCAGATGCTGCCACGCTAGACATAGATACAACGACAGGCTTGCCTGCCTGCTTGAGAGCATCCACTTCATTGCGGATCACTTCTGATGCAAAGGCGCTGCCGCCAGGGCTGTCTACACGCAAAACCACCGCTTTAATTGCATCGTTCAGGCGTGCATCACGAAGAAGTGCAGCTGTGGTATCACCACCGATAGTGCCTTCAGATTCAAAGCCATCCACGATGGCACCGCTTGCGACAACAACGGCGATTTGATCTGCCTTAGGTAATTCAAAGTTCAGCGGCGCGTAATCATAGAAGCTCACATAGTTGAAGCTGTCTTCCCCATCGCTGCCAAACACTTCTGCCAAATGGGTACGGATTTGCTGACGGGTCATCAGCTCATCAACCAAGCCCATGTTGTAAGCCAATTTCGCGAAATCACCATTTGCTGCCTTGAGGTTAGCAATTAGGGTGTCAGCATCCGGTGAAAGTGTTGAAACCTCAATGTTGCGGTTGGTAGCAATGTCATCGACAAAAGCGCCCCAAAGCTGATTCAGCCAAACAGAGTTTGCTTCGCGCGCTTCCTCAGACATGCCCGCACGGGTGTAAGGTTCTACGAATGATTTGTAAGTCCCGACGCGGAAAACGTGCGTGGTGATATCGAGGTTTTCCAACAGGTCTTTGAAGTAGAGGTTATAAGTGCCGTAGCCACGCAACAGTACTGCGCCGTCCGGTGCCATAAAAATGTCATCGGCATAGCTGGCGAGGTAATACTGGCTTTGATTGTAGTGTCCGCCAATGGCAACCACAGGCTTGCCAGTCGCTTTGAACTCATTAATCGCTTTGGCGATGTAACGGAGCTTGGTCAGACTGGTTTCTGACATATCAGAAAGGCTTAGCACCATGCCATTGATTTTGTCGTCTTTCGCACCAGCTCGGATTTGCTCAACGATATCGTAAAGCACATTTTCAAACTGCATTTGTTGACCGAAAAGATTGCGTGTCGCGAAATCATAGGGGTCGACGCGGCGCTGTTTTTCAACGATTGGCCCAGAAATATCAACCAGAAGTGCTCGTTCTGGTTGCTCAACCGGTTTGGTTGGAGCGTCATGCTCCATAGTGAAGAGGAAGTAAATCCCAACCAACATGGCGATAAACAGAATATTCAGAATCAACTGACGGGCAAAACTGAGTGCTTTCCAACACCACTTCAGCAGTGTGCCGATAAATTTAAAAAGCGTTTTCATTTGGTTATCCAGCTTCTTTTATTGCTGTTAATCGTAACGAATCCTACCCGATTAGAATAGAGGTGATTAATGTTGTAAAAATGTAAACAAACGTTTGAAACTTTTGTTTGAGTGGCTTATCTTGGTCTGACCAGAACTAATAATAACCATGGAAGCGCATCATGAATTCGCCTTACCCACACCTACTCGCGCCGTTGGATCTTGGCTTTACGCAGTTGAAAAACCGCGTACTCATGGGATCTATGCATACTGGATTGGAAGAATCGAATGACGGGTTTAAGAAGCTCGCCGCCTTCTACGCCGAAAGGGCAAAAGGTGGTGTTGGCCTGATTGTAACAGGTGGCTTCTCCCCGAACTTCCGTGGTCGACTTCACCCATTGAGTGCCCAATTCAGCAGCGGTCGAGCAGCCCGCGCGCATCGTACAATCACTGATGCAGTACACGAAAACGGCGGTAAAATTGCTCTCCAGCTTCTGCATGCTGGCCGTTACGCGATGCATCCTTTCGCACTGAGTGCGTCTGATATGCGATCGCCTATCTCTAAATTCGCGCCCTCTGCCATGAGTGAACGCCAAATCCTGAACACTATCAAAGACTTTGGAAAGAGTGCGGAACTTGCCCGTGAAGCGGGTTATGACGGCGTCGAAATCATGGGTTCAGAAGGGTACCTGATTAATCAATTCATCTGTGCGCGTTCCAATACCCGTTATGACAGCTGGGGTGGCAGCTACGAGAACCGTATCCGTTTGGCTGTGGAGGTGGTGAAAGCAGTACGCGAACGTGCAGGCCGCGACTTTATTATCATTTTCCGTCTGTCGATGCTTGATCTGGTCGAGCAGGGCAGTACGCATGATGAAGTGGTAGAACTTGCCAAGGCGCTGGAAAAAGCGGGTGTGACCATCATTAACACCGGTATTGGTTGGCACGAGGCCCGAGTGCCGACCATTGCGACTCAGGTGCCTCGCGCTGCGTTTGCATGGGTGACAGAACGCCTCAAAGGTGAGGTAAATGTTCCACTGGTTACTTGCAACCGCATCAACACGCCGGAAGTGGCCGAAAATATCCTTGCTTCCGGTCAAGCAGATATGGTTTCCATGGCGCGTCCATTTCTGGCCGATGCCGAATTTGTGGCGAAAGCTGAGCAAGATCGCTCAGACGATATCAACACCTGTATTGCATGTAATCAGGCTTGTCTTGACCATGTCTTCAAAGGGAAACGTGCAAGCTGTTTGGTGAACCCGCAGGCGTGTTACGAAACTGAGCTGGTGGTGACTCCTGCTACCAACAAACGCCGCGTTGCGGTTATCGGTGGTGGTATGGCAGGCATGTCTTTCGCGACGACAGCCGCTGAGCGTGGTTTTGAGGTGGTGTTGTTTGAGAAGCGCGATACCCTCGGCGGCCAATTCAATTTGGCAATGCAAATTCCCGGTAAGGAAGAATTCAAAGAATCTATCCGTTACTTCACCCGAAAAGTAGAGCAATCAGGTATTGAAGTGCGTTTAAATACCGAAGTTGATGCAGAACTTCTGAAAGGCTTCGATGAAGTTGTGGTGGCGACTGGCGTTAAACCTCGTACTCCTGCCATTTCGGGTATCGATCATCCAAAAGCCATTGATTACCAGACCTTCATCCGTGAGCAACCTGAACTGGGTGGACGTGTTGCCATTATCGGAGCCGGTGGTATAGGTATTGATGTTGCTACCATGATTACTGAGCCAGAAAATCACACGCTGGATGATTGGTTAAAAGACTGGGGCATCGACAAAACTATCTCTTATGAAGGTGGTCTACACCCACAACCTCATTATGTCGCGCAGCGTCAGGTTTGGTTGTTGCAACGCAGAGCAGGGCGTGTTGGTAAAGGCCCTGGCAAAACAACTGGCTGGATCCACAAGAAGACGCTTGAAAAACGCGGCGTGGAATTGCTAGGTGGGGTGGCATACGAAAAGATTGACGATGCTGGTCTGCACATCACGCTTGAAGGTCAGCACCATATTCTGCCAGCGGATCATGTGATTGTTTGTGCCGGGCAGGAATCGGTCAACGGATTGGTTTCAACTCTCGAAGAGCAAGGCATCAAAGCTCATGTGATTGGCGGTGCGGAACATGCTGGAGAACTGGATGCCAAGCGTGCGATTCGTCAGGGCGTTAAGCTGGCTATTTCACTCTAGGCAGTTACTCTGCTCTATCCTATGAAAAACCACAAAACCCGAGTGGAGTCGACCCTCGGGTTTTGTGTTATTTTGAGGAAGTGATTTTCTAACTCTTTTCGGGACGACATGACATATGGACGCGATAACTCTTCTTACCCAGCGCCGCTCAATTCCTCGTTTACTGGCTCCTGCTCCGGGTGGTGAAGCTTTGGATAACATGCTGGCTGCTGGCCTTAGAGCACCTGACCACGGCGCACTGACCCCATGGGAGTTTGTGGTTGCAACTGGAGAAGGTTTGGATAAGCTTTCTGCCATTTTGAAAAGCGCGGCAGAGTCTGACAAAGAAGAAGAGGCCGTGGTCGAGAAAGCTACCAAATCGCCTTATCGCGCGCCCATGGTTATCATCGTGATTGCCCGTACCAAGCAACATGACAAAGTGCCAGTGATTGAACAGCATATTTCTGCTGGCTGCGCGGCGCAGGCGATGCAAATGGCGGCTGTTGCGCAGGGCTTCCAAGGTTTCTGGCGCACGGGTAAATGGGCGTATCATCCCGTTGTTCGTGAAGCATTCAATGTGTCAGGTGATGACGAAATTGTTGGTTTCCTCTATGTAGGTACGCCAGATTGCACGCCTGCTGGTGTGCCAAAGCGTGATACCGCAAAATACGTGACTTACCTATAACACGCTCTGTATCTTACTCAAGCAATTAACTGGATGTATATCCAGTTAATTGTTGTTAACTTCCCTGAATTTCGATAAATTGTGGGTTCATCGTCCGAGACTTCAAACGATATGACCAGACTCTTTATCGCCGAAAAACCCAGCCTAGGCCGCGCGATTGTCGCAGCACTTCCCAAGCCCCACAAGAATCACGAAGGCTATGTTGTTGCCGGAAATGGCGATACGGTGACTTGGTGTATCGGTCATTTGCTCGAGCAGGCAGAGCCAGAAGCTTATGACGAAAAGTATAAAATCTGGAGACTTGACGATCTTCCTATTCTTCCGCAGCAATGGATTTTAAAACCGCGTAAATCTGCCGCCAAACAATTAGGCGTGGTGAAAAAACTGCTCAAGCAGTTTGATGAAATCGTGCATGCAGGCGACCCGGATCGTGAAGGTCAGTTGTTGGTGGATGAAGTCTTCAGTCACGCCAAGCTTTCTGAAGCCAAGAAAAAACGAATCCAGCGTCTGTTGATTAATGACCTGAACGCCTCGGCGGTGAAAAAGGCATTATCAGCCTTACGCAGCAATATGGACTTTGTTCCGCTTTCAGTGTCAGCATTGGCGCGCTCAAGAGCGGATTGGCTCTACGGCATGAACATGTCCCGCGCCTACACCTTGCTGGGAAAGCAGGCGGGGTATCAAGGCGTGCTTTCTGTCGGTCGGGTGCAAACACCGGTGCTGGGGCTGGTGGTCCGCCGTGATCGCGAAATTGAAGCGTTTATTCCCAAGCCTTTCTATCAATTGGATGCGGTCATCCCTTACCAAGGTACCGACATTCTGGCACGTTGGCAGCCGAGTGAAGCCTGCCAGCCATGGCAGGATGAAGAAGGGCGGGTATTAGCGAGGAATCTGGTCGAAAACGTGGCGCGTCGTATTGAAGGTCAGCCTGCAACGGTGACCAAATCAGAGCGCAAGACAACCAAACAATCACCACCGTTACCTTACAGTCTGTCTGCACTGCAAATTGATGCGGCCAAGCGTTTTAATATGAGCGCCGCCGATGTACTGGCCTGTTGTCAGGCCTTGTACGAGAAGCATAAGGTGATTACCTATCCGCGCTCTGATTGCCGTTATCTCCCTAAAGGCCATTTCAAAGAAGCTCAAAGCGTCTCTACCGCGATAGCGAAAACGACTGATGCGTTGTCGACAGCGGTCAACAATGCCAACCTTTCCCTTAAGTCGAAAGCTTGGAATGACAGTAAGGTTGAAGCTCACCACGCGATTATTCCTACATCGAAAAGCAGCAGCGCATTGAGTGGGCGCGAACGTGATGTGTATGAACTCATCGCTCGCCAATACCTTATGCAATTTTATCCTCCCGCAGAGTACGCAGAAGCCAAACTGGACTTTGAGATTGCGGGTGGTCTTTTCATCGCAAAAGGGAAAAAGCTAATGTCTCCGGGGTGGCGAGCACTGCTGTCCCGAGATAAATCAGCGCAGAATGAAGATATCGAAAGTTTGGTACCACCGCTGGATAAAGGCACTGTATTGACCTGTGCGCGCGGTAATATTAAAGATTGCATGACTGAGCCTCCGCGTTATTTCACAGAAGCGACGTTGCTGCAGGCGATGACAGGGATTGCCCGATTTGTAAAAGAACCATCGCTTAAGAAAATCCTTCGAGATACAGACGGATTGGGAACTGAAGCAACCCGGGCTGGGATTCTAGATTTGCTGTTCAAACGCAGTCTGCTCTCTCGGGAGGGAAAGCAGATCCGCTCAACTGCTTCTGGAAAAGGCTTGATTGATGCGTTGCCTGAGAAAGCAGCCTATCCGGATATGACGGCGCAATGGGAACGCCAGCTTCATGATATGGCAGAAAAGAAAGGGGCTTATCAACCTTTTATGACTGCATTGGAGTCTGAATTAAATGTGCTAATGCAAACCGTCAGACATGGCTCAGTGCCGGATAGCCTTCGTTCGCTGCCAGCTCAACCAAATCGGTTCAAGAAAGGAAAGGGAAGGTCGCCAGCTAAAAAGCGCCGTTATAAAACAAAGGCCTGATTTTTCCCTGCGTTCTTCGCCTCATAGAGCGCGACATCGGCGTCAATGAACAGCTGTTGCTGATTGTTGGGCTTTTCTGGGATAGTGGTTTTCCCCCCCGCACTGATGGTCACGATCGGCGCAACGGGTGAGTCACCGTGCGGGATCTCCAGTTTGCGTACGGCTTGCAGCGCGCGGTTAGCCACAGATATTGCATTCTCTCGGTTACTGCCCGGTAACAAGAAAACAAACTCTTCTCCGCCGAATCGTGCTAACAGTGCGCCTGCGCGTCTCTCGACCTGGCTAAGAGCTCCAGCAACTTGGGTTAGGCATTGATCGCCCAAAGCGTGGCCGTATTTGTCGTTGTACTGTTTGAAGTGATCAATATCGACAATCAGTATGGTTAGTGGTGTTTGATATCTTAGAGCGCGGCGCCATTCCTCTTCCAGTCTTTCATCCAGCATTCGGCGGTTCGGCACTTGGGTCAGGCTGTCTTCACGGGAAATCTGGTTTAAGCGCCTGTTGGCTTCCTCGAGCTGGGAAGTTCTTTCTGCGACGCGGTGTTCCAGTGAGAGGTTTAGGGCTTTGAGATCGTCCTGAGCGCGACGTTGAATAAGATGCTGCGACATGGTAATACCCAATAGCTTTAACAGCTCACTGTGGTAGCTTTTTAACGGAGTCCCTGTTATCAGGTTGTCACAAGCTATCCAACCAATCGGTTCATCACCATCCCAAAGCGAGATAGTGGCATTCCACCCAGTGCCAACTTCCTTGTTGTCATGATAAAGCTCAGATCCCTCGTTAATAGTTATATGGCGCTTCTTGTCCAGCGTCGTCTTGGCATGGTGATGCTCATGAATCGCCGTACAGTACCATTGCTCATTGGTGACTTTGCCGTCGATATCGGTTCCATAAGTGCCCCGCATCAAGCCGGTGTGACTGTTGAGTAGGAATATCGCCATGCGGTCAAAATCGAGGGCATGAATACACTCATAGACGGCAGTGTGAAGCATGTTGTCCATGGAGTGGGCATGCCAGAGCCTCAACGAGATTTTGTGTAGGATATGGAGCTGTTCCAAGAGCCCCTTTTGTGAGCAGACTTCTTGCACCAGTTTCTTTTCGGTATTTTTATGTTTAGCTTGTTCACAAGCCAATAGCTGGTGTTGTAGGTGGCTATCCAGCGCACCTGAAAGCAGTAATGCCAGCATGTTTTTCGCATTGGCATCGACGGCGATTTCTTGAGTTGTTGAAATCACCAGACAGCCTAATAACTCACCACGCATATTTAGTGGGAGCAACAAATGATATTGGTCATTCCTCAGCTTGTGATCGTCAGCGGCGAGAAGAGATAAAAGCAGAGCTTGAGTCGATTCATTTAGCTCAACAGTAGGCAAGGCGGCAGTCAGGTTTTCATTTTTAATATCAGAAAGTTGCCTCCAGTCTGAGCTATTTACAGACTTTAGAAATATTTGGCAGTGGCTATCGCCAGCAAGGGTATTGAGCGTTTGCCCTAAGGCTAAACAGAATGCATCCAGGTTTTCTTGCGGAAAAATCGCTTCGCCTGTTTTCAGGCAGAATGCGTAATCCAAAGCAATCATGCCCATTACTCCCTTTGCTGACTACTGACGAAAAATGTGATTTTAGTTCTAAATCTTCAGAAGACCAGTATGACAGTAATTGTTTTTAGCAATGTCTAATTTTCCTTCATATTCGACAGACTTCACAGCGGAGTTTAGTGGTGTGTGATGTGGGTAATGAGTTTATTCACTGTAAGGTTATTTGGCTTATTCGTCAGTAAAAATATACAGTCATTGTTAGCTAATATACGCAAAAATAACGCCTACAAGAGTCATCAAGAACAGGAACCACTTGAGGAGTTTGGGATCTGCTTTAATGGCAAACTTAACGGCCAACCAAGCACCAAACATGGAACCTAACGCAAGCAGTAAACCGGGCAGCCAGAGGATCAAATCCTGCCAGATAAAGATTGCGAGCGAGACGGCAGTAAACGCTAACGTACAGACTAGCTTTAAGGCGTTACCGCGCACGAGGTCATAGCGAAGCGTTCCACACAGCGCGGCTATCAGCACAAACCCAACACCCGCTTGAACAAATCCACCGTAGAAACCCGCAATACCAAGTCCAATCCATGCTGCGGGTGTGTCCTTAACCTTACGCGCAAGCTCTCCTTCATCGGGCATCACTGCCTGAGGCTTTACCAGCATGATAAATGCCATCAGAAGCATGGTGCCGAGCAGGAGTGGCTTGATGATAGAAGAGGGCAGCCAGGCTGCGGCGGCGGCTCCCACTGCACCACCGACAAGGGTAGGGATCAGTATGGGGAGCAAATCATGGTTATCCAGACGCTTGTGGTGGCGGAATCCAGCCACGCCGGAAACGCTTTGCATAAACACACCAACACGGTTGGTGGCGTTGGCCACCTCAGCAGGCATACCCAACACAATTAATGCTGGGATGGTGAGGTTTGAACCGCCACCTGCAAGGGTATTGATAATGCCAGCGATAAAGCCAAGCACGACCAGCAAGACGCCAAAACCGATAGAGACATCCATTTCGCTATCCAGATAACTTAAATGAGGAAATGAATACTAACCAAGAAAGCAAAAACGAAAAAGCCCAAAGCTAAAAAGCTGTGGGCTTGAATAGATGGTCGGTCTGAGAGGATTTGAACCTCCGACCCCTGACACCCCATGACAGTGCGCTACCAAGCTGCGCTACAGACCGACTATTGGATCATGGTACGAATAGAGTATTTGACTGTCAATCGCCTTTCTTTATTAAATCCGCGAATTTCAATCATTTGGATAAAAAGAAACCACCTTGACGGTGGCCTCTTTTTAATTTTCTTCTGGATGGTAGAAGCGTTTGAGCTCGTGCATCACCTGCATAAGTACAGACAACTGTGGTTTGCCCTCAGGCTGAAGCTTGTAATTGCTATCATACACACGGTAGTTACCGAATTTATCCACCACCGTGGTTTTATCGGGTTGAACCACAACTATGTCACGGCTATCACCAGCAATTACCCATTTTCTCGGTTTGTCAGAAAGCTCGAATAGGTTCATGCCGCTGGTGTAATTGATTGATGGGCTGTCAACAGCCAGCATAGACTCCATCAATGTTGGCACGATATCGAGGTGTGAGCTGTAAACATCCACTTCGCGTGGTCCCTGGTTTGGCCAATGCACCACGAGTGGTACCTGCAGTTGATACTTACTGTAGTTAGTGTTTGCTCCCCAGCTGTTAGAGCCAGTTTCGTTAAACTCTGTGCCATGGTTGGAAGTAATAATCACGACTGTGTTGTCGAGCTGGCCATTTTCTTCCAAGGTATCGAGTGTCTCGCCCAACAGAGTATCGACATAATATGCCGCATTGTTGTAACTGTTTTTCAGCACTAGCGATGTTTGTTCGCCCACACTTGCCATATCGTTATCGAGTGATGGCTGGAATGGACGTTCGTAGTCACCACCCTGTTCATAATCGGTGACGCTTTTGAGTTCTAGATAGGCAAACCAAGGCTGCGTGACGCTGCCTTCCTTGATCCAGCTATCTAGGTTATCTGCGGCAATATGGTCAGCCACCCAAGTTTCAGAAGCTTGTATCTTGGAGGCTTGTTCTAAGTGTTTGCCAAAAACGCTTTGGTAATAAATTGGATTTTTAAAGTTATCTGCACTGAACAACCCGAAGCGGTAGTTGCGTTTTTCCAGAGTATCAACAATAAGTGGACTCAAGCCTTCTGTGCGAGCGCTTTGCGCGTAGCTGCCAGGTAAGCCATAGAAAAGTCCGAAAATACCAGCCATTGCATCATTGCTGGTGCTGTAATGGTGTGAGAACTTCAGATTGTTGTTGGCAAACTGGTTCAGGTTGGGCATCACCACTGGGTCCAACATATCAGCGCGCAGGCTTTCTACCATTACCACCAAAAGGTTCGGATTGAATTTTTGCGCATCAGCCGCAAAAGAGAGTTTCTCCAGCGGGTAGCGGATGACCTCACTTTCCTGATCACCAATGGCGTCTTTGCGACGCTGGTATTCCTGGCGGTCAAGCAGCCCGTATTTCTCCATGAAGGTTTTGGCCGTCATTGGATAGGAAACCGGGAAATTAGATCGTTGGGCGGTCACTGGGCTGTAAAGGAAAGCATCTGCCCAGATATGGATCAGATGACTGCCGATAAAGCAGAGCGCGAACACGCTGGCAATCGGCACACCGACTCGCTTGCGTGAAAGTTTACGAAGTTTACGCCAGACCCATTCTGAAATAATGAGCTCTAGCAGGAATATGGCAGGCACGACCACAAACAGATATTGCCAGTGGGCATTCATGTCCGTCTTTTCGCCACTGAGTAGCAATTCCCACACCAAAGGATTGAGGTGAAGATGCATGGTCTCGTAGGCGTAGATGTCCAACAGCAGGACAGTCATCCCTGCGGTGGCAACCAGAACAGCAAAGAGCCTCATTAACCGTTGTGAAGGGATAATGAAGCTTGCTGGGAAGATAACCAGAATATAGACAGCGAAAACCAGAAAACCGAAGTGACCAATCCATGTCAGTAATTGATAGGTCTGACCTAACAATGTTTCTGGCCAACCAGACTGAGCGATATAGCGAGTGCCCAGCAACATGGCTGCGATAATGTTGAAAAAGCTGAACCAGTGCCCCCAGCTCACGAGCTGGGACACTTTATCCCTGTAGGTGTTTCCGCTGTCTACCATATAAGGTCAATTCTTCTCTTTATTCTGCTGCGCGTCACTTTTATAAACGCGACTTATTACTCTGTATCGATAGAAGACAGCAGAGCTTGAGCAAATTTTTCGGCGATCACTTTACGCTGATCTGCTGGCAAGTTGTTGTTAATGATGTTGGTTGCAATATTACCAACAACCATCAACGACAGGTCAGTAGATACTTTGTGCTTTTCAAGAACATTGACCACATCGCTCAGGATCTGTTCAACGTTTTTATCTTGATATTTAGAAGTAACAGGCATAGAAACTCTTGTCTTGTGTCAGGAGAAGCCGCGTATAATACCCCACACTTTAGTCCGACGAAAAATGTTTTCAATTATGAGCCTCACGCTTTCAAACGTTATTCTTCATCAAATCAAAAAAGAGGGTGAAGACACGCTGGTTGTTCAACTGAGAGATCAACTGTTAACTCATTCACCTTCCACGGAAAATCTTATCAGCGAAATCCATCGTGTGTATAACGCGAAAGCTGGGAAAGGCTTCGGTCAATTTGCTGAAGAAAGTGAGTTTTGTGGATGGTTGAAGGCAAGTCGCAATCAAGAAATGGACTTTTTGGCGTTTTCTTCCCAATCTGCCGAGCGCCTCAAGAGCGAATTGTCGAAGTATCCTTTTGCTGATGAAGGTGTTCTGGTCATTGCGGAATACCGTTCTTTGGCAACAGAATACCTTTTCATTGGATTGCTAGAATCAAAATCAAGCATGAAAGTCACGGATGACCTGGAAATCAGCAGTACCGATTATCTGGATGTTGCCAAGATGGATATCGCTGCACGCATTGACCTTTCTACCTGGGAGAGCGATGCAGAATCCAATCGCTATTTGACTTATGTTAAGGGTCGCGTAGGGCGAAAAGTCGCAGACTTCTTCTTGGATTTTATGCAGGCAGAAGTGGGCATGGACTCTAAACAGCAAAACCTAGTATTGATGCAAGCGGTCGAGGATTACTGTGCAGATTCGCGCCTCGAAAAGGAAGAAAAACAACAATATCGCAAGCAGGTATACGACTACTGTAATGGCCAACTGCAATCTGGCGATGAAGTGGTGGTAAAAGAGCTGGCAAGTGAACTACCACAGAACGACCAGGGTGTGGATTTTTACCAGTTTGCTTCTGAACAAGGATATGAGTTAGAAGAAAGTTTCCCAGCCGATCGCACTTCTATGCGCAAGTTGACTAAGTTTGTTGGCGGTGGCGGCGGTCTATCCATTAACTTTGATAGCATGCTGTTGGGCGAGCGCGTTTTCTACGATCAGGACACGGACACACTGACAATCAAAGGCACACCACCAAACCTTCGGGACCAGTTGACACGCCGCTTGAACGTCGACGAGTAGATCACGAACAGCGATATGGAATGAAATACACTATTTCATTCCATATTGTCTTCTAAGTTAGATAATTTTAAGGCCAAATGTTTGCAAAATAAGACATATTGCCTAATTTATAAGAAACTATCGTAAATTTTTGAGACAATGTGCTTTCGTTCCCGCAATTCGGAACGGCATTGCCAGACAAAGGACTAACTGTGACACCACTGCCCGAAATGCTTCAGTTAAATAAATCTTCATTACTTTCAGGCAATGTACGCACCAGCCAAAAATGGCTGACCCTTCTTCTTTGGATCGGCTTTGGTATCTCCGTGGTATATGCCCTGATTTCCTACTCCGATATGAACCATACCCGCGAGCATGCCGGGCATGTAGTTAAACTGAACAATGCAGCTCAACAGTTGAGGCAGACGGTGTCGGCTTCAATGATTAACCAGAAAAATGAGCTCGTTCAGTTGGAAAAAGAGGTCCAGCATTTCCGCTATTTGTTACTCCGCACAAAATCTCACACCATCGAAGACAGTTGGGATGACATTCAAAGCACGCTCTTGGAAGCAGATGCCTTTGTTGAAGATGTAGATAACTTACTTGCATCTGTTTATTCGATTTCTGCAGTGACCAAGCAGTTGAAGGAACTTCATGATGATGTGAGGCAACCAGAACTTAAGCGCTTGGTCCAAGGGATCAGTAGTTATTTACTCTTTGAGCTGCATGGTCTCAATGATTCTCCTCACCGCAACCGTATTGCGCGCTTTAATGGCTACGTAGGACAGCTAGAGTCTGAGTTTTCCAAGATGCCAGAAGGCATGACACGCAGCGAACTGTTTGCACTGTATACAGGTTTGGAGCGATTGAATCGCCAGCTTGAAAGTGTGGATGCGGTGATTAATCACAAGTTTGTGCGCTCGATAACCCAACTTCAAAGCTATTGGACAACCCGAACTTTGGTGCTTCTCGACCAGACAATGACAGCCATGTTCATCGGCTTTGGTTTTCTTGTTGGCTTGATTTTCCTTTCCTCACGAAAAGACGCTGAAAGCGAAACTCATTCAAAAGATGAAAATGCCAACAGAATTAAAGCAGAGAGCAAGGCCCATGAGGGGGCGGGCGTCTTCAAATTTAAAGAACCTGATGAGCCTCTTTTTGAAGCTTCTGTATTGAAAGAGCAGCTAGAAGATGACGAAGAGGCCATTGAATCTGTGTTAACTATGTTTGTGGCTGAACACCAAAATGACGGGCAAATGCTCAGAAAACATTTTGATTCAAAAGAGATTGCCCGCACCCGTACGCTAATTCACAACATCAAGGGTGTTTCTGGCAACATTGGTGCTTCTGCGCTTCAAGCATTCTGTACCCAAGCGGATTTGCGCCTTCGAAAGGGTGAGATGATTGACGAAAACGAAGTTAAGCAGTTTGAAAAGTTGTTGAGTGTGAGCATTCAGGCTGTTTTAAAAGAGATAGAGAGATCTCACCGAACCACCGCATCTTAAGGAATCAGCGTGTTTACGAAGGACGTACCCTGGTACAAAACAATGAGCTTCAAAGCCCTTTGGATACTGGGGATGATGCTGGCCGTAGTCGTGGTGACTATCGTTTATGTGCTTGATACCACGGGTAACAGCATGGTTCGTGACAGTGCCAACCAACGAGTAGAAGCTCAGGTTGAAACCGTGGCTCAGAGTCTGGGGCAGCTTTCCAACAGCGTCGGTACCATCGCCCTTTCCCTTGCCAACTCGCTTTCGTTGCAAGATACAGATGCCGATATAGAAAAGAAGCTGGCGAGCATGTTCCGAAACCCCAATATCCGGGATATGGTTGCCAGTGGCGGCTTTTGGCCTGAACCCTACGTTTACAACGCGAATTTGGTTAAATCATCGGTATTCATCGCCGTTGAGGAAGATGGCTCATATCGCCGCATCAATGATTACAATGAAATCGATGCCACGCCTTACCAGCTTTCTGAGTGGTATGCACCTGCGAGATACGCGAAAGATAAAGCATACTGGTCTCGAGCATACATAGACCCTTATACCAACGAGCCGATGGTGACCTGTACCGTGCCTATCTTCAAAGAAGATGAGTTTGTGGGTGTTGTTACCATCGATGTCAAGTTAGAGCGATTGCAAGCATTCTTGACTCGAAGTGGAGAAAAGCTCGGCGGTTACATGCTGATGTTCGACAGGGGAGGTGCGATGATGTCTTTCCCTGACGCGAAATATGCGGATGACCCTTCCTTAACACCCTTACCTAGCGCAAAAGAAATAGCGAGCGCTGAACCAGAGTTTGCGGAATTAGCGCTAGTTATCAGTCAGGCTACGCAAGGTGAACGTCTACTTCGCCAAAGCAATTCTAATGTTATGGATTTAGCAAAGGCCATTGTCGCATCATCTCCGGAAATTGATCTGGGCTATGCAGTGTCGGTCGCTTCGGATCTGATGCCAAACCTTTCTGTATTCCGGAGCACAGAGCGACTATTTATCCACCGATTGGAAACCGATCCAATTCTCAATGAAACCACGCTCGTGTTTGGGCGTACTTTGCCTGATACAAATTGGATGCTTGTCGGCGCATTGCCTGAGCGCCTGCTTTTAGTGGAAGCAACACAACTGAAAAACGATCTTTTCTTCGCGATGGCATTAGTTGCAATTGTGCTGGTTTGCATCACTTATGTTTCGATTCATTTTCAGATCGTTCGCCCAATGGCTAGAGTGCGGAATGCGCTTGTCCAGCAAAAAGGCGGTGCGCCTTTTGCACCGATTGATTACCCAGATAAGGACGAGCTGGGCATGCTGGTTTCAGAGTTTAATCAGCTTAGTTCAAACCTTGTTGAAACCCGTGAAAGAGCCATAGAGGCCGCTCGGGCGAAGCAACTCTTCCTTGCCAACATCAGCCATGAAATCCGTACGCCAATGAATGGGATACTCGGAGCGGCATCTTTGATGCAAGATGAACCCATGTCCGGTAAACAGGCTGAATACTTGTCAGTGATCGCTCACTCTTCCCGCGGCTTGATGTCATTGATCAACAATATTCTCGATTTCAGCAAAATGGAATCTAATCATCTTAAACTGGAAGAAGCGCCTTTTGATCTTGAAAAGCTGGGTCGGTATGTGCGTGACTTAATGTTGCCGACCATCAACAACAAACCTCAGCTAGTGTTTGAATTCAGTTATCAGGATGCCTGTCCCCGTCGGTTCTTGGGTGATGCACATCGTATAGAGCAGATCATGCTCAACCTTGTTTCTAACGCGCTAAAGTTTACAGAAAATGGAATTGTTCGCCTCAGTGTTTCAATGCGTAAAGAAAATGGTGGATACACCGGTGTCTGCATCCGTGTGAAAGATACAGGTGTTGGTATTTCTCCAGAAAAACACAAGGTTATTTTTGATGAATTTCAGCAGGCTGATACTTCGACCACGCGTAAATTTGGTGGTTCTGGATTAGGGCTTGCTATCACCAAGCAGCTCATCGACCTGATGGGAGGTTCTATCTCCGTTTACAGCGAGCCTGGCTGCGGTGCTGAGTTCGAAGTTTTCCTGCCACTCCAGATAGAGAAAGATGGAGCGGATGTGAGGGGTAGAGAGTTGTTGAAGCAACACAATGGTTCTTTTAGGGGCAAACATTGTTTATTGGTGGAAGACAACGCTATCAACTTGATGATTGCAGAGAAGATGCTGGCCAAATTTGGCTTTACGGTGGACAAAGCGACAGATGGTGTTGCAGCCATCGATAAGGCGACTTTGCAGGGCTACGATGTGATCTTTATGGATATTCAAATGCCAATGATGGATGGATTGGAAGCGACACGCCAAATTCGCTCCACCAACAACTTCAACCAGCACACACCGATTGTTGCGATGACAGCGAACGTGCTGAAGGACGACATTTGGCGTTGCATCAGTAATGGAATGCAGGGGCATATTGGTAAACCACTGCGTGAAAACGATATTTATGTCGCCTGCGCGAAAGTGTTATCCGTAGAAAAAGAGGTGTGAGCTGACAGGGCAGAACCCTTCGGGCAGCGTTTGTGGGGACTTTCTGCTGCGTTATCGGCTTCTCATGTAGGCCAGCTACATGTCGAAGCCTCTGCCTTGCATAAAATCCCCACAAACTGCTGCAAAAACCATCACCAACGGTCAACAGGTCCTAGTGTAAAGCCGGTGACTTCTTCACCAAAGCTTGATCTTGGTCAAAGGAATTTAAGCGCCGCTAAGCAAAATAGCGCGGCTATGAAAATTCAACCGACAACGTCCGCGCCTAGACGCCAGCCTTTGTGGCTTGTCCGCGCGATGACGACGCTTTATTGTAAGCACATTCACCGCGGCAGCCAGCTCTGCCAGCAATGCTCAGACTTGATTGCGTTCGAGACGCAGCGTTCAGAGCAGTGTTGTCGCGACAGTGGTACTTTGTCATGCCGTGAGTGCCTAAGGCAGTGTTACCCAGACGTTAAGCGCTTGGAGATTAACCACATCATCCGTTGGGCAGAGCCTAAAGCCAGATGGCGTAAGCCAATTTGGATTGCGAAACGCTACGTGGGCTCACTACTGAATTAACTTTTCGGCTTTTGACTTCGCCAAATGTTCTCTCACGTTTGGCGATGACTTTTAATCAATCAATTTTCCTTTACCCAATCATTGTCATTTTTCCTCGCATTTCCTTGAACCCTCCTTCCTCTAAGTTTTAAACGTCGAATGGGTGGAATATTACCCATTTGCCTCACGGCATATCTCACTTTTGTTTTATTGTTGTTAATTATTTGTTTTCATCTGGATGCTTTTCTTTTTCCTCAGCTAGACCTTAGAGGGCAAATGTTCCCAAAGTTGTGTTTGGGACATAACGACACAAGGAATGAGAGGAAAAGCAATGAAAAAGCTAACGACGATGTTTTCAGTGCTGGCGCTCTGCGCGGGTATGAGCGCGGGTGTTCAAGCGGCACCGGATACCATCAAGTTTTCACATGTGGTGGCTGAAAATACGCCAAAAGGCCAAATGGCGCTGAAGTTCCGCGATCTGGTTGCAGAGCGGATCGGTGACAAATATGTGGTTGAGGTTTACCCAAACTCTCAGCTTTTCGGCGATGGTAAAGAAATGGAAGCGCTGCTGCTTGGAGATGTTCAATTTATTGCCCCTTCTCTCTCCAAGTTCTCTAAATACACCAAAAAATTGCAGGTTTACGATCTACCTTTCCTGTTTGAGGACATGGAAGCGGTTGACCGTTTCCAGCAAAGCCCTTCCGGTCAGGCGCTGCTTTCCTCAGTGAACAGCAAAGGTCTGATTGGTCTTGGCTATCTGCACAATGGTTTGAAGCAACTGTCTGCAAATGACCCATTGCGTGTGCCTGCTGATGCTGACGGTAAGAAATTCCGCATCATGAGTTCAGACGTGCTGGCAGCCCAGTTTGAAGCGGTTGAAGCTGTGCCGCTGAAGAAACCTTTCTCAGAGGTCTTTACCCTGCTGCAAACCCGTGCGATTGATGGCCAGGAAAATACTTGGTCAAACATCTACTCCAAGAAGTTCTTCGAAGTGCAGCCATACATCACGGAATCTAATCACGGCGTGTTGGATTACATGGTGACGACCTCTATGGAGTTCTGGAATGATTTGCCAGATGACGACCGAGCAGTACTGAAAAAAGCACTGGACGAAGCGGTTGCACACGGCAATGCCATTGCCAACGATAAAGCCATGAAAGACCGCCAGAACATTCTGGATTCAGGCCGTAGCGAAATCATCACGCTGACGGACGCGGAGCGTCAGCAGTGGGTTGAAGTGATGAAGCCTGTGTGGGACCAATTCCAGGATGAAATCGGTCCAGAGGTGATTGAAGCCGCAGTGGCTTCTAACCAGTAAATGTTGTAGCCCGGCCAAGGATCAAGGTCGGGCTTTTTAATAATGGAGTTTCAAATGGTTAAGTTGTTACACCGTTTCGAAGAGGGTGCGATTGGCCTGCTTCTGGTGACAATGACACTGCTGGTGTTTTTTGAAGTGATTCTTCGCTTCTTTTTCAACGAGGGTTTGCTCTGGGCTCAGGAGCTGACGCTCTATCTTTCTGCGTGGTTAGTTCTGATGGGCGCATCCTGGGGATTGCGTCAAGGTGCGCATATCGGTGTCGATGCAGCTATCAAACATCTTCCGCCTAACCAACAAAAAGCGGTGACGCTGTTCGCGCTTGCGCTCTGTTTAGTTTATTGCGGCCTGTTTATCTATGGTTCTTGGATTTATCTCAGCAAGATGAAAATGATTGGCATTGAAATGGAAGACATGCCGATTGAGAAATGGAAAGCCATGTCGTGCTTGATTTTGGGTTTTGGTCTGCTGACGTTAAGGGTCCTGACCATTGGCTATGAAGTTCTAACGGGAACCCGAGCTGGTTTTGGACTGGTAGATGAAGCCAAAGAGAGCATGCATCTCGCTGAAGAAGTAACGAAGGAAATGGAAAGCCGGGAGGAGCAAAACAAATGACCATCGCCGTATTATTTGGGTTGCTTTTTCTCTGCATGTTCATGGGCATGCCGATCGCGATTGCACTGGGTTTGTCGAGCGTTGCAACCATTTTGATGTTTTCTAATGATTCACTGGCCTCTATCGCACTAAAGCTGTTTGAGGCAACCAGTGAGCATTACACCTTGTTGGCTATTCCCTTCTTTATTCTGTCTTCTGCGTTCTTATCAACGGGCGGTGTTGCGCGCAGACTGATTAACTTTGCGATTGATTCTGTCGGTCATATCCGTGGTGGCCTCGCGATGGCCTCTGTCATGGCTTGTATGCTGTTTGCGGCGGTATCAGGCAGCTCTCCTGCCACGGTGGCGGCCATTGGCTCTATCGTCATCGTAGGGATGGTGAAAGCCGGTTATCCAAAAGCGTTTGCAGCAGGTGTTATTGCCAACGCGGGAACGTTGGGGATTTTGATCCCACCTTCAATCGTGATGCTTGTATACGCGGCTGCGACCGAAGTGTCGGCGTCTCGTATGTTTATGGCAGGCTTTATACCCGGCCTAATGATGGGCGGTATCTTGATGATTGCAATATACATTGTTGCACGCATCAAAGGGTTGCCTTCACAGCCATTTCCCGGTGTTGGTGCGCTGACACGATCAGGACTTCATGCTCTTGGCGGCCTGATGTTGATCATCATCGTATTGGGTTCGATTTATGGAGGCGTCGCCAGCCCGACGGAAGCAGCTTCTGTAGCCGCTGTTTATGCTTGGCTGGTGAGTGTATGGGGCTACCGAGATATAGGTCCGCTTAAAAACACACCTTGGCGCAAAGAAGGCGAAGGTAGCATTTCCATGTTGCTGCGAAACTTTGCTGCGCTGCCTGTTGTGATGGTGAAATCATTCACGGACAAAGAAGTGAACAACGTGGTACGTGATGCGGCGAAAGTCAGCATTATGCTGCTATTCATTATCGCTAACGCCATGTTGTTTGCTCATGTGCTGACGACAGAGCGTATCCCCCATACCATTGCGGAATCTATTATCGCCTGGGGCTTACCGGCGTGGGGATTCCTGATAGTGGTCAACATTCTGCTGCTGATTGCAGGTAACTTCATGGAGCCTTCAGCCATCTTACTGATTATGGCGCCTATCCTATTCCCGATAGCTACTCAGTTGGGTATTGACCCTATCCACCTTGGGATCATTATGGTGGTGAACATGGAGATAGGAATGCTGACGCCACCTGTTGGACTGAACCTGTTTGTGACGGCGGGCATCACTGGAGAAAGCATGGGCTGGGCAATCAAGGCTGCATTGCCTTGGTTAGGTCTGTTGCTGTTCTTCCTGATATTGATCACCTACATTCCGCAAATATCGCTGTTCCTGCCGGATTATCTCGATTCGCTCAGGGGCTATAAATCCTAACAATCGATACGATAAGAAAAGGGGCGTTTATGCCCCTTTATTCTTTCCAAAATTTATTGTCTCTAAAATGCGTATCAGCCTGCTAGTTTGGAGATCACGCGCTTAAGCAGTTCGATACGTGGTGAGATAGACTCCAGTACAAGACATTCTTCGTCGCTGTGGAAACCCGCGCCAATTGGGCCCAGACCATCCAGTGTAGGAACACCCAGCACTGCGGTCAGGTTGGCAACTGAACCGCCGCCGACCGCTTGCCAGGTAATGTCCATCCCAAGTTCACAGCCAGTTTCTTCAACCTACGCCATTAGGCTTTCTGCGCAACTGCGTCGAGAGTGTGAGTTTGTGCTACTTCTGACGCTTCTGTTGTTGGTGGGCAACGATCAACGAACCAACCCATGTAAGAAGTCAGAATAGTGACGATAATGCACACGAAGCTCAGCCACATGAACGGCGCGTATGAGAGCGTTGCCACACCCAGAATGCTGGCCATATAGATACCGTTGTCGCTCCAAGGCACCATGCCCGAAGTCAGTGTGCCGCCGAACTCGGCGTTACGTGACAGGTTCTTGCGTTGGTAACCGAGACGATCGTAGTTCTTGGCGCAGATTTTAGGGGTCAGGATCAGTGAGACGTACATAGCTGAGCCAAAGACGTTACCAAGAAAGGCAGTGGCGAGAGTGGACGTTGCCAGACTGCCTGCAGATTCAACTTTACGCTCGAACAGCTTGGCGATGGTTTCCAACACGCCCACTTTATCTAGAAGACCACCGAAACCTAAACCAAACACAATCACCGCTACAGAACCCAGCATAGATTCCATACCACCTCGGTTCAAAATCGCATCAATGAAAGAGACGCCAGACTTAATCGAGAAAGGTGCCCAGGCGGTGTTCATCGCTGTCAGTGGGTTCATGTCCTGAACCGCGATGGCCCAGACAACACCAAGCACAGAGCCTAGAGAAATCACTGGAAATGAGGGTAGGCGCATCGCCAGCAATACCAGTACGATCGCCACAGGTACGAAGCTCAGTGGGGTGATAACGAACTGCTGTTCCATCGCAAGAATCACATCGTTCACCTGAGCCATATCAACATTGCCCGCATAGTGCAGACCCAGCGTAGTAAAGAGAATGCCACTAATGATGTAGCTGATAATCGCGATAGGCAGCATGCCTTTGATGTGCTCGACGATTTCAACGCCTGACATGGAAGACGCGAGGATCACGGAATCAGAAAGTGGGGAAAGCTTGTCACCAAAGTAACAGCCTGAAAGCACAGCACCTGCTGTCACGGGGGCGGGAACGCCCAAGCCCTGTCCAATACCCATCATCGCAATGCCAGCGGTACCTGCAGCGCCCCAGGACGTGCCCGTTGCCAATGCAGTCAGCGAACAGATAATCATGGTCGTGGCGAGGAAAATAGAAGGGTGAATCGCCTTTAAACCGTAATAAATGATTGTTGGAACGATACCGCCAGCTATCCAGGTGCCGACCAGAGCGCCAACTGCCAACAAGATCAAAACAGCACCGAGACCATTAGCGATGCCTTGAGTGGCAGCCTGTTCCAGCTCTTTGTAGCTGTGTCCCAGCTTAATGCCGAGTCCGATGATCACGAACCAGCCAATGTAGAGAGCAAGCTGGATAGGCAGGTCTAGTTGGGCGGTAAAAGAAAACGCCATTAACAGGAACAGACCTAACGCTGCGAATACTTGGAATACAGAAGGAAGTCGCACCGGGTGTCTTTGCATAGTTCAAACCTTTTTTGAGTTTGGCCCTGTGGCTCCTGCCTGAGATACCTATTGCCTGTTGGCAGAGGGTAGTGAAGTGAACACTGTCTATGGGCTTGAAAGCTACCTTCCTGGCGGCGGCGGGTACTTTATCGAAAGAGGGTGAGTACGGGGAACAAGTATTTTAGTTTCTGTGACCTTTGCGCACCGGATGTTATCGCATTTGACGGGGCGTTATTTTAGTGTGATTTTTTTGTTGGCGGGATAGGCGTGCTGCTGTTTGGTTCTCGTTTTACTGATGTTTGTATATTTGTTACATTGATGACCTTGGCATGACGCGATAGCGTTAATATTCCGTCACGGCGAGATGTCCTCACTGAAGACACATTGTTCTGATCCCTCCGCTGTCTAAAAACGCCTTAAGGATCTCTCTGTACGCTTGCAGTGCGTCGTATTATCGTGGCCCGTTGTGCCCTTTGTCCGTTACGATTTATTTTTAGTTCTTTGCCGATACAAATATGCGCAGTTTTCGCTTGTTATTTGTGTTGTGACTTTTCAATATAGGCTGAGAATTTTATTACAAGGAGTGTGAGTGCGAATGAAAAGAGTAGGTTTAGTCGGCTGGCGCGGTATGGTTGGATCCGTACTGATGCAACGCATGGTAGAAGAAGGCGATTTCGACGTTATCGAGCCAGTATTCTACAGCACCTCTCAAGTAGGCATCCCAGCGCCAAATTACGGCAAAGATGCGGGAATGCTGCAAGATGCATTCGATATCGAAAGCCTGAAAACGCTGGATATCGTCATTACCTGTCAGGGTGGCAGCTACACCGAAGCGGTCTATCCAAAACTGCTGGCGGCTGGCTGGAAAGGTTTCTGGATTGATGCAGCCTCTACGCTGCGTATGAAAGATGATGCGATCATCACACTGGATCCAGTGAACTTCAAACAAATTCAAGAAGGCATTCACAAAGGCACCAAAGCCTATGTGGGCGGTAACTGTACTGTCAGCCTGATGCTAATGGCAGTAGGTGGTCTGTACCAAGAAGGCTTGGTTGAGTGGATGACCGCGCAAACGTATCAAGCGGCATCGGGTGCAGGCGCGAAAAACATGCGTGAGCTTATCTCCCAGATGGGCACCATCAACGACGCTGTCAGCATGGATCTGGCAAACCCTGCTACATCTATTCTGGATATCGACCGCAAGGTTGCTGAAACCATGCGTTCTGGTGATTTCCCAACGTCTGAGTTCGGCGCTCCGCTGGCGGGCTCACTGATCCCTTGGATTGACGTGAAACGTGAGAACGGTCAGAGCAAAGAAGAGTGGAAAGGGACGGTTGAGACCAACAAGATCCTTGGCATTCAAGACAGCCCAGTACCTATCGACGGTACTTGTGTGCGTATCGGTGCAATGCGTTGTCACAGCCAGGCACTGACACTGAAGCTGAAGAAAGATGTGCCAATGGATGAAATTGAAAGCATCATTGCATCACACAACGATTGGGTAAAAGTGATCCCGAACGAGCGTGATATCACGGTGCAAGAGCTTTCTCCAACCAAAGTGACCGGTACACTGTCTGTTCCTGTTGGCCGTCTGCGTAAGATGGCGATGGGTAACGACTTCCTTAACGCATTCACCGTGGGTGACCAATTGCTTTGGGGTGCAGCTGAGCCGCTGCGTCGTACACTGCGCATCATCCTTTCTGAAGTGGCGTAAACGCGACTTTCAGATTGAACAAAAGCCGCTGACTACAGCGGCTTTTTTGTGCCCTTAGTAAACACGCAAAAAAATACCCCGCCGAGGCGAGGTATCTATCAATGCTTTAGCGTTTAACTTGGAATTAAGCAGCCAGGTTCTGTGCTACGAATTCCCAGTTAACCAGTGCCCAGAATGCATTCATGTAGTCTGGACGCAGGTTGCGGTAATCGATGTAGTAAGCGTGTTCCCACAGGTCAACAGTCAGCAGCGGAGTTACACCGTCTTCAGTCAGTGGGGTTGCTGCGTTTGAAGTGTTAACGATGTCCAGAGAACCGTCAGCTTTCTTCACCAGCCAAGTCCAAGAAGAACCGAAGTTGTTGATTGCTGAATCTGTGAATTTCGCTTTGAACTCTTCGAAAGAACCGAAAGATTTAGCGATTGCATCTGCAACATCACCAGTAGGCTCGCCGCCGCCATTTGGGCTCAGGCAGTGCCAGTAGAAAGTGTGGTTCCAGATTTGCGCTGCGTTGTTGAAAACACCGCCAGTAGAAGTCTTAACGATCTCTTCCAGAGATTTGTTCTCAAGCTCAGTACCTTCGATCAGGCCGTTCAGCTTAACAACGTAAGTGTTGTGGTGTTTACCGTGGTGGAATTCCAGAGTCTCTTGAGAGATATGTGGCTCAAGCGCGTTTTTCTCGTAAGGAAGAGCTGGTAGTTGAAATGCCATTACTCGATTCTCCATGATAGGCGGGGTCGCCCCCTGACATTATTGCTTCCTGTAGATTTATCGTACACTCTAGGTTGTACCCATAAGTGAACGAATCTACTTATAGACCGACTGCGAAACAGTTTAGCAAGTTTTTACTTTATTAAAAGAATAATTTTAAAAAAAGCGGCGGAATTTGACCCTAGAGATTTTAGGCGTTTTTTTCCTTCGCTAACACAGTTAGAATCGTTGTCATCATCACACTTGGTGTTCGAGGAAGTAATGGAAACTATTGATAAAATCAAACAGCAGATTGAAGAGAACGCAATCCTGCTTTACATGAAAGGCTCGCCGAAGCTGCCTAGCTGTGGCTTTTCTTCTCAGGCTAGCCAAGCGCTGATGGCGTGTGGTGAGAAATTTGCGTACGTCGATATCCTGCAAAACCCGGATATCCGTGCTGAGCTGCCAATCTACGCGCAGTGGCCAACTTTCCCACAACTGTGGATTGATGGTGAGCTGATCGGCGGTTGTGACATCATCCTGGAAATGTTCCAGAAGGGTGAGCTTCAGCCTTTGATCAAAAACGCAGCGACACGCCGCGACGCAGAAGAAAACAGCTAAGTGTTTTCCTTCTCAAAAAAAGCCGCTGACAAATCAGCGGCTTTTTTGTATATGTCACTCTGGCTACAGCGTAATTGCTGCAATCCAACCAAACGCAATCAGCGGCAGGTTGTAGTGTATAAATGTTGGCACCACGGTATCCCAGATGTGCTCGTGCTGACCATCGGCGTTCAGACCTGAAGTTGGGCCCAAGGTTGAGTCGGAAGCTGGAGAGCCCGCATCACCCAAGGCTGCAGCAGTACCGACCAAGGCAATGGTCGCCATCGGTGAGAAGCCAAACGCTAATGCCAGTGGCACGTAAATGGTGGCGATAATCGGAATCGTTGAAAACGAAGAACCGATACCCATAGTCACCAGAAGGCCAACGACCAACATCAACAGCGCTGCCAGCGGTTTGTTGTCACCAATGGTGGATGCCAGAGAAGCAACCAGTGTTTCTACACCGCCAGTCGCTTTCATCACTGCCGCGAAACCTGCTGCAGAAATCATGATAAAGCCTATCATCGCCATCATGTGAACGCCGCGGGTGAACACGTCTTGCGTATCTTTCCACTTAATGACACCGCCAAAGGTAAACACCATAAAGCCAGCAAGTGCACCGACTATCATAGAGCCAGTGGTGAGCTGAACACCCAGTGCGGCGGCGATAGCAATCACAGCAACAACAATATTCTGCGGTTTGAACTCTGCTTTTTCAGGCTCTGCAGCTAGGATCTTTTCTTCCGAATAGTGGCGAGGCTTACGGTAGCTGACAAAGGCAGCAACCAACACACCAAACAACATACCAGCCGCTGGTAGCAACATAGCTTGAGGCACCTGACTGCCGACGACATCCAAACCGTTATCGTGCAAATTCTTCAGCAGAATGTTGTTGAGGAAAATGCCGCCGAAACCTACTGGCAACACCATATAAGGAGTGATCAAACCAAAGGTCAGCACACAGGCCACCAATCGACGGTCAAGATTCAGATTGGCAAACACATGCAGCAAAGGTGGAATCACAATAGGGATAAAAGCGATGTGTACGGGAATCACGTTCTGGGACGAGATTGCCAACAGGCCAAGAGCCACAAGCACCATGTATTTCAGCGCTGAAGAAGCATGGTGATTTTCTTTGCCATTCAGTTTCTTCACAACGGATTGCGCCAAAAGATCCGTGATACCTGAGCGGCTAATCGCTACTGCAAAGGTGCCCAACATAGCGTAACTCAGTGCGATGGTTGCACCACCACCTAAGCCACCTTCAAACGCAGAAATGGTTTCGGGCAGTGTTAGACCACTGACCATACCGCCCAAGACGGCACTAAATGTTAGCGCAACCACCACGTTGACTCTTAAAAGTGCCAACGCCAGCATCACGCAAACAGCAATAACAACTGGATTCATTACTTCCTATCCCTACAAACACCCAACGGGGCAAAATCTATCCCAAAAAGACGAAGATCACAGTTTGCTGATATTTTTTACATTGTCGAGGGGAATTTGAAAGGAATTGGCTAGGAGATAAAAAAGGCCAGCGGGGGCTGGCCTTTCGATATTTCTACTGATTAGAACTTATTCAAGCACACTGGAGTCAGCGACAGTAAAGTCTTCAGCTACACCGGTTAAGAATTGCACAAGTTGAGATTGCATCTCAGTGGTATGGCTAAGATCTGCCAAGTTTACATCTTGAGGCGCAATCACAGAGCTGTGATGGCCAACATTACTAAACTTGGTGAAGTTGCGACCACCGCTCGTTGCAGTCGATGCTTGGGTGACCTCATTCAAACCCAAGATTGTTGCCAATGGAATAGTGCCGGCAAACGGCGCAGTTGCTACAGAGTTGGGGACAGTATCGTCGTCTTTTACCTGCTGCATGTAGATAGGTAGGCCATTCAAAACGTTTGTCTCTGTGGCATCATTTAGGCTAACAAGGTTGAGAGGATCCACGGTATCGAGAACAGTTTGCGCAGCGTAGGCAAACTGATTCAGGACGCCTTCTTTTTCAGCATCGGAAACACCCGCAGTTACCGTGTCCACAATCAAAGGTCCAAAAGATCCTGAAGCAATCAAAAGGTTCACTATTTGGCCGCCAGTATTTGCAGCAGCAATGCGCGAATACTTGAACAAGTTATCTGCGTCAGCACTACCCAGCGTATTGTTGGCAGTAGCAACCGTTCCGAAACCCGTAATTCCTCCCAGTGAATGACCGAATAATGAAGGACTATTGGTTGTTGTATCATCGAGGGTCGCTAGTGGCGTACTCCCAAAGAGACCAGCACCTTGAGAAATCGAAACTGCAGCCCTAAGCCCCACGTTGTCCAAAATACTTTGGCGTAAGTTGTCACGTCCTACAGGCAAGTAAGAGAGATTTAGATAGTTCGTTGGGTCAACATTTGCTGAGCGAGTTGCATCTAGGCTTCGTTCACCATGGATAGGCTGGTCTATTGCCAAAATAGCAATATCTTTACCTAAACCTTTAGCGCCGTTGATGAGGTTAGCGGCAAAGGCATAGGCACTTTCTTTGGCAGAAGTGATACCATGCTGATAGATCACTAGTTCCATTGCGCCTGTTGTTGTTGTTGGCGTGAACAGGATAAATGGCACATCATCCAGAGACTTGACCTGAGGAACTGGGCTGTACCCTGTAATGACACGCTCTGAATCTAACTGCGAACCTGTGCTATTTTCGAGAGTTAAGCCAATAAGCTTAAGTTGTTCACTGGTGTCGTCAGTTAGCTTTGAAACATCAATACCCGCTTGCACCAGTTGCTGTGTGACAGTACTCGCTTCGCCAGTATCACTTAGAGCGCTAGAGATAACCGCCAAACTTGGCATTCCTGATTCAAAAGGAGTGGTGTTCCAAGAAGATGCATCTTTTTCTAGGAAGTAGGGTAGTTTCACTGTTCCGTTTGTGACTGTTACCGTACCCGCTGCATAAGCACCGATGAGTGCTGGCGCAACAGTACCATCTGGGTCCACAAACGCGGAAAAGTTCGAATCAGCCTGTATAGCTGCTGCGTAGTCTTGGCCTGATGCAGGTACAGACATCAGATATGCCTGTGACATATCTACACCATTTGGATTTGCAGAACCCTTCCATACCGTATTGAAGTTACCTGCTTCAGCTCCTGTAGCGATGGCCGCTTTCGTGGCATAGAGAGTGTTGCCAACAGATTGGGTTGAGAACCAAGAACTGTAAACGATGTCTTCAGGTTGAATACCAGTCGCTGCAAAGATCGCATTGACCCCTTGGGTGACAGCGCTTGCTGCTTTGAGTGAGTCTACAACCGTTGGGTTGGTTTGCGATATTAAAGTGGCGTATGAACTTGTCATGCCCACGGCTTCGCCATTGGTGTCAGTGAATGCATTGGTGATTGCAAACGCATACTCTGAAGAAGCCTCTAA
Organism: Grimontia kaedaensis; assembly: GCF_023746615.1. NCBI lineage: Bacteria > Pseudomonadati > Pseudomonadota > Gammaproteobacteria > Vibrionales > Vibrionaceae > Grimontia > Grimontia kaedaensis. Next base: position 2,656,772 of record NZ_CP082275.1, on the reverse strand, counting down.
TGGTTGTGTGAATATCACAACAGCACTATCTGAATCCGCGCTTGTCATAACGTTGAAGTCCACACCGACCTGAAGAACACGTTCGACGCTCGGATTTTCATCGGTCAGACCTTCGGTCAGTTTCACAATGCTAATGCCGGTAGTGGCAAAACCGTCTGCTAAGCCTGCTCCCTTAAATGACAAAACCATCGGCATGGATACTGGCCAACCATCCATGGTTCCCATCGCTGCAGCGGGGTTGGAGAGTGCGTTGTCACCTCCAGTTGGAATATCTAATGTTCCGTCAGTTTGGTTCATCAAGATAAAGCTCGGCCCTGGGACATTAGAACCCGCACCAGCAAGCTGAAAATCAATTTGCGTTGGTGATTTCAGGCTTTCCTGAATGTAGTCTTCATAACTGTTGTTTGTTGTTCCGCCGCTTAGTTCGGCTTCTCCGCCACAAGCGGTCAAACCCAAGGCTGATGACACGGCAAGCACAACGAGCTTTTTGTTCACAATTAGTCCTTTATACATATTTAAGTCTCCTGCAATTGTGCTTAGAACGTGTAGTTGGCTTGAAGTGCGCCAATGTATGCTGCACCTTTTGAGTCAAATTCTCGTTCTCCGATGCGTGTGCTTTCAGTAAATGTGCCTGACTTACTCGCAATGTAAGTGACGCCAGCATCAAATGTGAGCGACGGAGAGTAGCGATAAGTTGCTCCTGCGGAGTACCAATATCTGTCTGAATCAGGGATGCTGAGAGTGGATTTACCGGCTTTTTCGTCATAAGCAAAACCCGCACGGAGCGTCCACGTATCGGACACGTCATAGGTTGTGCCAATGGACCAACGGAATACACTTTTGTAGTCTTCATCTTTTTGGAAGCACACACCCTGAATATCATCAGCAGCACATTCGCTTCCGGTTGCTCTGAGTTCGGTAAATGAGCTCCATTGGCTCCACATCATGCTGTAGTGAACAGCTAAATCATCACGTACCTGATGGAAACCGGATAGCTCTGCAATTGCAGGAAGAGGGACGGACAAATTACCAGTTACCTTGTTTCCAACGGTACCTGTCACTGAGCCTCGATGGTCGGTAAAATCTCCTTCAAAATCGAGTTCAACTTCTGAGCGGTAAGCAATGCCAAATCGGTTATTCTCGTCGAGTTCAAACAGCGCGCCGACATTCCAACCAAATCCCCATGTGTCGCCTTCCATACTGATCAATTTGTCACTGGCAGTGAAGGAGTCACCAAATAGGGGAGCAGTGCCGCCAAGGTGGCGGTTCAACTCAGCGATGGCGTACACAATGTTTGCGCCAACACCCAAGCTCAATTGGTCATTGACTCTGTATGCGATTGAAGGGTTGAGATTGACGCTTGCGAGAGAGGTGTCACCCGCAGCATCACCTGCCTGAAACGCATCCGGATAATCTGTAGCAACGCCGTACACGGTGTAAAGGCCAACACCCCAAGCCCATTTGTCATTGATAGGGCTGACGTAATAAGAAGCAGGAACAAGTTGCATAGGCGCAACGTCAGACGCTTTTTGGCCGCTATTGGTGTCGGTGACATCGATTTCGGGATTAACAATGTGAATGGCACCGGAGGCTTGGCTTTCTTCGAACATTGTCATTTGAGCCGGGTTTCGGCCGATGATCGATGCATTGTCGGCAATAGCCGCTTCACCTGCATAAGCTCTGCCTAATCCGCTAGCAGAATGTTCTGATACCTGAAAACCCGCGCTCCAAGCACTTGGGGCGGTGAGAGCAATGGCAACCGCAAGGGCGCTTCTTGATAGTTTTTTTGACATACAGCCTCTCGTCCAAATTGAGTAGTTGGTCAATATTTAACCGAATTCCAATTATTTCAATAAGTTGGAAAAACGTTGCAGCCTATAGCAATTTATTATGACTACTGGTCGGATCTTTACGATGCTTAATATGTCATGACATGCAGTGATGTTAAATAGGTGTTAAATATTTCGTGAGTGTCTGAATTATCGGTATTTTATGCCTAGTTTTAAAACTCTCGTTTTAAGTAAATACACTAATTTGGATTTTCATTTTCTGAAGTGCCTGTATTAACTCATTAATGAATAGACACAATATGGCTAGAATTTGACCATGCGTTTGAATTTGAGCGGAAAACTGAAGAGAATCAAGTCACGCCTGTTACTGTGGAATTTCACTTTTGTGATAAGAAACAAAAAAGCCGATTGCAAAGAATCGGCTTTTTCTCTTTTGTGAAACAGTTGCTTAGAAGGAGTAGTTTGCACCCAATGCGAAGATGTAAGCGTCGCCGCCTGCTTCAAAGTTATAAGTAGCTACACTCTTAGATTCTGTTCCTTCAACTGTATCGCCGTTCAAATAAGCGAAGCCGGCATCGATAGTAAAGGCTTCGCTTGCAGTGTATGTTGCGCCTATTGTATACCAGTTGCGATCAGTGTCAGGGATACTTAAAGTGCGGTACTCTTCTGGTACAGGGCTTTCATCATAAGCGAAACCTGCTCTAAGCGTCCAAGTTGGATTCAGGAAGTAGGTTGCACCAATAGAATAGCGCCAGCTGTCTTCCCAATTTTCTTCATTGAGGAAACACACTCCTACACCATCCGAGCTGGTACAAGACGAACCAGTAGCTTTGAGCTCTTCGAAACTCCTCCAACCAATTCTCATTACGCTGTATGAAACTGCCCATTTTGGTGCGACTTTGTGATAGCCAGAGAACTCAAAAATGTCCGGAAGGTTGAGTTCAACTTCGCCAGGAACAGTTTGTCCAGAGACTAGGCTTGTTGTATTCGAAGTACCGCGATAGTCCCCGTCCAGCGTTATGTCGACTTGCGAACGATAGCCAACACCCAGACGATTGTTCTCGTCAAACTGCCACAATGCACCAACATTCCAGCCATATCCCCAGCCATCACCTTCAAGATGTGCTATCTCTGTAGTTGCTGTTGTACCGGGTATGAAGGGGCTAAGGTTACCTGCATTTCGAACCAACGAGGCGTCAGCATAAACAGCGTTTAAGCCAAGACCCAAACTAAGTTGTTCATTTACCTCATAAGCGAAATTCACGTTGAAATCTACAGTGGCTAACTCGCTTTTGCCTGCTGCAGGCCCCGCTGAAGCATCGGATGGATATTCAGTAGCTAGCCCAAAATTAGAAAAAGCTGAAACACCTAAAGCCATCCTGTCATTCAGTGGTCTTACATAGTGTGCATAAGGCACTAATGCGTCCGGTGCAACATCCGAGTATGTTTCGGCTCCACCTAAATTGCTGCTTTTCAGTGTTGCGTCCACATCCGGTTGGATGAACGAAAGACCACCCGAAACCTGTGCGGAATCGAACATTGTCATTGCTGCCGGGTTACGGGCAGCGACCGCGGCATTATCTGCGATTGCTGCTTCACCGGCAAATGCGCGACCTAAACCGCTGGCGGAATGTTCACTGATTTGGAAGCCAGCGCCGTGGGCCTGGAATGTGGCCAGCGCAATGGCTGTGGAGATTAGGGTACGTTGAGTAAAACGTTTCATTTTGTATTGCCTCTCTGTCACTGCCTTTTATTGTTTTCGTCTTCGACGTTGAGCACTCGATTATGTTCGGCGCAGGTGTCGAATCGTTCTAAGACAGTATAAGTAGCAAATTGCCAAATGTTGTAGTTTTGTTATCAATAGTTTGCGCGAGATCTAGACCCTAAAATTATGCTTGTTGAGAGTAATTTCAGACTTTTGTTTAAAACACTTGATTTGATTGGTAAAAAAAACGGCGGAATGCCTTTAAATTTATACCACTACGCCGTTTCTAATGTTCGCTATTGGGTGCTTATTCGCCAGTGCTCTGTTCGGATTTTTCTTCCGCTAAGAAAATTGGCCAGCCACCCAATTTTTTCCATTTGTTAACAATCTCACAGAATAGTTCGGCAGTGCGCTCTGTATCGTAGAGGGCAGAGTGTGCTTCACGGTTATCGAAAGGGATACCGGCGGTTTGGCAGGCTTTTGCCAGTACAGTTTGTCCAAAGGCCAATCCACTCAGTGCTGCAGTGTCGAAAGTTGCAAACGGATGGAATGGATTACGCTTGAGGTGACTGCGCCCGGACGCCGCCATCACGAAGCTGTGGTCGAAGGTTGCATTGTGCGCGACCATGATGGAGCGCTGACAACCTGCCGCTTTCTGTTCTTTGCGGATCAGTTTGAAGATATCTTTCAACGCATGCTCCTCTTCTACCGCGCCACGCAGGGGGCTGAAAGGATCTTTAATACCGTTGAATTCGAGTGCTTCTTTTACAAGATTTGCGCCTTCGAACGGTGAAACATGAAAGTGAATCGTTTTATCGGGAGAGAGCCAACCGTCTTCGTCCATTTTTAATGTGACAGCACAGATTTCCAACAGGGCGTCTGTTTGGGCATTAAACCCTGCGGTTTCAACATCGATAACAACAGGAAAATAGCCACGAAATCTTGCTTTAAGCGTATTTAGGTTGGTTTCTTGGGTCATGCTTCGGATAACTTGTGAAAATGAGGCGTGCATTATGTCAGAAGCTGGCTGGATTTTCATTTTCTAGTTTTGGCGAGAGCGATTAAAATAGGGCTAAAGATAAGCGCCTGCCTTCCGATAAGGTAAGCAATACCATTTCACTTAGTCACAGGACATGCCAGAGTATGAAGAAAGCCTCGCTGTTGACATTATGTATTGCTGCAAGCCTCGCACCGCTCTCGGTGTCAGCGAGTAAGTATTACGGAGCGAAGCCGACGGAGTCTGTTTGGAAGGTGGCGGTGGACACACCGATCGAGTGCCGTATTGAGCACATGATCCCGAACTATGGCATGGCGACATTCACTTCCCGTGCCAGCAAGAAAATCAATCTGGATTTTGAGTTGGAGATGCGTCGTCCGATGGGTGAAACGCAAAATGTCTCCTTAATCTCAATGCCTCCGGTTTGGTTTGCAGGTGAGCCTGCAGAGTATATCGATCGCCTACGTTTCTACAAGCAGTTCAACGGTTATGTCGATGGGCAAACTGCTTGGAGTATGCTGTCAGAGCTGGAGAATGGCCGATACCCAACCTTTAGCTTCAAGGAATGGCAAAGTAGGGGCAAGCGTGTAGATATTGCTTTGTCATCGGTTGCATTCCAACAGCCTTACAACGAATTCAGTAGTTGTGTGGCGGGTTTACTTCCATACTCGTTTGAAGATATCGCGTTTACAGTGCTTCATTACAATGAGAATGGTGATGAGCTCAACAAAGCGTCTATGGCGAGATTGGCGCAAATTGCCGAGTTTGTTCGTTACAGCCCAGATATCGATTTAGTATTGATGGCGACGTATACCGATGGGCGTGGTGCGAAAGCGGCTAACCAGAGAATGTCTGAAGTTCGCGCTGAAAAACTCGAAGAGTATTTTATGTCTTTGGGCCTGCCGAAAGACAGAATTCAGGTAGAAGCATACGGCGAGCGTCGTCCAATTGCAGAAAACGAAAGTCCCATTGGCCGGAACAAGAACCGTCGCGTGGTAATATCTCTGGGTCGAACGATTATCTAACCAGAAAAGATTCGATGGAATACATTAAAAAGCCCCGCTCATTGCAGCGGGGCTTTTTTTATTTATGCCGTCTCTGGCTCTTTCTCGGGTTCAGGTGTGATGATAGCCATCAAGGCTTTTTCGTTAACATCATCATGCTGCTCTTTGGGCAGGAACTGCTCAGCATAGTGGAGGTAGACTTTCTCTTCGATGAAGAGTCTGAACAGTTGCTCATCGATGTGTTTGTCCTTCGCCATGAAAGCGAGAATTTTGAGTGCTTCACTCAGACTTTTAGCTTTCTTGTAAGGGCGATCGCTAGCGGTCAGGGCTTCGAAAATATCCGCGACCGCCATAATTCGAGCATCAACTGACAGAGAGTTTTCATCCAGTCCGTAAGGGTAACCTTTGCCATCGAGTTTCTCGTGGTGACCACCTGCAATTTCCGGTACGCGCTCGAGGTGCTTAGGATAAGGTAGTTTCCGAAGCATGTTGATGGTTTGGATGATATGGTCGTTGATGATGAAGCGTTCCTCATTCGTCAGCGTGCCGCGCTGAATGGAAAGGTTATAGAGTTCGCCGCGATTGTACTGAAGCTGTGGCACTGGTAGCTTGAATTCCCAGTCTTTAAAGGTTCTGAGCTGTTGTGGCAACCATGGGATTTTCTGATCGAGGGTGTCGGAAAGCACATGCTCTTTACAAGGCAACATGAAACTTCCTCGAGCAGTGCGCCTCGCTTCCTCTTCCCACGAAAGGCCTTGAATATCGTCAATGGTACGCATCCAGGTGCGCTCTGCAATTTTCTCCAGTTTGGCGATGTTGCTGGCATCCATAAATTCACCGCCTTCGTTACACTTGGCGACAAAGGCAAACTCTTCGTCGAGCGCTTGATGTTCTTTAGCTAACCAGATGTCAAGCTCAGCCTCGTTTTTACCTTCCAGACGTCTTTGCCAGTAAGTGATTTCGGCATCGCGCTTGAGCACTTCAAAGCGGGTGCGAACTTCGTGGATACGGTTATAAATTGTCTCGAGTTTTGTAGCCTTATCGACCACATATTCCGGTGTGGTGACCTTGCCGCAATCGTGTAACCAAGCAGCAAAGTAAAGCGCTTCGCGTGATTGCTCATTTAACGTGAAGTCTGGGAAGCGTGTTTTGTCCTTACTGGCCGCTTCAGCGAGCATGAAAGTGAGTTCAGGAACACGCTGGCAGTGACCACCAGTATATGGAGATTTGGTATCGATGGCTGATGCCATCATCTCAATGAATGACTTGAACAGATGTTTCTGCGCGGCCACACGATCCCAGTTTTCCTTGATGAGCGAAGCAAAGCCAAGGAACTGGCGGATAAACTGGAGCTTTTCTTCCTGAGCATCGCCTGGGCAAGAATCGAAGCCCATAAACACGTAGCCCACGCAATCATTTTCCCGGTTGTACAAAGGTACAAGCCAAGCATGTTTCAGCGATTCGGGGAGCAATCCGCGCTCTATATTTGTCGATGATGGTTTGAAACTGAAGAAATGTTGCCCCTGTAACGCCTTTTCAATTTGTGGTGAATCTGCCAACAGCTTTTGTAAATCAACCTGCTTACCTTCCGATGGAATAGGATATTGGGCAGTTAGTGTTAGCGCTTCTCTGTCTTCAGCAGAATTGGTCCAAAGCATCACGTATTCGGCTCCGGAAGTTTGCTGACAGTGAAGTGCAATATCTGCCATCAAAGAATCGAAATTCGAACTATTTGAAACACGATGCAGGGTTTGCAGGAAGTTTTGTATGGTTTGAGACATCATATGAACGGATTCGGAGAGCTCTCTGACTTCCACGATTTTGGAGGTCGGCGTTGAGACATTTGAAAAATCGAGTCGTCGAATTTTCTCGGTTTCTTGAACCAGTACTTTTAGAGGATTAGCTATCCGCTTTGAAGCCCAAATTACCATTAGTGTGCCAATCATTAGGCCAAAGATACTGATGGTGATCTGATTGTTTCTGGCTTCTAGGGCACTTTGGATCATCAGGCGCTCCGGTACGGCTTTCGCCAGCCAAAGTCCGCGTTCACCACCAAAGCTTATCCTAACCAGATTGATCGACCAATTTTCTCCGTTGTGAAGAAGGGTTGCATTGGATTCGCGCCAATCACTGGTGACAAAAAGGTGGTTAAATGGAGATGCAGACATAGCTTCTAAGTACATCCGCTGGTTAATGCCTGAAGAGGTGTCTGGGAGAAATCCAGTGTGGGCGAAAACGCTTTTATGGTCGTCTAAAAGCATGAGTTGGGTTTCTTCGGTATCAACGAGCGAGTAAAGAAACTTGTTCAGCGAATCGAGCGTGATATCTACCGCGAGAACGCCGTCAACCTTTGCAAACTTGCGAGTGAGCGTGATACCCATGCGTTGTATGAAAAGATAAAAGTACGGGTCAGTGACATGAATGCTGCCATCTTCAGGAGCAGCTTTGTACCAAGGCCGTTGAGTGGGTTCATAGCTGATTAAGTCGGTGTCGATTCGAATGTTTTTTAGATTTTTGTTGTAATGTGTCCGGATCTGGTGACCTGCCTTGCTGTTAATATCCACCATGATGTGACTGTCTTCTGGAGTGGAGAATTGCTCTTTCATAAAGTCGAGCTTGGTTGACCTTATGAAGGCCGAACTTTCATTGGGATATCCAACATAGACAGATAACACATCGGGGTTTCGCTCAAGAATGGCGTTAATACTCGATAACCAGTCATCATCATAAGAAGAATAGAGACTACGACCGAAGTCTGAGTTTGCCAGCGCGTCCATGGCTGTAAGTACGGGTGATGTCAGTTTTTGAAAGGAAAGTTTAATGCGTTCTGCGTTTTGCGATGTGCGCTCTGCAGCAAGTTGTTGGTTGAGTTCTTTCGAGTTCTGGTAACTCAGTACAATGAGAAGAACTGAAAGCAGAGATACAACAATGAAAAAGATACCTGCGATATGTATTTGAAGTGTATAGCTGCGCCCTGCCATGATAATCCATTATCTTATTTATGAGACACTCGAGTAAGATTATCAGACATGGATGGGTTACAAATTTTTTTGATGAAGCCTTTGAATTAAGTCACGAATATTTATCGCAAATAAATAAGTTGCTCTAACGTAAAGTGTCCAAACCCAAATGACCTGAAGATGCTCGCATTCAGAGGTCACCAATGAGTTCAACTCGAGGCAAATTTCAAGAGGAATAGTCGTTCTATATCCTTGGGATTTAACGAAGAAGTGGGCGCATTTATGGCCTCCCTTTGGGCGAGTTGGCCGACGCTATGTTCTTTGTTGTTCTTTGTTGTTGGAGGTGACTACACCGGCAAAGGAACGCCACGATCACAACACCAGTCAATCTCGCTGAATCCTGCATCTTCAGGTTGTTTGGGTATATCAATGACGTGCCTCTTCTTGCACCGGATTTTTTGGAAAGACTATTTCCAATAGCGAGGCTTCATCTACCTCGTCCCACTGGCTCTCAGGGAGGAAATCCTGCGCATATTTAAGGTAAATTTTTTGTTCCATGAATATTTTGAACAAATTTGCATCAACATGTCTGTCTTTCGCCATGAAAGCGAGAATTTTAAGTGCCTCGCTCAGTTTTTTCGCTTTCTTGTAGGGCCTATCGCTGGCTGTCAGTGCTTCAAAAATGTCTGCAATGGCCATAATTCTCGCGTCCACCGGAAGATTGGTATCTGACAATCCAAGCGGGTAGCCCTTTCCATCCAATTTTTCATGATGTCCACCGGCTATTTCTGGCACTCTTTTCAGGTGTTCTGGATACGGCAACTTTTGAAGCATGATAATAGTTTGAATAATATGATCATTAATCGCGAAGCGTTCTTCCTCAGTGAGTGTGCCTCGTTTAATGCCCAGATTATAGAGTTCGCCCAAGTCAAATTTATGTTCAGGTGCCTTGATATTAAATGGCCAGTTCTCAAACTTTTTGAGCTGCTGCTCGGTCCAGTAAATTTTGTGGTCTAGCCGATTGTCCAGAAGATTTTCTTTGCAAGGTAGCTTTTGCTCGCCCCGGCGCTTTCTGCGTATTTCCTCCTCCCAAGATAGCCCCAGAGTGTCATCTATCGTGCGGGTCCAGGTTCTTGAGGCAATTTGTTTGAGCTGTTCTTCGCTGCCTTCATCCAGGAACTCACCACCTATGTTGGTTTTTGCGATTAAAGCAAATTCGTTATCCAGCACTTCTCTTTGTTTATTCATCGTTGCCTTTGCATCTTCAGCAGATGTTCCTTCGCTAATCTGCTTCCAGCATTCAATCTCGGCGTCACGTTTTAGCACCTCAAAACGCATTCGAATTTCATGTATTCGGTTATAAATGGTTTCGAGTTTGGTGGCTTTGTCGACGACATATTCTGGCGTTGTTACCTTGCCACAATCATGCAACCACGCTGCAAAATACAGTGCTTCACGGGATTTGTCGTCAAGTGTAAAGTCTGGGAAATGAGCCTTATCTTCATTGACTGCTTCAGCCAACATAAAGGTGAGCTCAGGCACGCGTTGACAGTGTCCTCCGGTATAAGGGGATTTGGTGTCAATCGCGGATGCGAACATCTCGACGAAGGATTTAAACAGGATCTTTTGTGCCGTAATGTGATCCCAGCTTTCCTTTATCAACGAGGCAAAGCCAAGGAACTCCTGAATAAAACCAAGTTTTTCTTCTTGCTCAGGGGAGATAGTGTGGTTAAAGCCGATAAATACAAAACCTACGCGCTCGTCTTCACGGTTATGAAGCGGCAATACCCAAGCCCTCACAAGGTCATCAGGTAAATGTCCCCTGACGGACGGATGCTCCTGCGGTGTGAATGTAAAGAAACTATGGTTATCCAAGGCTTTCGCCATTTGTGGAAGATCGAACAACAGTTGGTTGAAATCCATGTCGGTTTCTTTGGTCGCCTCTGGGTGATGTGCAGCGAGAGAAAGCTGGGTTCTATCATCCATGTCTGCCGCCCACATGAGGACATAATCAGCCCCAGCAGTTTTGTGGCAGTGGCTGACCATGTCTGTCAGCAGGGATTCGAAATTGGGGTTATTTGTGACACTTTGGAGTGTATCGAGAAAATCTCCGATGGTTTCGGACATCATGCATATTGAATCTGAAAGCTCTCGGACTTCGATGATGTTGGAATCGGGTGTTTTCACTCCATGAAAGTCGAGATTTCTTATTTGCTGCGTCGCTTTATTTAGTAGTTTTAGTGGGGTAGCGATTTTTGCTGAAGCCCACATAATCAGAAGCATCCCAACTCCAAGGATAATAAAACTGATGGTTATTTGGTTGTTTCTTGCTTCTATCGCACTGCCGATCAGAGTGCTTTCAGGAAGGGCTTTAGCAAGCCAAAGCCCTTTGCCGCTTCCAAAATCTATATTTATTAGGCTTAACCGCCACGCTTTTCCTTCGAACCTGAGGTTTTGGGATGCCTCTTGCCAGTTATCTCTCTCAAGTAATGAAGCCAAAGGAGAACGTTGTACTGCTTCAAGGTAGGTGTCTTGCGTTGTATTTAATGGAGCTTCAGGGAGAATCCCAGTTTGGCCCAGAATAGTCTTGTTTTCGTCGAACAGCATGATTCTAGCTTCTTCCGACTGAGGGAGAGATTTTAAGAATTCATTAATCGAAGATAGGGTAATGTCGGCGGCTAACACGCCACCGTTGGCAGGGATACGCTTTGAGATCGTGATGCCCATGCGTTTGATAAAGAGATAAAAATAGGGGTCGGTAATAAACACGTCACCATTCTGCGGGGTGTCTTTGTACCAAGGGCGTGTCGTTGGCTTGTAGGAGATGGTGTCTGTCGTTTCACCAATGTACTCCAGATTTTTGTCGTAAAAGGTTCGTGTTTGTTCGCCATTACTCAGGTTGATGTCGACCATGATGTGAGAATTGTCTGGTGTCGAAAACTGTTCTCGCATAAATGCCGGTACAGTAGAGCGGATAAAGGCAGAGCTCTCATCTTCGTAACCCACATAAATAGAAAGCACATCCGGTGTGACTTTCATAATCGCATCGACCGAAGCAAGCCAGTTGGGATTGTTGGAAGCATGAACATCATGCCCGTAATCCGATGCTGCAAGGGTCTCCAATGCAGCAAGAACAGGAACTACTTTTTTCTGGAATGCGAGTTTGACCTGCTCACCATTCTGGGACATGCGTTCTTTGGCTAATTGTTCATTTAGCGATTTAGAGTTCTGGTAGCTGAGGACGATCAGCAAGGCAGATAACAAAGAAACGACGATGAAAAATATGCTGGCAATATGAATTTGCAGCGTACTCTTTTTCCAGAACATACTGGCTTTCTTATCGGTGAGACACTATTAAAAGCCTATCAGAATTTCTGAAAAGGGAAGGGTTATGATTGAATTTTAATTCAAGGTATTGATATTTTGGATGAGTTTGAAACGTTAAGATAGTTGTTACTACACCTCTCAACATGAGGTGTAGTAACCAGAAAACAGACGCCAGTCCCGATTAGTTACCTAAGCCTGCAGAAGCACTCTTGTTTTGAATCAGCTCGATTTTGTAGCCATCTGGGTCTTCAACAAAGGCGATCTCTGTAGTGCCGCCTTTTACCGGGCCTGGTTCACGCGTGATGTTCGCACCTGCTCCACGCAGTTTGTCGCAAGTCGCATAGATATCGTCTACACCAATTGCAATGTGGCCAAAAGCAGAGCCGTGCTCATATTCAGAGGTGCCCCAGTTGTAGGTCAGCTCAATCACTGCACCCTGTGATTCATCGCCATAGCCAACAAAAGCCAGCGTGTACTCGTACTGCTCATTTTCGCTTTTACGCAAAAGCTGCATGCCCATCACGTTGGTGTAGAAGGCAATTGAACGATCCAAATCGCCAACGCGGATCATGGTATGCAGAATACGACCAGTGCTCATGACATTCTCCTTAATTATATTGTCGCGCCCAGTTTACCAACAAAATTTTCGTAACCCCAAGAGCCTTAAGCAAAAGAACCCTCTGAAGGTTTCAGCGATATTGTGATTGTTCCAACTCACGGAACAGCCAGTTTCGAAATGCTTCAATGCGCGGAAGCCTTGAGGAAGCGCCGTCATACAACAAACTAAACTGCATGCCGGGCGTCAGCCCGATATCAAAGGGTTTGACCAGAAGACCCTGATCGATAAGTGCTTTCGACAGGCTTTCCGTTCCCAAACATACACCGTGACCCGCAATCACTGCATTGAGAGCCATATCGAATGTAGGTACTTCCATCCATCGCAGTGCGCTGTTATCGAACTTCACACCGGCTTTTTCAAACCACTTTGACCAAACTATCTCTTTAGAATTCACGCCATGTATCAACCAACACCGCTTGAGTTTTTCCGGGGAATCAAACTGTATAGAACGGGCAAGCTCAGCGGAGCAAAGTGGGTAAACCTCCTCTTGATAGAGGTGTTCGCAACGAATGCTCCCCGCTGTGTCACTCTCTGTGATTTTGCCCTGCCGAATGGCTAGATCAATATCGCTATGTAGGATCGCCACCCGTTTGATATCGCTATGTATGCGAATCGTGATGGTGGGGTTTTCCAACGTAAATCGCCATAGTCTCGGCATTAACCACAATGAAGCGAACGAGGGTGGGACGGTGACGGTCAATACGCCTTCCAGAGGTTCAGTCTGAATACGGTTTAAACCGACGATAATCCTTTCAAACCCTTCGGTAATAGGTGCAAGCAGCTGGTGGCCTTTATCGGTGAGCTGCATTTCCCGCCCATTTCTAAAAAACAGCTTACAGCCAAGGTTATCTTCCAGCCCTCTCAGTTGTTGGCTGACGGCTGCCTGGGTCACATTCAACTCTTTTGCTGCTGCGCTGTAGCTTTTCAGTCTCGCGGCAGCTTCAAAGTAACGGAGTGCACTGAGATAGCGAAGTTGCTTGTCCATAAGTTCAGCTTATATCTGTTGTCAGATTTCATCGTTCGTGTTGAGTACAAAATACTAACAAAATGACATTAAACCATAACAACAGAGAAAGAATGATGCGACCGTCAGCAAAGAGGGCTAGAAATATGATTATAGAAAAAATGCTTAAAATTATTGGATTAGGAAGTGGTTTTAGGGAGCGTAAAGTTGTGATCAAGAGCGATGGAATGAACTGCCACTTGAAGAAAGATATTGGTATACGCGACACAAGATGTGACAGTGGTGGGTCCCACGACTATCAGAAATATTTATAAAGAAGGCTGCCAACGGCAGCCTTTTTTTATTCGTCTGGGTAAATCTTTTCTTTGAATTCGCAGAGGTCTTCAATAATACAACTGCCACAACGCGGTTTGCGAGCCACACAAGTGTAGCGGCCGTGCAGAATAAGCCAGTGGTGAACATCGACCTTGAACTCCTTTGGCACGACTTTCAGTAGCTTTTCTTCTACCTGATCGACGTTTTTCCCCATCGCAAACTTGGTGCGGTTTGATACGCGAAAAATATGCGTGTCTACCGCAATGGTTGGCCAACCAAAGGCGGTGTTGAGCACGACATTGGCTGTCTTTCTACCCACACCAGGCAGAGCTTCCAGTGCTTCGCGGTTTTCAGGTACTTCACCACCGTGTTGTTCAACGATGATTCGACATGTCTTGATGACATTTTCTGCTTTGGAGTTAAACAGGCCAATGGTTTTGATGTATTCCTTTACGCCATCAACCCCAAGGTCTAACAACGCCTGTGGCGTATTAGCCACCGGATAGAGTTTATCCGTTGCCTTGTTCACGCTTACATCCGTTGCCTGCGCCGAAAGCAATACTGCAATCAGCAACTCAAACGGCGTGCTCCAGTTCAGTTCAGTTTCCGGGTGAGGGTTTTCTGCTCTTAATCGCTCCAGTATCTGAACACGTTTTTCGTTATTCATTGCTCATCCATTGAATGCTTAACTTTAATCTGTGGACGTGATTCGAACACGTTCGATCACGGCTTTCTCTTTTGGTTGTTTTTTCGATTGTTTTTCGTCGACCACGTTCTTTATAGCGATGAGGAAACCCACAGCCAGAAAGGCACCCGGCGGTAGCATCGCTAACAGGAATGGACTATCAAATTGGAACACTTCTATACGAAGTCCTGCAGCCCAATCACCAAGCAGCCGGTCAGCACCATCAAACAAAGTACCGTTACCCAGTACTTCTCGAATGGCACCCAGTACGACCAGCGCTGCAGTCATGCCCATGCCCATCCAGAAGCCATCCAACACCGAAGGTAATGGCGTATTCTTGGAGGCGAATGCCTCTGCGCGGCCGATGATGATGCAGTTGGTCACGATCAGGGGAATAAAGATACCCAGCGACTGATAAAGGCCGAATGCGTAGGCATTCATCAGCAGTTGGACACAGGTTACCAGTGACGCAATGATCATAACGAAGATGGGAATACGCACCTCTTTTGGCACATATTCGCGGACCAGCGAAACGGTCAGGTTCGAGCCCACCAAAACCAGCAGCGTTGCGATGCCAAGCCCTAATGCGTTGGTTACAGTCGCGGAAACCGCAAGCAGAGGACAAAGACCTAGAAGCTGCACCAACGCGGGGTTATTGGCCCACATTCCGTTTGTCATTAACTCTTTATTCTGGCTCATGATGAAGCTCCACAATTCAGAGGTTGGCGGACAATAATGTCTTTGTTCTGCATGACATACCAAGCCGCATTTCGCGCTGCGCTAACCACGGCACGCGGTGTGATGGTGGCACCGGTGAACTGGTCAAACTGACCGCCATCTTTGTAAACCGCCCAACGCTTATCGTCTTCACTTTCAATATTTTTACCATCGAAAGACAGCACCCAATCAGAGACATTCAGATCGATTTTATCGCCAAGACCCGGGGTTTCGTTGTGGCTCAGCACGCGAACACCGAGCACAGTGTTATTGGTATTGACGCCTACCAAGACTTTGATGGCGCCATTATAACCGTCCGGTGCAATGGCTTCGACTGCCATGGCCGTCGGCTCACCATTCTTGGTGGCAATGTAGATTGGCATTGGTTCACGGGTGCCAAGGTTTGGGCTGGTCACCAACGTACAGGTTTTCGCCAATGCATTGTCATGCATTTCTTCTGGGATCACTTGATTTAGAACCCGTAAAAGCTGCATGCGTTGCTGCTCTGCGATAGTGTCTTTCGTCAGTGTATTGGTGACGGCGACTAAGCCTGTTGAAAGCAGTGCCGCCAACGCAAGGATTGCGCCATTATTTCGCATCGCGCGGATCATTTGCTTTCCTTCCTGTAACCGTAAGTGGTTGGTTTGGTGTAGTAGTCAATCAGCGGTACGCACATGTTTGCGATAAGCACGGCAAACGCTACGCCATCTGGGAAGCCGCCAAAGGTACGGATCAGATAAACCAACGCGCCGATCATTGCACCAAAGATCAGTCGACCTCGTGTAGTGGTTGAAGCAGAAACTGGGTCAGTGGCAATGAAGAAAGCACCCAACATGGTGGCACCGGAGAAAAGGTGCATCAATGGCGAAGCCACGCCATCTGGGCTGATTGCATAGCCTACCAAGCTGAACACAAAAAGAGATGCCAGCATAGCAACGGGGATTTGCCACTGGATAATCTTCTTCTTCAGCAGAATAAGACCGCCAGCAAGGAAGGCGACATTCACCCAGCCCCAACCGATACCTGCAAAACTGCCAAACACTGACTTCTCAACCGCCTCAGAGACGGTTTCACCGGCCAGCAAAGAGGTCTTAATGGTATCCAGCGGCGTCGCCATGGTTGAGCCATCTACAGCAATTCGCAGTTGGTTCACGCTGAAGCCATCAGTGGTGAGGCCAGTAAAGACAGCGGCGAAGCTGTCAGTAAAGCCAAGTGGCTGAACCAACAATTCAGTTGGTGGCAGCCAGGTGGTCATTTGAACCGGGAACGAAATCAGCAGTACGACATAAGCGACCATGGCAGGGTTGAACAGGTTCTGGCCCAGCCCACCATAGAGATGTTTAGCAATGACGATGGCGAAAAGTATACCGATAATCACAATCCACCATGGTGCGAACGGTGGAATGGCGATACCCAGAAGCACACCCGTCAGCAGGGCAGAGTGGTCTTTAAGATAGTGTTTAACAGGACGCCCGCGCAGAGCCACAACAGCCGCCTCTGCAGCCACCGCAGTCAGTGCTGCCATGACTACCTGCAGTAAAACACCCCAACCGAAAAAGTAACAAAGCGCAGCGATGCCGGGCAAAGTACACAGTATCACTGTCATCATGATGTCGCTGGTGCTCTTGCGACTGTGGCTATGCGGGCTACTGGCTATAAAAAAGGCCACGATTACTCTTCCTCATTCTTATTTTTCATTTGCGCTGCCTTTCTCGCTTTAGCGCGTGCAATGGCAGCAGCAACCGCTGCTTTCTTGGGATCTTCTTTAACGGGAGTATCTTCTACTGGAGCAGCCTCTGAAGTAGGCGCTTCAACTTCTGCCTGTTGTGCGGCTTTGCGTGCTTTGGCGCGGGCAACGGCAGCAGCAACAGCGGCTTTCTTCGGATTGTCTTCAACAGGTGCTTCGTCTACCGGCGCAACATCAACAGCAGGCGCTTCAGCTTCCGCCTGTTGTGCGGCTTTGCGTGCTTTAGCGCGGGCAACGGCAGCAGCGACAGCGGCTTTCTTCGGATCGTCTTCAGCAGGAGTAACTTCTACTGGAGCAGAATCAGCAGTAGGCGGTTCTGCTTTCTCCTGTTGTGCCACTTTACGTGCTTTAGCACGGGCAACGGCAGCAGCGACAGCGGCTTTCTTCGGATCTTCCTCAACGGGAGTTTCTAATGGAGCAGAATCAGTAGCAGGCGCTTCAGCTTCTGCCTCTTGTGCCGCTTTGCGTGCTTTTGCACGGGCAATGGCAGCAGCCACAGCAGCTTTCTTCGGATCTTCCTCAATGGGAGCTTGCTCTTCTGGAGCAGAATCAGCAGTAGGGGTAGCCGCATCAACTTGTTGCGCTTCTTTGCGAGCTTTGGCTCGGGCAATGGCGGCTGCAACTGCGGCTTTCTTCGGATCTTCTCCAGCGGCGCTGTTATCAGAAGCGGGTTCAGACTCGCTTTGCTGAGCCGCTTTACGTGCTTTAGCGCGGGCTATCGCCGCTGCAACAGCGTCTTTCTTGTCGTCTGTTGCGTTTTCAGTTTCTGATTCCGATGCCTTTTGCGCTTTACGCTCGCGCGCCTGACGCTTGCGCTCTTCGCGCAGCTTTGCCATTTCACTGTTATCTGGCTCGGTCTGCCCTTGCGCGGCAGCCTCTGCCTGTTTGGCTTTTGCTTTGGCAATAGCAGCTGCCACAGCTGGCTTCATTGCCGTAGCTGCAGATTCATTTTCTGATTTGGCTTTCACACGTGCAATGGCAGCAGCAATCGCATCGCCTTCGCCGGACTTCTCCATCGCTTTACGACGGTTTTCCGCAGCTTGCTTATGGCGCTCTTCACGTGCTTTTTTGTCACGCTCCATACGCGCTTTTTTGGCTTCGAAACGCTCTTTAGCGCGCTCGGCGGCTTGCTGCTCCGCATCGCGCGCTCGGATTTCAGATTTAGCCTGACGATAGTATTGCACCAGTGGAATTTCACTTGGGCAGACGAAGGCACAAGCACCACATTCGATACAATCGAACAGGTTATACTCTTCGCACTTGTCGTAATCCTGATCTTTGGCGTACCACTGAAGTTGTTGTGGAAGCAACGAAGCAGGGCAGGCTTCTGCACAGGCGCTGCATCGTATGCAGGCCATCTCACCCTCTGACGGCGCTATTTCACGACGTGAAGGCACTAATACACAGTTGGTGACTTTGGTGACTGGCACGTTAGGGTGCGGAATGGTGTAGCCCATCATCGGGCCGCCGATGATCACGCGCTCTACCTTTTTGTCTGGTTCATAACCGTGCTTATCGAGTAAGAAACTGACAGGCGTGCCAAGCAGTGCCCAACGGTTACGCTGTTCTTTCAACGTGGTACCTGTCAAGGTGACGACACGCTCAATCAGCGGCTCACCGTCGATGACAGCACGTTTAATGGCGAAGACTGTACCGACGTTTTGCATCATCACGCCGATTGCGGCAGGGATGGCTTTTGCAGGTACTTCTTTACCGGTGATGAGTTTGATGAGCTGCTTTTCACCGCCAGACGGGTATTTGGTCGGAACTACCTGAACGACAATGTCAGGTTTACCCTGTGTCGCCAATTTCAGGGCGTCAATCGCTTCTGGTTTGTTGTCTTCCAGCGCCATGACGGTGAGTTTCGGGCTCACGATATGTTGGAGGATCTCAATACCTTGAACAATTTCATCTGCGCGCTCTTGCATCAAACGGTCATCAGCGGTGATGTAAGGCTCACATTCAGCACCGTTGATGATCAGAATTTCTGTGCGCGCATGACCAGTCTGCAGCTTGCGGGCTGCTGGGAATCCTGCGCCACCCATGCCCGCGATACCCATCATGCGAACATGATCGATCAACGCCTCGTCAGAGACTTCGCGGAAATCAGGTAGTGCGTTTTTGTCGCCCCAGGTATCTTCGAAATCTGGCTTAATCACAATACAGTTATCGGTAAGGCCAGATGCGTGCGCGATGGTACGTGGCTCGATTGCCACGACTTCACCGGACGTCGGTGCGTGCACGGGACAACATTGCAGGATGTCTGACTTGGTCAGTGGCTGGCCCTTTAGGACTTTATCACCGACATTTACCAGTAGTTGGCCAGCTGTGCCAATGTGCTGTTTGGTTGGCAACACAATTTCATTGGGAATATCGGCAGGCAAAATGGAAGTTTCGCTCGACTGGCGTTTGTTTTCTGGTGGATGAATACCACCGTGAAAATCCCAGACATGTCCCTGTTTGATCTCTTCGATTAGGGTAATCATACTTGTTTGATCCCTTTATCTTCATCAACAGAAAGTTGAACAACTGGAATTTGGTCAAGTTGCCATTTCCAGGTTTCAGGCGTGGTTTGAACAGGGATCATTTCAATACAGTCAGTTGGGCAAGGGGCGACACAAAGGTCGCATCCAGTACATTCATCTTTGATAATGGTGTGCATGGCTTTGGTGCTGCCGATGATAGCGTCCACCGGACAAGCCTGAATACATTTGGTACAGCCAATACAGTCGTCTTCGTGAATGAAGGCGACTTTTTTTACGCTTTTTTCTTCATCGTGCGCAGATTCTGTGGCTTCCACCCCCATCAGGTCAGCAAGCTTCTCGATAGTCGGCTGACCACCTGGAGGGCATTTATTTATGGCGTCACCATTGGCAATGGCTTCTGCATAAGGTCGACAACCAGGATAACCACATTGTCCGCACTGTGTCTGCGGGAGGATGGAGTCAATCTGATCGACGATCGGATCCGCTTCGACTTTAAAGCGCACAGAAGCAAAGCCCAGCAAAATACCGAACACAGCCGCGAGGACAGCGATAGCAATAATCGCAATCAAAATTCCAGTCATTACAGTTTCACCAACCCTGTAAAGCCCATAAATGCCAATGACATCAGTCCTGCTGTGATCATAGCAATTGATGCACCGCGGAATGGCTGAGGAACGTCAGCCGCGGCAATACGCTCACGCATTGCTGCAAACAAAATCAATACGAGGGAAAAGCCCGCTGCAGCGCCAAAGCCATAAATGATGGATTCGATAAAGTTGTGGCGTTCATTGATATTCAACAGTGCGACACCCAATACGGCACAGTTTGTTGTGATTAGCGGCAGGAAAATACCCAACAGACGGTAAAGCGTTGGGCTGGTTTTATGCACGACCATTTCAGTGAATTGCACGACAACCGCGATCACCAAGATAAAGCTCAGTGTTCGCAGGTACTCAAGACCCAATGGGGCCAAAATGTAAGTCTCGACCAGGTAAGCACTCACTGATGCGAGTGTCAGTACGAACGTGGTCGCAAGCCCCATCCCAATGGCGGTTTCAAGTTTTTTGGACACGCCCATAAATGGGCACAGGCCAAGGAACTTAACCAGCACAAAGTTGTTTACCAGGACGGTGCCGACAAGAAGCAATAAATACTCAGTCATGCCATTCTTTGAAAATTTTAAAGAGATCTTTGTATTATCGGCCTTTGAAGCGCCTATAACAACAGATAGGAGAAAGGGTTTTTCATCAAAATTGCTGCAGCGGACAAACTTTGCCCGGATCTGGGCGATTGCTTACAGTCTAGATAATAGGTAGTAACAATTCCTGTGCGTCATATCCACAAAACAAATACAAAAAACCCAGCGCTAGGCTGGGTTTTCGAAAGTGGCTACATCTGTTGGAATTGCAACGGGGCCGCCTAGGTCAGCGACATATCGCGAAGCGACAGTGCTAACGGCTAACTCATTCTTA
The DNA here is from genome assembly GCF_023746615.1 of Grimontia kaedaensis. NCBI lineage: Bacteria > Pseudomonadati > Pseudomonadota > Gammaproteobacteria > Vibrionales > Vibrionaceae > Grimontia > Grimontia kaedaensis. The sequence goes on along the minus strand of NZ_CP082275.1, from coordinate 2,635,984 downwards.
AACAAGTTAACGAAAAGTGGCTCCCCCTGCTGGACTTGAACCAGCGACATACGGATTAACAGTCCGCCGTTCTACCGACTGAACTAAGGGGGAACAGATTTTTGTGATTCACCGCCTTGGCGATGCGTCGAAAGTGGTTCCCCTGTAAGACTTTACGGGGCCGCCCAGGCTTGTGACAAATCGCGAAGCGATACTTCGACAAACCGATGACTCGTTCGAAAACCAATCATCTAAAAAGTGGCTCCCCCTGCAAGACTTGAACTTGCGACATACGGATTAACAGTCCGCCGTTCTACCGACTGAACTAAGGGGGAACAGATTCTGTGATTCACCGCCGCGGCGATGTATCTAGTGTGGCTCCCTCTGCTGGACTTGCAACGGGGCCGCCTAGGTCAGCGACATATCGCGAAGCGACAATCCTGACGGCTGACTCATTCTTAAACAAGTTAACGAAAAGTGGCTCCCCCTGCTGGACTTGCAACGGGGCCGCCTAGGTCAGCGACATATCGCGAAGCGACAATCCTGACGGCTGACTCATTCTTAAACAAGTTAACGAAAAGTGGCTCCCCCTGCTGGACTTGCAACGGGGCCGCCTAGGTCAGCGACATATCGCGAAGCGACAATCCTGACGGCTAACTCATTCTTAAACAAGTTAACGAAAAGTGGCTCCCCCTGCTGGACTTGAACCAGCGACATACGGATTAACAGTCCGCCGTTCTACCGACTGAACTAAGGGGGAATCGCTCAAAGCGGGGCGAATCTTAGCTATCGCCCTTTAGGCTGTCAACCACCGAAAACCCACATTTTGATGAATTTAAATCATCTGCTTAATGTGTGATCAAGATTGGCTGATTTTTTGTTCTGTGGGCTTTTTATGGTGCAAATAAAAGCTTGGATCTCTGCCTATTTGAAAAATTTCAGTCGCTATCACAACACCTCTAAAAGGCGATGTCTTTGCGTTTCTGAAAAGGGCCTAACTTAGATTGAACAAAACTTAAACAGCACTGGAGTCAGAAGTGTCTGCCCGCTGGCTAAAATGCGTAAGATGGAAACAAGATCTAGTAAATTGATAGTGTGATATAGCTCTCATTGTTGCTTTTCGTGTGCGATTAGTCGATTTGCTGGTGAGTATGGGAAAAAGGGTTTGACATTTTGGAACACGTTTCTGGTTTGTGCTCGCGAGGGTTACCCACAAATTCTGTGGATAAGTGTGTTAATCAACACCTTTATCCCCATAGGATCTCATAATTGAGTATTCTTCAGTGAAGTAAAATTAAACGGAGCGGTGTAAAAGACTTTAAATACAAAGTGATTGAGTGAATTTTGCCCAGTTGATCTTGATAAAGTGATAATTTTAAGTTGTACACACTGAGTAGGTTCTTTATTTTCTTCTTAAGTACGCACAATCTTGCCTCTTATTTGCCTGTCGAAGACAAATAAGACAAGCTGAGAGGGCAGGGAACGAGCAAAAAAGGAATAAATTGTGGAAGCGCTACCTAAGCTGGACCTAAAAGGAAAAATTAGTGAGATTGAATGGCAACGTCGAGTCGACCTAGCGGCTTGCTATCGCCTGGTTGCTCACATGGGCTGGGATGATCTTATCTATACTCATCTCTCTCTACGCATTCCTGATACCGATACTTATCTGGTGAATGCTTTTGGTGTAGCGTTTGACGAGGTCACTGCGTCGAACCTGGTAAAAGTCGATTTGGATGGAAATATCCTCGATGACACCCCATTTACGATTAACCCTGCCGGTTTCACCATTCACAGTGCGATCCATGAAGCACGTTCGGATGCACACTGTGTGATCCATCTGCATACCAATGAAACCATTGCAGTCGCGAGTCAAAAAGAAGGTTTACTGCCGCTTAGCCAGTATTCGATGTTCTCACTGCCTTCGCTTTCTTATCACGGCTATGAAGGGCTTGCGGTGAATGGAGATGAGCGTAAGCGATTACAGGAAGATCTTGGTAGTACTAATCATATGTTGTTGGTCAACCATGGCGGCTTAACGTTAGGCCCAACCGTGGGTGACGCCTTCATGCGTTTTTACGATATGCAGCGTGCTTGCGAAGTTCAGTTAATGTTGCAGGCAGCAGGCAAAGAGGCAATTTCTGTGCCTCAGCCTATCCAGGATAATATCTTTGCGCAGGCTAATGTTGTTCATTCTGGCGCAACGGGTGGACAGCTTGCTTGGCCATCACTTCTTCGGAAAGCTTGGCGCCTTGACCCAAGCTTTATGGAATAAAGACAAAATAATAAGACGATTTGGAGTACATGGATGAAAGTCACGTCAGTCGAAGTTTTCGATATTCATTGCCCGGAAAGGCCACCTTGGAACCCGGTATTTGTGCGTATTCACACTGATGAAGGGATCAGTGGTGTCGGTGAGGCAGGTCTTGCTTACGATTTGGGGCACAGTGCAGCCGCAAACATGATTAAAGAAATGGCCGAGGCATTCTTAATTGGTCATGACCCATTCCAGACAGAAATGCTGTGGTCGCGTATGCTGCGAGAGAGTTTCTGGGGATTGGGCGGTGGGCCTGTTGTCTATGCCGCGATGAGTGCGATTGACACGGCGCTTTGGGACATCAAAGGAAAGGCACTTGGCCTTCCTGTCTACCAACTGCTGGGTGGTAAGGTAAATGACAAGCTTCGTACCTATGCTTCTCAGCTTCAGTTTGACTGGGACAAAGAGTTCAAGGCACTGTCACAGCCGGAAGAGTATGCAGAAGCGGCGCTTAAAGCGATTGCTGAAGGTTATGATGCTGTCAAGGTTGACCCAATCATGTACGACAAAGATGGCAACACGTACTACGAGCGCACCAAAATCATTTCCCGTGCAGAAATGAAATTGTATCGCGCACGTATGAAAGCCATTCGTGAGGCGGTAGGTGACGAAGTGGACATCATTTTTGAATGCCACAGCTTGCCGGGTGCAACAACGGCGATTCAGCTGGGTGAGATCGCTGAAGAGTTCGACTGCATGTATTACGAAGAGCCAGTGAACTACCTCAACCATTCCCTGCATAAGAAAGTGGCAGATCGCGTGAACGTGCCAATTGCAGGTGGTGAGCGTTTGTATAACCGTTGGGGTGTGCGCCCGTATCTTGAAGACCAAAGTGTTGACGTGCTGCAGCCGGATATCGGCCTGTGTGGCGGCTTTACGGAAACAAAGAAAGTCTGTGATTACGCGGATATCTTCGATGTTCGCATTCAGGCGCACGTTTGTGGTGGCCCTGTGGCCACTGCAGCGTCTTTGCACCTGGAAACCGCCATTCCTAACTTCCTGATCCACGAGCATCATACATATGCGATTAAGTCGTGGAACCGCGAACTGTGTATTCAGGATCCTCAGCCGGTGAATGGCTTTTTTGAGGTCTCGGAAGAGCCGGGTATCGGCATTGAGTTGAACGATGAAGTGGTCATGCGTTCGCCACGTATTGAGATTAAGTAATCGCTCGATGGGATACTGACGAAACAACCCGCCTTTGAGCGGGTTGTTTTTTCTCTGTCTTTCAGCCTAAAAGCGATAAAAAGTGGAGGCGTTTTGGTACATGACCTTCTGGAAATCTTCCCTAGGAAAGTCGAGTGAGAGATAGTCTTGCCAAAGCTCTGTGTAAGACGTTCTAAACAGTGTCAGAGGGAAATTGCTCGCCAGCATGACTCGGTCATGTCCAAATGCGGCAATTAAAGTTTCGATGGTTTGTGCAATGGCATTAACCGGAAAGTGTCTGTCCGCCATTTCCCAACCTGATGCCTTCACCCAAAGGTTATTCAAACCAGAAAGCTTCTCAATATTCTCCTTCCAGCCCGCAGAGTTTGCTGGTGGTGGAAAACCAGCGTGGTTAAGGACAACATGGAGAGAAGGTAAGTGACCAATGACATCGAGAAATGCAGCTACAGCTCTGTCGTCGTTGGCATCAAATTGTGCTTCGAAGATCACCCCTTCTTTTTCTAGATGTGCGAGATTCCGTTTTACCTGCTGATTGCTTAGCAAGGTTACCGCATCGTCATCCAGAATATGTCGAACCCCCACCACAGAGCTCAGCGTTTTCAAGCGCGTCACCTGCTCACTAAACACTTCGGAAGAGAGGGTCAGGTCTGCACAGGCAATGCTTCTGAATGGTAATTGGCAGGTGCTTTCGAGCCATTCGATTTCTCGCCAGGGGGCTTCGTTATCGAATCCTGCTTCGACATGCACAAAACCAACGAGTTCTGCGGGTGCAGAAACCTGCAAGTCTGATTCAGAAAAGTCCCTTTGTATAACGGCTTTTTCCTGCCAGAAAGGGGGATTGCCAGTTTGCAGCCAACCGTATTTACCTTTCTGGCGATCAAATAAATGCAGGTGAGGATCGATAAACTTCATGGTTACTGTGCCGTGTAGCCGCCATCAACAGCATGAAGGCTGCCAGTGATAAAACTGGCTTTTTCGCTAGCTAAGAAAACGACCATGTTGGCCACTTCCTCCGGCTGAGCGATGCGTCCCAGTGGCTGCAAATTGCCTTCTTCTTTATGGACGACTTCTTTATCTGCCCCCGAACGCTCGCAGTAGGCATCAACCGCTTTATGATACAGCGGTGTCTCTGTGGTGCCCGCACATACGGCGTTGGCGCGGATGTTGAACTGGGCATAATCGAGCGCAGTGGTTTTTGCCATCGACGCAATCGCGTGCTTACTCAGGTTATAAGCAAAGGAATTGCCCTTAGCGACGGTGCATTGGTCTGAACCAAGCAGCACGATGCTACCAGATTTCGCCGCTTTCATGGTTGGCAGGCAAGCGCGAATCGCGTAGTAAGCGCCTTTGACATTGATACTCATGACACGATCGAAATCTTCTTCACTGGTGTTTTCAATGTTTGAGCTGAAATGGATACCGGCGTTACACACCAAAGCGTCAATCTGACCATCGTTTGCAATGACCTCATCAACAGCAGCATCGACAGCAGCTGAGTCGGTCACATTGCAATTCACCCAGTTTCCGCGAGGGCCTTGATGAATATCCAGCGAGTAAACGGTGTATCCCTCTGCAATAAATCCATCGACGACCGCGAGGCCGATCCCTGCTGAGCCACCGGTTACTACCGCTACTTTTTTCATCATTTTCCTCAAATATTCATGTTGGTGGACTGTGCCGACCTCTTTAGTATGGAAGAGATCTTCGGTGTGGAAACCGAATGTGTCAACAACTCCGAGCCTTGTCAGTATCTTGTCAGTTGACTTAGGGGACTAAGCGCGCAAAATGAGTGGTTTGATGATTGAGTCACGGAAGCAAGATGGGCAAGACTTTTAAACTGCAATCGCCATTTAAACCGGCAGGTGACCAGCCTACCGCCATCAACCAATTGTTGGATGGGCTGGATTCTGGTCTTGCACATCAAACGTTGTTGGGTGTGACGGGGTCGGGGAAGACCTACACCATGGCCAATGTGATTGCCGAGGCTGGACGCCCAACCATGATATTGGCGCCCAACAAAACGCTGGCAGCGCAGTTGTATGGTGAGATGAGAGAGTTCTTTCCAGAAAATGCGGTGGAGTATTTCGTTTCTTATTACGACTACTACCAACCAGAAGCGTATGTGCCTGCTTCCGACACCTTTATTGAAAAAGATGCGTCTATCAACGAACACGTTGAGCAAATGCGTCTTTCCGCAACCAAAGCGCTGATGGAACGCCGCGATGTGGTGATTGTCGCTTCCGTCTCTGCAATTTACGGTCTGGGTGATCCTGATTCCTATCTCAAGATGATGTTGCACCTGCGCCGTGGGGACATGATAGAGCAGCGCATGATTCTGCGACGGCTTGCTGAGCTTCAATATACCCGAAACGATCAGGCTTTTAGTCGTGGTACCTTCCGCGTGCGCGGTGAAGTGATTGATATTTTCCCCGCGGAATCTGATCGCGATGCTATCCGTATTGAGCTATTTGACGACGAAGTGGAATGCATCAGCGTTTTTGACCCGCTGACCGGCTCTATTTCTGAACGTAATCTGCCTCGGGCGACGATTTATCCGAAAACCCACTATGTGACGCCGCGTGAGAAAATTCTGGACGCCATTGAGCACATCAAAGTTGAACTGGCTGACCGAAAAAAAGTCTTGCTGGAAAACAATAAGCTGATTGAAGAGCAACGTATTTCCCAGCGCACCCTGTTTGACCTTGAAATGATGCAAGAGCTGGGTTATTGCTCAGGGATTGAGAACTACTCACGCTACTTGAGTGGCCGAACCGAAGGTGAGCCACCACCAACCTTGTTTGACTACCTGCCTGCTGATGGTCTTCTCATCATCGACGAATCGCACGTTACTGTGCCGCAGATAGGCGCGATGTACAAAGGTGACCGCTCGCGCAAAGAAACGCTGGTGGAGTATGGCTTCCGATTACCTTCTGCTCTGGATAACCGTCCGCTCAAGTTTGACGAGTTCGAAGCGCTGGCACCGCAAACCGTCTATGTGTCTGCAACGCCGGGTAAATACGAACTCGAGAAATCAGATGGTGAAATCGCTGATCAGGTAGTGCGGCCAACGGGTCTTCTAGACCCAGAAATAGAAGTGCGCCCAGTAGCGACTCAAGTGGACGATCTGCTTTCTGAAATTCGTCTCCGTACGCAGAAAGACGAGCGCGTGTTGGTGACTACACTGACCAAACGTATGGCAGAGGACCTGACAGAATATCTGGAAGAGCACGACGTGCGTGTTCGTTACCTGCACTCAGACATCGATACCGTTGAACGTGTGGAGATCATCCGGGATTTGAGACTGGGTGAGTTTGACGTCCTTGTGGGGATCAACTTGCTGCGAGAAGGCCTCGACATGCCAGAGGTGTCACTCGTGGCTATTCTGGATGCAGATAAGGAAGGTTTCCTGCGCTCAGACCGGTCTCTTATTCAGACTATCGGTCGTGCAGCGCGTAACCTTGCTGGTAAGGCGATTCTGTATGGGGACAGCATTACAGGTTCTATGCAGCGTGCAATAGAAGAGACAGAGCGTCGCCGTGCGAAACAGCAGGCCCATAACGAAGAACATGGAATTGTTCCTCAGAAGCTCAATAAGAAGATTGCTGATGTAATGGAATTAGGCGGCAAACGTCGGCCGCAGAAGCCAAAAGTGTCTTCATCGCTTAAGGCGGTGGCAGAAGAAGATGCCGCTTATGTGGCCAAGTCACCGCAACAAATTGAAGCTCAAATCCAGAAACTGGAAGCGCAAATGTACGAAGCTGCGCAAAACCTGGAGTTTGAAACGGCCGCTGGTCTACGTGATGAAATTGCTGATTTGCGGACATTATTTATACAGAACAGCTAAAAAAAAAGCCAACCGCAAGAAGGTCGGTTGGCTGTCTTGTTTCAGTGAACGAAGTGCTCACAAACAACGTCAGTTGGCTAGGTGACCCAGAAGGGTCACTTTAAATTAAGCATTAAGTGTGCCAACATTTTTAACGCACGACATAGCAATTCCAAAGAATTAGAACTGCCTTATTTGCAATTTCTTTTGCAAATTGCAATGCAAAACGCACCGATTCTCCTTTGTTGACGAAAATCGGCGTTATAATTGGTACTGACTTTCTAAGAAAAAGATTGATTTATTGAGGGATCGATGGCGGGGGTTCAATGCTAGATTCTGGCGCCAAAAAACGCATCTTAATGGTGGAAGACACCGCTTCTGTGGCTGCACTGTACAAGTCTTATCTCAATCCACTGGATGTCGAGGTTGAGATAGCAAGTACGGGTCAGGAAGCGATTCACCATTTTTCTTCAGGTAATTTTGCGTTGGTCCTTTTGGATCTGCGACTGCCTGACATTTCCGGTTTCGATGTGCTTTCTGAAATTCGCGAACTTCACCCGGATATTCCCGTTGTGATCATGACTGCGCATGGCTCAATTGATGCGGCTGTGGAAGCAATGCGCTACGGCGCAAGCGACTTTCTGATTAAGCCTTGCGAAGCTGATTTGTTACGGGTAACTGTCAATAACGCGCTGAAACCAAAAAGTAAAATTGGTGGCCAGTCTCCTGAAGGAGCGTATTACGGCTTCATCGGGCACAGTGTGCCAATGCAGGCTGTTTACCGTGTTATTGACTCCGCTGCGCCTAGTAAGGCGACAGTGTTCATTACTGGCGAAAGCGGCACGGGTAAAGAAGTGTGTGCGGAAGCAGTTCATGCCGCAAGCTCACGCGCCAAAAAGCCGTTTGTCGCGATTAACTGTGCTGCTATCCCGAAAGATCTTATTGAGAGTGAGCTATTTGGCCACATGAAAGGCGCCTTTACTGGCGCAGCGTCCGAACGAGAAGGCGCAGCAGAAATGGCTGATGGAGGTACGCTGTTCCTGGATGAAATCTGTGAAATGGATCTTGATCTACAGTCTAAACTCCTGCGATTCATTCAAACGGGCACATTCCAGAAAGTGGGGTCTTCCAAAGTAAAACAAGTCGATGTGCGGTTTGTTTGTGCGACGAACCGTGATCCTTGGGAAGAGGTGATGAAAGGCAACTTCCGCGAAGATCTTTACTATCGCCTGCATGTCATCCCTTTGACGCTTCCGCCGCTGCGCGAGCGTGGTGAGGATGTCGTCGAGATTGCTCAGTCCCTGCTGCTTATGTTTGCTATGGAGGAAGGAAAAGATTTTCGGACCTTCAACGCAGAAGTTACTGGCCGCTTGTTAAGCTACGAATGGCCAGGGAATGTGAGGCAATTACAGAATGTGATCCGCAACATTGTTGTGCTACACAATGCGCGAGAAGTCACAGAACAAATGCTGCCTCCGCCATTAAATACAGTTTCTGGTGTCAAAATTGCATCTACTCCCGTTAGAGCAACTACGCAAACAGCAATTGCTCCTTCGCGCGACGACGATTTGTCAGTCGCATCAGCGTTGTTGAATCAAGGGGCGGTGACGAAAGCCGATATTGAACCCTTGTGGTTGGTAGAAAAGCGAGCGATACAAATTGCAATTGATGCATGTGATGGAAACATCCCTCAGGCGGCAGGCCTGTTAGAAGTGAGCCCATCAACTATTTATCGCAAGCTGCAAAGTTGGCAAGAATCACAAGAAAAAAGGAACTAAATTATGGCGTCGACAGTGAATCATGAGACGTTGCGACGGCTGGCAGTTGAAGTAGGTGAAGATACAGTGTCATCTCTGCTTGTGGTATTTAGTGACGAACTAAGCCGATATTCTGATCAACTTTCAGAAGCACCGAGCGCAATGCAAGTACGAGAGATCAGCCATGCAATTAAAAGTAGCGCAGCCAGCTTCGGCGCAGACGAACTGGCAGAGCTGGCGCGTGAGTGTGAATCTCGTGTAAAACAAGGTCAGGAATCATGGGTTCAAGACCAACTGCCTCGTTTGACGACGATGTTGCAGGGCACCGCAGTGCAATATAAAGCGTTAGCAGGTCAGCAAGATCTGCTCGACCGCCTGGGATAATTTGTCCCTATCATGACGCCACTGGTGGTTGGCAGATGCTAAATCTGTCACCACTTGCTGGTAATCATCGCCAAGTTCTTCGTCAATATCCGGCCCCAATACCACGTCAATCCGACGTCCACCCATCGAGCGTTCGCACCAGTTCAACATCGTTTTCAACGACATTTGCCCGGCAGGACCATGCTCTTTGCCAAGATTTCGTATGAATATGACTTTTGCGTCCGTCTGCTTGAGTGCCCGGTTGACTTCAGGCAACAGCAACGGTGGCATTACGCTGGTCAAAAAGCTTCCAGGGCCTAGTACTACCAATTTGGCTTCGTGAATAGCCATAACAGCTTCTTTAGTCGCAGGCACTACAGGTTCTAGCATCAGACGCGCAGGAGGCTCGGGTAATTCATCCACGTCGGTTTCGCCAGCAATCACTTCACCGGTTGTTGTTTGGGCAGCAAGATCGGCAGGGTGCTCAGACATTGGTACGATATGTGTTGATACTTTGAGCATATCCCTGATGAGGTTGATTGCTTCCAAAGGGCGAATGGATAAGTTATCCAGCGCCGTGAGCATCAAGTTGCCAAGGTTATGGCCATCAAGTTCGCCGTTGCCTTTGAAACGATATTCGAAAATCATCGAACCGATAGAAGGCTCAGTGATCAACTGATTAATACAGTTTCTTGTGTCGCCCCAGGCAATACCTCCCTGGCACGCTCGAATACGGCCTGTTGAGCCACCGTTGTCAGTAGTTGTCACAACACCTGTGACAAGATCGCCATGCTCGCGCAAAGCTGACAGGACACGTCCCAAACCATGCCCGCCTCCAATGGCTACGATTTTTTGTTTTGGTTCTTTCATCGCGCTTCGTTTTTATTCGATTTCTATTGCCAATCATAAGGCATGTGTCATAAAAGAATGCGGTTTCTCGCAAATTCTCACTTTATTTTAGGTTTTTGATCACGCAGCGGACAAAAAAAGACCAGCGTACGCTGGTCTTTGTTGGATAAATTTGAGGCGAAATCAGTGAGGCTCCTTCATCAAGCTAAGCAAATACTCGGCAGTGTCACTGCAGGTATGTGCTGCCATCAGAACTTGTTTCTCACTCGCCGGAATTGGCAGAAGCTCCAACCAGCGCTGGCAAAGCCAGCTTAGGTCATCGAAGTTTGGCTTTTTGTGCAACGAGCTCAGTTCTGGATAACGCTCGAACATAATAAGAAGCCTTTCGGCCAAAGGTTGAGCATCGTTACTTACCGCACGCTCTGGCCAAGCTGGAAGTGTCTGGCATACTGCTTCAACAACACCGACATCATTTTCCTTAATGCTGTCGATCACAAAGCTTTCGTGACCACAAACTGTGATAGTTAAAGCACCGCTTTCCGGCGCCAGACTGAAGTCTTCAATTTTAACTCTTGTTCCAATCCCAGCACCGATAGGGCTGGTTTCATCCATACAAACGCCAAGGTCCAAACCGTTTCGCATGGCATACTTCACGGTGTTTAACTGCTCTCCAGGGGTTACGCGCAATGGCAAACGTCCCGAAGGAAGGATGTGACGATTGTTGAATAGGATTGGCAAAGTAATTGTCATCATAAGCTCCCGGTTTTGCTGACGGCTTAGCACTTCTTCCCTGAGCCGCCTTTTTTTATATGTATTAAATATCGGAACTACTTAGATACCCGTGTCGTACAATCGACAGTGCAAATTCAATGCCCAGACACTACATGACTGATTTTGCAGACATTTCATTTTTGAAGTTGCAAAATGCAATTTGAATTTGCGATTTGAAACCTCTCAAAATGCAATGCGAGACCACGTTTTGCCAGTTTTGAGTATGGATCGGAAACGACGGATTGGTTGAAAATTCCTTTTCCATGTCCAATTAGAACTTGCACACGTCGGTTGTGAGAAAATTGTGCTTGAAGGTTTCGTCACAGATCTGTTCGTGTTTTGAGACAGTGAGTAAAAAGTTAAGGCATTGGCAAATCTGCACGAAAGTGAGGGACATTTCTTGTTAGTAAAAGATAAATTTTGCTAGATTACGCTTAAAGCTCCGGTCCTATTGTCACAAGTGACAATACCGGACGCAGGTAACTCCGAAGCCTATCCCGCTAAGTTCGCCAGAATATGCGTGTTAGGCCGTGACCCTGAGTCACCAGGGCGGTCGTAGAAATGTGGCCGTCTCCCGTTTTTGGAAAGGTGTTTCGTGGCTGTTCAATTTGAAGATTCCTTCAACCGCAAGTTTTACTACTTGAGGTTGTCTATTACTGATGTCTGTAACTTCCGTTGCACGTATTGCTTGCCGGACGGTTACAAGCCTACGCAAAAAAACTCAAGCTTCCTGACGTTGGATGAGCTTCATCGCGTGGTGGATGCATTTGCTGACTGTGGTACTTCTAAAGTCCGTATCACCGGTGGCGAACCGACGCTTCGAAAAGATTTCACTGACATTGTTGCTATGATTGCGGCGCAAGAAGGTATTGAGAAGGTCGCGATGACCACAAATGGTTACCGTCTCGAGAAACATGCCCAGCAATGGCGTGATGCTGGCCTCACCAATATTAACGTGAGTGTGGATAGCCTTGACCCAAGAATGTTTCACCAGATCACTGGCGAGAACAAATTTCACCAGGTGATGCGTGGTATTGACGCTGCTTTCGACGCAGGGTATGAACAGGTCAAAGTTAACGCTGTTTTGTTGAAAGATCTCAACAGTGGCGAGTTGCCCGCTTTCCTTAACTGGATTAAAGACAAACCTATCCAACTGCGCTTTATTGAGCTGATGCAAACGGGTGAGATGAACTCCCTGTTTAAAAATCACCATTTGTCGGGTGTGTCTATCCGAAATCATTTGATCGCCAACGGTTGGATCATGAAGGTGCGAAGCCAAAGTGATGGACCAGCAGAGGTGTTCTGTCACTCTGATTATGCGGGGGAAATCGGGCTTATCATGCCATACAAAAAAGATTTCTGTGATTCCTGCAATCGTCTGCGCGTTTCTGCAGTGGGCAAGCTCCACATGTGCCTTTTCGGTGACTATGGCGTTGAGCTTCGCGATTTACTTCAGGATGACTCACAGGAAGAATCGCTTATCGCACGCATTCAAGGTGCGCTGGCAAATAAAAAGCAAAGTCATTTTCTAGACCAGGGGCACACGGGTATGACGCCGCACCTGGCTTCTATCGGCGGATAACGCCGTTCCAGATATCAATCATTGAGGTTCAAATTTCATGGGTCACGCTGTTACTGAATTTTCGCCTGCAAAAATTGCAGTCCTGACTGTCTCTGATACTCGCACGGAAGAAAATGATACTTCGGGCAAGTTTTTGGTTGATGCGTTGCAAGAAGCGGGTCACCAACTCGCGGATAAGAAAATCGTGATTGACGATGTATACCAACTCCGCGCGATTGTTTCGCAGTGGATTGCTGATGAAAACGTGCAAGCAGTTTTGATTACTGGTGGTACTGGGTTTACTTCCCGTGACAGCACGCCAGAGGCCCTGAAACCGCTTTTTGACAAAGAGGTAGAAGGTTTTGGAGAGCTATTCCGCGCAATTTCTTATCAAGAAATTGGCACCTCAACTATTCAGTCTCGTGCGATTGCAGGTTTTGCAAACCACACGGTTATCTTTGCAATGCCTGGCTCAACAGGTGCATGTCGGACTGGCTGGAATGGCATTGTCAAACAGCAGCTGGATGCTAGCCATCGCCCATGTAACTTCATGCCGCATTTGGGTAAATAAAACATGAGCGGCTTTACACATATTAACGCCTCAGGCGAGGCAAACATGGTGGATGTTTCCGGTAAAGCGGAGACAGTTCGTGAAGCACGCGCGGAAGCATTAGTTACTATGGCCGCCGAAACACTGGAGTTGATTGTTTCAGGCAAACACCACAAGGGTGATGTCTTTGCGACAGCGCGCATTGCGGGTATTCAAGCGGCAAAGCGTACTTGGGATTTGATTCCGCTATGTCATCCATTGATGCTATCGAAGGTCGAAGTTTCGCTGGAAGCGTTGCCAGAAACATTACAGGTGCGTATTGAGTCAGTTTGCAAACTGTCAGGCAAGACAGGTGTGGAGATGGAAGCGTTAACGGCTGCTTCAGTGGCAGCACTGACAATCTACGACATGTGTAAGGCTGTCCAGAAAGACATGGTTATCAGTCAGGTTCGTCTGCTGGAAAAAACAGGCGGCAAATCAGGACACTTTAAGGTGGAAGGATGATTCAGGTACTCTTTTTTGCGCAAGTTAAAGAGCTTGTCGGTACGGCATCACTGACACTGGAAGGTGAATTCCAGTCAGCGGAAGAAATCCGCACGCATCTTGCCGCAAAAGGCGACAAATGGGCTCTTGCTCTTGAGCAGGGTAAGCTTCTGGTAGCAATCAACCAGACCATTTCTGAGTTGTCATCGCCAGTGAAAGCAGGTGACGAGGTTGCCTTTTTCCCACCGGTGACCGGAGGCTGATAAATGATCTCGGTACAAGAGCAGGATTTCTCCGTCGCAGAAGAATATCAGCGATTGAATGATCATGCTGGCGATGGCGCTATCGTGACCTTTATCGGTAAAGTTCGCGACATGAATCTTGGCGACAATGTCACGGGTCTGACCTTAGAGCATTACCCAGGCATGACGGAAAAGTCTCTGGCTGAGATTGTAGAGCAAGCGCAGTCAAGATGGCCGCTGACACATGTTCGCGTTATCCATCGTGTAGGTGCATTAGATATCGGCGACCAAATTGTTTTTGTGGGGGTATCCAGTGCGCACCGTGGCGCTGCGTTTGAAGCTTGTGAGTTTGTGATGGACTACCTGAAAACCAAAGCGCCATTCTGGAAGAAAGAGCGTCTTACCGACCAAGAGCGTTGGATTGAAGCGCGTGACAGTGATGAGGACGCAGCAAAGCGCTGGTAATTATTATACCAATCGTAGTAAATATCTGCTCATCCTAGCTTGTTTAAATGCTCGATAATTGCGTTGAAAAATTTGATTGTAGAATAACTACTTATCGAAATTTTCCGCCTTGTTCTCGAGCAATTCCCTGCGCTATTTCTGATCACCTATCTACTGTGATTGGTATTTCTTTCAGGTTTCACCGAAACAAAGAAAGGGATGCATCTGCATCCCTTTGTCGTTCTAGTTGGTAGAGGTTTAGATTACTGGCAGCTTGCTGCGCCCAGTTCTTTCCAAACACCCCATTGACCAGTTGTGCCAGGTTCTTCGTTGGTGGTCCACCACTTGGCAGAGTACTCAACACCTTTATGAGTCACAACGTCACCTGAGTTGTAAACAGTACCTTCAGCCCAAGCGTTAGGACAAGTCACTACAGGTTCATCTTTCGCTACGACAACCGATACGGTTGCAGAGTCGGTCAGCTTGCCATCTGATACTGTCACAGAGAAGGTCAGTGTTGTATCCACTGAGTAGCTACCAGCAGTGAAAGTCAGTGAAGCGCCGTTTTGTGTTGCAGTTACACCCGCTGGAACATCCCAAGTATAGGTAAGTGCATCATTGTTTGCGTCGCTTGAACCGCTGGCATCGACCAGAACAACATCACCTGCATTAGCATTAGCTGGTGCCGTCAGCGCGGCTACAGGTGCTTCGTTGACTGGATCAATAACTTTTGCTTTCGCAGTTACCACAACAGTATCGGTCGCAGTTGCGCCTTTATTGTCGGTCACTGTCAGTGAGAACACGAACTGGGTATCTGCAGTGACTGCTGGAATATCAGCAGATGCGGTTGCAGTGCTTGCATCAGTCAATGCAACTGAAGGACCTGAGGTTTGCTTCCAGCTGTATGAAACAACTTGTCCGTCAGTATCTTTCGACGCTGAGCCATCAAGTGTTACAGCATCTGCTGCGTTAACGGTAACATCAGCGCCAGCATTGGCTACAGGTGCTTTGTTAACAGGGTCAACTGGGTCACCCGCAAGCGACTCTTGCATTGCGTTCAGAATATCACCGTTGTCTGCATCGATTTCCCAAGCAAACAGACCAGCGAAGTTGTTTTGACGAACGTAGGCACCTTTAGCCATAACAGAGCGTTTGTTGTCGTATGTGACAAGGTCACCGTTTGATGGATCCCAAGCCCATGGTGCTTCAGCTTGTTCGTCATAGCCCAGAACAACACCTGCTTTATTCTCGTAGTCAGTCACGATATCTTTGTAATCGATAACGCCTGCTTCCCAAGAACCCGCAATTTTACCGTTACCTACACCCGTCATTGGGTTAGTTGGATCTGACATGCTGGCTTCAGTTACACCTGTCCAACCACGGCCGTACATAGCTGCGCCAATAACCAGTTTCTCAGGTGGAACACCTTTTTCAAGCAGTAGGTTTACGCCGTTTTTCGTTGTGTATGCAGGGCCTTTACGTGGTTTACCATCTGCATCAACACCTTTACCTGCACACTCGTCAGCAGACATGTGGCTGCCACAGTCCAATGCTGCTTGGTGACCCACAACGTTGTTCCAACCACCGTAGTAGTCGTAAGTCATGGCGAAGATGTAATCCATGTAAGGAACAGCATCTACATAGTTAACGTCTCGAATCTTGTCGTAGCCTACACCAACTGCAGAAGTCAGTTCGTACGTGCGACCAGTTTCAGCAGAAAGGTCATCCAGCATTGCGCGCAGTTCTTGCATCAGGATTGCGTAAGTGTCGCCATCTTTCGCTGGGTCGCCGAGGTTAGGGTTTGCGCCTGAGCCACCTGGGTATTCCCAGTCGATATCAACACCGTCATAGAACTTCCAGGTTTGCAGGAATTTCTTCACAGAAGCGACAAACTTGTCACGCTTGGCTTTATCGCCAAACTCATAGAATGGGTCAGACAGCGTCCAGCCGCCGATAGAAGGAAGGATTTTCAGGTCAGGGTAACGCTGTTTAAGCGCCATGATCTGGCCGTAAGTACCTTTATAAGAGGAAGAGTGGCTTTGACCTGATTGTGGGTGAGGCATTTGAACCGCCGCCCATGGATCGTGAATGACAACTTCGTAATCAGGCAAACCGGCACACGCACGGTTCAGAGCGGCCAGAGGACCATCATCAAGAGATGGGTTATTGCCACAAATTGGCACGAAACCATAAATAATGTGGGTAAGATTTTGCGCTGGAATCTTGTCTACAGGGAATTTGCGACCGTAAACGCCCCACTCAACAAAGTATGCGCCCATGACAGTGTTAGCTGGTGTAGTGTAGTTGCCGTTGTTAGGGTCAACATTCATTGGCAATGGATCAAGGTGACTACCGTCAGTGTCCGCTACCAGGATTTGTTTTGGATCACTCTTGGTACACGCTTGATCTGCACCTGTGCCACTACAAAGCTCCACGACCATGTCGTATTTGCCGCCTTTAGCAACCTGAAGAATCGTTGATTCTTTCTGGCTGGCTGCAGGAGCCACGCTTGCCTCATGGGCGACTTCACCGTTAAGCAATACGCGCCAAGTATCTCCTGGCTCACCAGACCAACGGTCCCAAGTGACTGGAACTTCCGCGTAAGGTTTCACCGTCACCAAATCTTTGTATGCGCTGGCAGCATCGTTCACCTCAATGATGGCGAAGTTGGTTTCCATCCATGAAATGATTGGGGCACCAGGTGCCGCCATGGCTGGCGCGGCGGTAGCGCTGGCGATAGAGGCTGCGAGTAGCCCCTTTAGAAAAGCCCGTTTGTTCATCTTAATATCCCTCGAAAATTTATAGCGAGAATTATCTGTTCATCGCGTGAATATGAGCCAATCTACGCTGACTCTGTCCTGATACTTGGTAAGAAACGGATTTAAAGCAAAATCAGAGGGTAAGGAATTAGAGGTGTAGAAGAGAAAAAAGTAACGAGCTCGTTACATTGCGGGTGGTTTTTGAACAGGTCATCACAAAAATCGCACACTTTATCGTCTTGACGAATTAAGTTTGCAGAAAAAAAATAACCTCTCGGTAGAGAGGTTATTCATTTAAATAATGAACTGTGTATCAACGGGTGCCTTTTGCTTTTTCTTCGTTTGCCTGCTTTTTGGCAGAAGGGATAAAGCCATGTCGGACGCGAGAGCACAGAGGTCTGGATTGGGAACCGGCAGGTCTCATTTTCGTGATCGTCTCTTTGTTTAATTGTTGATTGATTCTGGTTGTTGCACCTCAGTGCCGATAAAACAAACTTTCATTACATCGGTACAGAGACATAGTGCGCAATATTTAAGACTTTCACAATTTAATCTGTGTCACATCTTTAATTAGAACGAATAAATTCTAACCAGCAATTTTTTTATTACCGTACGTTATTAAAACATCATAATTTGTAGTGTTTTTAGACGCCTACGTGCTCGCTATCTCATTGTTTCAAATGTGGAGCGGGTGAGTGGGTAGGCTTTGCTACACTTTTATTGCTGGTAAATAACACAAAGCTGTGTTGATCAACCAGCGAATGTGCACCGCAGTTGAGTGTGCCATGGTGGAATGAATCAATCAGGAGGATCACAATGGGACATAGACGTATTAGCAATAAAAAGATGAGGCAGATGCTGCAAGAGGTTCTGCCAGACGACATCAATGAGAGCAACACAGGAACCCTTGTTGAGGGCAAAGAGCAGAAAAGTACGGACCAAGATCCTCTTCAAACGCAAGATCAGCAAAAGTAAAACCGCTCATTTCCATTTATAGGCCAGTTGATTCCAACTGGCTTTTTTATTGCCTTCGCGAATGTGCGACATATTTGGTCGCAACATTGACCAATATTTATCCACTGACCACTTATGTTATGCGGTGAAAATAGTTTAACGAATTGTAAAATTAATGGATTATTGATTTTTTTCAGTGAGTTACCAGGCTAGGTGTTATCTTTTGTTGGTTTGAGGTGGGTGAATTCTATTCATGGTTAGTGAATGAATACGCTTTTGATTGTTTTTTAAACGGCTGGTATTAACGATTTTTGTTGTAAAAGATACCGATAACACCAGACTTTAATGCTTAAAAAATATGCTTTTTAGGCGATATCTACAATATTTCACTTTGATTGCATCTGAAGGTGAAGCATATGTTCAATGCAGTGCAATGAAATAGTGATAGATGCTGATAATGTTCGCTATGTTAGATATATGTGACTTTTTTTGTCGTTTTTGTGGCAAATTGCTTTGATGCTTGGTAATGTTCCAAACAATTCTCCGTAAAGCACCTATATTTTGTGGCGGTAAGCAGCTTAATTCGCTTCCCGTTTTATGGTCGCGGAGAGTGTCATGGATGCAACTGAAGGATAAAATGGAGTATCTGCATGTATAAGAACAAAATCACTCAGGCGCTGTTGCTTAGCGCTGGTATGGCAGTAGCCGCCACCTCTTTCACTGCGACTGCAGCCGATGTACCTGCCGGTGTGAAACTGTCACCTAAGCAAGAGCTCGTTCGTGGTAACGGTACTGAAGTGGCGTCTCTTGACCCACACAAAGTAGAAGGTGTGCCTGAGTCTCATGTATTGCGTGACCTGATGGAAGGTCTGGTCATTCAGGATGCCGTTGGTAACACCATCCCAGGTGTTGCTGAGTCATGGAGCACTGAAGACAACAAGACGTTCACTTTCAAAATCCGTAAAGACGCGAAGTGGTCCAATGGTGACCCAATTACGGCGCATGATTTCGAATACAGCTTTAAGCGTGTCGTTGATCCAAACACCGCGTCTCCTTACGCTTGGTACATCGAAAAAACCCAGATGAAAGGCGCGAAGGACATTATCGCCGGGAAAAAATCGATTGAAGAGCTGGGTGTTAAAGCGATTGATGACCAAACCCTGGTAATCGAAACTGATGTTCCTTTGCCTTACTTCGTTAAGATGATGGCTCATACCACTATGTACCCGGTTCACAAGGGTACGGTTGAGAAACACGGTGATTCTTGGACTAAGCCTGGTAACTTCGTGGGCAACGGTGCATTTGTTCTGTCTGACTGGGTGGTGAACGAGAAGATCGTTCTTGAGCGCAACGAAAACTACTGGGACAACAAAGACACTGTTCTTGATCAGGTGACTTTCCTGCCAATCGAAAACCAGAATGCTGAAATGAACCGCTTCCTGTCTGGCGAAATCGATATCACATATGAAGTGCCTAACGAGCAGTTCCGTCGTCTGGCGAAGCAGTACCCAGACAACGTAGTCGTTTCTCCAAGCCTGTGTACTTATTACTACGGCTTCAATACCCAGAAGCCACCTTTTGATGATGTACGTGTCCGTAAGGCACTGTCGTACACCATCGACCGTGACATCATCACTAAAGCGATTCTTGGTCAAGGCCAGAAACCTGCTTACGCTTTGACTCATAGCGGTATTACTGGTTTTGCTCCTGAAGCACCTGAGTACGCGAAGATGACGCAGAAAGAGCGTATCGCCGAGGCTCAGAAGCTGCTGGCAGATGCAGGCTTCGGTTCAGGTAACCCGTTGGATTTCACGCTTCTGTATAACACCAGCGAAAACCACAAGAAAATTGCAGTAGCGATTCAGTCTATGTGGAAAAAATCTCTGGGTAACTTTGTTAACGTAACGCTTGAAAACCAAGAGTGGAAAACGTACCTGGATAGCAGCAAGCAAGGCAACTTTGATGTTCGTCGTGCAGGTTGGTGCGCGGATTACAACGAAGCGTCTACTTTCCTGGTTATCGCGATGACTGAGAACGGTTCAAACGACCAGAAATACTCAAGTGAAGTATTTGATAAAGCGATGAGCGATGCTATCCGTGTGGCGAAAGATGAAGCTGAGCGTAATGGATACTACGCTATTGCTGAAGCGCAGCTGGCTCAAGATATGCCAATCGCACCGATTTACCAATACGTGCAACCTCGCTTGGTTGGAACGCAGGTAGGTGGCTACCCAGACCAGAACCCGCAAGACAATATCTACTCGAAAGATATGTTTATCATCGCAGAATAATAATAGCGCTACTCCATGCGTCTGTGGCCAAGCTACAGGCGCATGTTTTTTCGAACATAAGTAGGATGCTTTATGTTTAGATTGATTTTGACTCGTACACTGGAAGCGATACCAACACTTTTGGTATTGATTACGATTTCCTTCTTTTTAATGCGTTTCGCGCCCGGAAATCCCTTTTCTTCGGAAAAAACTTTGCCTCAAGAGGTAATGCAAAACATTAATGCCAAATACGGACTGGATAAGCCGTTATTTGAGCAATACACCACCTATCTTGGCAACGTGGTACTGCGCGGTGACTTCGGTCCTTCCTTTAAATACAAAGACTATACCGTCAACGAACTGATCGCCTCTGCACTGCCTGTTTCTGCAAAAGTAGGTTTCTATGCATTCATTGTGACCGTCATCATCGGGGTCACTATCGGCACCATCGCTGCATTGCGGCAAAACAGTTGGGTGGACTATCTCATCATGTCCACGTCGATGTTTGGGGTTGTGTTGCCGTCTTTCGTTCTTGCCCCAGTACTGATCTATATCTTTTCCATCGGTCTTGGATGGTTCCCTGCTGGTGGTTGGAATGGCGGTGCAATCCAGTACATGATTCTGCCGATTGTCGCCATGTCGTTCCTGTATATCGCAACGTTTGCCCGTATTACTCGTGGCAGCATGATTGAAACCTTAAACAGTAACTTTATCCGAACCGCGAAAGCGAAAGGCCTAAGCATGAGATACATCGTTATCAAACACGCTCTGCGTCCAGCGCTACTGCCAGTGGTCTCTTACATGGGGCCTGCGTTCGTGGGCATCATCACTGGTTCGGTGGTTATCGAAACCATCTTTGGTCTGCCGGGGATCGGAAAACTGTTCGTTAACGCAGCGTTCAACCGTGATTACTCGCTGGTTTTGGGGGTCACCATCCTGATTGGTGCGCTGTTTATTATCTTCAACGCTATCGTCGATATTCTTCTGGCGTGGCTGGATCCGAAGATTCGTTATTGAGGTTTGAATCATGATTTTAAAAAGAGAAGAAAATAACGAAGCTATCGAAAATTTCTCGGCGAAGCTGGAAGTAGAGGGTCGAAGCCTTTGGCAAGATGCGCGTATCCGATTCATGCGTAACAAAGCTGCAATGACCAGTCTGTTCATCCTGATGTGTATCACGGCATGGGTATTGATTGGCCCAATGTTTGCGGCTTACACTTTCGACGATACCGATTGGTATGCAATGCACGCTGCGCCGTCTTTCGGCGAAGAAGGCCACATTTTTGGTACCGATGCGCTGGGTCGTGACATCTATGTGCGTACCTTGGTTGGTGGCCAGATCTCTTTGATGGTAGGCCTGATGGGCGCTCTAGTAGCTGTTGTGATTGGTACCATTTACGGCGCAACGTCCGGCTATATTGGTGGTCGTACTGACCGCGTGATGATGCGTATCCTGGAAATTCTGAATGCGATTCCGTTTATGTTCCTGGTTATCGTACTTGTGACCTTCTTTGGTCGTAACATTTTCCTGATTTTCGTGGCTATCGGTGCTATTGCCTGGCTGGATATGGCTCGCATCGTACGTGGCCAGACTCTCAGCTTGCGTAACAAGGAATTTATTGAAGCGGCACACGTATGTGGTGTTAGCACTAAGAATATTATCCTCCGTCATATCGTACCGAACGTGCTGGGTATCGTTGCAGTATACTCAACCCTGCTTATCCCAACCATGATTCTGATTGAGTCATTCCTGAGCTTCTTGGGCCTGGGTGTTCAAGAGCCAATGACCAGCTGGGGCGCGCTGCTACAGGAAGGTTCCCAAACCATGGAACTGGCTATCTGGCAGTTGGCTTTCCCAACGCTGTTTATGGTCACCACACTGCTTTGCTTTAACTATGTGGGTGATGGTTTGCGTGACGCGCTGGATCCGAAGGATCGATAAGGAGGAAGTATGAGCCTGTTAGATGTAAAAGATCTGCGCGTAGAGTTTAAAACCCAGGATGGGTCTGTGACCGCAGTTAACGATCTGAACTTCTCACTCGACCGTGGTGAAACGCTGGGTATCGTAGGTGAGTCGGGTTCAGGTAAAAGCCAGACCGTGTTCTCTATCATGGGTTTGCTGGCGAAAAATGGCGTTGTTTCTGGCAGCGCAAAGTTTGAAGGTAATGAGATCCTGAACCTTCCGGAGAAGGAACTGAACAAAATCCGCGCGGAACAAATCGCGATGATTTTCCAGGATCCAATGACTTCTTTGAATCCGTTTATGAAAGTCAGCGATCAGCTGATGGAAGTACTCATGCTGCACAAAGGCATGGGAAAAGCGGAAGCATTCGAAGAGTCTGTTCGCATGTTGGAAGCGGTGAAAATTCCAGAAGCGCGTAAGCGTATTACCATGTACCCGCATGAATTCTCGGGCGGTATGCGCCAGCGTGTGATGATTGCGATGGCGCTACTGTGCCGACCAAAACTGCTGATTGCTGATGAACCAACCACAGCCCTTGATGTGACCGTACAGGCGCAGATCATGGAGCTGCTTACCGAGCTTAAATCTGAGTTCAACACCGCCATCATCATGATCACCCACGACCTCGGCGTCGTCGCCGGCTCTTGCGACAAAGTGCTGGTCATGTACGCGGGTCGTACCATGGAATATGGCAAAGTCGATGAGATTTTTTACAAGCCAAGCCACCCATACACAGAAGGGCTATTGAAGGCGATTCCACGTCTGGATACGGAAGGTGAAATTCTACCGACGATTCCGGGCAACCCGCCAAACCTTCTGAAACTGCCACCGGGCTGTCCGTATCAGGACCGCTGCCATCGCGTTGGTGACCGCTGTAAGAGCGAATCTCCTATCCTGACGCCTTTTGCTGACGGACGTTTGCGCGCATGTTTTTCTGATCAGGAGGCTTGGTAATGGGTGCAATGGATAAAAAACTGCTACTGGATATTGAAGACCTGAAAGTGCACTTCAATATCGCGTCCAAGTCAGTATGGCCTTGGGCAAAGCCAACGGCATTGAAAGCCGTTGATGGCGTAGACATCAAGCTCTATGAGGGTGAAACCTTAGGTGTCGTGGGCGAATCAGGCTGTGGTAAATCCACCTTTGCCCGCGCTGTGATTGGCTTGGTGCAGGCAACCGAAGGTCAGGTTGTCTGGCTAGGTCAGGACTTGACCAAGCTGGAAGGGAACGACCTGCGTGAGAAGCGCAAAGAAATCCAGATGATTTTTCAGGACCCACTGGCATCCCTAAACCCACGTATGACTGTGGGTGATATCATCGCTGAGCCACTGAAAACCTTCTATCCAGAACTGTCTAAGGACGAAGTGAAACAGCAGGTGCAGGCAATGATGACCCGTGTCGGCTTGTTGCCTAACGTGATTAACCGTTACCCGCACGAGTTCTCGGGTGGTCAGTGTCAGCGTATCGGTATTGCCCGCGCGCTTATCCTGAAACCAAAGCTGGTGATCTGTGACGAGCCGGTTTCTGCACTGGACGTGTCGATTCAGGCTCAGGTAGTGAATTTGCTGAAAGAGCTGCAAAAAGAAATGGGCCTAAGCCTAATTTTTATCGCGCACGACCTTTCAGTAGTGAAGCACATTTCTGATCGCGTTCTGGTGATGTATCTCGGTAACGCCGTGGAACTGGCTGAGGGTAATGCGCTGTTCGACAACCCGCGGCACCCGTATACCAAAGCCCTGATGTCTGCGGTTCCGGTGCCGGATCCTATTAAAGAGCGGAACAAGGAAATTCAGCTGTTGGAAGGTGAGCTGCCTTCGCCGATGAACCCGCCTTCGGGTTGTGTATTCCGTACCCGTTGCCCTCAAGCGACAGACGCTTGTGCGCAGACGAAACCAAGGCTTGCAGGAACGGATTTGCACTCTGTCTCTTGCTTGCAGGTACACCTGTAAATAAATCCCTAAAAAAAGCGCGGAATTCCGCGCTTTTTTATTATTCATCCACTAAACACTTTGAAACTTGTAGTCCCATAAAACTAAAAAAGATTACGTAAAGGAAGTACGTATGACAAAGCTCTCAATTAAATGGAAAGTTACCTTCATTGCAGGGTGTTGCCTGTTGGTCTCGGCGGTCGGTTTGCTAAGTATCTCTGGCTACTTCAATGGTAAAAGCCAACAGACTGTAAGCCAGCTATCCTTAAAATCCCTTAAACAAAGCAGCGAACATCAAGTGATGTCCGATGCTTTGATCCAGGCAGCCGCTGCGAAAGCTTTTATTGACGAAGCATCATATCGCGCTCAAATGTTGGCCCAGAGTGTGTTGTTCTTAAAACACAATGCCGAAGAAAACTATACAAACAGTTCGGAGCTGAGGAACTCTGTCGGTGAGCTCCTTAGACGTTCTGTTGAAAACTTTCCGAAGATCACCGGCGCCTTTGCGGTATTTGAACCAGACCAATTAGATGGTGAAGACAGTAATTATCATGGTGCAGACTATGCAGGGGCCAATGAGCTGGGAAGGTTTGCCTCTTATTGGTCTGGTGACGTAACCGAGCAGAGTCAGGCGGTATTGTCAGAAGAAGTTATTGCTGGCCGTGAGGCCTTGTTTGGAGAGCAACGCTTTGATTGGTATAGCTGTGCTAAGAGCGCTCAGTCACTGTGTGTAATTACCCCATATGCTGATGGAGGTAGCGCATTAACGACAACCATCATTGTCCCTCTTAAAGTAGAAGATGAAGTTGTTGGCGTTATGGGTGTCAACGTAAGTCTTGATAGGTTAATCAACATTATTTCTCAAGCCGACCAAGCTATGTTCAATGGCGTGGGGAATCTATATCTCATCTCTTCTGATGGCAAGTTAATCACAGGTGACGCAATTGGTGCGGAAGTCGGTGATGACCTTATTGCACAAAGGGTGCTTCCGAAAGACGTCAAGACTTGGCTTGAGCAGGGAGACCCTCAAACTAGCTGGACACGTGATGGAAGCAAGTTAAGAGTATTTACACCTTTAACGACGGGAGCTCAGCCGTGGGGTGTCTATGTTGAATTACCTGCAGATTCTGTTCTTGATGGTGCATATAAACTAGCGTCGACAATATCCGAACAACACCTCGAAGCCAGAAACATTCAATGGCTGGTTAGTGCTTTGGTGATTGGGTTTGGTCTAGTTATTGTCTATTTTGCCGCAGGTCAAATTGTCAAACCGCTGCAGTTTGTTGTCGCCAAACTCAAAGACATTGCGAGTGGAGAGGGGGACTTGACTCAGAGAATCCCTGTAACCCGAGAAGATGAGATTGGTGAGTTATCCATCTGGTTCAACCGTTTTCTAGATAAGTTGCAGCGGGCGATTAAAGATGTCGTCGAGTCTGTTGAAGAAATCGATAATACTGCACACGGCGCTGCTAGTGTTGCTGGCAACACCCGGGATGGAAGTCAGCACCAATTCAGGGAAGTTGATATGGTTGCCACCGCTGCGGAACAAATGAGTCATACCGCCTCAGAGGTTGCCAATCATACGGAAAGTGCATTGAGTGCCACACAGTTTGCAACGTCTGCTGCCTCAGAAGGAAGAGGTGAAATCGATGCTTCCTCTTTGTCAATGCAAGAACTTGCCTCCAGACTTTCTGACGCTATTCCCATTGTGGAAAATCTAGAGAAAAGCAATACCGATATCAACCAGATACTTAGTGTCATAGAAGGTGTGTCAGATCAAACAAACTTACTGGCATTGAATGCTGCGATTGAGGCCGCCAGAGCGGGAGATCAAGGGAAAGGTTTTGCTGTTGTTGCTGAAGAAGTGAGGCAACTTGCGCTTCGTACCTCTGATTCTGTTGGTCAAATTCGTACTGTCATCGAGCAAGTGGGCAAAGGCACCGAGTCCGTTGTTAATGCTATTAATGAGGGCAATAAGTTAGCGGTTGATACAACTCAAAAGTTTGAGAAAGCGGCAGATAGTCTCAGCACTATTGCGGACGCTGTTGTGGCGATTGAGAACATGAATGAACAGATCGCCCGCGCTGCGGAAGAACAGCGAACAGTTGCCACTGAAGTGAACCGGAACGTATCCAATATCCGTGAGCAGAGTGAAGCAATTCTTAGCCATGCAGAGCAGTCTGCAGATATCGGGCAAAGGCTTGCTTCGCTTTCGGAGCAGCAACGACAGGTTGTGCAACAGTTTGTGGTTTAATAAACACGAAAAAGCCTTCCAAACGGAAGGCTTTTTTCTTTCATTATTTCAGCGCATTAGGCTTGCGGATACCACAATCCCTGATTGCAAAAATCAAGCAACAGTGCCAAAAGGGCAGGGTTGTTAGCAATTGCCCCCAAATCTTCGCCCGAGAAGTATTCCATGTCGCAGAAGACTTTCGCTGCCGCTTCACAACCTTCTGGCAGTTCAATGGTTTCACCGTTGATGAAAACCAGTGAAGGGTTATTTTCGTGGTAAAGCGCTTTAAGACCAGACACTTTTTCCAGATATAAACCGTCTTCCATAAACTGTTGAAGCTCATCAGATTGCCATGGTGGATCCGCTGGCATAATGTCTAGCTCATGGCGAGACTGGCTGAGTTGCTCACCCATCCATCGCGCTTTTGCGTCTTCATCGTTGATCAGCTTCATCAGCATGTCGTTCAGCGCGTTGTATTCTGCTGTTGGGATCATGCCGTGGTCATCACGGGTTTGAATATTCGGATCGTAGAAGTGCTTATCACCCAATTCGTTGGTTAGCACGAAATCTGCAAAGCCGTTAAGAAGCTCTTGTTTCTTCGGCGAGCGATAGCCTACTGAATAGCTGAGTGACACTTCAATAGTTTTACCTTCGTGCGGGCAGCCCGGCGGAACATAAAGGATGTCGCCTGGCTCAAGGATCTCGTCGATAATCGGCTCGAAGCCTTCAATTTGACGTAGGCCAGTATGGTGATTGGCATCTTTGTATTCACCTTTATCACCGACACGCCAGCGACGCTTACCCATGCCCTGGCAGATAAACACGTCATATTGGTCAATGTGCGGACCCACGCCGCCTTCCGGCATGGACAAGCAAACCATCACATCATCGAACAGCCAGTTCGGCAGACCACGGAAAGGTTCGGATAACGCACGCGGTCCCGGGTGCCAATGGTTGGCTGCCTGCACGATCAGCTGGGAGTGCGTGTCTGGGAAGCTTTCAAAGCTCTCAAATGGCCCATGTTGAACTTCCCAGTTACCATCCAGGTTGGACACAAAACGGGAATCGATTTCTTCTTCCATCGCCAGACCCGCCACTTCATCCGGGCTGATAGGGTCTTCAAAATCGATGAAACCGTTTTTAATCACAACAGGCTCTTTGTGCCAGAAGCGGGTAAGGAAATCGTTCAGATCAAAATTTAACTGATACATAGTGGGATTGCTGTTTCTTGGGATTGGGGGAGAGTATATACCCAAACAACCTGAATACGAGCATCTTCAGGTTTGTTTGGGTATAAACGAGATGCATTAAAAAAGCCCGAACACTGGCGTATTCGGGCTTTCAGACTGAAGAGCTAAATTACAGCGCGTCAGTCAGCTTGATTGCATCACCGATGTAGTTGGCTGGCGTCATCTCTTTCAGACGCGCTTTTTCATGCTCTGGCAGATCCAGACCGTCGATGAATGCACGCATGCCTTCACCGTCTACACGTTTACCACGAGTCAGTTCTTTAAGCTTCTCGTAAGGTTTCTCAATGCCGTAGCGACGCATCACGGTTTGTACAGGCTCAGCCAGTACTTCCCAGTTCTTGTCCAGCTCAGCTTCCAGCGCTTCGCGATTCACTTCCAGCTTGCTGATACCTTTCAGGGTAGAGGTGTAAGCGATGATCGCATAGCCTACGCCTACGCCCAGGTTACGCAGTACGGTTGAATCCGTAAGGTCACGCTGCCAGCGAGAAATTGGCAGTTTCTGTGCCAAATGGCCGAATACTGCATTCGCCAGACCCAGATTGCCTTCTGAGTTTTCGAAGTCGATTGGGTTCACTTTGTGCGGCATGGTTGAAGAGCCGATTTCACCTGCAATGGTCTTCTGCTTGAAGTGGCCCAGTGCAATGTAGCCCCATACGTCACGGTCGAAGTCGATCAGAATGGTGTTGAAGCGAGCAATCGCATCAAACAGCTCTGCGATGTAATCGTGCGGTTCGATTTGCGTGGTGTAAGGGTTCCAGGTGACGCCCAGAGATTCAGTAATGAACTCTTCGCTGAACTGGTGCCAGTCAACTTCTGGGTATGCAGACAGGTGCGCGTTGTAGTTACCTACTGCACCGTTGATTTTGCCCAGAATCTCAACACTTTCGATTTGCTTGTATTGACGTTCCATACGGTACGCCACGTTCGCCATTTCTTTACCCATCGTAGATGGAGAGGCTGGCTGGCCGTGGGTACGTGACAGAAGAGGAACATCGCGGTATTCAACAGCCAGTGCTTTAATCGCGTCAATCACGTTGCGGATTTCTGGCAGGATCACTTGCTCACGTGCTTCTTTCAGCATCAGGGCGTGAGAAGTGTTATTGATGTCTTCTGAGGTACATGCAAAGTGAATGAATTCGTTAACCGCGTTCAACTCTGCATTGTCTGCAACTTTTTCTTTCAGGAAATACTCAACCGCTTTTACGTCGTGGTTGGTGGTACGCTCAATCTCTTTGATGCGCTGTGCATCTTCTTCGCTGAATTCTGCAGCGATTTTGTCGAGTAGTGCGTTTGCGTCTGCGCTGAATGCCGGTACTTCCTTGATGGCATCTGTTGCAGCCAGCTTCTGCAGCCAACGGACTTCTACGATAGTACGGTACTTCAGCAGACCAAATTCACTGAAGATAGAACGTAACGCAATCGTTTTCGTCCCGTAGCGGCCATCAACCGGTGAAACAGCTGTCAATGCTGACAGTTCCATGGGCTTTCTCCTGAATTAAATATTACGAATTTCTGGCTAGGATGATTTTGGCTTGCTCGATCATTTGCTTACGGCCAAAGATAAGGTGGCGACGTTTGCCCCCTACCTGACGCCAAAGCACTGCGCCACGGATACCTGCAAGCAACAGGGCGCGCACTTTGTGTTGTACGCCGGTTTGTTGTAGTTGGGCAGGGTTACCGGTTACCTGAATACGTGGGCCCAGTGGGCTGATGGTGTCGAGGTAAATACTGGCAAGGTTGCTGATCATTTGATCATCGAGCAGTTCAAAGTGTTGGACCTGACGCTGGACAGTTTCGATGCGATCCGAAAGCTGCGCAAGGCTGTCACGGCGACCGGACAGCTTGCGTTCCAACGCGAGGAGATTGATCAGATAACGGGTAAGCTCACTGCCACCCGGACTGTTATCTAATTCATTAATCAGTGTGTTCAAACCAATAGTGAGGTTTTCTTCATTGTCGAAAACCTCCAAAGTTGAAGACGGATTCGTGAGGATAATACTGTTCAAGCTGGCACTTAGAGCGTCGTAATCACAACTTCCCTTGCGTGCTATCTCCTGAACCAGTTTGACGGATTGACAGATACCTGCGAACGCGATGGTACGATCAAACAAAGTATTAGCCACAGATGAGTGCTCCTTAAATACGCTGTTCGATGATGCCGCCACCCAGGCAAACATCACCGCTATAGAATACCGCTGATTGACCAGGAGTCACCGCTGATTGCGGTTCATCAAAAATCACTTTGATCTGGTCACCATCAATGGGTTCGATGGTACATGATATGTCTTGCTGGCGGTATCGCGTTTTTACGGTGCACTTCAATGGTTCGGCAATCGTTTCACGATCTACCCAGTGTAGTTGGCCTGCCACCAAGCCTTTTGAGAACAGGCGAGGGTGGTCGTGGCCTTGAGCAACAATAAGAACGTTGCGTTCAACATCTTTATCAACCACATACCAAGGCGCTTCGTTGCCGTTCCCACCTTTTTGGCCTCCGATGTGAAGACCTTTGCGCTGACCCAGAGTGTGGTACATCAGGCCCTGGTGTTCACCAATCTCGTCGCCATCAACGGTTTCAATGATGCCTGGCTGCGCTGGCAGGTACTTCGACAGAAAGTCGGTGAACTTGCGCTCACCGATAAAGCAAATGCCAGTGGAGTCCTTCTTCTTCGCGGTGATCAGATCTTGCTCTTCGGCAATGCGCCGAACTTCTGGCTTTTCCAAATCGCCAACTGGGAACAGGCTGCGTGCAACCTGATCGTGGCTCAGTGTATATAGGAAGTAGCTTTGGTCTTTGTTGCTATCAAGACCACGAAGCATTTGCGCTTTTTCACCTGCCTGAGTTGGGAAAGTGCGGCGCACGTAGTGACCCATTGCAATGTAGTCAGCTTCCAGCACTTCATCGGCGAACTCGAGGAAGGCTTTGAATTTGATTTCTTTGTTGCACAGGATATCTGGGTTCGGAGTGCGGCCTGCTTTGTATTCGGTCAGGAAGTGCTCGAATACATTGTCCCAGTACTCTGCGGCGAAGTTGATGGTGTGCAGGGTGATTCCCAATTTGTCACACACGGCCTGCGCATCGGCCAGATCTTCCGCTGCCGAACAGTACTCGTCGTTATCATCTTCTTCCCAGTTTTTCATGAAAAGGCCTTCTACCTGATAGCCTTGTTGCTTCAGTAGGTAGGCGGACACTGAGGAGTCGACGCCGCCGGACATACCGACAATAACTTTTTTGCTGCTGTTATCTGACATGACGAAATTTCTAGCTCCAATAAAATCGGGGGCAGAGTTTAACAGAAACCTTTACGCGGTTACAGATGAGATGTGAGTCACAATTTAATTGCGTGCAGGCGGTGGTACTTCACGCCATTCACCGGGTTGCAAGTCATCGACGGTCCAGTTGCCCATTTTGTATCTGACCAGACGCAAAGTGGGGTGACCTACTGCAGCGGTCATGCGACGAACCTGCCTGTTACGGCCTTCTGTCAGCGTGATGGCTAGCCAGGTTGTCGGCACGGTAGGACGATGTCGAATAGGTGGATTGCGATCCCAAATAGTGGGTTCAGCCATTACCTCCACGCCTGCAGGAAGTGTCCGGCCGTCATTAAGCTCCACGCCATCACGAAGCGCGTTCAAGGATTCTTCAGAGGGTTCGCCTTCAACCTGCACCCAGTAGATTTTTGCGGACTTGGATTGAGGCTGGGTCAGGCGTGCCTGCAAAATGCCATCGTTCGTCAACACCAATAAGCCTTCGCTATCTTTATCGAGCCGCCCAGCAGGATAAACGTCCTTCACTGGAATGAAATCGGCCAAGGTCGAATCCCCCGACTCGCCCGTGAACTGTGTCAGGGTGTTGAAAGGTTTATTGAATAGAATAACTTTCGTCGGCCCTCTCGGACGCGAAGGTTTGTCGCTGCGTCGTCGTGAAGTGCGTCGGAAATTCGGCTTTGAAGATGGCGTTTTGGCGCCTCTATTAGGGGTGGTTTTAAACGTCATTAAGTCGTGTCAATCAGGTCGGGTAACAAATGAGACCTTGGTATTATACATGGAATTATGTGATTGGCGTGTTGCGGGAATTACAGTATTCTTTTGCCCGCATGTTATACCAGACAGAACAATTAACTGACGTGCTACAGGACGAAGTTAATGTGTCATAGTGCGACAGAAAATTGTTCTGTTTGGTCAGCGCAAGATAACAAATGGACGCTAGGAGAATTAAATGGAAAGTAAAGTAGTCGTGCCAGCTGGTGAGAAAATTGCGGTAGAAAACGGCAAGCTGGTCGTTCCTAACAACCCAGTTATCCCTTACATCGAAGGTGATGGCATTGGTGTTGACGTTAGTCCTGCAATGCTCAAAGTTGTGGATGCGGCAGTAGAAAAAGCTTATGGCAGTGACCGTAAGATCTCCTGGATGGAAATCTACACTGGTGAGAAGTCGACTCAAATCTATGGTGAAGACCAATGGCTGCCGACTGAAACACTGGATTTTATTCGTGAATACAAAGTTGCTATTAAAGGCCCTCTGACTACCCCTGTTGGCGGTGGTATCCGTTCTTTGAACGTTGCACTGCGTCAGGAGCTGGATCTGTACATCTGTGCTCGTCCAGTACGTTACTTCGATGGCGTGCCAAGCCCTCTGAAACAACCAGAACTGACTGACATGGTTATCTACCGTGAAAACTCGGAAGATATCTACGCGGGTGTTGAGTTTAAAGCTGGCACTGCAGAAGCAGACAAAGTCATCAAATTCCTTAAAGAAGAAATGGGTGCAACGAAAATCCGTTTCGACGAGGAGTGTGGTATTGGTATCAAGCCAGTATCTGAAGAAGGTACTAAACGTCTGGTTCGTGCTGCTATCCAGTACACCATCGACAACGAGCGTGACTCGATGACTCTGGTGCACAAAGGTAACATCATGAAGTTTACCGAAGGTGCGTTTAAAGACTGGGGTTACGAAGTAGCGAAAGAAGAATTCGGTGCTGAGCTCCTGGACGGTGGTCCTTGGATGACTCTGAAAAACCCTAATACGGGCAAAGAGATCATCATCAAAGACGTTATCGCAGACGCATTCCTGCAACAAATCCTGCTGCGCCCAGCGGAGTACGATGTGATTGCAACCATGAACCTGAACGGTGACTACGTATCAGATGCGCTTGCTGCACAAGTTGGTGGTATTGGTATTGCCCCTGGTGCAAACATCGGCGACGGCATTGCACTGTTCGAAGCAACTCACGGTACTGCACCTAAGTACGCGGGTCAGGACAAAGTGAACCCAGGCTCTCTGATCCTGTCTGCTGAAATGATGCTGCGTCACATGGGTTGGACTGAAGCCGCTGACCTGATCATCAGCTCAATGGAGAAAGCGATCAGCAACAAGACTGTGACCTATGACTTTGAGCGTCTGATGGACGGCGCAACCCTGCGTAAGTGTTCTGAGTTCGCGCAAGACATGATTGACCAAATGTAATTTGGCTTTCAATGCTGAAAAACCCGGCTTTGGCCGGGTTTTTTGTTTTTACAGCGGGTTTAGGTTTTTGTCGACGGCATAGACACGTAATCCGTCAGGGTCGATATCTTCGTCAACCAGCCAGGGCTCAAGGCAAGCCCGGTCTTGAGTGCAAGGGTCGGTGAATGAACGCAGAAAAGCGGAAACATCCTCTATATCCGTTTGCCGGTAGGAGTATGGAGATTGAAGGATGCTCTGTCCGGTTGCTTGCTGGAAGAACATTGTCCATAGCGCTTCAAAGGTATTCGATCGTTGATCAGCTAACTGGATATTCGGCTGTGGGCCATCGTAGGTATAAAATGCACTGGAGTAAAACGGATCCATGTGATGCTTGATAATATCTTCCAGCGTGCTGAAGGCTCCACTGTGACCATAAGGCGATGTCATTTCAACATTGAGCAGAGAAGGGGTTCTGAAAGCATAGGCGTCGCGTAATGCAGAGGTTTCACGGTATCTGCCAAAATCATTAGTACCCGTTTCACCATCCCCCTTACCTCTGCCAATTTGAGGTACTGCAATATTGTGAAACCCCTCATCTGTCATTAAATCTCCCTGGTGGCAGGACTGACAGTTGGAACAACCTTCAGAACTGTTTGAGAGAAACTTCAGTGCGCCTCGCTTTTCCATCAGGTCAAGTGCTGCTTTGTCTCCTTTGCTGTAACGATACCAGCGATTATCAACAAACGACTGAGACCGCATTTAGTCTCCCAAAGCCTCTCGAATTGTATCGCTATTAATCACTTCCTCCAGCGATGCGTCGGGGGAGTTGTAGATTTGACGGAATAGCGCAGGCCAATGGTTGACGGCCAACGGCTCCAACTCCCCTCTAAGCCTTTACGCGATTAAGTCTCTGATTTCTTGATTGGTATTACCCTGTGCAAATGAAAAGCCCCGCATCTCCTCTTGAGGAGTAACGGAAAATCCGGCTTGAGCGTGCGAAAGATTTGCGCCTGCAC
This sequence comes from Grimontia kaedaensis, assembly GCF_023746615.1. Taxonomy (NCBI): domain Bacteria; kingdom Pseudomonadati; phylum Pseudomonadota; class Gammaproteobacteria; order Vibrionales; family Vibrionaceae; genus Grimontia; species Grimontia kaedaensis. The sequence continues at coordinate 2,601,865 of NZ_CP082275.1, read as the reverse complement.
CGGGGTCAGCAATGCCTTGACCGGAATCAGGTGTACTAATTGGTCCAACAGCGCCGTGTTGAAATGGAACAGGAAGGAGTGCTTCTAAGCGTCCATCATGGAATAAATGGCGGTCATAAAACTCAGATCGAAGGAGGTAGGAACATTACGCGGCATGGTAGGGCTACCATCATAGTTAACAGCCGTGACAAGGTGCTCTCTTCCAGGACCAAGTAAGTTTGGGTTTACGGTGTCGACACCAATAGCTATGGATAATGCGTCCACGCCGCCTAATGTCGGGTGATGACTGCTGACGCATACCGTGTCGAAATTTCCACTCTGGTTATCAATAAAGGATAAGGATGCGGAAGAAAGAGATGAATAGATAAGAGTGACTAACACAGTTAGTCGATAGGTTTTTGTTTTCATGGTGCCTCCCAAGTCACCTTGTTTGTATTTGGGCCACTGGCTTAGCGCAATTTCAATGTAATGGGTGATTGGGTTTTGGTGAGTGGTAATATTAGGATATTCTGTTTATTATCAATGAGTTAACAGTGATTTTTTCGTTGGTGCTTCAAAAGGTTTGCGGCGAAGACAGCGGAAAGTTGTGGCTAGTGGCGGAGAGATAATGCGTAGGGTAAGCACAAACAAAAAAGAGCGAACTTGACGTCCGCTCTTTCGATTCTCGACCTTCCGGCAGCGAAAAAGTTTGTAGCAACACTGTTATTTTAAAGCTTCATTCTCGACGGGAACGATTTGGCTGGCATGATAACCTTTCGGACCTTCCTGCACTTCATAATTCACGGTTTGACCCGCTTTCAGCGTGCGATAACCGTCCATTTGGATGGTGGAGTAATGAGCGAAAATATCGCCTTCACCTTCATCAGGGCAAATGAACCCAAACCCTTTAGCGTTGTTAAACCATTTAACTGTACCAGTTGCCATGCGAAACATCCCTCTTGCATTCAAATTGCATAACTATGAGTAAAATCAAACTTTGCAATCACGTTACTCAGAAGTAGTTGATGCAGTATGTTTTTACTTCAATTCCCACTCTAGTAGAAAGATTTAGACAGTCAAGCCTGCGAGCCCCCATATAACAACATTTTAATAAAAATGGCTATCGTTCTAGCAGAAGGATGATGGGGGTATCATTTTTGTAAACTTAGTTTCACATATGAAGCCAAAGTTTATTCAGTAAGAGGTTGATATGTGGGGTTAATTTACAACTCCATCAATGAATACATGTTTCATGGGTATTAGAAGTGGTCGTACTTCAAAGAATATTCCCTTCAAAACTAGTAATTTATCACTCAAAGAGTGGTTGGTGAATTGTTAGATTAATACACTAATCAATTGATATTTCGATTGGTGATATGAAATCCCTAAACATTCATTTGAGAAATTAAGTTTTTATTTTCCGAGACAACTTAATAAAAATGAGACCAAATAATTTTGAATTTTTATGTACGGAAAATCTGACATCAGGGGTTCGCTAAATGCCAGATATTGAAGTGAAATTGAATGGATATGATCTCGGTCTGGTTTTTAAAGGCGTGATCAGTGTTAATTCTGTGGTGAATAGCAGGCGATTGTGAACGCCCCGTAGCAATGAAACGGTTGCTGGAATACAATCTGTGCATTACGTTTTAAATAGTGGTAGAGATTCCTGTGTTTGATGTCTCAATCTATGATTCTGACGTATAAATAGTTGTTTTATAAGAAACACTTGAGCTACCTTAAAGATTGTAATCCCTTATGAGCAAAATGTACGAATGGATAGTTCCGGATTCTGACGTAAAGGAAGCGGAAGAAACCAAGGTAAAACCGCCATCATTATACAAAGTGGTATTGAATAATGATGACTACACCCCCATGGAGTTTGTAGTGGAGGTGTTGCAGCGGTTCTTTTCTATGGACATAGAGAAAGCAACACAGCTGATGCTTACGGTGCATTATGAAGGCAAAGCCGTTTGTGGCGTATTCACCGCGGAAGTTGCCGAGATGAAAGTCGCGCAGGTCATGATGCATGCGAAAGAACATCAACACCCACTGTTGTGCACAATGGAGAAGGCCTAAGTCGTAAACCCGGTTTTCTCCGGCACACCATAATGTGGTATTTGAGGGAGGTGCCTTATGCTAAACAAAGAACTCGAAGCAAGCCTCAACGGGGCGTTTGCGAGAGCACGTGAAAAACGTCATGAGTTCATGACAGTTGAACATCTGCTACTGGCGCTTCTGGAAAACGTAGCGGCTAGAGAAGCTTTACTCGCCTGCCGTGCGGATCTTGATGCTCTGCGTAAAGAGCTGGAAGCATTCATTGAACAAACCACTCCACTTATCCCTGTCGACGACGATAACCGTGAAACCCAGCCAACCCTGAGTTTCCAGCGTGTGCTTCAACGTGCTGTATTTCATGTGCAGTCGTCAGGTCGTAGCGAAGTCAGTGGCGCGAATGTACTGGTCGCGATTTTCAGCGAGCAGGAATCGCATGCTGCCTACCTTCTTAAGAAAAACGACATTAGCCGTCTGGATGTTGTTAACTACATTTCACACGGCACAACCAAGTCTTCCAGCAGCGATGAAGAATTGCCTGGTGCGGATTTATCTTCTGATGAAGCGGCCGTTGAAGGTGGGGAAGAGCGTCTCGAGAATTTTGCAACCAATCTGAATCAATTGGCACGTGTCGGTGGTATCGACCCGCTGATTGGCCGAGACAAAGAATTGGAACGCACCATCCAGGTGCTATGTCGCCGCCGTAAGAACAACCCACTACTGGTGGGCGAGGCTGGCGTTGGTAAAACAGCAATAGCTGAAGGTCTCGCGTGGCGTATCGTAGAAGGCCAGGTTCCCGAGATTATTCAGGATTGTGTCATTTACTCCCTGGATATTGGTTCATTGCTTGCGGGTACCAAATACCGAGGTGATTTCGAGAAGCGCTTCAAGAGTATTCTTAAGCAGCTAGAGAAAGAAGACCACGCGGTGCTCTTCATTGACGAGATCCACACTATTATTGGAGCGGGCGCAGCGTCTGGTGGTCAGGTCGATGCTGCTAACTTGATTAAACCTCTGCTGTCGAGCGGTAAGCTCCGTTGTATCGGTTCAACCACTTATCAGGAATACAGCAGCATCTTCGAGAAAGAGCGTGCGTTGGCGCGTCGCTTCCAAAAGATCGATGTGGTCGAGCCATCACTGGATGACACCACCAAGATCCTGATGGGCTTGAAGCCTAAGTACGAAGCTCACCATGAAGTTCGGTACACCAATAAAGCGATTCGTGCAGCAGTTGAGCTTTCTGCTAAATACATCAACGAGCGTCATCTGCCAGATAAGGCGATTGATGTGATTGATGAAGCAGGGGCACGCTGTCGTCTGGCTCCTGCCAGCAAGCGTAAGAAGACCGTGGGTGTGGGTGACATCGAGGCCATGATTGCCAAAATGGCGCGTATCCCAGAGAAATCAGTTTCGTCAACCGACCGTGATGTCCTTCAGTCGCTTGAGCAGAAACTTAAAATGCTGGTGTTCGGCCAGGACGATGCAATTAGTGCTTTGTGTGAAGCAATCAAGCTAAGCCGCGCTGGTTTGGGTGAAGAGAACAAACCGGTAGGTTCTTTCCTATTTGCCGGTCCAACCGGTGTGGGCAAAACTGAGGTTACTGTCCAGCTTGCACGAGCTATGGGTATTGAACTTCAGCGCTTTGATATGTCCGAATACATGGAACGTCACACCGTCAGCCGACTGATTGGTGCGCCTCCAGGCTATGTTGGTTACGATCAAGGTGGCTTGTTGACCGATGCAGTGATCAAGCATCCACATTGTGTGGTGTTGCTGGATGAGATTGAGAAAGCTCACCCAGACGTCTTTAACCTATTACTGCAGGTGATGGATAACGGTACGCTGACAGACAACAACGGCCGCAAAGCAGACTTCCGTAACGTGATTCTGGTAATGACGACCAATGCAGGTGTGACGGAAACAGTTCGCAAATCGATTGGTCTTATCCAGCAGGATCATAGCCACGATGCGATGTCGGAAATTAAGAAGGTGTTCTCACCGGAATTCCGCAACCGTCTCGACAACATCATTTGGTTTAACCACCTCGATAAGAACATCATTTTGCAGGTGGTGGACAAGTTCGTGGTGGAACTGCAAGCCCAATTGGATGCACGCGGTGTATCGCTGGAAGTGACTGACAAAGCCAAACTCTGGCTGTCGGAGAAAGGTTACGACAAAGCGATGGGCGCGCGCCCAATGGCGCGAGTCATGCAGGAGCATGTGAAGAAAAACCTGGCGAACGAGTTACTGTTTGGTTGCTTAGTGAATGGCGGAACGGTCAAAGTTGGCGTGAAGAACGACAAACTGACGTTCAGCTTCAGCGACGAAATGGAACCCGCTTAAATATCAAACCGGACGCACTATAGTCCGGTTTTGTAAAACGACAAAAACCCGGCATTGCCGGGTTTTTTGTGTTCGCGAGACGTGAGGATTAGCGCGCGCGGAAGATGATGCGACCTTTAGACAGGTCGTAAGGCGTCATCTCAACGGTAACTTTGTCACCGGTCAGGATACGGATGTAGTTTTTACGCATCTTACCAGAGATGTGTGCAGTAACTACGTGGCCGTTCTCTAGTTCTACGCGGAACATAGTGTTTGGCAGGGTATCCAGAACGGTACCTTGCATTTCAATTACGTCTTCTTTTGCCATTTAATCCTCTTGGGCTACCGATCAGCCAATTTTTGACCGGCAGATAATGCCTTGATTGATTGAGTCTGTAAAGTTTAGGGGCGGAATTTTACCCCTTTGCATCCGCACTGACCAGCAAAAATCAGCTATCGGTTAAGGTTTGCGCATTTTTCTGCCGGTTGGATTGAAGAAAACCGAGAGGTGAACCATTGGGAATATTTAAACCTAATTGCTTAAAACTGATCGCCATCTATCCAACTGCCAGCCACATAGCGCTGATGAGGTTTGAACTTCTGCTTATAGTTCATAGCGCTGCAGGCGTCGATTTGGAATCCAAGGTATAGCCATGGAATGCCGTGTTTCCGAGCCTGTTCTATTTGAGCCAGCACACAAAGCGAACCCAGAGACCAGCAGTGATCAGGCTCGAAGAAACTGTAAATGGCGCTGTATCCATTTTCTAAAATGTCTGTAATCGCGATGGCGATGAGTTTTTCATCTTCGTAGAGATGAAGGTACTTGGAAGTCTGCCAATCACTTTGCACGAAAGAACGAAAGTCCTGCTTATTCGCTGGATACATTGAGCCATGACGGTGGCGGGCTGAAATGTAGCGCTCATAAAGAGAAAACCAATCTGTGTCCATCTGGTCTTTGAACTCGATGCAAAGGCGCTTCAATTGGCTTAGGTGACGCTTTTGGCTCCTCGATGGAACAAACCCTCGCGTATCAACCCGAAGAGAGTGACAAGCTGTACAGGCGTTGCAATAAGGCCGATATATGTTGTTGCCACTCCGGCGAAAACCACTTTGCACAAGAAACCCATATCCGCGATCAGTGTGAAGTTCAGGATCGAGAACGACTGCGACAGACTCTTCTTGATTGGCCAAATAGCTGCATGTAGACGGTGCCATTACACCAATTCTTATTGAATGGTTAGACATGGTTAAAGCCAATCCATTGTGAACGGAAGAGAGACGCATCTGTGATCTGGTGTTTCAGCTCACAGAGCAACTGGGTAAAGTCCTGTCTTTGAATCGGCTCGGCACCCAGCGAGGCAAGGTGGTCTGTCATCATCTGACAATCAATCAGCTTGCCACCATGACGTTTAAAGTGTTCACAGAAGTACCAGAGCGCTGTTTTTGAAGCGTTGGTTTTGAGTGAAAACATAGATTCCCCGCAAAACAGTGAACCGACGTTAACCCCATACAAGCCACCTATTAGCTCTTCGTCCTGCCATACCTCAACACTGTGGGCGGAACCTAATTGATGCAATCGCGTATAGGCTTCGCGCATTTCAGATGTAATCCATACCTGATTTTCGCCACGGATTAGCGCGCAATGCTGAATGACTTGATCGAAAGATCGGTTGATAGATACCCGGTAGCCTTGTTTACGGACATACTTTCTCAGGCTTCGGCTTGGCACGAAGGAGATTGGATCGATGACCGCCCGCTCAGAGGGTGACCACCAGAGCAATGGCTCGTCAATACCAAACCAAGGGAATATGCCCCTTGAATACGCTGCACGTAAGCGTTCTGGCGACAAGTCTCCACCGATAGCCAGCAAACCATCGGGGTCTTCCAGTGCCGATGACACGGGGGGGAAAAAATCGGGGTTGTCATCATCCAGTGGTGGCAAATAGATGGTCATATCACTTCTTTAAGTTCAAAAAAGGGAGCTAGGCTCCCTTTAGTTTATACCTAAACGCCACTCAAAATCGCTGAATCCAGCATCTTCAGGTTGTTTGGATATTGAGAGATTATTGAATTCGTTGAAGCAGTTGGCTGTATCGACCACCCGTTTCTTTCAGGGTTTGATGAGAGCCCTGTTCGATAATCCGCCCTTCATCCATTAAACATACCTTGTCCATTTCGGTCAGCCCCACCAGACGGTGGGTAATGAACAGTACGGTTTTGCCTTTGGCATGCTCCAGAAGCAAAGCAAGGATCTGTTGCTCTGTTTTTACATCAAGACCTTCCGTAGGCTCATCCAGCAGCAGGATAGGGGCGTCACGAAGAAGTGCTCTTGCGATGCCAAGGCGGCGTCTTTCTCCACCGGAAAGCTGACGACCTCCGTCTCCCAACCAGGTATCCAGGCCGGGACCTTCCAGCAAAGCAGAAAGACCAACCTGCTCAATAACGGAAATCAACTCGTCATCAGACGCATTTGGTTTCGCCATAGAGAGGTTATGGCGCAGCGCACCATTGAATACGTCTACTCGCTGACTGACGACAGCAATTGAAGTTCTCAGTGCGGATTCACGCCAGGTATCTAAAGCGACGCCATCAATGCTGATGCTACCTGATGATGGGTCCCATGAACGGGTGATCAACTGTAACAGGGTTGATTTGCCGCAACCGGTACGGCCCAATAGGGCCACTTTTTCTCCTGCTTTCACTGAAAGTGAAATGCCATTCACTGCAGGCTTCTCAGCGCCATAGTATGAGAAAGTCACTTCATTGAAAGCGATGTCACCTTTAGCGGTGTTGTTGTAACCCATAGGATCAAACGGCGTCTCAGGGTCTGCTTCAATGATTTCGTTTAGGCGTTTTGCAGAGGTCATTGTTTGGCTCAGGTACTGAAACGCACCAGCCACAGGCATCATCAATTCGAAGCTGGCCATGGTAGCGAATGCAACCATAGCAACATACGGATTTGGCAGCTCGCCACCAATACCATCAGCTGCAAGCCAGAGCATCAATACCAGTGTCAGGCCATTTGCTGCGAGCAATACACCGTTTGCCAGACCAGTGATACGTGCCATTTGTCTTTGTGATGACAACAGACGCTGCTCTGCTTCCACTGCGGCATCGCGATAACGATCAGCGGCGCCGAAGATTTGCAGCTCAGCATGACCCTGCAGCCAGTCCAATAAAGAAATGCGAAGTTGAGACTTGGATTGAGTGATTTCAACGCCGTGTGACCTACCAAGGTGGTAGAACACCACAGGCAGGACCAACATTAGCGACAGCAAGATGGCGCCAAGCGTTAAGCCGATAGCTGGATCAAACCAATACAGGAAGCCACTGATACCGAAAATCCCTAGCATACCGACAATCAGCGGGCTGACCAGACGAAGATAAACGTGATCCATCGCATCCACATCCGCCACCAGACGGTTAAGGATATCGGCGTCACGTAGGTTGCCGACTTTACCTGGGATCAGCGGCGTCAGTTTCTCAAAGAAGAAGATTCGAAGGTCTGCGAGCAGCTTGAAGGTGGCATTATGACTGACAACGCGCTCACCCCAACGGCCAGCTGTTCGGGCAATGGAAAATCCACGCACACCTGCTGCAGGAAGCATGTAATTGAAGTTTGCTGTCGTCAGCAGGCCTGCTACTGCAGATGCAGCAATGAACCAACCCGATAGGGTAAGCAAGCCAATTGCAGCAGCCAGCGTTGCGAAAGACAGCAACATGCCAAGTGACAGTCCAAACCAGTGCTTTTTGTAGAGTTTCAGGAAAGGAATCAAATCACGCATCGAGATCGCTCCTATCGACAGCTTGGATCATCTCGGCGAAGACCCCTTCATGTTTCAGTTGTTCGAAATTGCCTTGTTGTATCAATTTGCCTTGTTGCATCACCAGAATATTGTCACATTCGCCCAATTGGTCGATGCGGTGGCTCACCAGCAGTGTGGTGGTATCTTTGGTGGCATGGTCGAGGCTTTCCATTACCAATCTTTCGCTGGAAGCATCCAGGCTCGCGGTGGGTTCATCAAGCACCCAGAAACGCCCTTCCTGAAGCAGTGCTCTGGCAACGGCAATACGTTGTGCCTGGCCCACAGATAAGCCAGATGCACGATCTCCAACGGTGTGTTCCAGACCCTTTTCGAGACGCTGGATAAACTCGTTAGCGTAAGCCGCTTTGGTCACACGTTGTATTTGCTCATCAGTTGCCATAGGGGCTGCAAGACAAACATTGTCTTTCACTGAGCCGTGGAATAACTGCGGATTTTGGCCTACCCAGCTCACCTGCTTGCGCCAGTAAGCCAAATCGGCGTTCTTCAGCTCCAGACCGTTGATAGACAGGCTGCCACGATAAGGTAAAAATCCGAGGATTGCGTTAATCAGACTGGTTTTACCTGCGCCACTTTGGCCAACAAGCGCGACCTTTTGGCCTTCTCGAATTTCAAAGCTGATTGGACCGGCAAGAACGGCACCATCAGGGCTGAGCACTTCAAGGTCCGTCGCCTTAATAGTGATTGCTTCATCAGATACTTTTGCACTGCCAGACGCTTGGTGTTCTGGCGTAGAGTCGAGGAAGTTAACGATGGATTCTGCAGCACCAATTGCTTGTGCTTTGGCATGGTAGAAGGTACCCAAGTCGCGCAGTGGCTGGTAAAACTCTGGGGCCAGTACCAGAACAAAAATACCGATGAATAGGGTAATACCCATACCGTAATGGCCGAAACTCAGTTCGCCGATATAGCTGAAACCGAAATAGACCGCTGTCACCGCTATCGATAGTGCAGTGAAAAACTCCAGCACGGCGGACGAAAGGAATGCAAGTCGAAGCACTTCCATAGTGCGTTTACGGAAGTCCTCGGAGGCGATGCGAAGATGATTGCTTTCTGCTTCAGCCTGATCGAACAGACGAATAGTGGAAAGACCGCGTAGCCTGTCATAGAAATGTCCGGAAAGACGCTGTAGTGCTCTAAAATTGCGGCGGTTAGCGTCAGCGGCACCCATTCCCACCAAGGCCATAAAAAATGGCACTAATGGCGCTGTCACTAGGAAAATCAAACCTGCCGCCCAGTTCAAAGGGAATACGGCAATCAAAATAATGAAAGGGATAAGAACCGCAATGGCCATTTGTGGCAGATAGCGAGCGAAGAAGTCCTGCATTTCCTCTACTTGCTCGAGGATGAGGCTGGCCCATGTGCCTGCGGGTCTGCCTTGAATAGTGGCAGGACCCAACGTATGGAGTTTATCGAGAATCAGTCTTCGGATATGAAGACGGACAGCTTCCCCAGCGCGATAACCTGCTTGCTCTTTGCCCCAACTACATAGGGCTCGGATACAGACGACGATACCGAGAACAACGAAAGAGAGCCAAAGCTCTGATTTGTCGGTTTTCTCGATAATTAATTGATGAAGAATATTGGCGAGCAGGGCGGCCTGAGCAACAAGAAAAAGGCCAGACAAGAATGCCAGCCCAATTGCTGTCATAAGCCAAGTTTTGCCAAGCTTGCTTTGCCCCTTGAGCCATTGAGCGAGCGAGCGCTGTTTCTTTTTATCCATAGTACTTCATTGGTATTTTTATGTTACCGATACGAATGAACCGGGTGGGAGCGATCCCTGTGGCTGATATCGGTCTTTGGAAGGCTGAAATGGCAAAATGATAGGCCCGCATACAAACGGGCCTAACAGAAGTGGATTACTGGGTTTTAGCTTGTGCGTCCAGGAAACGCTCAGCGTCCAGTGCTGCCATACAGCCGGTACCAGCAGAAGTGATTGCCTGACGGTAAATATGGTCCATAACATCACCTGCAGCGAAAACACCTTCAACGCTGGTCTGCGTTGCGTTGCCTTCTAAGCCTGACTGCACCTTGATATAACCATTGTGCATGTCCAGCTGACCTTCAAAAATGCCAGTGTTTGGCTTATGGCCAATAGCAACGAATAGACCCATCACATCCAGCTCTTCAGTATTGTCAGATTGCGTGTCTTTAATACGAACGCCAGTCACACCCATGTCGTCGCCCAGTACTTCATCCAGAACACGGTCAGTGTGCAGAACGATGTTACCGTTCTCGACTTTATCCATCAGGCGGTTAACCAGAATTTTCTCCGCACGGAAGCTGTCACGACGGTGGACCAAGTGAACTTCTGAAGCAATGTTAGAGAGGTAAAGTGCTTCTTCAACAGCCGTGTTACCACCGCCAATTACGGCCACTTTTTGGTTACGGTAGAAGAACCCGTCACAGGTCGCACAAGCTGATACGCCGCGGCCTTTGAAGTTTTCTTCTGACTCCATGCCTAGATACTGAGCAGATGCACCCGTTGCGATAATCAGTGCATCACAGGTGTATTCGCCATTATCGCCTTTTAGGCGGAAAGGGCGTTGGGTCAGGTCAGTCTCATTGATGTGGTCGAAGAGGATTTCAGTATCAAACTTCTCAGCGTGCTCTTTCATACGCTCCATCAGTGCTGGGCCAGTTAGACCTTCAGCGTCACCCGGCCAGTTCTCAACCTCTGTCGTGGTCGTTAGCTGACCGCCCTGTTGCAGACCAGTTACCATCACTGGGTTCAGGTTAGCACGCGCCGCGTAAACTGCAGCGGTGTAACCAGCAGGGCCAGAACCTAAGATTAGAAGGCTTGCATGCTTTACGTTGCTCATTATTTCTCCGGGTGGATTTAGTGTTATGCAATGGAACCGATTGTAGGGAAATTGTAGAGCTAAAGAAAGGGCACCATGCGGTGCCCTTTATCGAAAAATGTTATCTGTTATGACCCTTCGATTAAGCCAGCGTGGCCTTTGGGTCAACATATTCCAGATCAAATGCTTCGGCGACTTCACGGATGGTGACTTTACCGTCAATCACGTTAAGACCGTTCAACAGGTTCTGATCAGAAAGCAGCGCGTCGCGATAACCCAAGTTTGCCAGTTTCACTATATAAGGAAGGGTGGCATTGTTCAGTGCAAATGTGGAAGTACGGGCCACTGCGCCGGGCATGTTTGCTACACAGTAGTGAACCACATCGTCAACAATATAGGTTGGGTCGGCATGTGTTGTTGCTTTCGAGGTTTCGAAACAGCCACCTTGGTCGATAGCAACATCGACGACGGCTGCACCTGGTTTCATTCGCTTAATGTGGCCTGCGTTTACCAATTTTGGTGCTGCTGCACCAGGGATAAGCACTGCTCCGATGACCAAATCTGCGGCGAGAACGTGTTTTTCAAGAATTTCTTCTGTTGAATATAAAACTTTTGCGCGTCCCTGAAACTCTTCGTCCAAAGCACGAAGTGTATCGATGTTGCGGTCTAAAATTGTGACATCTGCCCGCATTCCAACAGCCATTCTTGCTGCATTTGAGCCGACCACGCCGCCGCCTAACACCACTATTTTAGCGGGTTCAACGCCAGGAACACCGCCTAGCAGCATACCTGCGCCACCGCGCGATTTTTCCAACGCCTGTGCACCCGCTTGAATAGACATTCGTCCTGCAACCTCTGACATCGGCGCCAGAAGTGGCAATCTACCCTTAGAATCTGTTACGGTTTCATAGGCTATACAGACAGCTTTGCTCTTGATAAGGTCTTGTGTCTGTGGAAAATCTGGTGCAAGGTGCAAATAGGTAAACAATATTTGCCCTTCGCGAAGCATGGCACGTTCAACTGCCTGTGGCTCTTTAACTTTGACAATCATTTCAGCAGCTGCGAAGACATCTTCTGCAGTTGGAAGAATAGAAGCACCAGCCTTGATGTAGTCATCATCGCTGAAGCCGATACCCGCGCCCGCCTGGGACTGGACGTGAACAGTGTGGCCATGGGATATCAGCTCGCGAACGCTGGCAGGGACCATGCCTACACGGTACTCGTGGTTTTTGATTTCTTTAGGTACACCAATGATCATCCTGAATCCTCGCTTCTTTATAGAGTTATTGGCTGTTGTTTTGTAATATTGTTGTATTTAGAGCTAGTATAGTTCGCCAAAAGCCGGATTTGATGCTAAATATATAAAATATGTTAGAAAAAATGGCATTTAACATTGCAAGGAAGTAAAAAGGTGGAATAAAAAATGGTTGAAGCCAAAAAGAAACCCTCCAAGGAATTGGACCGTATTGACAGAAATATTCTTAATGAACTTCAGAAAGATGGACGTGTTTCAAACGTCGAGCTTTCTAAACGAGTAGGACTGTCTCCAACCCCTTGTCTTGAGCGTGTTCGTCGTCTCGAGAGGCAAGGTTACATCTCTGGGTATACCGCGTTACTGAACCCTCAATTTCTTGATGCGTCGCTGCTGGTATTTGTAGAAATCACCCTGAACCGTGGTGCTCCTGATGTGTTCGAACAGTTTAACAAGGCCGTTCAACAGCTTGAAGATATTCAGGAATGTCATCTTGTTTCCGGTGATTTCGACTACCTGTTGAAAACGCGCGTATCAGATATGTCTGCTTACCGTAAGCTGCTGGGTGAAACCCTGCTGCGTCTTCCGGGTGTTAATGACACCCGCACCTATGTGGTGATGGAAGAAGTGAAACAGACCAACCATCTGGTGATCAAAACGCGTTAACATGCTCACAGCCCGCGGACAAAGAGGGCTGAGATAAGTGTTATATTCTACAAACCGAGCAGCTTGCTGCTCGGTTTGTTTTTTTGTTTGGTGTACACTTTTGCAAAAGCATGGGTATTAACCCAGTATTTGCCCATCATTGAAGCGTTTTTCGTCAAATGGGCACAGGCAATCATAATGAATAATAAAGCCGCTCCAATCAGCCATAGTACTGATGGGTTATGAAACGATTTCAGGGCTTAAAGTTAGAAAGATAGGTGATAATGGAGTTCTTCTTGCGCCAGGAGCAGAAACAGACAGACACCTCACGTCGATTGAACGGAAAACAACGTTTGAAAGAGAGCGCACTGATCATTGCGCTGCTGTCTGCTGTGTTCTTCCTAGTATCTCTGCTCAGTTACGATTCATCAGATCCATCATGGTCTCAGACTGCATGGGATGGTCCAGTACAAAATGCTGCGGGCAATGCTGGTGCATGGGTAGCTGATACCCTGTTTTTTGCATTGGGTACGCTTGCTTATCCACTTCCTTTTCTCTTGCTGCTTGGTGGTTGGGTTTTCTTCCGTCGCCGAAGTGAATCAGAACCACTGAACTACACCATTCTGGCAACCCGAATCCTCGGTGTTGTGCTGCTGCTGTTAACCAGTTGTGGTTTAGCGGATCTCAACTTCGATGACTTCTGGTTCTTTTCATCTGGTGGTGTTGTTGGCGACGTGCTGACTGAACTTTCAATGCCTCTGTTTAACCTACTGGGGACAACGCTGGTCTTTATGTTCCTGTGGGCGGCGGGTTTTACCCTATTCACTGGGATTTCATGGCTGACAATTGTCGATACGTTAGGTGAAAAAACACTGTCAGCTATTACTTGGCTGGTGAACCGTGCCCGTGGTGATAAGCCGCAAATGATTGGCTCAACCGTTGATACATCAGAGTCCGCCGAAGAGGTGGACGAATCTGATCCCCTATTTGCTAAGCCCGCAGCGAAAAAACGGGAACTTGCAGATGTCTCTCTGCTGAACAAAGCGCAGCGTGTAGATGAAGGCGATGAAGATAACGTGGTTACTGTTCCGCCAGTGATTCATGCTGCGATGGAAAAAAATGCAGCCTTATTAGAACGCAAAGAGCCAGTGATGACATTGGAGCCAGAAATCGAAGAGCCTGTCATCGCGCCTGAGCCAAAGCCAGTTTTTGTCGGCAATAGTCAAGAAGCCGAGATAAATGATGACGCCGAAGTACCTGCTGAACCAGAGCAGGTCAACCAAACACTGATTTCGGAAACGGCTCCTGAAGAAGCTTTTTCAGAAGAGAGCATGACCGAGAGCGATGGTGCTCCTTGGGATGACGATGTCAACTTCGGTTCGACAGAGTCCGTTGTGATTGAAGAAGCACGTGAAGACATTGTGATTGGAAATACTGATGGCTTGTCTGAGCTTGACCGCGCTCAGGCAGAATCAGTGATTCCTGACGAAGAAGACCCATTCCTCGAAACTATTCGTGAAGCGCAGAAAAATGCGGCGGGTGCCGTGCATCCGTTTCTTATTAAAGATGAACCGAACCTGCCCAAGCCGAAAGAACCATTGCCGACTATTGATCTTCTCGATCCACCGCGTAACACCGCAACCCGTGCATCGGATGAAGAACTTCAGTATCAGGCTCGCTTGATTGAAACGCGCCTCGAAGAATACAAAATCAAAGTCACTGTGAAGGGGATTTTCCCTGGTCCGGTTATCACGCGCTTTGAACTTGAGTTGGCACCGGGTGTGAAAGTTAGCCGCATCATGAGTTTGTCAAAAGACATTGCCCGTTCGCTATCAACCAGTGCAGTTCGTGTTGTTGATGTGATCCCAGGTAAGCCATATATCGGCCTTGAATTGCCGAATACCAGCCGTGAAACCGTGTTCATGTCAGAAGTGGTGGCGAGTGAGCGCTTCCAGTCTTCGAAATCACCGCTGTCAGTCGTTCTAGGTAAAGACATTGCCGGTGAAGCGATTGTGACGGACCTTGCCAAAGCGCCACACATGCTAGTGGCTGGTACAACAGGCTCCGGTAAATCCGTCGGTGTAAACGTGATGATCGTCAGTATGCTCTATAAAGCGGGCCCGGATGATGTCCGTTTCATCATGATTGACCCGAAAATGTTGGAACTTTCAGTTTATGAAGGTATCCCACATTTGTTGACCGAAGTGGTCACTGACATGAAAGACGCCGCCAACGCGCTTCGTTGGAGCGTGGCGGAAATGGAACGTCGCTACAAGCTGATGTCTGCACTAGGGGTCCGTAATATTGCGGGCTACAACGACAAGATTCGTGAAGCTGCTGAGGCCGACCATCCGATCCCTGACCCGCTTTGGAAGCCAGGCGACAGCATGGATGAAACCGCACCAGTGCTGGAAAAACTGCCTTACATTGTTGTGATTGTCGACGAATTTGCAGATTTGATGATGGTAGTGGGCAAGAAGGTAGAAGAGTTGATTGCGCGTCTTGCCCAAAAGGCTCGTGCAGCAGGTATTCACCTTGTGCTGGCTACACAGCGTCCATCTGTGGACGTGATTACAGGTTTGATTAAAGCAAACATCCCAACCCGCATGGCGTTTACAGTATCAACCAAAACAGACTCGCGAACCATTCTGGATCAGGGCGGGGCGGAATCCCTGCTTGGTATGGGTGACATGCTGTTTATGCCAAACGGTTCAA
Organism: Grimontia kaedaensis; assembly: GCF_023746615.1. NCBI lineage: Bacteria > Pseudomonadati > Pseudomonadota > Gammaproteobacteria > Vibrionales > Vibrionaceae > Grimontia > Grimontia kaedaensis. Next base: position 2,586,272 of record NZ_CP082275.1, on the reverse strand, counting down.
ACCATCCGGCACGTGTGCATGGGGCATTCGTGAATGATGATGAAGTTCACCGCGTGGTCAGTAACTGGAAGGCGCGTGGTAAGCCACAGTACATCTCTGAAATTACCAGCGGTGATCAGGGCAGCGATGGTTTGTTGCCGGGTGAGGCTCCAGAGGGCGGGGACGGCGAAGAGCTAGATCAGCTTTTTGACCAAGTCGTTGAGTTTGTGACCGAATCTCGCCGCGCATCAGTCTCAGGAGTACAACGCCGCTTTAAAATCGGTTATAACCGAGCCGCGCGCATTGTTGAACAGTTGGAAGTGCAGGGCATTGTCAGCCCGCCAGGCCATAACTCGAATCGTGAGGTGTTGGCACCGCCACCACCGCCAAGAGATTGATTGGAATTAGAATGAAAAAAATGTTGTTCTCTTTGCTGTTGGTTGCTCCTGCAGTGTTTGCAAACCCGCAGCAAGAACTGAATTCTCGCTTGTCAAAGCTCAACAGCTTCACGGCGAATTTTGAACAGACCGTTACCAGCCCGGAAGGGGACGTGATCAGTGAAGGCGAAGGCAGCCTGGCCATGAAGCGCCCAAATCTGTTCAATTGGGAAACTGTCACGCCGGACGAAAACTACCTGATTTCAGACGGTGAAACGCTGTGGTATTACAGCCCCTTCATTGAACAAGTCACAGCTATGCGGCTGGACGATGCGACTTCACAGACGCCATTTGTTCTGCTGACCCGCAACAATCCAAGTGATTGGGAAAACTACAACGTTAAGCAAGAAGGTGATACTTTCACCTTGTCTCCAAAAGAAGCCTCAAACTTGGGGGAATTTGTTGTTAGTGTGAAAGCTGACGGCAAAATTACCGAATTTGCTGTGGTGGAGCAGGACGGCCAACAAAGCCGTTTTGAGTTGGATGATGTGAAGAACGTGACACCCAAAAACTCGCTATTCAGCTTTACTGTTCCAGAAGGTGTTGAGCTGGACGACCAGCGACAGTAATCAGAGAAGGCTAATTTGAGTAACCTCAGTCTGGATTTCGCGGACGACTTTCGCCCCTTGGCCGCGCGCATGCGGCCAACCAATCTCGCCGAATACATAGGCCAAAAGCACCTCCTCGATGAAGGTAAGCCACTCCGTCGTGCACTTGAAAGTGGACAGTTGCACTCGATGATCCTTTGGGGTCCACCGGGTACGGGCAAAACCACGTTGGCGGAAGTGGCAGCCGGTTATGCCAATGCTGAAATTGAGCGGGTATCTGCGGTTACATCCGGTGTTAAAGATATTCGCCTCGCGATCGACAAGGCTAGGGAAAATCAGCTGGTAGGTCGCCGCACTATCCTGTTTGTGGATGAGGTGCACCGCTTCAACAAAAGCCAGCAGGACGCTTTTCTGCCGCATATCGAAGACGGTACCATCACCTTTATCGGTGCGACGACGGAAAACCCGTCTTTCGAATTAAACAACGCTCTTCTCTCCCGTGCCCGTGTTTACAAGCTTAAGTCTCTTGATACGGATGACGTGTTGGAAGTGATCGACCAAGCGTTGTCTGACACAGAACGTGGATTGGGAGCTGAAAATCTGGAATTCGCCGAGGGTGTAAAAACGCAACTGGCGGATTTTACCTCTGGCGATGCGCGAATGACGCTGAATTATCTCGAACTTCTGTCAGATATGGCAGAATCAGATGCCAGCGGTAAAAAGCTGATCACCTTGCCGTTGCTTGCCGAAGTAGCGGGAGAAAAGATTGCCCGTTTTGATAATAAGGGTGACCTTTGGTACGACCTGATTTCTGCTTTCCACAAGTCTGTCCGCGGTTCTGATCCAGATGCCGCCTTATATTGGTATGCCAGAATTATTACGGCTGGTGGCGATCCGCTCTATGTTGCCCGTCGATTGTTGGCAATTGCTTCAGAAGACATTGGCAACGCTGACCCGCGTGCAATGGAAATTGCGATTAATGCCTGGGACTGTTTTACCCGTGTGGGGCCGGCCGAAGGCGAGCGTGCGATTGCCCAGGCTACCGTTTACATGGCTTGTGCGGCGAAAAGTAATTCAGTTTATGTGGCATGGAAAGCGGCTTTGCGCGATGCAAAGATGCACCCTGATTACGAAGTGCCTAATCATCTTCGTAATGCCCCGACCACATTGATGAAAGAAATGGGGTATGGCGATGGGTATCGGTATGCCCATGATGAGCCAAATGCCTATGCGGCTGGTGAGAGCTACTTCCCTGAAGAAATGAAAGGCACGCGATACTACCAACCAGTAAATCGTGGTATGGAAATCAAAATCGCAGAAAAGCTGGCGTTTCTTGAGCAGTTGAACGCAAATAGCCCTCGAAAACGCTAGGAAATAAAGGTCAATTTGGGTATTGTTTTACCCAATAAATGTGGTGGTTAAAGTCACCCATCTCAGGAAGAAAAATCCTTTCAATTTGACGTTGCCATAATAGTGCGTGGCAGCGTCAACTTCTTTTAAGGCACTGTTTAACGATTCACAGGATTAACATGCTGGATTCAAAACTACTTCGTACCGAGCTGGACGCAACAGCTGAAAAACTGGCACGTCGTGGCTTCAAGCTTGACGTTGACACTCTCCGCAATCTGGAAGAAAAGCGTAAATCGCTGCAAGTACGCACCGAGGAGCTGCAAGCTGAGCGTAATACACGATCCAAGTCCATTGGTCAGGCGAAGGCGAAAGGTGAAGATATCCAGCCACTGCTGGCAGCGGTAGAAAACCTAGGCGATGAGCTGAACAAAGCAAAAGCTGAACTGGCAGAGCTTCAGGACCAACTGAACGATATCACGATGGGTGTGCCAAACATCGCTGATGATGCAGTGCCAGTAGGTAAAGATGAATCTGAAAACGTAGAAATTTCTGTTTGGGGCGAGCCTAAAACTTATGACTTCGAAGTGAAAGACCACGTTGATCTGGGCGAGCTGACAGGCGGTCTGGATTTCGCAAGCGCAGTGAAACTGTCTGGTTCACGTTTTATCGTGATGAAAGGTCAGATGGCGCGCTTGCATCGTGCCATTTCACAATTCATGCTGGACTTGCACACTACCGAGCACGGTTACACCGAAATGTACGTGCCTTACTTGGTGAATGCAGACAGCCTGTTTGGTACTGGTCAGCTGCCTAAATTTGGCGAAGACCTGTTCCACACTCAACCTGCGACCGAAGAGGGCGTGGGCATGTCTCTTATTCCAACCGCTGAAGTGCCACTGACCAATATGGTACGTGACACTATAGTGGAAGAAGCTGAACTGCCTATCCGAATGACAGCTCACACGCCATGTTTCCGCTCAGAAGCAGGTTCATATGGTCGTGATACCCGTGGTCTTATCCGTATGCACCAGTTCGATAAAGTGGAACTGGTTCAAATCGTGAAGCCTGAAGATTCAATGGCAGCACTGGAAGAGCTGACTGGCCATGCTGAGAAAGTTCTGCAACTGCTGAATCTGCCTTACCGTAAGGTGATCCTGTGTACTGGTGATATGGGCTTTGGCTCAACAAAGACTTACGATCTGGAAGTTTGGGTACCAGCGCAAGGCACTTACCGTGAGATTTCGTCTTGTTCAAACATGGGCGATTTCCAAGCACGTCGTATGCAGGCCCGCTTCCGTCGTAAGGCTGAGAAGAAACCGGAATTGCTGCACACACTCAACGGATCAGGATTGGCGGTCGGTCGTACCATGGTAGCAATCCTTGAAAACTACCAGTTGGAAGATGGTCGTATTGAAGTGCCAGAGGTACTTCGTCCTTACATGGGTGGCCTCACTCACATCGGTTAATACAATCGAAATATAAAAAAACCGGCCGTCATGGCCGGTTTTTTATTTAAAACAAAAAATTACCCTTTTCGTGGTGTCCATTTATTAGTACAACTAGTTTGAAGAGTCATACTTAATGAGTGACATATTAATACACCTTAATTGACGAAACTTTTTTCATAATATCGAGAAACAATCAGGTAAATCATCAAGTTAATAAAGTATTAATTAAATTGTGGTTATTTGTTTGCAACCTTATCATTTCCTTCCTGTTTATTCGTCTACTATTACTTATTAGAAATCGTCGCAACTAAGAAAGGGTAGTGTCGTATGCGAGTCAATAATCCTGTAACGGATAAAGAAATAAAGTTCCCCGCCGATTACAATTTGCTCTCAACAACCGATCCACGCGGTATCGTTAAGTACGCGAGTAAGGATTTTTGCGAAGTGGCGGGCTACACGTTAGACGAAATTGTGGGTCAACCACACAACCTTGTTCGTCACCCCAGCATGCCGCCTGCAGCATTCCAGAACATGTGGGACTTTATCAAAGCCGGTAACAATTGGATGGGCTTAGTAAAGAACCGCACTAAAAACGGCGATTATTATTGGGTAAATGCTTTTGCTTCCCCTATCAAACAAAATGGCCAGATCGTCGAATTCCAATCTGTACGAACGACGCCTGATCGAAAAGCGGTCCAACGAGCAGAAAAAGTCTACCCACAGCTTCTCGCTGGTAAAACACCCTCAGCGCTAAAAATGCCGCGTACCCGTATGTGGCAACGTGCAGCAATGTGGTTTGTCCCTGGTGCAATTCTGGCTGGTGCGGCAGGCTTCTTTGCTGGTTTTGCAGCGGCGATTGCGGTGCAATTTGTTTTCTCTATTGTGGCGATGTTCATGCTGACGCGCCGCCTGGAGAACGTCACCAAGCTGGCGAAGGAAGCATACGACAACCCATTGATGGAATTTCTTTACAACGGCGCGATAGATGATGTTTCTGAAATCGAGCTGGCACTCAAAATGCGTGCGGCCGAGATTAATGCTGTTGTGGGGCGTATTCTCGACGGTAGCGACCAAGTTCTCAATGCTGCCAGCAACGCTAAAGCAAATGGTGAGCGCACTGCCAGCAATCTTGAAAACCAGAATGCGGAAACTGAGCAGATAGCAGCGGCAATTAACGAAATGTCTGCAACAGCTAACGATATGTCCGGCAATACACAGAGCGCTTCAGATGCAGCGACAGAAGCACAGGATGCCACCCTCACCGGTATGGAAACGGTTGGTCAGACTGTCGATGCTATTCAGAACCTTGCTAAGCAGCTTAGCGACGCATCAAGCGTGATATCCGAGCTTGAAGAACACGGCAAGCGTATTGGTTCTGTGTCTGATGTTATCCAGGGTATCGCTGAGCAAACCAACCTTCTGGCACTCAACGCCGCCATTGAGGCTGCACGTGCCGGTGAGCAAGGCCGTGGTTTCGCAGTGGTGGCGGATGAAGTACGTGCGCTCGCACAACGTACACAAGAATCCACGTCTGAAATCCAGGATGTTATCTCCCTTATTCAAAACGGAACGCAGCAAGCGGTGGACGCAATGGCGCGAGGTACCACCTTATCAGGTGAGTGTGTGACCAGCGCAGAAAAAGCGGGTGATGCGCTTCGCCGTTCACAGGAATTGGTGTCTGACATCAATGACCGTAACCATCAGGTTGCAACAGCGGTTGAAGAGCAGGCCGCGGTTTCTAATGAAATGAACGGCAATATCCAGTCTGTGTCTGAACTCTCTCACCAGTCACTGAACATTGCGCAAGAAACGGTTCAGGAAGCAGATAGCTTAGTGAATGCACTAACAGCGCAGAAACAATTGGTTGCACAGTTCCGACGTGTAAGCTAACGTGGAAAATAAGTAAAAAACCACCTGTACGAAAGGTGTTTTGAAGCGGCTCCATCTAAGGGAGCCGTTTGTGTTTTTGTTTCTTAGTTAACGCCATTTGGCGTAGTGCTCCTCATTGGCAACTTTGTACTCGTTTCTCACGTATCTAAGAATTGTCTCTTCGTCCGTATCTAATGAGTCAGCAAAGTACTCCTGCGGGTATTAGGTGAAGACGGTAACTAGCAAGAGCCCTTTGCGGGCTTAGCCCAAGGTTAAGGTGTACCCCCTTCTATAAGAGGTAACCCCTAACTGACAACTAAAAAGGTCAGCCCAAAGGCTGACCTTTTTGTACTTGATTAACGAGCTAACTGGCTTTCATCGGCAGGGCCTTGAGTTCATCTTTAGCCTTAACTGGCTCGTTATCAGTAGTACGGACAATCAACTCACGGTCAAAAAGGTGAAGAAGAATAACGCTTAAGTCCTGACTGATTTTAATCAGTGAGGAAGCTGGAATCTCTTCTTCTGTAGAGCGGATGACGGAGTCGAAACGGTTGTCCACACGATCGAAGGCCAGTGTTGCATCACCACTCGACATTAGAGAAAGCTGGTGCATACGTTTTTGCAAAATACGGCTTTGTAGGTTCACTGATTGCCATGCGGCCGTTTTCCCTTCAGCAAGGCGCATTACAGCCTGCTCATAACGCAGTTGTGCTTCTTTAGTGTCAATCCAGGTTTGCCAGAATGCCTGATATTCTTCGTAGGTTGCATCCATTGTGCCTTCTGCCAGATAAGAGCGTGTTACTTCGTCGATGATGTATATCAGATGGTCTGACGCTCTGTGATGGATAGCATACCAACCTGCTTTTGTTTGGTTGGGCAGTGATGACAGTACCTGTTCCATGCGTGATTTCAATACCCGGAATAAAGGGCGTTGGGGGTTGTTACACTCAGTTAGCAACTGCTCACAAAACTCTTCAATCTCTTTGCGAGCTTTGCTGGCTTGAGGTGACTGGGGGCAGCGAATATAGCGGGTATTGTGGTCGTGAAGCATCCAAAGCAGTGAACGAAGATCACTGATTTGAGAGCGATAATGGTCGCGACGGGATTGCTGAGAGCTCGACAGACCCTTTGTCATGCGAACTAACCAGTTTGGAGTGATGATAGATAACAGTGCCATAACTTGTTCCTCTTTCCTGAGTGCCTGAACAAGTAGTGCAGTGTGTGTGCCAAATTAAAAAGTCTTAATAAACAATTAGATGTGATTTTTTGCCGAAGTTTCTGAACAGCAATGGCGCATAAACTAACCAACATGGTGCAAAAGTGTGATGAGGGTCGACAAAATACTCCCTTGGGTGCACAAACAAAAAAGGAGCCAACAGGCTCCTTTTCAATTTCCACAGCGCGATCACATCACGCGCATACCAGCTTGTGCACCCTCATGTGGCTCAAGCAGCCACAGATCTTTGCCACCTGGGCCAGCTGCCAGAATCATGCCTTCTGACATGCCGAACTTCATCTTACGCGGTTTCAGGTTAGCCACCATGACAGTGTATTTTCCAACCAGATCTTCTGGGTTGTACGCAGACTTGATACCGGAAAACACTTGACGGGTCTCACCACCAATATCTAGCTGGAATTTCAGCAGCTTGTCAGCTTTCGGAACAGATTCGCAAGAAATGATCTTTGCGATACGCAGGTCCACTTTCGCAAAGTCACCGAACTCTATTTCATCCGCAATAGGATCTTCTTCCAAAGGACCTTTCGCTTTTTCAGCCACCGCTTTCTCGGCTGCTGCATCTTCTTTAGATGCTTCAACCATCTCTTCAACTTTCTTTGGATCTATGCGGCTGAACAGTGCTTTAAATGCTTCAACTTTGTGAGCAGTCAGTGGTGTCGCGATACCTTCCCAACTCAGGGTTTCGTTCAGGAAGGCTTCCGAACGCTCTGCCAGTTCTGGCATCACTGGTTTCAGGTAAGTCATCAGTACACGGAACAGGTTGATACCCATGGTACAAATTGCTTGAAGCTCAGCGTCTTTGCCTTCTTCTTTGGCGACGACCCAAGGTGCTTTCTCGTCAACGTATTGGTTTGCTTTGTCAGCCAACGCCATGATTTCACGGATTGCACGGCTGAATTCGCGGTTTTCGAACAGCTCACCAATACGGCTAGCTGCAGACGTGAACTCTTCATAAAGCGCTGGTTCTGCGCATTCTGCAGACAGCATGCCGTCGAAGCGTTTCGCAATGAAACCTGCGTTACGAGATGCAAGGTTAACCACTTTGTTGACGATGTCAGAGTTAACGCGCTGAACGAAATCTTCCAGATTTAGGTCAAGGTCATCGATGCGGTTATTCAGTTTGGCTGCGTAGTAGTAGCGCAGGCATTCTGGGTCAAGATGCTTCAGGTAGGTGCTTGCCTTAATGAAGGTACCTTTTGACTTTGACATCTTTGCGCCGTTAACGGTTACATAACCGTGGACGAATACGTTGTTTGGTTTACGGAAGCCCGCGCCTTCCAGCATGGCTGGCCAGAACAGGCTGTGGAAGTAAACGATGTCCTTACCGATGAAATGGTAAAGCTCAGCGTCGCTGTCTTTGCTCCAGTATTCGTCGAAATCGACATTGCCATTCTTATTACAGAAGTTCTTGAATGAACCCATGTATCCAATTGGCGCGTCCAGCCATACATAGAAGTATTTACCTGGTTCTTCCGGGATTTCAAAACCGAAGTAAGGTGCGTCGCGGGAGATGTCCCACTGCTGCAGGCCAGACTCGAACCACTCGTTCATCTTGTTCGCCATTTCTTCCTGCAGCGCACCAGACTTGGTCCATGCTTTCAGCATGTCTTCAAACTGTGGCAGGTCAAAGAAGAAGTGAACAGAATCTTTCAGTACTGGTGTTGCGCCACTTACTGCTGATTTAGGGTTAATCAGTTCAGTTGGGCTGTATGTTTCACCACAGTTATCGCAGTTGTCACCATACTGATCTTCAGACTTACATTTCGGGCAGGTGCCTTTTACGAAACGGTCTGGTAGGAACATTTCTTTCTCAGGGTCAAACAGCTGAGAAATCGTACGGCTATTGATGTAGCCCTTGTTCTTCAGTTCGGTGTAGATGTAAGACGCCAGCTCGCGGTTTTCTTCGCTGTGCGTGCTGTGGTAGTTGTCAAAGCTGATGTCAAAGCCCGCGAAGTCTGCTTCGTGTTCTTTCTGCATTTCAGCGATCATGGCTTCAGGATCAATACCCAATTGCTGAGCTTTCAGCATGATTGGCGTACCGTGTGCGTCGTCTGCACAGATAAAGTTTACAGTGTTGCCACGCAGGCGCTGATAACGCACCCACACGTCTGCCTGAATATGCTCGAGCATATGACCCAAATGGATAGAGCCATTCGCATAAGGCAGTGCACAGGTAACCAGAATTTTACGTTGGTTTGCAGCCATAATTTAGATAGTTCGCTTTTGACAATTGAATCGAATGAATGGCGCAAATCTTACCTGATCAGGCCCAGAAAACATAGTTTGAAGCGCTTGAGAGACAGAGAAAATGGTCATCTGTGACAGTATCGAATACCCCTGCTCTCGAAAGGGTGTGAAATCGTAAAAAATTCATTAGGCTAGAAGCATCATTACTGAAGAGTGCATGTCCTATGTTTTTCGGCCGCAATAAGAATTCACAAACTGACTTAGATACCGTGAAAACGTTCCTTAATCAATTTACCCACATTTCGCTCGTTGAAGGCTGGGCAGACAGACAAGGCATGGTGACTCAAGCAAAAAACGGAGAGTTAAAAGTCTCGTTTCCCTTTGCTGCATCTTCTTTGATTGAAGCATTAAAAGACTGGATTGAAGCTCAGAAAGCTGCGGGTGAGGATGTGCCAACGCTAGTCATCGAGCAGAAAGTTGCGCCACTCAAAGCGGGCGAAAAACCGCTTATTAAAGGGGTAAAGAATATTGTTGTTGTGAGTTCTGCAAAAGGCGGCGTAGGTAAATCAACAACATCAGTGAACCTTGCGCTAGCCCTTCGTGCTCAAGGAGCCAAAGTCGGTATTCTTGATGCAGACATCTATGGTCCCTCGCTGCCAATCATGCTGGGTACCAAGGGCAAACAGCCAACGACATTGGACGGCAAAACCATGGAGCCAGTTGAAGCTCATGGTCTTTTCAGTAATTCCATCGGTTATTTAGTGCCGGATGAGAATGCCATGGTTTGGCGAGGACCAATGGCATCAAAAGCCTTCGCGCAACTTGTGAATGAAACGCATTGGCCAGATGTGGATTATCTGGTAGTTGATATGCCACCGGGTACTGGTGATATTCAGTTGAGTCTTGCGCAGCAATTCCCCGTCACGGCAGCCGTCGTAGTCACCACGCCTCAGGATCTTGCTTTAGCGGATGCTATCAAAGGTGTAGCCATGTTTGAGAAGGTCGCGGTTCCGGTCCTCGGAGTGATAGAGAACATGAGCTACCATATCTGCAGTCAGTGTGGTCACCATGAGCCCATTTTCGGTCAGGGTGGGGCAGCCAAGATGGCGACGGAACACGGTTTGTCACTGCTCGCTCAAGTGCCGCTTCATATCAATATTCGTGAAGACATTGATGCCGGCGCGCCGACTGTTGCTAGTCAACCAGAAAGCGAACATTCGGCGGTGTATCTGGCACTGGCAGAAAAAGTCGCGAGTCAGTTATTCTGGCGCGGAGAGCCTGTGGCAGAAAAAATATCAATTACCACGCTTGGTGAGTAGCAAGTGAGTCGCTGACAAGTTTCACATTGAGAGCGAGAATTGCCGCGCAAATCGTATGCACAATGATGAAACAATGTACATCTTACTTTTAATTGAGACCCTTATCACACATTTAGATGGCATGAGGGAGGCCAACTCCCTATAATCATGCGGTTTATTTATCGCCAATTCTCCGGGTATTCATTTATGAGTGACAACAACCAATGTGTCATTATCGGTATTGCAGGCGCATCTGCATCCGGTAAAAGTCTGATCGCTAGTACTATTTATCAAGAACTAAAAGAAAAAGTTGGTGATCATCAGATCGGTGTTATCACGGAAGACCGCTACTATCGCGACCAAAGTCACCTCAGTATGGAAGAGCGTGTAAAGACCAACTATGACCATCCTCAGGCGCTTGACCACGATTTGCTGTGCAAGCACCTTCAAGACCTAACGGAAGGTAAAGAGGTTGAAGTCCCGCAGTACAGCTATGCTGAACATACCCGCATGGACGAAACCACCACTCTGACACCGAAGAAGGTGATCATTCTAGAAGGTATCCTTCTTCTGACCGACCCACGCCTTCGCGACCTGATGCATGCGAGCATCTTTATGGATACCCCACTGGACATTTGTCTACTTCGTCGCGTGAAGCGCGATGTTGCAGAACGTGGTCGTACCATGGAATCTGTGCTCCAACAGTACCAGCAGACTGTTCGCCCGATGTTCATGCAATTTATCGAGCCATCGAAGCAATACGCGGACATCATTGTACCGCGCGGTGGTAAGAACCGAATAGCGATTGATGTGCTGAAGGCTCATATCGCCAAATTACTGAAAGCATAAAAGAAAAGCCGGTTAAAACCGGCTTTTTTTATACCTGAAGTTAGTTAAAAATAAGCAAACTCTATTTTTCGAGGGAACGAGCGATGAGATTGAGTGACAAACACATCAGGGAGTACCTGGATGATGGCAAGATCATCATTGAACCGAGGCCAGCAGATGAAGCCATCTCAGGTGTCACAGCAGATGTGACCTTGGGGAACAAGTTTCGTGTCTTTAGTGAACATGGCGCTCCGTTTATTGATTTATCCGGCCCACGCGAAGAAGTGTCTGCACAGCTCGATAAAGTGATGAGCGATGAAATAGAGATTGCTGAAGGTGACGCATTCTTTCTCCATCCTGGACAATTGGCTCTGGCTGTAACTCATGAAGTGGTGACCTTGCCCGATGATATTGTGGGCTGGTTAGATGGGCGTTCTTCACTGGCCAGACTTGGTTTGATGGTCCACGTCACGGCTCATCGTATTGACCCTGGTTGGCAAGGCAAGATTGTTCTGGAGTTTTATAACAGCGGCAGATTGCCGCTCGCGCTTCGTCCTGGCATGCCAATCGGTGCTTTGAGCTTCGAAACGATGAGCAGCCCTGCGGAGTGTCCATATCACAAGCGGCAAAACGCCAAATATAAAAATCAACAGGGAGCGGTTGCCTCAAAGATTGATGAGGATTAGTTGAACACTGGCGCATGGAAAATGGCTGAAATTGCTGGATTTAATGCAGAAATTTTATTCATGTTTCGATACTCTCGACCGCATCTCAACAGGAAATGTACATCATCATGAAAAAGCTTCTCTACATACTACTTGGACTTGTGCTGCTGGTTGTGGTGGCCATTGGTGCCATCGTCGCATTCATCAACCCCAACGACTTCAAACCCCTGATCACTGATGAAGTGAAAAAAGCAACGGGGCGTGAGCTGGTTATTGATGGAGACATCAGCTGGCGATTTTGGCCAAGCCTGGGTCTGTCTGTTGAACAACTGGCGTTTAAGAACCCGGAAGGCTTTGCAGAGCCGGACATGCTCAAACTGAGTAAGGCTGAGCTGTCAGTGGCTGTCATGCCGCTACTTTCTGACACGCTGGATATCGGCCTTGTTAGTTTGCACGGTGCGCATGTGTTTATCCAAACCCTGCCAAACGGTGTCAGTAACCTTGATGGTCTTAGCGGTGAAACCGGGGCTGAAAGTACTACTGCCGGCAAAGCCGATCCTGCACTTGAATCTAGCGCACCAGCCAGCGAACCAGCAACGGCATGGACTATTTCAATTGGTGGTCTTGAGCTTCTGGATGCCAGCGCTACAGTGCGTGACGATAAAGCCCACACCAACAGTGAAATCAGCAAACTGAACCTGACCATTGGTAAACTGGAAACCGGTGTTTGGGTGCCGATTGAATTTGATGTGGAAGGCAAACAAAACGCGCTGATGTTTTCTGCCAAAGGTGATGCAGAAGCCATGATCGACAAAGAGATCATGAAGTCTCAACTGCGCACATTATCACTTGAAGCAAGCGCCAACGATGCAGCAACTCAACTGGAAACCTTCACGTTGAAAGCAGACCGTCTTGGCCTAGCTATTCCTATGGTGTTTGATTTTTCCGCCAAAGGTAAAGCCGCGGACATGTCGTTTGATGCTAAAGGCAAAACCACAGTCGAAGTCGACGAAGCCATCACCTTGATCACCGCAAAAGCGCTGGAACTGAATACGACAGTAGCAGGCAAGTCGTTGCCTCGCCCTGAGATGAAAATCAGTATGGGTGGCGATGTGACTTTTGATAACAAGGCACAGAAACTGTCACTGGAAAACCTGAAAGCGGCAGTAGACGAGCTGAACCTTGATGGTAAAGCGTCGGTTGCACTGGCTGATATTCCAGCTATTCGATTTGATGTCCACAGTCCTAAAATCAACCTTGATACGTTCCCAGGTGGTAATACAGCTGCAGATAAACCAGCAGCATCGAGTGGCTCGCAAGGCGGCGCTGCAGAAAAGCCTGCTGAGAAGAAACCGCTGAGTGATGTTGAACCTGATCTTTCTGCTCTGAAGGGATTGGATATCGCAGGTAAGATCACTATCGATGATTTCGTTGCCAGCAAGGTGCAAGTCACAGAAGTGATTGCAAACTTTGCGGTTAACCGTGGCAAGGTTAATGTCAAACAGTTCGATGCCAAGTTATACGGCGGGACAATCAAGGTGGAAGGCAAACTTGATGCGACCACTTCTCCTGCTCGTTATCAGGTGAAAAAAGACATCAAGAACGTCAACGTTCTTCCACTTCTGCAAGCTGCAGCAAATCAGGATATGTTGGCAGGTAAAGGCAGCATAGATGCAAATGTGAGTGGTGTTGGCCTGTCGGAAAAACGTCTGCGAACTGGCATAACGGGTACCGTGGCTATCAACTTTGCTGATGGTGCAATTAACGGCATCAACATTCCAGAGATGATCCGCGAAGCGAAAGCAACACTGAAAGGCAAGCGTGCTGAGTATGTTGAAGAAACCCGTAAAACGGACTTTAGTGCACTGACAGCAACCTTCAATCTTGGCAAAGGTATCGCATCTACCCGCAACATGAAGATGGAAGCACCAGCACTGCGTGTGCGTAGTGAAGGTCAAACCAACCTGGTGAAAGAAGACCTGGATTTCGAAGTGTTTGTCTCTGTAGTAGGCACCAGTAAAGGACAGGGCGGCAAAGACATTGATGAACTTAAAGATGTCACCATTCCAGTGAAAATCGGCGGCACTTGGACAGCACCAAGTTACAACCTAGATGTGAAATCCCTGCTAACCAGTAACAAAGTACTGGAAGAAAAAGCACGCAAAGAAGCAGAGCGTGGTTTGAAAAAGCTACTGGGTGACAAAGCTGAAGATGACAAAGTGAAACAGGCAGCAGACAAACTGCTCAAAGGTTTGTTCAACTAAAACGCCCTTTCGATACCAACCTGAAAGCCGCGTTCTGCGGCTTTCTTTTTACTCGTTTCACCAGATACTTAAGTTCAATATCCGTTGCTATACTCGATAAGTAATTGTCTCTAAAACAAGAACTCTCCGTTTGGAGTGGAGCACCCAATGAGAAAATACCTGCCACTGTTCTTCTTGCTGGCGATAGCACGAAACGCTTGGGCGAAAGATTCGTTCAATGTTTGCTGGAGCCATTATGTGGGATGGGAACCATGGGCGTACATTGAGTCCAGTGGTGCAATGGCGCGGTGGGGTGACAAGTATGACATTGAGGTGAACATCAAAAGAGTCGATGATTATGTGGACTCTCTGAAGCGTTTTTCTTCCGGCGAATTTGATGCCTGCACCATGACGCAAATGGACGCGCTGGCATTTCCGGCTGCTCAGGGTGTGGATACATCCGTGCTGATAATTGGTGACTACAGCAATGGAAATGATGGCATTTTGAGCCGCGAGGCTGGCAGTGTGACTGACCTAAAAGGACAGGATATCTTGCTGGTTCAATATTCTGTGTCACATTACTTGTTAGCAAGGGCTTTGAATAGAGCTGGTCTGAGTGAAGCGGACGTCAATTTAGTGAGCGTTCCTGACTCCGAGATACTTGATGTTTTCCGATCAGGAAAAGCACCCACTCTGGTAACTTGGAACCCTATCCTTAAAAAGGCACAGTCAGAAACCAAAGCCAAACTGATATTCGATTCCTCAGAGCTTCAAGGCGAAATTCTGGATTTGATGGTAACCAGAACGGATACGGATGACAGGCTAAAAAGAGCGCTGACAGGCGCTTGGTATGAAACCATGGAGAGCCTTAGAAACGAAGACATGTCTGTGGTTTCTTCCATGGCAGAAAGTGCCGGAACTTCAAGGGTTTCTATTCTTCAACAACTGGGCTCGACGAAAATGCTGTACAGCCCGAGAAGAGGCGTCAAGGTCGCTAACAGTAAATCGACAATCAATGCGATGGATAGAGTGCGGCAGTTTTGCTTTGAACACGGACTTCTGGGTGAGATTACTAACCTTGATGAAATTGGTATCTTATTCCCCGATGGCTCAGTGCTGGGTGATTCTACTAATATAAGATTCAGAATAGACAGCCTTTACATGCAGATGGCAGCTGAAAACCGACTTTAAAAAGGCAGACTTCCGGGTCTGCCTCATTTCTATTTTGTTAAGCTCTCGCTTTTTTCAATGACTTTTCCCGTTTGAGCATATCCTGCAAAGCTGCCAATAAATCAACAGCGGATAAAATGCCTACCAAGGTCTCTGTTTTATCAAGAACAGGCAGAGCGCCGACGTTATGGTCGAGCACTTTTTGGTTGGCTTTTGATAAGGTTTCGTAGGTGTGGCAGGTGATCACATCCGGTACCATGACATCACCCGCATTGAGGTCATCTGAAAGCAGGTAAGGGTGTCCGATGTCAGGCGCTTCATCGGCCCAGTTGGGGCGACGAAGTTGTCGGTCACTGATGATCCCCACCAATTCGTCGTTTTCTACGACAGGAAGGTGGCGAATGTCTTTGTCCCTCATGAGGAAATACGCTTCGCGCACTCCCATGTCGGGGCTGATGGTCACCAGTTTACGTGTCATGTAATCGGAAACTTTTCCCGGCATCGTGTAGACCTCTCCTCATTGTTTGGATTGACTCCTTTAAACCTACAAAAATAAGGACGTAATGTTGGGAGGCATCGCCCAGAAATCCAGTAGGAATAGATCTGCGCCAACACAGTTATTCGTTTCAATTTATGTATACGCAAACAACCTTAAGATGCAGGATTCAGCGAGATTGACTGGCGTTGTGATCGCGGCGTTCCTTTGCAGTTGTACTCATCTCCATCAAAAAGGAACAACAATGAGCACGACGTCAGTCAACTCGCCCGAAGGGAGGCCATCAATGCGCCCACTTCTTCCTTAAACTCCACGGAAATAGAATGACTATTCCTCGCGGAATTTGCCTCGAATTGAACGCATTGATGACCTCTGAATTCAAGTATCTTCAGGTTGTTTGGGTATATTTGATTTACCCAGTCAGAATGTGCGCTAGAATCAGCCACCTGAACAAGAAAAAGAAATGCCTTCAGCTTTAAAGGAAAACGAACGTTCATGGATTCTATTTCTCAGGCAGCCCTTGGCGCTGCAGTTGCCGGCTTAGTCGCCGGTAAGCGTTGCTCCCCAAAAGTGCTTCTTGCTGGTGCCGCGCTAGGCACAGTACCCGATCTGGACGTGGTACTGGATTATGGCGACCCAATTTCCAACATGATTAAACATCGCGGATTTAGTCATTCCCTTTTTGTGTTGTTCCCGTTTGCAGCGGTACTGGCGGTTTTCTGGAAACGATTATTCGCCAAAGAATGGCCACTATGGCAACTCTGGGCATTGTTCACCGCAGTGTTGGTGACACATCCCATTCTGGATTCTTTCACGACGTATGGCACCCAACTGTTTTGGCCATTGGATATGCCGCCAGTGGCAATCTCCAGCGTCTTTATCATCGACCCGCTTTACACCGTTCCGCTGCTCATTCCAGTTTTGGCAGCGTTTATTTGGCGTAGCCGTGCCGCCAAACTGTGTGGCGTCGGGTTGGCGATTTCTAGTCTGTATCTCGCCTGGTCGCTCGTTGCGATTGGCGTGGTAAAAGACCGAGTAGGAGAAAACGTCGCAGGTACGCACCTTGAAGGACAACCGGTATTTATTGGACCGACACCTTTAAACACCTTGCTTTGGCGCGTGGTGGTGTTGGATGACGATAAATACTGGGAGGGGCTGACATCTTTGCTGGATGAAGATCCAACCATTGATTGGATGCCAATGGTACGAGGCGATTGGGCATTCCCTAGTAAGCCGGAACTACTCGCTGACTTTGAAAACTTCACCCGTGGCTTTGTGCGCTACGAGCAAGATGGTGACGCATTAACGGCGACGGATTTGCGCCTTGGTATGGCCATGTATCACCCGTTTAGCTTTGTGGTGGCTGAGCAGGGGGAAAATCAGGTTTGGCAACTTGTGCCACCAGTACAATTAGACCCAGGCCCGGTGCTGCCAAGACAAATTCCAGCATTGTGGATGCGTCTCCTCGGCTGGCAAAGCATTGATGCCATGCTATGTAATGAGCATGATTGCTTCCGTAACGACTTGTCATCCAACTAACAGTGATACCAATCGTAGTAAATATCTGCTCATCCTAGCTTGTTAAAATGCTCGATAACTGCGTTGAAAAATTTGATTTTAGAATAACTACTTATCGAAATTTTCCGCCTTGTTCTCGAGCATTTTTCCTGCGCTATTTCTGATCATCTACCTACTGTGATTGGTATAAAAAGCCCAGCAATGCTGGGCTTTTTTTTTATCTGGTTATCAGGTGTGACGGAAAGGGCTTATTACCAATCGATGCCTTTGCGTACCTTGATGCCAGAATCAAAAGCATGCTTCACATTGCGAACTTCAGAGACAGTATCTGCCATCTCAGTCAGTGTGCGGTGGGCAGCGCGGCCAGTGATGATCACTGACTGCTCGCTTGGACGGTTTTCCAGCGCTTCTACCACTTCGTCCAACTCGATGTAGCCGTAGGTGACCATGTAGGTCATTTCGTCCAGTAGCACGACGTCGTAGCTTGGGTCTGCCAGCATGCGTTTACATTCCTGCCAGACTTCCTGTGCGGCTTGGGTGTCAGCGGCTTTGTCTTGTGTGTCCCAGGTAAAGCCGGTTGCCATAACGTGGAATTCAACACCGCATTTTTCCAGCAGGTTGCGCTCGCCACATTCCCAAGTGCCTTTTATGAATTGGGCCACACCGCACTTCTGACCGTGACCGGTCGCGCGGGTGATCATGCCGAACCCTGAAGTCGATTTCCCTTTGCCGTTTCCGGTAATCACCAACAGCAAACCCTTTTCAATCTGTGCAGCGGCAACGCGCTCGTCGACCTGTTCTTTGACTTTTTGTTGTCGGGCTTTGTAGCGCTCATCGCTCATTAGATTTTCTTCCTTTCAAAATTATTTGGCTGAAGCAGTATGGGTGGCCAGCAATCGTGGATCACAACATACCAAAACCCACTTGTATTGGAAGAGTGTAAATCTGAGTAAATCGCTCTGGTATTGGCGTTCGTACAGAAATTGGTCAACTACAATCAGTCAGAATATACCCAAACAATCTTAAGATGCAGGATTCAGCGAGCATCTTCAGGTCGTTTGGGTATGAAACCACGAGGGATAAAAGATGAAAAAGTTAGGATGGCTGTTGGTGGCCCTGCCTTTTAGTGTAATGGCAGGGGAAGTGGTCGATTACAGTGCTAATGGTATGGCCTTAGAGGGGTATTACGCGCCTGCTGATGGCGACGTTAAAGGCTCAGTGATTTTAATCCATGACTGGGATGGACTGACTGGCTATGAGCAGAAGCGCGCCGATATGCTGTCTTCGATGGGTTACAACGCCTTTGCGGTCGACCTATATGGCAAAGGCAACCGTCCTGTTGATACCAATGCCAAGAAAGCGGAAACAGGAAAGCTTTATAAAGATCGGGAGAAAATGCGAACCCTGATTCTGGCGGGTTTAGATAAAGCGCGGGAAATGGGTGTAGAAGATGTGGTGGTTGCAGGTTATTGCTTTGGCGGCGCAGCAACGCTAGAGCTTGCCCGTTCTGGCAAAGGCAATGGTATCAATGGTTATGCCACTTTCCATGGTGGACTGGCGACACCAAGCGATCAGAGTTATGCCAAAGACACGGCACCGATTTTCATCTCCCACGGTGGTGCGGACACTGCGATTCCAATGAGTGATGTGGCGGATCTCTCTGAAGAACTGGAAGCAGCCGGAATACCCTATCTGATTGAAGTCTATTCCGGTGCACCTCATGCTTTCACAGTGTTTGAGTCTCCTCGTTATCGTGAAGTGGCGGATAAGCGCTCTTGGGCGACCTTCAATGGCTTCCTAGAAGAAAATCTGTAGGGCCTCTCAAACACCTGTCTCCATGGTTTTGCTCTCCGTTCCTTGATTCGTTACAGTGTTCGTAATGAATGGGGAACGGAGTGCCAATGTCTAATAACAAACCGAAAATTCTCGTTGTCTGTATGGGTAACATTTGTCGTTCGCCTACCGGAGAAGCAATACTCCGTGCCAAAGCTAAGGCGCGCGGTTTGGATGTTGAAATCGATTCGGCAGGTACCATTGGCTATCACTCAGGCGCTAATCCTGATGAAAGAGCAAGGAAAGCCGGAGAAGCCAGAGGCTATGATTTCACCGGCATTTACTCGCGTCAGGTTGAAGATGGTGACTTTGAAAAGTTCGACATGGTTCTGGCTTCTGACAAAGCGAATCTTGCTGACCTGCTGGACCGCTGCCCTGACCATCTTCGTGACAGAGTTTCCTTGTTTCTGAGCCATGGCAACTCATCGCTGGCTGAAATTCCAGACCCATACTATGGTGGCTCAAAAGGCTTTGAGCTGGTGTTGGATCTCATCGAAGAAGCCAGCGACAGTGTGCTGGATGAAGTGATGGCGAAATAAACCTCTGACTCTTGCTGAAGCCCCCTGACAGCGGGATTTTTCGTCTTTAACGGAACAATGTTCGCAGCAACCAGCAAATTCCTACCTTAGTGCTTGTTTAAATTTGATCGCTCTTATAAATTTAAGATCTATAGCTGATAGCTTTTTGTGAGGTAAGGGATTGAAACTTCAGCAGCTTAAATATCTAAAAGCGATAAAGGACAACAATTTAAACGTGTCCGCGGCCTCCCAGTCACTTTTTACGACCCAGCCAGGCGTGAGTAAACAGGTTGGATTGCTGGAAAAAGAGCTGGGTGTGAGGATTTTTGAACGTCGTGGTAAGAACCTCAGCGGTATTACCCCGATAGGTGAACGAATCCTTGAGCAGGTTGAACGCATGCTGGCGCTGGAGCAAAAAATCAAAGCGTTGGCAAACGAGCATCTGGATCCGAGTGTAGGTACGCTGAACATCTACACCACGCATACCATTGCGCGTTATCTGCTGCCAAACAGCGTGTCCTACTTCACCAAAAAATACCCGAACATCAATTTCCACCTGCATCCAACACTGCCGTTGCAAACCAAAGGCGTGATAAGCAAAGGGCATTCTGACTTTTCCATCGTGGCCCACGATATTGGTGCAGACAACGATTTAATCCAGCTGCCTGCGTACCTCTGGACGATGGGATTGGTGGTGCCGGAAGACCACCCGCTGGCAGATGTTCGCAAGCCAACGCTCAAGCAATTGTCTGAATACCCGATTCTGAGTTACGAGCCGGGTTCAACTGGCCGTCAGGTTCAGGATGAAGCCTTCAGACGCGCGGGTATCAATCCAAACTACTTTATGACTGTTATGGATGCTGACGTAATCAAACGTTATGTCCAACTCGGATTCGGTATCGGTATTATCTCTACCTTGGCGGCGCGAGATATCGAAAACACCGGTCTGACTTATATCAACCTCGATCATCTGTTCGAGCCATGTAATGCATGGATTTGTTTCTCGAAAGACATCTTGCTGCAGAACTACATGTATGACTTCCTGATGTCATTCTCGCCACATTTGACTAAAACGCTGATGGAAAGTGTGCTGATGCAAAACAGCAGCGATAAAGTCGATAAGCTGTTTGAAGGGCTTGAACTCCCCGTTTATTGACGCGGAAAAAGTGAGATGAAAAACGCCAGCTTATTGCTGGCGTTTTGCGTTTAATTGGTGGGAGTTTCCCCTTCAACATCTGGCGGTGTCCGGATGACCCTGCCTTGATTGTTTTTTAGCTCCGGGTGGTCAACTAAAAGATGCTTCCGGATCGCGGGTGGCTCAGGCTCATTTTCCGGATGGTTCTGATGGAAGATAGGGGTTTTCGGCCGATATACATGGTGCGGTCTGCCATCATCCAAAACAGTTTCCGGGATGCGTTTACCTATGATGACTTCAATTGCTGTCATGGCATCGTCCGTTGGGAGCAAGACGGTTTCTGATTCTTCAACCGCCACTTCTTCGGCAGCGTTTAATGCAAATGGCGGAGTCGCAATGGCCACACCTACCAACAGGAAAATCGCCAGCTTTTTCATTGCTTGGGCTTCAATGTCTGACATATTTCCTCCTAAGCCGGTGTGCCGTCATTTCTGTCACGTGCCGCGACGAATCCATAGAAGATATAGCCGAACATGGTGAGGATGGAGCCCCAGAACACGGCAGACTGACCACAGGCATAAACGCCATAGATACTGTAAATCACGGCAAAAGTCCCGATAACCGCCGCCGTTTTATACTCCTTCTGGCTGACGTTCTGTTTACGAAGAATAACTTCAAGACCGGTCAACGACAGGATGTACGGTACCATATTGATAAACACGGCCAGATTAAGCAGCACATTGAACTGTTTGACCAAATTTGGCGAAATCGTCATCACTGCCAGCAGCAATTCGAGCCCCAGCATGATCAGCATGCCTTTAATTGGCGCATTATCTTTATTGACCTCACCGAACACTTTCGGGAACAGACGAATATCCGCTGCGGCTTTCGATACCTGCGCATTGGTAAACTGCCAGCCAAGCAAAGAGCCGATACAGGCGATCACTGCCAGTGCGGTAATGACGCTACCGACAGTTTCGTTAAACATGTAGGTATAAACCAACCCGAAAGGCGCATCGGATTTGGCCAGTTCTGCGTTCGGGATGATCCCCTGAATCACTGAAGTCGATGTTATGTAAACGATAGCGGTGAAGCTGGTGGCGAGCATACAGGCCAGAGGAACGTTCTTTTCGGGGTTTTCCACGGCCCCCGAATTTGCGCCGGCTGACTCTATCCCCAAAAAAGCCCAGAGTGTCAAAGCGATGCCTGATGACACCGCGGTGATGGTGGTGTCCTGATGGGGATTCCATGCTTCTGCAAAGACTTCAGGTTTGAACCAGAACCAACCTGCAACGGATAAGCCAACCACAGGAATGATGATACCCCAAACCGTGATGGCGGAGATTTGCCCGGTGATTTTTGGCCCCCAGAAGTTGGCTACCATGGTGATAACCAAAATGGCGACCACAGCAATAAAGGTGTGAATAGGGGTGGTTTTTATCCAAGGAAAGAAGGGCACTAAATAACCAGCCGCAGAGACTGCGATCGCCACCGCACTGATCACCAGACAGACGTAATAGGTATACGAAGCAATAAAAAACGATGATTTCCCATGTGCTTCGTTGGCATAGGCTGACATGCCGCCGTCTTTGTTACAGTACATACCGCACTTGGCGAAGGCGTAGGCAATACACATTGCGCCCAACGCTGTCACTACCCATGAAAGCAGCGAAATTGCCCCGGTTTGAGCCAAGCTTGCTGGCAGCATGATGATGCCCGAGCCCATCATGTTTACAGTCACTATGGTGGTTAATCCCACCAATCCCATTTTATTTTGTTCTGACGCCATACTGATTCTCCACTGCATTATTTGGGCAAGAAATGCAGGTATTCAGCCTTGCTGCATACACATTCGATTGACGATCTCCCGCCGCTGCATCGAAACAAGTGAAAAGGCTTTGCCTGTCGAATTGAAAGTAGAAGTGGAGAGGTGAGGTGTTTGGTTCTTTTACAAGACAAAAGCGCAGTTCGTCCGAATGAAACCAATTACACACATTTCTGTAAGCCAATAAAAATAGGGGATAGATCATGCGCCCTATCGGCAATGCATCAAATTTCATTTTGGTTTTTTCTGCAAATTTGTCTTTTTTGCGACTCTGTCTAGCAAAGTGCTCTTCTATGGTGAATGGGACTCAAATAAAACACTTCTCCTCATTCAGTGTCGGAGCTGGCTATGAAAACCTACGGAAAGAAATTTAATGTTCTGATTTTGGAAGAAGCCCATAAAGAAGGTGTAGTGGGTAATGCGATTGAAAGACTGATTGCAGAGCTGGAAAGCAGCGGCGCAAGAGTCATGGTAGCGACAAGCTTTGATGACTGTTATTCGGTGATTTTTTCGAATACTGCCCTTGATTGTCTGATGCTTACATCAGCCATGAGCGGGTCCCAAAGCGAAGAAAATGAGCGCTTTTATGTGCTGATAGAAAAGCTTAACCGTCGCCAGCAAAATGTCCCTGTGTTCCTGCTGGCTGAGCGAAAGAAAATCACCCTTCACGTTACCCGTGAAATGATGGAAAAAGTCGATGAGTTCGCCTGGATTCTGGAAGACACACCAGACTTTATTGCTGGTCGCGCCGTCGCCGCAATGAACCGTTACCGTAAGCAGCTGCTGCCTCCACTGATGTCCGCATTGATGAGGTATGACGACATTCATGAGTATTCGTGGGCAGCACCTGGCCACCAAGGTGGGGTAGGCTTTACTAAGACCCCAGCTGGGCAACGCTTTTACAATTACTACGGTGAGGGACTGTTCCGCACCGACATGGGGATCGAACGCGGCAGCTTAGGTTCATTGCTTGACCACACAGGCTACTTTGGTGACAGTGAGCGCTATGCGGCCAAAGTATTTGGCGCTGACCAATCTTACTCGCTGGTGACGGGTACATCAGGCTCCAACCGCACCATTATGTCCGCCTGTATGAACGAGAATGATCTGGTGATTTGTGACCGCAACTGTCACAAGTCGATTGAGCAGGGACTGATGCTTTCCGGTGCACGGCCCGTCTACTTGCTGCCAACACGCAACCGCTACGGCATTATCGGCCCCATCTATCCTGACCAGCTCTCCAAGCAGGTGCTTGATCAGCGTGCCAAAGATTACTCACTCACCAAAGATTATGCAGACCAACGTGCTGTTTATGCTGTGCTGACAAACTGTACCTATGACGGTCTTTGCTACAACGCTGAAAGGGCACAGGACATTCTGGCCGAGAGCAGCGATCGAATTCATTTCGATGAAGCTTGGTATGGCTATGCGCGCTTCAATCCGATTTATGACAAACACTATGCGATGCGTGGTGAGCCAACTGAAGATCCGGATGCGCCAACCGTGTTTGCGACTCACTCTACACACAAACTGTTGAATGCCTTGTCCCAAGCGTCTTGGCTGCATGTGAGAAACGGTAAAGGCGCCATCAGCTTTGAGCGTTTCAACCAAGCGTACATGATGCACGCGACCACTTCTCCGCTGTATGCGATTTGTGCATCGAATGATATTGCCGTATCGCAGATGGCGGGTAATCGTGGCCATTCGTTGACGCTGGAAGTGATTCGCGAGGCGGTAGATTTCCGTCAGGCGATGGGGCGGCTGAATCGTGAATACACAGAAAATGGTGATTGGTTCTTCACGCCATGGAATGCGGACACCGTCAAAGACCCACAAACCGGGGAAACGTACGCCTTCGAAGATGCGCCTGCAGACTTGCTATGCGAGAGTCAGGATGCCTGGGTGATGCATCCTGGCGATAACTGGCATGGCTTCAAAGACATGCCCGCAGACTGGTGTATGCTCGATCCAATCAAGGTTAGCATTCTCGCGCCGGGTATGGGCGAAGATGGCAAACTGCTTGATAAAGGTGTGCCAGCCGCACTGGTTACACTCTACCTCGGACGCTTCGGTATCGTGCCGACCCGTACCACAGATTTTCAGGTGATGTTCCTCTTCTCTATGGGTATCACCAAAGGTAAGTGGGCGACACTGGTCAATACGCTGATGGGCTTCAAGCGTCACTACGACAACAACACACCGCTGGTGGATTCACTGCCTGACTTGGCGTCAGATTTCCCTGATGTCTATGGCGACATGGGGCTTAAGGATTTGGGCGATAAGATCTTCAGTTACCTGAAACAGCACAATCCGGGTGAAGTATTGAACGCGGCTTACGAAACTTTGCCAGAAGCTGTGATGACACCACGTGCCGCATATCAGGCTATCGTGGCTGATAACGTGGAAATGGTACCTTCGCATCAACTCGTTGGGCGTGTTGCCGCCAATGCGGTTATCCCATATCCACCGGGCATTCCGATGTTAATGTCCGGAGAGAGCTTCGGTGACGAGAACAGTCCGCAAATCAAGTACCTCAAGAGCCTAGAAGTGTGGGATGAAGAATTCCCGGGCTTTGAAAAAGAAACCGAGGGTACAGAGATGCATGATGGTATCTATCATGTGATGTGCGTGAAATCGGTTTAAACGCCAAAGAAAAAGGGGAAGCCAATGGCTTCCCCTTACTTGTTTCGTTCCACCAGATTTACTTGACGACGGTGAATTGCCCCATCATTACTTGTTTCGTTCCACCAGATTTACTTGACGACGGTGAATTGCCCCATCATTCCCATATCCTCATGCTCCAGAATATGGCAGTGGTACATGTATGGCCATTGTTCGGGAGCCTCATAATCGAACTTCAGCAGAATTTCGGCCTCACCATTTGGATAGATGGTGTCTTTCCAACCTTGGTCCTCTGGCGCTGGCGGGTTTCCGTTCATCGACAAAATCAGAAAAGACGTACCGTGCATGTGGAATGGATGCCTACCTGAATTGATTGTCCACTTTTCCAGCTGTCCTAACTTGGATTCATGGTTAATGACTTTCATATCCATTTTCTGACCGTTGATGGACATATCATCCAGCTCAAAAATGCGCTCTACCTGAACATCTTTTTCAAGGTAAGGGGTAATGGTATTGAGTTGCTTGGGTAACGCAGATGCTAGCGCCTCGAGCGAGCTGTCAACCCGGAGTTCAAGAACAGATTGGCTTTCTGAGAAAGGAATGCGAAAAGCGTTGAATCCGTTGTAGTTCTGGGGTAGCAGCCTTGCCAGCACCTTCTGGTTTTCGACGGCTGACATATCAACGACGATGTCATTCCGTTCTCCAGGCGCCATTTTTAAAGATGTTATTTCTACCGGGGACGTCAGCAAGCCACCTTCTGTCGCTATTTTATAGAAAGGTTGGTCGCCCTCCAGATAGAACTCATACGAGCGGGCGTTGGAGCCATTGAGTAAACGCAATCTGACAAATGATTGAGGTACCATCGTGTAGGGGTTGATGGTGCCATTGACCACAAGCGTGCCTTCTCTCAAATCCTCTGGCATGTCGTTAGCCGGGTATGGCGTCATCTTTCCGTCAACGAAGTTTCTGTCCTGAATGACCAAAGGAATATCATCAACACCGTAGGTGTTTGGTAGCCCCAAAGACAGTGAATGATCATCCTCAATAAGATAAAAACCCGCCAGTCCAGAATGAACCTGCTTGGCAGTGGAGCCTTTAAGGTGTGGGTGATACCAGTTAGTTGAGGCCTGTTGCACGACAGGAATGGTAACGGTCCATGTGTCTCCGGGCAGGATTTTGTTTTGTGGTCCACCGTCAATCTTTCCCACGACGTGTAAGCCATGACCGTGAATATTCGTCGGTTCATCAAGATGATTGGTAAACGCAATGTCTGTACTTTCACCTTTGTACATTTTTATTGTTGGACCCAGATAGCCACCATTGTAGCCGCTGGTTTTACTCTTAACCCCGGGATAAAACTCGTGCTCGCCTTCTTTGATATCGATGACTATCGGGCCATTTTGAGTTCGGCTGTCAATGAGTGTCGGAATACTCAAGGGCGTTACTGCTGCTGCAGTCGCTGGAGAAGCGCGCAGAGCAGTGCTGGCAACAATAGCAGCAAAAATAAGTGCGGAGACCAATAGCATGACTAAAGCCACGCGTCGGCTGGCAAAACCTTTCTGGCGCCTATATGCCCCTTTCTTTTGTCTGAAACAGGTCATCCTTTTTCCCTAATTTACTTAAATATGTTTTGGTTGCGGATTATTTAATATCAGACTGTGTTCGTCCATTTAGAGCCTAGCTCAAAAGTGATACAAACAAGAAAAGACTATGGGTTGTCCAGATTCCTATATCTTAAGGTATGAAAAATTGTTGAGAATAGAAAAAGGCCAGAGCGAAAAGCGTCTTGTCTTTGGTTTTTGATGGGGGAAGTTAAGCTTAGTGGCAGGCGATATGGATAAAAATCTGCGCACCGACTAAAAGGAAGTCGTCACCCTCAAAATAATGGTTTGAGTGCAGGTAATTACAGATGCCTGCCTATTTGTTACCGCTACCGAGGAAGAACATCGCGCCTTTACGATCTTCTGCTGCATTCACCATCTTGCCGCAGGAACCTTCTTCTTTCTCAGTGAAGACTTTGTCCCACGCTTTGACCTTGGACTTAGTCCAGTTTACTGATAGTGCCATACCGAACATCACGGCAAACAGTATTGGCAGAATAGAAATAGTGGCAAATCCCAGATCAATATTCTTGGTACCGATAACAAACTGGGAAAGGAAAATCAGTGCGGATACCGCGATGACACTGGTCATGATGACGCGTGCCTGAACGCTTTTGTTTTCTTCTGTGCTCATAGTTATTCAACAGTAAAAGTGGAAATCGCCGCTGATTATAGGGATGGATGAAAAGCGAAACGTGAACGAGATCAACGGTCGGTATCGGGATCTAGATGAAAACTAAATATGACATTCCCTCACGGAACTAGTAGTTATAGGCCGGTAAAATACGCTTGGGTTTGGTGTTGTAACTGTTGGTTTTCAGTGTCATTCGGTAACAAGGTCGGCAAGCCGCAGATAAAAGAAAACCCGGCGCGAGGGCCGGGTTTGAGTTCATTAATCTTGATTACAACAAAGGCGCACAGTTACAGTTGCCGTTTGAGGCACTTTGCTTGCTTTCTTTCTGAGGCTGATACCATTCCTCAAGGCCATCTTGCAGTTGCTTAGCAGCTTGAGCAGGGCTCATTTGGCCTGTCATCACTCCTACGCTGGTTTCCCAAATCTCAAGTTCGAAGTTCGGCTCTCCTCGGGACAGAACCTGTGCCGAGTTACGGATGGTCGAATCACACTGGTCGCGCCAGGAGATCATCTCCTGAGCAATCGGGTCTTTCACATCAAAGAAGTGGTTAGACAGCGAGAAGAAGCCGGAGATTTCGTTGGTCAGAAGCTCTGCGAACTCTGCGGTGGTCATCCATTTCAGGAAGGTCTCCGCTGCTTCTGGGTTTTTAGACTTGGAGTAGATGCCCATACCAAGGTCTGTGTGGTCGCTGAAATAACAAGCGTCGCCGCGTTTTTCAACCGGTGGCGGGAACACGCCCATGTTGACTTTTCCACGGAAGGTGCCGATATCCCAAGAACCTGCCGGGTAAACCGCAGCTTTGCCGTCGGCAAACATTTTGATCGCGTCGTTATAGCCTCGCTGATCAAAGTCTTCGCCCATGTAGCTTGCCCACTTACCCAGTTCGCGGAAGGTATTGCGGTAAGGTTTGCTGTCGACGCGCTCTTTACCGGTTAGAAGGCCATCGCGGCCATCTTCACCTTTCCAGTAGGTTGGACCAATATTCTGGAAGCCCATGGTTGCTGCTTCCCACTTGTCCTTGGTGCCCATTGCCAGTGGCAGGTAACCCGCGCGCTTGGCTTTTTCCAGCGCCCAGTAGAAGTCGGCTTTGGTCACTGGCTCATTCACGCCGACTTCTTTAAAGATGTCTTTGTTGTAAAAGAAGCCATGAATAACAGATGCCATTGGTAAACAGAACGTCTGTGCGCCAGAGTCAGTCTGCCAAGGTGCCAGAGCGAAACTCGGGAAGTTCTCCATGCCTTCCATTTCGGTCACTTCTTTCAACAGACCGCGTTCGAAAAGACCCAGCGAGCCATCAAAAGGGCGGCAGGCAATCAAGTCACCCGCGGATTCACTTTTAAAGCGAGCTTCCATGTCACCGTTCCACTTGGAGGCATCCAGGTCTGGTGGTGAGCGGTATTCCACTTTGATGTTTGGGTAGTGTTTGTTGAACGCTGGGATGATTTTCTCGTTCCATACGGCGTCATCACTACGCCATGAATCAATCACCAGCGTGGTTTGTGCATTCGCCAGCGTTGCAGCGGCAAAGGTGAGTGCTGCGATAGGCAGCAGGGCTAATTTCTTCATTCTCTGCTCCTTAAACGCGGAAGTTTGCAATCAGGTTTTGCTGGTCTTGTGCCAAGTCTGCCAGAGCTTCACTGCTCGAAGCTGATGCGCGTGCATCTTTCTCTGCTTCATAAGCCACGTGCGCAATACCATTGATGTGTTCTGCAACATCATGGCTCACCTTGATTTGTTCTTCGGTCGCCTGAGCTACGTGCACAGCCATCTCGTGAATGGAATTCATGCGTGAAACAATGTCCTGCAGGGTTTCATCAGTCATGCGGGTTTGTGTCAGACACTCTTCCATCTGTTTCTGACTGGTGCTCATGGTTTCCGCCATACGCGAAGCATTGCCTTGCAGGTTGTTGATCATCTGCTGAATTTCTTCTGTCGACTGCTGGGTGCGAGTCGCTAGGGCGCGCACTTCATCTGCGACAACGGCAAAGCCACGGCCATGAGAACCTGCACGTGCTGCTTCAATCGCTGCATTCAGTGCCAGCAGATTGGTTTGCTCTGCAATATCCTGAATCACATGCAAGATAGAGCCGATGTTGTTGGAGTATTGGTTGAGCTGCTGGGTGTTGTTCACCGCCTCTTCGATGTTGCCGGAGAGCTGTTCCGTCAACTGACGGCTGCGGGAAACCTGTGAACGACCACTATTCGCCGCATCATTCGTACTTTCTACTTCTGACACTGTTAGTTCCGTAGAGCGGGAGATTTCCTTTGCGCTCACTTCCATCTCAGAAATTGCTGCTGCTACCTGATCGGTTCGAGATTTTTGGTCTTCTACCCGTGACATGGCGCTTTCGCTAACGTTTGCTGCACGGCTTGCCTCATCAAGCAGGTGCTGTGCACCGTCACCAAATTTGGCTAGTGTTTGCGCCATGGTATTCGCCAGTTCATCAATCGAGCGACTGAGCTCTCCAAACTCATCCTGCGCGTTGTAGTTTGCACGGGTGCGCATGTCGCCGTCGGTCATCTTATCGAGCACGTTTCGGATCAATGCCAGGGGCTTTTGAATACTGCGAGTGGTGCTGACGCCAACCCAAAGGCTGACAACCGCAGCAATTGAGGTCATCAGAATGACATAAAGGAAAGCTTCGCTTACTGCTGCTTCAGCATCTTTACGGCTGCTGGTGGCCAGTTGCTGAGCGTACTGAGCGTAACCTTCGAGTTGACCCTGAATATCTTCCATCTGGCGGTTGGTCCGTTGGCTTTCCTGTTGAAGGCGGGTATTAACCTGCTGTTGTTGTCTCAGCACTTCAATCAGGCCGTTATCACCTAACGTCAGTGACTCGACTTTCTTCAGGTTTCTTGAGTAGCGGGCTTTTACATCATCCTCTACGTTAATCAGCTCAAGGCGTTTGAACGCGATTTCGATGTCCTTTGCCATAGTGGCACGAAGCTTATCAAGGTTGGTGTCTTGATCAGCGCGGCGCAGCATTTTCAGGTCACGGGCAATACCACTGGTAATGAGTTCTGCGCGGTTGTGCAGTGAGCGCTTCACAGAAGCTTTTTGCAAAAGAAGGTTAGCAGCCCACTGGTAGGTATCCTCTAAACGCAGGAATTTAAGATCCAACGCTTCTCGCTCAGCAATCAACTGGTTGGCTTGCTTCTGCAGCTCAATCAGTACTTTTGCCTGCTCAAAGTAGCCGTTCGACGCTTGTGATATAGCATTCAGTTGCTGGCGTTCGGCGTCAGTCGGGCGCCCCTGTTGAGCGGTGTTGAGCGCGTCAAAGAAGCGGCGTTTCTGTTCTTCAAATGTTTGGTCAATTTGGCTTGATTCAGATGGGTCATTGTGGAAAGTTCTTACCAATAGGTTGGTGCGCATCAGCTGAGTGATCAGATTTCCGGATGCAACAACCATGGGGGTGGATTGGTCGGTGATTTGTTCAACCTTGCCCTGTAGGGTCTTGGCGTTGAACAGGCTAACGCTGCTTAGTGATGCCATTAATACGAACATTAAGACAAAACCTGCAACTGTTCTCTGTACGACGGACAACTTCATTGTTCTCTCACTCTACGACAGTCTGGCGATGGGGATTCAAACACTGCGCGGCATAGCACGGCAGCCTTGAGTCACAACGGCTTCCAAATTTTCGCCTCTAAATAAAGGCTTGGGAGAAACCAAAAAAAGGCCGAGGATTGTGACATCAAACATTCATATCGGCACACCGTACGTTGTTCTTTAATGAAAAAATGCTATCTGACGCACAAATAATTCGCGGATTAAAATAAATTATGAACAAGTGTATCGAAAGTGATTCTATGTGTACGGATTGTTGGCTATTCAGTCTGAAGGAGTATGGGTTTGCAGTGACGAGTGGAAGGTACAAAAAAAGCCCCTTGTTCGGGGCTTTTGATAAGAGAGGAGATTAATGTGTTACCACTTTTTCTTAGGCGCAAAAAGTTCGTCCAACTCGTCGCCTTCTTTTTCTTTTGGTTGCTGGGCAGCAGTGGTTTTATTCAGCGCGGAATTGACATCTTCCAGCATGGCGGAGAGGCTTTCTTTCGCTGATTGACAGTATGGGTCATTCTTGGCGCTCACCACATCCAACGCCTTTTTCAGCAATTGTTGGGCAGTACCCATCTGACCTTTGATCTTCGCATCGTTTACGCGTTTCAACACATTCTCGATGTTTATCTTCATTTGCATCTGCTCAAGGCGCGAGTTTTCAGCCACAAACGCTTGAGTTTGCATACGGCCCTTGGTGTGCTCTGCCTTGATGACTGCGCGAAGACGCTTGACCAACTTCAGCATTGAAATGGCTTCGCGATCGGTGTCAGGAACACGGAAAGAGGTGGATTCTTTGTTTTGGTAAGCCTGCTTGATCTGATTAACCTGTTGCTGCACATCAGCGATACGCTGAGGGAGAGAGCGATCGCTCTTGTCGATCTCGTGCATGGTTTTGAGAGCATCAAGAATTTTCTGGTTCAAACAAACCAGCAGGGACCCGCTGTAAGGAAGGTTATGTGCGTTACCGATCAGCTCTTCAGTGGCATCAATAACTGCAATATATTTAGCCATTTCCTGGCGCTTTGATGACTCCACGCGCTGACGTTGCTGGGCCATAATGTTGTAGCCAACAATAAGACCGAGCAAAATGACGCATAGGCCAACAATTAAGGCGATATTCATAAGTGAGCGTCGATAATCCCTGTTTAAACGATGACTGCCTAAGATACACGATCTGCTGATAGGGTCATAGTTTGTTAGTACTATTTTCGATCTTAGCTAAATTCTGACGTAGCGTAATCCTTTTCTCCAACTTACTGCGCCAGAACGCACGTTTATTTACCGCGCTATCATTAAGTTATCGCCCATAATCATTAGCCTTGAAGCCAAGGCAAGGTAGGGTATTTTGGGCGCTGGATAAAGGTTACGTGCTATAAGGCTACGCCTTCGCTGAATTTAGCGCTATAACAGCATTAGTCCCATTTCTCTCTTGCTGCAACTTTATGAAATTACAACAACTAAAATATATCGTCGAAGTGGTTAACCACGACCTCAATGTTTCTTCTACAGCAGAAAGCCTTTACACGTCCCAACCGGGTATTAGTAAACAAATTCGTGCGCTCGAAGATGAGTTGGGTGTGCAAATTTTCGGTCGCAGTGGAAAGCACCTCACTAAACTGACTCCCGCTGGCAGTCAGATTGTTGAAATTTCAAGAGACATTCTTTCACGGGTCGACAGCATCAAATCAGTGGCACAGGAATATACCAACCCGGAACGTGGCCAGTTGAATGTCGCGACGACCCATACGCAGGCGAGATATGCATTGCCTGATGTGATTTCACGTTTTGTGAAACGCTACCCGAAAGTATCCCTACACATGCATCAGGGAGCCCCCAGCCAAATTGCTGATTTTGTTTTAAAGGGGACATCTGACTTTGCCATTGCAACAGAAGCATCGCACCTTTACGAAGATTTGCTGATGTTGCCTTGTTATCACTGGACGCGTTCATTGATCGTACGGAAAGATCACCCGCTGGCACAGCGTTCTTCCATCACCATTTACGATATTGCTCAGTACCCGTTGGTGACTTATGTGTTCGGTTTTACCGGGCGCTCCAGTTTGGATACAGCGTTCAACAAAGCCAAACTCAAACCAAATATTGTTTTTACTGCCACGGATGCTGACGTGATTAAAACTTATGTCCGTCTGGGGGTGGGTATTGGTGTGATGGCTCGTATGGCCTATGACAATGAATTAGATAAAGATTTGGTGGCGATAGATGCCAGTCATATTTTTGATGCCAGCACGACACGAATTGGCTTCAGAAGAGGCACGGTACTTCGAGGCTATATGTACGATTTCATCGAGAGTTTCGCATCGCATCTTACCCGCGAAACCATAGAAAAAGCGATTCAGATAAAAGACCCAAACGAAGTAGAGAAGTTCTTCGACCAGTTTGACCTTCCTGTGCGATAGCCTTCGTTAAGAGAAGTCCTGCACCTCTCCCTGAGATGGGTATATACTTC
Organism: Grimontia kaedaensis; assembly: GCF_023746615.1. Taxonomy (NCBI): domain Bacteria; kingdom Pseudomonadati; phylum Pseudomonadota; class Gammaproteobacteria; order Vibrionales; family Vibrionaceae; genus Grimontia; species Grimontia kaedaensis. The sequence continues at coordinate 2,552,804 of NZ_CP082275.1, read as the reverse complement.
GCCTGTTTTTCCGGTGATTCCGCAATGCGGGTGGAGTACTTTCTTGTCAGTGCCCTTCAATGTTCTCACTGAACGCTTTACTCAGTTAGATGCTTTATTGTCTTTGCATAAGGCGTTTTGGCAGGGCGTTCCCTTTGATTGCCTCGACTTACCGTGGCGAAAGAGCCATCCAGAACTATGTGAATGGTTGGACTCTCAATCTCTTCAGGAACTGGAAACCTGGAAAGCAAACCCTACAGCATTAGCCAAAGTGCTCAATGAGTGGCTTCCGGAAGCAGACGCTTTTGTCAGTTTATCTGCGATAACACAGCAAGAAACCGAGGATGTTTCCTGTGACTCTCATTGGTCGACCGGGGTTCCGGGCCGTAAATGGTCTCAAGTCAGTACGTTCACGGCGGCAGTGCCCGGTGGTGAAGGAGAGCGCTGGTTAGAATGGTGCGCTGGTAAAGGTTTTTTAGGACGCATTCTGGCGGTAACGAAAAAAGCAAATGTCACCAGCTTGGAGTGGCAGCAGGCACTCTGTGAGGATGGGCAGGCTTACGCTGCTCAGCATCAGTTACCGATGCAGTTCGTGCAGGGGGATGCCTTTGCCAAAGAAAGCCAACAGCTCGTTGAAGCGTGTGATCACGCGGTTGCCCTGCATGCGTGCGGTGACTTGCATGTGACACTGTTACGTCACGCGGTGGTAGCCAAACCTTCATCGGTATCAGTATCACCTTGTTGCTATCACTTGATTCAGGACAAGCACTATCAACCTTTGTCTTCGTTAGCAAAAGCGTCGACATTGTTGCTTAGTAAGCACGATTTAAAGTTACCGCTGCAGGAAACCGTGACGGCGGGACAAACCGTCAGGAATAAACGTTTTGTCGAAGTGAGCTTCCGACTTGGTTTTGATGCGTTACAGAGAAGTTTGTCTGAATCTGATAAATATTTACCTGTGCCCAATGTACAAAAATCTTTGTTGAATGAGGGTTTTGAGGCATTCTGTTATTGGGCGGCTGAACAAAAAAGCATCATTCTGCCAGAGGGCATTTGTTTCGATGATTTCCTTCTAATCGGAGAAACCCGCTTCCATACCGTAGAGAAGATGGAGACAGTAAGAACGCTGTTCCGACGCCCCCTCGAAATATGGTTGGTTCTCGACCGGGCCCTTTACCTGACAGAAAACGGCTACCACACAGACATCTCGACATTCTGCTCTCGCGAACTGACGCCGAGGAATTTGCTTATTCATGCCATAAGGAAAAAGTGAATGGCACTGAGCACGGAAGAACTTGTCTTAATCACACTGGCATTGAGTGCCGGTGCTTTTGTTCAAAGTTTGATTGGCTTTGGGCTTGCCATTGTATCTGCTCCAATCCTAATGTTCATTGAACCCTCTTTGGTTCCTGCGGCAGTGACACTTGTGACGCTGGGACTGGCGATAGTGAATACCTGGCAATACCGCAGTCAGTTGTCGTTCAAAGGGATCAGCTGGGCATTCGTCGGGCGGATACCGGGAACCTTTGTTGCTTCCGCGTTGCTGTTCTATCTCTCCGTCAATGCGCTTGAGTTACTGATGGGGGCAGCAGTGCTGATTGCTGTAGTGGCTAGTATCTTCAAATTTGCCGTAGAACCAAACAACAAGAACATGTTCTGGGCGGGATTTGCAGCTGCCGTTATGGGGACAACCACTGGGATAGGCGGTCCACCGATGGCATTGGTGCTGCAGAAAATGGATGTGGTGAAACTCCGGGCGACGCTTGCAGGGTATTTCATTTTCAGTTGCGCGATTTCTTTAGGTGCGCAAGCTATGGCGGGATACTTTGAGCTATGGCACTTGAAAGTTAGCCTGATCTCCTTGCCATTTGTTCTGTTGTCTTCTTTATTGGCACTTCGCCTGGCGCCTTATGTCAGGGCTGAGTGGGTAAGGTACGGATTGCTGATCTTATGTGGTTTTGCCGGTATCGCGCTTCTCAGCAAGGGGCTTGCTTAGTCGACTTAAACCAGAGGTGCTTTGCCAGTTTCACAGATGCAAAAAAGCCAGCGATAATCGCTGGCTTTTCTCATGGCTCAAAGGCCCTTTAAAACTTTAGGCTGACCTGCATACCAATGAACTGGCTGTCATATGGCGTACCCGCATCTGCCGCATAACGCGCTGCTTCCTGGTTGTTGAACCATGGGTCATAGTTCATGCGAACGTCAGTGTCGCCTTGCCACAAGTTGGTTACCCAACCGTGGATGTGACCTACAGGGTTCAACAGGAACAGGCTGACGCCACCCAGCGTATCTGAACCTAAAACTTCGCCGCCGTCAGCAACAATGTTTTGTTCGGTCAGATACATCCACTCACCGACAGCCGCACCAAACAAAGGTGTGACGATGATGTCCTGAATCGAAGGAACTTCTGCAAAGGCTTCCACACCGTATTCCCAGAAAAAAGTCGACATGGTGAACGAGTAAAGGAAAGACTCAAACTCGTTGAAGCCAGAGTGACGCGCAGCGGTGTAGTAAACACCACCAAAATAAGGGTGCATCACATAGTTCAGGTAGTGGTCGTCTTTATCCCAGACAGGACCTTCAGATACGTTGTCCCACCACTTTTTACCAAGGTTGGAAAAGTCACGATCTTCTGCTGTCCAGTTGGTGACGCTTTCAGGCAAGAAAGTCATCAGGCCAACAGTTGCCACACTTAGGCCAAGAATGGTGTAGGTCTGACCCATCAGGTAATCCCAGTCTTTACCGGAAGAGGTAGATAGGTAACGAGGCAGTCCTTGTGAACGGTACTCATTTACATCAAAAGAATACCCGTTCTGGATAGGCTTGTCTGTCTCCAGCGCAGTGTGGCTGTAATTCAACTGGTTGTTGTAGACATAGGCCTGCTGCTCGAAGTTGATGGTGGACGCATCGAATGCAGAGACAGAATGAGTTACAAATAAAGCGGCGGCTGCGATAGTAGAGCGAAAGCGCACGTAGGATCTCCCACACAAACAAAATGCCAAACCTCATCGCGACAAATTGTGCGAGTGGTCTGGCATATAAATTCTTGAGTTAGACGAATTTTCGTCCGTCGATGCGATTCAGTACGTCCTTTCTGAACGGCACCGATACATATGGTTACTACCCAATACCGTGTGCTAATTGTGAGGCAATCACGGAAAGGCCGCTAATCATAGCAACGGAAAGGGCTACTTTTCCACCGGAAACTTGATATTGGTCGCGATTTAAACCTAAACGGCGCACTTTCAGAGCCATTAAAACGGGAAGTACGACAGCCAAAATGACCAATGCTATGGAGGCAAAACCTAAAGCTGCAATGAATCCTTGCGGGTAAAACAAAGCGACCAGCATGGGAGGGATAAAAGTCACTAAACCAGTTTGAATTCGGCCTTTTGTAGATGCTGGGCGTTTCAACATATCAGCCATGAAGTCAAAGAGACCCAGACTCACGCCCAGAAAGGAAGTCGCGAGAGCCAGATCAGCGAATAGAGGAATCGCATTGGCGATGCGCGTGGAATCTACCGCCGCACTGATAGATTGAATGAACATCCCCAGATTAGAGTTTTGAGAAAGCGTTGACGCCCCTAATACACCAAAACTTGCGGCTTGCCAAAGTACGTAGATAACCAGAGGTAGTGCTGACCCAATCAGCATGACTTTTCTTAGTACTTTAATGTTAAGCCCAGTGTAGGCGACCACTGAAGGGATGCTGCCATGAAAGCCAAATGAAGTGAACATGACTGGAATCGCTGCGATGAGTAAGCCTTCTTGAAGAGGTAGAGACACCAGATTCTGACTCTTGCCTAACGGAAGTAGTAAGGCAAGAGAAAGACCGAGCAATACGACTTTGAGTAAAAACAGTCCGCGGTTAATCACATCTACCTTTTGGGTACCTAACATGACGACGGTAGCGACCAGCACAGTAAACAGCACAATCCCAGTATTCTGAGGAAGCGACTCTGCCATCCTGAGTGCAGACAATTTGTTATGGAACTGGCTACCACCGCCCGCAATGTAAGCGGCGCAAAGTGCGTAAAGTAGAAACAATGTGGCGGCCGTTGCAACCCACTGTCCTTTTTTGCCAAGGAATTGTCGTGCCAGACTATTTAGGGTCGCGTTTGCTGGTGCATGTTGGTGAACCTCTAGCATTAATAATGCGGTATAGCTCATCAGCATCCACATGGCGAACATCAGGAAAATGGACTGTGTGAATCCCAGCCCGGCCGATGCAAGGGGGAGTGCCAACATACCGGCTCCGATGGTGGTGCTAGCAATAATGAGAATGCTTCCTAAAACTTTACTGCGCATAGTCGACTTCTTGTAATGATATATTTACGAAATTGGCATGGAACCGGGTTGATACTTCTGTTGCCACGCCAGAATATAGAATTCTATTTTGCTGTAAAGATAAATGTAAGCATTAAGGTACGGTTGATGTAATTATTTATTTGCGATTGAAGTTGTTCATCCAAGCTGTGAAAGCACGTTGAATTTGAATCGTATCTGGTGAGTATTTTTTGTGCTTGAACGGGCTTCCTGATAACGTTTGAGTATTAATACAGTCCGAACAAGGAGATATCGGTGGAACACAGCAAACTTCGAGTTGCAATGCTCAGCACTGGTGAGGAAGTGCTTCACGGAGACATCACCGATACCAATGCGGCTTGGCTGTCTAGACGCTGCTTTGAGGAAGGGTTCGCTATGCACCGCCGTGTGACGGTGGGAGATGCTCTGGATGACATCGCCATTGAGCTAGTTAGATGTAGTCAGGTGTCTGATGTGGTGATCGTCAATGGTGGTCTTGGGCCAACCACGGATGACCTGACTACAGAAGCCATGGCAATGGCGATGGACGTCGATCTCGAACTGAACAGCCTTTGGCTGACGGAGTTAAAAAACCGTTTTGAAAAGAACGGCAAGACAATGCCTAAAAGCAACATCAAACAGGCAATGTTACCCGAAGGCAGCGAGTTGGTAGATAACCCTGTAGGCAGTGCATGTGGATTTGCTGCCGGACTTAATGATTGTCTTTTCTTCTTCACCCCAGGTGTGCCGAGTGAGTTCAAGCAGATGTTCGATAACGAAATTCTGCCAAGGCTTCAAGAGCGCTTCCCCAATACTTACCGCCGGGAAATTAACCGCTTCTATACTTTTGGCTTCTCTGAGTCTCTACTGAACGACAAGCTTGAATCATTGGCGTTACCGGAAGGTTTCGAGTTAGGCTACCGTTCCGCCTTACCTTTCATTGAAGTGAAAGTGTTCTCACCACGACAACACTCGGATATCTCGCTGGTGGCTGATGGTGTGCGTAATGTCCTTGGTGATTTGATGGTAGGTGATGGCCTTCCCATGCTGGAATCTGTAGGTGTATTGCTCGAGGACTGTGGTCTCACTCTGGCTGTAGCCGAAAAATTCTCTGGTGGTTATCTCACCAATTGGCTGAACCAAGATGACGATACGCGCCAAGCACTTGTCCAGTCTTGGGTGTTGAATGAATCAACACTGACAGCAGATGGAGATTACAATCCGCTGGCTGCTGTGCTCGCCATGGCTGCTGCTTCCCGTGAAAATGCCGGTGCCAATATTGGTCTTGCTTGCGGAAATCTTGAAGCAGACAGAGTAGCTCTTGGTTTGTCTTCTCAGGAGGGCGATTGGGGAGTGATCGTGAAGCCCCGTCGCAACCAGACACCGGAGAACTTTCGGATTTACTGCAGCACCATGTTGCTCGACCTGTTGAGACGTTATCTAACCGGTCAAAACATGTTCCCAGAGATTGCCTCTCTTGTGACGTTGGAATCGCTTCATATTCCCGTCGAGGAAGCACAAGACCCTGAACAATGAAAAAATGGCCTGATAATCAGGCCATTTTTCTGCATACATTCCAACGCTATCGGTAGATATTTAGATTGAGTGCTTTCGCGAGTTCCGCAATCATCCTCTGCCCGCGCACACTGTTGCCGGATTCATCCAAGGGCGGAGAGAATGCCGCAATGCCACATTTCCCCGGAGCAACGGCAAGCAATCCTCCACCCACGCCACTTTTGCCGGGAAGACCCACTTCAAATGCCCAGTCACCGGAGTAGTCATATAAACCTTCCATGGTCATCTCTGCGAGTAAAGGTGCCACATTGTCTCGGGACATAACCTGATCACCAGATAGTGGATTGACACCTTTGTTTGCAAATGTGGCGGCTAGCACAGCCAGGTCTTTACACGTGACGAGTGTGGAGCACTGTCTGGTGTAAACCTCGCAAGCTTCCATCGGATCGCAGTAACAGTTCCCCGCGGCGTAAAGCAGCCATGCGATGCCACGGTTATGGAAATTGGTGGTTTGTTCAGATTGGTTGATTTCCTCTGACAGTGTCACGTTTCCCGCGCTGATTCGACGCTGCATGTCCAGAATGCGTTGCCACCTTTGTTCTGGATTATCTGCTGTTAACAAGCTGACACTGGCCATTGCGCCCGCATTGACCAACGGAGAGAGAGGCTTGTCTTGATGTTCACATAAAGCCAAGACGGAATTGAATGGAAGGCCAGTAGGTTCCGCTCCAATCTTTTCACGAACCGTTTCGGATCCGACATCTTCCATCAGCAAAGCCAGCGTCACCACTTTGGATATGGATTCAATGGCAAAGCCAAAGTCACTGTCGCCAGCTTGATAAACGTCACCATCAGCCGTGACCACGACTAAAGCTGCTAGTTCTGAAGGAACTGAAGCAAGATAAGGAATGTAACTGGCATTCTCACCACCGGGGAGATCGCGAAACTGATGGTAAGTATCGTTAACCAAAGCCTGAAGCTCGCTGGCGGAAGGTAGATGACTCATTGCGCGTCTCCTTTTCCTTCTCGATGCATTTCGGTGACAGATTCCGTGTGTCGGTCTGAATGATTTTCAATGCCAGGATGCACACCCTCTACCTGCCATGTAAATGGTGCAAAGTCTGAGTTTTCGCTCCGCCAGTGCGGTTTCCTCGCGGCATATATCAGAAAAGGAATAATCGCGAACACCAGACTGAGGCCAACAAGGATAGAAATAAAGGTTGTTGGGCTACCCACAGCAATCTGACTGGGTGGGATAAAGCTGAACGCGAAGGCAATCGCCGAGCTGGTAAAACCCACCCCGGCAAACACATACAAACCTTTCTTTCCTCCCGGCACACGATAGGGGCGGGGTCGGTTGGGCTGACTGAAGCGGAGGTAAATCGCCGCTGAGAACATCAGCATATACAGAGTGAGGTAGATAACGGCAGCTAGCTGACTCAGGATTTGGTAAGCCGCTTCTACCGACGGCAGAACCACGAAGGTAACGGCAAGGAAACTCACAATGATGCCTTGCACTAAGAGAATATGGGTCGCCATGCCATTCTTGTTAGTGTGCTGCCAGAACCTTGGCATATAACCCGCCTTGGCGACTTCAAGCAAACCAGTGGATGGGCCTGCAACCCATGTGACAATCCCAGCCAGCACGCCAATGGCGAGGCAAATCGCCATAATCGGACCGAGGAAACCCAGTCCTGCCCATTTGAACATGTCAAAGTAGGCCACTAACAGGCTTTGGGTCAGGTTGATATCTGCACTTGGGATTACAAAGGCGATGGCGAGTGTGCCAAGCACAAAGATCACCACAGTACCCAATGCCGCCATACCAATGGCAAGGGGATATGAACGGGTAGGGTTATCGAGATCTTTTACGTGGATGGCGTTCATCTCCATCCCGGCATAAAAAAGGAAAATACTGGCGGCCAGCACCACATTGTTGAAGTTGGAAAGGTCAGGCACCAAGTCTTTCCATTCCATTTCAATCTGGATTTTTTCGCCGCTGAACAGAAAGGCGAAGCCAAGCAGTATCAGGATAATAGCGGGAATAATGGTACCAATGATACCGCCCCATTTAGACAGCAAGGTAAAGGCTGCTACCCCGCGAAAAGCGACAAAGGTTGCGAACCAGTAAATTGCGAGCACGATAGCCAAAACGAAGAATTTGTTTTCAGATAGTGCAGCATCAAAGGTTTGGTCCGGGCCGATAAAGGCCAGCGAAACAGCACCAAACGTCAATGCCGTGGGAAACCAAACGCACACCTGAACGAAGAGCAAGAACATTGCCATAAAGGCGAGCTTTGGCCCAAAGGCTTCACCAACCCAGCGAAATATGCCGCCTTTTTCGGGCCAGCCTGTAGCGAGCTCAGCCGCGACCAATGAGACAGGCACCAGAAAGAATGCCGCAGCGAAGACATAGAAGAACACTGAGCTCAATCCATACTCGGCTTCTGCAGGCAGCCCTCTGAGGCTGACTACGGCCACAATATTCATGATCGCGAAGGTAACGACGCTGATTTTTCCTACTTCATTTGCGCCAACTGAAGAATCTTTTTTGTTATTCATTTGGATAGTCCTTTACCTGTCAGGCCGGATCTGGCCTGACAGTGGGTGATGTAAAGAGCTGTAAGACAAAGATCAGCCGTGGTGGAAAGTAGAAGTCGCACCAGAGTGGACTTGCGGGTATTGCTTGAAGTAGTCAACGCAGCGCTTCAGATCCTCCAGTAGCAACGCAACCATGTCTTTGCTGACGCCATGTCGGATCATAATGCGTTGAATGACAGTGTCCTGACGATTGCCAGGAAGAGGATAAGAAGCAATTTGCCAACCTCGCATTCGCATTCGGTCAGAGAGGTCATAGAGGGTAAATCCCCAATCGCCTTCTTTTAGGCTGTAGCTCAGTGCCGGTAAGCCTCCACGACCGTCGTAGAAAAGATCGAAGGGTCCAATCTTAGCTATCTCATCTGCAAGCCACTGAGCGGTATTCAGACACGTCGTCTGAATGCCTTTATAGCCATCAAAGCCAAGACGAAGGAAGTTGTAGTATTGCGCGACAATTTGCCCACCTGGCCGCGAGAAGTTCAGCGCGAAGGTCGGCATGTTCCCACCGAGATAATCCACGCTGAACACTAAGTCTTCCGGAAGATGCTGTTTATCGCGCCATACTACCCAGCCAACGCCGAGGGGGGCGAGCCCGTATTTGTGACCAGAGCTATTGATGGAAACCACGCGGGGCAACCTAAAATCCCATTTCAATTCAGGATTAACAAAAGGTGCAATAAATCCACCTGAAGCGCCGTCAACATGAATAGGAATGTCGAGACCGGTTTCCGCTTGGAGCTCATCCAGCTTTTTGGAAATGGTTTCTACCGGCTCGAATACACAGGTGTAGGTCACCCCAAGAGTCGGAACCACCCCGATGGTGTTTTCATCGACATATTCTGAAAGCTTGTCTGGGTTCATGCAGACTTCGTCACCATCAAGCGGAATTTCGCGCATTTCCACATCGAAGTATCGGGCGAATTTGTGCCAACAAATTTGCACGGGCCCACAAACAATATTGGGTTTATCGGCGGGTTTTCCCTGTGCCTCGCGTTTCGCTCGCCAGTTCCATTTCATGGCAAGGCCGCCCAGCATGGCTGCTTCCGAAGAGCCAGTGGTTGAACAGCCGACCGTAGTGTCACTCTCCGGGCTGTTCCAAAGCTTAGCGAGGATATGAACACAGCGGGCTTCAATTTCTGCGGTTTGGGGGTATTCATCTTTATCGATCATGTTTTTGTCGATACAGACATCCATCAAATCGTGAACACTGGGCTCCATCCAGGTCGAGCAGAACGTCGCCAAATTCTGGCGCGCGTTGCCATCCATCAACAACTCATCTTTCAACAGCTGGGCAATCAGCTCCGGTGATTGGCTTTGTTGGGGAAGAGAATACTTGGGAAGCTGGGTTTGAGAGAGGGCCTCTTCGTAAATATCTTCTATTTCTGGGTCTTGTTTGTTGGTGAAGTGCAATCCCATTGTCTGCTCCTTATAAGGGTTTTTATTGCAGTCCTGATTGAGTTTTCAACGGTATGGAAAATCCTAGGTGCGCCTTACTCGTTGAGACCTGTTTCAGTATTAGATTGCATATCTCTATGAAGTGACTGAAATATGAGATAAGAGGCAGAGAAGTCCTGAAGGTGACATATCTGTGAGCGGAGAATAAAGTGCGCCCAATATAAGGCGCACTTTAGAGTGAGGAGAATTATTTAAACAAGTTCGGTAAGAACATGACTAACCCTTCGGAGAAAGTCAGTAACATCAACACAGCGAACAATGCGCCCAGCAGAGGGGCTGCTTCACGCACAAAGTCGACCATTCTTACCCTGAGTATCGAGCAAACGGTAAACATCATGGAACCAAACGGCGGCGTGACACCACCAATCATAATGTTCACGATAACCACGATACCGAAGTGTACAGGGTTGATGCCAAGGTTAAGCACAGCTGGTAGCAGCAGTGGCGTGAGAATGATCATCGCCGCACCGCCTTCAATGAACATACCGACAACGAGCAGAAGAATGTTGATGATCAGCAGTAGCGCATACTTGTTATCGGTAAGACCAATCAACATGGATGCGACGTTCTGGGGAATTTGTTCCAGAGTCATGTAGTAACCGAAGACCAATGCACCCACGATGATAAACATGACGCTGCTGGTGCCTTGGATGGTTTCCCGCAAGATCTGCACAAAGTGCTGAGGTTTAAGCTCGCGATAGATCAAAAGGCCAATGATGGTACATAACAACACCGCAATCGCACCGGCTTCTGTTGGCGTAAACAGGCCAAAGCGCATACCCAGGATGATGCCGAATGGGATCAGCAGCGCAGGTATGGCTTTCCCAAAATAATGAAAGCGCTCTTTTGCTGAGGCGGGCTTTTCACGGGAAGGCTTGTAGTTACGCTTTTTGGCGATGAAAGCGATGGTGATCATCAGTGACGCTGCCATCAAAAACGCAGGCACATATCCGGCAATAAACATCGAATGCACAGATACGTTGGCGAGCAGCGCGAAGATGATGAGGTTGATGCCTGGTGGGATGACTGGGCTGATGCTGGAAGAAGTAGCAGTGACAGCGGCAGTAAACGCCACGTCGTAGCCTCGTTTCGTCATCTCAGGAGCCAGTATCTTTGACTGCATGGCAGCATCAGCATTTGCAGAGCCTGAAATGCCACCCATAAGGGTACTCAGCATGACGTTCACATGTGCTAAGCCACCGGTTTTATGACCAATCAGAGAGTCAGCAAAGGCAAGCAGGTTCCGGCTTATTCCCGAGTAGTTCATGATTGACCCGACCATAATGAAAAAGGGTATGGCCAAAAGGGGGAATGACGACACGCTGGAAATAAAACGCTGCATCACCAGGCTGACGGGCAAAGAGTCATTGATAAACAGGAAGTACACCATTGCTGATGCTATTAAAGAGAACGCAATGGGGATGTTTAAAAGGAATAAAACAAAAAGAAGTATGATAGGTATATAGATATCCACTGCATTCACCTACTGCGCTTCGTTAGAAGGTTCAGATGGCTTGAGGTCGTCGAGGATGAACCGAACCGTATGAATCGCCATTAATGAAAAACACACAACCAACACCCCGTTGATGGTGAAATATGACATGCCCATGACGGGGGTCACTTTCGTTGAGAGCATGGTGTAGTTGAAGCTCAGGTAAGCCATGAGAATGTTAAGCGCCAAGAGAAAGAAAGAGATCATCAAGCGAAAATATCGCTGCCCTGACGCAGGGATAAAACTCAGAATGACATCAACGCCCATGTGCAGCTTGTGCTTGTAGCAAGAGCTGATCCCAAAGTAGACCGCCCAGGTAAAGCAAATCACGGAAAGCTCTTCACTCCATGGCACGACGAAGCCGAGACCGTAGCGTAAGAAAACGTTGATGATGACTACCAGAACAGTGATAGAAATCGCTATAGAGGCAAGGATTTCCTCTAAGTTGTATATAAATCGCATTACAACTCCAACACATAGAAAAACGCCCCACTAGAGCAAGCGGGGCGTTAAAAGGTGTTTATTTTGATGCGCGGATTTTCTCCAGCTCCGCGTTAATGGTCGCGTGAACGCCTTCGCTCCAGGTAGGGAACTGGTTGTAAACTTCCGCGGTCAGCTTGTTGAACGCAGCCGTGTCAACATCGTTGAAAGTCACGCCTTGTTCTTTCAGCTTCTGAGTGTACTCTTCGTCAAGCTTAATCAGTTGCTCAGTGTTAGATTCCGCACCGGCAACGATCTCTTCCACCACGATGTTTTGCTGTTCTTCAGAAAGCTTATCCCAAACGCTTGGCGAGATATAAAGACCAACGGTGCCTAGGAAGTGGCCTGTCTTAGACATGTTTTTAGCAACTTCATAGATTTTTGTTGAGTACATGGTCAGGATTGAGCCTTCCAAACCATCTACAACACCCTGCTGAACACCGGCATAAGTTTCTGGGAATGGGAGAGCCGCAGGTGCCGCACCCATTGATTGCAGTGTGCTGATAAACAGTTGGCTACCAGGAACACGGATACGCATGCCTTTCATGTCTTCCGGTGTTTTGATCTCTTTATTGGTGATCATATGACGGAAGCCAAAGATGTAATCGGCATTCAGTACCTTGATACCTTTCTTCTCAACCTGTGCAGTCAGATCGGCTACGTAATCTGATTTCATCAGCGCGAGATATTCATCGTAATTGTTGTAAAGCATGGGGCCAGCCAGCGCTGCGAAATCTGGCACATAGTCACCGAGGTAGCTCAGATCTTCTACCGCAATCCAGTTCGCACCGTTTACAACCTGCTCAAGGTTGTCTTTGTAAACAGGAAGCTGACCGCCAGGGAAGACTTTGATATTAACGCTGCCGTCTGTACGTTCACGAATCTTGTTTGCGACTTTAATCAGTTCTTGTGTCAGCAGTTCATTTTGCTGAAACACAAGGCTCATGTTGATGTTCACTTTATCTGCAGCTAGGGCATTCGAGGCCATGCCGAAGATCGCTGATAGGGAAAGTACAGTTCCAAGGAGTAATTTTTTCATTCTGTTGCCTTTAGTTCTTAGTGAGGTCCATTTTTTACCAAGTGCACTTTGGCTTAATGTAATAGCGTTTCTGTAATTATTGTGAGGTCGCTCGAATAACGATACGGTATTACGAGAATGTTTCAAATGAACATCTATATGTTCGTTCGAATGTTGTGATCATGTTAACAGCTCGCTTTTTGTTAGCTTGAGTCTGCAGGTATACGCTGTGCATTCTTGGTTTTGTGGCGTGTGAGTACTTATAATTTCAAATGAACATTTTATGGAAGGAAAAATGATAATTGGTCATCGAGGTGTGGCAGCCATCGCACCCGAAAATACCTTAGCTGGGATCAATGCGGCAGCGGACAGTGGCCTTGATTGGGTAGAATTGGACACCCAGCTTACCTCTGACGATGTGCCGGTATTGTTTCACGATGAAACAGTCGACAGATGTACAGACGGAAAAGGTCGATTGGATAGCTTCTCGCTTGAGCAACTGACGTTGTTAGATGCGGGCGCATGGTTCAACGAACAGTTCCGTGATGAATGCATTCCAACGTTACACCAGACGCTTACACTCTGTGCAAAAAGAGGGATGGGCGTCAATCTCGAGATAAAGTGTTACGACGAGACAGATGTAGTCTTGTTGGTTGAAAAGGTTGCAGAGGTAGTGAAGGAAACCCAGTTCCCTTTAGATCAGCTTTTACTATCAAGCTTTTCCTTGGCGGCTATAAAGTGTTGTGCCGAGATGCTGCCGGACTATCGGGTGGGACTTATCACAGACCAAAGTTCACCAGACTTTCTTTGTGACATTGAGGACTTAGAGCTATTCAGCATTCATTGTGACCAACGTACTCTGACGGGCGAATTGGCAGAGGCCATTACTCAAAAGGGCTACCAGCTAAATATATGGACCTTAAATGATGCTGGAAGGGTGCAAGACTTTCTCAATAAAGGGGTCACTCACATCATTACGGATGACCCAGAGATATTTTCGCCATAAATGGACTTTTGATGATAGTGGGGACGACTTCTATGACACCTAGACAAAGACAAATCCTCGATTATCTAAAAGCCAATGGGAATGTGCAGATTGAAGAACTGGCAGAGATGTTCTCAATCACCACCCAAACTATCCGGCGCGATGTGAACTGCCTTTCTGAGCAGGGGTTGGCGCGTAGGGTTCATGGAGGAGTCAGCCTCCCGGCTATTCTGACAAATACAACCTATCAGTTTCGTTTTCAACTTGAGTCCGAGATAAAACAAAGACTGGCGAAGAAGCTAGTAAGCCATATTCCTGAAGGCTCTACCGTGTTCTTGGGAATAGGCACGTCTATGGCTTACATTGCGCAATGTTTTGCGCAATACGAGAAACTGCGTATTGTGACAAACAACCTTGAGGTCGAGAAGGTGCTTCAGGGAAGCCCCAATGTGGATGTTTTTTTAGCAGGTGGGTTAGTGAGAAGCCAGCATCAGGATGTGGTTGGGCAAAGTGTTTTGAGGTTCTTTGAAGATTTCGAAGCTGACATCGGCATTGTCGGTTGCGGGTCGGTCACCGGAAGTCATTTTGCTATGGAGCATGAGCCCATCGAGGCAGAAATATCTAAAGCCATTATTGCGAATTCTAGGGAAACTTGGCTATTGGCAGATGCCAGTAAATGGGGCAGGTTTGCGTCATCTAAGGTAGCAAGGTTGTCTGATTTCACTAAGGTATATACAAACCAAGATTCACTGCCTTCAGATATTGCTGTGTGTGAGGTGAAATAGCCTCCGCGAGGTAGATATTCAGGTGGTTTGACTGTCAGAGGAAAAGGAGGCCGCGACCGAGTCAGAGGTTCGCGGCTTTTTTTGCTACAAAAGAAACTTGGTAATCGAATTCCAATGAAACATCTTCACTGGGGGTCGAGCGGCACGTCAGGATCTCACCGACGGCAAGGTATGCCATCGCGTCTCCCTGAGCAACATTGCCTTTATCTAACTTGCAGCGACAGGCTCCACAAACACCATTCCTGCATTGGAATTCTGGCTGCAGACCTGCTTGCTCGAGTTGCTCGAGCAGAGGCTGATGGGTGTTGCCCACCAGCGTTTGTCCGTTCACTGTAATAGCGATTCGGCTCATAGTTCGAAATCACCCAGATCGTCGATATCAACGTCGTTGTCTATTTGGCCAACCAAGTACGAACTGATTTCTGCTTCCTGTGGAGCAACCTGAACGTTGTCAGAAGACAACCAAGCATTGATCCAAGGAATAGGGTTCTGGCTCGCGCCTTGGTACGCAGGTTTGAGGCCAACAGCTGCCATACGCAGATTCGTAATGTATTCCACGTACTGGCACAGAATGTCTTTGTTCAGACCAATCATTGAGCCGTCTTTGAATAGGTATTCTGCCCACTCTTTTTCTTGCTCAGCCGCATCTTTGAACAGGTCAAAACAAGTTTGCTCACACTCTTTAGCGATCTCGGCCATCTCTGGATCGTCTTCACCGGAACGCAGAATATTCAGCATATGCTGGGTACTAGTCAGGTGAAGGGCTTCATCGCGGGCAATCAGCTTAATGATCTTTGCGTTACCTTCCATCAGCTCACGCTCAGCAAACGCAAATGAACAGGCAAAGCTTACGTAGAAACGAATGGCTTCCAGCGCGTTAACAGACATCAGACAAACATAGAGCTTTTTCTTCAGCTCGCGCAGAGACACGACAACGGTTTCGCCGTTAACCGTGTGTTCGCCTTCGCCTAAACGATGGTAATCGCTGGTGGCCTTAATCAGGTCATCGTAGTAACCCGCAATGTCATTCGCTCGCTTGATGATGTGCTCGTTCACCACAATGTCATCAAACACCAGTGCCGGATTGGTCACGATGTTACGGATAATGTGAGTGTAAGAGCGCGAGTGAATGGTCTCTGAGAAAGACCAGGTCTCAATCCAGGTTTCCAGTTCTGGAATAGAAACCAGCGGCAACAGTGCCACATTCGGGCTGCGGCCTTGGATTGAATCCAGCAGCGTTTGGTATTTCAGGTTGCTGATGAAGATATGTTTCTCATGCTCTGGTAGCTTGTTGTAGTCGATGCGGTCACTGGAGACATCGACTTCTTCGGGGCGCCAGAAGAAAGAAAGCTGCTTCTCAATCAGCTTCTCGAAAATTTCATATTTTTGCTGGTCGTAGCGAGCAACGTTAACCGGCTGACCAAAGAACATTGGTTCTTTGAGTGCGTTATTGTTTTCTTTAGAAAAAGTGCTGTAAGCCATTGCCGTAAATTTACCAATCAGGTTGAAACTTCAAAGAGGGAGCCAATGCTCCCTCCAAATTCTGTACTTAGATTTTGCAAGCGCCGCCTGCGCAATCATCATCTTGTGCTGCGAGATCTTTCTGCGCATCGTCTGCACCGTCACGGGTGTTGTGATAGTACAGGGTTTTAACACCCAACTTATAGGCAGAAAGCAGATCTTTAAGAAGCAGCTTCATTGGTACCTTGCCACCTGCCTGTTTGCTTGGGTCGTAGTTCGTGTTGGCAGAGATTGCTTGGTCCACGAACTTCTGCATCAGACCAACCAGTTGCAAGTAACCGTCGTTTGACTCGATGTTCCAAAGCAACTCGTAGTTGTCTTTGTATTTGTCGTACTCAGGAACGACCTGCTTCAAGATGCCATCCTTAGACGCTTTAATTGATACGAAGCCTCGCGGTGGTTCGATCCCATTGGTTGCGTTAGAGATTTGCGAAGAAGTCTCTGAAGGCATCAGTGCAGAAAGCGTTGAATTACGCAGACCATGCTCCATGATCTCTGCGCGCAATGCATCCCAATCAAAGTGCAGTGGCTCGTCACAAATCGCATCCAAATCACGCTTGTAAGTGTCGATTGGCAGCAAGCCTTTCGCGTAGTTAGTTTCGTTAAACGAAGGACATGCGCCTTGCTCTTTCGCCAGGCCAACAGACGCTTTCAACAGGTAGTACTGAATCGCTTCGAACGTACGGTGGGTCAGGCCGTTTGCGCTGCCGTCTGAGTAACGCACGCCGTTTTTCGCAAGATAGTAAGCAAAGTTGATCACGCCTACACCCAGTGTACGGCGGTTCATGGTCGCTTTACGTGCTGCTGGCAGCGGGTAATCCTGATAATCCAGCAGTGAGTCCAGAGCACGGATAGTCAGGTCAGCCAGTTCTTCCAGCTCGTCCAGTTCTTTAATCGCACCCAAGTTGAATGCAGAAAGAGTACATAGTGCAATTTCGCCCTGATCGTCTTCAACGTTGGTCAGAGGCTTAGTTGGCAGCGCGATTTCCAGACACAGATTAGACTGACGGATCGGCGCAACCTGAGGGTCAAACGGGCTGTGAGTATTACAGTGGTCCACGTTCTGAATGTAGATACGACCCGTTGAGGCACGCTCTTGCATCATCAGCGAGAAAAGTTCGACCGCTTTGCGGGTTTCACGCTTGATGGATGGGTCGTTCTCGTACTGAACGTACAGACGCTCAAATTCTTCTTGGTCTGCAAAGAACGCGTCGTACAGTCCAGGTACATCTGATGGTGAGAACAGTGAAATGCTCTCGCCTTTGATCAGGCGGGTGTACATCAGCTTGTTAATTTGAACGCCGTAATCCATGTGACGAACACGGTTTTCTTCAACACCGCGGTTATTTTTCAAAACCAGCAGACTTTCTACTTCACGGTGCCACATTGGGTAGAACAGGGTCGCTGCACCACCACGTACACCACCTTGTGAACAACACTTAACAGCTGTCTGGAAGTATTTGTAGAAAGGAATACAACCGGTATGGAAAGCCTCGCCTCCGCGTATTGGGCTACCCAGGGCACGGATGCGACCAGCGTTGATACCAATACCTGCACGCTGACTCACGTAGCGAACAATTGCACTCGCCGTTGCGTTGATGGAATCCAAGCTGTCATCACACTCGATCAGTACGCAAGAGCTGAATTGACGGGTTGGTGTGCGTACACCAGACATGATTGGTGTTGGCAGAGAAATCTTGAACAGAGATACCGCGTCATAGAAGCGACGGATGTAGTCGAGACGGGTCTCTTTCGGGTAGTTGGCAAACAGACATGCTGCAACCATAATGTACAAAAACTGTGCACTTTCGTAGATTTCACCAGTAACACGGTTTTGTACCAAATATTTACCTTCCAGCTGTTTCACTGCGGCATATGAAAAGTTCATATCGCGCCAGTGATCAATGTAGCTGTCAAGAATGTTCAATTCTTCGGCAGTGTAGTCTTCTAGTAGGTGCTTATCATACTTGCCCATATCAACCATTTTGCTGACATGATTAAAAAGTGTTGGTGGCTCGAATTGGCCGTAAGCCTTCTTACGCAAGTGGAAAACCGCTAAGCGAGCTGCCAGATACTGGTAGTCTGGGGTCTCTTCAGAGATCAGATCTGCAGCAGCTTTGATGATGGTTTCATGGATGTCTTCAGTTTTGATACCGTCGTAAAATTGAATGTGAGAACGGAGTTCGACTTGTGATACAGAGACATTGTCGAGGCCTTCAGCGGCCCAGGTGATGACGCGGTGGATTTTGTCGAGATCTATATTTTCCTTAACACCACTGCGCTTTTGGACGGTAATTTGTTGGTTCATTTATCTTGTTCCCGGTATTTCCTTGCCTGAAGAGCTGTTTTTGTAAAATTTCACAAATTGCAAGGATGATTTGTGATCAATATAAAACTTATGGCGTAGTCACTAAAACACTATATATGGGGTCTACGCTCGTCTTGAGTAACAAGATAGTGGTGAGGGGGAGATAATGCAAGTTCCCGCTGAGACAGGTGTCTGTGGATATCTTGGGGATGGGAATTGTTATGTTAGTGCTCACTCACTGTTTTATACCAAGTAAGGCAATGGTATAGAAAAAATCAACGTTTTTTACGGTACGAAATCAAATAAAAAAAAATATTCTGCTTGCCTGATGACGCTTTCGGTGCATCCCGTTAAGCGTCTGAATAGTGGTTATTTTCTGTTCTGGGCCAGTGTGATTGGGATCAGAATAATGACAGAATCTCTACAGGTTTATTAAAAATCTGATCGGCCTCCCATTCGGTTGGTCGATCGGTTTCGCCGATATACCCCCATGACGCCACCGCAGACATCATGTTGGCGGCTTTGGCAGCCACAATGTCATTCTGTATATCCCCAACATATAGGCATTGTTCTGGCTTAATAGTCAGAATCGAAGCGCCGTGGAGCAGCGGCGCAGGGTGTGGCTTTGCATGTGGTGTAGTATCGGCACAGACTATGGTTCTGGCCTGTAAGAGCAAAGGGAAGTAGGGAAGGAGCATTCCAGTAAGAAATCCCGGCTTGTTTGTCACAATACCCCAGGGGATCTGCCGTTCGGTGAGTTGTTCAAGCAATTCGATGACACCACTATATAGTGTGGTTGTGGTGCAAATGTTTTCTGCGTAGTGCTCGAGGAAGGAAAGTCGCAGTTGGTCGAGGTCTTTTCCTTGCAGCGCATCGCCAAAGCCTGTGCGAAGTAGCCCTCTGGCACCATGGCTGGTATTGGCCTGAATTTGGCTTTCAGAAAGAGGAGGGAGCCCATGATCTCTTAAAACACAGTTTGCGGCATTGGCCATATCCGGCGCGGTATCCAGTAAGGTGCCATCCAAATCAAACAGAACTGCTTCTACGCTTCCTTTCATTAATGTTCCTTGTTCAGGTTTTAGTGCTGCAAAATAAAGCCCGGATTATTCCGGGCTTTGAGTATGTACGATGTAGTTCACGTCCACATTACGTGGTGACAGCCAGTATCGATCCGTCAGTGGGTTGTAATGCAACCCTGTCATGTGCTGTTCCTGAAGCGGCGTGTAGTCAATCATCTTCAGTAATTCAGAAGGGCGAATGAACTTGTTATGGTCATGCGTGCCTTTAGGCACAATCTTCATCACATGCTCTGCACCGACAATCGCAAACAACCAGGATTTAGTGTTGCGGTTTAGGGTAGAGAAGAATACGTGACCGCCCGGTTTTACCATCTTCGCACAGGAAGCAATCACAGAAGCCGGATCAGGAACGTGTTCCAGCATTTCCATGCAAGTCACCACATCGTAATGGCCCTGATGTGCTTCAGCATGTTCTTCGGCAGTAGATTGTACGTAAGAGACTATCGTGCCTGTTTCTAGCGCGTGCAAACGTGCCACCGTTAGTGGCTCTTTGCCCATATCGAGGCCGGTTACATCGGCACCTTCTCGTGCCATGCTTTCTGCTAAGATACCGCCACCACAACCAACATCGAGTACTTTCTTACCAAAAATCCCGTCGCTTTTCTCAATCACATAGTTGAGGCGAAGGGGATTGATTAGGTGTAAAGGCTTGAACTCGCCTTCCAGATCCCACCAACGGGAAGCCATGTCTTCGAATTTTTGAATTTCCGCCGGATCGACGTTGAGTTGGGTTGTCATCTACATCTTATCCCTAAAATTTTTTTCCATTATACCCGTTTTGATTGCCATTGCAGGTGGAAGATTCATTGCTCAATACAACAAGGTTGAAGTCTTTAAGATTTGAATGTTACTACGGTTGACGGATAGTTATAGATTGAGCGAGGAGATCACAGAGCCGGGGGCAGACCCCCGGCGAGATTGGAAAAGTAGATGGTTATCGTGTTGGATAAAAGTTAAGCGGCATTGGTAACGGCAACAGCAGCCAGAAGCCCTAACAAAGTGTATTTTCCAACAATGATTGCCATACCCACCGCATTGATTGCTTGATGTAACATAGCGCGCCCCCGATTTTTCTTAACGCCACTTTGCTGTGTCATGGGTATTTTACCTACAGAAACAAGGGATATTGAGAGCAGGTTCCCATTGTACTTTTCCATCCTTTATTACGTCCGGATCCGTGAAGTAGGTGGTTTTCTCTGCTGAATGGCGATTTAGCCGGCTTTGGATATGAAAAAAGACGCCTGAGCGCTTCTAAGCCTTTTTGGCAAATTTTGCTGGTTCCACCCTGTCATTGAGCGTTTTTTGGCCCTGTCGTGCGTTAGAGCGCCAAAATAAGAGTAATTCGTGATTTATCTCGGGTTTAGGCTGTGACTCTTTGCCCGCTTTTATGGTATTCTCACCTGTCTTGCACGTAGTCATTTTTGACATACTTACCTGAGGGATATTGGCTCCATGAGCGATCTTGCTAAAGAGATCACGCCCGTCAACATTGAAGAGGAGCTGAAAAGCTCATACCTCGACTACGCGATGTCAGTTATCGTGGGTCGTGCTCTTCCAGATGTGCGTGATGGCCTGAAGCCTGTACACCGCCGCGTTCTTTTCGCGATGAATGTACTGGGCAATGACTGGAACAAAGCATATAAAAAATCTGCGCGTGTTGTTGGCGATGTGATCGGTAAATACCACCCACACGGTGACAGCGCTGTTTACGACACCATTGTTCGTATGGCTCAGCCGTTCTCACTGCGTTACATGCTGGTCGATGGCCAGGGTAACTTCGGTTCGATTGACGGCGACTCAGCGGCAGCAATGCGTTACACCGAAGTTCGCATGGCGAAAATCGCCCACGAACTGTTGGCTGATCTGGATAAAGAAACTGTCGATTACGTTCCTAACTACGACGGTACTGAACAGATCCCAGAGGTAATGCCTACCCGTATTCCTAACCTTCTGGTGAACGGTGCTTCCGGTATCGCCGTAGGTATGGCGACCAATATTCCTCCGCATAACCTGACAGAAGTTATTAACGGTTGTTTGGCGTACATTGAGAATGAAGACATCACGATTGAAGAGTTGATGACTCACATTCCAGGCCCAGACTTCCCAACTGCTGCAATGATCAATGGCCGTAAAGGCATTGAAGATGCTTACCGCACTGGTCGTGGCAAGATCTATCTGCGTTCGAAAGCAGATATTGAAGTCGAGAAGAACGGTAAAGAAACCATCATCGTTACCGAAATCCCTTATCAGGTGAATAAAGCGCGTTTGATCGAGAAGATCGCCGAGCTGGTTAAAGATAAGAAGATTGAAGGCATCAGTGCACTGCGTGATGAGTCTGACAAAGACGGTATGCGCATTGTTATCGAATGTAAGCGTGATGCGGTAGGTGAGGTTATCCTCAACAACCTGTACGCACAAACTCAGCTTCAAACCTCTTTTGGTATCAACATGGTTGCGCTGGATAACAACCAGCCACGCCTGTTTGGCCTGAAAGATATGCTGAAGTGCTTCGTGAATCACCGCCGCGAAGTGGTGACACGTCGTACTATTTTCGAACTACGTAAAGCACGCGACCGTGCCCATATCCTTGAAGGTTTGGCGATTGCACTGGCGAATATCGATGAAATCATCGAGATGATCCGTAATGCACAAACCCCTGCGATTGCGCGCGAAGAGCTGCAAAACCGTGGCTGGGAATTGGGTACTGTCGCCGCAATGCTGGAAGCAACCGGTGTTGATGCTGCGCGTCCTGAGTGGCTGGAAGACGAGTTCGGTGTTCGTGACGGTAAGTACTACCTGACTGAACAACAAGCGCAAGCTATCTTGGATCTGCGCCTGCACAAACTGACAGGTCTCGAACACGAGAAGATCCTGGATGAATATAAAGAGCTGCTGGCACTGATCGGCGAGCTGATGTTCATTCTGTCCAGCCCTGAGCGCCTGATGGAAGTGATCACCGAAGAGCTGACTGCTGTTCGTGATGGTTTCGGCGATGAGCGCCGCACTGAAATCACAGCTGCAAGTGCCGACATCGACATCGAAGATCTGATCAATCAGGAAGATGTTGTTGTGACCCTGTCGCACGAAGGTTACGTGAAGTATCAGCCTCTGACTGACTACGAAGCGCAGCGTCGTGGTGGTAAAGGTAAGTCAGCGACTCGCATGAAAGAAGAAGACTACATTGAGCGTCTTCTGGTGGCAAATACACACGATACTATTCTGTGTTTCTCAAGCCGTGGCCGTATGTACTGGCTGAAGGTGTACCAATTACCTCTAGCATCACGTACTGCTCGTGGTAAGCCAATTGTCAACCTCCTACCTCTAGAGCAGGATGAGCGCATCACTGCGATCCTTCCTGTTAAAGAGTACGAAGAAGACAAGTTCGTCTTCATGGCAACCGGTGACGGTACTGTGAAGAAGACGCCGCTGACTGATTTCAGCCGTCCTCGTAGCGCAGGTATCATCGCAGTGAATCTTCGTGAAAACGACTCTCTGATTGGTGTTGATATCACTACTGGCGATAACCACATCATGCTGTTCTCGAAGTCTGGTAAAGTTGTCCGCTTCAACGAAGGCCAGGTTCGTGGCATGGGCCGCACCGCAGCTGGTGTTCGCGGTATCAAACTGGCAGAGGGCGACAAAGTTGTTTCTCTGATTGTCCCTCACAATGACGGTGACGTTCTGACGGTAACTGAAAACGGTTACGGTAAACGTACAGAGCTTGCTGAGTACCCAGCGAAGAGCCGTGCAACTCAGGGTGTTGTATCTATCAAGGTTTCTGAGCGTAACGGCTGTGTAGTTGGTGCTGTTCAGGCTGAAACCGGTGATGAGTTCATGATGATCACCAACGCAGGTACGCTGGTACGTACCCGTGTGGCAGAAGTCAGCCAGGTTGGCCGTAACACCCAGGGTGTGACGCTAATCCGTACCTCTGAAGACGAAAAAGTGGTTGGTCTTCAGCGCATCGATGAGCCTGATGAAGAGTTGCTGCCATTGGATGAAGACGGTGAAGTTGACGCAGAAGCGCAACCAACTGCCGAAGCACCAGCAGAAGACTCAACAGATGGAGAAGCGACCGAGGAGTAATTCCTGGCCTGTATTCATCAATCTGAAAAAAACGCAGCATTCGCTGCGTTTTTTTTATTCCCTTTTTAATTGTGTCGTCATTAGATCAACACTTTCCGTTCCAATCGCTTGCGAAAGGTGATAAAACAAAACGAACAACAATTCATCACGGCTTCTCACTGCCCCCATTTGCGGGCGTTGTCGGGAATGAATTTCCTCAGTGACAAAATTAGAAAGCCATAAATAAGCGATTTAATGCAGGAGCATTCAAAAATCATGGAAAAGGTATATAACTTCTCTGCTGGCCCGGCGATGTTGCCGGAAGCGGTTCTGGAAAAAGTACAGGGTGAACTGACTAACTGGAACGGCTTGGGTACTTCCGTCATGGAGATTTCCCACCGCAGTAAGGAATTTCTGGCTGTTGTTGATGACGCCGAGAAAAACCTCCGTGAACTGCTGTCTATTCCTGATAACTACCACGTTCTATACGCACAAGGTGGTGCCCGTGCGCAGTTTGCTGCAGTGCCAATGAACCTTTTGGGCAGCAACACCATTGCTGACTATGTAGACGGCGGCTACTGGGCAGCAAGTGCAGTAAAAGAAGCCAAAAAATACTGCACACCTAACGTGGTAACAGTAAAAACGGAAATCGATGGCAAACGCGCGATCTTGCCTGCGAAAGACTGGAAGCTGAGCAACGATGCTGCATTTGTTCACTTCTGTCCAAACGAAACCATCGACGGGATTGAAATCCGGGATTTGCCAGAAACAGACAAGCCAATCGTGGCAGATATGTCCTCAACGATTCTGTCTCGTCCTATCGATGTGTCTAAGTACGGAGTGATTTACGCGGGTGCGCAGAAAAACATCGGTCCTGCTGGCATCACGTTGGTGATTGTTCGCGACGATCTGCTGGGCAAAGCCAAGGATTTCCTGCCGAATGTATTGAACTACACCACGTTGGTAGACAAAGAGTCTATGTTCAATACGCCACCGACATTTGGTTGGTATTTGGCGGGTGAAGTTTATAAATGGCTGAAAGAGCAGGGCGGTGTGGAAGCCATGCAGAAGAAAAATGAAGAGAAAGCCGCGTTGCTTTACGACTTCATTGATGGTTCTGACTTCTACGTGAACAACATCCATACCGACAACCGCTCTCTGATGAACGTGCCTTTCCAGTTGGTGAATCCTGAGCTGGATGCGAAATTCCTGGCTGAATCAGATGCGCTTGGTCTGAAAGCGCTGAAAGGCCACCGTGATGTGGGTGGTATGCGTGCATCTATCTACAATGCGATGTCTTTGGAAGGTGTTCAGGCACTGGTTGCCTTTATGAAAGACTTCGAAGCCAAAAACGCGTAATAAGCCAAGTTTGCGCTAACCACTGCTTTCTAAAAGCCGCCGGTAACTGGCGGTTTTTTTATGCCACTTTTTTGAAAATTGCACGCCTGACTTTGGCTTTCACCGAGCGCCAATGGGTGATCGGGCGGTTCGGTGAGCGCGCTCTCAAATGAGCGATAATTTCTTCCGTCAATTCAATTTCACCGCCATGGGCAAGCCAGACGCCTCGAGGCTTTAGTTGTACGATTTTATCGACCGACGCTTTGTAGCGATTAGGGTAGAAAACCGGAAAAGGCGGGATGTAATGTCCCTTGACTGTGACCATTAAGTCGGCCACGTAAACACGGTGCGTCGGTTCATGGTAGAGAGACAAATCGCGATCGGTATGCCCCTGGGTAAAAAGCGCTTTCCATTCCGTAAAGCCTGGCAGTGGATTTTCATCATTCAACAACACATCTGCTTTCAGCTTTCTGTTGTACCAAATGTTTTGTGCCGGCTGGCCTTTTCGTTTGGCTACCCACTTTGCCAAAAGCAAGTCGCTCCAGTGCATCAGCATGCCGTCAAGCCCGTGATACCAATCGCCTGGGACGTTGGCTGTTGCTACCTGACAGCCCGATAACTCTCGAAGCTTTACTGCACCACCCGCGTGGTCGGGGTGCATGTGAGTGACGACGACCAACTTCAGATCGTTTAAAGGGCGGTTCAGATCTTCTGTGATGAAATGGCAAACTTTATCAACGTCAGCCCGGCTGCACCCATCCAAAAGTAAGAGTCCATGATGATGCTCCGCAAGGTAAATGGATTGAATGTACCCGTCTAACTGGTGCAGTTTGATCAGTGTCGACACGTGGGGCTCCTCTCTCATCTGACCAGTGAGAGTATACCCGTTTGTATCAACTTTTCTGCCTATTTGTAGTTGAAGTGTTAAATCAGAACAAAGCGTAGGCACTTGTGCTTCCTACGAGTGACACTAACACCATCGTGAGCATGTCACTGTTTGCTTCAGGTATTGCCTCGTTTATCCAGATCCGTACATTCGGTCCGTTGGGATCGGGGCTATTTTCCATTCAAGGCACCAGTTTTAACTTTTTGGGGCCAATTATTGGCGCTGGTTTGGCGATGAAGGTAGGCGGTACGTCAACGGAAACCATGATGGCAGCGATCTTCGGTACCATTATGGTCGCTTCCCTGACTGAAGTTTTTCTTTCCCGTGTGCTGGAGCATGCGCAGCGTATTATTACTCCGCTAGCATCCGGTATCGCCGTTACCTTGATTGGCTTGACGCTAATTCAGGTAGGCTTAACCTCAATGGGTGGCGGTTATGCCGCGATAGAAAATGGCACCTTGGGTGATTTGAAAAATCTGTTGCTGGCTGGTTCAGTACTGGCTGTGATCGTCTTTTTGAATCGTATCGATAATTCTTATCTGCGTGTATCGTCGATTGTGATAGCGATGACAGTCGGCACAATCATCGCCTATGCCTTGGGTATGGTGAACAGCGCGCCAACAGAAGATGTCGCCTTCTTTGCCATCCCACAGCCGATGCAGTACGGCATCTCATTCGACTTTGCGCTACTTATTCCTCTCATCATCGTCTTTTGGGTGGCCTCTCTTGAGGCGATAGGTGATATTACGGCGACTTCGGAAACATCGGAGCAGCCCGTGTCAGGGCCGATTTACATGAAACAAATCAAAGGCGGCGTATTGGCGGATGGTGTGAACTCTGCATTGGCGGCTATATTGAACAGTTTCCCTAACTCTACGTTTAGCCAGAACAATGGCATTATCCAGTTAACAGGCGTTGTAAGCCGTTATATCGGTTACTTCGTTGCGGGTATGCTGGTGATTTTGGGTCTTTTGCCAGGGGTCACAACGCTGGTTCAGCTCATTCCGGAACCTGTACTCGGCGGCGCAACCATTGTGATGTTCGGTACCATTGCGGCCTCGGGTATCCGTATCACTTCCCGCTGTGAGCTAAACCGTCGCGCGATTCTCATTATGGCGCTTTCATTCTCAATGGGATTAGGTATCGCTCAGAAGCCAGAAATCCTTCAGTTTATGCCTGAGTGGATTAAAAACATTCTCTCATCGGGCATGGCGGCAGGTGGTTTGACGGCGATTATCCTGAATTTGGTGTTGCAACCGGACAGTTAGCCAAAAGAAATTTAACGCACTTTGCTAGAAGGGTAGTGGTGGTGATGCATCTCGCCGCTACCCTTTTCTCCAATCTCCAATCTCCAATCTCCAATCTCCAATCTCCAATCTCCAATCTCCAATCTTTGACCTCATATCGTTTTCTTGTTTTTTCTGGCTTGTTTCTATACTGAGAAAGTGGAGGTGCAGTTATGTCTAATCGTTCTGAATCACTTGACCTGAAAGGTGCAGACATGAAGTCCCAATTAGAAGGTACGCAGGGAAGTGAAAAGGAAAGTTACAACAGCCAGTTAACTGATAACCCAGAGCAAGAAGTCATGACATGCCAATATCAGGATTCCGAAGGGGAGGCGCATTGTTGTCATGAACCCGCAGGAGAGTCGGGCTTTTGTTTCTGGCATGATGAAAATACCCCAAAAGACCAACCAGGTGTAAAAGAGAAGCTTGAGGAATATGCTAAGCGTGGTGGACAGCTGAGAGGTATTATTTGTAAGCGCGCCAATCTCGTTGATGTGAATTTGGTGAAGCATGGACCGGGAGGCGGCCACGACCTTAGCTATGCTAATTTTTACCGCTCGAACATGACTAATGCCCACCTATTTAACGCCAAGTTTGATAACGGCAGCTTGATGAAAGCAGACTTGCATGATGCAAACATCCATTGTGCAAGCTTCCTAAACTGTAATCTGTTGGGCGTGAAGCTCACAGACACCAAGATTGATAACATTAAGATTGGTGACACCTTGCAGCAAGAAGTGGAAGGGCGGGTCGCTGAGAAAAAGGGTGACATGGAAAAAGCTCTCGATCTTTATGAGCAGTCTGAAGAGATTTATCGAGATCTACGAAAAGCTTCAGAAGCGCAGGGCATTTTCACCATGGCTGGGCATTTCCTTCAAAAAGAACTGACCATGCGACGATATCAAATGCCCTTGTTTTCCACTCAGCGGGCGATGTCGAAAACCGTTGATCTTTTCTGTGGGTACGGAGAAAGTCCTATTCGGGTCGTGTTTTTCTCACTAGCGCTAATTTTTCTGTGCGCCATGATTTACTTCTTCACCGGTATCCAGTTTGCTGGGGAGTATGTCGGGTTCCAACAATCCCAAGCCTTTGACGCCAATATGATGGCGTTTTTTGATTGTCTGTATTATAGCGTGGTGACCTTTACAACGCTCGGCTATGGTGACTTTATACCAATAGGAATGTCGCGGTTAGTCGCTGCATCAGAAGCATTCACTGGAAGCTTTACGATAGCTTTGTTCGTTGTGGTTTTCGTTAAGAAAATGACCCGTTAAACTCCACGATACTAATCGGTGTTTAAAAGCAGCAAAGGGTAGCCCCGGCGCTGCTTTTTCGTTACTCTCGAGATACGAAAAATTAAGGATTTATTTTGTTCAGATGGAGCAGTTGACGTTACAACCCATTTCTAAAATTAACGGTGAAGTGAATCTTCCCGGTTCTAAAAGTGTTTCTAACCGCGCGCTTTTACTTGCCGCGTTGGCTAGAGGCACAACCCGCCTGACCAACCTGCTTGATAGTGATGATATTCGCCACATGCTCAATGCACTGAGCAAGCTGGGGGTGACTTATCGTCTTTCAGCCGATAAAACCGAGTGTGAAGTCGAAGGTCTGGGTGGCGCATTTAAAACGTCTGAACCCCTCGAACTTTTTCTAGGTAATGCAGGCACTGCGATGCGCCCGCTGGCGGCGGCGCTTTGTCTTGGCGAAGGTGAATATGTACTGACGGGTGAGCCTCGTATGAAGGAGCGCCCAATTGGACACCTGATCGATGCGATGCGCACAGTCGGTGCAGACGTGACCTATCTGGAAAATGAAAACTACCCACCGCTGAAAATTGTCAGTAATGACATTAAAGGTGGCGACGTAGAAATCGACGGTACGATTTCGAGTCAGTTTCTGACTGCGCTTTTGATGGCGGCTCCTCTTTTCAGTGGTGATACCAATATTCGAATCAAAGGCGATTTGGTTTCAAAGCCCTACATTGATATCACCTTGCACATCATGGCGCAGTTCGGTGTTGAAGTCGCAAATAGCAATTACCAGACCTTCCATGTTAAGGGTAATCAATCATACATCGCGCCAGGCGATTTCCTTGTTGAAGGTGATGCGTCATCTGCCTCTTACTTCTTGGCTGCTGCGGCAATCAAAGGTGGTGAAGTAAAAGTAACGGGAATTGGTAAAAAGAGCGTTCAGGGTGATGTGAAATTTGCAGATGCACTTGCTGCTATGGGCGCTGAAATAGAGTGGGGCGATGATTATGTGATTGCACGTCGTGGTGAATTGAAAGCCGTCGATTTGGATTTCAATCATATCCCTGATGCAGCGATGACCATCGCTACAGCAGCGCTGTTCGCGGAAGGTACTACCTCTATCCGTAACGTGTACAACTGGCGTGTTAAAGAGACGGATCGCCTGTCGGCTATGGCCACAGAATTGCGTAAAGTTGGTGCGGAAGTCGAAGAAGGTGAAGATTACATCACTATTATACCGACACCAAACCTGCAACATGCAGCGATTGATACCTACGATGACCATCGTATGGCGATGTGTTTCTCATTGGTGGCGCTCAGTGATACGCCCGTGACCATCAATGACCCGAAATGTACCTCTAAAACCTTTCCAGACTACTTCGATAAACTGGCTTCCCTGTCGGAAAGCTAAAGGAACAGACTGTCAGTAACAGACAACAGGTCAGCGATTCGCTGGCCTGTTTTTTTTGCCCAGACTTCCCTATAATACGCCACCGATTCTATGGAGTAATTCGCAGTAAGTTGGTGAGTATCCATCAACTAAGTTGCTCTATTTTAAAACGATCTGGAGAATTCTATGTCTACCCATGCACCCGTAATTACTGTTGATGGCCCTAGCGGTGCCGGAAAAGGTACCCTTTGCATGCTATTGGCGGAGAAGCTGGGCTGGCATTTGCTCGATTCAGGCGCCATCTATCGTGTGCTTGCGCTGGCAGCAATTCACCATGGCGTTGATCCTGATTCAGAAGACGCTTTGGTACCATTAGCTGCCCATTTAGATGTGCAGTTTAAAGCGGAAGGTGAGTTGGTGAAGGTGATCCTCGAAGGCGAGGATGTGTCCAGCGAACTGCGCAAAGAAGAAACGGGTATGGCGGCATCCAAAGTCGCGGCATTGCCGCGCGTTCGTGAAGCTTTGTTGCGTCGTCAGCGCGCGTTTGCAGATGCTCCGGGATTAGTGGCTGATGGCCGCGATATGGGCACAGTAGTATTCCCTAAAGCGGAAGTGAAAATCTTCTTGGATGCAAGCGCTGAAGAACGCGCCCAGCGCCGCATGAATCAGTTGCAACTAAAGGGGTTAGATGTTAACTTTGACCGCCTTTTGAGCGAAATTCAGGAACGTGATGATCGTGACCGCAACCGCGCAGTTGCACCATTGCGTCCCGCAGATGATGCTTTAGTTCTGGATTCGACCTCTCTCAACATTGAGCAGGTGCTAGAGCAAGCATTGTCCTATATTGAAAGTAAACTTACCGTTGCTTCTTGAAGCAGCGGGTTTAAACCGTTGGTCGCAAGGATGATGACTGACATTACTATCAACCCCACGTGGTAGGACACCCGTGGTAGTTTAAATATTGAAGATTAAATTAATGACTGAATCTTTTGCTTCACTCTTTGAAGAATCTCTTAAAGAGCTAGAAACCCGCCCAGGTGCGATCGTTAAAGGTACTGTAGTAGCTATCGAGAACGGTTACGTTCTGGTTGACGCAGGCCTGAAATCTGAATCTTCTATCCCAGCTGAGCAGTTCAAAAACGCTGCTGGCGAGCTGGAAATCGAAGTTGGTGCTGAAGTAGACGTAGCACTGGACGCGATTGAAGATGGTTTCGGTGAGACTCAACTGTCTCGCGAAAAAGCGAAGCGCCACGAAGCTTGGATCCAACTGGAGAAAGCTTACGAAGAAGCTGAAACTGTTATCGGTGTTATCAACGGTAAAGTTAAAGGCGGTTTCACTGTTGAGCTGAACGGCATCCGTGCGTTCCTGCCAGGTTCACTGGTTGACGTACGTCCAGTACGTGATACTGCTCACCTTGAAGGCAAAGAGCTGGAGTTCAAAGTTATCAAGCTGGACCAGAAGCGCAACAACGTTGTTGTTTCTCGTCGCGCAGTTATCGAATCTGAAAACAGCGTTGAGCGTGATGAACTGCTGGCTTCTCTGCAAGAAGGCATGGAAGTTAAAGGTATCGTTAAGAACCTGACCGACTACGGTGCATTCGTAGATCTGGGCGGTGTTGACGGCCTGCTGCACATCACTGACATGGCTTGGAAACGCGTTAAGCACCCATCAGAAATCGTTAACGTAGGTGACGAGATTCTGGTTAAAGTTCTGAAGTTCGATCGTGACCGCACTCGCGTATCACTGGGTCTGAAGCAACTGGGTGAAGATCCATGGGTAGCAATTGCTAACCGTTACCCAGAAGGTCACAAACTGACTGGTCGCGTAACCAACCTGACTGACTACGGCTGCTTCGTTGAAATCGAAGAAGGCGTTGAAGGTCTGGTACACGTTTCTGAAATGGACTGGACCAACAAAAACATTCACCCATCTAAAGTTGTTAACGTGGGTGACGAAGTTGAAGTTATGGTTCTGGACATCGACGAAGAGCGTCGTCGCATCAGCCTGGGTCTGAAGCAATGTAAAGCTAACCCATGGCAGTCGTTTGCAGAAATGCAAAACAAAGGCGATCGCGTAACTGGTAAGATCAAGTCAATCACTGACTTCGGTATCTTCATCGGTCTGGACGGCGGCATCGACGGTCTGGTTCACCTGTCTGACATTTCTTGGAATGTTGCTGGTGAAGAAGCAGTTCGCGACTTCAAGAAAGGCGACGAGATCTCTGCAGTTGTTCTGCAAGTAGATGCTGAGCGTGAGCGTATCTCTCTGGGCATCAAGCAGATGGAAGAAGACCCATTCAACAACTACCTTGCTGACAACAAGAAAGGTGCGATTGTTAAGGGTAAAGTAACTGCAGTTGACGCTAAAGGCGCAACCGTTGAGCTGATCGAAGGCGTTGAAGGTTACCTGCGTGCTTCTGAAGCATCACGTGACCGCGTTGAAGATGCAACTCTGGTTCTGGCTGTTGGCGACGAAGTTGAAGCGAAGTTCACTGGTGTTGACCGTAAGAACCGCGTAATCAACCTGTCTGTTCGCGCGAAAGACGAAGCTGAAGAGCAAGAAGCAATGGCAACTCTGAACAAAGCTGAAGAAGGCGCGTTCGGTAATGCAATGGCTGACGCGTTCAAAGCTGCGAAAAGCGAATAATTAATGTAAAGTGAGGGGGAAAAATTCTCCCTCTACAGTTATACTGTTGAGAAACATACTAAAAGCGGGGTGATCATGACCAAGTCTGAGTTGATCGAAAGACTATGTAGTCAACAAACCCATCTTTCTGCCAAACAGGTAGAAGATGCCATCAAGGAAATCCTTGAACACATGGCCACTACACTCGAGGAAGGCGACAGAATCGAGATTCGTGGTTTTGGTAGTTTCTCTTTGCATTATCGCGCTCCTCGTGTTGGACGCAATCCAAAAACTGGTGATAAGGTTGAGCTCGACGGCAAGTACGTCCCTCATTTCAAACCAGGCAAGGAGCTTCGCGACCGAGTCAACATTAGCTGATTCGATTTCGAATAAAAAAACGGCATGCTATTCGTATGCCGTTTTTTTTATGCCCATTGCAATGGTCTGACAAGCCAAATTGCTGCATAATCACATATATACCCAAACAACTTGAAGATGCGCGCATTCAGAGGTCATCAATGCGTTCAATTCAAGGCAAATTTGGCGAGGAATAGTGATTCTATTTCCGCAGAATTTAACGAAGAAGTGAGCGCATTGATGGCCTCCCTTCGGGCGAATTGACTGACGCCGTGCTCTTTGTTGCTCCTTTTTGATGGAGGTGACTACACCTACAAAGGAACGCCGCGATCACAACGCCAGTCAAACTCGCTGAATCCTGTATCTTCAGGTTATTTAGGTATATACCCAAATCTCTTCTTCTGGGCATCGCAGTTGCCGAGGGGATTTAGGTATAAGAGTCCGGTAAGTGTTTGATGCAACATGTTGAGCATCTTGAACCGGAGAGAATAATGAGGGAGTGACTGTGAAGATTATTGGTATCGTATTACTCGTCCTGTGTTTTCTTATCACACTCGCCCTTGGTGCACAGAATCAGGAAGTCGTGAACTTCAATTATCTGGTGGCACAGGGAGAGTTTCGATTATCTCTACTTTTGGGCGTAGTCTTTGGCACTGGTTTTGCGCTTGGCTGGTTGATTTGCGGCATGCTTTACTTAAAAGCACGTATGTCAGCAGCTATGTTGAAAAAGCAGGTAAACAAGCAGCGTCAAGAGTTGGACAAACTGCGTACGGACCCTGTTAAGGAATAAGCGTAAATGCTAGAGCTGCTGTTTCTGTTGCTGCCAATTGCCGCCGGTTACGGTTGGTATATGGGTAACAGGAATGCTCGTCATCGTAGACAGGATCAGTCGCATCATCTATCAAGACAATATGTCGCAGGTCTTAACCTTCTTCTGTCAGACCAATCTGACAAAGCGGTGGACCTTTTTATAGAACTGCTCCAGGTCGATAACGAGACGATAGACACCCACCTTGCTCTCGGTAACCTTTTCCGCTCCCGCGGAGAGGTAGACCGTGCTATTCGTATTCACCAAAATCTGATTGCCCGTCCAAATCTCACGCTTGACCAGCGTAACCTTGCGCTTCAACAGCTTGCCAAAGACTATATGGTTGCCGGCTTTTTTGACCGAGCAGAAAAGATTTTCCACCAACTCGTCGATGAACCTGACTACAAAGAATTTGCCCTCCAGCAACTTCTTGCCATTTATCAACAAACCCGCGAATGGGAAAAGGCGATCGATATAGCTAGCAAGTTGGTTAAAGGTGGTAAGAGCAAACTCAAGCGCGATATTTCCCATTTCTACTGTGAGCTGGCGATGCAGTCTATGGGCGATAATGATGAGAAAGGTGCTCGTCAACTTCTTAAGAAAGCCCTGACTACTGACAAAGCTTGTGTGCGCGCTTCTCTAATGCTTGCCCGTCTTGATATTGGCAATGAAGACTATAAAGATGCAGCGAGAGTCCTTGAGCAAGTTCTAGAGCAAGACCCTGATTTTGTTAGTGAAGCTCTGCCATTGCTAGATAAATGTTATAGCGAAATGGGCAAAGAAATGTCCTTGGTTCGCTTTTTAAAAAGCTGCATCGAAAAGAACACTGGTGCTTCAGCAGAACTGATGATGTCTGATATTATCAGCGACCATGAAAATGCGGCCATGGCGCAAAGCTTCCTCACCCGTCAGTTGACGAAAAATCCTACCATGAAAGGCTTCCATAAGCTGATGCAACTGCACGTAGAACAAGCAGAAGAAGGCCGCGGTAAAACCAGCTTGAACACACTGAAGCACTTGGTAGAGGAACAATTAAAAGTGAAGCCACACTATCGCTGTCGAAAGTGTGGCTTTTCGACTCACTCGCTTTACTGGCATTGTCCGTCCTGTAAAGGGTGGGGGTCGATAAAACCGATACGAGGCCTAGACGGAGAATAAATAGGAATGCAGGACCCTAAAGTAATTGTTGCATTGGATTACCCAAACATTGATCAGGCGCTGGCGTTTGTCGATCGCATCGAGCCAGGCAGTTGTCACCTGAAAGTGGGTAAGGAAATGTTTACCCTGTATGGTCCTGACTACGTTCGTAAACTGCACGAGCGTGGACACACTGTCTTTCTTGACCTTAAGTTCCATGACATTCCAAATACCTGTGCGCGAGCGGTTGCTGCAGCAGCAGAACTGGGTGTTTGGATGGTGAATGTTCACGCCAGTGGTGGCGAGCGCATGATGGTGGCAGCACGTGAAGCGCTTGAACCTTATGGTAAAGATAAACCAATGCTGATTGGCGTAACGGTGCTGACCAGCATGGAGCAAAGCGATTTGGCGGGTATCGGTATTAGCCGCGAGCCACAGGAACATGTGATGTCGCTGGCAACGCTGACCCGTAACAGCGGCCTTGATGGTGTGGTTTGTTCAGCGCATGAGTCTGCTATGTTGAAAAGCGCGCTTGGTCAGGAATTTAAGCTGGTGACGCCTGGTATTCGTCCTGCGGGCAGCGATGCGGGTGACCAACGACGTATCATGACACCGGTAGAGGCAGTAACGGCTGGCTCTGATTATCTGGTCATTGGTCGTCCGATCACCCAAGCTGCAGACCCAATGGCTGTGCTAACGGAAATCAATGCATCATTGGCATAACGCCAATAGTATTTGAGAAGTTAATAAAAAGCCCTGCATTGCAGGGCTTTTTCGCATTAGGCCATATGGTATCTCGAACGCCTGTCGAGTGTTGGCGCAGTAAAGTGGCTTTCTATCAGTCTTTGCGTCAATGCGTGTTCAGGGGCAGTAAAGACCTGCTGGGCAGTACCAGACTCAACGACTTCGCCGTTTTGCATCACCATGACTTTATCGGCGACATGCTTCACGACTCCCATGTGCTGAGACACATAAACATAGGAAAGTCCCATCAACTCTTGTAACTCTAAAAGTAAGTTGAGGATCTGCGAACGCATCGACATGTCCAGTCCGTTCAATGCTTCATCTGCGACGATAACACAAGGCTGAAGGATTAGGGCTCTAGCGAGGGATACACGTTGCTTTTGACCAGTTGCCAGCATTTGTGGGTAGAAGTAGGCATGTTCGGGGAGCAGTCCCACCTGACGTAGCGTATCGACAACACGTCTTTCGCGTTCTTGGGGCGTCATATTGGTGTTTCGCTTAAGTGGCGCTTCGAGAATTTGCCCTATCTGGTTTCGTGGATTCAATGATGTGTTGGGATCCTGAAAAATCATCCGGATAAGTTTACAGCGGGTTTGATAATCGCTTGCGCCCAACACTTCGCCATTCACACGAATCTCACCACCCGTTGGTGACACCACGCCAGCGAGCATCTTGGCAAGGGTAGATTTACCGGAACCATTCTCACCAATAAATGCCAGGGTTTCGCCTGCTTCTATGGAGAAAGAAACAGGCTTTACCGCCTCTATCACCCGCTTGGTGAAAAGACCTGTGCGGTATTGATAGTTTTTACACAAGCCATCGACTTCAAGCAGTGCGGTCATGCTTTTTGACTTCCATATTGAGTGGGAAATGACAGGCGAACTTATGATTTTTCACTTTGCGCGTCCGAGGAACCTCTACACACTTGCGCTGGGCGTAAGGACAACGGGGGCCTAAACGACAGCCTATTGGCAAATGCTGCAAAGGAGGAATCGAGCCGGGTAAGGCTTCCAGTTTACTCTTGTGCGGAATGTCCTGACTGAAGTCCGGCATCGCGCGAAGGAGCGCATCTGTATAAGGGTGATGAGGCGCTTGCAGGATCTGTTTTCGCCCTGCTGATTCAACAGATTGCCCGCAATACATCACGGTAATTCGGTCCGCCCATTGGGTCACGGTAGTCAGGTCGTGGCTGATCAGCAAAATGGTAGTATTTGCCAACTGGTTGGTACGGCTGAGCAGGCGGAAGATTTGAGCCTGTGTGATCGGGTCCAAATCGTTGGTTGGTTCGTCAGCAATCAAAAGGCGAGGGCGGTTAGCAATAGCCATCGCAATCATGACTTTCTGACACTCACCATCCGTGAGTTCATACGGATAGCTCTTCATGATGCGCTTGTGGTCTTTAATTCCCACCTTGTGCAGCAGCGCGATGGACTGCTGTTTGCGCCACGAAAGTCTTTGCCACCAACTCCCGCTGAATGAGTCAGAAGGAATGGCTTCTTCCAACTGATAGCCCACCTGTTCAGATGGGTCGAGACAGGTCGAAGGCTCTTGGAAAATCATCGCAATGTCTTTGCCGACAACGTGGCGTCGTTCACGTGCAGGAAGGGCAAGAAGGTCAATATTACCAAGGCGAAGGCGATCTGCAGTGACGCGCCAGTTATCTTTAGTGACACCACAGATGGCTTTAGCTACCAGACTCTTACCCGAGCCTGATTCACCGACCAAACCACGGATTTCACCTTCACTGATGGTCAGGCTCATCCGGTCGACCGCTTTGACCAGACCTTGCGGTGTTTCGATTTCTATCGTCAGGTGTCGAATATCTAACAACGGCATTATTCTGTCCCCGCATTAATCGCTTGAGTAATGCCATCACCCACCAGGTTGACGACAAGTACGCTGATCATGATAGCCAGTCCTGGCAAGGTCACCGTCCAAGGTGCGGTGAATACTAGTTCGATCGAATCGCCCAGCATTGCGCCCCATTCCGGAGACGGTGCCTGTGCGCCGAGACCAAGAAAGCCCAGTGCTGCAATATCTAGAATGGCTACCGAAATCGCGCGGGTCAATTCTGTGCTCAGTGTTACCAGAATATTAGGTAATACGGAGTGATACAGTAAATAGAAGCTGTTCGCCCCATCCAAACGCGCTGCCAGAATGTACTCTTTTTCCATTTCCGCATGGACCGCAGTGTAGACCGCGCGGATAAAGCGTGGGATTAATGCTAGCCATACCGCCAGCAAAACACTCAGCTCCCCGGGACCTTGAAACGCAACCACAATGATTGCCAACAGTAGGGAGGGAATAGACAGCACTGTGTCTAATAGGTGATTTAGGAAGCTGGATTTCAGACCCGAAGTCATACCTGCTAGAATACCGATAAGTACACCCAGAACACCTGCTGCTAAAGCGACAAGTACCGCATAGCCAAAGGTGAGTCGGGATCCTTCAATCAGCCGGGAAAGCATGTCCCGCGTTAGATCGTCTGTACCCAGAAAGTAATCAACTGTACCTTTGGTGTCCCAAGAAGGTGGCATGAGTAGCTCACCAGTCTGGAACTGCGCGCCGTAAGGGGCAATCCAAGGTGCCAAGATGGTGACCAAAAGCAAAATGCACAGACACCAGAAGCCGAACACCGCAAGGGTATTTTCCCGAAACGCTTTCCATGAGCGCTCAAGTTGCGTTGGAATGCGCTCTTCTAAATAAACACTATTTGAGGGCATACCATTCCTTCCTTGCCAGAGGGCTGATCGCAGCTCCGGTGAGATCAGAGAAAATATTCGCGATAAGAACAACACTGCCAACGGCAAGCACACCAGCTTGTACGGCTACATAGTCCTGGAAGCTCAGTGCATCCAACAGCCAGGTACCAATACCCGGCCAGTTGAAAACTGACTCTGTAATGATGGCAAAGGTCATCATGGTAGAAATCTGTATCCCGAACTTAGGAATAATTGGCGGTAGGGCATTTTTCAGCACATGACGCATGACGATTTCTGATTTAGACAACCCTTTAGTCGCTGCTGCCTTGATGTAGTTTTGGCTCATCACGTCTGCAACGGAGTCACGCAATAGCTTGATGATTTCGGTTGTTGGCGCCACAGCTAGCACTAGTGTCGGCATAATGAGGTGGCGGATAATGTCCTCCAACGCCTGACTGCGCTGTGGATGATTGGACAGCAGCACATCAACGAACGCAAAACCGGTAATGGTTGGGATTTCGAAAAGCAAGTTGTAACGGCCTGATACTGGCAACCAGCCCAAATAGAGCGAGAACACCATTATCATCAGTATAGCCATCCAGAAGATCGGCATGGAGAAAGTCACCAGCGTGAGCGATGAAATGACCATGTCTGTGGAAGAACCACGGCGAATGCCTGCTAAAGTGCCAAATGGAATACCCAGTAACAAGGCTACTAGGAAAGCAAAGAAGCAAAGTTCCAGTGTTGCAGGGAATACTCGGGATAAAGACTCTGTCACCGGTTGGCCATTGGCAGCAATACCGAGATCACCTTGCATGATCTCGCGCAGATACTGCGCCCAACCTGCCCAATATTCGTATTGATTAAACACTGAGAGTGGGTCGAGCTTGACGATGTTGTAGCCGATCATGCTTAGGATCAGCAGCGTGATAATGAAAAGATTGAGCCGGCGAATTGCGTAGATCAACATAGATCAGCGGCTCCTGGATACGTTAGCAAAAGACTTGTCTCCAAACGGGCTTAACGTGATGCCCTGAAGTGACGCATTTCGCGCCTGGTAGTGAACACCGTGTGCCAGTGGGATCACTGGCATACGCTCATTAAGAATGCGCTGTGCCTTCAAATAAAGATTGCGGCGCTCGTTTCGCTCGTCGGTGGCAATTGCAGAATCAATGAAGCGGTCAAAATAACGGTTGCACCAGTTGGAGAGGTTCCAGCCAGTGAATTTGGCGTTGCAGGAGAGCAATGGCCTCAGGAAGTTATCTGGGTCACCGTTATCTGCAATCCATCCGGTTAACACCATACCAAGCTCATCAATGTCATCACGCAGTAACTTACGGTTGATGTCTTCGAGCGCAATGATATTGACCGTGATACCAATTGGAGCCAGATTCGCCTGAATTAACTCCGCCGTTTTTCTGGGACTTGGGTTATAGGCTTTGGGCGTTAAAGGCACAATCAGATCCACGTCAAAGCCATGACGATAACCGGCTTTTGCCATCAGGCTTAGGGCGAGTTGAGGGTCAAAAGCAACGGAAGATTTTTCATTGTACGCCCATGACATGGGTGGCAACATGCCAGTCGCAGGTGTTCCCGTACCGTAGTAAACCGACTGAATGAGAGCATCGCGGTTGATTGCCAGACTAATAGCCTGACGAACTTCCAATTCAGAAAGCGCGGGGTGGCGGGTATTGAGCGCCAGAAAAGCGACGTTCATACCAGTCTGTGAGGCAAGAACAAAGTCAGGGTTATTTTCTATAACCGAAAGCTGGCTCGCAATGGGGGACGAAAGCACATCACACTCTCGTGTGATGAGCTTACTTAGTGAACCTGTTCCGCGATTGCTGATGTCATAGGCGATTTGCTCCATAGGCGCAGCACCATTCCAGTATCCCCAATGTCTTTTCAATCGAATGAAGCGGTGAGGCTCGTATTCGTCCAGATAAAATGCTCCTGAGCCGACAGGGTGCGAGTCAATTTTGGCTGGCGTCCCCTTGGTTAAAAGGTGTTCAGCATATTCCGCAGAAAGAATGACCGCATAGGTTGTAGAGAGGGTAGACAGGAATGAAACATCTGGTCGAGACAGTACGAATTTGACTGTGTAGTCATCAAGTGCAATGACATCATCAATTAACCCAGCAAAGTCCATACTTTCAAACCACGGATAGTCGCCGCCTGAAACCGTGTGGAAAGGATGCTCTGGGTCAATCAATCTTTTAAAGCTGAAAACCACATCTTCTGCATTTACGCCGCGGTGGGGAATGAACCAGTCTGTAACTTGAAAACTGGCACTCTGGCGGAGATTGAAAACGTATTCCTTACCATCTGGGCTTACTTCCCAACTCTGCGCCAACATAGGAACAGGTTTGTAAGTCTGTGGGTCAAGCTGAAGAAGCCGATCATAGATTTGGCTGGAGAGCGCATCAGCGGTCAGGCCGCCATCGGTCAACTGTGGATTAAAGGTGTTAGGTTGACCCGGGCCGCAATAAATGAAACCACGGTTACGCGCAGCGTTGTCGGAGAACGGATCTTCACACCCTGCTAAGAAGAGGATGGTTACGCTTGCCAGTAGCAAGCGGCCTAAAGCGCTCATAAGCCAATGATTAGGTGATAAAGTTAAGTGTTTTAATTTACCACTGAAGCAACGGAGTCACCAAGTGGCGGCGCAAATATCTGGGTAATTTCAGTACAATTGGCGAAAAACTTATACTGAATCGGTGTTTTCCTCACCAACCAGATTGTATTTTCGCAGCAACCCTCTTATTTGATGGTAGCTCAAGCCAAGCAGCTCTGCGGCGCGTCGTTGATTAAAACGTGCCTGTTCCATCGCTTTTTCAACAATGTCCTTTTCTTGCTCTTGCTGCCATTGACGCAAGTCGAGTGGGAAGGTGATTTCTGATTTCGACTCCGTTTTCTCATTAGTCTTCTCGTTTCGCCAAGGGGCTTTAAACGGGTCGAGTTGAATGTCTTCCGCGTCAATCTCGCTGTCTTCGTCAGCGTGACGGTATATGGCGCGCTCCACAACATTCTTCAGTTCACGTACGTTACCGGGCCAGCGATAGGTATTGAGTAGCTTCACCGCTTCCGTCGAAAAGCCGGAAAAGTAGCTGTAACCGAGTTCACGGCACATCTTCAGTGCGTAATATTCGGCGAGAAGCAGAATGTCTCCCTGACGCTCACGAAGCGGTGGAAGATGGATAACATCAAAAGCAAGCCTGTCGAGCAGGTCAGCACGAAACTCACCGTCGTCGGCCATCTGAGGCAAATTCTCATTGGTTGCACAGACTAGCCTGACATCAGCGCTCAACACATCACTGCCGCCCACGCGTTCATATTCGCCATATTCGATGACACGAAGGAGCTTTTCCTGAACGCCAAGTGGTGATGTTGCTAATTCGTCCAGAAACAGAGTGCCGCCTTCCGCCCGCTCAAAACGACCTTTGTGCTTTCCTTTTGCGCCACTGAATGAACCGGCTTCATGGCCAAACAGCTCAGAGTCAATCAAGCCTTCACTTAATGCTGCACAGTTCAGGGTGACCAGCGGTCCATCCCAACGGCGTGACAAATAATGCAGGCGTTTGGCGATAAGCTCTTTACCTGTGCCTCGCTCCCCCAGAATCAGAACGGGGCGGTCGAGCGGCGCAAGACGGGAGACATGATCGAGAACGGAAAGGAAGTGATCGGATTCGCCAATCAGGTTGTCAGGTTTCTGCATGGTGAAATTTGCCAACTGTTAGTTTATTTCATCATACCCTTATGAGAGGAAAATGCACGCAATGAGTTAACTTGTTGTAATTTATAGGATATAAAAGTTGGCACGGGGCTTGATATATATCTGGAAAATGAGGTTTTCCCTCACCTGTAAGCGCACAGAGCGCATTCGGCAATAAGGAGCATCACAATGGGTATTTTCTCTCGCTTTGCAGATATTGTTAACGCTAACGTCAATTCACTGCTGGATAAAGCAGAAGATCCACAAAAAATGGTTCGCCTGATCATTCAGGAAATGGAAGACACACTGGTTGAAGTTCGCACTTCTTCAGCACGTGCGCTGGCAGACAAAAAAGAACTGGCGCGTAAAATCGAAGGCATTGAGCGTCAACTGACCGATTGGCAGGAAAAAGCGACGCTAGCACTTCAGAAGTCTCGTGAAGATCTGGCTCGCGCAGCACTGATTGAAAAGCAAAAAGTGCACGATGTCTTGCTGACTCTCAAAGAAGAGTACAATCTGGTCGAAGAAACTATCGGTAAATTGGGTAACGAGATCGCTGAGCTTGAAACCAAGCTGGCAGAAACCCGTGCCCGTCAGCAAGCGCTGGTAATTCGCCGCGAAGCAGCCGGCAAACGCCGCGATGTTCGTCGCCAACTCGATACTGGCCGCACTGATGAAGCACTGGCAAAGTTCGAGCAATACGAGCGCCGCATTGATGAGCTGGAAGCAGAAGCAGACAGCTACAGCATCGGTAAAGGTAAGCGTCTTGAAGACGAATTTGCAGACCTGCAAGCGCAGGACGAAATCGAAAAAGAACTTGAGCGCATGAAAGCGGAACTTAAGGACAAAGAATAAGCCCCTCACAAAAGGTAAGGAGTAGGCATGTCAATGGCGTTTCTTTCAATTCCACTGGTGGTGTTTTTTGTATTCGTTGCACCACTGTGGTTGTGGCTCCACTACCGCAGTAAACGACAAGTCGGCCAGGGCTTGAGTGGTGATGAGTTTGAGCAATTGCAAGCCCTGGCAAATCGTGCGGAAGCATTGCAAGACCGCATTCATTCTCTGGAGCGCATTCTTGATGAGGAAGCGCCAAATTGGAGACATAGACAATGAGCAAAACGTTGTATCGTGATCCTGTAAACGGGAAGATCGGTGGCGTTTGTGCAGGTGTCGCCGATTACTTTGGGATGGAAATCTGGTTAGTG
Source organism: Grimontia kaedaensis (assembly GCF_023746615.1). NCBI lineage: Bacteria > Pseudomonadati > Pseudomonadota > Gammaproteobacteria > Vibrionales > Vibrionaceae > Grimontia > Grimontia kaedaensis. The sequence goes on along the minus strand of NZ_CP082275.1, from coordinate 2,509,778 downwards.
AGGATCCTGACTGTGACGGCATTTCTGATGGGACTGGGCTTTTTCGTTATCGTGGCATACATTGCTGCGATGCTCATCCTTGAAAAAATGCCGCCGGAAGAGGCAAAGCGGACTTTCCATTACAAGGAGCATCAAGTGAAACAAAAACCTTGGCAACAAGGGAAATCAGCAAGCCAATTGCTGGCTGATATTGATAATGAAATGGGAGAGATGGAACACGACGTTGCCAAAATGGAAGCGTATGTAACATCAAAAGAGTACGAATTGAATCGACAGTTCAAAAAGCTCTAATCAAAATCCATGATGACGTTATCCCCCGCTTTTATCGCGGGGGATTTATCTTTTGAGGGGTGCTGCTATTTATGAATTCAGTGAAGCGTCAGGTGAATAAATGGGTGAGCCGTAGTCTCGACCGACATGTTCGCCTTGCAGTGACGGGACTTTCCCGTGCCGGTAAAACCGCCTTTATCACCTCACTCATCAATCAGTTGCTGCACAGCGCGACCAATCCGCGCATGCCTTTGTTTGCGCCTGTCCGCGAAGGACGTGTTCTCGGTGCGCGACGTGTTCAGCAGAGTCAGCTGCATATTCCCGCCTTTGACTACGATCTTGGCATTCAATCATTGCGCGCGCATCCGCCAACATGGCCTTCTCCAACGCGCGATGTCAGCGAGATCAGGCTGGAAATCCGTTATCGACCTGAAAAAGGGGCGATGAAGTTGTTGCAGGATACGGCGACGCTGTATCTCGATATCGTTGATTATCCAGGCGAATGGCTGCTTGATTTGCCGCTGCTTTCCATGAGTTTTGATGAATGGTCGCGTAAACAAAGTGGCATCTTGACCGGTAAGCGCAAAGAACTGGCAGAGGATTGGCTGGAAGCGATCAACAGCTTCGACCCGTTAGCGGATGCCGATGAAAAACTGATTGGCGAGATGTCGGAGAAATTTACTGCTTACCTCCATGCCTGCAAGGAAGAAGGGGGACTGCATTGGGTGCAACCGGGCCGATTTGTGTTACCGGGCGAATATGCAGGTGCACCCGTGCTCCAGTTTTTCCCATTGGTTGACAATCAGTATGGTGAGAGCCAACTGGCGAACGCGCCGAAAGGCAGCAACTACGCCATGCTGAAACAGCGATACGATTACTACTGCCAGCATATTGTGAAAGGCTTCTATCAAGAGCATTTCTCTAAAGTCGATCGACAGATCGTGCTGGTGGATACACTGCAACCACTGAATGCGGGGCCAGCGTCGTTTAACGATATGCGAATGGCTCTGGAGCAGCTAATGCAAAGCTTCCGCTACGGAAAAAGCGGTTTGCTGCGCCGGCTTTTTGCTCCGCGTATCGACAAGATACTGTTTGCAGCGACCAAAGCCGATCATGTGACGCCAGACCAACATCCGAATCTGGTTTCTCTGCTTCAGCAGCTGATCCATGAAGCCTGGCAAACTGCCTCGTTTGAGGGTATCGATATGGAGTGTGTCAGCCTCGCTTCTATTCAAGCGACTGAGCCTGGCATGGTCAATCATCAGGGTGAAACCATGTCTGCACTGCGTGGAACGTTGGAAAATGGTGAGCCAATGTTGATGTACCCGGGTGATGTGCCGTCGAGGTTACCGGGAGAGTCCTTCTGGCAGGATAACCAATTCGAGTTTCGTCAGTTCCGACCGATGCAAACCGATGTAGACGAGCCTTTGCCGCATATTCGCGTGGACAAGGCATTGCAATATTTGCTGGGCGACAAACTGAGGTAGGAGGCGAGATGAACGATTATAAAAAAGCCGTCGTGTTTGATGAGCCTGAAAAACAACAGGATGAATTGCCTGAGCTGACGCTTCAACGTCAATTTGAGCAGGACAACACATCGTTTGCTGTCACCAGCGTGGAAGAAGAAAGTGATGCCGAAAAAGCACTGGAAGCGACTCTAACCTCTCCCAGAAAAAAACGTTGGGGATTGCGCGCGCTGGCAGTAGCAGGTATTGGTTTGGTCTGTTGGCAAACGGTTGATTCTGTATGGACAGCAGTGCAGACCGGAGATTGGCTGACGGTCGGCTGGAGCGGTTTTGTTGCTGGTATAGCAGCGATGGGCTTAGGCGCATTGGGGCGCGAATTTTTGGCACTCCGTCGCCTAAAAGGCCGACAGGACGAACGTGATGAAGTCACTGCTATTATGGCGGCTGAAGGCATCGGCAAAGCAAAAGGCGTCTGCGAGAAGCTTTCAAAACAGTCAGGCGTTGAACTGACCGCAGGCTATGACAAATGGCAGACGTCGTTGGCGGCGACGCACAATGACCGCGAAGTCTTCGAGCTTTACGACCAGATGGTGGTGACAGAGCAAGACGTTCGCGCAAAAAAAATGGTGACCAAATATGCGTCAGAAGCTGCGGTCATGGTTGCACTTAGCCCGTTGGCGATCGCCGACATGCTGCTGGTGGCATGGCGTAACTTCAGACTATTGGAGCAAATTTCTACCGTGTACGGTGTGAAGCTGGGCTACTGGTCGCGCATTCGATTACTCAAGTTAGTGTTAGCTAACATGGCATTTGCTGGCGCCAGTGAAGCGATCACAGATATCGGCACGGACCTGCTTTCGGTCGATATTGCGGGCAAGCTCTCCGCAAGAGCAGCGCAAGGGCTGGGTGTTGGGCTGTTGACGGCAAGACTCGGTTACAAAGCCATGTCTGTGATGCGCCCAATGCCTTACATTGGTACAAACGCCCCAAAGCTGTCTGACATGCGTAAGCAGTTACTCACCAAACTGACTCCAGGAAACTAGGGGCTGTTGGCCTTTGGTGGTTGAATTTTGTTCACGCCATAAGCGCTTTAGGCGCGGCGAGGTGTATGCCGCCTAGCAAGCATAAAGCGCATAGGGTTCGGGACGCGTAGTCGAACCCTTCGGGCAGCGTTTGTGGGGAATTTCTACTGCGTTATCGGCTTCTCATGTAGGCGAGCTACACATCGAAGCCTCTGCCTTGCACAAAATCCCCACAAACTGCTGCAAAAAAACATCACCAAAGGTCAACAGCCCCTGGCACCAATGGCGCTGTTTTCCTTTTGCAGGGAGAGGATTAGCTCTCTCACGTTTTCATTGGCACCGCTTGACTCAATGGCCTGAGAGGCGCACACTCCTTTCACTGTCAACAATTCCTGACACTTTTTTATACGGCTAATTGAATATTTCACGCTTTCAGGGATTAGAGGGTTTAACCTCAACGACTATTCATTTCAACGCGGCTGACACCGGTATACAGGATGCCGTCAGCCCCACTGCATACAGGACACTACCGTGAGATTACAGGTCTTTTGCGAAGATCGACTTGGATTAACCCGCGAACTCCTCGACATTCTGGCACGTCGTAACATTGACTTGCGTGGTATCGAAATTGACCAGGTCGGCATTATCTATCTCAACTGCCCCGAAATAGAATTCGAAGAGTTCAGGCAATTGATGTCGGAAATCCGTCTTATCAGCGGTGTGACTGATGTGCGGAAAATTCAATTTCTGCCAGCCGAGCGCGAACACCGTGAACTGCGCGCATTGCTCGAAACACTGAGCGACCCCGTCTTTTCGGTCAATCTCAGTGGCAAAGTCGATATGGCAAATAAGGCCGCATTGCGTTTGATGGGTAGCGAAGAATCTGACCTGATTGGCGAAACGGCCAACAGTGTGTTCCCTGATTTCAACTTCACTCATTGGCTGGAGCGCGATAACGCCGGTCAAATCCATCGCCAGGTAGTGCTTTCAGGTATGGACTACCTGATGGAAGTGATGCCAGTATATGTAACCGACAGTGAAGACAAAGACGTGCTTGCCAGCGCGGTAATACAGCTCAAGCAAGTTTCCATGAACCATCTGCCAACGACGTTATATCGTACGCCGGGTGAACATGGTTTTGAGCATCTGGTCGGGCAGTCAAGCAAATTCCGCACTTTGGTCAATCAGGCAAAGAAATTTGCCACGTTGGATGCGCCACTCCTGATTCAAGGTGAAACCGGCACTGGT